>JBDRCE010000055.1:0-113879 GCA_043822005.1 Pseudomonadota bacterium | reverse complement strand
ACCCCGTGCGACAGCGGGAAGAAGGGCGATATCCGCGCCATCTGGCGCTCGCTCAGCAGAAACAAATCACCCATCACAGGCCTCCTGTCGGAAGCCGTGAATCACATCTCAAACCAAATTAATAGGTCCTGAGCCTAGTCGTGCGCCGGTTCCTCAACCGCCTTGATCCTGACCACCGAGACCGAGCACAACGCTTCGGCCACGATTTTGGTCGATACGCTGCCGAGGTGACGGCGCAATGCCGACGACGCCCTGGCACCGACCACGATGTGGCTCACGTCGTTGTGCCGTGCGTAGTTCAGGATCGCATCCGCGGGCGCCACTGCCTCCAGCACGTGAAAGCTGATGCGCGTGTCTGGCAGGTGGAGCGACTTCGCCCAGTCTTTCAGCGCCACCAGTCTCTTGAGATAGATCGACGCGCCGCTCTCGTCGCTCTCGGGCGTGTTGCCGAGGATCTCGGTCTTCAACACCGTGACGCATGCGAGCCGGGAATCCCCCCGCGTCGCGATCAGCCGCGCCGTCTCGGCAAGCACCTCAGGAATGAGCGGGTCGTCGTCGCTGGAGAGATCGACGGCCGCGAGGATCGTCGACGGTCCGTTCCGGCGCACGACCGGATTGCCGACCAGGGACTTGTCGTCCGGCTTGCGAAACAGATCGCGCATCGCCGCGAGTAGGCCGCGGTGCGCCTTCTCGTTCTCCCGCAGGGGAACCTGTTCGGGATGTTGCAGGTCGGACAGAACGTGCGCGGGATCGGCGTAGCGCTTGGCCCGGTCGACCTCCATACACCGCAGGATGACCGCCTCGAGCCACCGCGGAATCGTACCAACGATGTCGCGCGGACGCCGGGGCGGATGATAGAGTCGGCGCTTCATCCCGGCGAAGGTCTGCGGCCGGCCGAAAGGCTCGATCCCGGTCGCGAGCTGGTAGAGAATGCAGCCGAGCGCGAAGATGTCGCTTGCGGTGTCGGTGCGGTCGCCGAGCACCTGTTCGGGCGCCATGTAGGCGGCCGTGCCCATCGGCAGCGAACTCTCCTCGCCGAGCAGGTCGGGCAATTCGGCATGTCGCGCCAGCCCGAAGTCAATCAGCACGGCGCCCCTAGGCGACAGGATCACGTTCTCAGGTTTCAGGTCGAGATGGGCAACCTTCTGCCGATGGAGCGAAATCAGGGCCGCGGCGACCTGCGCGCCGATGTCGCCAACCTCGGCGGCCGGCAGCGGCGCGCCCGCCGCCACTTCGGCAAGACCCCGCCCGCTTACGAGTTCCATCGCGAGATAGGGAATCCTGTCGATGTCTCCCGACGCCACGAACCGCGGCACGTGCGGACCCGACAGCCGCTTGGCGATCAGTTCCTCCACCTCGAAACTCACCAGCATCGACACGTCCTGTCCAGGTTCGACGAACGGGATCTTGACGATCAGCGGAAAGTCGTGCGCCGGGCTGCGCGCGTTCCACAGTGCCGCCATGCTGGCACCGGGCCGGCGCTCGAGCAGTTCGATGCCGTCGAGCAGGTCGCCGGGCTTGAGATCGGATCCGGATTGCTGGTTCATTCGCCTGATACCTCGCTCCTTGCCTTCTATCGCCCGATCTTCAGACGCATGCCGAGCCAAGGTGGCAGCCCGCTCGCGACGATCTTTCGCGCCGTCTCGTCGTAGTCGTATGGGACGCGCAGCATGGTGGCGATTCGCTTGTCCGTGTCGATCAGGCCGAGACAGGCGGCCGGATTGCCATCCCGCGGCTGCCCAACGGCGCCACAGACCAGCAGATGGCGGCGCAACGGCGATAGCGGCGCCGGCACGTTGTCGATGGGGGTGAAGCGGACCGGACGCCGGCCGGGCAGTTGATAATAGAGAGCCGGGACGTGGGTGTGGCCACAGACGATCATCGATGCATCGCTCGCCGCGAGACTGGCCGCCGCTGCGTCGGTGTCGCGCACATATCGCCACTTTGCCGGCTGGTCAGCGCTGGCATGGACATAGAGCCGATCTCCAGACGTTACCGAAAACGGCAGGCTGCCGAGGAAGGCGACATGCGCGTCCGACAGGCGTTGCCGTGTCCAGCGCACCGCTTCGCGGGCGTTTTCAGACATGTCGCGGCGATTGTGCACGACGGCCTGGTCGTGATTGCCGAGGACGCACAGCGCCCCATCCTCGACCATCCGGGCGCATCGCTCGGTGACGTATTCCGGATCCGGCCCATAGCCGACGAGGTCGCCGAGCAGGACGGTTTCGTCGGCCGAGAGCGTATGCGCGGCGCCCAGCACCGCGTCGAAGGCTTCGCGGTTGGCGTGAATGTCCGACAGGATGACTATCCGCATCGCGGCCCGTTCTGACAATGGAGCGAAGCCTCGACCAAGGACCGCGCAGACGACCCTACCGAACCATGCGAGTGCATCGTTGACACAGGTCAAGCGGTCGCGGCGGGCTCAGTGGCGCGTTGCGGCTTCCAGGCGGCACCACAGCGGCCACAGCGGTGTCTCGGAGATCGCCGTTGACCGGTGCGCGGAAATGTTGAGGCCACAGCGGCAGGCGATGGCAACAGTGATGAAAGGCGCGAACTCGGAGGCTCCCGTGCGCCTATCGTCACTCACACTGCCGGCGCGGTCCTCCCCCGAAGGGCTGATACGTATTGTCCTCGGGCCGGTAAGACCGGTAACGGCTGAAGCAATAATCGATATGGTCGCCGTCGAGTTGCATGTCGTCTGAAGCGTATTCGACATAGGCGGTAGACGCCTCGTCCTCTGCATGAACGTAACCGTCGGCCTCGGGCTCCGCCGACACCGGCGTCGCCGCGATGCCCTGCGACGCCTCCGAATACGGCGAGATGCAACGGCGGCGGCCGCCGCTGTAAGGCGTATAGCTGTCGTCGCGAGGCCGATAGGAGCGGTAGCGGCTGGCGCACCAGTCGGCATGGGCGGCCGCCATGGCCTCCATCTCCGGCGAGCGCAGGGCCGGGTCGCTTCCGGACGCCAGGGCCGCGGTTGTCATCGTATCCACCTCGGCCGCATCCACCTCGGCGCTGGAGGGAGCAGCCGCTGCCGCGGTCACTGCTCCACCCTGCGGGACCGCACGGGGCTGTTTCGCTTCGGGCTGTCCGCTGTCGACGGCGATGCGCTCGAACGCCTGTGCGGCGGGTTCGACTTTCTGCGGCTCGGCGGTCCACAGATGCGCGACGTCACGGCCGACTTGCTGGATCTTCACCGGCTCGGCATGGAAATAGGTGATCGCCATGACGATCCCGCTGAAGAAGATCGCCAGCGACAGAACGAACCCGCCAACGAATGCCAGAAACGATTTCATCCCTCGATCCTCTCGCTCACCTGAGCGGCAAATGAGAAATGACGGCATTCGGTTCCCCCGATCGATCAAATCTCACAGTTCGGGATGCATGTCGCGGAACAGGCGCGGCGCGATGCCGAAGCGGCGCTCGAAGGCCTCCGCAAGGCGCGCGGGTGGAAAAAGGCCCACCTGCGCGCCGACCGATTTCAGCGACAGCCCCCGCGACAGAAGCATGCGCGCGGCGTCGAGCCGTGCGGTTTCGACGAAGCGGGCCGGCGTCTGGCCGGTCGCCGCAACGAATCTGCGATGAAAAGTGCGCTCGGTAAGGCCGGCGCGGGCGGCGAGAGACGGCACGTCCAGAGGTGCGTCGAGGTTTGACTGCATCCACCCGATGAGGTCGGCAAACGGACTGCCGGCCTTTACCTGTGCCTTGAGGACGGGACTGAACTGGGACTGGTAGCCGGGCCGCCGTGCATAGAGCACCAGCCGCTTGGCGACTTCGCCGGCGATCGAAGGATCGAGGTCGCGCGCGATCATCGCCAGCGCCATGTCGATGCCGGTGGTCACGCCGGCCGAAGTCCACAGGCGGCCGTCGATCACGTAGAGCGCGTCCGGATCGACCGTGACCTTGGGAAAGGTCTCCCTGAAAGGCTCGCTGGAATCCCAATGCGTCGCGACGCGGCAGCCGTCGAGCAGACCGAACGCCGCCAGCACGAAGCCGCCGGTGCAGACCGAGCCGAAGCGCTCCGCCTTCCCAGCGAGGTTCGGGAGAGCCGAGCGCAAAGCCGGGTCAGCCACCGCCGGCAGGAGATGCTCACGCTCGGCGCCCGCGACCAGCACCGTCTGGGCTTCTGCGGATCGAAGATCGCTGATCGGTCGCGTATCGAGCGCAATGCCGCTGCTGCTCTCCATGCCGCCGCCCCGGGCCGATGCGAGCACGACCTTGTAGAAGTCGGGCTTTCCGCGCTGGCGGAGCGCGCGATTGGCGCCGTTGAAGACCGATGCCGGCCCCGAGACGTCGAGCAGTTCGAACCCCGGATAGACGATGAAGGCGACGTGATGCATTGGCAGAAATTACCATGTCTATGTCATTTCTGCCAGATGATCCCGATGCTAGGTTTCATCCTCGATGGAGCGTCCGGCAGGCGCGGGCGTTCCCCCGGATTCGGGTCCTCGGTTTGGAGACGATCATGTCGAAATCCTTCTTCATCTGGGGCGGAGTCGCTCTCGTCATCCTGTCCCTGGCCGGATTTGGCGGCTGGCTGCTGACCCTCCCCGCAGGAACAGCCGCGGCAGAGGCGCCGCTGGTGCCGCAGCAGGAGGCCGACGCCATGCTTGCTTCGCTGAAGCCAAGGCGCGAGCGACCGCTGGTCGCCGTCATCGGCATCAACGACGCCACCGAAACGACCGACTACCTGATGCCGACCGGTATCCTGCGCCGCGCCGATGTGGCCGACGTGATGATGCTGGCGACGAACGAGGGTCCCGTGCAACTCTACCCCGCGCTCAAGGTCGAGCCCGACGCGACCATTGCGGCGTTCGACGCCGCACATCCGGCGGGAGCGGACTACGTGATCGTGCCCGCCATGAGCCGTGACGACGATCCGGCGGCGATCGCCTGGATCAGGAGCCAGGCGGAGAAAGGTGCAACGATCGTCAGTGTCTGCGCCGGCGCCAAGGTGGTCGGCGCCGCCGGCCTGCTCGACGGCAAGCGCGCGACGACACATTGGTACTATCTCGGAGAGCTGCTGCAGCGCAGCCCGACGGTCCGATACATCGCCGACCGGCGGATGGTCGTGGATGGGGGCGTGGCGACGACGACCGGCATCAGCGCCTCCATGCCGATGATGCTGACGCTGATCGAGGCGATCGCCGGTCGCGCCAAGGCGGAGGCGGTCGCGCGAGACCTCGGCGTCGAACGGTGGGACGCGCGCCACGCGAGCGGCGCGTTCAAGATCACGCGCCCGTTTGCGACGACCGTTCTCGCCAACCGCTTCGCCGTCTGGAACCGGGAAGAGTTCGGCATCCGTCTCGAGCCGGGCATGGACGAGGTGTCGCTGGCCCTGGTCGCCGATGCGTGGTCGCGAACCTATCTGTCGAATGCGACCACCTACGCCGCCTCGACGGGCGCGGTGGAGAGCCGGAACGGCGTGCGCATTGTCCCCGACCAATCAGGCGCGGACTGGCCGGAAGACCGGCGCGTCTCGACCTTCTCCGATCAGCCGCCTGCCGATGCACTCGACCACGCGCTGGACGCAATCGCGGCGCGCTATGGAAACCGCACCGGTAATATCGTGGCCATGCAGCTCGAATATCCGAGGCAGGCAACGGACCGATGACGGAGCCCGTCTGCGCAGTTCCGACCAGCGGAAGGAAAGGAGCCCCAGCCATGTCACTCTGCCGCGTCCAGCATTTCTCGATCTCGCTCGACGGCTTCGCCACCGGCGAGGGCCTCAGCCGCGAAGAACCCTTTGGTCACGCCGGCGAGCGGCTGCACGAATGGATGTTCGAGACCCGGTGGTGGCACCAGAGGACCGGCAAACCCGGCGGATCAGGAGGCATCGACGACGCCTTCCTGCGGCTTTTCGAGCCCGGCATCAGCGCCGAGATCATGGGTGCCGGCAAGTTCGGTCCGCCCGGATGGCACGAGGACCCGGACTGGAAAGGCTGGTGGGGATCCAACCCGCCATTCCACACACCGGTCTTCGTCCTCACCCATCATCCGCGCGCGCCGGTCGAGATGGAGGGCGGCACGACGTTCCACTTCATCGATGCGCCTCCTGCCGAGGCGCTCGAGGCCGCCCGCCAAGCCGCGGGCGGCCAGGACGTGCGCATCGGCGGAGGTCCTACGGTCGTCCACGACTTCCTTGCCGCCGGGCTCGTCGACCACATGCACGTCGCGGTGGTTCCGATCCTGCTCGGCCGAGGCGTGCGCCTGTGGGATGGGATGGAAGGTGTGGAAAAGGACTACGTGGTCGAAGCCACGTCCTCCCCCAGCGGTGTCACGCATGTGACGTTCACCCGCAAAGACGCGTAGACGTCAGGTCGCCCCGTCCCGCCGACGTCTCCTCACCCGAGTGCCGGAACCTCATACGTCCACACCCGGAACGACTTCAGCACATGCGGGCCGAAGGAGTTGATCAGCGGGATGTCGGCGGCGTCGCGGCCGCGGGCGACGACGATGCGGCCGATGCGCGGCTTGTTGTTGCGCGGGTCGAACGTGTGCCAGGCGCCGTCGAGATAGACCTCCATCCAGGCGCTGAAATCCATCGGGTCGACCACCGGCACGCCGATATCGCCGAGATGGCCGTTGACGTAGCGCGCCGGGATGTTGAGGCAGCGGCAGAAGGCGACGGCCAGATGCGCGAAGTCGCGGCAGACGCCGATCCGCTCCTGCCACGCCTCGTAGGCGGTGCGCGTCGAGCGCGCCTGCATGTAGTCGAAACGGATGTGGCCGTTGACGAAATCGCACACCGCCTGCACGCGGCCCCAGCCCGGCGCCACATTGCCGAACAGGTCCCAGGCGGTCTGCGACAGGCGGTCGGTCTCGCAGTAGCGGCTGCCCATCAGGTAGACGAGAGTGTCGTCCGGCAGATCCGGCACCGGCATTTCGCGGGCCTCGGGCAGGATGCGGTCGGGCAGTCCGTCGTCCTCGATCGTCGCGTCGCCCCACATCGTCAGGTCGCCGGCCGGCGCGACGAGCCTGCGGCAGCGGTTGCCGAACAGGTCGCGATAGGTCGAGACCGGCACTTGCGGATTGGTGAAGGTCTCCTCCGGAACCCGGATATCGGCGGCGCGGTCTTCGTGGACCGACATGAGACAGACGAGAGCGGTAGGCTGGGGGAAGGTGAGCGTGATGTCGTAGCCGTATCGGATCAGCATCCAAGCCTCATCGGAAATCGGCGGAGGTGAGCGTGTAGGAGGTGCGCCGGCCGTGCGAGTATGCTTCACGCGCGACCTCGTGGATAGAGCCGCGCGCCTTGTCGAACGCCGAAAGATACTCGGCCTCCGACAACGTCGAAGCGGCGCGTCCGGACAGCGCGTCGGCCTCGACGAAGAACGGCACCTCGAACATGCCGTCATGGCCGATGAAGCGCACGGCGTTGCGCACCTCGTCGAAGCTGCGGCTCGGGTTGGGAAAGGCGAGGCTCATGGCGCTCACGTCTTGCTCTTGGCGCGCGTCGCGGTCGGGCTGGTGGCCAGCTTGATCTGGCTTCCGAACGTGCTCTCAGGCTTGGGCGGAGCCTTGTCCTGCTTCGGCTTCCTGATCTCGCGCGAGCTGCGTTTCTGTCCCTTGGCCATGGCCGAACGTCCTTTCGAGGAGAGCTGCGCCGTCCGGAGCGGACGACTGCGATACGGTTTCGAGGCTGTCCTGCGTCGCCACCCGCTCGTGACGTTCGTCGTCGCTGCGGATGCGGTATTGCGGGGAGTTGCCCCGCGGCGGGAGCCTCGCGGTGATCTGGTACACGCCGGCGGTCTGCGACAAGAGGCCGAAGCCGCCCTTCAGCCGGACGGTCTGCCCGACGGCAAAGAGGTGGGTCGCGGCCTCGCGCCGGAGCGGACGGACCGCGGAGCGGGAGGCGCCTGTTTCCTTCATCATGATGCAAGGTCCCTTTCGAGCGCGGATTGGAGGTCGGCGGAGTTGATCGGCACCATCTGGTGCGTCGCCGCGGGCATGCCGATCCGCGGCAGGTGAATGAAGGCGCCGACCTGCCGCCAGGCGAGCCGGGAGAGGCCCTCGACGAGTTCCTCGTCATGGTCGACGCGGTAGTCGCCGGCGGGCTGCGCGGCGTCGAGCCCCTGCAGCAGGAAGGGCGAGGAGAAATGGACGGTCGTCTGCGTGGTGCGGATGGTCATGCTTCGTGCTTTCCGCAGGCGTTCGCGACGGCGGCGCCTGCAACGGTCCCATCCGAACCGGACCGATTGCCGGGCTGCCAGTACATCCGTGGTCAACCTCGGCGCTCGTTCCATGGTTCGAACGGTGCGGCCTGCCGCGCCGGAAAGGCGCAAGACGGTCGCGGTCGAAAATTCGGTGGTGAATGGCGGGTCTCTGACACCGCGAAAGCCAAGTCGGCCAAATCAACGAGACACTTATATGCGCCTCAATCGAGTTTTGAACAAGATGGCGGGAGTGTTTTATTTCGATTGCCGGGACGTTAATATCGCCGGTGGGAATTCCGGGCCCGGTTATTTCTGGCTTCTGGAAAATATTTATCGAGCGTCGGCCCACCCGTTTTTCTAATGAATATTTCCGCCCCCGGGATTTATTTCCAGCACTCCTATCATTCGATTGGCAAAGGGACTATTGTCGTGTGGCAGTCGTCCCCTGTGCCGGCCGCGGAAAGAACCCGATGAAATCCGCTCCACTTCCACGACCGCGTCGTCACCCGGCGCGCGGAAGGTGATGTGCCATTCCCCGGCGGGCTTCCCCCCACCCACCAAGGAACACGCCATGATCGTCTACAGCAAGAAGCCCGAGCCTGAGACCAAGCCGGCCGAGGCCGAGGGCAACCGGTTCGACCGCATCCGCAAGGCCGCCGTCGACCAGCACAAGAAGTCCGACACGGACGGCACGAAGCGGCGCGACCGCCAGACGGCCGAAGACAACCGGATCATCTGACCGGACGCCGGAGGAGGCATGACCGCGATGAGGTATATCGACCGACTGAGGGCGGAACCCTCGGTACTGCTGCTCGTGGCGATGGTCGGCGGCCTCGCCGCGATCGTCGTCTACATGGCGCTGAGCAGCATCACCTACTGACCTTCGCGCCCGTCGCGATGGTGGGCGCCGCCGCGTTGAGCGTGTCGATGGCAAAGCCGGCCGCCGCCTTGTAGCCCGCCATGAAGGCCGACCGCTCCGCGGCCGGAATCACCGCGTCGATGTCGTCGAACGTGCCGCCGCAGCGCTCGTCGACCAGGTTGAGCAGGCCGAACGGCCCGGCGCCGCGGTTGCGCAGCACGAGCTGCGACACCGGCCCGCAGAACTTCGCATCGTAGGCGGCAAGCGCCGCCTCTCCCAGCCCATGCTCGACAAGGGCCGCGCCCAGCGCGCGCGTGTCCATGATCGCCTGGCTCGCGCCGTTAGAGCCGGTCGGATACATCGGATGCGCCGCGTCGCCGATGAGGATGACCCGCCCGTCGTGCCATGTCGGCACCGGGTCGCGGTCGATCATCGGGTTCTCGTAGGCGCCGTCCGCGCGGGCGAGCAGCGCCGGCACGTCGAGCCAGTCCCAGGTCCAGCCGTCGAAATGATGGGAGAAGTCGGCGATTTCGACCGGCTTGAACCAGCCCGAATTCTTCCGCCCCTCGGACGCGTCGACCGTGACCTCGGCGATCCAGTTGATGGTGGCGAGCCCGGTTTCCGGATCCGGCGGCGAGATCGGGTAGAAGACGAAGCGGTGGCGATGCGTGCCGAGTCCGACGAAGGATGCGCCGGAGCGGATCGGTACGCCGGGAGAAACGCCGCGCCACATGATCGCCCCGCCCCAGTGGATCGGCGGCTGGGCCGGGTGCATCTGGGCCCGCACCGCCGAATGCATGCCGTCGGCGCCGATGAGCATCGCCCCGCGCACCTCGGAGCGCGCACCGCCGGCCGTCTCGACCAGCGCCGTGACCGTGCCGTCGGGCTCGTTGCGGTAGCCGGCAACGCGGTGGCCGGGGCGCACCGAGCCCGTCCCGAGCCGCTCGACCACGGTGCGGTAGAGCAGCATCTGCAGCTCGCCGCGGTGGACGGCATATTGCGGCCAGCGGTAGCCGGCGAGAAGCCCGCGCGGCTCGGCATAGATGTCGTTGCCGTTGAGCCCCACCAGCGCCCATTCGCGCGCCGGCAGGCCGATCCTGTCGAACGCCTCGGTGCCGATGCCGAGGTCGCCGAGCTCGCGCACCGCGTTGGGCTGCAGGTTGATGCCGACGCCGAGCGGCTTCAGCTCCCGCACCGATTCGAAGACGAGGCAGGGCACGCCGAGCTGGTGCAGCGTCAGCGCCATGGCAAGGCCGCCGATGCCCGCGCCGGCGATCAGAACCGGTTGATCCGTCATGCGTGCAAATCCCTCCGCCCGCGGTCTCCTAGCGGATCGCGGGGCGGGAGGGAACCGGGCAGAAGGGCGCAGACGGCAGCGGGCTTAGGAACTGTCGAAGCGCCCGACGGCAGCGGCGTAGGTGCTGCGGGTTGCCGGCGCCGACAGCGCGATCAGGCCGGCGCACAGGCGGCTTGCGGGCGCGGCCTGCCATACGGCGCAGCAATCGTCCACGAAGGCCGCAAGCGCCGCGGCCAGCGCCCGGAAGCTCGCCGCCAGACGCAGGGCCTCGGCGGCACCGTAACAGGACTCAGTTGCGCCGAGCCGCAGCGGTTCCGGCGCCGCAAGGCGGGCCGCGCCCGGCGCGAGCCTGTCGAGATAGTCCCGCGCCACCACCTCGCCGGGACGCAGCAGCCACACAACGAGACGGCACACCCCCCGCGACCGCCCGGCCGCCCGGTCCAGGAGACCCGCGAGCGCCAGCAGCACCGCCACGATGCGTCGCAGCGCCTTCTGGTTTTCGTCGATGGTCTGGTGGTGGCGCATTCGGGCTCCTGGTGAACGGAGCGCAGTGTGCGGCGGGGCGTTGGGGGCGTGGATGAAGAATTCGGGCGAGTGAGGGAGAGGTGAGAAAAACGCAGGGGAATCAGCGGGACGGCGAATTGGGGGTGGGGAAATCTGTCCACGGGAGCGGGCAGGTATACGCCCTCATGTCGGACGTTCATATGCGCGTTGTTTAGCGCCTAACGCCGACCTTCCAGATGACACGCAACCTGACGCCGTCTGTGAACGCGCCCGCGCGGGCCACTGTCACCGGACCGTGGATGACTTAAGCAGCAAGTCTGCTCAAAGCTCGTCGAGATCATCGAAAACATGCAGAGCGATGCGTTCCTTCATGTGTTCCCACGCATATGCCATTGGCACCATGTTCTTGAAAACAAGGTGGCCCTCTATCTGGGCCTGATAATCCCACTTTAGATACCGTTCGAGCGCTCCTACTTCCTTTGCGATAAGATCGATGCGGTCGAGGTGCTTTAGCAGCAGGTCGGGCTTGCCATCAGTTCGCGTCAATCCGCGGAAGTCAGACAACTGCTCCGCAATCTCGCCTTCTGTCTTGCGAAACTGAACGTCTTTGCATTCGATCAGAAGCACGCGCGCTGATCCGGCTCGCCACGCTAGGACGTCAACATCACCAAAGTCGCGATCGAATCCCTTTCTAAGCAATTTGGTGACCGCTACTTCAGTCTCCGTTTCCCATCCAAGCGCTTTGAGTCGCGACGAAACCTCTTGGGCGAATTTCGACCCTTGTCGATTTCGCGAAGCGCCCGCCCATCGATCCATCGCAGGAGACAACTGCCATGTCGGGAAATCACCACGGTGGTAGTTGCCCAACATATAGACCAACGCGTCTCGCACGATTCCCGGAGCGACCAAGAAGGTGGGATTTGCCTCTTCGTCGATCTGGATTAGAGGCTTCCGTAAGACGGAGAGACGTCGGCGGAATCGCCACGGAAAGATGTCCTTTGCGTCAAAGCCCTCTGGAGGCTCCCGCCATGAGGGACGGCCTTTGAATGTGAGAAACGCAACGAGGTTCTCGACTTCTGTCCGATCTAGTTCAATGCTGTCTAGCTCTGCGTTCAGCAGATCGCTGCGCCGCAATTCCAGAACAGCCTGCGTTCTCCGAATTCCAAGGTTCTCTATGAAGTCGACAAACTTGCGTAACGTGTCCAGAGACGCCCCAAACTGCTCTTCAATCGCAGCCAGGAAATTGGCCTCAAGTTCGAGGCTACCTGTTTCCTCAAACTCTGGTTCTTTTAGATCGCGCGCGTAATCCCGCACTCGCTGGTCAATTCGCGATTGAGTTGTCGCACGACCAAATGGCTGAAGGACGTTTTCCTGGAATGAAACGTTCGCGTGGACATCGCCCAGCGCCGTAACCTGAATTCGCGGCTCCATTGCATCCCAGCGAATTGCATCCGACCAGCCACCCATGCCTCCGATCATCATGATCGTCGCCATCATGCGCGACACATCGAGCCGACCAGCAGCCCCACCTCCGGATATCGGACACTCGCAAATCGCAAATTCTATTAGCAGCCGAGACGCTTGGAACGCGGCATTCAGTTTAGCTTCATGCTGTAGAATGCCTTCTAACGTCGCTTCGCGATCCTTGTGAAGCGCCAACACAGCTGCCGCCGTGCGATGCCAACGCTCTCTGTCCAGCGCCGCTCGCTCATGGTTTAGCAGGGCAAAATTTATCAGCGATTTCCGATCAAAAGCTCTTAGGTCTGCGCAAAGATCGTCCTCCAGCACTTTCACGAGACCGTTGAGGAACGCCGTACACGCATCTCGCCCCTCAATCTCACTGCCTTCGCTTCGGGCTCGCACCCGCCAGCCGAGTCCGAGCTTGATCAGCGCCGCATCGTCACTATCGATCGTGAGAGGCGTGCGCCCGGCTGTGCCTTGAACAAAGTCGCGGAAACCCCGTGCTGGGAAGGCGTGACTCTGCCGCGCATCAGGGCCGGGTATGATTTCACGCAAGAGCCCTTCTAGGCGAGCCGGATCGATAGCGATGCCCGCTAGAGAAGCAAACCCTTCCACGATCCGCTGAACGAGGGCGGTTTCGGCGATGTTTTCAGAATTGAAAACAGCGTGGTCGAACCCGTCCGCTACTTCGATGTCCACAGTTGATCCACTTACTGACGTGCCTATCAGCGCGAGCGTCGCCTCCAACGTCATAAATTCCTGCGGGATCTCGGCTTGACGGTCGGTGAGGGAGCCTTTGAAGGTTGCTCTCAGTAAGACAGGACCCGGAGGGATCGTGTCGAACGCTTGATCGAGCACGGGAGCAGCGAGGCAAATCCAAGTGCGAAGCATTTGAAAGCGTTGAAACGCCATCGAACCTCCCACACCGTCCTCGGTCTCAAGACGTATCCACCATGCATGGCGTGACGCTTCAAAAACCCCAAGCGGCCACCGCGAACTCGTGTCGTTTACCGCCACGAAAAACGGTCTGGCATTGTCCTCCTCAAACATGGAGCCGCGTTCTTTACGGACCGGTATCCAGCGCCCATCAATGTCCCGGCAAGCATGTAAGTCCCAGATTTCTGCAACTTCCTGGCGTGTCTTCAGCAAACCATTTTGTTCGATCATCACGAAGTTGCGCCCGTCCCCTTGGCCGAAATCGATTGGAAGACTCGCGTGGGGAACAAGGTGCCCTCCGAGCTGACGCGCCCATGCGACCAGATTCAGAAGACCGTTCACGTTCTGCAACTCGACGCCCATATCAGCTAGGCGATCCCTCCCATCCAACAGTCGCCATAGCGACAGGGCTTTGAAATCAGGAACCCAGCTGAGAGTGAATAAATCCGACGCGCCGATGAACTCGACCCGCCAGTTTTCCCGGCTGTTCTCGCCAAAGACATCGACAACGCCTCTTCCCACTCCGCACGGCACTAGGAGAGTCATTCCACCTTTGAACCCATCCGTCGCGCGCGCTTGTTGATAGGCAAAATCGATCCATCGCTCGACGTCTTTGGTCGAGCCTTCACGCTTTTGTTCTGGCGGGAATATCCCTATCAAGCCACCTTCATCAAAGTCATCCAGCGTGTCTGCAAAGAAGATGAGGTTGATGAACCGTCCTGTGTCGGCCCGCATGGTCACACCCGCGAAGAGCCCATTCTCCGTCTTCTTGAATTCTAGTTCGGCTCCTGAGCGCCCGCCTAATAGCGGCAAGTCAACGATCGCATCAGCAAACTCATGTGCCAGCGCTGCGGCGAACGCCTCACTCAGCTCAAGAAGTTCCATTGTCTCAATGACGTATCGACGAAGCGACGCGGAAACAGCGCTTGGCAGGATCAGGTATGTATCGTCTTCTGCGAAGACCACCGGAAACCGCTCTAGAAGCGAGTTTCCAATCTGATCTGTTTGAAGTTCGCGCCTCCTCCGTGGATCAAAAACAAAGTCTGCGAGATCATCAGGATTGATGCCAAGAGACGATAAATCCTGAGGCGAAAATCGAACGACTTGGGATATCTGATCGAGTCGCCTCACAAGGTGATCTGGGATCAGTGGTTCGGGATTTACCTCACCGGCGATATACCTTTTCAGCGCGGCGCGCTCACACACCGCTTCGGATAGAGAAAGAAGCGTATAGACCTTTCTTCGAAGGACGCGGAAAGCATCGTTGTCCGGCAGCCGTTCCAAAGTATTCAAAAGCCGCTCGGTATAAAATCCCGCTGATTCCCAAACCCCTTCTAGAATCCTGAAATTCCCCTGAGGTGTCACAATCAAAGAGACGAACACGTCTTCGGCGGGGTCCTCTAAACGCCCCGTCATGCCACGTCCCAGCTCCGAAAACGTCGACGCGACAATGCTCGATGATGGGTTCCTGGTTCCGTTACCGATCGCCAACGAAAGATGTACGAGCGCTTCCAGTCGAATACAGTTTGCTTGGAGGTCCGGCTGCGTCAGCAATCCGGCGAACATCGATGCGAGATGCACCGGCTTGAACGTCGCCAGCTCCAGTAGAGCCGCTTCGTGTTCCGTCGACACGGCGGCAAGATCGATTCCCCCGAGGCTCAACATCGTGAGGAATTGAGACATCTCTTCGAGGAGGTGCTGACTGTCGGGCGTTCTAGGTTCCATGGACCGCTCACGGTGAAAACAGAACTTGAACGAGCAGGTCCTGTCGCAACGGATCCGATAATACCGGATTCTACTTGGGTCGCGAGAAAAATGTTCTTGTTATGTTTCTCTTCGAGTCGATGCGATAGCTGCGGTGCAAACGGTCGCGCGCACCCGCGGGCCTTAAGAGCAGCATAGAGCCCGGCTCGGGCTGCGCACCCTCTGGATCATGATCAAGTCGGTAGTGTAACTGATGTTCTACATTCGCGCAGCGAAGGTCTGCTTGCCCCAGCTCTGACCCCCAAAGCTGTCAGTCCGCTCCCGTTCCCCTTTTCAGCCATCGCCAGAACTGAAACGCCCCCGCGTTCCCGCGAGGGCGCCTCGTTTTTAGCCTCGTGCCGGCCGCTTTACGCTGCCTCGGCCTCATGCGCTACCGCCGCCCCCGCCCGGAACACCAGCCGGTCGGACCCCGCGGTGGCCACCACCTGGGCGCCGTCGCGGATGTCGCCCAGCAGGATCTTTTCCGCCAGCGGGTCCTGCAGCTCCTTCTGCATGACGCGCTTCAAGGGACGGGCGCCGTAGGCGGGGTCGTAGCCCTTGGCGGCCAGCCACTCGACGGCCTCGTCGTCGAGGTCGAGCGTGATCTTGCGGTCTTCGAGCAGCTTTTCGAGCCGGCCGAGCTGGATCCTGACGATCCGGCCCATGTCCTTGCGCCTGAGGCGATGGAACAGGATGACCTCGTCGATGCGGTTCAAAAACTCCGGCCGGAAGGCGGCCTTGACCATGGCCATGACGTCGTCGCGCGCGGCGTCGGCGTCCTGGTCCTCGCCCAGCGCCACCAGATATTCGGCGCCGAGGTTGGAGGTCATCACGATCAGCGTGTTGCGGAAGTCGACCGTGCGGCCCTGGCCGTCGGTCAGGCGGCCGTCGTCCAGCACCTGGAGCAGCACGTTGAACACGTCCGGATGCGCCTTCTCGATCTCGTCGAACAGCACGACCTGGTAGGGCCGGCGCCTGACGGCCTCGGTCAGCGCGCCGCCCTCGTCGTAGCCGACATAGCCGGGGGGGGCACCGATGAGGCGGGAGACCGAGTGCTTCTCCATGAACTCCGACATGTCGATGCGCACCATCGCGCTCTCGTCGTCGAAGAGGAAGGCGGCGAGCGCCTTGGTCAGCTCGGTCTTGCCGACGCCGGTGGGGCCGAGGAACATGAACGAGCCGATCGGCCGGTTCGGGTCCTGCAACCCGGCGCGGGCACGCCGCACCGCCTTGGCGACGGCCTGCACCGCCTCGCCCTGGCCGACGACGCGCTTGCCGATCTCGTCCTCCATGCGCAGGAGCTTGTCGCGCTCGCCCTGCAGCATCTTGTCGACCGGGATGCCGGTCCAGCGCGAGACGATGTGGGCGACATGGTCGGGCGTCACGGTCTCCTCGACCATCGAACCCTTGCCGTCCTGGGCTTCCGCCTCGACCAGCTTCTTCTCGAGGTCGGGGATCTTGCCATAGGCGAGCTCGCCGGCGCGCTGGAACTCGCCCTTGCGCTGGGCGATCGCCAGGTCGTTGCGCGCCTCGTCGAGCTGCTTCTTCAGGTCGGCGGCGAGCCCGAGCTTCTGCTTCTCGGCCTGCCACTTGGAGGTGAACGCGTCGGACTCCTCCTCGAGGCCGGCGAGTTCCTTCTCGAGCTTCTGCAGCCGGTCCTTCGAGGCCTCGTCCTTCTCCATCTTGAGCGCCTCGCGCTCGATCTTCAGCTGCATGATGCGGCGGTCGATCTCGTCGAGCTGCTCGGGCTTCGAATCGACCTGCATGCGCAGGCGCGAGGACGCCTCGTCGACCAGGTCGATCGCCTTGTCGGGCAGGAAACGGTCGGCGATGTAGCGGTTGGAGAGCGTCGCGGCGGCGACGAGCGCCGAATCGGCGATGCGCACCTTGTGGTGCTGCTCGTATTTCTCCTTCAGGCCGCGCAGGATCGAGATCGTGTCCTCGACCGAGGGCTCGTTGACGAAGACCGGCTGGAAGCGGCGGGCAAGGGCCGCGTCCTTCTCGACATGCTTGCGGTATTCGTCGAGCGTGGTGGCGCCGACGCAGTGCAGTTCGCCGCGGGCGAGCGCGGGCTTGAGCAGGTTGGACGCGTCCATCGCGCCCTCGCCCTTGCCGGCGCCGACCAGCGTGTGCATCTCGTCGATGAACAGGATGATGCCGCCGTCGGCCGAGGTGACCTCGTTGAGCACGGCCTTCAGCCGCTCCTCGAACTCGCCGCGATATTTCGCACCTGCGATCAGCGCGCCCATGTCGAGCGCCATCAGTTTCTTGTCCTTCAGCGTCTCCGGCACGTCGCCGTTGACGATTCGCAGCGCGAGACCCTCGGCGATGGCGGTCTTGCCGACGCCCGGCTCGCCGATCAGCACCGGATTGTTCTTGGTGCGGCGCGACAGGACCTGGATGGTGCGGCGGATCTCGTCGTCGCGGCCGATGACCGGGTCGAGCTTGCCTTCGCGCGCATCCTTGGTCAGGTCGCGGGCGTATTTCTTGAGCGCGTCGTAGCCCTGCTCGGCCGAGGCAGAATCGGCGGTGCGGCCCTTGCGGATGTCGTTGATGGCGGCGTTGAGCCCCTGCGCGGTGACGCCGGCCTTGGCGAGGATATCGGCGGTCTTCGCCGACTTCTCGACCGCGAGCGCGGTCAGCAGCCGCTCGACGGTGACGAACGAATCGCCTGATTTGGTGGCCATCTCCTCGGCGGTCGAGAAGACCTTGGCGATGGGCTGCGACAGATAGAGCTGGCCGTTGCCGCCCTCGACCTTGGGCAACTGGTTGAGCGCGCCTTCGACGGCGATCTGCACCGCCTTCGGGTCTCCGCCGGCGCGGGAAATCAGCGAGGCGGCGAGGCCTTCGGCATCGTCGACCAGCACCTTGAGCAGGTGCTCGGGCGTGAACTGCTGATGGTTGCGCGACAGCGCCATGGTCTGCGCGGACTGGATGAAGCCCCGGACGCGCTCGGAATATTTCTCGATGTTCATATGTGTCTCCTTCCCTCACCGGCCCTCAAAGGCGCCGGATCGGCCTGATGACGAACCCCCATGTGCGGCAGGCTCTGATCGGCTGGATATGGGTATGCCCTTTCGACCTCTCAAGACGCCTTGACGAAGGTCAAACAAAAACCGGCGGGAAGGGTTTCCCCTGCCCGCCGGCGGATGTTGGTCGGTGCGGATGCCCCGATCGGGATGAGATCAGGCAGCCTCGTCGGACGGCTCGGGCGCCATCTCGGGTTCCGCCGCCGCGGCCTCGCCCTCGGGCGCTGTGGAGCCATCCTCCGCGCCACCTTCACGGTTGGCGAAATCGCCGCCGCGCCCACGCCGGCGTGGGCGGCGCGCGCGGCGCGGCGCGCCTTCTTCGCCTTCGCCACCGGTCACCTGGGGGCGAACCTCGCGCGGCTGCTCCTCGCCGGACGCTTCCGGATTGAGCGCGACCTCGGCGGGAATGCCGCTGATCTCGGGCTGCGGGCCGGTGCCGTCGTTCACCTGCGGTTGAGGCTCGAAGGACTGCTGCGGAGCAGGGTTGTCCTGATCCTCGTCGTCGTCCTGGTCGTCGCGCGAATCACGGTTGAACTGCTGCGGCTGCTGGGCCTGAGCTGCCGCGATGATGCGGTTGTAATGCTCGGCGTGCTGCAGATAGTTCTCGTTCATGACGCGATCGCCGGAACTATGAGCGTCGCGGGCGAGCTGCATGTATTTTTCGGCGATCTGCTGCGCGGAGCCGCGGATTTTCACATCCGGGCCGTTCGATTCGTAGCTGCGCGTAAGCGGGTTCGGCCCCTTGCGGTTCTGGTTCTGGTTATTGTTATTATTGTTGTTGTTACGGCCGCGCATGCGCCTGTTCTGCTGTTGTGGCCTCATTCGACACTCTTGCTGGAGAGGTTGCGAGAAGCGACGCGCCGGATTGGGAGATGCCCGGTCTGCCGCCGTGATTGCGACGGTCGGGCGCCTCGTTGCGGCGCCGCCGTCATCCGTTCTGTTTCCGGTTCATAGCCTGCCCGGACGTTCCCCATGCGACGCCCCAAGCATCGCTCACGCAAGAAGGCAGTTTGTTTTCAACGGGGACCGAATCGACAACGGCACTGCCTGCTACGTCTTGTCCGGTGATTGGAACGTAGCGACATTCCTTTGGGATGCCAAGCTTTTTTTAAACGCCTATTGTCGCACGAAGCAAAGCGCCCGGGCGTGACCGCCGAGATCGCGGCGGGTGTCGGCATGCCGGAAGCCCTGCCGCAGGAATATGCCGGCGACGTCGTTCTCCTGCCCTGCCCCGATCTCGACCATGACTGCGCCGTCGGGCGCGAGATGGGTGGCGACGTCGCGCGCGATGATCCGGTAGGGATCGAGTCCATCCGCTCCGCCATCCAGCGCCCGCAGCGGATCGAAGCCGCGCACCTCGCGCGAAAGGGTGCCGATTTCGGCTGAAGGGATATAGGGCGGGTTCGAGACGGTCAGGTCGAAAATTCCCTCGACCGCCGCAAACCAGTCGGACCTGACGAAGGCGATCCGCCCCGCCAGACCCAGCGCTTCGCCATTGGCCTTCGCGGTCTCCAGGGCACCGGGGGCGATGTCGGTCGCGAAGGCGCTCGCGCGGGGTTCCGCCGACAGGAGCGCGAGCGCGATGGCGCCCGTGCCCGTGCCGAGGTCGAGGATGCGGCAGGCGCCGTGCGCATCGCAGACGCTTCGCGCGAAGGGCAGTGCCAGCTCCACGAGTGCCTCGGTGTCGGGGCGCGGCTCCAGCGTGTCGGGCGAAAGCGCAAGACGCAGGCCGTAGAACTCGCGTGCCCCGAGGATGCGATGGACTGGCTCGCCGGCGGCGCGGCGCGACAGCGCGGCCTGCACGGCCTCTACGATGCTCGCGTCGATCGGCGTCTCCGGCCGTGCCAGCGCGTCCGTGCGGGTGGTTCCGGTAAGTTCCTCGACGAGGACCCTGGCATCGAGCGCGGCATCGGCGATGCCGGCATCGGCCAGGCGCGCGCGGGCGATGCGGTGGAGGTCGGAGAGAGTGGTCACGGACATCCCCGCCAGGCGGCCCGCCGCTCGGACCATGACAGCGCCGCCCTCAATTTGTCCCGAACTCGGCCAGCAGCTTCGACTGGTGGTCGGCCGTCAGCGCGTCGATGACCTCGTCGAGGTCGCCTTCCATCACCCGGTCGAGCTTGTAGAGCGTCAGGTTGATGCGGTGGTCGGTCAAGCGCCCTTGCGGGAAATTGTAGGTGCGGATGCGCTCCGACCGGTCGCCGGAGCCGACCTGCGCCTTGCGCGATTCCGACCGATCCGACTCCGCCTTGCTGCGCTGCAAGTCGTAGAGCTTGGCGCGCAGGATCTGGAACGCCTTGGCGCGGTTCTGATGCTGCGAGCGGCCCGCTTGCAGCAACACGATCCCGGTCGGGATATGCGTTATGCGCACCGAGGAATCGGTGGTGTTGGCGTGCTGGCCGCCGGCGCTCGATGCGCGCAGTGTCTCCAGCCGAACGTCTTCCGGCCTGATCTCGACGTCGACCTCTTCCGCCTCCGGCAGCACCGCGACGGTTGCGGCCGACGTATGAATGCGTCCCTGCGTTTCGGTGTCGGGCACGCGCTGGACGCGGTGGGCGCCCGATTCGAACTTGAGCGCCGCGAACACGCCGCGTCCGGAGATCGAGGCGATGATTTCCTTGTAGCCGCCTTTTTCGCCCTCGCTCGCCGAGACGACCTCGACCTTCCAGCCTTTGGATGCGGCATAGCGCTCGTACATGCGGAACAGGTCGCCCGCGAACAGCGCCGCCTCGTCGCCGCCGGTGCCGGCGCGGATTTCGAGGATGGCGTTACGCTCGTCGGCAAGGTCGCGCGGCAGGAGCAGGATCTGGATCGACTTCTCAAGGGCTTCGATCCGCTCGGCGACCTCGCCGAGTTCGGCCTCGGCGAGCTCTCGCATCTCCTTGTCGGTGCCCGCATCGGCAAGCATCGCCTCGATGCCGGCCTTCTCGGCCTCGGCCCTGCGCAGGTCGCGCACCTTGACCGCCATGTCCTGGATCTCGGCATATTCCGAGGAGAGCTTGACATAGGCGTCGGGATCGACGCCGGCGGCCATCTGGGCTTCCAGCATCTCGTAGCGCTTGACGACCTGGTCGAGGCGATCGTTGGGGAGTGCGGTCATGGCTTGCTCAGAGCGGGATGCCGTTTTCCGCGGCGAAGGCCTGCAGGTCGCGGCGAAGGTTGCGGAAGGCGCCGCCGGCGGCGAGCGCGGCCGAGAGCATGTCCTCGAGGCGGCCGACCTGGAGTTCGGTGAGCATCGCCTTCACAGGACCGATCGCGGCGGGTGACATCGAGATCGACCGGTAGCCGAGGCCGATCAGCGTCATCGCCGAGATCGGCCGTCCGGCGAGTTCGCCGCACAGCGTCACCGGCGTGTTCGCCCGCGCACCGGCGTCGGCAATCTGCTTCAGGACGCGCAGGAACGGCACCGACAGCGGGTCGAACCGGTCGGACAGGAGCGCATTGCCGCGGTCTGTCGCCATGACAAACTGGAACAGGTCGTTTGAGCCGACCGAAACGAAGTCGACCGCCTCCATCAGTTCATCGAGCTGCCACAACAGCGCCGGCACCTCGACCATCGCGCCCATCTTCAGCGTCGTGGGAAGCAGATAGGCATGGCGGGACAGGTGCCGCACCTCGCGGTCGATGATTTCGCGCGCCTGTGAAATCTCGTCGAGTTGCGTCACCATCGGCAGCATGATGCGCAGCTCGCCGCCGCCGGCGGCACGCAAGAGCGCCCGCACCTGGGTGCGCAGCAGGCCCGGCCGGTCGAGCGTCAGCCGGATGGCGCGCCAGCCGAGCGCCGGGTTCTCCTCCTGCGCCGCACCGCGGAAATAGGGCAGCACCTTGTCGCCGCCGATGTCGATGGTGCGGAACGTGACCGGCTTGCCCTTCGCCGCGTCGATCACCTCGCGGTAGAGCCGCTCCTGTGCCTCGGCGCGCGGGAAGGTGGCGGCGACCATGAACTGCAGTTCGGTGCGGAACAGCCCTATGCCGGCCGCACCCGCCTCGGCGAGTTGCGGCAGGTCGACCGCGAGCCCGGCATTCATCATCAGGTCGACATGGATGCCGTCCTTGGACACCGACGGCTTGTCGCGCAGTTCGCGGTAGAGTTCCTGCCGGCGGGCACGGAAGCGCACCTTCTCTGCATAGGCCGCCTCGACGTCGGGCTGCGGCCTGAGCTGCACCGTGCCGTCCTCGCCGTCGACGATGATGGCATCGCCGTTTTCCGACATCGACACCACGCCCTTGAGCTGGCCGGCGACCGGGATGCCCATGGCGCGGGCGACGATCACGACGTGGCTGGTGACGGAGCCCTCTTCCAGCACCAGGCCGCGCAGCTTCTCGCGCGGATAGTCGAGCAATTCCGCCGCGCCCATCTGGCGGGCGACGATGATGGCGTCCTTCGGCAGGCTCGCCGCGACCATCTCCGGTCCCCGCCCCATCAACTGCCGCAGAAGCCGGTTGGCGAGATCGTCGAAATCGCTCATCCGCTCGCGCAGGTATGGGTCGGTCATATGCGTCATGCGCGCCCGCATGTCGCTCTGCACCTTCTCGACCGCGGCTTCGGACGACAGGCCGTTGTGGATCGCCTCCTCCAGGCGCCGGACCCAGCCCCGGTCGTGCGCGAACATGCGGTAGGCTTCGAGCACGGCGCGGTGTTCGCCCTCGAAGGCGACCTCGCGGCGCGACATCATGTCGTCGATCGAGAGCCTGAGCGACCCCAGCGCCTCGTCGAGGCGCTTCAGCTCGTCTTCGATGTCCTCGTTGAACAGGTTGGTGACGACGATGCGCGGCTCGTGCAGCACGACATGGCCAAGACCGACGCCTTCGTTGAAGGCCAGCCCCTTGAAACTTGCCGGCCGGGTGAGATCGAGCTCCATGCCGGGCCGGATGAGCCGCGCGAGGTCGCCGGCGGCGATCATCTCGGCGATGACCATGGCGATCGTCTCAAGCGCCTCGACCTCGTCGTCGCGGTAGGTGCGCTTGGTCTTGTTCTGGACGACGAGGACGCCGAGCGTGCGGCCGGCGCGCAGCACGGGCACGCCGAGGAAGGAGTTGTAGATCTCCTCGCCCGTCTCCGGCAGGTAGGCGAATGCGGGGTGATTCTGTGCGTCGGACAGGTTGAGCGCCCGGGCGCTGGCGGCAATCGTGCCGACGAGACCCTGGCCGAGGCGCAGTTGCGCCAGGTGGACCGACCCCGGATTGAGGCCTTCGGTGGCGTAGAGTTCGAGCACCGAATCGGCCCGCAGCACATAGAGCGAGCAGACTTCCGCGACCATGTTCTTGGCGATCTCGCGCACGATGCGGTCGAGGCGCACCTGCGGATCGAGCGCCTCCGCCATGAGCTCGCGGAGCCGTCTCAGAAGTGCGCGCGGGCCGGGCACGTGATCGGGCATGTCAAAACTCCAACGGGCAATCGCGCCGGGCGCCTCCCGCGCCGACGCGATCATTCCCGTATCGATGATTCCAGGCTACTGCTTATCCAGACCGTAGACGGAATGCAAAGTGCGAACCGCCAGCTCGGTATAGGGCCCGTCGATCAGGATGGAGATCTTGATTTCGGACGTCGTGATGGCGCGGATATTGATGCCCTTGTCGGCCAATGCCTTGAAGGCCGTGGCGGCGACGCCGGCGTGGCTGCGCATGCCGATGCCGATCACCGAGACCTTGGACATACCGTCGTCGTGCTGGACGACGTCGAAACCGACCGTCTCTCGCACCTTGTCGAGGATCGCCAGCGCCTTGGCGACGTCTCCCTGCGGCACGGTGAAGGTCATGTCGGTGCGCGAGCCGTCCTCGGAAATGTTCTGGACGATCATGTCGACATTGATGCCGCCCTCGGCCAGCGGCAGGAAGATGCCGGCGGCGACGCCGGGACGATCGGCGACGCGGCGGAGCGAAATCTGCGCCTCGTCCTTGGCATAGGCGATACCGGTGACGACCTGCTGTTCCACGATTTCATCCTCGTCGCAAATGAGCGTTCCAGGCGGGTTGAGAAGATCCCCCATACCGGGCGCGTCCGGATCGATGAAGGAGGAGCGCACGAAGGTGCGTACCTTGTGCACCATGGCGAGTTCGACCGAGCGCACCTGCAACACCTTGGCGCCGAGCGAGGCCATTTCGAGCATCTCCTCGAAGGAGATCTTGGCGAGCCGGCGCGCCTTCGGCTCGATGCGCGGGTCGGTGGTGTAGACGCCGTCGACGTCGGTATAGATGTCGCAGCGGTCGGCCTTGACGGCGGCGGCTATGGCGACCGCGCTGGTGTCGGAGCCGCCGCGCCCGAGCGTGGCGATGCGGCCGTCGGGCGCGATGCCCTGGAAGCCGGCGACGACGGCGACCTGGCCCTCGCCGAATCGCTTGATCAGGAACGAACCGTCGATCTCGGTGATCCGCGCCGCGCCATGCGCGGTGTCGGTCTTGATCGGGATCTGCCAGCCGAGCCACGAGCGCGCATGCACGCCCATCGATTGCAGCGCGATGGCGAGGAGCCCCGCCGTCACCTGCTCGCCCGAGGCGACCACGGCATCGTATTCGCGCGCGTCGTAGAACGGCGCGTTCGAGCCCGCCACCTTGGGCATGTTCTGGACCCAGCCGACGAGCTCGTTTGTCTTGCCCGACATCGCCGAGACGACGACCGCGACCTCGTGGCCGGCATCGACCTCGCGTTTGACGTGCCGCGCCACATTGTGGATGCGGTCGAGGTCGGCGACGGAGGTTCCGCCGAACTTCATCACGATGCGCGCCATTGCGGTCGAAAGGTCCTGATGCCGGGCCGCGCTGCCGGATGATCGCGCGACTGTCCGTGGTTGGGGCGCCGCATTCCTCCCCGGACGGCGGCGCGCGGCTTCCTTATCCAAATCGCCCCCGATCCGCAAGGCGAGCGGACCGGTGGCATCTGGCGCGGTTTCGCCGGACGATGCTAGGATTTGCATTCGACTATGCGAGACATCTCTATGGCGAGGAAAGTTGGAAACGGCGCGATGCGCCTGACCGCGGCGCATGTGGGCCGGCTGGCGCGCAAGATCCCAGATCCGGGACTCCAGCTCCTGCCGGGCTTCGTCGCCGCGACCGACGCCGACTACGATCGCGTCGTCGCAGAGATCATCGCGGGCGCGCCCGAAAACGGGTTCTGGGTCTTCGCCTACGGCTCACTGATCTGGAACCCCGAATTCGACTTCGTCGAGCGGCGGACGGCCGTCGCCCGCGGCTGGCACCGGCGCTTCTGCCTTGGCTGGGACTATCGCTACCGCGGCAACCGCGAACAGCCCGGCCTGATGCTGGCGCTCGATCGCGGCGGCCAGTGCAACGGCGTCGTCTTCCGCCTGCCGGACGAAGCGATCGAACCGAACATGCACCGGCTGATCCGGCGCGAGATGAGCATGGTGCCTTCGGCCTTCCCGCCGCGCTGGATTCCGGTCATGACACAAGAGGGGCCGCTGAAGGCGCTGACATTCGCGATGAACCGCAAGAGCGGTCGCTATGTCGGCGAACTCGACGACGAGGCCACCGCCGACATGCTGGCGACCGCCTGCGGCTTTCGCGGCTCCATGGCCGAATATCTGCACGCAACCGTGAGCCACCTGGACATGCTGGGCATCCGGGACCGGCATCTGTGGAGTCTGCAGGAGATGGTCGCCGAACGGCTCGAACGCGAGGCGGCCGTCAGTTCTTGAGCTTGTAGCCGGTGCGGAACATCCAGCCGGTGACGGCAAGACAGCCGAGGAGAAAGACCACAGTCATCGCGAGGCTCGTCCAGACGCTCACATCGGCCGCGCTGATGAAGCTCCAGCGGAAGCCGCTGACGAGATAGACGACCGGGTTGAACAGCGACACGACGTGCCAGAACGGCGGTAGCATCTCGATCGAATAGAAGGTGCCGCCGAGGAAGGCGAGCGGCATGACGACGAGCAGCGGAATGATCTGCAGCTTCTCGAACCCGTCCGCCCAGATGCCGATGATGAAGCCGAACAGGCTGAACGAGACCGAGGTCAGCACCAGGAACAGGAGCATGAGGAACGGATGCTCGATCCTGAGCGGCACGAAGAGGGCCGCGGTCGCCAGGATCACCAGGCCGATCATCACTGACTTCGTCGCCGCCGCGCCGACATAGGCCGCGACGATTTCGAGATGCGAGACCGGCGCCGACAACAGTTCGTAGATCGTTCCGGTGAACCTGGGGAAGTAGATCCCGAAGGATGCATTCGAGATCGACAGGGTCAGGATCGACATCATGATCAAGCCGGGCACGATGAAGGCGCCGTAGCTGACACCGCCGATCTCCTGGATCTGCGAGCCGATCGCCGCGCCGAACACGACGAAATAGAGCGCGGTCGAGATGACCGGCGAGACGATGGACTGGAGGATGGTGCGGAAGGTGCGGGCCATCTCGAAACCGTAGATCGCGCGGACGGCGTGAAGGTTCATGCCCGTTCCTCCAGCAGTCCGACGAAGATCTCTTCGAGCGTGCTCTGCCGCGTCTCCACGTCGCGGATCGCGATCCCCTGGCGTGCGAGATCCTGGAACAGCGTGTTGATGCCGGTGCGGTCGGCAGAGGCGTCATAGGTCGAGACGAGCGTGCCTCCGCTCTCGGCGAGATCCAGCCCGTGGGACGACAGCGAGGATGGAACGGCTGCCAGGGGCTCGCGCAGCTCGATGCGCAGCTGCTTCTTGCCCAGCTTGCGCATCAGAACATCCTTGTCCTCGACGAGGATGATTTCGCCCTTCGAGATGATTCCGACGCGGTCGGCCATCTCCTGCGCCTCCTCGATATAGTGCGTCGTCAGGATGATCGTGACGCCGGTGTCGCGCAGGTCGCGCACCATCGCCCACATGTCGCGCCGCAGCTCCACGTCGACGCCCGCGGTAGGCTCGTCGAGGAAGAGGATGTCGGGCTCATGCGCCAGCGCCTTGGCGATCAGCACGCGCCGCTTCATGCCGCCGGACAGCGTCATCACCTTGTCCTTGCGCTTGTCCCAGAGCGACAGCGATTTCAGAACTTTCTCGATATGGGCCGGATCCGCCGGCTTGCCGAACAGTCCGCGGCTGAAGGACACCGTGGCGACCACGGTCTCGAATGCGTCCATCGACAATTCCTGCGGCACGAGCCCGATCATGGAGCGCGTCTTGCGGTAGTCGCCGACGATGTCGTAGCCGCCCACCGTCACACTGCCGGTGCCGGGATTGACGAGGCCGCAGACGATGTTGATCAGCGTCGTCTTTCCGGCCCCGTTCGGCCCGAGCAGGGCGAAGATCTCGCCCTTGCGCACGTCGAGGCTGACGTGCTTCAGGGCCTCGAAGCCGTTGGCATAGGTCTTCGACAGGTTTGAGATCGAGATGATCGGCTGCATCGGCGATGGCTTTGTGGATCGTGGGTCGGATATAGGCCGCATGGCGCCTCATCCCAACCTGACCGAAACGTCAGCTGACACGCCCTGACATGCGCAAGTCGCGCTGATCCGCCGGCTGTACTGACAGCCGGGCACCCGCTGCACGTCCCTTTCCGCGATGCCAGCGCCTTGACATCGGCGCCCCGTCGCCCGACTTGTTCGGATCGAAGAGGGAGACGAACGACATGGCTGAAGCCAGACGCACGACCATCGACGCCGACGAAGTGGAGCGCTTCTCCCGCATGGCCGCGGAGTGGTGGGATCCGAACGGCAAGTTCCGGCCGCTGCACAAGTTCAACCCCGTCCGCCTCGCCTACATCCGCGACAGGATCGCGGAGCGATTCGGCCGCGATCCCCGTGCACCGCACCCGTTCGAGGGCCTGCGAATCCTAGACATCGGCTGCGGCGGCGGGCTTCTGTGCGAGCCGATGGCGCGGCTGGGCGCCGAAGTGGTCGGCGCCGACGCGTCTGCCGTCAATATCGAGGTGGCGAAACTTCACGGCGTGGCGAGCGGGCTGACCATCGACTATCGCGCCACGACCGCCGAGGCGCTGGCCGACGAGGGCGAGCAGTTCGACGTGATCCTGAACATGGAAGTGGTGGAACACGTCGCCGACGTCGACCTGTTCCTCGCCAAATGCGGGCAGATGGTGAAGCCGGGCGGCCTGATGTTCGTCGCCACCATCAACCGCACGCTGAAGGCGCTGGGACTGGCGATCATCGGCGCGGAATACGTGCTGCGCTGGCTGCCGCGCGGCACGCACCAGTTCGGCAAGCTGGTGCGCCCGGACGAGCTGGAGCTTGGCCTCGGCAAGGCGGGCCTTTCGATCGTCGACCGCACGGGCGTGACCTACAATCCGCTGGCCGACCGCTGGCAGCGGTCGAAGGACATGGACGTCAACTACATGGTGCTGGCGGAACGGGCCTCAGGCTAGCCAGCGATTATCCTTGCAATTCTGGAGTGGCGCTCCCGATTTGCAGGGTTGAGTAGTGCCCGGTAACCTGCAGCAGGACACCGCGCGCCGTTCCGGGCAAGGTTATCCACGTCTAAGCCTTTGGTCACGACGCCGCTTGGCCCGGAACACGTATCTCACGATCCACAGCGAAAATCCGATGTCGCGCGCATCCGCGAGCATCGCAGCCTCGCTGCGGGAATTCACTGCCTCGTCGCTATAGTCGACCGGATTGGCGAGATAGTAGCCCGCCACATAGATTGCCTGCTCATCGTCAAGCAATTTTGCAAACGAGAGTTCCCGTCGATGGCAAATTGCCTCGACCCGAGATCGGATCGCTTCGTCATATCCTACCCCCAGACTGCTTAAGCGGGCATGCGTCGCTTCGTGGATGATGATAAGAGCAATCTCTTCCGGTCGGTTGTAGTGCCCTTCGAAAGCGCTCTCGGCAATCGAACATGCCCGCACCGTATGGTTGTACTCGCCGCGTCTTCCGCTGAATCCCCTCACCCAAACGCAGCCGAGGTCACGAACGATCTGGCGAAATCGAATTGGTTGGACCCGCTCAATCAGACCGAGGGACTCGTCGATTCGGTCGAGCTGGTCGTCAGTGTTTGCGACGAGCAAGAGGCTGCCGCGACTGCGTGACTTGGAAAGGTAATTCAACACAACGAAAAGGAAGCGATCGATTGTCCTCGCAATCGGTCCTCGATTGTGAGGACGCATCCTCGGCGCTGGGACTTTCCGGTCAGATGAAGGCTCTCCCCCCAGCGTCAGGCCCTCAGTTCCTGTCGTCCGGGAACACCGGCAGCGGCATGAACTCCACCCCGTCCTCGATCAGGTCGCGGGCTTCCTCAGGCGTCGCCTCGCCGTAGATGCCGCGCGCCTCGGTCTCGCCGAAATGGATCTTGCGCGCCTCGTCGGCGAATTTGTCGCCGACGTTCTCGGCGTTCTCGCGCACCTGTTTCGACATTTCCTTCAGCGCCGCCATGAGCTTCTTCTGCTCGGCGGTCGCCGCGAGCGCCATCTTTTCCTTCTTCCGGCCGGTGGAGACGGCCGGCGCCATAAGCGACTTGGACACCTTGTGCGAGCCGCAGACGGGGCACGAGACGAAGCCGCGCTTCGACTGCGTGTCGAAGTCGCCATTGTCGCGGAACCAGCCCTCGAACTCGTGGGCCTGGTCGCAATGGAGGGAGAAGCGGATCACGAGGCGGCTTTCAGGGCGGGCGCGGGGCGCACGACCTCGACGGAGAACTCGCGCGCGTTCTTGAGGTTGGGGATCTTCTTGCGCGCCTCGGCGGACGCGGCCGTGTCGATCTCGGCATAGACGATGCCGGGTTCGGCGTGCTCGGCTTCGGCGACGATGCGGCCCCAGGGGTCGACGATCATCGAATGGCCGAAGGTCTCGCGGCCGTCCTCATGCGTTCCCCCCTGCGCGGCGGCGATCACCCAGGCGCCGTCCTCAATGGCGCGCGCGCGGAGAAGAACGTGCCAGTGCGCCTCGCCGGTCTGGCGGGTGAAGGCGGCGGGAACGGTGAGCACCTCGGCGCCGGCCAGCGCCTGGGCACGGAAGAGTTGCGGGAAGCGCAGATCGTAACAGACCGCCATGCCGATACTGGCGAAGGGTAGTTCGGCGACGACGCTGCGCACGCCCGGCTGATAGGTGGCGGATTCGCGCCAGCTCTCGCCATTGTCGAGATCGACGTCGAACATGTGGATCTTGTCATAGGTGACGATGTCGGCGCCGTCCGGGCCGATCATGAAGCCACGGTTGGCGATCTTCTCGCCTGCCGCGATCGCCGTCGAGCCGACATGGATGTGGACGCCGAGTTCGCGGGCGAGCCGGCGGGCGGCCGAAGCGATGAGGTCGCCCGCATCGTCCCTGAGAGACGCTTTAAGCGAGGCGCGGTCGCGCATCAGCGCGCCGGTCATTTCCGGCGTCTGGATGTAGGTCGCGCCGTTGCCTGCGGCCTCGCGCACCATGTTCTCGAACGTCTCGGCGTTCCTCTCGACCGAGGTGCCGGAACGCATCTGGACGGCCGCGGCCTTGAATATGGTCATGTCGCGGTTCCTCAGGCGGCCAGCAGCGGGTCGAGCTTGCCGGTGCGGTCGAGCTCGTAGAGGTCGTCGCAGCCGCCGACATGGGTCTCGCCGATGAAGATCTGCGGGAAGGTCGAGCGGCCGTTGGCGCGCTGGATCATCTCCTTGCGCAGGTCAGGCGAAAAGCTGGCGTCGTGCTCGGTGAAGTCGACGCCCTTTTCGCTGAGCAGCCGTTTCGCCGCCGCGCAGTAGCCGCAGAAATCGCGTGTGTAGATCGTAACCTGTGCCATGTCCTGTCCAGCCTTGACCGCTTACACCGCTATATAGTGCCGTCTTCCTCGGGTCGAAAGTCCCCCGGCAGGACGCGGGCGAAGGTGAGCACGTCGATGCGCGCCGCGCCTGCCCTGCGCAGGGCCTTCGCCACGGAAGAAACGGTCGCCCCGGTCGTGTAGACGTCGTCGACGACGACGATGCGTCGACCCGCCACCTCGATCTCCGCCTCCGGCGCCACCTTGAACGCGCCGCGGACATTGTCCTCGCGCTGCCTGAGCCCGAGCCCGACCTGCTGCCGCGTCGGTTTCACGCGATGGACCACGTCGGGCGAGAAGGGCACGCCTGACAGGCGCGAGATTGCCCGCGCCAGCTCCGCCGACTGATTGAATCGGCGATGCAGGAAGCGGACGCGGTGCAGCGGCACGGGCACGATGAGGTCGGCGCCGGGGAGAAGCTCGCGCCCCGCCCGGATCATCCAGCGGGCCATCCAGGGCGCGAGATCGGTGCGGTCGCCATATTTCAGACCGTGCACCATGCGCCGCGCGATGCCGCCATGCGCGACGGCGGCGCGCGCCCGGTCGAAGGGCGGCGGATTGGCGATCGCGTCGGCCGAGAGCACTCCCGGCCCCATCTCGTGGCTGAAGGGCGTGCCCATGACCTCGCACCAGGGTTGCTCGAGAAAGCGCAGGCCCCGCCAGCATTCGCCGCACAGCGACCCCGGCTCGCTAACGATCCGGCGGCATCCCGCGCAGACGGGCGGAAACAGAAGCCGCGCCGACATCGACACGGCCGTTGCGGCGAGGCTCTTGATCTCCTGCATCCGATCGGCCACCTGAGGAAGGACACAGGCTAGCACGCGATGGTCCTGCCGCAAGGGCAGGCACAGGCGCGCCCAGCCGCAAGCCCGGATCGCGCCCTTGGAACCCATCATCGACACCGATCTTGCAACGCAGCGGAAGCTCCGCGCGATGGCGAAACCGGTTCCTGGCGCGGACTTCCTGCTGCACCGCGCGGCGGAAGACCTCGCCGACCGCGTCGCGACTGTGGCGCGGCGGTTTCCGCGCGCCGCCACGCTGTTCTCGCACGGAGACGCCGCGGCGCAGGCATTGCTGTCGACCGGCAAGGTCGACGAGGTCGAGCAGATCGCGACTCATGCCGCATTTGCTGGCTCCTCCGGTTCGCGGCTGGCGGCGCCGGAGACGGTGCCGGTCGAGCCGTCCTCGCTCGATCTGATCGTATCGCTCATGGCGCTGCACGAGGTGAACGACCTGCCCGGCCTGCTGGTCCAGGCGCGCCGCGCGCTGAAGCCGGACGGCCTGTTCCTCGCCGCGTTACCGGGTGCCGGCACCCTCGCGGAACTGCGCGACAGCCTGCTCGGCGCCGAAATCGAGATCTCGGGGGGCGCGAGCCCGCGCATCCTGCCGTTCGCCGATGTCAGGGATGCCGGCGCCCTCCTCCAGCGCGCCGGCTTCGCGCTTCCCGTCGCCGACATCGAGACCGTGACCGTGCGCTACGAATCCATGTTCGCGCTGATGCGCGACCTGAGGGCGATGGGAGCCACGAACCCGCTTCTGGCGCGCATCCGGAAGCCGACCGGACGAGCCCTCTTCCTGCGCGCGGCGGAGCTCTATACGGAGCGCTTTTCGGATCCGGACGGGCGCATCCGCGCCACCTTTTCGACGATCTGGCTGTCGGGCTGGGCGCCGGACGCATCGCAGCAGAAGCCGCTGAAGCCCGGATCGGCGAAAGTGTCGCTGGCGAAGGTTCTGGGCGAGCCTGCCGACAAGTAACGAGAGATCAGTCGCCGAGAGTGTTCTGCAAGGCGCGCGCGGGATTCATGAACATATCCTGGACGGAATTGCCCGCCTGCGAAATTCCGCCCACGATCACCAGCGACAGACAGACGATGATCAAGCCGTATTCGACCGCCGTGGTCCCGCTGCGATCCTTCAGAAAACGGCTGAACATCCCCGACATCCTTGTCGACCCTCTTGCGAGCACCATACTGGCGCGGAATTAAGAAAGGTTAACGCGACAGCATTAACCAAAGCTGAAAATCAGCCGCAATCGCCGCTGCGCGTGCCGTTGTCGCGGATGATGCAGATCGCGGCGGGGGAATCCTGCAGCACGCTGCGCCGGATCGTGTAGCTGCCGGAATTTCCACCTCGACTGATCGAGCCGGTCGACATGCGGTCGAGGCCGTCGCCCCCGCCCTCCACGAACTGCCGTGTCTGGCTGTCGGCGATCGGCGCCAAGATCAGCGCCAGCGCGACGGCGGCCGAACCGAAAAGCAAGGTTATCCGAAGGATGCCGACGCCGGCGATGCCGAGGACCGAGCCGCGGTCGCCGCGGATGGATTGCCAGTCAGCTTCCGGATTCATGAGTGCCCCTGAGCTCGCATGCCGGGCACGGCCAGCACCCGGTTTCGAAAGGCAGTATTTTCACCTTTGGCTAAAGGATCGATTAACGACGTTACAGAAGGTCGATCAGGAACGGGATCAGCGGCGCGTCGGCCGGCGGCATCTCGTAATTGCGCATGTCGCGCGGGCGAACCCACTTCAGCCGCTGCCCTTCCTGGCCGACGGGTGTGCCCCAGAATCGGCGGCAGACGAACAGCGGCATGAGCAGGTTGAACTCCTCATAGGAATGGCTGGCAAAGGTGAGCGGCGCGAGGCAGGCGACCTTCGTTTCGATCGCCAGTTCCTCGCGCAATTCGCGCACGACCGTTTCCTCCGGCGTTTCGCCGGGCTCGATCTTGCCGCCGGGAAATTCCCACATGCCGGCGAGCTTCTTGCCGGGCGGACGCTCGGTGATCAGCACGCGGCCGTCGGCGTCGACCAGCGCGCAGGCGGCGACCAGCAAAAGCGGCTTGACGTGCATGTCGGGGATTGCCTCAGTCATCGATCGTGCGTCCGGTCACTTCGGCGGCTGGCGGTAGTGGTAGTCGTAAACCCGGCGGAAGCCGAGCGAATTGTAAAGGGCAATGGCCGCGGCATTGCTCGCCTCGACCTGCAGCCAGCCGATCCTGGCGCCCCGCAGCCGCGCCCATTTGAGCGCAGACAGCACCACGCGGCGCCCATGCCCCTTGCCCCGCTCGTCGCTGGCGGTGGCGACCTCGAACAGGCCGGCGAGATCGCCGTCATGCACGCAGATCGCGCTTGCGACCGGGCGATCCCCATCCTCGAGCAGGAACAGCCCGCTTTCCGGCTCGATGGAACTGACGATCTCCGACAGGCCGGGCCGGATCGACGGCTCGAAATCGTGCACCACCATCGCCGCGCTGATGAAGCGGGACATGTCCTTCATCGGGATCTGGTTCATCACCCGCTCGAGATCGATCGAAACGAGGTCGATCGACATCACGATCGAGTCGGAAAAGCGGGTCCACCCCTCCTGGTCGAGATAGGCCGAGATGAACGACCCGCCGAGCGGCGACATCCGGAAGGTGGTCGGGCGGCCATAGGCCGCGAATTGCTGCGACGCGTGCGCGATCCGCTCGGTCAGGTTGTCGCAATCGCTCGGGTCGAGGGGATTGACCGAATTCAGCCGCTTCGCTGGATGCCCGGCGGTGAGCCGGATCACCCATGTGCCGTCATAGTGGACGGACGATGCCGGCCAGGCGCGAAAGCCGGCAGCTTCGAAGCGGCGGACGACCGGGAGCCGGCTGGAATCGAAGAGCGGCACGATCGGCAAGCCGGTCAGCTTCGGTAGTCGCCGTTGATGGCGACATATTCCTTGGTGAGATCGCAGGTCCAGACTGTAGCCTTGCCGCGTCCGATGCCGATGTCGGCGCGCACCTTGATCCGGTCGCGCTTCATATAGCTGGAGGTCGCCGCTTCCGAATAGTCGGGGTCACGCTCGCCTTCGTGCGCGACGCGGATGTCGCCGAACCAGACCGACAGGCGGTCGCGGTCGGCGGGTTCGCCGGCCTTGCCGACAGCCATCACCACGCGGCCCCAGTTGGCGTCTTCGCCGGCGACAGCGGTCTTGACCAGCGGCGAATTGGCGATGGAGAGGGCGATCTTCTTGGCCGAGCGCGCGGACTTGGCGCCCGTCACCGTCACCTCGACCTCCTTGCGCGCGCCTTCGCCGTCCCGCACGACCTGCAGCGCGAGGTTCTTGAGGATCTTGTTGAGCGCGCGGCGGAACGGCTGCAGGCGGACGTCCTTCGCGTCCTCGATGCGCGGTGCGCCGCGTTTCGCGGCGGCGCCGGTGGCGAACAGAAGCAGCGTGTCGCTGGTGGACGTGTCGCTGTCGACGGTGACCGCGTTGAATGTCTTCGCGGTGCCCTTGGAGAGCAGTTCCTGCAGCACGGGCGCGGCGATCGGCGCGTCGGTGGCGACGAAGGAGAGCATGGTGGCCATATCGGGCGCGATCATGCCGGCGCCCTTGGCGATGCCGTTGATGGTGACCAGCGTGTCGCCGAGCAAAACCGTCTGGGTGGCGTATTTCGGATAGGTGTCGGTGGTCATGATGGCCCTGCCGGCCTCGGGCCACAGTTCCGGCTGGGCGCGCTTGGCCATGTCCGCCAAGAGATGGGTGAATTTCGCCGGGTCGAGCGGCTCGCCGATGACGCCGGTCGAGGCGAGGAAGACTTCGGAGGCGGCGCAACCGGCAGCCGACGAGGCGGCACTGGCAGTCGCATCGGTCGCCGCCCTGCCCTTCTTGCCGGTGAAGGCATTGGCATTGCCGGAATTCACCACCAGCATCCGCGCCTTACCGCCCGGGAGGTTGGCACGGCAGAGATCGACCGGCGCGGAAGGACATTTCGAGCGGGTGAAGACGCCCGCGACGGTCGTGCCCTCGTCGAAAACCATCGCCAGAAGATCGGTGCGGCCCTTGTATTTGATGCCTGCCTCGGCGGTGGCGATGCGCAAACCGGCGATCGGCGGCATCTTCGGGTGGGATTTGGGTGCGAGCGGCGAAACGGCGGTCGACATGGCTTGTTCCGGTGGCTTGATCGGTCGCGCCGGTTTGCCCGACCGATCAGGCCCACGCAAGCCAAATCAGCGGCCGGAGGCGCGGACCACCGGGTTGATGAAGGCATGGAAGCGGCGCTGGACCGTGGGGATCAGCCCCCACACCATCGAAGCAACCATGATCGGCACCAGGATCAGGGTCCGCTGCCAGATCGTCCAGCCCTCGGTGAGCGGAAAAATCAGGTAGAGCAGGCCAGTGATCAGCGGGTAGACGCCGAGCAGGATGAGAAAGGCGAACCGAGGGCGCGAGAAGCGCACGGCGGCGGCGCGGGTGGCAGTAGCCTGGGACATGGGAAACTCCATCGATACGATACGTTCCGTTATATAAAACGGGCCGTTTCGTTTCGTCAAGAGGCGTGCTATGTGTTTTTCATGAAGACTATCGACACCGAACAATCTGTGGAGCCTGAAGGCCGGCGCTCAATCGGCGCCCGGCGCAATCCCGACAGCGCCGAGGCGATTCTGGAGGCGGCCGAGGCGGTGCTGCTCGAATCCGGCTATGCCGGCTTCTCCATCGAAGCGGTGGCGCGGCGCGCCCGGGCCGGAAAGCCGACCATCTACCGCTGGTGGCCGAGCAAGGCTGCGCTGTTGCTCGAGGTCTACCACCGCCAGAAGCGCGACGTCGGCCAGCCCGATACGGGATCGCTGGAGGAAGATCTGTTCCAGCTGGCGCGCAGCCTGTTCACGCTCTGGCGTGACACGCCGGCAGGCCCGATCTTCCGATCGATCATCGCCGAGGCTCAGTCCGACGCGAAGGCGGCGCAGGCGCTGGCGGAATATGGCGCCGAGCGGCGGCGCCATTCAGGCCGGATGACGGAGCGCGCCATCGCCCGCGGCGAGGCGCGTCCCGACGCGAACCCGAAGGTGGTCGCAGACCTGGTGTCGTCCTACGCCTGGACGCACCTGCTCACCAACCGGCTGGACGAGGATGACGACACGCTGCGTGCCGCCATTCGTACCATCGTCAGGGGCGTGCTGGCCTGAGCGCGGGTTATTCTGACGCGCCGGCCTGCTTTTCGATTTCCTCGACGCCCTTCTTGAGCGCCTCGTCCTTGATCTCGACGGTGGCGCCGGCGCGCAGCTGCTTGACGGCATCGAAGTAGACGTCGCGGAAGACGAGTTGCCGGATCTGATCCTTGACCTGGTCGAAGGCCACAGGCGGCTGGGTGCGCTTCTCTTCGAGCTTGATCACATGGAAGCCGAATTCGCTCTTCACCGGCGTCTTGGTGTAGGAGCCCGGCTCGAGCGCAAAAGCAGCCGCCTCGAACTCGGGCACCATCTGGCCCTTCGCGAAGAAGCCGAGATCGCCGCCATTGGCGCCGGACCCCGGATCGCTCGACTTCTCTTTGGCGAGCGCCTCGAAATCGGCGCCGCCGTCGAGCTTGGCGATGATCTCCTTCGCCTCCTCCTCGGTCTTCACGAGAATGTGTCGGGCGCGGACCTCCTCCGCCGCCGGACGGGCTGCGACTTCCTTGTCGTAGCGCGCCTTCAACATTTCGTCCGTGACCTTGGGCGAGATCTCCTTCTCGATCACCTGGGCATGCAGGGCACGCTCGTTGAGGAAGGCGAGCTTGCGCTTGAAATTCTCATCCTGGTCGAGCTTTGAGGCCTTGGCCTTCTCGGACATCAACCGGATCTCGATGATGGCGGAGAGGGCGGCCGCCCGCTTCTGTTCGGGCGTCAGCTGCGCGAACTGCTGGTCAAGCTCGCTGACCGCCATCTGCACGTCGGCCTCGGTGATCGACTGGCCGCTCACCGTCGCCACGACCGTGTCGGACTGGGCAAGCGCTCCCAATGCCGTGGACGCAAGCAGCCCGAGGACCAAAGCAACGCCAGCGATCGGCCGCCTTTTGAGGGTGGTGTTCATACAATTGTTCTCCTGTAGAGCTCCGAGGCGCCGTCGAGACAGGCCCGATTTATGGCGGATTTTCGGTGCGTCGCGCGCCATGGCGCAACGTTGACATCGTGGTTGCCCCCTCTTATCTGTCCAACGACTTTGCGTCCAGAACCGTTTTCCGGACGCATTTTTTGATTGTCGGAAGGCCCGTAGCCCCCAGAAGCCCAGCGCGGCCTCGATCCGGCGGACCCGCCGGGATATTTCTGATTGAAAGGACCAGTTCATGGTCAGCCTCGGCGGCATCGCCCGCAAGATCTTCGGCTCCTCAAACGACCGCCGTGTGAAGTCCACCCGGCCAAGGGTCGAGCAGATCAACGCGCTCGAGGAGCAGATGCGGGCGCTCAGCGACGAGCAGCTGCGCGCCAGGACCGCCGAATTCAGGCAGCAGATCGCCGACGGCGCGACGCTCGACCAGCTTCTGGTGCCGGCCTTTGCGACCGTCCGCGAGGCGGCCCGCCGCGCCCTCGGCATGCGTCCCTTCGACGTGCAGTTGATCGGCGGCATGGTGCTGCATGAGGGCTCGATCGCGGAGATGCGCACCGGCGAGGGCAAGACGCTGGTGGCGACCCTGCCGGTCTACCTCAACGCGCTCGAAGGCAAGGGCGTCCACGTCGTCACCGTCAACGACTACCTCGCCCGCCGCGACTCACAGTGGATGGCGCGCGTCTACAGCTTCCTCGGCCTCACCACCGGCGTCATCGTCCACGGTCTGACCGACGAGCAGCGCAAGGCGGCCTATGCCTGCGACATCACCTACGCGACAAACAACGAGCTCGGCTTCGACTATCTGCGCGACAACATGAAGTACAACCGCGCCGAGATGGTCCAGCGCGGCCACAATTACGCGATCGTCGACGAGGTCGATTCGATCCTGGTCGACGAGGCCCGCACACCGCTGATCATTTCGGGTCCGCTCGAGGATCGGTCGGAGATGTACAACACCGTCGACGCGTTCATGCTGCAGCTGAACGCCGAGGACTTCGAGATCGACGAAAAGCAGCGCACCTCGATCTTCACCGAGGTCGGCACCGAGAAGCTCGAAAACCTGCTTCGCGCGGCCGGACACCTGAAGGGCGAGTCGCTCTACGACGTCGAGAACGTCGCGATCGTCCACCACGTCAACAACGCGCTGAAGGCGCACAAGCTGTTCCAGCGCGACAAGGACTACATCGTCCGCAACGGCGAGATCGTCATCATCGACGAGTTCACCGGCCGCATGATGCCCGGCCGACGCTATTCCGAGGGCCTGCATCAGGCGCTCGAAGCGAAGGAGCATGTGGCGATCCAGCCGGAGAACCAGACGCTCGCCTCGATCACCTTCCAGAACTATTTCCGCATGTATTCCAAGCTCGCCGGCATGACCGGCACGGCGGCGACCGAGGCGGAAGAGTTCGGCAACATCTACAACCTCAACGTCATCGAGATCCCGACCAACCTGCCGGTCAAGCGCATTGACGAGGACGACGAGGTCTATCGCACCGTCGAGGAGAAATATCGCGCCATCGTCCGCGAGATCCGCGACGCCTATTCGCGCAGCCAGCCGGTTCTGGTCGGCACCGTTTCGATCGAGAAGTCCGAACAGCTGGCCGAGCGGCTGCGCAAGGAGGGCTTCAACGAATTTCAGGTGCTGAACGCCCGCCACCACGAGAGCGAGGCGCAGATCGTGGCGCAGGCCGGCAAGCCCGGCGCGATCACCATCGCCACCAACATGGCCGGCCGCGGCACCGACATCCAGCTCGGCGGCAATGCCGACATGCGCGTCGCCGAGGAACTGGCGGACATGCCGGCCGGCCCCGAGCGCGAGGCGAAGGAAGCCGAGATCCGGGCCGACGTGCAGCGTCTGAAGGACAAGGCGCTGGCAGCCGGCGGCCTCTACGTGCTCGCCACCGAACGCCATGAGAGCCGCCGCATCGACAACCAGCTGCGCGGCCGCTCCGGCCGCCAGGGCGATCCGGGCCGCTCGAAATTCTTCCTGTCGCTGCAAGACGACCTGATGCGCATCTTCGGCTCCGACCGGATGGACGGCATGCTGCAGAAGCTCGGCCTCAAGGAAGACGAGGCGATCATCCACCCCTGGATCAACAAGGCGCTGGAAAAGGCGCAGAAGAAGGTCGAGGCGCGCAACTTCGACATCCGCAAGAACCTGCTCAAGTTCGACGACGTGCAGAACGACCAGCGCAAGGTGGTGTTCGAGCAGCGGCTCGAACTGATGGACGCCGACAGCGTCGCCGAGACCGTGGCCGAGATGCGCCAGGAGGTCATCGACGAGATGGTGACCAAGCACATCCCCGAGACGGCCTATGCCGAGCAGTGGGACGTGAAGGGCCTCGCCGAGGCCGTGCGCACCAACCTCAACCTCGACCTCCCCGTCGAGGAGTGGGCGGCCGAGGAAGGCATCGAGGACGAGGCGATGCGCGAGCGGATCACCGAAGCGGCCAACAAGGCGGCAGCCGACCGCGCCGAGCGCTTCGGGCCGGACATCATGGCCTATGTCGAGAAGACGATCGTGCTGCAGACGCTCGACCATCTCTGGCGCGAGCAACTGGTCAATCTCGACCATCTGCGCTCGGTCGTCGGCTTCCGCGGCTACGCCCAGCGCGACCCGCTGCAGGAATACAAGCAGGAAGGCTTCGAGCTCTTCCAGGCGATGCTGTCCAACCTGCGCCAGGCAGTGACGGCGCAGCTGATGCGCGTCGAACTGGTGCGCGAGGCGGCGGAAGCCCCGCCGCCGCAAGTGCCGGACATGTTCGGCCACCATATCGACGGCACGACGGGCGAGGACGATTTCGGCGAAGGCACCGGGGCCACGATGATGGCCCAGGAAGTCGCCGTCTCGCCGGAAGACCGCAACCCGAACGACCCCACCACCTGGGGCCGCGTCGGCCGCAACGAACCCTGCCCCTGCGGTTCGGGCAAGAAGTTCAAGCACTGCCACGGCGCGTTCGTGTGAGCGGACGGGCGGTTCTGGTCCGCCCGAGTGTCCGTCAGATGCCCGAGCCGTCCAACTCCATGTCGTCGCCCTCGTAGGGAGCGGGCATAGGCGCCTTCGGCTCTCCGGCGGCGGCGTCCGGCAGTGGCATCCAGCATTTGAGCTCCGGATCGGCATAGCCGATGACGGCGCCGGGCGCCGAATCGGCCGCCCGCCAGCCCTCGATACCCTGGCTGTCGGCCTGCGCCCAATAGGCGACGTCGACATCCGCGGGGCCTTGCTCCACAGGCCGCACGGTCACGAGGATCCGCGTGCCGTCCCTCGGCGCCGTCGCCATGTGCCGCCAGTGATCGGGTTCGTCCATTTCGCATTCTCCGGCTGCCAATTCGACTGCATGAAACGGCGCGCGAGCCGTCCGGTCAATCCATCCTGCTACATCGCCGAAAAGAGGTTCGGTTCCGCCGCATCCTCCCACCGTTTCTTAAGCACTGTCTGCTACGGCTGGTGCGTCGTAGGAGTCTGTTGCGTTGCGTTTTTCAGCGGCCGCCACCGCCGATCGCCTGTTGCCGAAAGGCCTGGCGGATCGCGCCCGCCCCCTGATGGGGAAGGTGGACGCGCTGCTGTTCTCCAGCGACGACAGGGCCGAGGCTGGCCGCGTCTCGATCATCGCCTTTGCCATCCGCATCTTCAGCGCGCTCATCGCCTTCGTCAGCCAGGTCCTGCTGGCGCGCTGGATGGGCGCCTTCGAATACGGCATCTTCGTGCTGGTGTGGGTGACGATGATCATCCTCGGCAATCTCTCGTGCCTCGGCTTCCACACCTCGGTCATCCGCTTCATCCCCGAATACCGGGAGCGCGGCGAGCTGGACGAACTGCGCGGCGTCATGCTGGCGAGCCGCCTTATCGTGCTCGTCGCCTCGACGGTGATCGCCGCGGTCAGCGCCGGGCTCATCCTGCTCTTCGCGGACCGCATCGAGAGCTACTACGTCGTCCCCTTCCTGATCGGCATATTCTGCCTGCCGATGATCGCGCTGTCCGACGTCGTGCAGGGCATCTCGCGGGCGAACGCCTGGGCGATCTCGGCGCTTTCGCCGACCTACATCGTCCGTCCCGTCCTCATCATCTCCTTCATGGCGGGCGCTCTCGCGCTGGGCTACGAGCCTTCGGCGCGAACCGCCCTGATCGCCGCGGTCGCGGCGACCTACGCGACGACGCTGTGGCAGCTGGCCACGGTGACGACGCGGGCGGACCGGGGCATCGCCAAGGGCAAGCGCACGATCGATTTGCGCGGCTGGATCATGGTCTCCCTGCCGATCTTCCTGATCGAGGGCTTTGCCTTCATGCTGACCAATGCCGATGTGCTGATGGTCGGCGTGTTCCTCTCGCCGCATGACGTCGCGATCTACTATGCGATGGCGAAGACGCTGGCCTTGGTGCATTTCGTTTCCTTCGCCGTGAAGGCCGGGGCGGCGGCGCGCTACGCGCAGTTCACGCATGGCGGCGAAAGGGAGAAGCTCGGAGGGTTTGCGCGCGAGACCGTGAACTGGACCTTCTGGCCCTCGCTCGCCATGGGGCTGTTCGTGCTGGCCATCGGCCAGCCGATCCTCGCCTTGTTCGGCCCCGGCTTCGAGGCGGGCTACCCCTACCTCTTCCTGCTTGTCGCCGGCGTCGTCGCACGCTCGACCGTCGGGCCGGCCGAAAGCCTCTTGACGATGAGCGGCAACCAGAATGTCTGCGCCGCGATCTACGGGCTGACGCTGGCGTTCAACGTCGGTCTCAACGTCCTCCTGATCCCGCAGATGGGTCTGTGGGGCGCGGCTCTTGCGACCTCGCTGTCGATGGTGTTCGAGGCCGCCGCGCTCGCCCTCACCACCTGGCGGAGGCTGGGGATCGTCATGTTCATCTTCGCGCCGCGCCTTGTCCGGGAGCCCAGCTGATGGCCGCGACACCACTCCTCGAGGAAATGAGCGGCAGCGCCGCCGGCCCGATGATCGCGGGCTTCGCAGGCTTTTCGCAGGAGCCGCAGAGCATCGCCTTCCACGAGATCGTCGGCCAGGGACGGCGCCCCCGCCGTCTTGCGATCTATCCGGCGTCCGCCGGCTTCGACCTGGTCGAGGAACTGGAACACCTGAGCGTCCGCACGATCGAGCCGAACGTCTTCTTCAACCCGCGTTTCCTGGCGCCGGCCATGCCGCGCCTTGAGGATCGCGAGGTCCGGCTCGCCGTCATCCGCGAGGGCGACGGGGAGAAAAGCCGGCTGCGGCTCCTGGTGCCCTACTCGATCGAGAAGCCGCCCGTCCCGCTCGGCGTTTCCGTCATCCGCGCCTGGTCGAGCCCGTTCGGCCCGCTGGGCACGCCGCTGATCGATCACGACGATCCGGTCTCGGTCGTCGAGGATTTCCTCGACATGTTGGCGCGGCCGCATCTCAAGCTGCCGAAAGTTCTCGTCCTGCCCGACATGCGTCTCGACGGACCGGTCGCCAGCGTGCTGCGAACGGTCGCGCTGGGGCGCAATCTCTCGTTCCACGAGACGCTCAGGATCGAGCGCCCCTTCCTCGAAAGCACGCTCGACGGCGACACCTACCTCAAGAACTCGCTGCGTCCGCATCATTTCCGCGAACTCCGCCGCCTGAAACGGCGTCTCGGCGACCTCGGAAAGGTGGAATACACCATCGCCCGCCAGCCGGACGAGATCCGTCGCGGCGTCGAATCCTTCCTCACTCTCGAGGCAGCGGGCTGGAAGGGGCGCGAGCGCACCGCCATGGCGATCGACCGCTATCGCGCCGCCTTTGCCCGCGAGGCAGTGCACGGGCTGGCCGAACGCGACATGTGCCGCGTCCACACGCTCACCCTCGACGGCAAGGTCATCGCCTGCCTGATCGTCTTCATCGAGAACGGTTGCGCCTACACCTGGAAGACGGCCTATGACGAGAACTACGCCGCCTTCTCGCCCGGAACGCTGCTCATGATCGAGGTGACGAAGACGCACCTCGACGATCCGAACATCATGATGACCGACAGTTGCGCGGCGCCCGACCATCCGGTGATGAGCCGCATCTGGACCGAGCGCCGGCCGCTGGGCTCGCTGGTGATCGGCCTGACGCCGGAAGCCGACCGCGCCGCGCGCCAGGCGACCAAACAGCTCCACCTCCGTCACGAGACGCGCAACATGGCGCGGATCATCCGCAACCGTCTGAGGTCGCTTCTGGGCCGCGACTGATCAGGCGATCCCCGCTTCGCGCCGGGCGCGGTCGCGGAAGATGCGGCGGATCACCTTGCCGGTAGTGGTCAGCGGCATGGAATCGACGAACTCCACCTCGCGCGGATATTCGTGCGCCGACAGCCGCTCGCGCACGAAGGCGCTGATCTCCGCCTTCAACGCATCGTCGGGCTCGACGCCGTCCTTCAGCACCACATAGGCCTTGACGATCTCGGTACGCAGAGCGTCGGGCTTTCCCACGGCCGCCGCCAGCGCCACCGACGGATGGCCGACGAGGCAGTCCTCGATTTCGCCGGGGCCGATGCGATATCCGGCCGAGGTGATGACGTCGTCGTCGCGGCCGAAGAACTGGATGTAGCCGTCCGCGTCCATGATGCCCTGGTCGCCGGTGGTCATCCAGTCGCCGATGAACTTCTTCGCCGTCGCCTCCGGGCTGTCCCAATATTCGAGGAACATCACCGGATCTGGCCGCAGCACCGCGATCTGGCCAGGCTCGCCCGCCGGCATCGGCCGCCCGTCGGGATCGATGATCGCGACCGTGTGGCCCGGCACCGCCTTGCCGATCGTGCCCGGGCGGCTGACGCCGATGATCGCCGACGACGCGATGACCGCGTTGCATTCGGTCTGGCCGTAGAACTCGTTGACCGGAAGGCCGAGCGCGCCCTCCGCCCACTCCCAGGTCTCGCGGCCGAGCGATTCGCCGGCCGATCCGACGCTGCGCAGCACATGGCTGAAGCGCGCCGGGATGTCGGGAACGGACTTCAGCATCCTGAGCGCCGTGGGCGGAATGAACGCGTTGCGCACCTTCATCCGCTCGACCAGCAGAAGGGCAGCTTCCGGATCGAACTTCTCGAAGCGCGCGCAGACGACCGGAATGCCGAAATAGAACGACGGCAAAAGCGCGTTGAGCAGGCCGCCGGCCCAGGCCCAGTCGGCCGGCGTCCACATCAGGTCGCCAGCCTGCGGCAGGAATTCGTAGGCCATCTGCAGGCCCGGCAAATGTCCGAGCAGCACGCGGTGGCCGTGCAGCGCGCCCTTGGGCGGGCCGGTCGTGCCGGAGGTGAAGATCATCATCGCCGGATCGTCGGGCGTGGTGTCCTCCGCCTCGAAATCGACCGGCGCGCCTGCCACGAGCGGTTCGAACCCGACCGCCGACCCTTCCGGGCCATCGACCGAGACGATCAGCTCGAGACCGGGCAGGCGAGCCGCGATGCGCGAGACCTTGGCGAGACCGGCCGAATTGGTGATGACGGCTCTCACTCCCGCCGTCTGCAGCCGGTATTCCAGCGCCTCGACGCCGAACAGCAGCGCCAGCGGCAGGGCGACGGCGCCGAGCTTGTAGATGGCGACATGCGCGATCGCGGTCTCGAAGCTTTGCGGCAGGAGGAGCGCGACCCGGTCGCCGCGCCGCACGCCACGTGCGCGCAACGCATTGGCGAGGGCATTGGACCGTTTCGCCAGCGCGCCGAAGCTGAGCGTGCCGGGCGCGTCGGCGCCGCGATATTCGATCAGGGCGGTCCGGTTCGGATCCTTATGCGCCCAGGCATCCGAAACGGCGACGCCGATGTTGAAACGATCCGGAATCCGCCAATGGAAGCCGCGGACGAGGTCGGCATAATTGTCGCTGCGCTGAAGCAATGTCGTGGAAAGCCTCCGCCGATGGTCCGCTCGGGAACGGCGCAAACAAAAACCCGGCGGCTGCCGGAGTCAATGTTTCTTTCGCAGCGCACAAAAAAAGCCCGCCGCGGGAGGAGGAGCGGCGGGCTTGATTTGATTGCGGCGCGGGAGGAGGTGCACCGCAACTTTGTTGGCTCTCTGGGAGGAGGTAGATCACCAACAACCCGAAGATAGGATTCGACCCCGATTCCGGCAACACTCAATTCTGCATGGCAGATCTGCAATTTTTGCAATGCAGCATAACAATTTCGCACTGCAGCAAATCGGTCATTGAGGACCGGGTCAGTAATAGCCAGGCGGGACCAATTGCTGCCCATCGGGCGGCCCGTCGTCCCAGTACCCGTCGTCCCAGTAATAGCCGTCCGGGACCAATTGCTGCCCATCGGGCGGCCCGTCGTCCCGGTAATAGCCGTCCGGAGAATCCGGAGTGTCCATTCGAGGCGGTTGCGGGGGAAGATAATACCCTGGAGGAATTCGCTGCGGAGGATTCTCGTTCGTGATTCCGCCAGTCTTCATCTCATCGATCGCCTCCACCTTCGGCGGCTGCAAATCATTGTCGCGATCTTGTTTGTCTTCAGCGAAAGCCGGTCCGGCGACGGTGGCGGACACGGCAACCGCAAGCCCGATAACTACGATGCGAAGCATGACCTTTGTCCTTTTTGCTCGTTTTCGATGGAGAAACGAACGATCAGAAAAGACGTTCCAGGGTATTGCGACGAAAGTCGTTATGGTGCCCCCTGCCGGGATCGAACCAGCACTCCTTGCGGAACCTGATTTTGAGTCAGGCGCGTCTACCAATTCCGCCAAGGGGGCGCGCCAGGCCGGACAGCGATCCGGGGCGACGGCTGCGGACTATACTTTCGCGCCCCTGCCCGTCAACCTGTCTTCACACTGCGCGCCGAAGTCGCGGCCTTGTGAAGCGCGCCGGCCTTGCATTTGTCGCGAACATGGCGTTGCTCGCGCCCGATACCCTGCCGGAGCGACCACGCCCATGTCCCTTGCCTCCCCGATCGGCGAAACCCAGAAATGGGCCGCACTTGCCCTGCTTCTCGGCATGGCGGCGACGGTGGGCACCGCGCTCGGTTTTGAACATATCGGCGGCTATATCCCCTGCATGCTCTGTCTCGAGCAGCGCACGCCCTATTATGTCGGCGTGCCGGTGATGGCACTGGCGCTGGCGGCGATCTGGCTGCGCTGGCCGCCCATCGTCGCCCGCCTGCTGCTGCTCGGTGGCGCGCTCCTGATGACGTACGGGCTGGGGCTCGCGATCTATCATTCCGGCGTCGAGTGGCACTGGTGGGCGGGGCCGGCCAGCTGCGGCGCGGTCGTCGCACCCCAAGGGTCAGGCAACGGCGTGCTCGACCAGTTGAACGCGCTGATTCCGCCGTCCTGCGACGAAGCCGCCGGCCGCTTCCTCGGCCTGTCCTTCGCGGGCTGGAACGTGCTCGCCAGCGCGTTCTGGGCGGCGGTCGGGTATCGGGCAGCGCTGAGCAAGTAGAACGTGGGGGCGGCGCGCTGCTTCGCCGGACATGGCTTCCCCTCCGTCGCCGGCGCGCACGGGCGCTGCAACCAACTGCGCCGTCATCCTCGGGCTTGACCCGAGGATCTACTGTCGGAGGTGGGTGTTCGCCTCCCCCCACATGCGCAAACTGAAGAGGCCGCAGATCCTCGGGTCAAGCCCGAGGATGACGGCGCGGGGGTGAGGAGCCGCGCCAGATGCCCGCCGGCGCGGACTTGGGCCCGAGTTTAGGGCTCCAGCTCCACATCCCAGTAGAGATAATCCATCCAGCTTTCGTGCAGATGGTTCGGCGGGAACATGCGGCCGTTGTTGTGCAGGTCGTGCACGGACGGGTGGAAGGGCTTCTGCATCGGCCACATCTTCGCCTGCGCCGGCAGCATGCCGCCCTTCCTCAGGTTGCAGGGCGAGCAGGCGGCAACGACGTTTTCCCACGTCGTCGCCCCGCCACAGCGGCGCGGGATGACGTGGTCGAAGGTCAGATCCTCGGTCGAGCTGCAATACTGGCACTGGAAGCGGTCGCGCAGGAACACGTTGAAGCGCGTGAAGGCCGGATTGCGCGACGGCTTCACATAGCTCTTCAGGCAGACCACCGAGGGCAGCTTCATCGAGAAGGTCGGCGACGACACGCTGTGCTCGTATTCGGCGACGATGTTGACCCGGTCGAGGAAGACGGCCTTGATCGCGTCCTGCCAGGACCAGAGCGACAGCGGGTAATAGCTGAGCGGACGGTAGTCCGCGTTCAGCACCAGTGCCGGCAAACCATCTGGCGAGACATGAACAGTCACGTCGCGTTTCTCCTGCGGCCCGAAGCGATCGGCGCGGATACTGTAAGCGAGACGTGACAGGATTGTGAAGCGGTCAAAACGGCCGGACTGTTGCCGCAATGCCCCATTTATTCAGTTTTTTTCTAGGTTTAGCGGCCTTTGGGAGGCCGGCGCGGCCTCCCGGCCCTTGAGGTGGCGGTAGTAGGCCCAGAACAGGCGTGCCGCCACGGCGCGCCAGGGCGCCCATGATTCGGCGATCGAGATCAGTGCTTTCTCGCCCGGACGGGGGTCGAGGCCGAGGGCTGCGCCGACCGCGCTCTGCAGCGCGACGTCGCGCGCGGGAAAGACGTCCGGATGGCCTGCGCAGGCAAGAAGATAGACTTCCGCAGTCCAGCGGCCGATGCCCGGAACGACGGTCAGCTCGGTGATCGCGGCCTCGGCGTCGCGGTCGCACAGGCCGTCGAGGTCGAGTCCGTCGCGCACCGCCTGCGACAATGCCAGCATCGTCGCCTGTTTGGGGCGCGACAGGCCGGCCTGGCGGAAGAGGTCCGGGTCGGCGGCGAGCACCGCCCCCGGCGTCAGCGGCTCGACCAGCGAGACCAGCCGGGCGAGGATCGCATCGGCGCTGGCCCGCGACACCTGCTGCGACACGACGATCGAGACCAGGCTGGAAAAGCCGGGCGAGGACAGGCGCAGCGGCACCTCGCCGGCGGCGGCGCGCACGGCGGCCAGCCTCGGGTCTGCCCCGACAAGCGCGTCGAGCGCGTCGGCAATGTCGGAATCACTCGAAATCCGCCGCATGCGCTTCCTTTTCCTCGCACCGAAAAAGCCGTAGCAATGAAACGGCCAGGGCGGCAATGCTCTCGCGCCCCACTCCATCCAGCAGGACAGACTTGGCGAGTCCACCCGTTTTCCGATTTGCCCCGAGCCCCAATGGCGAGCTTCATCTCGGCCATGCCCGCTCTGCCTTGCTGAACCAGCGGCTGGCGCGCGAGGCCGGCGGGCGCTTCCTGCTGCGCATTGAGGACATCGACCTCAAACGCTGCACGCCGGAATTCGAGGCCGGCATCTATCGCGACCTGGAATGGCTCGGCATCGAATGGGAAAAACCGGTGCGCCGCCAGTCGGAGCATTTCGCCGACTATGCCGCGGCGCTCGAACGGCTGACGGCGATGGGTGTCGTCTACCCGTCCTTCATGAGCCGGGGGCAGATCCGCGACCATATCGCCGAGAGCGAGACGCCGGCGCGCCGCTGGCCGCGCGATCCGGACGGTGCGCCGCTCTATCCCGATGTCGACCGTTTCCTCACGCGACGCGAGCGGCAGAAGCGCATCGCCTCGGGCACGCCGCACGCCTGGCGCCTCGATGTCGCGGCGGCGCTCGCGAAGGCCGGGGACAAGCTCGCCTGGACCGAACTCGGCGCCGGACCGCTGGGCGAAACGGGTAAGGTCGCGGCCCGACCCGAGATCTGGGGTGACGTGATCCTGTCGCGCTCGGACGCACCGGCGAGCTATCATCTCTCGGTCACCGTCGACGACGCGATCCAGGGCGTCACCGACGTCGTGCGGGGTCAGGATCTCTTTCATGCCACCGCGATCCACCGGCTCCTGCAGGCGCTGCTCGGCCTGCCGGTGCCGCGCTACCGACACCATAGCCTGATCGTCGGCGAGGACGGCCGCAAGCTCGCAAAGAGCCGTCGCGACACGGGTCTGCGGGCGCTGCGGGAGAGCGGCATGAGTGCCGAGGAGGTTCGGATGCTCGCGCTGGCAGGGCTTTAGGAACGCAGCGCCCTCTCTATTCCGGCCTTTGCCAACGACAGTGTAAACAGCGCAACGAAAGCGCCGCCAAGACCGGTGGCAACGGCGATTTCGAGCTCGCCGAACCGGATGCCCCACCGGTTTGCCACGAAGATGCCGAGGAAGAAGCCCGCCGTGATGATGATCATGTTGCCGAACGGGCCGAAGCCGTCGTCCTGCATCACCCCGTCGAGGACCATTCCGAGCATCAGCGAAACGATCGCAACGAAGGCGATTGCAAAGAGCAACGAACTGGTATCGAGACTGGAAAGCATGCGCCGCACCTCGCAGCTATGCCCTCCCCCATGCGCCCCGCGGGCAGAATGTGGACCATTCGTTTCGTTTTGCTTGCCCGGATCGGTTCAATTAGAGCGATCTGGCCCACCGGATGCGACATTCCATGATTTCCCCAGCCGCCTACGTTCCCGCGCTGTTCGTCGTGCTCTGGGCGACCGGCTTCATCGGCGCGCGCTATGCCATGCCCTGGGCGGAGCCGTTCTCCTTCCTCGCCGTGCGGTTCGGCCTGACCATGCTCATCATTGGCGCGATCGGGCTGGCAATGGGTGCGCGGCGGGCGGACGCGCGCGGCGCGGCGCATGCTGCCCTTGCGGGCGCGCTCATGCACGGCGTCTATCTCGGCGGCACGTTCTGGGCGATCCGCCACGGCATGACGGCGGGTTTCTCCGCGCTCATTGTCGGCCTGCAGCCGCTGATCACGGCACTGGTGGCGGGAATGGCGCTGCGCGAACGCATCGATCCGCGCAACTGGCTGGGCCTGGGACTTGGGTTCGTCGGCGTCGTGGTCGTCATCTGGCCGAAGCTCGGCGCGGCGGCGGACGCGCTGACGCCGGCCGCTCTTGGCGCGATGGTGCTCGGTGTCATCGCGATGAGCGCCGGCACGATCTGGCAGAAGCGCTTCGTCGGCGGCCTCGATCTCGTCACCGGCAGTTTCTGGCAATATGTCGGCGCGACCGCCCTGATGGCGGCGATGTCGTTCATGCTCGAGACCCGGGATTTCGTCCTGACCGGCGAACTGGTCTTCGCCCTGGTCTGGCTGGTCTTCGTCCTGTCGATCGGCGCGATCTTCCTGCTGATGTATCTGATCCGCGAGGGATCCGTCGCGAAGGTGTCGTCGCTGTTCTACCTGGTTCCGGCGGTCACCGCGCTGATGGCCTGGCCGCTGTTCGGCGAAACGCTCACCATCGTCCAGATCGCGGGAATGGCCATCGCGTCCGCCGGTGTGGCGCTCGCCACGTCAACCCGCAATGCGTGACCGTGCGTCGAGGTAGCGCCGGATCGCAGCATTGAACTCGCCGCCGAGGATGAACAGCGCCGAGATGATGTAGAGGAAGATCACCGCGATCATCACCGAAGCGAGCCCGGCATAGGTCGAGACGTAGGTGGAGAACTGGCGCAGATAGGCCGCGAAGATGCTCGATCCGGCGAGCCACGCGATCAGCGTGAAGACGATACCCGGAATGACGTCGCCGAAGGAACGGTGACCGGCGGGCAGCCACAGATGTACCGCGAACAGGCCGAATACGATCACGCCCGAGGCGATGACGTAGCGCCACAAGGTGATGGTTCCCATGTAGGGACCGATCCATGACAGGTTCCTCTCCGCGATGTCTGCGATCAGCGGCGCCAGAACGAGCAGCACGCTGATGGCGAGGAAGCCGAGCGTCGCGACGAAGACGAAGGCGAAACTCTGCACGCGGCGGAAAATGAGCGAACGGGTGTCCGCGACGCGGTAGGCGCGGTTGAGCGAGGTCCTCAGCGCTTCGATCCCATTCGAGGCGAAGAAAGCGGCGGCGATGACCGACACGGTGAGGAAATCGCCGCGTTGCACGGTGAGAACGTTACGCACCTCCCGGGCGATCGGTTCGGCGATCTGCGGCGGCCAGGTGTCGAAGACGAGATGCACCGCCGTGTCGGCAAACGCGTCCGCGCCGAGGAAGCTCGCGAGCGCGGTGGCGAAGATCAGGAACGGAAACAGCGCCATCAGCGCGGAAATCGCGAGATGGCTGGACATCGACCAGCCGTCGTCGGTGTTGAAGTGACCCATCGCGTCCGACAGGATCCGTTTCGCGGCGACGATGTTTCGCATGCCCTCTCCGCCGATTGTGCGCCATGTTTGAATATGGGAAGGGTGCTGAGGAAACAAGCCGCGCCCGGCCCGCAGATCGCCCCCTTTGCATCCGAAAGGTGCTGCCTTCCGGCGCAAGGGGCGTTATGTGAGGCACCACGAGCCCGCGCCGGGCAAGAGGGAAGAGAGAATGTCCACCGTCTTCAACATTTTCGCGATCGTCGCCATGGCCGCCGTTGTCATCGTGCTGCTGCGCGGGCTCTGGAACATGATGAAGGGCGGCGACGCCAACACCTCCAACAAGCTGATGCAGGCGCGCGTCTTCCTGCAGTTCATCGCGCTCTGCCTCATTCTCCTGGCCGTCTATTTCACGCGCGGCTGAGCGGTCCGGAGGCACCATGGTCAAGCTGAACAAGATCTACACCCGCACCGGCGACGACGGCACGACTGGGCTGGCCACCGGCGCGCGGCGGCTCAAGCACGATCGCCGTGTCGAAGCCTACGGCACGGTGGACGAGGCGAACTCGACGATCGGGCTGGCGCGGCTGCACACGTCGGCCCCTCACCCCGAGATCGACGCAATGCTCCTGCGCATGCAGAACGACCTGTTCGACCTCGGCGCCGACCTCGCCACCCCCGACAGCGGCGAGCCGCTTCCCTACGAGCCGCTGCGCATCGTCGCCGCCCAGGTCGCAAGGATCGAGGCGGACATCGACGCGCTCAACGCCGGTTTGCAGCCGCTGCGTTCCTTTGTCCTGCCGGGCGGGTCCGCCGCGTCCGCTTACCTGCATCTCGCCCGCACCGTCGTCCGCCGGGCCGAGCGGATCACGGTCGAGCTCGCGCGGATGCCGGAGGAAAAGGTCAATCCGCAGGTCGTGAAATACCTGAACCGCGCCTCGGATTTCCTGTTCGTCGCCGCCAGGGTGGTCAATGACAACGGCGCGGCGGACGTGTTATGGGTGCCCGGGAAGAACAGGTGACGGCGGGGGCCGTGGGGACTCACTGAATGTTCATTCCGCTGCACGACGCCAACAGCCTGAAGCATATCAAGATGCAGTATGTGACGATCGGCCTGATCGTCGCCAATGTCGTCGTCTGGCTGATGACGACCTTTTCGAGCGAGAGCTTCGCGCAGGCGACGGCCATCGGCCTCGGCTACATTCCCTCTACCATCTACGATCTCGCCGAGCGTGGTCCGGAACAGATCATCGTTCCCGACATCGTCACCTACATCACCTATGCCTTCCTGCATGGCGATTTCATGCATCTTGCCGGCAACATGCTGTTCCTGTGGGTGTTCGGCGACAATGTCGAAGACGCGCTCGGCCATGTCCGCTTCCTGATCTTCTATCTTCTCTGCGCCATCGCCGGTGCATGGCTGCATGGCATCATCGATGTGAATTCGCAGGTACCGCTGATCGGCGCCTCGGGTGCGATCGCCGGCGTGGTTTCGGCCTATCTGCTGTTGCATCCACGGGTGAAGGTCTGGGTCCTGGTGCTGATGCGCCTGCCGCTGCGCATCCCGGCCTGGATTCCGATCGTGTTGTGGATCGCCTTCCAGTTCCTGATGTTCGCCGCAGGCGGCGAGGAGCAGGTCTCCTGGGCCGCTCATGTCGGCGGCATCGTCGCCGGCGTCGTGCTGGTCGTCATCATGCGGCGCAAGGGCGTTCCCCTTTTCGACAAGGACATCGTCACGCCGCGCGGGGCCGAAGTCGTCGTTCCGGCAACCACCCCGGTCACCCCGACCGGGCCGTGGGGCCGGCAGTAGCGCTTCTCTGGTGCGTTCCGGCCTGCTTTTGCTAGGGTTCAGCGATGAGCTTCGAACCTGGAAGCCTCATGCTTCAGCTGCTCCACCAGATGCGAGCGGACATAGGTGACGTGCGCACAGAAATGGCCGACATGCGGTCGGTCATGGCGACCAAGGACGACATCGCTGAAGTCTGCTCGGATATGCATTCTCTCCGTGCCGACGTCGCCTCCGACTTGCTGGTCATGCGCAAGGAGACGAGCGATCAGACCGCCGGGCTGCGGCGGGCGGTCGTCGAGTAACACACGTCCGTCATCGGCCACGGCATCCTCATCAGCGAACTCGAAGCGTGCGCCGCGTCGAACAGCATCTGGACCTGCCTGCGCTCGACCTCCGGTAGGTTCGGCGCGCATGCGCCGGTTCCCGCGGTCCGTTGGGCCGACAGTCCTGGCACAGCGGTTTCGCCGCACCCGTTTGCTTATTGACGCGACTGCCCCCCACGACTAGAGCAACAGGCGTTTTTCGGGTCCTTCGGGACCGGATGTCCGTTTTCTAGTGCCGCCACGTCGGCAATTGGCAAACCGGCAAGCCATCTTCGTGATAGCAGCGCCGGGACACGCGATCAGAGAGGAAATCGACGCATGAAAGTACTTGTCCCGGTGAAGCGGGTTGTGGACGCGAACGTGAAGATCCGCGTGAAGTCGGACGGGTCGGGCGTCGAGCTCGCGAACGTCAAGATGGCGATGAATCCCTTCGACGAAATCAGCATCGAGGAGGCGATCCGCCTGAAGGAGGCCGGCAAGGTCGAGGAGATCGTGGTCGTGTCGATCGGTCCGGCGCAGGCGCAGGAGACGATCCGCACGGCACTCGCAATGGGTGCCGACCGTGGCATCCTGGTCAAGGTCGACGAGTTGGTCGAGCCGCTTTCCGTGGCCAAGATCCTCAAGGGCGTGGCGGATGCGGAACAGCCCGGCCTGATCATCCTCGGCAAGCAGGCGATCGACGACGACGCCAACCAGACCGGCCAGATGCTGGCAGCCCTTCTCGGCTGGTCGCAGGCGACGTTTGCCTCGAAGGTGGAGCTTTCCGACGGCAAGGCCAAAGTGACGCGCGAGGTCGACGGCGGCCTGCAGGTGATCGAGGTCAAGCTTCCGGCGATCGTGACGACGGATCTGCGGCTCAACCAGCCGCGCTACGCCTCGCTGCCGAACATCATGAAGGCGAAGAAGAAGCCGCTGGACGAGAAGACCCCGGGAGACTTCGGCGTCGAGGTCAAGGCGCGGCTGAAGGTCCTGAAGACCGAGGAGCCGGGCGGCCGCAAGGCGGGCATCAAGGTGAAGACCGTCCAGGAACTCGTGTCGGCCCTCAAGGGCGCCGGCGTCATCTGAGGCGATCAGGAAAGGATCAGACCAATGGCAATTCTTCTCGTCGCCGAACACGACAACGCCTCGCTTTCCGACCAGACCTCGAAGGCCCTGTCGGCCGCGCTGAAGATCGGCTCGGACGTGCATATTCTCGTCGCCGGCAAGGGCGCCAAGGCAGCCGCCGATGCTGCCGCAAAGCTCAAGGGCGCGACCAAGGTGCTGCTGGCGGAAGCCGACACGCTGGCCGAGCGTCTCGCCGAGCCGGTCGCGGCCCTCGTCGTGTCGCTCGCGGGTGGCTACGACACGATCATCGCTCCCGCCACCAGCATGGGCAAGAACGTCATGCCGCGCGTCGCCGCCCTGCTCGACGTGATGCAGCTTTCCGAGATCATCGAAGTCGTGTCGGCCGACACGTTCAAGCGTCCGATCTATGCCGGCAACGCGATCCAGACCGTGCAGTCGACTGACGCCAAGAAGGTGATCACGGTGCGCACCGCCTCCTTCCAGGTAGCGGGCGAAGGCGGTTCGGCTCCGGTCGAGAGCATTTCCGCCGCGGCCGATCCGGGCCTGTCGACCTTCATCGAGAACCGGCTGTCCGAAAGCGACCGTCCGGAACTGACCTCGGCCAAGATCATCATCTCGGGCGGCCGCGCACTCGGCTCCGCGGAGAAGTTCCAGGAGGTCATCCTGCCGGTCGCCGACAAGCTCGGTGCAGCCGTCGGCGCGTCGCGCGCCGCGGTCGACGCCGGCTATGCGCCGAACGACTGGCAGGTCGGCCAGACCGGCAAGGTCGTCGCCCCGCAGCTCTACATCGCCGTCGGTATCTCCGGCGCGATCCAGCACCTCGCCGGCATGAAGGACTCGAAGGTCATCGTCGCCATCAACAAGGACGAGGAGGCGCCGATCTTCCAGGTCGCCGACTTCGGCATCGTCGGCGACCTCTTCACCATCCTGCCGGAGCTCGAAAAGGCGCTTTGACGCCTCGCAGGCTTAGGTATTTATTGTCGGGGGCGGGGTAGACGCAGTCTCCCCGCCCTCATAGTTTGCGCTGCACAATAAAGACCGGGTGGAGTGGGCGAGGAACATGGGCAAGATCGGAACCGTCGGCATCATCGGCGCCGGGCAAATGGGCGGCGGCATTGCTCATGTGGCGGCGCTGGCCGGCTACGACGTCCTCCTCTACGATATTTCGAAGGACCGCATCGAGAAGGGCATCGCCACCGTCAGCGGCAACATGGCCCGCCAGGTCGCGTCCGGAAAGATGGCCGAGCAGGACCGCAGCGCGGCCGTCGGGCGCATTCGCCCGGCCCAGACCATGCAGGACCTGGCCGGAGCCGACCTCGTCATCGAGGCGGCGACCGAGGACGAAACCGTCAAGCGCAAGATCTTCCAGCAGCTCTGCCCAGTGCTGAATCCGCAGGCGCTGATCGCCACCAACACCTCGTCGATCTCGATCACCCGCATGGCCGCGAGCACCGACCGACCGGAGCGGTTCATCGGCATCCACTTCATGAACCCCGTACCGGTGATGAAGCTGGTCGAACTGGTGCGCGGCATCGCGACGGTGGACCAGACCTTCGAGGCGGCGAAATCCTTCGTCCATTCGCTCGACAAGACGATCACCGTGGCCGAGGACTTCCCCGCCTTCATCGTCAACCGCATCCTCCTGCCGATGATCAACGAGGCGATCTACGTGCTCTACGAGGGTGTGGGCTCGGTCGAGGGCATCGACACCGCGATGAAGCTCGGCGCAAACCATCCGATGGGCCCGCTGCAACTCGCCGATTTCATCGGCCTCGATACGTGCCTGTCGATCATGCAGGTCCTGCACGACGGCCTGTCGGACACGAAGTATCGCCCCTGCCCGCTGCTGGTGAAATATGTCGAGGCCGGCTGGCTCGGTCGCAAGACCGGCCGCGGCTTCTACGACTATCGCGGCGAAACGCCGATCCCGACGCGCTGAGGCGCCGCCGCTAGAACACGTCCTTCCGCTTCCTGATCTCGGCGAACACCGCCTCGTCGGAGGCCGTTTCCATGCCGAGATTGCGGCGGATGACGGGGTCGTGCCAGCGCAGGAACGGATTGGTAGACATCTCGGCCATCAGCGTCGTCGGCAGCGTCGGCCTGCCCTCCGCCCGCAGCGCCTCGATCTCCCTAGCGCGCTCCTTCAGCGCCGAATTGGTCGGATCGACGGAGAGCGCGAAACGAGCGTTCGACTGAGTGTATTCATGGCCGCAATAGACCACCGTCTCCAACGGCAGCGCGGCGAGCTTCTGCAGCGACCGGTACATGTCGGCCGGCCCGCGTTCGAACAGTCGTCCGCAGCCGAGCGCAAACAGCGTGTCGCCGGCAAAGAGCAAGCCGTCTTCGGGAAGGTGGTAGCAGACATGGCCGGCAGTGTGGCCGGGCGTCTCGATGACCCGCACGGGATGGCCGGAAAAGTCGAACGTGTCGCCGTCGACGACGGTGCGGTCGATCCCCGGGATCTTCTCGGCCTCTGCCTTCGGTCCGATGATGGCCAGGCCGAAGCGCTCTTTAAGCGCGAGGTTCGCTTCGACATGGTCGGGATGATGATGGGTCGTGAAGATGACGCTCGGCCGCCACCCGGTGCGTTCGACGGCCTCCAGGATGGGGCGCTCCTCCGGCGCGTCGATGACCGCCGTCTGCCCGGTCGTCGCGTCATGCAGAAGAACGCCGAAATTGTCGCTTCGGCACGTGAATTGTTCAACCATCAATGGCATGCACGCAATCTCCTGGGGGATGCGCGGAAGATAGGGCGGCGGCGGTCCCATGTCACCCGCCTTCCTTGATCTATCCGCGGCGGGCAACTACCGTCCGCGCCATGCATGCCGACATTGTCGACCTCCGCGCCTTCTATGCGTCGATGCTGGGCCGTCTGGCCGAGCGCTCGATTGCCGCCGCCATTGCGCCCGTCTGGGCTGCCGTTCCCAACGAGCGGCTGGTCGGCCTCGGCTACGCCCTGCCCTGGCTCGACCGGTTCGGAGCGGATGCCGAGCGCGTCTTCGCGTTCATGCCCGCCACCCAAGGCGCCGTGAACTGGCCGCCGCAGGGACCGTCGGCCACGGCGCTGGTGTTCGACGAGGAACTGCCGCTGCAGGATTCGTCGGTCGATCGCATCCTGATGGTGCATGCTCTGGAGCACTCCGAGGACCCGCACGAAACGCTGAAGGAGATGTGGCGGGCTCTGGCGCCGAACGGCCGGCTCGTCGTGGTCGTGCCGAACCGGCGCGGCGTTTGGGCCCGGCTCGAACATACGCCGTTCGGCACCGGCCGGCCCTATTCGAGGGGCCAGCTGACAAAACTGCTGCGGGATTCGAACTTCACGCCGGGGCCCTTTTCCGAAGCGCTGTTCTTCCCGCCGAGCCATCGGCGCGCCGTGCTTCGCCTGCACCGCTATTTCGAGCGTGCCGGCCGGCGCTTCTGGCCGATGTTCTCGGGCGTCATCATCGTCGAGGCACAGAAGCGGCTCTATCAGGGCGTCCCCGTCAGCCGCCGCGCATCGCGCCGCGTCTTCGTGCCGGTGCTGAGTCCGCAGGGAGCCGGTCGCGAGTCGCTAACTTTGCGTTAACCATGTTGGCGCAGGATTCCCTCGGGCAAACCGGGGTACACCATGCTGATCACCCGCTTCGACGACCGCCGCGTCATCGACGCCATCATCGCGCAGCTTCCGGAGCTGGGCTGGGAACTCGACGATCTCGACGTGCATCTGAGCCTTCATGGCCCGGTCGACCTCGACCTGCTGCAGGAATGCATCCGCGAAGCGGCCGCGGGAGCACAGGCGCACGTTCCGCTGCCCCTCGCCCAAGCGGCCTGACCAGTCCACCGAAACACTCAGACCATTGCCGGCAACGGGCGCGCGCCGATCTTCTCGATCTCGAACGAGGTGGTCTGGTAGACCTGATTGATCCAGTTGCCGAACAGCAGATGCGCGTGCGAGCGCCAGCGGTTGAGTGGCGGCCGGGACGGGTCGTCGTCCGGGTAATATTCGTGCGGGATGGCGATCGGCGTGCCGGCGGCGACGTCGCGGTCGTATTCCTCCTTCAGCGACGTCGAGTCGTATTCGATGTGATTGAACATGTAGAGCCGGTTGCCGGTCCTTTCGGCGACGAGGCATGGACCGGTCACGTCTGATTCCATGAGCAGTTCGAGGTCTCCGGCCGCCGAGATGTCGGCGGCCCTGACTTCCGTCCAGCGCGACACCGGAATGGCAAAATCGTCCGAGAAGCCGGCGAGATAGGGCGAGGCCGGGGCGTTGTTGCTGTGCCGGTAGACGCCGAAGGCCTTCTTCTCCAGCGTGTATTTCGGAACCCGATGGAAATGCCACGCCGCGGCCATTGCGCCCCAGCAGATGTAGAAGGACGAGTGCACATTGGTGGTCGTCCAGTCGAGGATCCGCGTCAGCTCGTTCCAGTAGGTCACCTCTTCGAACGGCAGCAGTTCGATAGGTGCCCCGGTGATGATGAAGCCGTCGAACTTGCGGTCCGCGACCTCGTCCCAGGTCTGGTAGAAGGAGATGAGATGGTCCTCAGACGTGTTCCGCGCCTTGTGCGCGCCGATGCGCACCAGCGTCAGCTCGACCTGAAGCGGCGAGGCACCGATCAGACGCGCGATCTGCGTCTCGGTGCGGATCTTGTTGGGCATCAGGTTCAGGAGCCCGATCTGCAGCGGCCGGATGTCCTGGCGCAGCGCCAACCGCTCGTCCATCACCGAGACGCCCTCGCGCACCAGAACCTCGCGGGCGGGAAGCTGATCGGGAATCTTGATCGGCATGGCGCATGCTCCAAACAAAAACCGGCCTGCGGGTCGCGCAAAAGCCGGTTTCGTCATGCGACGGCCCTTTAGCGACTTGTTTAACGTGGCTGCAAGCCGACCGGCCAAATCACCACGGGATGGACGCGCTTTTACGGCTGCACATGTCCAAGGTCAATGGGGAGCGATTTGCGCCGCAGGGGGCCGCCTGGAATCCGGTTCGCGCCGCGTACCGCGACGCGTGTTCCCCCTTCCCCATTCGCCCACAAATCCGCTAAAGGCACGCATCTTCTCGAACAGGAAACGCCTGCCATGTCCGATGCCCTGCGCCCCCAGCCGAAACCCGGCGTGATGGACATCGCGGCCTATGTGCCCGGCAAGAGCGCGGTGCCGGCCGGCGTGAAGCTCTTCAAGCTGTCGTCCAACGAGAACCCGCTTGGCGCTTCGCCCGCCGCCAAGGAGGCGGTCAAGGCGCTGGCCGAGAAGATGGAGTTCTATCCCGACGGCGCGGCGACGAAGCTGCGCGAGGCGATCGGCGAGGTGCACGGGTTGAACCCGGCCAACATCATCTGCTCGAACGGCTCGGACGAGATCATCGGGCTCTTGGCGCAGACCTACCTGAAGCCCGGCGACGAGGCGATCTTCACCGAGCACGGCTTCCTCGTCTACAAGATCTACACCCAGGCCGCGGGCGCCGTGCCGGTGTCGGTCAAGGAGACGAACGCGACGGCAAATGTCGACGCGATCCTGGCCGCCGTGACGGACAGGACCCGCGTGGTCTTCCTCGCCAATCCGAACAACCCGACCGGCACCTACATCCCCTTCGACGAGGTGCGCCGCCTGCAGGCCGGCCTGCCGAAGAACGTGCTGCTGGTGCTCGACGCGGCCTATGCCGAATTCGTGCGCCGCAACGACTACGAATCCGGCATCGAACTGGTCTCCTCCACGGAGAACGTCGTCATGACCCGCACCTTCTCCAAGGTGCACGGGTTGGGCGGCATCCGCCTCGGCTGGGCCTATTGCCCGGCGCACATCGCCGACGCGGTGAACCGCATGCGTGGGCCGTTCAACGTCAACGCCGCCGCGATCGAGGCAGGCACCGCCGCGATCCGCGACCGCGGCCATGTCGAGCGCTCCGTCGAGCACAACGCAAAATGGCTGGCCTGGACGACGGACGAGCTGACCAGGCTCGGCCTGACGGTGACGCCGTCGGTCGGCAATTTCATCCTCATTCACTTCCCGGCCGACGATGCACACTCGGCGGCGAAGGCGGACGATTATCTGACGGCCCGCGGCTATGTGCTGCGGCGCGTCTCGGCCTATGGCTTCCCCAACGCGCTGCGCATGACGATCGGCACCGAGGAGGCGAACCGCGGCGTCGTCGCGGCGCTGAAGGACTTCCTCAAATGACCGAACCCATGTTCGACAGGATCGCGCTGGTCGGCATCGGCCTGATCGGCTCGTCGCTTGCGCGCGTCATCCGCCGCGAAGGGCTGGCACGCCATATCGCCATCTCGACCCGCAGCCCCCAGACGCTGAAGCGAGCCGAGGAACTGGGTCTCGGCGACAGCTATTCCACCGACGCAAAGGAAGCGGTGCGCGGCGCCGATCTCGTCATCGTCTCGGTGCCGGTTGGCTCGTCCGGGGCGGTGGCGCAGGAGATCGCACCCGCGCTGAAGCCCGGCGCGATCCTGACCGACGTCGGCTCGACCAAGGGTTCCGTCATCGCCCAGATGCAACCGCATGTGCCGGCCGGCGTGCATTTCATCCCCGGCCATCCGCTGGCCGGCACCGAGAAGTCCGGCCCCGACGCCGGCTTCGCCGACCTGTTCCAGAACCGCTGGTGCATCTTCACGCCGCTGCCGGATACAGATCCGGCCGCGCTCGAGAAACTCGCCGAATTCTGGCGCCGCTGCGGCTCCAACATTGACACGATGGACGCCGCCCACCACGACAAGGTCCTGGCGATCGTCTCGCACCTGCCGCACATCATCGCCTACAACATCGTCGGCACCGCCGACGACCTGGAGGCGGTCACCGAATCCGAGGTGATCAAGTATTCCGCCTCGGGCTTCCGCGACTTCACCCGCCTCGCCGCCTCCGACCCGACGATGTGGCGGGACGTCTGCCTGCACAACAAGGACGCGATCCTGGAGATGCTGGCGCGTTTCTCGGAAGACCTCGCCTATCTGCAGCGCGCGATCCGCTGGGGCGACGGCGACAAGCTGTTCGACCTGTTTAGCCGCACGCGCGCCGTGCGCCGCTCGATCATCGACGCCGGCCAGGAAGTCGACGTGCCCGACTTCGGCCGCCAGGTCGTGGCGCATCCTGAGAAATCCTGACAGGCTCAGCTTTCGAGCGCTGTCAGCCAATCCCTGCCGCAGCCGCGCTGGCGGATGAGCGACAGCGGGTCCTGGTGGTCGAGGCGGGAGCAGAGCCGGTAGACTTCGAGCGTCTCGGCATTCATCAGGCCGCGCTTGTAGAGGAACATGGCGGCGGCATAGCGCGCCCGGCCCGACCACGGTTCGCCGAGCGGGGTCTTCACCAGCGCCCAGTTCTCCGCCAGGTCGGCCTCGTCCTCGGTCATCAGAAATCCCCCGGCGGCGTCAGCGTCCGCCGCGCGAGCTTGACGAAGGGCCGGTCGACGATCTTCGCCCGCTTCATCAGCTTCTGGTAGCGCAGTTCGCGAAGGGCGTAGATCTCGACCCAGAGGTCGTCGACGATCCTGGTCCCGTAGGGCCGCTCCAGGCTGGCGATCGCGATGTTGCGCTTGCCCGTCGGCGACCAGATCGCGGCGGTCACCAGACCCGCCTCCTTCGTCTTGCGATGGTAGACGATCGCGTGCTCGGCCGGCACGTTGCCCTCGATCTCGAGCCCGACCAGGACATGCTTCAGCGTGCCGTCGCGGCGGGCGCGCAGGATGGCGCGGCGGCCGTTGAAATAGGGCTTGTCGAGATCGACCATCCAGTCGAGGCCGATCTCGTCGGGCATCCGTACGCGGTCGGCGCGGACGGCATGCTCGGCCGTCACGAAATCCGCATTGGCGACGATGAAGCCGGTCTCGATGCGCGCTCGGTTGAGCGCCGTGTAGCCGATGGCGCGGATGCCGCGCAGGTGACCCGCCTCGAAGAGGCGATCCCACAGCGGCAGCGCCGCCGTCGCGTCGACAAAGAGTTCATAGCCGAGGTCGCCGGTGAAGCCGGTGCGGGAGATGGTGACCTCCGTGCCGCTGAAGGGAAAGACGCGGATGTCGAACGGCTTCATCGCTTCGACCCCGGCGAAACCCGCGTCCTTGAGCACGGCGCAGGAGGTGGGACCCTGCACGGCGAGGCCGGCGATCGCCTCGGTCTCCTCACTCACCGTCACGTCGAAGCCGATCGCCGAATCGAGCAGCCAGGGCAGGTGTCGCTCCTGGCAGCAGAGGCGGAAGCGATCGGCCGAGAGGCGGAACAGCGTGCCGTCGTCCAGCACGTGGCCTTCGTCGTCGCACCAGGCGGTGTACTGCACCTTGCCGGGCTTGAGCTTCGCCACATTGCGCAGGGTGAGGCGGTTGCAGAAGGCTTCCGCGCCCGGCCCCTCGATGCGGTATTTCACCATCGGCGAGATGTCGAACACGGCGGTCTGCGAGCGGATGGCGAAATACTCCATCTCCTCGTCCCACAGCGAATGCGGTGCCTTGTAGCCGGCCCAGGAATACCAGTCGTTCTGCTGCGAGAGCGCCGCGAGGCGGGGGTGGAACGGGGATTCGAGGCGCAGGTGTGCGATATGCGTCTGCGCGGCGCGGCGCGTGGCGAGGTTTGTCGTCATGGCAATGTCGAGCTCCTTCGCGCCCCCCTCTGCCCTACCGGCCGCCCTCTACTCACGTGGCAGTCGTCATCCTCGGGCTTGTCCCGAGGATCTACCGACGCCCGCCACGTGTTCGAGAACGGTGCCCCCCGCGCGCCGACGGCAGTAGATCCTCGGGACAAGCCCGAGGATGACGGCGTGCAGGGAGGACGGCTTGTCAGCCAAACTCTCGGGGGTGTGAAAGCGCCGACGTGGCCCATCATCCCCTCCCCTTCAGAACAGCCCGCGCTGCGTTCAGCCCCGGCGCGCCGGAGACGCCGCCGCCCGGATGCGAGCCGGCACCGGCGAGCCAGAGGCCGTCGATCGGCGTCGCGTAACGCTCGGCACCGAAGAAGGGGCGGTTGACCAGCATCTGGTCGACCTGCAGTTCGCCGTGATGCCAGTGCCCGCCGGGCATGCGGTAGCGCGCCTCGATGTCGGCGGGGGTGAGCAGTTCGGCGTGTTGGACCAACCGCCCGATGCCGGGCGCATGGCGTTCCAGAACGGCCATGATCGCGGCCAGGAAGGCAGGCTTTCCGGCCTCCCAGCCACCCTTGAGGTCGTAGGGCGCGAACTGGATGCTGGCGGAGAGCACGCAGCCGCCGGCGGGCGCGAGCGACGGATCGGCAATGCTCGGGAGCGTTACTTCCATCACCGGCTCGGGCGAGAAGGCGCCATACTTGGCCGGGTTGAACGCACTCTCCACCGCCTCGGACGACGGCGCGATGACCAGCCGTCCCGCCAGCGCCTCGCGCGGCGCGCGGAAGGCGGGGACGGCGGAGAGGGCGAGATGCAGCTTGGCGACGTCGCCCTTCATGCGGATCGCTTGCGCCTTGCGGACGACGCCGGTGTCCAGCTCGGCCGGGCCGACGAGATCGACCAACGTCGTCCGCGGATTGATCGCCGAGACCACCGCGCGGGCGCGCAGTTCGGTCCCGTCGGCCAGCCGCACGCCGGCGGCCGCACCCTTTTCGACCAGGATGCGTGAGACATCGGTATGGGCGCGGATCGAAGCACCCGCCGCCTCGGCAGCCTTGCGCATCGCCGCGACCACCGCGCCCATGCCACCTTTCGGCACGACCTGCCCGCCAGCGACGCCCGCCATCTCGCCGGTGAGGCGATAGTAGAGGCCGAGCAGCGAGGTCGGCGAGCGCGGCCCGAGATGGCTGCCGAGCACCGCCTCGAAGGCTACGAAGCCCTTCAGCAGGTTGCCGCTCAGATGTTCTTCTGCCACGTCGTGGACGTTCATCAGCATCATGCGCAGGAAGTCGCGCATGTCCTCTGTGCCGAGCCGTTTCAAGGCCAGCGCCGCGCCGCCGAATCCCAGCGTCTCCGCCAGCGCCATGCCTTCGAGGCCTGGCGGCAGCTTCGCTAGGAACGGCTTCAGGATCGCAGCATAGCGCACGAGTTGCGCCCGCATCGCGAGCCAGGCTTGCTTTTCCGTCTCGGATACGTCGCCGTCGATCCTCTCGCCCCAGCCGCCGGTCAAGAGGATCGGGTCTCGGCCCGGCGAGATCAGCGCGGTGGGTGCGAGGTCGGCGCGGGCGAAGGACAGACCATGCCTGGATAGATCGAGCGCCTTGATCACTTCCGGATGGAGGCGGTTCAGGACATGGGCGGTCGACGCGCGGTAGCCGGGGAAGAACTCTTCGGTGCGCGCCGGGCCACCGACCTCGGCATCAGCCTCCAGCACGAGCACCTTGCGCCCGCCCTTCGCCAGCACGCCCGCCGCGACGAGGCCGTTATGGCCGCCGCCGATGACGATGACGTCGAACATCTCAGATGACGTCATGGGCGTCGCTCATCTGCTTGTTGGGCCGCTTGAGGTCGCGCAGGATTTCGGCCGCGGCGTTGCGGCCCGGCGCGCCCATGACGCCGCCGCCCGGATGGGTGGACGAGCCGCACATGTAGAGACCGCCGACCGGCGAGCGGTACTGCGCATAGCCCGGCACGGGCCGGTTGAACATCAACTGGTCGAAGGTCAGCTCACCCTGGAAGATGTTGCCCTCGGTCAGGCCGACCTCGGCCTCGATCTCGCGCGGCGTGCGCACCTCCATGTGGACGATGCGGTCGCGAAAGCCGGGCGAATAGTCGGCGATCTGCGAGATCACCGTCTCGGCGAATGCGTCGCGGTCGGCGTCGGTCCAGTCGCGCCCGTCGATCTTCGGCGGCGCGTATTGCACGAAGCAGGACATGAAGTGTTTTCCCGCCGGCGCCATGGTCGGATCGAGCGTGGTGGGCAGCACCATGTCGAGGAAGGGATCGCGCGAGAAGCGGCCGTCCTTCCAGTCGTCGTAGCCGCGCTCCATCCGCTCGACCGTGTCGGTGAAGTGCATGTCGCCCTTGAGGCAGGGCGAGTCCTTCGGCAGCGCCGGGAACTCCGGCATCGAGTCGAGCGCGATGTTCACCTTGCCGGACGAGCCGCGGATCTTGAAGTTGCGCACCCGCCGCAGGAAAGGCTCGGGGAGTTCCTTCTCCTCGACCAGCTTGAGGAAGGTGCGTTTGACGTCGGCATTGGAGATGACGAGCTTGCCCGACACCTCCTCGCCGTTGGCCAGCACCACGCCGGTAGCGCGGCCGTTCTTCACCGCGACATGGTCGACGCCGGCGCCAGTGCGGATCGTGCCGCCGGAGGCGACAAAGGAATCCGCCAGCGCCTTGGTCACCGCGCCCATGCCTCCCCGCGCATAGCCCCAGGCGCCGACCGAGCCGTCGACCTCGCCCATGTAGTGGTGCAGCAGCACATAGGCGGTGCCAGGCGACATCGGCCCGAGCGCCGTGCCGATGATGCCCGACAGCGCCAGGTTGGCCTTGATCACCGGCGTCTCGAAATACTCGTCGAGGAAGTCGGAGATCGACATGGTCCAGAACCGCAGCGTCAGCGCCATCTCCTCCGCCGTCAGTCCGCCGAACTTCCTGCCGAGATAGAGCAGCTCGCCGAGATCGCGCGGCTTGAGGCTCGTCGGGTCCGGCGCGGTGCGCATCAGGAGCGGCTGGATGAAGCGGCACTGGCGCGTTACGTCGCGCGCGTAGCGGTCATAGGCTACGGCGTCGCGCGCGGACCAGCGCGCGAACTCGCGCCGGTGCGCGTCGTGGTCGCGGTAAGAGGCGAGATAGTCGCCGTCCTGCGTGAACACCGCGCCGCCCTCGTAGGGGATGACCTGCAAGCCGAAGCGCGGCAGCTCGAGATCGCGCATGATCTCGGGCCGGAACAGCGAGCAGACGTAGGAGCAGTTGGAGTAGAGCCAGCCGGGCGTCAGCTCGCGCGAGGTGGCGGCGCCGCCGATCCAGTCGTTCTTCTCGACCACCAGCACGTCCAACCCCGCCCGCTGCAGATAGCAGGCGTTGACGAGGCCGTTGTGGCCCGCACCGATGACGATGGCGTCCCAGGTCTTCAAACGGCGTTCCCCTCGATATCCTATCGGAGGCTGCCACGGAAAATCCCCGCCTGTCCAGTCATATTGAATGAACGTTCAACAAGAGCGCTTGCACTTTCCCTCAACTGCGCTAGGGTTTGCCATAATTGTGGCCGATCAGCGCTCGAGAGTTTTAGGGCATGCACGACCAGCCCGAATATGATGACACCGCCATCCGCTTCCTCGAAGCGCTGTGGGGCGACGGCTGGCTGTCGCCGGGCGGACCGGAAGAGGTCGACCGCGTGCTCGAAGGCGTCGACGTCAAGGGCAAGCGAGTGCTCGACATCGGCTGCGGCTCGGGCGGCATCGCGATCCACATCCTGCGAGAGCACGGCGCGGCGCATGTGACAGGCTTCGACGTCGAGGAGCCGGTGATCCGCCATGCGATGGACCGTGCCGCGATGTGCGGCATCACCAGCGGCATCGACTTCGTCCAGGCCGCGCCCGGTCGGCTACCCTTCGCCAACGAGAGCTTCGACATCGTCTTCTCCAAGGACGCGCTGCTGCATGTGCCGGACAAGGACGCGCTCTTCGGCGAGGTCTTCCGCGTGCTGAAGCCCGGCGGTGTCTTCGCCGCGTCCAACTGGATGATTTCGCACGACGGCGAACCGTCCGCGGACATGAAGGCTTACATCGCCGCCGAGGGCCTGAGCTTCGCCATGGCCTCGCCCGCGCGCTACGCCCAAGCGATGGAGCGCGCCGGGTTCCGCGATGTCGTGACGGTCGACCGCAATCCCTGGTACCGCGAAGTCGCGCGAGGGGAACTGGAGCGGCTGAAAGGCCCGATGTTCGAGAAGGCCTCGAACGCGGTGGGCGAGGACTACGTCCTGAAGAACATCAAGACCTGGGAAGCGATGCAGAAGGTGCTTGACTCGGGCGAGCACCGGCCCACCCATCTGCGCGGAACGAAGCCGGAATAGTCAGACAGATGCTCAAGACCGCCGAACGCCCGAAATCGGAACAGCCCAGGGAGCCGGAGGCGGAACGCAAGGGCCGCAAGGCCTCGAAGGAGACGCGCCGGCTGCAGCTGATCGAGGCGACGATCGATTCGCTCGCCAAGCGCGGCTATTCCGAAACGACGATGGCCGACGTGGCCGACGGCGCGGGCCTGTCTCGCGGCATCGTCAACTTTCACTTCGAATCGAAGGAAAAGCTGCTGGTGGCAACCCTCCAGCACATGTCAGAGGAATATGCTGCCCACTGGCGCGGCGCGCTGGAGAAGGCGGGCGACGATCCGGCGAAGCGGCTGGCGGCTGTGGTCGCGGCCGATTTCGACCGCGCGATCTGCTCGCGCCGCAAGCTCGCCGCCTGGTGCGCCTTCTGGGGCGAGGCGAAGTCGCGGCCGACCTACCAGGCGCTGTGCGGGTCGCGCGACATCGCCTACCAGAACACGATGGTGGAGCTATGCGCGGCGCTCGCCCGCGACGGCGGCTATGCCTTCGACGCAGAGAAGGCCGCGCTCGGCCTATCGGCCATGCTCGAAGGCCTGTGGCTGCGGCTGATGATGGGCGGCGACGAGATCAACCGCGAGAAGGCGCAGGAGGCGGCCTTCGAACACCTGGCGATCGCCTTTCCGAGACACTTTCCGCTCGCCGGCAGCCGGCGCGCGGAGCCGCGGATCGCGGTCGTGTGAGAATGACCAAGGGAACAAGAACGGGACAGGAGAACCCCACCGTGAAGACATTTGGCAGACGGACATTTCTTGCCGCATCGCTTGCCGCCGCTTTGGCCGCGTCGGTGTCGACAGCGGCGTTGGGCGAGGACAGCGAACTGACGGTCTTCGACTGGTCGGGCTACGAAGACCCGGCCTTCCATCCGAAATATGTCGAGAAATACGGCGACTCGCCGACCTTCACCTTCTTCGGCGACGAGGATGAGGCCTTCGAGAAGATCCGCGCCGGCTTCAAGGTGGATCTCGCCCATCCGTGTTCGCAGAGCGTGGTGAAATGGCGCGAGGCGGGCCTGATCGAGCCGCTGGACACTTCGAAGATCCGAGGCTGGAACGACCTCAATCCGGGCATCATGGCGATGAAGAACCTCGCGACCGACGCGGACGGCAAGGCCTGGTTCATGCCGTGGGACTGGGGCAACACGGCGCTCACCTACAATTCCGAGAAGATCAAGCCGGAGGAGGTGACCTCGCTCAAGGCCTTCGCCGATCCGAAGTTCAAGGGCCGCGTCTCGATCGGCGACAATGTCGACGACGCCTATGCGCTGGCGAGCCTCGCCATCGGGCTGAAGGACTGGACGCAGATGACCGACGACCAGTTCAAGCAGGCATCCGACTTCCTACGCGAGGTGCACAAGAACGTGCGGCTCTACTGGACCGATTCCACCGAGATCGTGCAGGCGCTGGGCGGCGGCGAGGTCGACCTCGCCTGGGCGTGGAACGACGCCGGTACGCAGCTCGCCAACGAAGGCAAGCCCTTCGTCATCAATCGCGACACGGCCGAGGGCCTGACCACCTGGGTCTGCGGCTACGTGATGATGAAGGACGCGCCGGGCAACAAGGACAAGCTCTACGAGTTCCTGTCGGACGTGAACGACGATCCCGAGGTCGCCAAGTATATCGTCAACGACTGGGGCTACGGCCACGCCAATGCCAAGGCGATGGAAGCCGTCGATCCGGAAGTGCTGAAGGCCAAGGGCTATGCCGACGTGGCGAAATTCGTCGACAAGACGCTGTTCCAGGCGCCCGTGCCGGCCGACCTCAAGGGCAAGATGATCGCCGAGTTCGAGAAGATCAAATCGGGGTATTGAGGGGAGGGTCGAGAGTCGGATGGGCGGTAGTGCGGGCCTGGCGTCCCTTCCTTCTCCCCTTGTGGGAGAAGGTGCCTGAGCGAAGCGAAGGCGGATGAGGGGTGTTGCGAGGATCTGGGCGCGCCAGGACGAGGCGTAGTCAGCATTGTCCGCCACCGCCTCACTCCGTCCAACACCCCTCATCCGACCTCGCTCTCGCTCCGCTCGGCTCGGCCACCTTCTCCCACAGGGGGAGAAGGACAGGCGCGATCAGGAGCTATCGCGCAGTTCGACCGGCGAGACTGCCGCAGCCAACAGGCGCTTGAAGAGGTCGTGGTGCGGTCGGCTGTCGTGGCTGGGCTCGTCGGATGCGTCACCCTGCTGCCAGAACGAAACGCGGCGCAGTTGCGCGGCCATGTTGCTGACGATCACTGCCAGCGAGCGAAGCGAGGCGGCGATGTCGAGCGCGTCGGCGGGGTCGGTGCCGTAGCGGACATTGGGAAGAGCCGGCGACCAGAGCCTGCCGGCTGTGTTCCATGTCGAGCCGGCGACGTAATCTCTTGCGATCAGATCGGCCTGACGGGCGGCCCACAGCACGCAGAAGCGGACCCAGGGCGTATCGCCGGCAGACTTTTCGGCGAGAGAAGCGAGCGCAAGCAGGGTCGAGACGATACTGACCAGCACCTCCTGCCGCCTCCCTGTTGTCGCCTTCCAACCCACCGCCGGCTCCTTTCCGTCGCACCGGCGCCATGGTCCGTCAGGTCGGAAGGGGTGGGGATAAACATTTTCGCAAGTCGAACGGAAAGAAGGGGTTGGCGGAACGAGGGGCGAATTTGATCCACAGGGCGGGCGCGGTTTTTGGCCGCCGCGCCCCCTTGCGCGGCGTCTTCCCGGCGGCCGGAGGCCAGCCGGGAACCATTGATCGCTGGCAAGTGGGCACTGCCGGATATGCCGCGGATGCGTTTTCGGCGTGTAGCCGGAGAGAAGAATGGATACCGGCTGGCCTTCGGCCGCCGGCATGACGGAGGTGTGGGGGTGGAAGACGATGGAAGGGACGTGCCGAGGATGGCGGAGGAGCGGGCGGCAGGGACTGTCGAAGTCGAGGCCTACCCCCGCCCTCGCCCCGTCCCTCGAACCGGTGTAGACGGGAAGAACAGGGATGATCTCCAATGCATGACGTCATCATCATCGGCGCCGGGTTCACCGGACTTTCCGCGGCGCTCGAGCTGACGCGCCAGGGCAAGGACGTTCTCGTGCTGGAGGCCCGCGACCGTGTCGGTGGGCGGGTCGAATCGCAAGTGAATGCGCTCGGCGAGCGGGTCGACACCGGCGGCCAGTTCGCCTGCGACGACATGACGAATGTGATGGCGCTGCTGCGCGAACACGGTCACGGGCTGGTGAGCCCGGCCTTCGAGGGGCAGGCGGTGTCGGTGCCGCCGCTGCCGTCACAGAGCCTTGCACGTGCGCGGCAGGGCGCGATGGAGCTGCGCGAGCGTTATGTCGGGATGGACCCGGACGATCCGGCCATCGCCGGCCTGACCGTCGCCGCCTGGCTGGCGCGCCAGCCGGAGGACGCCGAGCAGAAGGCCGCGTTCCGCTCGATGCTGGAGGGCCTGTGGTGCCAGCCGATCGACGAGGTGCCGCTGTGGTACATGATCGACAACGACCGGCGCATCACCAACGAGCAATTCGAGCTGCAGCATTTTCCGGCGCGCACGATGCACGCGCTGGCGGAGGATCTTGCGGCGGAGCTGGGCGAGCGGGTGCGGCTGTCGACGCCGGCGACGCGGATCGAGTGGTCGGTGGGCGGTGTCGCCGTGACGACGCCGGCGGGCAAGGTCGAGGCGCGCGCGGCAATCGTCGCCCTGCCGCCGTCGATGGCGGCACGGCTCGACTACGCCCCTGCCCTTCCCGCGCCGCTCGGACACGCCCTGTCGGTCTGGCGGAGCGGGTGGGTGATCAAACTCCACATCCGCTATGCCCGCGCCTTCTGGCTCGACAGGGGCCTGTCGGGCATCGTGATGTTCCGCGATCCGGCGGGACTCTTCGCCTGCGACACCGGCACGCCGCAGCGTCCGGCGCTGACCGGCTTCATCGGCGGCCCGAGCGCGCTGGAGTGGCGCGAGCGCGGGACGGACCGCATCCGCGACGACTTCACGGCCTATCTCACGCAGGCGCTCGGCCCCGAGGCCGCCAAGCCGCTCGACGTGCTCGTCCGCGACTGGTCGCACGACCAATGGTCCGGCGGCGCCTACAGCGACCTGATCATGGACATGGCAGCGCGGGACGCGGAGGCGGTCATCACCGCTGGCGTGGGGCCGGTCCACTTCGCGTGCTCGGAGATTTCGCCGGAATATCCGGGGTATGTCGAGGGGGCGATCGTGGCGGGGCGGAGGGTGGCGGAGAGGATTGGCGCTTGATCGGCGGCCCGGAGGTCGGCCGCCCGTCACGGCTCCGCCCCACCGACGATCCACGCCAGCGTTTCGTGGTAGAAGCCTTCGCGTTCGATTAACCACTCCTGCGCCGCCGGCCATGTGTCCCGGTCGACCGTCGCGACCGGTAGCCTGCTCAGATACGGACAGCCGTCCGACACGACCGGCACGCCAAGCGCGGCGCTCAGTTTGGGCTCGTAGAGCGACAGAAGCCGCACGGCACCCTTGAGCGACAGCCCGCGCTCGCCCCGAACGAACATGCCGACGCTCCGGTTCGTCAGGTATAGCGCGATGAAGATCGGCGTGCCCGCCACCGGTCGCCAGCGCGACCAGTGGTTGCCGCGTTGCAGCGCGAGGTCCGGCCGCAGCGAGACGTAGCGCTGCCAGAATGCATCGCAGTCGCGAACGGAAAGCCGGCGCGGGCCGGAGGGTTCGAACAGGTCATTCATGTGCGATGTGTGGGCGACCGCGATGCCGTCCGTCAATCCGCCAGCGCCACCAGCGCGTCCGGATCGTAGCCCAGCCTGATCTTCGCTCCGAGCGGCAGGTCGTCGGCGCCGAAATCGTTGGTCTCGGTGACGGAGAGCGGCTTTTCCATGCCGGCCACGTCGACCACCAGATGGGTGATCTCGCCGAAATAGTGCCGCTCGACCACCGTGCCGGCGATCTCGTATTTCGCGGTCGCGTCGTCCCAAAGCACGCGCAGGCGCTCGGGGCGGATGCCCAGCGTCGCTTCTCGGCCCTTGGCGGCGAAGGCGCGCGGCCTGTCTGTCCTGACCCGGCCGAAGGCGGCGGTGTCGACGACGATGCTGTCGCCGTTCTCCTCGACGAGGTCGGCCTTGATGAAGTTCATGCCGCCGAGGAAATCGGCCACCTGGCGGTTGACCGGCTTCTGATAGATCTCCTTCGGCGTCGCTACCTGGGCGATGCGGCCGCCGAACATGACGGCGATGCGGTCGGACATGGCGAGCGCCTCGTACTGGTCGTGCGTGACCAGGATGAAGGTGATGCCGACCGCCTTCTGCAGGCGGCGCAGTTCGACCTGCATCTGCTCGCGCAGCTTCTTGTCGAGCGCCGACAACGGCTCGTCGAGCAAGAGCACCTTCGGCCGCATGACGAGCGCGCGGGCCAGCGCCACGCGCTGCCGCTGGCCGCCGGAGAGTTCGGTGGCACCGCGGTTCTGCAGCCCGGCGAGCGACACCATCGACAGCGCCTCGTCGACACGGCGTTTTTCCTCGGCAGCGCCCAGCCTCATCCGCTTCAGCCCGTAGGCGACGTTCTCGCCGACGTTCAGATGCGGGAAGATGGCGTAGGACTGGAACACCATGTTGGTCGGCCGCGCATTGGCCGGAATGCCGTCCATCGGCTGGCCGTCGATGGCGATCGAGCCGGAGGTCGGCTGGTCGAAGCCGGCTATGAGGCGCAGAAGAGTGGTCTTGCCGCAACCGGAGGGGCCGAGCAGCGAGAAGAATTCGCCTTCCCTGATTGTCAGCGTCGCGCGGTCGAGGGCGTGGAAGTCGCCATAGCTGCGCGTGACGGTGTCGATCTCGATCATCGGGCGTGTCGCGTCAGGCAAGCAGGCCTCCGGTCGTCTGGGTGCGCTCCTGCGCGCGGCGGCGCATGAGTTCGGCGATGGTGAGAAGGACGATCGAGGCGACGAGCAGCAGCGTACCGAGCGCCAGCACGCCCGGCAGACGCGCGGCGAAACGCAACTGGCCCCAGATGTAGACCGGCAGCGTCACGTCGTTGCCGCCAAGGAAGAAGGCCATCATGAAATCGTCGAGCGAGATGGTGAAGCCGACGAGCAGGCTGGAAATGATCGCCGGCGCCATCATCGGCAGCGTGACGCGCCGGAACGTGCCGAAGGAGGTTTCGCCGAGATCGGCCGAGGCTTCCTCCAGGCTGCGGTCGAACCCCTCGAAGCCAGAGATCAGCACGGAGATCGAATAGGGCACGCAGACGAGCACGTGGCCGAGCGTGACGGTGAAGAGCGTCAGCGGCATGCCGAGCGCGAGCACGATGATGAGGATCGACACCGCGACGATGATCTCGGGCATCACCAGCGGCGCCATGATCAGGCCCTGCATGGCGCGCTGGCCGCGGAAACGGTAGCGCGTCAGGGCGCGGGCCGCGCAGATGCCCAACACAGTCGCGAGCACCGCCGCGGACACGCCGACGATGAGGCTGTTCCACGCGGCGTCGAGCAGGGCCGGCGTCTTCGACAGGCCGGCATACCATTTCAGTGTGAAGCCGGTGAGCGGAAAGCGCGGCGAGGCGGAGTCGTTCAGCGAGAACAGCGGCAGGAGAAGAACCGGCAGGTAGAGGAACAGGATGAACAGGACCGCGTAGGCCGGCAGCCAATTGGCGGCGAGGCGACGCACGGCGCTCATCGGAACGCCCTCACCGCGGCGCGCAGCGCCAGCACCGTGCCGCCCGCCATCAGGCAGACCGCGATCATCGTGGTGACGGAAAGGGCTGCCCCCAGCGGCTTGTTCATGGCGCGGCCGAACTGCGCCTGGATGGCGTTGGCGATCATCACCCCATCGGTGCCGCCGACCATCTTGGGCGTGACGTAGTCGCCCACCGTCGGAATCATCACGATCAGCAGCGCCGCGATCACGCCCGGCAGCGACAGGGGCAGCGTGACCCGCAGGAAGGAGCGGATGGGACCGTCGCCGAGATCGGTCGCCGCCTCGACCAGCGTCCGGTCGACCTTTTCCAGCGAGACGAAGATCGGCAAGATGGCGAACGCCACCCAGGCGTGGGTGAGCGTGATCATCACCGCGGTCGAATTGTAGAGGAAGGCCGTCGAGGGCTCGCTGGTGAGGCCGGTTCCCATCAGGGCGGAGTTCAGCACGCCGTTGTAGCCGAGCACCACCTTCCAGGCCATCACCCGCAGCAGGTAGCTGGTCCAGAACGGCACGGTGATGACGAACAGCCAGAGGTTCTTGTGCCGGCCGCCGTGGAAGGAGATGAAATAGGCGATCGGGTAGGCAAGCGCGACGGTGAGAACGCTGACGGTAAGCGAGATCCACAGCGAGCGGAACAGGAGATCCTGGTAGATCGGCGCGAAGATCGCCTGGCGGTAGTTCTCGAGCGTCAGAGACCGGTCGACCGTCAGATAGGTCTGCGTCCAGAACGAGTGCGCGATGACGACGACCACCGGCAGGCCAAGCATGGCCAGCGCGTAGAGAAAGGGCGCGGAGATGAGCGTATAGCCCTTGGCTTCGTCGGACTGCAGATAGGACCGGGATCGTGCCGTCGGGGCTGTTGCCGCCGAAATCCCCTCCGCAGCCGCGGCCATCACATGGCTCCGCGCGCGAAACGGGGTCGCAAGAGGGGCGTAGGTCGCATTCGCTCGTCCCGGCAGGCAAGCCGGCTTTTCATCGGCTTTCTGTCATCAATGCGCATGTCCGCATTGAAATCAAGCGGAATTTCTGAGATATTGACTGAACGGACATTCAATATATGAAGAATTTCCCTTTGATATCCGTTGGTTTGCCCAATCCACAATATCGGATAGGGCAGTAAATTGTGGAGACCGGACGATGGCCGCGCTGGAAAAACCCGATCACGCCGGTATTGCCGGCAACGAAGTCGCCGGGCGGGCGGCGCGCCACCTCGTGCAGCCGTGGCCGACGGCCGGCCAGATCGGCGCCGAGGCGCGCACCTACATCGCATCGGGCGACGGCATCTACATCACCGGCGCCGAGGGCGAACGGCTGATCGACGGCCCGGCCGGCATGTGGTGCGTCAACGTCGGCCACCGCCGCGCCGAGCTCGCCGACGCGATGCGCGACCAGGCGATGGAGCTGTCCTACAATACGCCGTGGTACACGATGAACGAGCCGTCGGTGGCGCTTTCCGAGCGGCTGGCCGAATACGCTCCCGGCGACCTCAATCACGTCTTCTACACGACCGGCGGCTCGTCCGCGGTCGAGACGGCGCTGCGCTTCATGCAGTTCTACAACAATGTCCGCGGCCGGCCGGAGAAGAAGACGATCCTGTCGCGCCAGGGCGCCTATCACGGCTCGACCTACCTTTCCGGATCGCTGAACGGCCGCCCGAGGGACCGCGACTGGATGGATGGGGCGGACGGCCTGGTCGTCAAGCTCTCCTCTCCCAACCCGTTCCGGCGGCCGGCCGGCATGAGCGTCACGGCGTTCTGCGATTTCCTCGTCGAGGAATTCCGCGAGACGGTCGCCCGCGTCGGCGCCGACAGGATCGGCGCCTTCGTCGCCGAGCCGGTCCAGGCATCCGGCGGCGTGATCGTGCCGCCGGACAACTACCTGCCGCGCATCGCGCAGATCTGCCGCGACAACGACATCCTCTACATTTCCGACGAGGTGGTGACGGCGTTCGGGCGCGTCGGCGAGGTGTTCGCGTCGCAGGACGTGTTCGGCATCGAGCCGGACATGATCACCTTCGCCAAGGGCGTGACCTCGGGCTATTTCCCGCTCGGCGGGGTGATGATGTCGGACCGCCTGTTCGAGACGCTGCGCCGCTCCAACCACCCGGACGCGATGTTCGCGCACGGGCTGACCTATTCCAGCCACCCCGTCGGCTGCGCCGTGGCGCTCAAGAATCTCGACCTGCTGGAAGGGGGCATCCTCGACCAAGCCCGCCAGCTCGGCCCCTATTTCCAGGCGCGGCTGAAGACGCTGGAAGAGCTGCCGCTGGTCGGCGAGGTCCGCGGGCGCGGCCTGATGGCCTGCATCGAATGCGTCGCCGACCGCGACAGCATGAACCCGCTGAAGCTCGACAACGAGGTCGGCAAGCGCATCGACCGGCACTGCCAGGAGCTCGGCTTGCTGGTCAGGCCGCTGATCAACATGTGCGTGATGTCGCCGCCGCTGGTGATCACCCGGGAGCAGGTCGACGACATGGTCGGCATCCTGCGCGAAGGCATCTCGCGGACGATGGACGACCTGCGGCGGGAAGGATTGTGGCAGGGGTGAAGACCCGCGGGCGAGGTCGCAGCGGCCGGTATTTCGCCGTCAACGTTTCGAGAGCAGCGCCTCGTTCAGGCCCCAGATGTCCTTCTCCTCGGGCGCCGATCCGAGGTTGACCACCGGCAGCAGCGCGCGGATGTGGTCGTGGTGGGTGCGCACTCCGTATTCGAGGTCGGACAGGTAGAAGCCCTCGAACGATGACGAGGTCATCGATTCGTTCGACCATTCGGACAGTTGCACGTCCTCGGCCATCGTATCGCGGTCGATGCGGAAGGACAGGTAGCGGGCGGCGGCGGCCTCGCGGCCCTCGTCGGCATAGCGGTAGATCGCGCCGCGCAGCAGCGTCTCCCCCGTCGACAGCGGAAACTCCTGATAGAACTGGACCGATTCCGGCTGCACGTTGATCACAGTGTTGGGGAAGAGGCCATAATAGACCCAGGCCTTCTTGTGGCTCTCAGGCAGGCGCACCGGGTCGGGCGCGATCTTGACATAGTTGCGCACGCTCCAGCGCCGCCCGGCATGCGGATTGTAGGTGGCGAAGGAACGCGAGACGCCGTTGACGAAGGGCTCGTCGTAGTAGGTGGAGCCGTAGAGATCCTGCAGCGCAGGATGCGCCATGGCGACGTGGTAGCCCTCGTTGTCGACATCGCGAACCGATTTCCAGTTGACGTGCGACACGCTCGACCAGATGCCGAAGGACGGCACCATCTCCTCGATGCGGTAGGGCGCGATCTCGGCCGCGTGCGGCTTCATCAATTCAGCGACGGAGGGCTGCGGCCCCGCGCGGAAGCGGATGAAGATGAACCCCATCCAGATCTCGAGGTCGAGCTGCTTCAGGCCGAACTCGACCTTGTCGAGGTCCGGGAATGAGCGCGGCCGTGCAGCGCCCCGCAACGTGCCGTCGAGATTGTAGACCCAGCCGTGGAACGGGCAGACCAGCGCGTTCTTGCAGTTGCCCTGGTTGTCGGCGACGACTCTGCTGCCGCGGTGCCGGCACATGTTGAGGAAGCCCCGCACGACGCCATCCTTGCCGCGGACGACGAGCGCGCGCTCGCCGACCACGTCCATCGCCAGATAATCGCCGGCGTTCGCCACGTCCGACACATGGCCGACGATCTGCCAATGGGTGCGGAACAGCTGCTCCTTCTCGAGTTCGAGGAGCGCCGGACTGTGATAGGTCCAACCGGGAAGGCCGCTGCGGTTCCAGTCGTTCGGAATAGCCACATTGCCCGCGTGATGGGTCATGAAAGTCCCCGGTTCTTATTGAATGTTCATTCAATAAGATCACATTTATCTTTATAATGCAATGATTTGCCGGATTTAGAATGAATTCACGCATCGAAAGGTAGCCGAAGTCCGAGCAGGTTCGGCATGTGTCGGCGCGGTTTTCCGCCGCGAAATCCGGGCGTTAGCCGGGGTCTCCGTACCGACGCGGACGGCATGCCGCAATTGTTGAAAAGTCGCGGAACCGGGGCGCAGCTCGGGCTATTCCGCCGTCTTGACGCGCAGGCGCACGATGCGGTTCCTCTCGCGCTTCAGCACGACGAACCGCTTGCCGTGGAAGGTGAAGGCCTGCTTCTCCTCGGGTATGGTCTGCGCCTCGTGGATGACGAGGCCTGCGACCGTCACCGCCTCGTCGTCCGGTAGCTTCCAGTCGAGCGCCCGGTTGAGGTCGCGGATCGGCACCGTTCCCTCGACGATCACCGATCCGTCCGCCTGCTGGCGCACACCCTGGATGTCGATGTCGTGCTCGTCGGCGATCTCGCCGACGATCTCCTCGATGATGTCCTCCAGGGTGACGAGACCTTCGACCTCGCCATATTCGTCGACCACGATCGCGATGTGCGCCTTGCGGCGCAGGAAGGCGTTGAGCTGGTCCCGCAGCGAGGTCGTGTCCGGGACGAACCAGGGCTTCGACGCGACCTTCATGATGTCGATACGGGAGAAATCGTGCTGGACCTCGTGCAGCGCCCGCAGCAGGTCCTTGGCGTGAATGACGCCGACGATGTTGTCGATCGATCCGCGCCAGACCGGGATCCGCGTATAGGGGCTCTGCAGCACATCGGCCACGACCGTCGCCGGCGGCGCGTCGCCGTCGACCGCGCGGATCGACGTGCGATGCACCATGATGTCGGAGACTTCGAGCTCCGCCAGGTCGAGGAGGCCGCCGACGCGGTCGCGGTCGGCCTTGACCAGATTGCCTTCGCGCCGCAGCGTCTCGAACGTCTTGCGCAGCTCTTCCTCGGCACTTCCGTGCGGGACGATCCGCGAGATGGCGAAGCCGAACAGCGCGAGGATTCTTCGGCCGAGAAGTGCGGCGACCGCGCCCGCGACGAGCAGCGTCAGAACGACCACCAGGGGCCAGGGCGCGCCCGTCATCCGGGATGGTTCTCGCGCAGGAAGGCGAGCACTTCGGAGGCGGGCACATCCTTGGCGATAAAGGACTGGCCAATGCCGCGGGTGAGGATGAAGGTGAGCGCGCCGCGCGAGACCTTCTTGTCCTGCGAGATGTATTCCAGGAGCCGCTCGGCGCCGGGCAGGTCGCCGGGGATGTCGGACATGCGCCATGGCAGGCCGACATCGCGCAGATGGCGCTCGACGCGCTCGGCGTCGTCCGGGCTGCAGAGGTTCATCCGCGACGAGAAGCGGTGCGCCAGCGCCATGCCAATGGCGACGCCCTCGCCATGGACCAGCCGCGCGGAATCGTAGGCGGTCGCCGCTTCAAGCGCATGGCCGAACGTGTGGCCGAGATTGAGCAGCGCCCGGTCGCCGGTCTCGAACTCGTCGCGCGCGACGACGTCGGCTTTCGCCTGGCAGGACACCGCGATCGCCTTCGTGCGCGCCGGGCCGCCCGAAAACACCTCGCGCCAGTTGGCTTCCAGCCAGGCGAAGAAATCCGGACGGTCGATGAGACCGTATTTCGCCACCTCGGCATAGCCAGCACGGAATTCGCGTTCGGAGAGCGTGTCCAGCGCGGCCGTGTCGGCGATGACCAGGCGCGGCTGCATGAATACGCCGACGAGATTCTTGCCGTGAGCGGTGTTGATGCCGGTCTTGCCGCCGACCGAGGAATCGACCTGCGCGAGCAGCGATGTCGGAACCTGGACGAAGTTCATGCCACGGCGGACGATGCCGGCCGCAAAGCCGGTGAGATCGCCGATGACCCCGCCGCCGAGCGCGATGACGGCATCGCGCCGTTCCAGCCGGGCACCGAGAATGCCATCGACGACCTCCTGAAGACGCTCGAAACTCTTGGTCTTCTCGCCGGGCGGCAGCGTGATCGCAACAGAGACTATGCCGGCCGCGGCAAGGCTCTCGGTCAGCGCGGGAAGCCAGGCGGCGGCGACATTGTCGTCGGTCACGATCGCCGCCCTCACGCCCGGCAGGCGTGCGGCGATCTCGGTGCCGGCGCGCCCGATCAAGCCCTTGCCGATGAGGATATGGTAGCTGCGGTCACCGAGGCCGACGGTGACGACTTCGGGAGTGTCGGTAGCGTTCATGCCGCGCCTTCCTTGCCAATCCCCTCACGACCGAGCCAGGAGGAGAGCGCATCGATGACCTCGGCCATGATTTCCTCGCGCCTGACGTCGCGGGTGGTGACCACGATATCGGCGAGCCCGTAGACCGGATAGCGCTCGGCCATCAGCCGCTCCATCACCGCGCGCGGATCGGGCGCCTTGAGCAGCGGCCGGTTCGGCTTCTTGGCGACGCGCGACATCAGCGTGTCGAGATCGGCCTTGAGCCAGATCGAGATGCCGTCATGCGCGATCGCGTCCCTCGTGTGGGCGTTCATGAACGCGCCGCCGCCCGTCGAAACGACCTGCGGACCGTCCTTGACCAGCCGGCTCACGACACGTTCCTCCAGCGCCCGGAATTCCGGCTCGCCATAGCGTTCGAACAGTTCGGGAATGGTCATGCGCGATACGGTCTCGATCTCGTGGTCGCTGTCGACGAAGTTGAGGCCGAGCGCCTGCGCCAGCTTGCGGCCGATCGCCGTCTTGCCTGCACCCATCAGCCCGACGAAGACGATCGAACGCCGGCCGAGCCTGTCCTTCAGCTCGGCATGGGCGGAATCCGCCGTCTCCATCTCTTGAACCATCGGAAAATCCGGCCAATCGCCAATGTCGGCCGCGTATCGACATGAAAAGGCCTATCGCGTCAAGCATGGCGGAACCCGGACCGGCGACTTGAATTGACACCGCTGCCGCCGCATAACCGCGTGGGCGGACGACAGGACATGCAAGGCAGATCGGGGCAATGCCGACACTCTTCAGGCTTCTGACGATCGTGGCGGTCATCGTGGGGATCGTCTACGGCACGATGCATGCGCTCGTCTTCTTCGTGAAGCCGAACAAGGGCGAAATGATCGAGCGCGTCCCGGTCGAGCGCCTCATGCGGGACAAGTGATGGACGTCCGCCGATGAACAGCGCGTCGCTGGTCGAGGCTTTTCTCGAGATGATGAGCGCGGAGCGCGGGGCGGCGGACAACACTCTTGCCTCCTACCGGCACGATCTGGACGATGCGGGCGCACATCTCGGGCGGGAGCCCGGCGGCCTCGCCGGCGCCTCGTCGGCGGCGATCCGCGACTATCTCGACGGCATCGCGCAGCGCGGTTTTGCAGCGTCGAGCCAGGCGCGGAAGCTCTCGACGCTGCGCCAGTTCTACAAGTTCCTCTATTCGGAGGGTCTGCGCGCGGACGATCCGTCCGGCCCGGTCGACGCGCCGCGCAAGGCGCGCCCCTTGCCGAAGGTGCTGAGTGAGGCGGAAACCGGACGCCTGCTCGACCGCGCCGCCGAGACAGCCAGGAGCGGCGAGACTGCTTCCGTGCGCATGCTGGCGCTGGTCGAGGTGCTCTATGCGACCGGTCTTCGCGTGTCCGAACTCGTCTCGCTGCCGGTCGGCGTCGCCACGCGCGACGAGCGCTTCTTCATCATCAGAGGCAAGGGCAACAAGGACCGCATGGTGCCGCTCTCGCCCAAGGCGCGCGGGGCGATGCGCGACTGGCTTGCGCTGCGCAACGCCGACCCGAAGATGGCGGGAAGCCCCTTTCTGTTCCCCTCGCACTCAGAGCAGGGCTACCTTCCCCGGCAGGTCTTCGCTCGCGACCTGAAGACACTCGCGGCGAGTGCGGGAATTTCAGCGAACCGCGTCTCGCCGCACGTGATACGCCATGCCTTCGCCAGCCATCTCCTGCAGAACGGCGCCGACCTGCGTGCCGTGCAGGAACTGCTGGGGCATTCGGACATATCCACGACGCAAATCTATACCCATGTGCTTGAGGAAAGGCTCGTGCGGCTGGTGCACGACCACCACCCGCTTGCCGATTAGGATGCGTAACGGTATGTGGAGGCTCGATTTCGCGTGCCGCAGATCCCAATTGAGGGCGATGCGCCGCCCATCCCACCTGTTTCCGGCGTCTGGTTCGCGAACGCATGTTTAACTACCTGGATTTCGAAAAGCAGCTGGCGGACATCGACGCCAAGATCGCCGAGCTGAGGAAGCTGTCGGCCGACGGCAGCGTCGACTTCACCGACGAGATCGCCCGGCTGGAGAAGCGGCGCGACGATATACTGCGCGATATCTACAAGGCGCTGTCGCCATGGCAGAAGGCGCAGGTCGCCCGCCATCCAGACCGCCCGCACTGCCTCGACTACGTGCGTGGGCTGTTTACGGATTTCACACCGCTTGCCGGCGACAGGAGCTTCGGCGACGACGATGCCATTGTCGGCGGCTTCGCGCGTTTCCGCGGCGAGCCCGTCGCGATCCTCGGCCAGGAGAAGGGCGCCGACACCAAGTCGCGCCTGAAGCATAATTTCGGCATGGCCCGGCCTGAAGGCTACCGCAAGGCGGTGCGCATCATGGAGCTCGCCGACCGCTTCAAGGTGCCGCTGGTGACGCTGGTCGACACCGCCGGCGCCTATCCGGGCATCGGCGCCGAGGAGCGCGGCCAGGCCGAGGCGATCGCCCGCTCGACCGCCGCCTGCCTCAACCTGCGCAGCCCGAGCGTCTCGGTGATCATCGGCGAAGGCGGTTCGGGCGGGGCGATCGCGATCGCCACCGCCAACCGCGTCTACATGCTGGAACATTCGATCTACTCGGTCATCTCGCCGGAAGGTGCTGCCTCGATCCTGTGGCACGATTCGACCAGGGCGAAGGACGCCGCGACCAACATGAAGATCACCGCCCAGGACCTGCTGGACATGAAGGTGATCGACGGGATCATCGCCGAACCGCTCGGCGGCGCCCACAGAGCCCCCGAGACCGTGATCAACGCCACCGGCGACCGGATAGAGACCGCGCTCATCGAACTGCGGCAATCCAACGCGGACTGCCGCGAACTGCGCCGGGAGAAGTTCCTGGCGATCGGCCGCACCCTCTAATACCCTTTCCGCCACAAATTCGCCGCCGGATTGCGATGAATGGACTCTGCGTGACGTGAGGGTCCAGGGGACGCGCAGAGCTTGCGGTAATGATTTCTCAAGGTTAACCGGACTAGCGTCGGGGTGAACCGAAGAGTGACATGTGCGAGAGCGGGTCGTCGTCGGGGACGTTCAGCAGGACGAGAGATAAACGCCCAGTGATGAGTTCAAGCCTTTTTCGCGCAGGTGCGCTGGTGGCCTTGCTCGCAGTAGCGGGCTGCAACGCTTCGCTCGAGGAGATCGCGCCCAAGTCCGAGCGCGCGCTTTCGTCCAAGATGACGGAACTCGTCGTTGCCAAGGGCATGCAGAAGACGTCGTCCATCATGCTGCGGGTGTTCAAGGAAGAAAACGTCCTCGAAGTCTGGAAGCAGAAGTCGAATGGACGCTACGACCTCGTCACCAGCTACAGCATCTGCAAATGGTCCGGGAAGCTGGGTCCGAAGTTCACGGAAGGTGACCGCCAGGCGCCGGAGGGCTTCTACGCCGTCGGTCCGGCGCAGATGAACCCGAATTCCAACTATTACCTCGCCTTCAACACCGGCTATCCGAACGCCTATGACCGCGCGCACGGCCGCACCGGCTCGCACCTCATGGTGCACGGCGCATGTTCCTCCTCGGGCTGCTATTCGCTGACCGACGCGCAGATCCAGGAAGTCTATGCCTTCGCCCGCGACGCCTTCGCCGGCGGCCAGCAGGCCTTCCAGTTCCAGGCGTTCCCCTTCCGCATGACGGCGGCCAACATGGCCCGCTACAAGGACGATCCGAACTTCGCCTTCTGGAAGATGCTGAAGGAAGGCTACGACCACTTCGAGATCACCAAGGTTCCGCCGAAGGTCGATGTCTGCGAGAAGCGCTACGTCTTCAATCGTTTCCCCGAAGGAGAGGCGTCCTTCGACGCGACCGCCGCCTGCCCGGCGGCAACGATGCCCGACACGCTCGCCACGGCCTATCAGTCGCACCAGTCGAAGGAGACCGAGGCGTTCTCGGCCGCCCTGAGCAAGGCATCTCCGCCGCCGAAGGCATCGATCCTCGGCATCAAGGAGGCGAGCCTCGTCGCCGACTGGAGCAAGAAGCGCTCGCGCGGCGAGCGCGTGCCGCTCGAGCCGCCGTCGATGCAGAAGGACGGACGCGTGGTCGCGACCGCGACGATGGGGCGCGTCGATTCTCCGCTTGGCCGCAAGATGGCCGCGCTGGAAGCCGCAGAGGCCGCAAAGAAGCGCGCCGCCGAGGAAAAGAAGCTGGCCGCCGAACGCGCCAAGGCCGAGGCCAAGCGTCTCGCCCTGGAAGAGGCCAAGAAGGCGCCGAAGCCGGAAGAAAAGGCGGAAGCGAAGGTCGAGCAGGCCGCGGAAGAACCCGCGATCACCGTCACGGCGGTGCGAAAGCGCATCCGGAACCTGTTCGGCGGCTGATGAGCCGGCCGATCGCGATCTACGACCTCAGGGGGCTGAATTGCCCCCTCCCCGTGCTCAAGGCCCGCAAGCGGCTGGCAAAGATGCGCCCCGGCGCGCGCATCTGGCTGGAGACGACCGACCCTTTGGCGGCGATCGATATCCCGGCCTTTTGCAGCGAGACCGGTCACGTATTGGTCGAAACGCAGTCGGCGCAGTTCGGGCACCGGTTCCTGGTGAGCCGGCGGCCGGCACGATCCTTCAGCCTTTGAAGCCTGCGATCGCCAGCGGATTGTCCTCGATGGCGGCGCGATCGGGAACGCCGATGCCCACCTGTCCGGTGATCGCCGAAAACAGCCGCCGCACATAATCTTCCGGCAGGCCGTCGCCGATGATGACGAGGCGCACGCCGCGCGGACCCGGCGGCCATGACGGCAGCCGCGCCGGCGGATGCAGCATCGACTGCACGCCGTGGATCACCAGCGGACGCGACGGGTCTTCGGCGAGTTCGATGACACCCTTCATCCGCAGCAGCCGCTCGCCTTGCGTCGAGCGCAGGAGATCGAGGAAGGTCTCGATCGCGGAGTAAGGCACCGGCCTGTCGTCGACCAGCGAGAAGCTGCGAATCTGGTCGTGCCGATGGTGATCGTGGTGATGGTCGTGGTGACCATGATCGGCATGGTGATGCTCGGCCTGGTGGATCGCTTCGTCGCGCAGCCAGCGGCCGACATCGGCCGTCTTGGTGGCGGGATCGTAGAGGCCGCAATTGAACAGGTCCGCGACGCTCGCGGTCGCCGACGACGGCACGATCGGCGCGCCGGGATTAAGCCGCCTGATGGTTGCGACGAGGTCGGGGGACGCTGAGGCGACATCGGTCTTGGCCAGCACGATCCGGTCGGCCACGGCAATCTGCCGGGCAGCCTCGGGATGGCGGTCGATCGTGGCGAGGCCGTTGATCGAATCGACCGTTGCGATCACGCCGTCCAGCCGGAACGCCTGCATCAGCGCCGGATGTGCCATCAGCGACAGAAGCACCGGAACCGGATCGGCGAGCCCTGTCGTTTCGACGATCACGCGTTTGAGCGAGGGCGTTCGCCCCGTCTGGATGCTGTCGACGATGCCGGCCAGCGTGTCGACCAGGTCGCCGCGCACGGTGCAGCAGATGCAGCCGCCGGAAAGCTCGATCACGCCGTCGCTGGAGCTCTCGACGAGAAGATGGTCGATCGCCACCTCGCCGAATTCGTTGACGATGACGGCGGTGTCGGTGAGCGATGGATCCTTGAGGAGCCGGTTGAGTAGGGTCGTTTTTCCGGATCCGAGGAACCCGGTGAGCACGGAGACGGGGAGCGGCAGGTTCATCCGCGGCTACTGCGTCACGCCGTCCGACGGCGCCTGCGCGCTCGCCTCGACCGGAGGCGTGTAGTCGGGGCGCGGTAGCGGCACGGGGATATTGCCGATCATCGCCGGACGCTCGACCTTGGGCATGAAGGGCGACGCCGGACCGTTTGCGTTGCCGATCGAGATTGGCGTCACGCGCGGCGTCGGCAGCTCGCCACCGGTCAGGTGGGCCGACCGGAACACCAGCCGCCCCTTCTCGTCCAGCGCCTCACGGCGTTCCTTGGCAGCCGCCTTGGAGCAGATGGCCTCGCGCATGTTGATGGGCGGGGCAGCCTCCTCGGCGGCGGCCGCCTTGACTTCCCAGAGCTTCGGGCTCTGCGCGGGAGGCAGCGAGAAGCCCTTCGCAAGCAGGTCCGCCGCCTGGTCGGCGCGGGTGCCGACCGAGGTGGCGCCGATGACCACGGCGAGCATCGTGCGCCCGTTGCGCGTCGCGGATGCGACGAGATTGTAGCCGGCCGGGCAGGTGTAGCCGGTCTTCATGCCGTCGGCTCCGGTGAAACGGCCGATCAGCGTGTTGTGATTCTCGATCACGTCCTTGCCCGCGCCGAGCGCCTCGATGCTGAAATAGGAGGCGTATTGCGGGAACTGCGCGCGCAGCGCGAGCGCAAGCACCGCGAGGTCGTGGGCGGTCGTGTATTGCCGGTCGTCGTGCAGGCCGTGCGGATTGACGAAGTTCGAGTTCGTCATGCCAAGCCGCTTCGCCTCGCTGTTCATGCGCGCCGCGAACGCCTCCTGCGAGCCGCCGAGGCTCTCGGCGATCGCGGTGGCGACGTCGTTGGCGGACTTGACCATGATGATCTTGAGCGCGGCGTCCAGCGTCAGCACCGTGCCTGCGGGGTAGCCCATCTTGCTGGGCGGCTCGTTTGTCGCCTTCGCACTGATTCGCACCGGCGATTCGAGCGTCACCTCGCCCTGCTGGATCGCCCGGAACGCCACATAGGCGGTCATGAGCTTCGTCAGCGACGCGGGAAACCAGCGCTGGAATGCCTGCTCGCTGTCGAGCACGACGCCCGTATTCGCATCGACCAGCATCGACGGAGCCGCATCGGCCGACAGCGCCGAGCCGAACAGGATCGACGCCACCGCCGCTGCCCTGAGGAATCCGGTCGGTCTGTTCATTCTGTCGAACTCGCCCCTTGCAGGTTCGGACGCGCTGTCCTTAAGCTCCGGCGGCAACGAGACGCGCCGTCCGGACAGCCGGTGAGGTTGCGGACTACTTAGCCTATGTGACGTCAAAATGGCAAAGGACCATCTGGGCCCAACAAAGCCAAGCGCTTGCACCAGAATCCGAACCGCCGCGGAGAACACCCCGACAATGCCGATTCTCAATCGTGCCGCCGAACTGCAGAACGAGGTCGCCGCCTGGCGGCAGGATCTGCATCGCAATCCGGAACTGAATTTCGACGTGTTCAAGACGGCGGCGTTCGTGAAGGCGAAGCTGGAGGAGTTCGGCTGCGACGAGATCGTGACCGGGCTCGGCAAGACCGGCGTGGTGGGCATCATCCAGGGCCGGCTCGGGGCCGGCGAGACGATCGGCCTGCGCGCCGACATGGATGCCCTGCCGCTGAACGAAGCCAGCGGCAAGTCCTATGCGTCGACGACGCCGGGCAAGATGCACGCCTGCGGCCATGACGGGCACACCGCCATGCTGCTGGGTGCGGCGAAATATCTCGCCGAGACGCGCAATTTCGCCGGCCGGGTCGCCGTCATCTTCCAGCCGGCGGAGGAAGGCGGCGGCGGCGGCAACGAAATGGTCAAGGACGGCATGATGGAGCGCTTCTCGATCTCGCGCGTCTACGGCATGCACAACATGCCGGGGCTGCCGGTGGGCCGGTTTGCGATCCGCCCAGGCCCGATCATGGCGGCGACCGCCGAATTCACGATCACCATCTCCGGCCGCGGCGGACACGCGGCGATGCCGCACGTCTCGGTCGATCCGATCGTGACGGGCGCGGCGATCGTCGGCGCGCTGCAGACGATCGTCTCGCGCACGGCCGACCCGATCGAGGCGCTGGTCGTCTCGGTGACCAAGTTCCACGCGGGTGACGCCTACAACATCATTCCCGAGACGGCCGAGATCGCCGGCACGGTGCGCACGCTGAAGAAGGAAATGGCGGCGATCGCCGAGAAGCGCATCCGCGAGATCTGCGCGGGCGTGGCCGCCGCTCACGGGGCGCGCGTCGAGATCGACTACGATTCGAACTATCCGGTGACGGTCAACGACCCACGCGAGACGACGTTCGCCACCGACGTGGCGCGCGAGATCGCCGGCGAACCGAATGTCGAGCCGGCGACGCCTCCGGTCATGGGCGGCGAGGACTTCTCCTACATGCTGGAAGCCCGGCCCGGCGCTTTCATCTTCATCGGCAATGGCAATTCGGCGGGGCTTCATCACCCTGCCTATGACTTCAACGACGAAGTCATTCCGCACGGCATCAGCTATTGGGTCCGCCTCGCCGAGCAGGCGCTGCCGGCCCGGTGATTTCGCAGGCGGCGCGGCCCGGTCGGAATCCCGGACTGCGGAAAACAGGGCGACCCATGTCGTAGCCTTGCGGTTCGGCAAGTGCCGCCCTGTCCCGCCCCCGCCACCGGGCATGCTTCGCTAGCAGGCTGGTCGGCTTCGCGTCTTTGAGTGAGATCAAATCGCTTTTTCGCAGTGGATGCCGGCAGGCAGATCCATTCGGTCAATGATCTTGGCGGACGGGGCCGAAGCGGTTATGTGTCTCTGCGCGTGGTCCCGTAGCTCAGTAGGATAGAGCATCAGATTCCTAATCTGAGGGTCACTGGTTCGAATCCAGTCGGGATCACCATAGTTCTGCCGGCCCGGAACGGCCGGACGGGGGATGAATTCGATGCCGCGCTGTCTGGTCGGTGCCCTCGCCCTGCTGCTCCTGGTGACCCTGCCCACCGCCTCCGGCGCCCAGACGGGACCTGGGGAGACGAAGCCCGATCTTCCGGCCAAGGTCGTGAAGTCCAGCCCCGTCAACCTCGTCTTCGACCGGCAGTCCGGCGCCTACGATCTCTCCTACAGCATGGTGCCGCGCCAGCAGGTGTTCGGCCGCGTTTTCACCGAGGCCGGCGTTTCCATAGAGTGGCGCGACCGCTCCGCCGCGATCGAGATCATCTCGGGCAAACACAGGGGATCGCTCGACGCGATCGCGAGCGAACTGCTCGCCGGCCGCAACTTCGTCGCGACCTACCAGCCGATCAACGCAATCCCGCGGATGTCGCATCTCGCCGTTCTCGGGCGCTCCGGCGGCGACGGTCGGACGGTCGAGGTCGGCGTCGGTTCGGCTCCGCCGCCCGGGCAAGGTGCGCCGACCGGCCAGCCGGACAAGCCGGAGGCCACAGCTCCGCAGGCTGCCTGCACCGCGGCGGCGAGCAGGCCGGAAGCAAAGCCGGAACCGTTCATTTCGGCAGCGGTGTCGTCTTCCGGCGATGGTCCGTCCTTGCGCGACAGGGGCCAGATTCTGCTGGACAGCAACACGATCCTGCTTGCGGGCGGCGTGGACGACTGCTCGGGCCGGCCGAGCGACGCGGCGGAACTGCTCGACCAGGCGACCGGCAAGATCACTCCAACCGGACGGATGCGAACCGCGCGCTCGGGATTCTCGATGCAGAAACTGCCGTCCGGCGACGTTCTGGCAATCGGCGGCGACACGGGAAGCGGCATGGCCGGCGCGACCGATAAGGTCGAACTCTACGACGTGGCGACCGGCCAGTGGAAAGCGGCGGGCCTCCTGTCGATGCGCAGGAGCGGGATCGTCACCTGCGGGCTTAAGGACGGTTCCGTCCTTATCGTCGGCGGGCAATCAGGAGCGGGAAAAACGGAACTCGCGCGTCAGGCAGAGATCTTCGATCCCGCGGCGCAGCGCGCGCAGCCCGTCGCCGCCAGGGCAACCTATGCACACACTGGTGGGATGAGGGCGCTTCCCCTCGGCGACGACAAATGCCTGATCGCAAGCGACGGCCCCGGCGCCAACCTGGAAATCTTCGACGCAGGCAGCAAGACATTCGCCCCCGTCAGCGTGCCTGCGGATGTCGCACAGAACCTGCCGGGCGCCGTTCAGCTCGGCCTGCTGCCGGACGCGACGGTTCTGATCGTCTCGCAACGCTCCTACGTCTTCAACCCGAAGACCGGGAGCTTCCGCTCCATCCCCTGAGGCGATCAGTTCTGCGACGGGAAGAGCCCGAAAACCGACACGCAAATCCGCATCGTCAGATAGGGGTCCTGAACGGAAACGGGCAGATTGCTGCCCACCATTCCGAGCATCGCCGGGTCCATCACCTTGTTCGCCGGACCCTCGTGGTAGACGCTGACGCCGCTACTGGCGAGCGCCAGGAACTTGCCGCCGGGGCCAGTCTTGTCGGACGTGCTGTTCGTCGCCTGAACGGAGTGGCTATGGAAGGGAAGATTGGTCGTCGTTAGGAAGACGCTCTCAGCCCCGCCGGACTGTCCGAGAATGTAGTTCGAAAGCCCGGGACCCGTGCCCGCATGTATCGGCAATCTGCCGCGAAGGTCGGGCAATGCAAAGGTCGTCTGGCCGTCGCCTCCAAAGGTAGTGCCGTAGAGGTTAAAAAGGACGTCGTAATCGCCAATCGGTAACAACGCGCCGTTGGCCTCCAAGAAGTTCACCGGACAGTAGGTGTACGGAACGATCATCACTTCGCCGACATAGGGCTGCGAATCAGCGATGGCACCTTCGCTCGACAACGTGGCAGCGACCGCACCGAGTGCGAAAGCTGCGACGCGCGATGATGAGAAACGAAATCCAGACATTCCCAATACTCTCCGATCCGGACCAAATCGCCTGGGGCGACCAATCGAACGAGCGGCCCGCACTCAGGGTCGCGACGGGAAGATCCCGGATATTGCGATGCACCATCTCATGGTGAGGTATGGACTACGATGGCCCACCGGCTGTCCGCCCCCGGTCGTGCCGATCATCGCGGGGTCCATCACCTTGTTCGCAGGACCTTCATGGTAAGCGCTGACGCCGCCGCTGGCGACCGCGAGGAACTTGCCGCCGGGCCCGGTCTTGTCGGCAATACTGTTTGTCGCGTTGACCAGATGGTTGTGCGCCGGCATCTGGGAAACAAGAAGCGTGAAGCTCTCCTGTCCGCCCGTCTGGCCAAGCACGTAGTTCGAAAGTCCGGGTCCTTGACCCTGGCTGATCGGGGAGCGGCCCCGCAGATCGGGCAGCGCGAACGTGGTCTGTCCGTTGCCGCCGAAATTCGTTCCGAGCAGAGCGAAGAGAGCCGTGTTCGACGCGATCGAGAGTATCTGGCCGTTTGCATCGGCGTATCCGCGTGGGCAGTACGTGTTCCCGATCAGCATCATCTCGCCGAGGTACGGCTCGACACCAGCATTTGCCGGCGCTGGGGTCGCCAGCGCTGCGCCGACGATTCCCGCCGCAGCGACGGCGCGCTTCAGATGCGATGAAACAGACATCGAAAACCTTTCCCCAATGTATCCCGGGCGAGAACAACTCGCCTTCCGCTACGTTAGATTGGAACATCTCTGCAGAGAAGCAGATTCTTTTGCAGCGACGAAGAATCAGATCGGGCGGACGAATAAATCACAAACCCGTGTCAGTAAAACCGAGTTCGCGCACCGCCTCGAGTTGATCCGGCGTGAAACCGTGGTCCGGGTGGTTCCTGAAGCGACCGACGGAGACGGGGGCGATGATCTGCTTCAACAGGTCGGGATCCGCATCGTGCCCGTCGAGGCGAAGAAATCGCAGGAGGCCGCGGATCTCCTCTTCCGGATTGGCGCACAGGCGATCGTAGTTCAGGAGATGGAACATGTCGGGCCCAAGCACATTCCCGATATCCGTGGCCCGCCGATTGGCGGTGATCCAGAAATCGAGCGCCATTTTCGGCGAGAGCCTTACGCCGTCGACCTCGACCCTGCCGATGAGAGCGCCCCAGTTGGCCAGCTGTTGCTGATTTGAACTGAAGGCCATGTCGAGGCCGTTGCGGATGACGTGGACGTATTTCAGATTCGGGATGGCGGCGGCGATCTGCGGCAGGAACACGTGCGTGTTCGGCTCTTTCCACCCCCAGCCGCGGAATCGCCGCCGATCGTAGCCCCGGGAATAGAGAAACTCCTCGAGCGTTGTCGCCGTGAGGCCGAGACTCTCACCGGTCCGACGCGCCTCGACCTTGATGGTCCGCAGCCGCTCTTCCGCTTCCCTGGGCAGATTGCCCGCAAGGCCGTCTTCCATCGCGCGCCGGAACATGCTCAGGGCGAAAAAGAAGTCATCCGGCTCCGGCATGGTACGAAACCAGGTTGGCCGCTTGAACAGGAGCGTGAACCAGAGGTTGTCCAGTTTGCTGTTGAGCGACCCTCCGACATAGATGTCGAGCATCTGCAGCATTCGCGCGATGACCCGCGTGCCGCTGCCGCCAAGTCCTCCAACCGCAATGATGTGCGGATAGCGGATCACGCCAATACCCGCGCCCCGAGCGGTCGGATCGTCCCGATGTCGTCCCTCACGCCAAGCACCACCCATTCGCTCGAGATGCAACCTGACGATCGCCCGGCATGCCCGATATCCCCAACACGCCTATACCCCGTGTCCGGAGCGGGATACAACCTCTCCAGTCGGCGCGGAACGGACGCGTCGATGCACGATTCCGAGGCGGCCTCCCGAGAAATGCTATCCATAGTTGCAGTGGTCTACAATATGCGGCGCGAAGCCGCCCGGACGCTGGCGACGCTGAGCCCGGCGGCGCAGCGCGATGTCGAAGCCGACGACTACGAGGTGATCGTCATCGACAACGGCTCGCGCGAACCGCTCGACCCGGCGGTTGTGGAGGCTCACGGGCGGAACTTCTCCCACCACGTCCGCGATACCGCCTCACCGTCACCGGCCGGCGCGGTCAATTTCGGGGTCGCGCGCGCCAGGGGCGAGCATGTGGCGGTGATCGTCGATGGCGCGCGGATGGTATCCCCGGGCATCGTCGCCGAGACGCTGGCGGCACTGCGGGCCTTTGAGAACGGCGTGGTATGTGCGCTCGCCTTCCATCTTGGACCGGACGCGCAGAAGTTTTCCATGCTGAAAGGATACGGACGGGACCGAGAGGACGAACTGCTTGCAGCGACGCCGTGGCAGGAGGACGGCTACAGCCTATTCGACATATCCTGCCTCGCGCCGTCGTCGGCGACCGGGTTCCTCAACGGACTGCCGACGGAGGCAAGCTGGATCGCCATGCGGCGCCAGATGTTTCTCGACCTCGGCGGGTTCGACGAGCGCTTCACCTCGCCCGGCGGCGGTCTGGTGAACCAGCATTTCCTGAACACGGCGCTGGCACATGCCGATGCAAGGCCGGTGACGCTTCTCGGCGAGGCGACATTCCACCAGTTCCATGGCGGCGTCGCGACCAATGCGCCGCCGGACCGCCGGCCGCACAAGATGTACGATGAGGAATATGCGGCCATTACCGGCCACGCCTATTCCAAACCCAAGCCGCGATCCCTGCACTATTTCGGCACGATGCCCCTCCGGGCCAGGCGCTTCGTGCTCGACCGCCCAGACGAAACCGCCCCGGCATAAGGACTAGTCGCCGCTCGCGCGAAGTGGGTCCCTCAAAGGGTCCGCAGCGCCGCGATCAGCTCGGCCATGTCGGCCGGGATCGGCGCCTTGAACTCCATCACCTCGCCGCTGGCCGGATGGGCGAAGGCGAGCAGCCCGGCGTGCAGCGCCTGGCGCGGGAACCTGTCGACGACCTTGCGCACGTCATCCGGCAGCCTGTTCGACTTGGTGCGGAAGCCGCCGCCATAGTCGCGGTCGCCGATCAGCGGATGGCCGATATGCGCCATATGGACCCTGATCTGGTGCGTCCGTCCGGTTTCGAGCCGGCATTCGACGAGGCTGGCCACCGGGCCATCGGGATACTTGGCGCCGAAGGTCTCGAGCACTTCGAAATGGGTGACCGCGTGGCGCGCGTCGGCGCGCGTTTCCGGCACCACGGCCTGGCGCGTGCGGTCCCTGGTCGAGCGGCCGAGATGCGCATCGATCATTCCAGCCTTGCGCGAGGGCGTGCCCCAGACGAGAGCGAGATAGGCGCGCTCGAGCTCGCCTTCATGTCCGTGGTCGGCGAAAGCCTCGGACAGTTCGCGGTGCGCCAGATCGGTCTTGGCCGCGACCATGACGCCACTCGTGTCCTTGTCGAGCCGGTGGACGATGCCCGGCCGCGCCACGCCGCCGATGCCGGACAGCGACGCACCGCAATGGTGGATCAGCGCGTTGACCAGCGTGCCGGTCCAGTTTCCCGCGCCCTGATGCACGACGAGGCCGGCGGGCTTGTCGATGACGATGAGCTGGTCGTCCTCGTAGAGGATATCGAGCGCGATGTCCTCGCCCTCCGGCTCGGCCGGCACCGGCGCCGGCACGTCGAGCACGACTTCCTCGCCGCCCAGCAGCTTGTGCTTCGCTTCGCCGACGACCTTGCCGGCGATGGTCACGGCTCCCGCCTTGATCAAGGCCTGGATGCGGCTGCGCGACAGGTCGGGGCCGGCGACGCCCGCCAGCCATTGGTCGAGCCTCTGCCCGGCCGCGTCCGCCCCCGCGTGATACGCTTTCCTTGGCGGGCCCGCTTCGCTATCAGGAGCGTTCATCATCGACGGGACCGGGCAAGGTTGGACATGGCGGGACGCAATACGGATCTGGAACAGGACGAGAAGCCGCTCGACCCCGCCGCCGAGCGCGTGCGGCAGAAGATGGTGCGCTTCATGGCAATCAATCTGGGCATCCTGTTCTTCGCGGTTATGGTTGTGATCCTGGCCGTTGTCTACAGGAACTGGAACAGCGTGGAGACGCCGGCCGAAACGGCGAGCCCGCCGATCGGTGAGATTGCGAAGGCGCCGCTGGTGATTCCGCGTGGCGCGCGCGTTATTTCCCAGAGCCTCACGGCCGGCCGTCTCTCGCTCCATGTCGGCCTCGATCCCCAGGGCGAGGCCATTCTCGTCTACGAACTGCCCTCCGGCCGACTGATCGGCCAGTTCGACATCGTCCGGCCATGACGGGCAAGCGCATCGGCGCGGTCACCTTCCTCGTCCGCGACTATGACGAGGCGATTGCCTGGTTTAGCGACGCGCTGGGCTTCGGGCTTGTCGAGGACACGCCGCTCGGCGGCGGCAAGCGCTGGGTGCTTGTCGCGCCGGGCAGCGGCGGCACTCCGCTCCTGCTTGCCGAAGCTTCGGCCGTCGAACAGCAGGCCCGGATCGGCGACCAGACCGGCGGCCGCGTGGCCTTCTTCCTCCATACCGACGATTTCGCCCGCGACCATGCGCGGATGACGGCCGCCGGCGTCACCTTCCGGGAGGCGCCACGGCACGAGGCCTACGGCACCGTCGCGGTGTTCGAGGATCTCTACGGCAATCTCTGGGATCTGATCGAGCCGAAGGTCGCCTGAGCGACAGACGCTCGGGGCGGGAAGCCGGGGGCTTGTCGGCTTTTGTCGGCCGACAAACTTGACGCTTTTGCCAAATGCCACTATGGAACGCCGACTTTCCGATAGGCCGCCTGACATCGATCGCGCGCCGCCCACGATTTGGTGCGCTCATGTCGATATGGCCTGGATGACGAACAAGGGTAAGAACAATGTCCCGCGAATGCGAACTCACCGGCAAGGGCGTGCAGTACGGCAATAATGTCAGCCATGCCAACAACAAGACCAAGCGCCGCTTCCTGCCGAACCTGGTGCGCGTCACGCTGATCTCGGAAGCGCTGAACCAGAACGTGCGCCTGCGCATCTCGGCCAACGCGCTGCGCTCGGTCGAACACCGCGGCGGGCTCGACGCCTTCCTCGTCAAGTCTTCGACGGACGATCTGTCGCAGCGCGCGCGCCTGTTGAAGAAGCAGATCGCCAAGAAGCTTGCCGAGCAGACCGCCGAAGCGGCCTGATTTCTACCAAGCTCGGGCTGCCGTTCGGCAGTCTTCCAACTGGTGCCATCACCCAGGATAAAAAAATGGTTTCCGTGTCGAAATACGTGCCTTTCGTGGCTGCGATGGCGATCGTCGTCGTGGCGTCCAACGTCCTCGTCCAGTTTCCCGTCCAGGGACAACTCGGCGCCGTGTCTCTTGCCGACATCCTGACCTGGGGCGCGTTCACCTATCCCTTCGCCTTCCTGGTCACCGATCTCGCCAACCGCCGCTACGGCCCGGCGATGGCGCGCCGTGTCGTCTTCTTCGGTTTCGCGCTGGCGGTGACCTGTTCGATCATGCTGCCGCCGCTGCTGTTCCAATGGGGCCTGATCGAATTCGAGACGGCGGCCGACCGGCTGGTGCGGATCGCGGCCGCCTCGGGCCTCGCCTTCCTCTCCGCGCAGCTCCTGGATGTCACCGTCTTCAACTGGCTTCGCCGGCAGTCGTGGTGGCGCGCGCCGATCCTGGGCACCCTCGCCGGCTCGATCGTCGATACCGTCGTGTTCTTCTCGGTCGCCTTCGCGAGCGCGTTCGCCTTCATCGGGCCGGACGACGGCTTCGCGCTCGAAGCGGCACCGCTGCTCGGCGTCGGCTCTGTGGAGTTCGCGCGATGGATCTCGTGGGCGCTCGGCGACCTGACGGTCAAGCTGCTGATCGCCGTTTTCGCGCTGATCCCCTACCGGCTGATCGCCTGGCGGTGGACACCGCCCGCCGTCGCCTGACGCTTCCTTTTTCGATCCTCCCAAGGAACCGAACGATGGATGCATCGTTTGGGGCGATCACGTTCCGCGTGATTCCAAACGAAGGGAGCTGACGAAAATGGCCAAGGAAAAGACCCTCGAGGACCTGTTCCTCGACACGCTCAAGGACATCTACTACGCCGAGCGCAAGATCTTGAAGGCGCTGCCGAAAATGGCGCGCGGCGCGCAATCTGAGAAGCTGAAAGCGGCGTTCGAGAAGCACCGCGACGAGACGGAAGGCCAGGTGGAACGCCTGCAGCAGGTGTTCGAGATCTTCGGCAAGCGCGCCCAGGGCAAGACCTGCCCGGCGATCGATGGCATCATCGAGGAGGGCGAGGAGATCATGGAAGAGTTCAAGGGCACGCCCGCTCTCGATGCCGGTCTCGTGTCCGCCGCCCAGGCCGTTGAGCACTACGAGATCACCCGCTACGGCACGCTGCGCCGCTGGGCGGAGATGCTCGGCAAGCCGGACGCCGCCAAGCTGTTCGAGGCGACGCTGAGGGAAGAGAAGGCCACCGACGGCAACCTGACCGATTTCGCCGATAACTCGGCCAATCAGAAGGCCCTGATGGCCGCGGAATAGGAGGGCGCCATGAACATGACCGACGACCCTTCCCGTAAACTGCCGGCCCGGCAGGACGCGGATGCCCAGGACGAATTCTCCCAGGAGGCCGCCGCAAACCGGCCACCTGCGAGTGGAATGGGGCTGACACCGTCCGCGGACGACCAGGCGAAGCGCCATGCGACCCCGAGTCCGGCGCCCCAGAAGACCTCGGGACTAGGCCCGGCCATCGCGGAACACTCGAAGGATGCGAAGGCCCCGAAGGGCGGCCGTCAGCCGGGTGCATATGTCAAGGACTGAGCAAACCACCGAAGGCGGCGCCGATTCCTCGCAAAGGCGCGGCGCCGTTTTCGACAGGCTTCTTTACAAGAGCGCCGAGTTCCTTTCGACGCCTCCCGGCTTCTATGCGGTTACGGCGGCGATGGCCCTCTGCACATTGCTGGTGCCGTTCGGGCTGACCGACGTGGTGACATATGCCCTGTCGGTAGCGGCCATCATCATCACCGGCGTGGTTCTCATCCAGGGCTTTCGCGACACCGCCGCCATCCATGCCAAGCTGGACGAGATCGTCCTCGCGCTGCGCCAGACGCGCAACGACGTCATCGGCCTGGAACATGCCGATCCACGGGAGATCGCCGAAAAGATCCGCGCAATCGAGAAAGACGCGCAGCGGTGCGGCGAACGCGGCAGTCCCGAGAGGGAACCGGCCTCACCTGCGCGGTAAGCTCGAAATATGCAGCGCAGAGTTCCGTGCGGTTCGCCGCACCGGCTAAGGCAACGGGAGCGCCGCCTGGTAAAACCCCGCCGGAACGGCGGGATCGTCGGCATCGGTCACCAGCAGCAGGTCGATGCGGTCGGCCTCGATCGTGGCGGCAACGCCCTCGACCTTGAGGGGCATGGCGAACTCGTGCATGGCGAGAAGCACGCCGTCCGCGGTGAGCAGCGCGACCGCGCTGCCGATACAAGCGCCGTCATTGTAGGCGTCGGCGGTATTCTCCGCGACGGCGGTGGCCACCAGGCGCCCGTCCGGCAGCGCCGTTGCGTCTGTGACCGTGAAGGGCACGCCCTGCGTTTCGCCGAGCGGCAAGGGACAAGTCCGAACAGATGCGTTGAACGTCGCGCCGTCGATGCAGGATGCCAGCGCCTCCCGCAGGCCAACGCGGATCATCGCATTCTCCGGATGGCTGCGGTTGCCGCGATTGAACAGAAGCATTTCGCCGCCGGTGGCGACCGCGCCTTCGATGTTGAGTTCCGGCACGAGGAGGTCGAGATGCGCGTATAGCGGAGAAACATTGATCGGCTGGGCAGCGCCGGCTACCCTTCCCTGACTGTCCATGGCCAGGAGCGCGCCCCGCCGCCGTAGCGCCGTCGATCCGGAACCGAGCGCCAGCAGCGCGCCGTTTGGGAAACGTGAGTCCGGTTCGAGCCAGACGAGCGCTTCGATGTCGGGTTTCATGCGTTTGCGGCGGGCTTTCTCCACGGGCAAGGCGCCTGAGAACAGCCGAATCCGGCGTCCCGGCGCCTGGCCGTCGATGTCGAACGCTGCGAGTTCCAGCGCATCGTCGGCGATGACATAAAGATGCGATCCGACCCGGACCAGACCGCTGGCGGCGCTGACGAAATCGGCGGTTCCGGCCGCGGGCGCGAGGGAAAGGTCGCGGAGGCGGGTCGGCTCGATGCGGGATCCCACGCCCACCGCCTTCAGTCCCCCAGCAGCTTGAATTCCAGGTAGACGTTGCGCTGCAGGATCGAATGGTTGTCGTCGGAGATGAGCGACACGATCAGCGCGCCGTCGCCGCGCTGCCAGACGTCCAGCCCTTCCATATTGTCGATCTGGTAGCTCATGTCGGCTTCCAGCAGCACCGGTCCATCGGCCAATGCGCCTTTGCGCACCGATTCGCCGTAGATCCGCCGCAGCCGCATGGCGACGCCGCGCCCGATGGAAAAGGAGCGTTCGAGGAGCAGCAGGTCGCCGTTGGGCAGGAAGGCGCCGTCGGTGATGTCGAACTCGCCGTTGCGCTTGACCGTGAATACGCCCTTGTCGGGTCCTTCGAGGATCGCGGCGAAGATGTTGCCGTTCTTGTCGAGACTTTTCTCCGAGACGACCACGCGGCCGCCCGCATGGATGCCGTGCGGATGCGCGTGGGCAATGGTCTCCATGCCCCGGTTCTGGCGCAACTCGTTGGAGGGGATGAGATAAGCGAGGTCGCGCAGCGGCGCGCCCATCCTGTCCGGATCGATGCGGAACTCGGACACGCGGTGGCCGCGCTCGAAGCTGACGGTGGCGATGTCGTCCTTGACCGCCAGCCCTTCCGCGTCGGTGTCCCATTTCTCGCCGATCGGCTTGCCCGAGGCGTCGACCATTTCCATCATGCGGAAACCGGAGACGCCGGACGGGCGGCCGCGCTCGTCATGCTCCATCGTGCCGAGGAACCAGAAGCCGGTATCGGCGACGCCGATGAAATCACCGCCCGGCTTGCGGAAGCGGAACGCCGACAGCGAGCCGAAATTCCGTCCCGGGGATGTCAGTTCCAGTCCGCCGACAAACTCCAGTTCGCCGAATTTCGTCTCGGTCGACCCGATGCGGAACTGCGTGATGGGCCGCGCGCGGATCTCCATCGTCTCGACGACCGCGCCGGCACCAAGCATGGACGGCGCGAGAACGGCCGCCAGCGTCAACGCCAGCGTCGACGCGAGCCTCGCGACAAGGTGCATGCGGCTCACGCGGCGCGACCGCGGCGGCGCGGCACGCCCGAGGAGCGGCGCATATCCTTCGCCGTCTCCTCCGAGAAGAGCGACGCGAGCTGCTCTGTCATCGCGCCTGCAAGCTCCTCGGCATCGACGATCGTTACGGCGCGGCGGTAGTAGCGCGTCACGTCGTGGCCGATGCCGATGGCGAGCAGTTCGACCGGCGAGCGGGTCTCGATCAGGTCGATCACCGCGCGCAGATGCCGCTCGAGATAATTGCCCGGATTGACCGACAGCGTCGAGTCGTCGACCGGCGCGCCGTCCGAGATCATCATCAGGATCTTGCGCTGCTCGGGCCGCGCGATCAGCCGGTTGTGCGCCCACCAAAGCGCCTCGCCGTCGATGTTCTCCTTGAGCAGGCCCTCGCGCATCATCAGTCCGAGATTGCGCCGGGCCCGACGCCAGGGCGCGTCGGCCGACTTGTAGATGATGTGGCGCAGATCGTTGAGCCGGCCGGGTGTCGGCGGCTTGCCGTCCTTCAGCCATTTCTCGCGCGCCTGGCCGCCCTTCCACGCCTTGGTGGTGAAGCCGAGGATCTCGACCGAAACGCCGCAGCGCTCCAGCGTGCGCGCCAGGATGTCGGCGCAAGTGGCGGCCACGGTGATGGGACGGCCGCGCATCGAGCCCGAATTGTCGAGAACCAGCGTCACGACAGTATCGCGGAACTTGGTGTCGCGCTCCTGCTTGAACGACAGCGGCTGCATCGGATCGATGACCACGCGCACCAGCCGGGCGGGATCAAGGTAGCCCTCTTCCAGATCGAAGTCCCAGGAGCGGTTCTGCTGCGCCATCAGGCGTCGCTGGAGGCGGTTGGCGAGGCGGCCCACCACGCCGGACAGATTGGCCAACTGCTTGTCGAGGAAGGCGCGCAGGCGATCGAGTTCCTCCTCGTCGCACAGGTCCTCCGCGCCGACCGTCTCGTCGAACTGGGTGGTGAAGATCTTGTAGTCGAAGTCGGGCGGAAGATTGGTCAGCGACGGCTCGGGCCGGCGCGATTCGCCGGGAGTTTCCGAATCGGTGTCGTCGTCGGACATGTCGTCGGAAGTGGCGTCCGCCGCCTCCATCTCGCCGGCTTCCTGCTCCTCGCCGGAGGACTCGCTGTCCTCGCTCTGCGACTGCTCGCCGCCCGAATCGTCCTCGCCACCTTCCTCGCTACTCTCTTCACCCTCCGGCTGGTCGTCGTCGTCCTGGGCATCCTCGGACTGCTGGTCGTCGCCAAGCTCGTCGGCCATCTCCATCGAGACGAGCATGTCGCGCACGACGCGGGCAAAGGCGTTCTGGTCCTGCAGCGCGCCTTCCAGCTCCTCCAGATCCTCGCCGGCCTTGTCCTGGATCCAGTCGCGCCACAGCGACACGACCCTCTCGCCGCTGCGCGGGATCGGCCGTCCGGTCAGACGCTCGCGCACCATGAGCGCAATCGCATCTTCGAGCGGCGCGTCCGCGCGCTCGGTTACCCCGCCGAGATTGGCCTTGAGGAACCGGTCTTCGAGCATCGAGGCGAGATTGTCGCCGACACCGGTCATGGCGCGCGCGCCGATGGCCTCCACCCGCGCCTGTTCCACCGCGTCGAACACGGCGCGCGCCTGCTTGCCCTCGGGCGCCAGCCGCGAATGCACGGCCGCGTCGTGGCAGGCGCGCCTGAGCGCCATCGAATCGCCGAGACCGCGGGTGATGGCGATGTCGGAGGGCGTCGGCTTCTTCGGGATTTCCGGCAGGCGGGCACGGTTGGCGGCCAGCGCCGGCTTGTCCTTGGCGAAGCTGACCTCCAGCGTCGGATCGCCCGAGATGGCGCGCATGCACACCGAGATGGCGCGCTTCATCACCTCGCCGTCATTGGCTGCCTTGGGCTTGCCCCTCGTATTGTCGCCGGGTCCGGCCATGTTGCCCCGTCAGCCCAACACCACGTTGACGGCGCTTTCCTTCAGCTCCTCGCCGAAGGCACGCTGGTAGAACTCGGCGACGACCGAGCGTTCGAGCTCGTCGCACTTGTTGAGGAAGGTGAGCCGGAATGCCATGCCGATATTGCCGAAGATCTCGGCGTTTTCGGCCCAGGTGATCACGGTGCGCGGGCTCATCACGGTCGACAGGTCGCCGTTGATGAACGCCGAACGCGTCATGTCGGCGACGCGCACCATCTTGTTGACGATGTCGCGGCCCTTGTCGGTGCGGAAATGCTTGGCCTTGGCCAGCACGATCGCGACCTCGTTGTCGTGCGGCAGATAGTTGAGCGTGGTGATGATCGACCAGCGGTCCATCTGCGCCTGGTTGATCTGCTGCGTGCCATGGTAGAGGCCGGTCGTGTCGCCGAGGCCGACCGTGTTGGCGGTGGCGAACAGGCGGAAGGCCGGGTGCGGGCGGATGACCCTGGATTGGTCGAGCAGCGTCAGGCGGCCGGAGGCTTCCAGCACGCGCTGGATGACGAACATCACGTCCGGGCGGCCGGCGTCGTATTCGTCGAACACGAGCGCGACATTGTGCTGGTAAGCCCAGGGCAGGATACCGTCGCGGAACTCCGTGACCTGCATACCATCCTTGACCACGATCGCATCCTTGCCGACGAGATCGATGCGGCTGACATGGCTGTCGAGATTGACGCGCACGCACGGCCAGTTGAGGCGCGCGGCGACCTGCTCGATATGGGTCGACTTGCCGGTGCCGTGATAGCCGGACACGATGACGCGGCGGTTGAAGGCGAAGCCGGCAAGGATCGCAAGCGTCGTCGCCTCGTCGAAAATATAGTCGGGGTCGAGGTCGGGAACATGTTCGTCGGCCATCGAATAGGCGGGGACCACCATCTTCGACTCGAAACCGAATGTCTGTTTCACCGGCACCGTCGTGTCCGGCAGGTTGGCTATGTCGCGGTCGACCCTGTTCATCACGCCTCCAGCACGGGCGGCAATCCGCTCCGCGCAGCATTCAGTTCATTTTCGGGCTGTCTTTAGACCAAATCCGGTCCGGGTGGAAACACCCGGGCCAAGAAACTTGCCCGGCTTCGGAACGGGCGATCCGCCGTCAGCAGAAACCGGACTGCTTGAGGAGCCGGTATGCCCTGGATCACGTCCCGAAAGCGATCTTCAGAACCCCGGTTGCCGTCATTGGCATCCGGATGGTGCTGTTTCACCAGATGTTTATAGCGCGCCGCGATCTCCTTGCCAGCGGCTTAGCAGGAAATTCGACATCGATCTCACCTCTCCGTCCGCGGCGATTCGTCGGATATGATCGTCGAAGTCAGATTCAGGCTGGCGAGACGCCGCGCTGTCCCCGCGAAACCCTCGTCGCCATCGATGAGATCAAGCAGGAGCGGCGAGAGTAGACCCTTCTCCCGGAGAACGGCTGACGCGTCGTGCCCGGTGCCGCCGACAAGCAGCATAGCGTCGCGGAATCCAAGATGTTCCCGGAATCGAGCTGCGTGCCAAGTATCCTCGGCCTCGCCGAAAACGATAAACCGCCGAACCTGCTGTGCCGGGAAGAGGCATGCGTGGTCGATCGAAAAACTATCGATCCGGCCGAGAAACTTGTCGAAGCGTTTCTCGTTTCCTTTCGTAACGCGCGGCGCCACCGAGAACTGAGGAGTGAATGCGATCGCTACCCGCACATTCGGCAGGAGACCCGAAAATAGCATGGCGCCGAAGCCGCCCATGCTGTTTCCGATCAGCACCACGTCCTCGTATTGCGCGAGAACGGATTGGAACCGGCAGACGATCTGCGTGAAGGAATGCTCGTACCACGAGCGCTCCTTGTCGACGACAAAGTATTTGGACGCGGCCGGATCGATCGTGTTCAGGGTCTTCAGGAATTCCTCGACCGGCTGCGACTGCATCCGCAGTCCAATGCCAGTGAACGAAACGATCGCTCGTCGGCCCCGCTTCTCCAATGCCGAAACGCGAAGGTGTTTATCCTCATAGAGGAGATGCAGTGTCTCAAGCGCTTCGGCCCAGATCAACAGAAACCGGACTGCTTGAGGAGCCGGTATGCCTGGATCACGTCCCGAAAGCGATCTTCAGACCCTCGGTTGCCGCCATTGGCATCCGGATGGTGCTGCTTCACCAGCTGTTTATAGCGCGCCTTGATCGCATCGGCAGTCGCATTCGCGGCAAGGCCAAGCGTTTCGAGCGCCTTGGCCTCAAGCGGGCGCGCCTTGCGCGAGCGCTCGGGCGGCTGGTAGCCGCCCGTGCCGCCGAACAGATTGAAGGGATCGCGCACGCGGTTGTAATAGCCGGCCCTGCCCGAACGCTTCGCCGAGAACTCCGGCATGGAGCGCGCGGCGGCGTTGACGCCCATCGTCCAGGTCGGTCGGTGCCCGGTCAGCGCCTCCTTCTGGAAGCGCGCGATGTCGGTATCGCGCAGACCGGAGAAGTAGTTGTAACCCTTGTTGTATTCGCGCACGTGATTGATGCAGAAGCGGAAATACTCGCCTTCGCGCATGCGGCCGACAGGCGCCTTGTGCGTGCCGGCCTCGGCACAGCCGTCCCACTGGCAGGCAGGCGAGCGCGAGGCCGCCTCGGCCTTGGCGTCGGGTCGGACCTTGATCCGATCGAAGATTTTCGAATAGGCGGTCATCGGCGGATTATGGGTGCTTCGCGGATGGATACAAGAATTGACTTTCACGCGACAATGAACCTATCGCGTGAATCGGACCTCAATGTTGGGGCTTCCTCCCCCATATGGTCGCGGAGACCCGAAATGTCCATTCAGCAGTTGATCGAAACGAAGCTGCGCGCCGCCTTTGCGCCGGAACGCCTGCTCGTCCTCAACGAAAGCCACCTGCACGCCGGCCATCATCATTCCGAATCCGGCCATCACGCCACCTTCGACGGCGGCGGCGAGACTCACTTCCGCATCAGGATCGTCTCGCCCGCCTTTGCGACGATGAGCCGCGTCGAGCGCCATCGGGCCATCAACAAGCTCTTGGCCGACGAGCTTGACGCCGGCGTGCACGCTCTCGCCATCGAGCCCTCAGCGCCGGGAGAGAAGACGCGCTGGTAGGGACGGGCCGGCGACCTCGACCGCATTGTTCACTTGTGTGTGACAGTGAGTAAGTTTCCAATGGTGACCATGTTATTGCCGCGATTGTTCCTATATAAGGGGCAGGTCCGCGGGTGCGAGTTCGGCCCGTGGAGGGAGCGCCTGCCGTGTCCGGGGGCGCGATATTCATGAGAGGGAGGGCGCTATCATGGCCCAGTCACTACCCAGCATCGTTTCCGGCGAAGGCGGTCTTTCGCGGTATCTCGAGGAGATCCGCCGCTTTCCGATGCTTCAGCCGGAAGAAGAATACATGCTTGCCAAGCGCTATGCCGAGCATAGCGATACCACTGCCGCGCACAAGCTCGTCACCAGCCACCTGCGTCTCGTCGCGAAGATCGCGATGGGCTACCGCGGCTATGGCCTGCCGATCGGCGAAGTGATTTCCGAAGGCAATGTCGGCCTGATGCAGGCCGTGAAGAAATTCGAGCCGGAGCGCGGCTTCCGGCTGGCGACCTACGCCATGTGGTGGATCAAGGCGTCGATCCAGGAATACATCCTGCGCTCGTGGAGCCTCGTGAAAATGGGCACCACCGCGAACCAAAAGCGGCTGTTCTTCAACCTGCGCAAGGTGAAGAGCAAGATTCAGGCGCTTGACGACGGCGACCTCAACCCCGAACAGGTCCAGGAGATCGCGACCCGGCTCAACGTGTCCAAGGAAGAGGTGGTGTCGATGAACCGCCGCCTGTCCGGCGACGCCTCGCTCAACGCGCCGATCCGCGCGTCGGAGGGCGAGTCGGGCGAATGGCAGGACTGGTTGGTCGACGAGCACTCCAACCAGGAAGAAATGCTCGTCGAGCAGGACGAACTGGAAAACCGCCGGTCGATGCTGGCAGGCGCCCTGACGGTCCTCAACGACCGCGAACGGCGCATCTTCGAGGCGCGCCGCCTCGCCGACGACCCGATGACGCTCGAGGAACTGTCGGCCGAGTTCGACATCTCGCGCGAGCGCGTGCGTCAGATCGAGGTGCGCGCGTTCGAGAAGGTGCAGGACGCGGTCAAGGCCGCCGCCAAGCGCCAGATGCAGGCGTTGCGAACGGTCGAGGCCGCGCCGGCCCACTGACAGCCATCGCATTCAAGCAAAACGGCGCGGGGTTCCCACCCCGCGCCGTTTTGCTTTGATTGATTGTGAGGTTCAGCCGTTCGGCTGGCTCCAGGCTCGCAAGGCGTCTTCGAATATCTTGTCGCCGGGAAGTCCGCGCTCGAGCGTCATGAGCGCGCGTCGGCCAGACCGGTAGACGATCGGGATGTCGATCCACTTCATGCGCCGGAAGAGCTGCATGTTGGCGTCCGATTCCGCCTTGCCGTCCGACAGCGCGATAAGGAAAAATCCGTCGCCGATCTTGGCGGGAACGCCGAGCACCGGATTGCCGGTAGCCTCCTCGGTTTCCTTCATCGTCATGCGCAGGAGATTGTCGATCACTCCGCCTTCGAAATTGTCGGGCGTGAGGAAGATGAGCTCGACGATATGGCTGGCGGGCAGCGTCGGATCCCCGTTGCGCCGGATCGTCATACGAAGCTGGACGTCCTTCCCCGGTATCCTCGCATCAGCCCGGATCGCGGGCTCCGGCGGCCGGTCGCCGCCGGGCGACTCCTGTACCAGCGACCACACAGTGCTGCCGGACTCGGCAGATCCGCCGCTCGCGCTTGTGCGTTCTTCATAGAAGATCGCGCGCTGGCCGACGGGCACGGCGGCGGGCTGCTCGCCTTGCGGTTCCGCAGGGGCGGCGGGCTGCGCCTGTGCCGTTTCGGCAGGTGGTGTTCCGGGCGCGGCGGGCGTTTGGGGGGCCGCGGCATCCGCACCGGGTGGAACCGTTGCTGGAGCTGACGGCGTCTCGGGGGTGGTGCCCGGCGGCTGAACCGTCAACGCGGCCACCGAGGTGCCCTCGCCCACGCCGGGCGTTCCACCCGCCGGCCCCTGGTCGGTCTCGGTCCCGTCGACGTTGAGCTTCTGCGTGAATTTCTGGACCGGCTCGTTGCCCGGCGCCGGTGTCTCCGGCTCCACCTTTGCCACCTCCGGCTCGGGCTTGGCCGGCGCGGCGGGTGCCGCCGCCTCCTGCGGGGCAGGCTGCCCGAGACCGAGCATTGCAAGGACTTCGACGCGATTGAGCCAGACGGCATATCCGGCAGCGCCGGCGAAGACGAGCACGATCAGCGCGACGGCCGCCAGACCCAGCCGGCCGCGCGAAGCCGCGCGCGGCGCGCCGGCGAGAGGTCCGGACGCCAGGCGGTCGGCCGCGAGCCCCTGCGAGACCGCCTCGGACGCGCCATCAGCCGATGAGCCCGAGGCCAGATCGGTCGCGGGCGAGGACTTGCGTTGTTCGTTCGACGCGGCAGGCGGGACAGTTGGCCGCTTCGCCGCCGGAGGTGCGGCTTTGACCGGCGACTCGAGGCTCTTCATCACCGCATCGAAGTCGTCACCCGAAGGTGGTGCGGGCGGCGCTGAATACTCGGCCTCGATGGTCTTGATGGCCTGCTCGAGCGCCGCTTTCTGTCTCTCGATGACCGTAGGAGCCGGCGGCGGCGTGATCGCGGCCAGCTTCGCCGAAATCGTCGTGCGGGCCTTTTCGTAGACGCGCGCCCGTATCTCAGGGGTCGTCTCGCCCAGTCCGTCGAGCGTCTTTTTCAGAACCGCGACGAAATCCGCCATTCAGGATACTTCCACTTTGCTGTGCGGTGCCCCTCTGGCCCCTCTTTTTGTCCAGATGATGGTGCGCGCGGGCATGATTGTCACAAATGCTCTAATCTTCAAACGGGTCCGTCACAAGAATTGTGTCGTCACGTTCCGGACTTGTTGACAGCAAGGCAACCGGCGCGCCGATCAGTTCTTCAACGCGGCGGACATACTTGATAGCCTGGGCCGGGAGTTCGGACCAGCTCCGGGCCCCGGCCGTCGTCTGCGACCAGCCCTCGAACGTCTCGTAGATGGGCGTGACCGCCGCCTGCGCGCGCATCGACGCCGGCAGATAGTCGACCCTGCGCCCGTCGAGTTCGTAGGCGACGCAGATCTTGATCTCCTTGAGGCCATCCAGAACGTCGAGCTTGGTCAGCGCGATGCCGGTGATGCCCGACGTCTTGACGGTCTGGCGCACCAGCACGGCGTCAAACCAGCCGCAACGGCGCGGACGCCCGGTGTTGACGCCAACCTCCCGGCCGACGGTTGCCAGGTGGCGGCCCACCTCGTCGTCGAGTTCGCACGGGAACGGCCCCTCGCCGACGCGTGTCGTGTAGGCCTTGGTAATGCCGAGCACGTAGCCGATCGCCGTCGGCCCCAGCCCCGAACCGGCGGCGGCCTGCCCCGCGACCGTGTTCGATGAGGTGACGAAGGGATAGGTGCCGTGGTCGTTGTCGAGCAGGGCGCCCTGCGCGCCTTCGAACAGAATGCGGGCGCCCGCGCGGCGCTTCTCGTCGAGGACGCGCCAGACCTGGTCCATGTAGGGCAGGATCTCGCCCGCGATGGAGGTCAGTTCCTCGTGGATCGCGTCGGCGGAAATCTCCGCCAGCCCCATGCCGCGACGCAGCGCGTTATGATGCGTCAGCAGCCGCTCGATCTTGAGCATGAGCGTCTCGGGCTCCGAGAGGTCGACCAGGCGGATCGACCGGCGGCCGACCTTGTCCTCGTAGGCCGGGCCGATGCCGCGCCGCGTCGTGCCGATCTTGAGGCCGGAATTGGAGTCCTCGCGAATCCCGTCAAGTTCGCGATGCAGCGACAGGATCAGCGGGGCGTTGTCCGCGATGCGCAGGATCTCCGGCGTGATGGTCACGCCTTGCGCCCGCAGCTTTGCGACTTCCTGGACGAAGTGATGTGGATCGACCACGACACCATTGCCGATCACCGACAGCTTGCCCTGGACGAGGCCGGACGGAAGCAGTGCGAGCTTGTAGCTGACGCCGTTGATGACCAGCGTGTGCCCGGCATTGTGGCCGCCGTGAAAGCGCACGACCACGTCGGCCCTGTCCGCGAGCCAGTCGACGATCTTGCCTTTGCCTTCGTCGCCCCATTGTGAGCCGACGACCACCACGTTTGCCATGTTGCCTTCCCCGGGGTGCACGTGCCTGACGCGCCGTTTTTCGTGGCTTCTATAGCGGCAAGTGTTTCGGGGCGCGACCCTTCTTTAGGTTCGGAGCAAAGTTTCCCGGTCTGGCGCAATGCATGCGGCGGGTGGCGCGGTTGCCAAGCCATGCCGTTGCGCATAGGCCTTGCCGCCCATGTATCGGCTCGCCTACGTCCTCCTGGCCCTGACCACGCTGTTCTGGGGCGGCAATGCCGTCGCGGGCAAGCTCGCGGTCGGCCACATCTCGCCTATGCTGCTCACCGGTGCGCGGTGGGCCCTGGCCTGCGCGTGCCTGCTCCCCTTCGCGTGGCCACGGCTGAAACAGGATTGGGCCGTCGCGCGGCGATCGCTTCTCCTGTTGTTCGTGCTGGGCGGTGTCGGCTTCTCGGCCTATAACCTCGCCTTCTACACCGCCCTGCTCCACACGACGGCCGTGAACGGCTCGATCGAGCACGCGGCGATGCCACTCGTCGTGTTCGTCCTGAACTTCCTGATCTTCGGCACGCGCGTCACCGGGCTGCAGGTCGTCGGCTTTCTTCTCTCGGTCGTCGGCGTCGGCGTGGCGGCAAGCCACGGCGATCCGCACCGCCTGCTCGCCCTCGATCTCAACCGCGGCGATGCGCTGATGATGCTCGCGGTGCTGTTCTACGGCGGTTACACGGTCATGCTCCGCTACAAGCCGGCGATCCACTGGCAGACGATGATTGTCGCGCTGACCTTTTCCGCCACCGTCACCTCGATCCCGTTCATCGTCTATGAATTTGAAAGCGGTTCGGGGATCTGGCCGGATACGCAAGGGTGGCTGATCGTGATCTACACGGTCGTCTTCCCCTCGCTCCTCGCGCAATCGTTCTATATCCGCGGCGTCGAGCTGATCGGCGCCAACCGGGCTGGCCTGTTCATCAACCTCGTTCCGATCTTCGGCACGCTGCTCGCCATCCTGATCATCGGCGAGGCGTTCGAGCCCTATCATGCGCTGGCGATCGTGCTGGTGCTGGGCGGCATCGGCCTCGCCGAATGGAGCGGAAGACGGGCAGCGTCCGAGACGCGATAGTCAGCGTTTGAACCTCCCGACACTACGTGCGTTCTGCATACCGAGGATGCGCGCGGAGGACTTTTGCTTGACAGGTCGCAAGAAAGCCGGGGCGAAGACGCCGGCGTCGAAGGTGATCCACGGCTCGGTTGAACTGCCCGCGGTTACTGTCGACAAGGTCAATCTCAAGATCCGCGACGGCGACGGCTTTCTCGGCGATCGCGCCAACAGCAGTGCCTTCATCGACATCCTCGACGATGCCAGGAAGCGGATGCGTAAACATGGCGCGGATCCGCTCGGCAAACGGAAGACGCAAAAGATCAAACGGCGTGAATTGGACCGGATGCCGCTCGAGGGTGACGTCGCGACCGTCGGCCTGATCTTCACCGCGGTAGAGGAGTTTGCCCAACAACTTGCCCTCGTGACGCGCCGGTTTCTCAAGGACGAGAACTGGCGCGGAACACAGCGTATCGCCGTGGGCGGGGGCATGCGCGACAGCCGTGTCGGCGAGTGGGCAATCGGCCGGGCCGCGGCGCTGCTCAAGATGGACGGCATTTCCGTCGACCTGATCCCGATAGACAAGGACCCGGACGAGGCCGGCTTGATCGGCTCGGCTTACCTGTGGCCTCCCGAAGCGCTTGCCGGGCATGAAGCGATGCTCGCGGTCGACATCGGCGGATCCAACATCCGTGCCGGCATCCTGCGCATGTCGCGCAAGCGCGCGCCCTACCCGAAGAAGATCAAGGTGTCGCGCATGGAGCTCTGGCGCCACGCCGACCAGCCAGATACCGGCCGCGACCAGTTGGTCTCCAAGCTTGTCCGGATGCTGCGCCGCCTGATCGAGCACGCCGAGGACGCCGACCTCGAACTTGCCCCCTATATCGGCGTCGGCTGTCCGGGGACGATCGACCGAGACGGCCACATCAGCGACGGCGCCCAGAATCTGCCGGGATCCTGGGAGACTAACTCCTTCAACCTGCCGGAACGCCTCGCTGCGGAAATCCCCGAGATCCAGGGACGCAAGACTGAGGTGCACATGCACAATGACGCGGTCGTGCAGGGCCTGAGTCAGCTACTGCGGATGCGCGATGTGAAGCATTGGGCGGTGCTGACCATCGGTACCGGTCTCGGCAACGCCCGTTTCACCAACCGCGAGGTCTGAAAACGAACGGCGCGTACAGCCAAGACGGAGCCGCGCGCGTGACTAAAACGCCTTCGGCAGTCCGGCCTTCTTGAGAATCTCGTTCGCCGTGTGCCGAGAGGTCATGTTCGCGTCGACGGTCACTTTCGCGCCAGTCGCGGCATTTGTCCAAATCTCATGATCACCCTTGGCGTGCCTCAGGAACGTCCAGCCAGCTTCGGAGAGCAGTTTTCGCGTGTCCTTGGCAAGCTTGCCCATCGACACTCACGTTCGCATCATTCGGCGGCAACCACCTGGTAGGAGCGGCTGATGAGCTCGACCTCATAGGAACCTGGATGACCGTCAAGCAGGTCGGGAAGCAGGTCGGCGATACGGGCCTGTAAGGCCTCTATCGTCCGAGCTTCGGTCACGAGGCCGACTTCGCCGCGAGCGGACGCAACCCAGACTTGGGCCTCATCATCCCAAAAAGCGTCTACGACGATCTTATCGGTTGGCTTCATAATTACATTCTAGCGCATTCGTCTCCGACGAAAAAGGCGCGGCATCGGCCGCGCCTCGAGATCGATATGTATTGCCTCTCTCAGGCCGCCGCGACGTCGAAAGTGAGCGGCTTGGCCGACGCGATCTTCGGGTTGGCGCGCAGTTCGGCGAGCACGCTCTCGGGGAACGGCGCATCGAGATAGAGGAGCGCGATCGCATCGCCGCCGGGCCGGTTGCGGCCGAGCTGGAAGTTGGCGATGTTGACGCCGTTCTGACCGCAGATCGTGCCGAGCAGGCCGACGATGCCGGGTGCATCGGGATTGGTCGTATAGAGCATGTGCTGCCCGACTTCGGCGTCGAGATTGATGCCCTTGATCTGGATGAAGCGCGGCTTGTGGTCGGAGAAGCAGGTACCGGCGATCGAGCGGGTCTGCTTCTCGGTCGTCACCGTCAGCTTGATATAGCCGTCGAACACGCCCGACTTGTCGCGCTTGACCTCGGAGAGAACGATTCCGCGCTCCTTCACCATGATCGGCGCCGACACCATGTTGACGTCGGATACCTGCGGCCGGATGAGGCCGGCAAGGGCCGCCGAAATCAGCGCACGCGTGTTCATCGCGGCGGTGGAGCCGTCGAACAGGATCTCGACCTCCTTGATCGGCTCTTCCGTCACCTGGCCGACGAAGGCGCCGAGCACTTCGGCGAGCTTGACGAAGGGCTTCAGCTTCGGCGCCTCCTCGGCGGTGATCGACGGCATGTTGATCGCGTTGGTGACGGCTCCCTTGATGAGATAGTCCGACATCTGCTCGGCGACCTGCAGGGCTACGTTTTCCTGCGCCTCACTGGTGGACGCGCCGAGATGGGGCGTCGCGATCACGTTCTCCAGGCCGAAGAAGGGGCTTTCGGTCGCGGGTTCGACCTCGAACACGTCGAGCGCCGCGCCGGCCACCTTGCCGCTCTTCAGCCCCGCGAGCAGATCCGGCTCGACGATCAGGCCGCCGCGGGCGCAGTTGATGATGCGCACGCCCTTCTTCATCTTGGCGATCGCGTCCGCGTTGATCATGCCGCGGGTCCTGTCGGTCATCGGCGTGTGCAGCGTGATGAAGTCGGCACGGGCGTACAACTCGTCGAGCTCCACCTTCTCGACGCCGAGTTCCTCCGCGCGGCTGTCCGACAGGAACGGATCGAACGCGATGACGTGCATCTTGAGACCCACCGCGCGGGTCGCGACGATCGAGCCGATATTGCCGCAGCCGACGATGCCGAGCGTCTTGCCGGTGATCTCGACGCCCATGAAGCGGTTCTTCTCCCACTTGCCGGCCTTGGTGGAGGCGCTGGCCTCGGGAAGCTCGCGGGCGAGCGCGAACATCATCGCAATCGCATGCTCGGCGGTGGTGATCGAATTGCCGAAGGGCGTGTTCATCACGATGATGCCCTTGCGGCTGGCGGCGGGGATGTCGACATTGTCGACGCCGATGCCGGCGCGGCCGATCACCTTGAGATTGGTCGCAGCCGCGATCAGCTTCTCGGTCGCCTTGGTGGCCGAGCGGATGGCGAGGCCGTCGTAATTGCCGATGATTTCGAGCAGTTTTTCCTTGTCCTTGCCGAGCTTGGGCTGAAAGTCGACTTCAACGCCGCGATCGCGAAAAATCTGGACGGCGGTTTCCGACAGTTCATCGGATACGAGTACGCGAGGTGCCATGATGGCCTCCATTGAGTGGTCTGAAAAAGGGGAATGGGGCAGCAGGACCGCGCGGGGGAGTGCCGCGCGCGGTCACGGCGAGTGTCAGGCGGCCTGTTTCAGCGCGGCCTTTTCCTGGGCGAAGGCCCAGGAGAGCCAGGGCGTCAAGGCTTCCAGATCGGAGGTCTCGACGGTGGCGCCGCACCAGATGCGAAGGCCGGCGGGCGCATCGCGATAGGCGCCGATATCGAGCGCCACGCCTTCCTTCTCGAGCCGCGAGACAAGCGCCTTGGCGAAGGCTCCTTGCGCGTCGGCGGGCAGCGCCGTGATCTCGGGATCGGCGATCACCAGGCAGACGGAGGTGTTGGAGCGGGTCTCGTCGACCTTGGCGAGGTTGGCGATCCAGGCGTTGTCCGCCACGAAGCGGTGCAGTACTGCGGCATTGGCGTCGGCGCGGGCGATCAGGCCCTTGAGGCCGCCGAGGTTTTGAGCCCAGCTGAGCGCATCGATATAGTCCTCGACGCAGAGCATCGACGGCGTGTTGATGG
>JBDRCE010000054.1:0-5274 GCA_043822005.1 Pseudomonadota bacterium | reverse complement strand
TGGACGGGCAATCGTCGGCCAGCATGGAAGGCGAAGCGATCGCCACCGTCTTTGGTACGCTCGGCCTCATGCTGCTGCTGTTTCCCGTCTACGTCTTCCTCGCCACGCGTCTCTCACCGTGCTTCGCTATGACGATCAAGGACCGCAGGATCGTCTTCTTCGACGCGTGGAATGTCTCGCGCGGACGCTTCTGGCCCATACTCGGCGCGTACCTGATTATCGCGGTTGCCAGCGGCATCGTCGCGGGCGTCGTAGACCAGATCTTTCAGTTCGGGCTGTTCTCCACCATGTCACGTTTCGCGGACGTACAGTCCGGGGAAGAGGCCATGGAGATGGCCTTCTCGGCTTCAGTCCTTGTGCCGTTCGGGCTCTATGTTTTCGCCAGCATGTTCATGTCCGCCCTGCAGCAGCACTTTAACGGCGCGCCGGCGGCCTTTGCCGCCCGCCATGATCCGCGCGGGGGTGTCGATGACGCGGCACGCATGGCCGTTTTCGATTGAGCAAGGAGTCCCGTCCATGACGCATCCCGATTTCAGTTTCGGCAACGCCCTGTTCCACTTCCGCCGCACCGGCGGCCCGAAGGGCTTCCTGTGGAAATACGCGCTGGCCTTCGCGCTCGCGGGCTTTGCCATCCAGGCCATCAATATCGTGATGAGCTGGCCTATCTACGAGATTTACCTGCGCGTCTTCACCGAGGGCGATGGCGATATCACTCAGTACACCGCCGACATAAACCGGGCTTCGATGCAGTCGATGATGTCCAGCGTCCTGATATTCCCGCTCGGCATCCTGGTCTGGATGGTGTTCGAAACCGCCAGCCTGCGGCGATACATGCGCGGCGACGGATTCTGCCTGCGTATCGGAGCCGATGAGTGGCGCGTTCTGGTCGTTGGCCTGATCTGGTTCGGCCTCCTTATCGCCGCCTATATCGGCCTGTTCATCGTCGTGCTGGTGCCCATCGGCCTTGGTGCCATTGGCGGCGGGGATACGGCCGCGATCGGCGCAGTTATCGGCCTGGTCCTGATGCTGGTCTACATGCTGGCCTGTCTCTGGGCAGGCATCCGCCTCTCGCCCGCCTCCGCGATGACCGTGCGGGACGGGCAGATCCGGTTCTTCGAGGCGTGGCGCGTCACCAGGGGGCGCGCCTGGGCCCTGTTCGGCGCCTGGCTGGTCATCGGCCTCGCGATGATGGTGGTCATACTGGTCGCCTACGCCGTCATGGCCGCTCTGGGCTTTGCGCAGCTCGCGCCGCTGTTCCCGGCGCTGCAGGATGGCTCGGCCACGGGTGAAGACATCCGCGCCATCGTCACGGCCCCCGGCTTCTGGCTGCCGCTCTCGCTGATCTTCCTCCTGCTCGTCGGCGTACAGGCCGTCGCCCAGCACATTTTCGGCGGGCCGGCCGCGCTGGCCGCGAAAACGGATCCTGACTGGGTCGGCCAGCCCGGCGTTTCCGACACATTCAGCTAGGGCCTATTTCGCCGCGCTCGTCGTTTTCGTCTTACGCTTGGCTGCCGCTTTGGGCTTGGCGGCCTTTGCCGCCTTCTTCACCGGCGCCGCCTTGGCCGCCGCAGCTGGCGTCTTCGCCCGCTCGCGCTTGTTGCGCTGGGCGCGGCGCGCATCGTGGCGCCGGAAGGTCTCGGCCAGGAACTTGCCGGTCCAGCTCTCCTCGTTTGCCGCAATGTCTTCCGGCGTGCCCGCGGCCACCAGCCGCCCGCCGCCATCGCCGCCTTCCGGGCCAAGGTCCAGCACCCAGTCGGCCGTCTTCACCACATCCAGGTTGTGCTCGATCACCACCACCGTATTGCCCGCATCGACCAGCTCGTGCAGCACTTCCAGCAGCTTGCGCACATCATCAAAGTGCAGGCCCGTCGTCGGCTCGTCGAGGATATACAGCGTCCGTCCGGTCGCACGCTTGGACAATTCCTTGGCCAGCTTCACCCGCTGCGCCTCGCCACCCGACAGCGTGGTCGCCTGTTGGCCAACCTGCACATAGCCAAGGCCCACCTGCACCAGCGTGTCCATCTTTGACGAAATCGCCGGCACGGCCGAGAAGAAGTTCGATGCCTCTTCCACAGTCATGTCCAGCACGTCAGCAATCGACTTGCCCTTGAACAGCACTTCCAGCGTTTCCCGGTTGTAGCGTTTCCCCTTGCACGTCTCGCAGGTGACATACACGTCCGGCAGGAAGTGCATCTCGATCTTGATGACGCCGTCGCCCTGGCAGGCCTCGCAGCGCCCGCCCTTCACGTTGAAGCTGAACCGTCCGGCCTTGTAGCCGCGCGCCTTGGCTTCTGGCAGGCCGGTGAACCAGTCGCGGATCGGGCCGAAGGCGCCGGTATAGGTCGCCGGGTTCGAGCGCGGCGTGCGGCCGATGGGCGACTGGTCGATGTCGATGATCTTGTCGATATGCTCGAGGCCCTCGATGCGGTCGTGCGGGGCGGCGCCCTCGCTGGCGTTGTTGAGTTTTCGCGCGATCGCCTTATAGAGCGTGTCGATGAGGAGCGTCGACTTGCCGCCGCCGGAGACGCCGGTGACGCAGGTGAACAGCCCCAGCGGAATCTCCGCCGAGACGTTTTTCAGATTGTTGCCGCGGGCGTTGATCACCTTGATGGTGCGGCGGTGGTTCGGCGGCTTGCGCTCGGGAATTTCCACCGACAATTCGCCGGTGAGGTATTTGCCGGTCAGCGACTTCGGATTGTTCATGACCTCCGCGGGCGTGCCCTTGGCGACGATGTTGCCGCCGTGGACGCCGGCGCCGGGGCCGACGTCGACGACGTAGTCGGCTAGCCGGATGGCATCCTCGTCATGCTCGACCACGATCACGGTGTTGCCGAGGTCGCGCAGCCGCTTCAGGGTTTCCAGAAGCCGCGCATTGTCGCGCTGGTGCAGGCCGATCGACGGTTCGTCCAGCACGTAGAGCACGCCGGTCAGTCCCGAGCCGATCTGCGACGCCAGCCGGATGCGCTGGCTTTCGCCGCCGGACAGCGTGCCGGAGGCGCGCGCCAGCGTCAGGTAATTGAGGCCGACGTCGAGCAGGAAGGACAACCGCTCGCGGATTTCCTTCAGCACGCGGGCGGCGATCTCGTTCTGCTGGGCGTTGAGCGCCTTCGGCACGGTCTCGAACCATTCGCCGGCGCGGCGCACCGACAGTTCCGAGATGTCGCCGATATGCTTGCCATCGATCTTGACGCACAGCGCCTCCGGCTTCAGCCGGTGGCCGTGGCAGCTTCCGCAGGGCACGTTGGAAAAATACTTGCCGAGCTCCTCGCGCGCCCATTCGCTGTCGGTCTCGCGGTAGCGGCGGTCGATATTGGTGATGACGCCCTCGAACGGTTTCTTGGTATCGTAGGAGCGCACGCCGTCTTCGTAGGAAAACTTGATCTCGTCATCGCCGGATCCATGCAGCAAGGCTTGCTGCACCTTCTTCGGCAGGTCCTTCCACTTGGTGTCGAGCGTGAACTTGTAGAATTTTCCCAGCGCCGTGAGGGTCTGGATGTAATAGGGCGAGGAGGATTTCGCCCATGGCGCGATCGCGCCCTTGCGCAGGGTCAGTTCCTTGTCGGGAATGACCAGGTCCTCGTCGATATGCTGTTCGACGCCGAGGCCGCCGCAGGCCGGGCAGGCGCCATAGGGATTGTTGAACGAGAACAGGCGGGGCTCGATTTCCGGAATGGTGAAGCCGGAAACCGGGCAGGCGAATTTTTCCGAGAACAGGATCCGCTCGGCGCCGGTCTTGTCGTGGATTTTTGCGGTCTTCTTGTTGGATTTCTTCTCAGGGGCGGCAGCCGGCGCGTCGGCATATTCGATCACCGCCAGCCCCTCGGCCAGTTTCAGGGCGGTCTCGAAACTTTCCGCGAGGCGCTGGCCGATATCCGGACGCACCACGATGCGGTCGACCACCACGTCGATGTCGTGCGGAAACTTCTTGTCGAGCACGGGGGCTTCCGAAAGTTCGTGGAAGGCGCCGTCGATCTTGACGCGCCGAAACCCCTTCTTGAGGTATTCGGCGAGCTCCTTGCGGTACTCGCCCTTGCGGCCGCGCACCACGGGCGCCAGCAGATAGAGCCGGGTGCCCTCGGGCAGCGCCAGCACTCGGTCGACCATCTGCGAGACGATCTGGCTTTCGATCGGCAGGCCCGTGGCGGGCGAGTAGGGCACGCCGACGCGGGCCCACAGCAGCCGCATGTAATCGTAGATCTCGGTGACGGTGCCGACGGTCGAGCGCGGATTCTTCGAGGTCGTCTTCTGCTCGATGGAAATGGCGGGCGACAGTCCGTCGATCTGATCGACGTCGGGCTTCTGCATCATCTCCAGGAACTGGCGCGCATAGGCCGACAGCGACTCGACGTAACGCCGCTGGCCCTCGGCATAGATGGTGTCGAAGGCGAGCGAGGATTTGCCGGAGCCCGACAACCCCGTGAACACCACGAGCTTGTCGCGGGGGATTTCCAGGTCGACGTTCTTGAGATTGTGCTCGCGCGCGCCGCGAATCGTTATCGCGCGCATGCCGGAGCCCGAGGTCGATTGGCGCTTCGCCCTGATCACTTCATCCATAGCAGGCATTTCCTGGCGCGTTGGACCGCGCAGCGTTCGGGCGCGCATCGCCGGGGATGCCGGGATCGGTCGCCAATGGGTGAGTTCGGAACATAGGAAGAACGGGAGAGGATTTCCAGTGCTGCCCGCAAGCCATCAACGGTTTGTTGCGCTGATCGCGTTTTCAAGCGAACCGGGAACCGGTTCGCGCGTGGAAACCCCTCGCAATGTCAGCAGATGGCACTGCCGCGACATACAAAAAGGCCGGCGCAAGGCCGGCCTTTCGTAGCTGAATCGAGGATCAGGTCGCGAAGATCAGTACCGCGCGACGACCGGGCCGCCGAACTTGTAGTTGATGCGGGCGGTGACGATATCGACGTCCTGGCTGATGCGATCAGACCGGAGGGTGGCTCCCGCCGGGACGACGGCACCGGTGCCGATCATCACGATGTCGCGGTCGCCCATGAAGAGATGGTTGTACTCGACGCCAAACGACCAGTTCGGGGTAAAGCCGTATTCCAGGCCGACGCCGACTGTGGCGCCCCAACGGGTATCGCTGGCCGAATCAAACGCGGTGCCGACGGGTACGCCGATGCCAGACGTGGTGAAGCCGGTGTACTTGTTGCTGGTGACGGCGGCGCCGCCCTTGACGTACAGCAGCGCGTTGTTCCAGGCGTAGCCGATCTGACCGGTGAAGAGACCGAAAGCATCGACCTTGGTTTCGTTGCGGGCGATCAACTG
>JBDRCE010000053.1:0-13240 GCA_043822005.1 Pseudomonadota bacterium | reverse complement strand
AGCGGGTTGGTTCCCACCAGCATGATCGTGTCGGTCTTCGTGTAGTCCTCATAGGCATAGTTCAGCTCATCGACGCCCATGTCGCGGGTCGAGTGGACTTCCGAATTGTAGGCGGGGCGGTTGTGGATGCGGCAGTTCTTGACCTTCATCGAGCCGAAATAGAGCTTTCCCGTGCCCCAGGTGTTCTCGTATCCGCCGGCCGATCCGCCGTGGTCGAACATCGAGACGAACAGGTCGTCCTCGTCATCCTTGTCGATCACCCGGGCGGTGACGCGGGCGACGAGATCGAGCGCGTCGTTCCAGCTCGTCGGCTGCCAGGTGCCGTAACGCCAGACCATCGGCTCGGTCAGCCGCTGCTGCTGGGTGCCCGTCTTGTCGGAGCGGCGGTTCTCGGCCATGCGCGCTCCGCGCACCGAGCCGAGGCCCGAATTCACGACACAGTCCTTGTCGGGCTTGATGACCAGATGGACGTCTTTCCCATCCTGCCTGACGATGTTGTACATCGACGGCGCATACCAGGCCTCGGTCTCGGCGGGCTGCTGCTCGGCGAGATTCACGCCGAAAGCATTTGTGGCGGGGTCCGTGCCGCCCTGCTTGTTCACCGGCCAGGTGTAGGCATTGTAGCCGCAGCCGACGATGCAGTAGTGGCAGGTGACATTGTGCTTCTTCGCATCCGCCGGGATGATCGGCAGGCGGTCGATCTGTCGCTTGTAGGCCATTCTTTCCTCCTCAATTTCTAGCCGCGTGATCTCGACCGAAAAGTCTGCGACTTTTCGGGATCACGCTCAGGCGAGCACGTTCGACAGGCGGCCGTAGAGAAGCTCGTCCACGCCCTCGGCGTAGATATCGCCCTTGTCGTCCACCCTCAGCGTGTATTGCGGCAGGTTCTGCGTGGCCTGGCCCCAGATCTGCTGGCCGCCGGCCTCGCAGTCGAAGCGGGAATAATGGCCGGGGCAGTTCAGCGTGCGGTCGGCGGCGACGTAGTTGAGCGGGAAGCCCTTGTGCGGGCAGATCGTCGAGAAGCCGACGATGTCGCCATCCGGCCCGGCTCCACCTTCGACGCGGGTGCCGAGCTTCAGCAGCACGCCCGGCGCGCTGTCATCGGGATAGGTCACGTCGAGCGGTTCGTTCAGCTTCAGGTCGGAGACGTTGCCGAGCCGGCTCGACGGATAGTCGATACGGGCGAGCGCTGTCGCCCTGGCGGGCGCTGCGGGGAGCGCGACGGCGGTGGCGGTAGCGGCGGCGGCAAGCGCTCCGCCCCGCAAGAACTGTCGGCGGCCGACATCGACCAATTTGTTGCAGCGATCCATTCCATCCTCCCTGGTTCGCGACTGGGTACGCAAGAAGTGCTGCAAGGACGGGGCCAGTCGGCACGGGACGGCTGACGCGAGCAAATCCAAGGTCTTGCCGAAGGTGCGAAAAAGCTGTGTCCGGATTTCCGGACATGCTGCGCCGCCGTTGGTCCGGAAACCTGGACGTGGAACATCGCAAGGATCCCGGACCACGAGGCACGGTTACAGCAGAAGGATCGTCGTATCGACAGAGCGCCCCGGGGCTGCATCCGTCCTGCGGCATTTCAGCCGCATATGAACCTACCGATTGCAGCATACGTTAGATGCGGGTAAGCGCATAAACGCAATTCCGCAATTATCGATGAGTTATGCGAAATGCCACTTGGTGTCCTTTCCGCCCTCGCAGAACCCACCCGCCTTGCCGCGATGCAGATCCTCGCGGATCGAAACGAACATTGCGTCTGCGAACTGGTGAAGCGCCTTGATGCAACGCAAAGCCGGATGTCGCGTCACATGCAAACGTTGAAACAGGCAGGCTTGGTGGTGGATCGGCGCGATGCGCAATGGGTGCGTTACCGTGTAAACCCCAATCTCGCCCCGGCCACGCACGCCATTCTGGAGGCCGTGATGGCCGCTGCCGAGATCGAGGGCAGGAGAGCGGCATGAGTGCGCAAGTCACCACCTCAAGCCGTCCGGCTCCACGCCCGGAGTGGGTCTGGCACCTTGGACTGACCATCTTCGTCGTTGTCTGGTACCTGGTCTACCGGCAACTCATCCCCTTTTCGGAAACGATCACCGCGCTGTTCCCGGTCGATCGCCACAGCCATATGGGCGAGGCGATTGCGTTCTTTTTCTACGACGTGCCCAAGGTGATGATGCTGTTGACGCTCATCGTCTTCGCCATGGGCGTGGTCCGCAGCTTCTTCTCGCCGGAACGCACGCGAGCCCTGCTGGCGGGCAAGCGCGAAGGCGTCGGCAATGTCATGGCGGCCAGTTTGGGCGTCCTGACACCATTTTGCTCATGCTCGGCGGTACCCCTGTTCATCGGCCTGGTCTCGGCCGGCGTACCGCTCGGCGTGACCTTTTCCTTCCTGATCTCGGCTCCGATGGTCAACGAAGTCGCGCTGGCGCTTCTCTTCGGCCTCGTCGGCTGGAAGGTGGCCGTGACCTACGCCGGCTTCGGACTCATCATCGCGATCTTCGCGGGCTGGGTGATAGGTCGGCTCAAACTGGAAGGCTGGCTGCAGGACTGGGTGCGCGACATCCATTCCGGCGCCGCCGCACCGGACGCCGTGAATGACGAACCGCTGACGATGGTGGATCGCTACCATCTCGGCATCGAGGCCGTGCGCGAGATTTTCGGCCGGGTCTGGATGTGGATCATCCTCGGCATCGGCATGGGCGCGCTGATCCACGGCTACGTGCCCGAAGATCTGATGGCGCGCATCATGGGGGCGGACGCCTGGTGGAGCGTGCCTGCCGCCGTGATCATCGGCATCCCGATGTATACGAACGCCGCCGGCGTCATCCCGATCGTCGAGGCGTTGCTCGGCAAGGGTGCGGCGCTCGGCACGGTGCTGGCCTTCATGATGAGCGTGATCGCGCTCTCGCTGCCCGAAATGATCATCCTCAAACAGGTGCTGACGCTGCGGCTGATCGCGGTCTTCATCGGCGTCGTCGGCAGCGGCATCCTCGCCGTCGGCTATCTCTTCAACTTCCTGTTCTGAAAGGACGATCCAGATGGACATCAAGGTACTCGGCCCCGGCTGTGCCAAATGCAAGGCGACAGTCGACCTCATCGACCGCGTCGCAACGGAAACCGGCAAGGCGGTTACGCTCGAAAAGATCGAGGACATGCGTCAGATCGTCGGCTTCGGCGTGATGACAACACCTGCCGTCGTCATCGGCGGCAAGGTCGTGCACCGAGGCTCGGTGCCCTCGCGCGATCAGATTCTGACCTGGCTGGGATGAAGGAGGCGACGATGAACGAAATCGTAAGAAGAGACCTGGCCGAAGCGCACGAGGTCTGCCCGACCACCTCGCAGCGGCTGCTGAAGGAGGGCGCGTTGCTGGTCGATGTGCGCGAACCGTCCGAGGTGGCGCAGGTCGGCTATACCGGCTGCGAAGTGGTGAACATCCCACTGTCGCAGTTCGAGGAGCGCTGGCAGGAAGTGCCGCGCGACCGGGACGTGATCCTCGCCTGCGCGGTGGGCGAACGCAGCCTGAAGGCGACGTATTTCCTGATGTATCAAGGATATGATCGCGTCATTAACATGAAGCCCGGCATCGCCCGCTGGGTCGCCCGCGGGTTCCCGATCTCCGGTTCCGCAGAGGCGGTCGGCACGAGCGTCGCCGCTTCGTCGTGCTGCGGCGGCTCCGAGCCCGCACCGGCAGCAAGCGCCTGCTGCGGCGGGTCGCAAGACGCAGCCTGCTGCTGATGCCTGCAGGTACGACCCACGTCAGCCTCTTGGAACCTGTCCCGTCCGGGGGCCCGCGTCTACGACCTTCCCCGTGTTCTGGCGGGAAGGCTGATTCGGTTGGGACATGATCACGTCCATACTCAGCCCGCCGACCTTGGCCCGGCTTTTCGCTGGGCGGTCGGGCTGAATACGGCTTATGTGGTTGTCGAGGCCGCAGCGGGGCTCATGACCGGTTCGCTCGCGTTGCTTGCTGACGCCGCGCACAATTCGACAGACGTCGCGGGTGCCTGCGAAAGGGCAGGCGACTGCCTCGCAATGTGAACTTGGTGCCGTCGTCGCGGCGCTACCGCTATTCGCCGTTGGCCAAGAATGCACCAGTTCAGCTCGTCGCTTTACGTCCCTGAGTGGACATAGCTTCAAATGCAGGATCGATTTTCCTTCGCTTGAGCGCTAGTCTGTCCGACAGGGAGGAATGCAGAGGTGACCGCACGGTACCCAGCCACGAGCCAGGTACTCGACCGCCGTTCGGCGCTTGCGTTGTGCGGCAGCGCCGTCGTTTCGCTCGCGCTTGCGCCGGGCCGGGCCTCCGCTCAGGAAGGGTTCAAGTTCGGCCTGACGCCGGTCTTCCTGTCCAACGACCTCGAGCTGCTCGCGGCCCTGCGCGCCTACCTCACGGATGCCATCGGCGAACCGGTGGAACTCGTCAGCCGGCGCACCTACCAGGAGATCACGGCGTTGCTCGTTGCCGGCCAACTACACGGCGCCTGGATCTGCGGCTATCCCTACGTCCAGTTCAAGTCGGAGCTCGATCTCGTTGCCACCCCGTCATGGCATGGCAAGCCGCTCTACCAGTCCTACCTGATCGCGGCCGCCGACAGGCCGACCGAGCGGTGGGAAGAGCTGAAGGGCGATATCCATGCCTTCTCCGACCCGGATTCCAACTCGGGCTTCCTCGTCACACGAGCGCTCCTGGCGGAGAACGGCTTGAAGCCGGAAGGCTTCTTCGCCCGCACCTTCTACACCTACGGCCACCGCAACGTGATCCGCGCCGTCGCGTCGGGTCTTGCACAGTCCGGCAGCGTCGACGGCTATGTCTGGGACGTCATGCGCGAGATGGAGCCCGACCTCGTCAACCAGACACGGATCGTGCGCCGTTCCGAATGGCTTGGCTTTCCGCCCGTGGCATCATCCAAGGCACTTGCCGGTGACCCGCGCATAGCCCGCCTCAAGGATGCGCTTACGGCGATGGACCGTCACGAGGAGGGCCGCAAAGTCCTGGCTCTCCTGCGCTTGGACGGCTTCGTTGCAACAGAGCCTGCCCTCTTCGATACGATCGCGGCGAAAGTCGATGCGGTGAGGCGGTTCGGATGAAGGTACTTCGTCGCCTGCGCGCCATCCCCGTCTCATACCGGGTTCCCGTCCTGGTGGCGCTTTTGATGGTGGCGATCAGCGCGGTGATCTCCGAGCGGGTGCTCGACCGCCTGTCACGAACGCAGGAATCCTTCCTCGACGGTCTTGCCGGCAGCTATCTCGACGGACTGGCCGCAGCCGTCCAGCCGGCCGTTCTGCGTGGAGATGTGTGGGAGGTGTTCGACGCGCTCGACCGATCCCAAAGATCCTACCAGGCGCTGTCGCCGATCGAGGCGATTGTCACCGGCGCCGACGGCAAAGTCCTGGCGGCCACCGACCCGACCCGCATCCCGTCCTTCTCGGAGCTCCCGGAAGCCTATGCCTCGCGATACGGTGCGAGCACCGTGATCTTCGATCGGGAGGCCGACACCGGCTTCGCCCACCGCGACCTCGTCTATCAAGGCCAGAAGGTCGGTGCGATTCACACCGCCTTCGACGCCTCGCACATCTTCGCCGAGCGCCGCGAGATCCTGGCGACACTGCTCGTCACCAATGGCATACTGGCAGCGATCTTCGCACTTGGCGGCTTCCTGCTGGTGCGCCGGATGATTGCGCCGATGCGGGTGCTGGAGGATCACATGCGCGCGGCCGCCAACGGTGTCGCGGAGCCCATCTCGTGGCGCGAGTTTCCGGCGCGCGGCGGCGAGGTGGCGAGCCTCTTCAACGGCTACAACGCGCTCGTTCACGCGGAGCGCGAACGCGCCAACTTCGCCATGCAACTCGCAGAAGAAGAGAAGCTGGCGAGCCTCGGGCGCTTGGCGTCTGGCATGGCACACGAGATCAACAATCCGCTCGGCGGGCTGTTCAACGCCATCGACACGCTGAAGACGCACGGCAGGACGCCAGGCGTGCGCGATACCTCGATCAGCCTGATCGAGCGCGGGCTGAATGGTATCCGCGAGGTCGTCGAAGCTGCACTGGCCACCTATCGCCCCGAGCGATCGGCTAGGCCGCTCAGCGCCGACGATCTTGAGGACGTCAGGGTGCTGATGAAGCCGGAATTGCGCCGGCGCAGGCAGAGACTGGACTGGCAGGTCGACTGGCCAGCCGGGTTCGCCGCGACGATCCCGGGCGGCCCCGTGCGGCAGGCGGTCCTGAACCTGCTGCTCAACGCAAGTGCCGCTACCCCCGAGGGAGGCGCGATCGGCCTGGGCGTTGAGCGGACGACCGATAGGGTGACGATTTCAGTGTCCGACGAAGGTCCGGGCATGCCGAGGGATTCCATCGCCATGCTGAGCGACGACGATCCCGGCCCGGCCGTCCGGGCGGGACGGGGGCTCGGGCTATGGATGGTCCGCCGCATGGTCGACGCCTGCGGGGGAAAGGCCATTGTCGAAGCAGGCCCGTCGGTCGGATCGATCGTCACTTTGATCCTGCCGGTCCTGGAGGAAGCACAGAATGAACGCAGCCACGCTGCCTGAGCGCGCCCGCGTCGGGCTGGTCGAGGACGATCCGGTCATGGGTGGCTCCATCGTCCAGCGGCTGGAGCTCGAAGGCTGGGACGTGACCTGGTGGCAGACCGGGGGCGAGGCTGTGGCGGGACTGGGCCGCGTCGCCGGCTCCCTCGATCTCGTGATCTGCGACATACGACTGCCGGACATGTCCGGCGAGGCGGTGTTCGAGGAAATGGCCCGGCAACCCAACGCGCCGCCCTTCCTGTTCGTCACCGGCTTCGCCGAGATCGACCAGGCGGTGCGCCTCATGCGATCCGGTGCCGTCGACTTCATGACCAAGCCCTTCGCCATGGACGACTTCCTGAAGCGGATTGCCACCGGCCGGCGAAGCACGCGGGCGGGCATGCGGCTGAAGGAATATGTGCTGGGCCAGTCGCCGGCGATCCAGCACGTCGAGGACCTGATCCATCGCTACGCGGCACATGACCTGCCGGTGCTGATCACAGGCGAGACCGGATCCGGGAAGGAGGTCGCAGCGCAGCTCCTGCATCAGGTGTCGGCGCGCGCGGAGCAGCCATTCGTCGCGGTGAACTGCGCGGCGATCCCAGCCGAACTGTTGGAAAGCGAAATCTTCGGTCATGAGAAGGGTGCCTTCACCGGCGCCCACCAGCGCCATCTGGGCTATGCGGAACGCGCCAGGGGCGGCACGCTCTTCCTCGACGAGATTGGCGACATGCCCCTTGCCCTGCAGGCAAAGCTGCTCCGCCTGATCGAAAGCGAATCCTTCACGCGTCTCGGCGGCGAGGCGACCGTTCCCTTCCGCGCCCGCATCGTCGCGGCCACGCATCGCGGTCTGGCGCCTGGCCAGGCGTCAGGCTTCCGCGAGGACCTCTACTTCCGGCTCGCCGTGCTCCCGGTCGAGATCCCGCCATTGCGGCAACGGCCCGAGGACGTCGCATGGCTGCTCGACCGCTTCCTGGAGAACGCCGTCGCGCGCTGCGACGCCCGTATCCGTGGCTTCAGCGCGCTGACCGAAGAAGCGGCGCTCGCCTATCCGTGGCCCGGTAACGTACGGGAACTGCGCAACCGCGTCGACCGCGCCGTGGCGCTGACTGCGTCCGAATGGATCATGCCCGGCGATCTCTTCCCGGATCGTCCCGGAACCCAGCCCCTGCCGGGTTTTCTACCTCTCGCTGACGTGCGCGACGCAGCCGAACGCCGCCAGATCGAACGCGCCCTCGAACAGACCGACGGACAGGTCATCAAGGCCGCAGAACTGCTCGGCATCGGTCGCTCGACGCTGTGGGAAAAGATGACGCGGCTCGGCGTTCGAGGTTGAGCCGCTTTCACAATTGGCGCTGCGTCAAAGTCGGCAGGCGAGCGACAGCTTTCTGCTTGGCCGCGGGCGTCACCAGCTCTTTCCCACGAGATCCTTCAGCGCCGCGTTGTCGAGCATGGCATCGGCCAGCAAACGCTTCAGTCGGGTGTTCTCGTCCTCCAGCGCCTTCAGGCGGCGCGCCTCCGAGACGTCCATCCTGCCGAAGCGGACCTTCCAGTTGTAGATCGAGGCGTCGCTGACCCCGTGCTTCCGGCACAGGTCGGCGACCGAAACCCCGGCCTCGTGTTCCTTCAAGATCCCGATGATCTGCTCTTCAGAAAAGCGGCTGCGCTTCATGTCCTGGTCCTCTCGATGGGCCAGAACGAACTTCAATCCGGATTAGATCGCGGGGGCAGCGTCAGGCAGTCAGCCGATCTTCGAGCATCGTCCGAACAATATCGCGGACGGGGAAGCCGCGTCTCTGAGACGGCCTCGAACTATCGGCGTCATTGCAGCCGGAAACGCTGTCTCGCGACCACGATATACGGTCTCAGCGCTGCTAAGAGGCGGACATGTCGAGGTTATTTGGAGACGGGGTAAAGTCGCGTTACCGCGGAGGAATGTTTGGTGGAGCCAATCGGAATCGAACCGACGACCTCTTGAATGCCATTCAAGCGCTCTCCCAACTGAGCTATGGCCCCACGCTCCGACCTTGCGGCCGCGCCGTCTCCGGCGGAGAGCTTGGCGGAATGGGAACCCCGCCAAAGATCGAGGCGGCTTCTAACCCCGCCGCCCCGCAAGATCAAGGCCTCACCGACACGAATGCCGACTTTGTCGGAATCCGGCCCGCCGGCCCGATACGTCAGATCTCGTCGTCGTCCTCGCCGCCGACGCCGATGATGTCGGCGACGTCGTCATCCTCTTCCTCCTCGTCGGGCAGGAAGGTGTCGTCGTCCTCGTCGTCGATCTCGACATCGTCGTCGCCGAGGTCCGGGATGTCGTCCGCGGGGCTCTTGGTCTCGTCGTCGGCCTCTTCGAGGCTGACGATTTCGGGGGCGTCGTCTTCGGCGTCGAGTTCCTTCTCGACGACTTCCTCTTCCTCCTCGATCTTGCTGAGGACGGTCGATTCGAAATACGACCGCGGATAGCTCTTGCCCGTGTAGGGCGAGACGATCGGATCGCGGTTCAGGTCGTAGAATTTCTTGCCCGTCTCCGGGTCGATACGTTTCGTGCCAAGTTCAGATTTCGCCACTGTGTCAGCCTCGTGGAAACAAGCCTGGAGAGAGCCCGGGCCGCGCCGCGCGGGCGATCGTCCGCTGGAGCCGCGCCGCAAAATGAGTTCGGTCCCATATCCACAAGTGGCGCCCCTGTCAAAGCCTATTCAGGGCCGGAATTGTCGCCCTGCCCGGACATGGGCGCGGGAGACCGCCGCGCCGCGGGGATGACCGTCCCGCCGACGCATGCTAGACCCGCCTCGACCCGTGGCGAGAGGCGCAGAACGCGCGCGGGAAGAGACAGGAACCGCCGATGACCGATCGACCGCCGCCGCATCAAGCGACCGCCCGCCGTTCACCCGCGCTGACGGGCCATCTGCGGGTGCCGGGCGACAAGTCGATCTCCCACCGCGCGCTGCTGCTCGGCGGGCTCGCGTCGGGCGAGACGCGCATCACCGGCCTCCTCGAAGGCGACGACGTGCTGTGCACCGCGGCGGCGATGCGGGCCTTCGGCGCGCATATCGAGGGCGCCGGCGGCGAATGGAACGTCCACGGCGTCGGCAATGGCTGCCTGCTCGAGCCCGAGGCCCCGCTCGACTTCGGCAATTCGGGCACCGGCGCGCGGCTCGCCATGGGGCTGGCGGGCGTCTACGACATGGTGACCGCCTTCGCGGGCGACGCGTCGCTGTCCAGGCGGCCGATGGGCCGCGTCCTCGATCCGCTGAGGCTGATGGGCGTCCAGGTGGAGGCCACTCCGGGAGACCGCCTGCCGCTCACCCTGCGCGGGCCGAAAACGGCGGCGCCGGTCACCTACCGCGTTCCCGTGGCGTCGGCGCAGGTCAAGTCGGCGGTGCTGCTGGCCGGCCTCAACGCGCCGGGCGTGACCACCGTGATCGAGGCCGTCCACACCCGTGACCATACGGAGAAGATGCTGCGGGGCTTCGGCGCGAGCGTCGAGATCGAAACGGGCGCCGGCGGCCTGCGCCAGATCCGCATCGAGGGGCAGGCCCGCCTCACCGGCCAGGCCATCGCCGTGCCCGGCGACCCGTCCTCGGCCGCCTTCGTCGTCGTCGCCGCGCTGATCGTGCCTGGATCGGACGTTGTGGTCGAGAACGTGCTGGTCAACCCGACGCGCACCGGTCTCTTCGACACGCTGCGGGACATGGGCGCCTCGATCGAGATGCTCAACCGCCGCAATTCCGGCGGCGAGGATGTCGCCGATCTGCGCGTCCGGGCCTCTGAACTGAAAGGCGTGGCCGTTCCCGCCGAACGCGCGCCGTCGATGATCGACGAATATCCGGTGCTCGCCGTTGCGGCCGCCTTCGCGGAGGGCGAGACCTTGATGCAGGGGCTGGATGAGTTGCGGGTCAAGGAATCCGACCGGCTCGCGTCCGTCGCGGCGGGGTTGAAGATCAACGGTGTCGACTGCGAGGACGGCAAGGACTGGCTGCTGGTGCGCGGGTCGCCCGAAGGCCGGGGCCTCGGCGCAGGAACCGTCGCGACCCATCTCGACCACCGCGTCGCGATGAGCTTCCTCGTCATGGGGCTGGCGGCCGAAAGCGCGGTGACGGTCGACGACACGGACATGATCGCGACGAGTTTCCCCCGGTTCGTCGACCTCATGCGCGGCCTTGGCGCGGAAATCGAATGACGCCCGGCGAGAGTCGGTGGGTCCCGCGAACCGCCGCTTGCGACAAGAAGGAGCAGACGAAATGAGCTTGCAGAAGGTAGCCCTCGTCGTCGGCGGAGGATCGGGCATGGGCGCGGCGGCGGCTCGCCGTCTGGCGGCCGACGGTTTCGCCGTCGGCATCCTGTCCTCCTCGGGCAAGGGCGAAGCCCTGGCGAAGGAGCTTGGCGGGCTCGGCGTCACCGGTTCCAACCAGTCGAACGACGACCTGAAGCATTTCGTCGACCTCGCGCTCGCCCGCTGGGGCCGCATCGATGCGCTCGTCAACAGCGCCGGCCACGGCCCGCGCGCACCGCTCATCGAGATCACCGACGAACAGTGGCACACCGGCTTCGACGTCTATTTCATGAACGTCGTGCGGGCGGTGCGCCTCGTCGCTCCGGTCATGGCCACTCAGGGCGGCGGCGCGATCGTCAACATCTCGACCGCCTGGGTGTCGGAGCCGAGCCCGATGTTCCCGACCTCCGCCGTGGCGCGGGCGGGGCTTGCCGCCTACACCAAGCTCTTCGCCGACGAATATGCGGCCTCAAACGTGCGCATGAACAACGTGCTGCCGGGCTGGATCGACAGCCTGCCGGCGACCGAGGAGCGGCGCGCCGGCGTGCCGATGCAGCGTTACGGCACCAGCGAAGAAATCGCGGCGACCATCTCGTTCCTGGTCTCCGACGGTGCGGCATATATCACCGGCCAGAATCTCAGGGTCGACGGCGGGTTGATGCGATCGATATCATGAGAGACAGATAGCCCTGCCGACGGGCGTCGGCAGGCTCCCGGCCGCCGGCGCGCCGGCCTTGCGCGGGGATCGGAACGGATCATTCTCCATGCGGGAGATGGAACTCAAATTCGTGCTCGCAGAGCCGCCCGCAAGACTGTGGGCCCGGGTGAAGGGCCTCGATAGATCCTTCGCTGCGCCACATACGCGAACTCTCGCGACCCTCTACTATGATACGCCCGACCGCGCTCTGCGCGATGCCGGTATCGCGTTGCGGACGCGGCGCGACGGCAGGCGGTCCCTGCAGACGGTCAAGGCCGGCCGCCAGGCGCTCGGCGGCTTCACCGACGTGCAGGAATCCGAGACGGTCATCCGAGGCCGGACACCCGACCTGAATGCGATCCCCGACGAGGCGCTGCGGTCCCGCGTCGTCGGACTCTGCCAGGGCAAGCAGCTGGTCGTCGTCGCCGACATGCGCTTCAAGCGGTCGAGCGGCGTGATCACGTTGCCCGACGGCGCGAGGGTCGAGATATCGACGGATAGGGGCACCATCTCCGCCCAGGGCGCCACCGCTCCCTGGAACGAACTCGAGATCGAGCGGGTCGAAGGCAGCCCAAGGGCATTGTTCGACGTCGCGAACGCGCTCTATCCGGACGGTGGATTGCGCTTCTCGCGCCTGCCCAAATCCGCCCGGGCGGAACTTCTGGCAACGGAAGGCAGCGTCTCGCCCCTGCCGGCACCGCGCAACGCCGTCGACGTGCCGCTGGCCGGCGATATGTCGATCGAGGCGGCGGCGCGCGACGTCATGCGCGAATGCGCGGACCAGATCTGCGCCAACATCGATGTCGTGCGCGATACCGACGACATGGAAGGGCCGCACCAGCTCCGGGTCGGACTGCGCCGCCTGCGCAGCTGGCTCTCCATCTTTGACCACGTGGCTCGTAGTGCGGAACTCGGCCGGCTTGCCGAGGAGGCTGGCTGGCTAGCTGGCGAAGTCAGCCGCCTGCGCGACATGGACGTGGCGGGTCGCGACATCGTCGGCGCGGAAGCGGCGCGATATCCTGACGAATCCTCGCTCGCGGCGCTTGCCGGCCTGTTCGCACGACATTCCGCCGACGAACGCGAAAGGCTCCTGCGGGTGTTGAACGGACGCCGGGTGCAGGCCTTCGAACTCGACCTGGTTCGCTTCGTCGAAACCCGGGGCTGGTTCGAGGCAACGGATCTCGACCAGTCGAGGCGGCTTGCCGCGCCCGTGTCTGCCTTTGCCGACCAAGCCCTGGCACGACGTTGGAAGAAGACGCGCAATCACGCGCGCGGCCTGAAAAAGCTCAGCGTGGCGGAGCGCCACCAACTGCGCAAGGAGCTGAAGAAGCTGCGCTACACATTCGAATTCTTCAGCCCGCTCTACGAGCCGAAGCGGACCGCGCGGCTGTCCCGCCGTCTCGCGGCCCTGCAGGACATCTTCGGCGAGCTCAACGACGCGGCGATGCTTCGGCGGCTGGTGACCGATCCGGCCTTCGCCCCCACGGCCGATCCCGAACTCCAGCGTGCCGTGGGCTGGATCCTTGGAGCGACGCAGTTGCGTGCGGAGATCGCATGGAAAGAAGCCGCCGGTCTCTGGCGCACTCTGAAAGACTCCAGGCGGTTCTGGGGCTAGGGTCAGGACTCATTGATCAAAGCCAGAAGATGACGGCGGCTGCGATGCAGATGGCCGAGAAGAAGGTGTGGGCGCATCGGTCGTAGCGGGTTGCGATGCGCCGCCAGTCCTTGAGCTTGGCGAATAGGTTTTCGAC
>JBDRCE010000052.1:0-2213 GCA_043822005.1 Pseudomonadota bacterium | reverse complement strand
CGGCGCCTTCAAGTCTGCGATCTATCACAATGCGAGCGATCCAAATCAGCTCAACCCGATCCACGATCCGGACGTGGAGGCACGGCTCCGCCAAGCGGCGATCCGCATCCTGCGTGAGCATGATGCACCGCCGGAATATTTCGGGTGGATGTCGCTCGATACGACCGCAGCGGAATAATCAAACCAAGGGAGGAAATCGCAATGCAGTCTTTCATCGCCACATTCTCACGCCGGAGCATGTTACGCGCCTGCGCGGTCGCCTTCATCGTCGCGGCAGGCGTCGGCACAGCCCTTGCCCAGAGCCAGCCGCCGGTCACGATGGCGATCAACCAGTCGCCATGGCTCAATTCGTTCGTCGCCATGGTCGAAGAATACGAAAATGAGACTGGCAACAAGATCGAGCTCGATGTCACGCCCTTCGGCGGCCTCCTTGAAAAAATCCGCAACTCCGTGCGAGGCGGCCAGGGCGCCTACGACATTGTCAACGTAAATTCGCTCTGGCTGTCCGAGATTTATTCGGGCGGGTTCCTCGCCCCCCTCGGCGACGTCCAGGCAGGCTATGGGCTGCCCGAGGGCGTGCTGACCTATGGCGACACGACGAACTGGGACGCCGAGGCCGGCACATTTACCGGTGGCGGCGCGCTAATGGGCGTGCCGGTCAACGGCAACGTGCAGGTGCTCTACTACAACACCGACATCTATGCGAAACTTGGGCTGCATCCGCCCAAGACGTGGGACGAACTCCTCGCCAACGCACAGGCGATACAGAAAGAAGGCGAGGCCTATGGCTTCGTGCCGCGGGCCGCGCGCGACTCGATCGTCTATAACTTCACTCCCTATCTCTTCAGCCACGACGCGGCCTTCTTCAGGATTACCGACTCCGGCAAAGCGGATGTCGTCGTCAACAGCCCGGAAGCGCTCAAGGCGTTGCAAACCTATGTAAAGCTGGCCACGGAATCGGGCCCTCCCGGACCTGGCAACATCGCACAGGGCGAACTGATCCAGCTTCTAGCCACCGGCAAGGGCGCGCAGGCGATTGCCGTCATCGCCGCCTGGGGACAGCTCGAAGACCCCAATGCTTCGCGCGTCGTGGGAAAGATCGACGCCGCGCTGCTGCCCGCCGGTCCGGCCGGCACGGTCGCATCGAGCGCCGGCCATTGGGTGGCCGGCATCCCAAGGAATGTCCCACCCGAGAAGCAGAAGGCAGCGCTAGCATTTCTCGACTGGTTTGCCGCCAAGGAGCGGCAGGTCGACTACGTGCGGGCCGGCGGCGTACCGGTCAGGGGCGACATAACCGGGGCTGATCTCGGCGATGACGCAGCGTTCCGGTTCATCGGCGCCTATTCGCAAAATGCCCAGCACGCGGTGATGGGTCTACCCTTTGCGCAGGCGTCGGAGGCCTCCGACGCCATGGCGCTCAGTCTCAACCGCGCCGTAATCAGCGAGATGACGCCAGCCCAGGCGCTCAACCAGGCCGCCGCCGATCTGGCCGGCGTCCTCGAGCGCAACGGCTTCGCCGTCACGAAGCTTCCGGATCTGTAATGAGAGGCGGTGCCGGCTGCGGCCGGCGTCACTCGGGGCGGGATCGATGCGATGATTTCCAATGAGCCAAGCTACGAGGAGCGGCGCAACAAGCGTTGGATCGCGATCTCGCTGCTGCCCGCGGTTGCCCTGTTCATCGTTCTAACCGCGTTCCCGGTCGTCAATCTTCTGGCGTTGAGCTTCTTCCATGTCGAATGGCGCGAGGCGACCTCGGCTTTCTCCTTCGTCGGCCTCGACAACTACCACCGGCTGTTTTCAACCGAAAAAGTGTTCTGGGACGGCGTGCGCAATACGGCCTTCTTCGCCGTGACCGCCGTGTCCTGCCAGATGGTGCTCGGTTTCTCGATGGCGCTCGCCGTGCGAACAGCCGGATCCTACGGAAGGGCCGTGCTGACAGGCATCTTCCTGCTGCCGATCGTCGTTCCGCCAATCGTCATCGGCACCATGTGGCGCCTCATCATGGGGCGTGAGTTCGGGCTCGCCAACATGCTTCTCGGGCTTCTGGGACTCGGGCCGGTCGACTGGCTCGGCAACCCCGATATCGCACTCGCCTCGGTCATCTTCGTCGACATCTGGCACTGGACGCCCTTCGTCTTCCTGCTGATGCTGGCCGGGCTCGAGTCGCTCGATGGCGAGGTCATCGAGGCAGCCCGAATGGACACGAGGAGCCG
>JBDRCE010000051.1:0-3270 GCA_043822005.1 Pseudomonadota bacterium | reverse complement strand
GGGCGCGGCGGCAGCAGCGACCGCGGCGCCATTGTTGGCGCCGGCGGGCACGGGCTGGCCGTCGGGGCCGACCGGGGCCGCCAGCAGCGGGTTCATGTTGTTCTTGGCGTCGGGACCGGCGTAGGTCGCTTCCAGATCGATGATGTCGCGAAGGAAGATCTTGCCTTCGTTGAGTTCGTCGCGCCAGATGATGATGGCCTGGAAGGTCAGCGGGCTTTCGCACAGGCCCGCGATCATCGCCTCGCGGCCGGCCTCGATGCGCTTGGCTATGGCGATTTCGCCCTCGCGCGACAACAGCTCGACGGTGCCCATCTCGCGCAGATACATGCGGACGGGATCGTCGGTGCGCTCGCCGGGCTCGGATTTCTTGACCTCGGTGACGGCCTTCTGCGTGACCTCGACCAGTTCGTTGTCGGTCTCGTCCTCGGCGTCTTCCTGCTTCTCTTCGTCGCTGTCGGAATCCTCGGCCTCGGAGACGTTGATGCCCATGTCCGAGAGCATCGACATGATGTCCTCGATCTGCTCCGGCGCTGTCGTGTCGGAGGGCAGCACTTCGTTGAGCTGATCGAAGGTCACGAAGCCGCGCTTCTTGGCCTGCTTGATCATCTTCTTGACGGCGGCGTCGGACAGGTCGAGCAACGGCGACGGCGCGTCCGGGGAATCCTTCTCGGGGGCGTCCGCTGCCTTGTCGTCTTTTTCCTTGTCTTTTGCCTGCAGCGTCTTTGCCTTGATGGCCATTCAGTGCTCTCCAAACGCGCTCATGCCGGGGCGTTGCCGCTGCCCGCATTGAATTGGGTGTCGCTTGCGCCTGATCACGTTTGTTCGAAACGTCATCACGCTCTCATCTTTTTTCCGGATCATGCTCTGACGCGGAAAGGGCGGCGCAGAACCTCGCCACCCCCAAAAAAGAATCTCTCGCCGGTTACGAACTCTTAGCCCGCGGGCTCTTAAGCTTCGATTAACCTTGCCAGTCGTGTTTTTGCAGCCAAACCATGGGTTTGGCGAGTCTTTTCGCGGTTCCGGCAGCTGCCGTCCGCAGCATTTTTTATCAGACGCTCCGCTGGGACCGGCCCGATAACTCGCCGAAACCCTCAATCAGGGCCTCGGTGCCGTCCACTTCCTCCAGCCGGGCCTTGATATCGCGCAGCCACGCCAGATTGGCCTCACTGGCCTCGTCCCCGAGCGCCTGCTCGGCATCCTTCAATTCCCTAAGTAAGGAGTGCCATTGGCGATGCAAGGAGACCAGCTGGTGCCAGGTGGAAAGAACGTCCTCGCGGGCGGCGCCGACCTGCACGCCCCACACCGCCTGGGTCGTGATCGCCCGCTCAACCCTTTGAAGAACCTCAGAAAATCCGCGCGCAGCGAGGTCGGCGCGCATCTTCTCGGCCTGCTCTTCCGGTTCCGGGCTCTGGTGATGGTCGCTGGCGAAGGCGGCGATCACGGCGGCGCGCAATTTGTTGGCTTCCGGATGGGCCATTTCCAGCGCCGCCACCTCTTCCAGATGGTCGTGCAGCAGCCAGGGGTGGTTGATCAGGGACTGCAGAATCAGCGCCTCGCGGCGGGAAATCGCGCTGCGCTGGCCGCGCATGATCGGGCTCAGCGCCAGCTGCGGGCTCGCCGCCTGGTAGGGCCCGCGGTTGATGGTCTGGCTGCCGGCCGAGGCCTGCCCCCGGCCGCGCGGCTCGATCCGGCCCGCGGCCCCCGGCGTAAAGGTGGCACGGGGCGCAAAGCGGCGGCCTGATTCGCCGCCGAAACCGCCTGCCCCGCGGCCGCCGAAATTGCCCCTGTTATAGCCGCCGCGGCCGCCTTCCGGGGCAAAGGTGCGCTGCAGCCGCTCGGCCAGATCCTGGCGGTAATAGCGCCGCACCACCTCGTCGCGGATGCCGTTGGTCAGATCCTTGATCCGCGCCTCCAGTGCTGCGCGCCGCTCCGGGGTGGCGAACGAGCCGCCCGCGAGTTCGCGCGACCAGATCACGTCGGCGAGGCCGCGCGCCTGCCCGATCACCTCCTCGATCGCGCCGCGTCCGCCGGAGCGGGCGAGGTCGTCGGGGTCCTGTCCCTCCGGCAGCAGCGCGAAACGCAGACTCTTGCCCGGCGCCAGCAACGGCATCGCCAGTTCGGCGGCGCGCCACGCCGCCTTCTGCCCGGCCTTGTCGCCGTCGAAGCAAAGGATCGGCTCGTCCGCCATCTTCCACAGCAGCACCAGCTGGTTTTCGGTCAGCGCGGTGCCGAGCGGGGCGACGCTGGCGGGAAAGCCGGCGCCGACCATGGCGATGACGTCGACATAGCCTTCCACCACCACCAGTGCCGCGCCGTTATGGGTGGCGAGCCGTGCGGCGGCGAGGTTGTAGAGATTGTCGCCCTTGTGAAACAGCGGGGTTTCCGGCGAATTCATGTATTTCGCCGGAACGTCCTTCTCCAGCGCGCGGCCGCCGAACGCGATGACGCGTCCGCGCAGGTCGGTGATCGGAAACATCACGCGGTCGCGAAAACGATCCCACGGCACTGGAATGTCGTCGCCCGACACCAAAAGGCCGGCTTCGACCATGTCCTCGACCGGAATGCCGTGGGAGCCCAGATATTCCTTCAGCGCAAAGCGTTCGCCCGGCGCATAGCCGATCCGGAACTGGAGCTGCACCGCCGGCGAGATCGCGCGGTCGGCGAGATAGCCGCGCGCCTTGGCGCCGTTGCGCGACGCCAGCGTGTCGGCGAAGAACTTCGTCGCCAGTTCCATCACATCGTACAGCGTCTTGCGGCGCTGCTCGTGCCGCGCGGCATCGGGGGTAGCCGCCGGCAGCGCCAGGCCCGCCATCGCGGCGAGGCGCTCGACGGCCTCGGTAAACCCGACGCCCTCGGTCTCCATCAGGAACGAGATGATGTCGCCGTGCTTGCCGGAGGAGAAGTCGTGGTAAAATCCCTTCTGGTCGTTGACCGTGAAGGACGGCGACTTCTCCTGCTGGAACGGCGACAGCCCCTTCCACTCCCTCCCCGCCCGCTTCAACTTCACGCGCCGGCCCACGACTTCCGAAACCGGAAGCCGGGCGCGCAGGTCGTCGAGGAACTGGGGCGTGAAACGCATGGGGTGATTTTCGATGAGTCGTGTCGCAAAGTCCTGCGGGCGATTGCCAACCGACCATCGATATAGGGTCGTCCCGGTAAAATACGAGAATTGTTGGGCTTCTAGCCGCTATTCACAGGGGCGTTTCTTATCCCTCCCCCCGCGCAGCGGTGGGGAGGGTGGCACATCGAGAGCGCAGCGAACGATGTGAC
>JBDRCE010000050.1:0-5666 GCA_043822005.1 Pseudomonadota bacterium | reverse complement strand
TCGGAGGCCTTCTCGCCGAAGATGGCGCGGAGGAGCTTCTCCTCCGGCGTCATCGGGCTTTCGCCCTTCGGCGTGATCTTGCCGCACAGGATGTCGCCCGGCTCCACTTCGGCGCCGATATAGACGATGCCCGCCTCGTCGAGGTTGCGCAGCGCCTCCTCGCCGACATTCGGGATGTCGCGGGTGATGTCTTCCGGCCCCAGCTTGGTGTCGCGGGCCATCACCTCGAATTCCTCGATGTGGATCGAGGTGAAGACGTCGTCCTTCACGATCCGCTCGGAGAGCAGGATCGAATCTTCGAAGTTGTAGCCATTCCACGGCATGAACGCGACCAGCACGTTGCGGCCGAGCGCGAGCTCGCCGAGGTCGGTCGAGGGACCGTCGGCGATGATGTCGCCCTTCGCCACCTGGTCGCCCACCTTCACCAGCGGACGCTGGTTGATGCAGGTCGACTGGTTGGAGCGCTGGTACTTCATCAGCCGGTAGATATCGACGCCCGACTTGGTGGGGTCGAGATCGTCGGTGGCGCGGATCACGATACGGGTGGCGTCGATCTGGTCGATCACGCCGGTGCGGCGCGCGGCGATCGCAGCGCCGGAGTCGCGGGCGACCACGCCTTCCATGCCGGTGCCGACGAACGGCGCCTCGGCGCGCACCAGCGGCACGGCCTGACGCTGCATGTTGGAGCCCATCAGCGCGCGGTTGGCGTCGTCGTTCTCGAGGAACGGGATCAGCGCCGCGGCCACCGAAACCAGCTGCTTCGGCGACACGTCCATGTAGTCGACCTTGTCCGGCGTGATCATCAGCACGTCGCCGGAGTGACGGCAGACCACGAGGTCGTCGGTGAAGCGGCCCTTGGCGTCGAGCGCCACGTTGGCCTGGGCGACGTGATAGCGGCCCTCTTCCATCGCCGAGAGGTAGACCACCTCGTCGGTGACGCGGCCGTCCTTGACCTTGCGATAGGGCGTCTCGACGAAGCCATACTTGTTGACGCGGGCGAACGTCGCCAGCGAGTTGATCAGGCCGATGTTCGGGCCTTCCGGCGTCTCGATCGGGCAGATCCGGCCGTAATGCGTCGGATGCACGTCGCGCACCTCGAAGCCGGCGCGCTCGCGGGTCAGACCGCCGGGGCCAAGCGCCGAGAGGCGGCGCTTGTGGGTGATTTCCGACAGCGGATTGGTCTGGTCCATGAACTGCGACAGCTGCGACGAGCCGAAGAATTCACGCACGGCAGCCGCGGCAGGTTTTGCGTTGATCAGGTCCTGCGGCATCACGGTGTCGATATCGACGCTGGACATGCGCTCCTTGATCGCGCGCTCCATGCGAAGCAGGCCGATGCGGTACTGGTTCTCCATCAGCTCGCCGACCGAGCGCACGCGGCGGTTGCCGAGATGGTCGATGTCGTCGATCTCGCCCTTGCCGTCGCGCAGGTCGACCAGCGTCTTGATGACGGCCAGGATGTCTTCCTTGCGCAGCGTGCGATGGGTGTCGGGCGCGTCGAGTTCGAGGCGCATGTTCATCTTGACGCGGCCGACCGCGGACAGGTCGTAGCGCTCCGAGTCGAAGAACAGCGACTGGAACATGGTCTGCGCGGAATCGATGGTCGGCGGCTCGCCGGGACGCATCACGCGATAGATGTCGAACAGCGCGTCTTCACGCGTCATGTTCTTGTCGGCGTTCAGCGTGTTGCGGATATAGGCGCCGACATTGACATGGTCGATGTCGAGCAACGGCAGTTCCTTGTAGCCCTGCTCGTTGAGCGCCTTCAGCGACTTCTCGGTGATTTCCTCGCCGGCCTCGGCGTAGATTTCACCGGTCTTCGGATTGACGAGGTCCTCGGCGAGATAGTTGCCGACCAGTTCCTCGTCGGACAGCCGCAGCGCCTTGAGGCCCTTTTCCTGCAGCTGGCGGGCGGCGCGCACGGTCAGTTTCTTGCCGGCTTCGAGCACGACCTTGCCGCTGTCGGCGTCGATCAGGTCGTTGATGGTCGAGTAGCCGCGGAAACGGGTGGCATCGAACGGCACGCGCCAGCCTTCCTTGGCGCGCTTGTAGCTGATCTTTTTGTAGAATGTGCTCAGGATGGTTTCGCCGTCGAGACCGAGGGCGAACATCAGCGAGGTCACCGGAATCTTGCGGCGGCGGTCGATACGGGCGAACACGATGTCCTTGGCGTCGAATTCGATATCGAGCCAGGAGCCGCGATAGGGAATGACGCGCGCGGCGAACAGCAGTTTGCCGGACGAATGGGTCTTGCCCTTGTCGTGATCGAAGAACACGCCGGGCGAGCGATGCATCTGCGAGACGATGACGCGCTCGGTGCCGTTGACGACGAAGGTGCCGTTCATGGTCATGAGCGGGATATCGCCCATGTAAACGTCCTGCTCCTTGATGTCCTTGACGGACTTGGCGCCGGTTTCCTCGTCGATATCGAACACGATCAGGCGCAGCGTCACCTTCAGCGGCGCCGCATAGGTCATGCCGCGCTGACGGCATTCGTCAACGTCGTATTTCGGCGGTTCGAATTCGTAGCGGACGAATTCCAGCATCGAGGTGCCGGAGAAATCCGAGATCGGAAATACCGACCGGAACACCGCCTGCAGGCCCTCGTCCAGCCGGCCGCCGACGGGTTCATCGACCATCAGGAACTGGTCATAGGACGCCTTCTGAACCTCGATGAGGTTCGGCATCTCTGCGACTTCCTTGATGTGTCCGAAGAACTTGCGAACCCGTTTGCGACCCGTGAATGTCTGCTGCGCCATCGTGGCCTCTCATTGCGTCGCCCGTGAGGGGCGAACCTTCCGAAGCGCGACTGCCATCGCCCCCGGGTTGAATTTCCCAAACATTTCAAAAGTCTGAAGCTTCATTTCAGGATTTAAATCCCAAATCGAGGCCCTGCACCTTCAAAACGCAAAACGACGCGCGGGGCGCTTCCGCACCCGCCCGTCTCAACCTGCCTTGTCACGGACCGAAAAAGCCCGAAATTGCCTGTCTCCCAACGGTCTGCGCAGAAGCGTCACCGTTCCCGCCGCCAACCGTGCTTTCGTGCTGCCGTCCCGATATGGGATGACAATCGTGGAGATTCGAGGGTTTAAACGTCCGAATCCCCACACATTCTTGTGTACAACATGGAACGGATTGTTCCGGTCCACAACCCGCGGTCGTCATGGCCGGGCTTGACCCGGCCATCCACGTCTTTGGTCGATGGATCCCGGGTCTCGCAAGCGCTCGCCCGGGATTTCGCTCAGGTAACCTGCGGTTACTTGAGCTCAACCTTGGCGCCGGCCTTCTCGAGCTGGGCCTTGATCTTGTCGGCTTCGTCCTTGTTGACGCCCTCCTTGACGGCCTTCGGAGCGCCTTCGACGAGGTCCTTGGCTTCCTTGAGGCCGAGGCCGGTGATGGCGCGGACTTCCTTGATGACTTCGATCTTCTTCTCGCCGGCGGCGGTGAGCATAACCGTGAACTCGGTCTTCTCTTCCGCGGGAGCAGCGGCGGCAGCGGCCGGACCGGCCACCGCGACGGCGGCAGCGGCGGACACGCCCCACTTTTCTTCAAGGAGCTTTGCGAGCTCGGCAGCTTCGAGCACGGTGAGGCTCGAGAGGTCGTCAACAATCTTCTGTAGGTCGGCCATTGATCTGTTTCCTTAAGCGAATTCGGTTCGAACCAGGTTTGATGTTTGCGAAGGGCGTCAGGCCGCTTCGCTCTTAGAGGCATAGGCCTGAACGACGCGCGCGAGCTTGGCCGCGGGCGCAGTCGAGAGCTGAGCGATCTTGGTCGCCGGCGCCACAAGGAGGCCGAGGATCTTCGCGCGCAGTTCATCGAGCGACGGCAGGGCGGCGAGCGCCTTGACGCCGTTAACATCCAGGACGGTTTTACCCATCGATCCGCCGAGAATGACGAACTGCTCGTTCGCCTTGGCAAATTCGATGGCAACCTTCGGCGCCGCTACCGGATCGTTTGATGTCGCGATCACGGTCGGCCCCTTCAGCAGGGAACCGATGGCAACGACGTCTGTGCCTTCAAGAGCAATTTTGGCGAGACGGTTCTTCGAAACCTTCACCGAGGCGCCCGCCAGCTTCATCTGCGTACGCAGCTTCTGCATCTGGGCCACGGTGAGGCCGGAATAGTGGGCGACGACTGCAACACTGGTGGTCTTGAACAGACCGTTCAGCGCCTCAACCGCGTCCTTTTTTGCCGCTCTTTCCACAGCAAGCTCTCTCCGGTTGGCGGCCTGCGCCTTAGAGGCAGGACCGCCGGGTTGCACCCATCGTCCTGCCCAAACCTGACCTCGAGACCACTTCAGGCCTCAGGACACGCCGGGCACGACGACATTTGAAAAGCCTGCCCTCCCGCGCCGATGGCACGGGGTGTCGAGGTTCGAACCATATCCGCCGGTCGTCGCGCGAAACGCGACGTAAAGCGAAATCCGGTCTTCACCCGTCTATGCAGGCCGATGGATTAAGCCGTTGAAGAGACTTGCGTCTCATCGCGGGCGCCTGCAGTCTTGGACAGGATCGAGATCTTCCAGCGAACCGAAAGACCCCTGCCCTCATCCCTCCCGAACGACGGGTTTTCCTTCCTTTCAAGCAATCCATGCGGATGTCCTGAGAGGAATGATCTCCTAGCCTGTCGGGTTTTCGGAATGCGAGCACGAACGTGCCAGCAACAGCCAGCACGTCCGGAAGAGGTTGTTTAACGAGTCTTTTCCGGCTTGCCAAGGGCTTTTTGTCGCGCCAACCGCAGACGCCAGCCCAAAGCAGAGCTGGCGTCTGCCCTGGCTCCCTTCAGTCGCCGGGAACGACGCCGATTGCTGGATTTTTGATTTTCCAGTCGCATCAGTTGTTAACCATATCTTTTTAACTTTTGTTCATCGTTTTCCCACGGATGCCACCCCATTGCTTTGGCGCCAGCCGGCCCAGCGAGGTGGAACCATTGGGTTTTGGGTCGGTCCCTGAAATTCGGCGCGGCTGTCGATCCGGCAGCAGAACGAACAGGGATGACATTTTATGACTAGATTTGCTTACGTCCTGGCCTTGGCCGGGTGCATGTCGGCCGGCGGTTCCGGCGCCCTGCTCGCACAGTCGTTCAAAGCGGCGGCGGTTCCCGGTTCCCTGGTGCCGCGAGAGGCTTTCTATCTCGGCGTGGGCGCGGGCTTCAATTCGGTTAACTTCAGCAACCAGAACATTTTCGCCCAGGGCGTCTCGGATATCTTCCAGAACGGCGTCATGGTCGCTTCGGGACAAGCCGGCGGCCCCACCGATCCCACGCTCGACAACCCGTCCGGATTTTCCCCCACGATTCAGGCTGGGTATTACCGGCATTTTTCAGGCAGCGATTGGTTATGGGGGGCCAAGTTCACCTACAATTCCCTGGGCATCACCGCCACCGACGAAAATGTCGTCATTCCCCAGGTCGGCTCATTCACCAGCGCGACGCCCAGCACGTTCACGGGAAATGTCGTCGCCAGGTCCTACCAGGCCAGCATCAACCATCAGCTCACCTTCATTCCCTTCATCGGGCGATCCTTCGAGCGCAGCTTTTTCTATCTCGGCGCCGGCCCTTCCCTGACGCAAACGCGATCGAGGCTGAATGGCGTCATCGGTTTTGCCGCCATCGACGGATAGCACCTCAACATCACCGGCGCGACGGCTGATTTTTCCAGCACGCAG
>JBDRCE010000049.1:0-153776 GCA_043822005.1 Pseudomonadota bacterium | reverse complement strand
CCGTGGAAAAGCATTACGGCACCTATCACGCGCTGAGGAACGTGAACCTCACCGTCACCCACGGCGAGCGGATCGTCATCTGCGGCCCCTCCGGCTCCGGAAAGTCCACGCTGATCCGCTGCATCAACGCCTTGGAGCATCACCAGAGCGGGCGCATCGAGGTGGATGGGGTGGAAGTCGGCACCTCCTCGAAGAATCTCGACAAGGTGCGCGCCGAGGTGGGCATGGTGTTCCAGTCGTTCAACCTGTTTCCCCATCTCACCGTGCTCCAGAATTGCACCCTCGCCCCGCGCAAGGTGCGCGGCCTCGCGCCAAAGGAGGCGGAGGCGATCGCCATGAAATATCTGGAGCGCGTGCGCATTCCCGAGCAGGCGAACAAATATCCCGGCCAGCTTTCCGGCGGCCAGCAGCAGCGCGTCGCGATCGCCCGCGCGCTGTGCATGAGCCCCAAGATCATGCTGTTCGACGAGCCCACCTCCGCCCTCGACCCGGAAATGGTGAAAGAGGTGCTCGACACCATGACCTCGCTCGCCCAGGACGGCATGACCATGATCTGCGTGACCCATGAGATGGGATTTGCCCGCCAGGTCGCCGACCGGGTGATCTTCATGGACAAGGGCGAGATCGTGGAGGAAGGCGCGCCGGAGGATTTCTTCGCCCATCCCAAGAGCGAGCGCACCCGCACCTTCCTCGGCCAGATCCTGCACCACTGAACCGGCGCCGAACCCCGGCGCACCCGAACCGCCACCCGAGCCCGCGCCACCCCAAGCAGAAGCGAGATCCGCCCGTGAGCCGCGCGTCCCTCATCGCCCTGGACTGGGGCACGTCCTCGTTGCGCGCCTATCTGCTGGATGGGGACGGCGGCATCCTTGCCCGCATCGAATCCGCCGAAGGGCTGATGGCGGTGAAGGATCGCGCCTTCGCGCCGGTCCTCTCGCGCATCGCCGGCCCGTGGACGCAGATGCACGGGCGCCTGCCGATCCTGCTCTCGGGCATGATCGGCAGCCGGCAGGGCTGGGCGGAAGCGCCGTACGTGACGTGTCCCGCCGGTCTCGGCGATCTCGCCGCCGGCCTGATGCCGCTGCCGGTGGAGGATAGCGCCCTCGGCCCGGTGCGTATCGTGCCCGGCCTGCTGGTGGACGATCCGAAGACCCCGGACGTGATCCGCGGGGAAGAGACCGAGCTGTTCGGCGCCCTCGCCGTGCTCGGCCGCGCGGAGGGGCTGTTCGTGCTGCCCGGCACCCATTCCAAATGGGTGCTGGTGGAAGGCGGCCGCGTCACCGGATTTGCCACCTTCATGACCGGGGAAATCTTCGCCGCCCTGAAGGGGCATACCATTCTCGGCCGCATGATGGGGCAAGGGGCGCCCTCGCCGGCCGGCTTCCGCGCCGGGGTCGCCGCCTCGCGCGACCTGCATGGTCCCGGCGCCCTGCTCTCGCGCCTGTTCACGATCCGCGCGCTCGGCGTTACCGGCGGCCTCGCCGACGCCGATGCGGCGGATTTTCTCTCCGGCCTGCTGATCGGCGCGGAGCTCGCCAGCGTCACCGACGGCCGCGAGCGCTTCACCTTGATCGCCAATGCCGCGCTGACGCAGCATTATTCCACCGCCGCCGCGCTGCTCGCCTTGCCGCACGACCGCGCGCCGCCCGATTGCGCCGCCGCCGGGCTGACCGCGATCGCCCGCGCCGCCGATCTCCTCTGACCGCCCGCACCGGAGTGCTTTCGATGACCCTCACCTTCCCCCAGGTCCTGGCGCGCTGCCCGCTCGTCGCCATCCTGCGCGGCCTGAAGCCGGACGAGGCGCTGGATGTGGGCGCGGCGCTGGTGGAGGCCGGCATCGCCATCATCGAGGTGCCGCTGAATTCGCCCGACCCGCTGAAGTCCATCGCTCTGCTGGCGGAGCGCTTCGGCGCCGAGACCTTGATCGGCGCGGGAACGGTGATGTCGCCGGCGGACGTGGGGGAAGTGGCGCAGGCGGGCGGCCGGCTGATCGTCATGCCCCATTCGGATGGCGCGGTGATCCGCGCCGCCAAGGCCGCCGGGCTCATCTGCACACCGGGCGTCGCCACCCCCACGGAAGCTTTCGCCGCCTTGCGCGCCGGGGCCGACGCGCTCAAGCTGTTCCCCGCCGAGGGCCTGCCGCCCCAGGTGCTCAAGGCGTGGCGCGCGGTGATGGTGGGAGCGACGCTGCTGCCGGTCGGCGGCATCGACGCCACCAACATGGCCGCTTATCGCGCCGCCGGGGCGGATGGCTTCGGGCTGGGTTCGGCGCTCTACAAGCCCGGCAAGCCGGTGGACGCGATCGCGCGCGATGCCGCCGCGCTGGTGGCCGCCGCGCGCGCCCTGTTTCCCTGAGCCCTCAGCGCCCCCACAGGTCGCACACACGGGTGGCGGCGGTGTCGCGGGTCTCGCGGGCGAGGAATTCGGCCGTGGCGGCCGCCGGCATCGGCCGGGCATAAAGGAAGCCCTGCGCCACCTCGCATCCGCGCTCGCGCAGGAAGCGCGCCTGGCCCACAGTCTCCACGCCCTCGGCCACCACGCACATGCCGAGGTTCTTTCCGAGCTCGATCACCGTGCAGACGATGGCGGCGTCGAAGGAATCGCTCTCCGTATCCTGCACGAAGCTGCGGTCGATCTTGATGGTGTCGATGGGCAATTGCTTGAGATGGGTCAGCGCCGCATAGCCGGTGCCGAAATCGTCCAGCGCGAGATTCATGCCGGCGCTGTGCAGCTGGCCGAGAATGGGGGCGACGAAATCCGAATTGCGGCCGAGGAACACAGTCTCGGTGATCTCGACGTCGAAATGGCTCGGCGTCACGCGCTCCGCCGCCAGCAATTCCAGGATCTGGTTCGCCAGGTCGCGATGGGTGAACTGGGCCGGCGAGAGGTTCACCGCCACCCGCCCCACGGGATAGCCCTGGTCCAGCCATTTGCGTACGTCGCGCGCCACCTGCCGCAGCATGGTGTCGCCCATGAGCAGGGCCAGCTCGGGATCCTCGAACGCGGTGAGGAAGCTCTGGGGCTGGAGCACCTGGGTGGTGGAGCGCTTCCAGCGCATGAGCGCCTCGAACCCCATCAGCTGGCCGGTGATGAGCGACACCTTGGGTTGGTAATAGGGCGTGATCTCATTGCCCGCCACCGCATTGGCCAGCGAGCGGTTGAGCGAGATGCGCTCGTTCATGGCGCGCCGCATGGCCGGGGCATAGAGCACCGCGCGGTTGCGGCCTTCCTGCTTGGCGGCATAGAGCGCGAGGTCGGCGTCCTTCATCAGCTCGCCGGGGGCGTAATCGGCATTGGGGCAGGCGGCAAGTCCGATGCTCGCCTTGGTGGAGAGCGAGCGGTCCTGATAGACCAGCGGATGGCGGAAATCGGCGATGATCGCCTGGGAGAGCGCCTGCGCCTCCTCCAGCGAGATCGCCCCGCGCAGCAGGATGACGAACTCGTCGCCGCCGAGCCGCGCCACCACCGCCCGCTCGCCCGCGAGCCGCTCCAGGCGCCGCGCCGTCTCCACCAGCAGGGCATCACCCGCCGCATGGCCGAGCGTGTCGTTCACGTCCTTCAGCCCGTCGAGGTCGACCAGCAGCAGGAAGATCGCGCCGGGCCGGGTGCGCGCCTCGCGGATCGTGGCATCGAGCTGGGCCTGGAAGGCGGCGCGGTTGGTGAGCCCGGTCAAGGCATCGTGGCTCGCCGCATAGCGGATCTTCTGTTCGGCCGCGAGGCGGTCGGTGATGTCGATGACGCCGGAGACCAGGCACGCCTCGCCGTCGATCTCGATGAAGGTGGCCGCCACCAGGACGCTGCGCAGCTCGCCATTGCCGAGGCGGATCTTGGTTTCGAAATTGGTCACCGATCCGTCGCGGATCAGCCGTTCCAGGAACACCCGGCGCGCGCCGAGGTCCGCATAGATCTGCCATACCGACTGGACACCGAACTCGTGCGGCTCGCCGCCGAAATAGCTCACCCCGGCGGCGTTGTAGCGCACGATGCGCCCGCTCTCCAGTTCGGTGATGAGCAGCGGGATGGGCACCGCCATGAAGGTGCGCTCGAGCAGGCGCTCGCTTTGCGAGAGCACCTCGCGGGCGGCCTTCTGGTCCTGGGTCGCGACCCATTCGAGCCGGCTCTGGCGGTTGTTGCGCACCAGCACGAGGATCAGCGCGGCGTTGAGCATCACCACCGCCAGCGCGAGCCCGAGCGCGGTGTCCGTTTGCGGCGGCACCCCGAGATAGCCCACCAGCATCAGAATGCTGCAGAACACGCCGCTCGCGACCGACCAGCGAAACGACACCGGCACCACGAGATAATAGATCGCCGGCAGCAGCAGCACCACGAACAGGGCGATGTCGCTGCGCGAATGCACCAGCACCGCCACCCCGATGGCCGTGATCCATTGCCACAGGACGATGATGAACTGCACCGCGCGGAAACTCACGGCGCGGTTCACGACTGCGGCGCAGGCCAGCGACACCGCGATCACCGCGCACCGGGCGTAAATCGCATCGAGGAAATGCGACTGCCCCTCGAAACGCCAGTCGCTGAACAGGAACAGGGCGTTCAGGAGGGCGGCGAGGAGGAACAGCACGCGGCTATGCCGAACCAGCTCGCCGAAACGCTGGCTCCGGAAGACCTGTTCGCGGATCGGCTCGACGAATTCCCCCGTCAAGGAGTTGAGTCGTCCGTCATCCATCGTCGATCCTGCCGCCTCCCCTTTCCGCTGATTTATCTCTCAAACGCGACGCAGGGATAGTGCACCCGACGCGGGTCCCTAGAAATGCGCGAGATAACCGCCGTCCACAACCAGAACATGCCCGGTGACATAACTTGCGGCGGGCGACGCAAGGAATACCGCCGCGCCGGCGATTTCTTGCGGCTGCCCCCATCTTCCAAGAGAGGTGCGGCGCGAAAGCCAGTCGCCGATGGCGGGGTCCGTTGCCATGGCGGTATTCGCATCGGTGGCGAAATAGCCCGGCGCGATGGCGTTGACGGTGACGCCGTGCGGCCCGAACTCAGCCGCAAGAGCCCGCGTCAGGGCCTCCAGCCCGCCCTTGGCGGCGGTATAGGCGGCATCGCCCGCGCGCGCGATCGGCCCGGCGATGGAGGTGATGTTGATGATGCGCCCCTCGCCCCGTGCCGCCATGCCGCCCGCGACCGCCCGCATGAGGCGCGCGGGGGCGATCAGGTCCACATCCAGAAGGCGCTGGAACGCCGCGTCGTCCAGCTCGAAGAACGGACGCCGGTCGCGGGCGCCGGCATTGTTCACGAGGATGTCCACGGGCGGCGCTTCCTCCAGCGCATGGGCGACCGTGGTGGCGTCGGAAATGTCGAACGGCAGCAGGCTCACCTTGCCGAAATCGGCGAGGCGGGCGCCGGCGGCAAGCAGGCGGGAGCGGTCGCGCCCGTTCAGCAGCACATGGGCGCCGGCCTGCGCCATGCCCTTGGCGATTTCAAAACCCAGGCCCGCCGCGCTTCCCGTGACCAGGGCCGTGCGCCCGGCAAGCGAAAAAAGCTGAGACATGCCGCGCTCCCGACGCATCGTACACGAGCCTTGGCAGATCCCTCCCGCGATCACAAGACGAAGCGCGCTGGACGCGATCCGATCCTGTGGAGCCGCTAACGTCTCCATAGGATCGCTGAATCCGGCGCTAAAGCAATCGGCCCGCGAGCAGGGCGCCGAGGATGGCGGACAGGAACAGGGCGCCGTCATGCAGCGCGAGGCCGAGGCGCGAGGGCGTTCCCTTCTGGTAGATCCAGCCGGTGCAGCCGATGGTGGCGAGCGACCAGCCGGCGCCCACCAGGATCAGCGCTAAGGTCCAACCCCAGGTTTCCGGTGACAGGCGGGCCGGCAGAAGCACGCTCGCGGCGGGCAGGGCGAGCGCCACGACCACCAGCGCGAGCCCCGTGAGCGCCAGCGGACGTGGGGCGAGCCGCGCGCCGAAATAGGCCAGCGGGGCGGCCGGCGCATACATGGCGGCCACATGCAGGGCGATGAAGCCGAACACCGCGCCCTCGCCGATGCCGCAGCCGAGCAGCGCCAGGGGCGCCTGCGCCATCAGCAGGCTCATGCCGAGCCAGGCCAGCGCTCCGCAAAGCGTCGGCACCGCGATCGCCTTCAGCGGCAGCGTCGCTTTTTCGCGGAAGCGCGGCGCGGCATCCGGCGCCATCAGCACCGCGACGGCGAGCGACAGCGTGTGGGCGAGCGCGGCCAGCACCGCAGATCCCACCAGGAAGAAAGGCGAGAACAGCCATTCCGCGCCCATCGCCAGCAGCGGCCCGGCAAAGGCGGCGAGCAGGCCGCCGGTGAGCACGCCCGCGGCGGCGGCCACCGGCCGCCCGGCGGTGGCCGCCGCCTCGTGCCGGTAGAAGAAGGAAAAACCCTGCGCCATGCCGAGCCACAGTGCCCCGAGGCACACCCAGGCAAATTGCATCTGCAAAAGACCGACCGCCAGCAGGGCCCCGCCGCCGACGCCGAGCGAGGCGCCGAGGGCAAAGCCGGTGCGGCGGCCGAAGGCATCGCCGAGGAACGAGGCGGGGAAGGAGGCGAGCGCCGCGCCCACCAGCATGGCGGCGAACGGCACGGTCGCATAATGGGGATCGCGCGCCAGCGCCGCGCCCGCCAGGGGCAGGATGCCGCTCGCCAGCGTCTGCGCCAGCACCGCGAAGGCGAACCCCAGCGCGAGGCCGAACGGCGGCGGCCGCCGCGCGGCATTGTCATTGGCCGGCGGATCGAACTGCGGATCGCAGACGCACACCAGCATGCCGGCGCGCGGTCCTGGCAAGGGCGTCGCGGGCCTCATGGTTGCGGCTCCCGCTTGGCGGGGGCGCGGGGCGCGGACGGCAGGTCGTCGTCGCTCAGCACGCGGAAGGCGGCGCCGTCCAGATCCTCATATTGCCCGCTCTTGAGGCTCCACAGGAAGGCGAACAGGCCGATCAGCCCGAGCGCGAGCGCGATCGGCACCAGATAGAGCAGCACCGTCATGCGCGCACCTCCTCCACCGTCGTCGCGGGCGCCGGCCCGGCGGCGGACGTGCCGGCGCGCAGGGCGTTCAGCGTCACCAGGATGGACGACCCGGACATGGCGAGGGCTGCCACCAGGGGCGTCACATAGCCCGCGACCGCCAGCGGCACGGCAATGAGATTATAGCAGATCGCGAGGGCGAGATTCTGCCGCATCAGCCGGCCGGCGGTGCGCGCGCCATCAAGCGCGGCGAGGACCGGGGCGAGCCGCTGGCCGATGAACACGGCGTCGGCCTGCGCCTGCGTCACCGCCGCGCCGCTGGCGGGGGAGAGCGACACGTCGGCTGCCGCAAGCGCGGGCGCATCGTTCAGCCCGTCGCCGACCATGCACACGCGATGCCCCGCCGCCTTCAATTTTTCCAGGGCGGCAATCTTGTCGGCCGGGCGCAGGCCGCCTTCATAATCGGCGATGCCGAGCTGTGCCGCGACCGGCGCCACCGCTTCCGGCCGGTCACCGGAGAGAATGCGCACAGCGATGCCGCGTGCCTTGAGGGCGTCCACCACGGCGCGCGCATCGGGCCGCACTTGCTGGGCGATGCCGATGACGAGCCGCGCATCGCCCAGCCGGAACGCGATCAGCGAGCAGTCGGGCGGCAAGTCGGGCGGAAGGTCCACCGGCAGCCGCACATCGCAGAAATCCAGGCTGCCGAGCCGGGCCTCGCCCTCCGGCAGCAGGGTGCGCACGCCCGCGCCGGTCCTCTCCTCCACCTCGGCGAAGGCCGCGCCCTGCGCCGAGCGGGCGAGCGCGGCGGCGAGTGGATGGCGGCTCGACAAGGCGAGGCGCGCCGCGAGCGCGAGCAAACGCGGATCGGCGTCCTGCGGCACGCGCAGCACGGCGTCCGGCAGGGTCAGCGTGCCGGTCTTGTCGAACACGACCATGTCCACGGGCGCGAGGCGCTCCAGCATGTCGCCGGCATTCACCAGCAGTCCGGCGCGGAACAGGCGCCCGGTCGCCACCACCTGGACCACCGGCACCGCCAGCGCCAGCGCGCAGGGGCAGGTGATGATCAGCACGGCGACCGCGATCATCACCGCATCATGCACGCTCGCGCCCAGCACCAGCCAGAAGATGGCGGAAGCTAGCGCGGTGAGATGGACCACCGGCGCATAGAGGCGCGCCACCCGGTCGGCGAGGCGCACATAGGCGCCGCGCGCGCTGAGCGCACCATCCAGCAGGCGCTGGACATCGTCGATAAGCGTGCCCTCGCCGCCGGCGGTGACGCGCAAGGTGAGCACGCCAGACCCGTTGAGACTGCCGGCATAGACCCGCGCGCCGGGAGCGACGAGGCGCGGCAGGGTCTCCCCGGTGATCAACGCTTCGTCCACCGCCGAGGCGCCGGAGACCACCTCCCCGTCCGCGCCCACCCGCTCGCCCGCGGCGACAAGGATCATGTCGCCCGGCGCCAGCGCCTGCACCGGCACCAGGACCGGCACCCCGTCGGAGCCGAGGCGATGCGCCATCTCCCCGCGCAAGGCGGCGATATTGCCGGCCACGGCGCGGGTGCGCCGGCGCGCCTCATGGTCGAGATAGCGGCCCGCCAGGAGGAAGAACAGCAGCATCACCGCGCTGTCGAAATAGGCGTGCTCCTTGTGCAGCGCGGTTTCCACCACCGACATGCCGAGCGCCAGGATCACCCCGAGCGAGATCGGCACATCCATGTTCAGCTTGCGGGTGCGCACCGCGCGCAGCGCGCTCTGGAAGAAGGGCTGGCCGGCATAGGCGGCGGCGGGCAGGGCGATGAGGGCGGACAGCCAGTGGAAGAAGTCCCGCGTCTCGGGCGTGATGTCGGTGACATTGCCCGACCAGACCGAGACCGACAGCAGCATCACGTTCATGGCGGCGAAGCCCGCGACGCCCATGCAGCGCAGCAGCCAGCGGGCGCGACGCGCCTCTTCCTCCTCCACCCGGCCGGAAAAGGGATGGGCGCGATAGCCGAGCGATTCCAGGCGCTGCACCACCTCGGCGGGCGCGCCCTCGCCGCTCCAGGCGACGGTGAGGCGATGGGTGGAATAGTTCAGCCGGGCATGGACCACGCCGGGCAAAGATTTGACGCCGTTCTCGATGTCGCTGATGCAGGCGGCGCAATCCACGCCGTCCACGGCGAGGCTCACTTCCGCGCGGCCCTCCGCGTCACGGGCGAGAAAGATGGAATAATCGACGGCCTCGGCCATGTGCGCAGCACCCGGAAATCACGCGAGCCCCGCACCGGCCCCCGCACGGCGGGACGCGGCTAGTGCAGTTGAACCCGGTTCTTGGACCGAAACAGGCGTTGCCCGCCTTGCGCAAGATCAAGCATCAGGTCCCATTGCCCGGCATGGGCGGTGGCGGCGCCCATGTAGCGGCCGCCTCCGACGTCGGCGAGGGCGAGGGTCACGTCACCGCGCGCATCCGTCGGATGGAACAGGCGCCCCGTCACCTCGAGCCCGCTCAGGGGCTTGCCGGCCGCATCGCGCACGATCAGCACGATGTGGCGCTCCAGGCCCTGGCTCGTCATATCGGCTTCCACGTTCCAGCCGCGCGTCGTCTGCTGGGCGGCCGCCTCCTCCTCGCTGCGGAAGGCGAGGCCCGCCTTGTAGGAGCTTTCGGTCTCCACCCCGCCGAAGGTGGAGACGGCGAACCGGGCCATGACCACGTTCACGCCCACCACCACGCCGAAAAAGGCGAGGATGATGAACAATACCATGCGGCCGGTGAGTTCCCGCGGCGGCTTTTGCGCGATGCCGAGCTGTGCCATCGAATGCTTCCTACGGCGCGATGAAATGGTCACTGGCACGGGCGGCGAGGCCGGTCGCCGTGTCGCGGATCTCGAATATCACCGGCAAGGATGCGCCGGCGTCCAACTTATCCCTGGTGGTCACCAGCACGCGCACTTCGCGCGTCTGGTCGGGGCCGACGGTGAGGACATCGCTCTCGGAGCCCGCATCCGTCCCGACCACGTTCAAGGTGGCGCCGGGCACGCCGGAGACCGAGATCGAGAAGCTGCGCTCATACAGCTTCTTATTGATCAGCCGCAGCGTATAGGCATTGCGCAGGGACCCGTCGGACAGCCGCACGAACACCGGATTGCGATCGTGGATGGCGGCCAGGCCCTCGCTGGAGCGGTTCACCAGGGTCGCCAGCATCAGCCCGCCGATGCCGCAGATCAGCGCCGCATAGAGAATGGTGCGCATGCGCACGATGCGCCGCACCGGCGCTTCGCCGCGCGCCTGCGCTTCCAGATTGGCTTCCGATTCATAGCGGATCAGCCCGCGCGGGCGATGGATCTTGTCCATCACAGTGTCGCAGGCATCGATGCACAGGCCGCACTGGATGCAGTCCAGCTGCAGCCCCTTGCGAATGTCCACGCCGGTGGGGCAGACATTGACGCACTGGTTGCAGTCGATGCAATCGCCCGCCGGCTTGCCCTCGGCCCGCAGCTGCGCAACCTTCTTGAGCGATCCGCGCGGCTCGCCGCGATCCAGCAGATAGGTGACGTTGAGCGCGTATTCGTCGGTCAGCGCCGCCTGGATGCGAGGCCAGGGGCACATATAGGTGCACACCTGCTCGCGCATGTGGCCGGCCAGCACATAAGTGGTGAAAGTCAGCACCGCGATCGAGGTATAAGCGGTCGCTGAGGCCTGGAAGGTGGCGAGCTCGCGCACCAGGGTCGGAGCATCGTCGAAATAGAGCACCCAGGCGCCGCCGGTCCACCAGGCGATCAGCAGCCACAGCGTATGCTTCAGCGTCTTGTGGGCGAATTTGTCGATGGTCCAGGGCGCGTTATCGGCGGCGATGCGCTCGCGCCGGTCGCCCTCGATCAGCCGTTCCACGGCCATGAACAGGTCGGTCCACACGGTCTGCGGGCACAGATAGCCGCACCACACCCGGCCGGCGACCGCATTCATCAGGAACAGGATCAGCGCCGCGAGGATCAGCAGGCCGGCGACATAATAGAATTCCTGCGGCCAGATCTCGATGAAGAAGAAGTAGAAGCGGCGATTCGCCATGTCGATCAGAACCGCCTGATCGGGCGCGAACGGCCCGCGATCCCAGCGGATCCAGGGCGTCAGGTAGTAGATGCCCAGCGTGATCAGCATCACGATCCACTTGAACCGGCGGAAGGCGCCGGATGCCCGCTTGGGAAAGATCTTCTTGCGGGCGGCGTAGAGCGGCTGGCGCACCTTGGCGGAGTTCACCGCGGAGGCTTCGAGGCGCTCGATCTCGGTGTCCGGATCGGGCTTGGAAATCACATTCATGGCGTTCACGCGAGCGAGGGCAAATCTGTCGGTTTCACTCGCACGCACAACGCCGCCCGGCCTTGATCCTGATCAAGAGGGCAAGAGATTCCGCCCGGCTGAAAATGCTCGAGAGCGGACCCCGCCAGATCCGCAAAGCAAAAGGCCCGGCTTGTGTGCCGGGCCTCTGCGCTGTGCAGGTTTCGGAAGGCAATCGCCCTCACAATGCCTTCCGTCGGCTATTCGCCGCCGCCCAGCGAATGCACGTAGACGGTGAGTTCCTTGACCGTGCTCTCGCCGAGCCTGCCGGCCCACGCAGGCATGATGCCGTGCTTGGGCGCGGAGATCTGGGCCGTGATCGCGGCCTCGCCGCTTCCGCGCAGCCAGATTGCATCGGTCAGGTTCGGCGCGCCGAAGTCGCGCAGTCCCTTGGCGTCCTCGCCGTGGCAGGCCGCGCAGTTCTCGGTGAAGACCGTCTTGCCGCCTTCGACGAGCGAAGGGTTCGCCGGTGTTCCGCTGAGGCTGACGACATAGGCCGCGGCCTGAGCGATCTGGTCCTTGTCGAGCGTGTCGCCGAAGGGCGGCATCTCGGAGAACCGCGTTGCGTCGTCCGAGGCGAAGCGGATGCCGTGGCTGATCGTGGTCAGGATGTCCTCCGGCTTGCCGCCCCACAGCCACTCGTCGTCGTTGAGGTTCGGATAGCCGGGCGAACCCGCCGCGCCGGAACCGTGGCACTGGACGCAATTGACCTTGAAGGCGGCGGCACCAGCCGCGATGGCGAAGGTGCGCAGGTTCTCGTCGGCGAGGATCTCGTCGATCGGCTTGGCCGCGACCGCCGCGGCCATTTCACCCTTGGCGGCGACGGCGGCGGCCAGTTCGGCCTTGACGTCGTTGCGGCTCGAATAGCCGAGCACGCCCGTCGTCGCCGAGGACAGCATCGGCCAGGCCGGATAGAAGATCGTGTAGGCGAGTGCCCAGACGATCGTCGCGTAGAAGGTCCACACCCACCACCTGGGCAGCGGATTGTTGAGCTCCTTGATTCCGTCCCACTCGTGTCCGGTCGTTTCGATGCCGGAGAGTTCGTCGATGTGCTTCTCGCTCATGTCAGTCGTCCTTGAGAGGGATTTGCGCGGCCTCGTCGGCGGTCTTCCTGCTTCCGGGGCGGAAGGCGAAGACGACCACGCCGAGGAAGAAGACAGTCATGAGCGCCAGCGCCCAGCTGTCGGCGAATTCACGCAGGGCAGTGTAGGTTTCCATCGTGGCCTCCTATCTCGCGCCGGCGGTGTCGTCGTAGGTCGAGAAGTCGACCAGCGTGCCGAGCATCTGCAGATACGCGACCAGCGCATCCATCTCGGTCACCGCGCCGGGGTTGCCGTCGAAATCGCCCACCTTCGCCTTGGGATACCGCTCCAGAAGCGCGGACGTGTCCGCGTTCGGATCGGATTGGGCGAGGAGGTCCGCCTGGGCGTTTTCGATCATGGCCTCGGTGTAGGGCACGCCGACGCGGGTGTTTGCCACCAGATGCGTCGAGATCTGCGACGGTTCGATCGTCGTCGAGGACAGGAACGAATAGCTCGGCATGATCGATTCCGGCACGACGGAACGCGGTTCGGTCAGGTGCTGGACGTGCCACTCGTTGGAGTAGCGGTCGCCGACACGGGCAAGGTCCGGGCCGCTGCGCTTCGAGCCCCACTGGAACGGATGGTCGTACATCGACTCCGCTGCCAGGCTGTAGTGGCCGTAGCGCTCGACCTCGTCGCGGAAGGGCCGGATCATCTGCGAGTGGCAGACGTAGCAGCCCTCGCGGATGTAGATGTTGCGTCCGGCCAGCTCCAGCGGCGAGTAGGGGCGCATCCCCTCCACCTTCTCGATGGTGTTCTCGAGGTAGAAGAGGGGTGCGATCTCGACGATGCCGCCGACGGTGACCACCAGGAGAGAACCGACGAGCAGGAGCGTCGCGTTCTTCTCGAGGATGGCATGCTTATCAATCAGTGCCATGGTCGGCTCCTATTCGGCAGGCTGGAGGGCAGGCGAAGGTGAGCGACCGCCGATCGGCTCCTCCTCGCGCTGACGACCGAGGATGGTCATCGTGATGTTGTAGGCCATGATCAGGGCACCCACGAGGTACAACGACCCCCCGATTGCGCGCATCAGGTAGTAGGGATGCATGGCCGCCACCGTTTCGGCGAACGAGTAGACCAGGAAGCCCTGCTCGTCGTATTCGCGCCACATCAGCCCCTGCATGATGCCGGACACCCACATCACCGACGCGTAGACGACGATGCCGAGCGTGGCGAGCCAGAAGTGCCACGTCACCAGACGCAGCGAGTAGAGGCGCTCGCGGGCCCAGAGCTTCGGCACCATGTAGTAGAGCGCGGCAAACGAGATCATGCCGACCCAGCCGAGAGCGCCGGAGTGCACATGGCCGATCGTCCAGTCGGTGTAGTGGCTGAGCGAATTGACGGCCTTGATCGACATCATCGGGCCTTCGAAGGTCGACATGCCGTAGAAGGCCACCGCCATCACCATCATGCGGATGATCGGATCGGTGCGGATCTTGTCCCAAGCGCCCGAGAGCGTCATCAGGCCGTTGATCATGCCACCCCATGACGGCATCCACAGCATGATCGAGAACACCATGCCCAGCGTCTGCGCCCAGTCGGGCAGAGCCGTGTAGTGCAGGTGATGCGGGCCGGCCCAGATGTAGAGGAAGATCAGCGCCCAGAAGTGGATGATCGACAGCCGGTAGGAGTAGACCGGCCGATTGGCCTGCTTCGGCACGAAATAGTACATCATGCCGAGGAAGCCGGCGGTGAGGAAGAAGCCGACCGCGTTATGGCCATACCACCACTGGGTCAGCGCGTCCTGGACGCCCGAGAAGGCCGAGTAGCTCTTGATGCCGGTCAGCGAGACCGGGATCGCCAGGTTGTTGACCACGTGCAGCATCGCGATGGTCACGATGAAGGACAGGTAGAACCAGTTGGCGACGTAGATATGGGGTTCCTTGCGCTTGAAAATCGTGCCGAGGAACACGACGAGATAGGCGACCCAGACGATCGTCAGCCACAGGTCGACATACCATTCCGGCTCGGCATATTCGCGGCTCTGGGTGATGCCGAGCAGGTAGCCCGTCGCGGCCATCACGATGAAAAGCTGGTAGCCCCAGAACACGAACCAGGCGAGATCGCCGCCGAACAGACGCGCCCGGCTGGTACGCTGAACGACGTAGAAGGACGTCGCGATGAGCGCGTTGCCGCCGAAGGCGAAGACGACCGCCGAGGTGTGCAGTGGCCGCATGCGGCCGAAGTTGAACCAGGGCTCGATGTTAAGATCCGGATAGGCGAGCTGCAGGGCGACGATGACGCCCACCAGGAAGCCGACGACGCCCCAGAACATCGTGGCGATCGAGCCGTAGCGGATCGGTCCGTCCAGATAGGCGGAGGGGTCGGCCGGCGTGGCCGGCGCCAGCGCGGTCGTGCGCATCAGCACGACCGTGCTCGCGCCGAGCACGAAAAACAGCACCCACATGTGCTGCGCGAAAAGATTGTCGGTGGCGAACGCCGCACCGAGTAGCGCGACGAAGGCAAAGAGCCCCACGCCTATAATATATGGTCCGTATCTCATGGAAGGTCCCCGGATGTTGCGTGGGTAGAGAGATCCACGCTTCCGGAAGCTAAATCGCGCGCAGTGCAAAAACGCGCCTTGATCCAGGTCAAGGCGACGCTCCGGCTAAACGGCAGATTCAAAAACTGTTCAGCACCAGCCGGAGTCCGCAATGAACATCACGAGGTCGAAGCCCGCCGAGGCCTGCGATACCTCGCCTTTGTGCCCGCTTTCCGCGGCCTGCGCCCCGGATCAGTCGGTTCCGTGCGAGGACATGTCCCGGATCCACGAGGAGAAGCTGGCGCTCTGCGACGCGCTGGAAGCTATTGCCGATTCGCTGCCCTCCCAGGTCGACCGCTTCGAATGCCTGCGCGTCGGCGCGATTCTCGCGCCCGCGATGCGCCGCAGCCACCAGTTCGAGGAGAGCAGGATCTTTCCCGCCTTCGAAAAGAGTTCGGCGGTTCCCGGGCGCGCCATCTCCGTGGCGCGCCTGAAGTCGGAGCACCTGGCCGACGAATGCGCGGCCGCCGACGTGTCGGAGGAACTGCTGCGCATCGGCCACGGCGGCGAGATCGGCAACCCGGAGGCGCTGGGCTTCATGCTGCGCGCGCTGTTCGAGGCGATGCGCCGCCACATCGCCTTCGAGCAGGAGCATATCTTGCCCGCGATACGGTCAAATTAGATGGCACCCGCCGACAATCTGGTCCGCCAGTCACCCGCCTTGCCGCGCAGCACCTTGTCGGCCATGAAACCGAGCGTCTCGTCATCCACCAGCTCCAGCGGCTCGAGCGAGAAGGCGGCTTCGCCGTCGCGGTTCCACGCCGCCTGCAGGGGCCGGTTCATATGACCGCCGGTGCGCAGCGCGAACCAGATCCGGTTGCGGATCGCATCGATATCCGGCGTGTGGCCGACCCACGCCTCGCCCGACGCGGCGGAGCGGACGACGTAGATGCCCGCGACGCTCTCCCGCTTCTTGTAGGCCGCAATCGCGGCGCGCCTTGCCTGGTGTTCCATGGTCGAATTCCTCGTGAGGCTTGTGATGTAGGCCGATGATGTCCGAGTGTCAATATTACCCGGGTAAATTTGACTCCAGGCACGTCGTCGGGCTAAAAGGGAGCGAACAGGAGGAGGCTGATGGGTGAACCACAGGTGCTGACGGTATTCGAGCAGGGGCGGATCGCCGCCGCCGGAGCCGACGGGGACGTCGCGGCCTGGATCCGCCGCGCCTCAAAGGCGGATCCGGCCCGCGGCTACGTCGTCATCGACGACGCCACCGGTCGCGTCGTCGACATCGACCTGCGCGAGCCGGCGGAGCCGAAACCTCCACGCGGCCGCGGCCGGCCGCGGCTCGGCGTGTCGTCGCGCGAGATCACCCTTCTGCCGCGTCACTGGGAATGGCTCGCCGCCCAGCCCGGCGGTGCCTCCGTCACGCTGCGCCGCCTGGTCGAACAGGCGCGCAAGACCGATGCGGGCGCTGTCCACGCTGCGCGGGAAACGGCGTATCGCGCGATGACGACGCTGGCCGGCGATCGTCCCGGTTACGAGGACGCGGTGCGGGCGCTCTATGCCGGCGATACGTATCGCTTCTGCGAGCTGACCGAGCCGTGGCCGGCGGATATCAGGAACTACGTGCGCCGGCTCGCCTCGATGGCGTGAGGTCAGTGACGCAGGGCGGGCAGGAATCAGGAGCCGGCGCGTATCTCGAGGCGCTCGACGTTGGGGACGAAGACGTGCCGGTTGTTCTCGAGCACGATGACGCCGTCGGTGCGCAGCTTTGTGATCTGGCGGCTCACGGTCTCGATGGTGAGGCCGAGGAAATCGGCGATGTCAGCGCGCGTCATCGGCAGGTCGAAGGTGGCGGATGTCCCGTCCGGGCCGGCCTCCGGGTCGATGTGGCGGGCGATCATCAGGATATAGCTCGCCACCTTCTCGGCCGCGGTCTTGCGGCCAAGCGTCACCATCCAGTCGCGGGCCTCGTCGAGTTCCTTGAGCGTCTGCTCCAGAAGCTTGTGCTCGAGTCCCGGCGATTCCCTGATCATCCGGTCGATCACCGATTTCGGGAACGAGCAGAGCGAGACATTCGTCGCTGCCTGCGCGGTGATCTCGCTGTCCGCCTTGAAGGGCCTTCCGAGGAAATCCGGGGCGAACTGCAGTCCGACGATCTGCTGGCGCCCGTCGGCGAGCGTCTTGGTCAGTTTCACCACGCCGGACAGGATGTTGGAGTAGCTCTCGACCTTCTCGGCCTCGCCGACCAGCTCGTGGCCTTCTCCGAGCTTGTGCTTGTAGGAGGTCTTCGACAGCGTCGTGAGCTGTTCGGGCGTCAGTGCGCCGCAGACGCCGCGGTGCCGCGCCTCGCAGGACACACAGACCACGGGCGTGCCGTCGGTATGGACGTCTTTTCTCAAGTTCTGCGTGTTCATCGCCAGCCTCGCAGGCTGAACTAGCACCTATATCGACTTATTGCGCTGCGGCAGACTGTCAGACCTGCGGGTTGCTTGATCCACGTCAACGTCGGGTTGCGGCATCTCGGGCATGGAGGCGGCAACAGAGGATGAAGCCGTGACGTCACCTGATCGCCGCCTTGCCGAAACCGCACCGCGCTACACCAGCTATCCGACCGCGCCGCATTTCCATGCCGGCGTGGACGAAGCGACCGTCTCGCGCTGGATCGACGCCATTCCCGACGGCGACGCGGTCTCGCTCTACCTGCACATTCCGTTCTGCGACCGTCTGTGCTGGTTCTGTGCCTGCCACACCAAGCAGACGCATCGCTACGAGCCGGTTGCCCGCTTCCTGAAGTCGCTCCACGCGGAGATCGAAACCGTCGCGGCAAGCATCGGAACGCGCACCCGCGTCGCCGCGATCCACTTCGGCGGCGGATCGCCGACCATGCTCGCGCCTTCCGATTTCCGCGAACTGGTGGCCCGGCTGCGGGCCGCATTCAAGGGTGCGGAAATGGCCGAACTCTCCGTCGAGATCGATCCGAATGATATGACCGACGAGAAGCTCGACGTGCTGGCAGGCGCCGGGCTTACCCGCGCCAGCCTCGGCGTGCAGGATTTCGACCCGAAGGTGCAGCAGGCGATCAACCGCGAGCAGAGCTTCGAGCTGACCCGGTCCGTCGTCGAAGGGCTGCGCCGGCGCGGGGTGCGGTCGCTGAACCTGGACCTTCTCTACGGCCTGCCGCACCAGACGGTCGAAAGCGTGGAGGCCACGGTCGCACAGGCGCTGACGCTGCGTCCCGACCGGATCGCGCTGTTCGGCTATGCGCACGTTCCCTGGTTCAAGAAGCACCAGACGATGATCGACAATGCGTGGCTGCCGGACGGCACCGCCCGGCTCGAACAGTCGCTGGCCGCGGCCAAACTAATCGTCGATGCAGGTTACGTGCCGATCGGCATCGACCATTTCGCGCTGCCGACCGACAGCCTGACGCACGCGGCGGCAGCGGGCCGGCTGCACCGCAACTTCCAGGGCTACACGGACGACCTGTGCGAGACGCTGATCGGCCTCGGGCCCTCGTCGGTGAGCCGTTACCGGGAGGGCTACGCCCAGAACATCACCTCGACGCTGGACTACCAGCGTCAGGTCGATACCGGCCATCTGGCGATCGCCCGCGGCGTCGAGCTGTCGGAGGACGACCGGGTGCGCTCCTGGGTCATCGAGCGCCTGATGTGCGATTTCGGTTTCTCGGCCGACGAGGCGGTGGCCCGCTTCGGCCATGCCTGTGCGCCGGTACTCTCGGAGGCGGCGGTGCTCGCACAGACCGACCGCGAGGCACTGTGCGCCAGGGGCGGCCGCTACGAGGTGCCGGCCGAGGCGCGGCCCTATGTGCGCACGATCGCCGCGCGCTTCGACGCCTATCTCGGCAGCGGTGCGGCAAGGCACTCGCTGGCGGTTTGAGCAATCGTTGCGAACAAGCCGTGAACGGTGCTTCATGGCGGGATGAACCTCGCCGTCCGTGATTCGAATGCCGCCGCGCAGCCGCCGGAGCCTCAGGCCCCCGCGCTGCCGCCCAAGGACCATCTCGCCCGGCTGAACGATGCCCAGCGCGCGGCTGTGGAGCATGGCGGCGGCGCGGTCGCCGGCCCTCTGCTGATCATCGCCGGCGCGGGCTCGGGCAAGACCAACACGCTGGCCCACCGCGTCGCCCACCTGATCGTCAGGGGCGCCGACCCGCGCCGCATCCTGCTGATGACCTTTTCGCGCCGCGCGGCGACCGAGATGTCGCGGCGCGTCGAGCGCATCGCGGCGGAGGTCATGGGCGACAGGGCGGCGGTGCTGACGCAGGGGCTGAGCTGGGCCGGCACGTTCCATTCGGTCGGCGCGCGGCTGTTGCGTGACTACGCGCTGGAGATCGGTCTCGACCCGTCCTTCACCATCCACGACCGCGAGGATTCGGCCGACCTGATGAACCTGGTGCGCCACGATCTCGGCCTGTCGAAGACCGAGAGCCGCTTTCCGGCCAAGGGCACGTGCCTGGCGATCTATTCGCGCGCGGTGAACGCGCAGGCGGAGCTGGAACAGGTCCTGGGGAAGAGCTTCCCTTGGTGCATCGGCTGGGCGGCGGAGCTGAAGCAACTGTTTGCGGCTTACGTCGACGCCAAGCAGGCGCAGAACGTGCTCGACTACGACGACCTGCTGCTCTGGTGGGCGCAGATGTGCGCCGAGCCTGCGATCGCCGAGCATCTGGGCGCCCGCTTCGATCATGTGCTGGTCGACGAATACCAGGACACCAACCGGCTGCAGGCGGCGATCCTGACCGCGATGAAACCGGACGGGCGGGGGCTGACCGTGGTGGGCGACGACGCGCAGTCGATCTACTCGTTCCGCGCCGCCGAGGTGCGCAACATCCTCGACTTTCCGAAGCTGTTTGCCGAGGAGGCGCAGGTCGTCACGCTCGACCGCAACTACCGCTCGACCGACGCGATCCTCGCCGCCGCCAACGCGGTGATCGGCGAGGCGTCGGAACGCTTCACCAAGAATCTCTGGACCGAGCGCCGCTCGGCGGAGAAGCCCCTGCTCGTCACGGTACGCGACGAGGCGGAGCAGGCCAACTATGTCTGCGAGGAGGTGCTGGCCGCGCGCGAGGAACGAATTGCCCTGAAGAGCCAGGCGGTGCTGTTCCGCGCCTCACACCATTCCGGGCCGCTGGAAGTGGAACTCACCCGGCGCAACATCCCTTTCGTCAAGTTCGGCGGGCTGAAATTCCTCGATTCGGCGCATGTGAAGGACCTGCTGGCGGTGCTGCGCTTCGCGGAAAACCCGCGCGACCGGGTGGCGGGATTTCGCGTGCTGCAGCTCATGCCGGGCATCGGCCCGGCGGCCGCTTCCGCCGCGATGGAGGCGATGGAGCGGGCGCTCGACGTCAGCCTCGGGCTGCAGTTCTTCCGCCCGCCGGCGCGGGCCGAACAGGACTTTCCCGACTTCGCCGCGCTGTTCACCGGCCTGCGCCAGAAATCGTCCTGGCCGGGCGACCTCGAGCGCGCGCGGCTCTGGTACGAGCCGCACCTGGAGCGCAGCCACGAGGATGCCGCGGCCCGCCGCGCCGACCTGCTTCAGCTCGAGCAGATCGCCGCCGGCTATCCGTCGCGCGAACGCTTCCTGACCGACCTCACGCTCGACCCGCCGGACGCGACCAGCGACGAGGCCGGCCCGCCGCATCTCGACGAGGACTACCTGATCCTGTCGACCATCCATTCGGCCAAGGGGCAGGAATGGACCAAGGTCTTCGTGCTCAACGCCGTCGACGGCTGCATTCCCTCAGACCTCGCGGTGGGCGAGAAAGAGGAGATCGAGGAGGAGCGCCGGCTGCTCTATGTCGCGATGACGCGGGCGAAGGATTCGCTGCACCTCGTCACGCCGCAGCGCTTCTTCGTCCACGGCCAGGCCGCGCGCGGCGACCGCCACGTCTACGCCTCCCGGACCCGCTTTATCCCGGATCACATTTTGCCAAGCTTCGCGAAAACGTCCTGGCCGCCGCCCTCGGCGGTTCAGGGCAAGGGGCCGCAGCCCGACGTGCGTGTGGACCTGAAGGCGAAGATGCGGGGGATGTGGCGGTAGGAGGAGGGCACCGTATTCGCACCACCACCATCGCCGTCATCCTCGGGCTTGACCCGAGGATCTACTCACGGACGAGCGCTTGGGCGGTGATGGCAACTCGCCGACGACGGCAGATCCTCGGGTCAAGCCCGAGGATGACGCTCGATGGTGGACGCCTGCGTGGGGATGCAGAGGGCAAGCCTCGCGCCGCTTCGCTGACCCTCATCTTCCCGCTTCCCGCGTGCGTGGTGAGGGTATGGGTGAGGGGGCAACCGCGTGGCGATCACATCACCGCGCCGATTTGCCAGGGCACGAACTCGTTGTCGCCGTAGCCGAGTTCCTCGGACTTGGACTTCTTGCCTGACGCCACCGCGAGGATCTCGTCGAAGATCTGGCGGCCCTTGTCGGCGACGCTGACGCCGTCGAGGATGTCGCCGCAGTTGATGTCCATGTCGTCCTTCATGCGCTCGTACATCGGCGTGTTGGTGGCGAGCTTGATCGAGGGCGACGGCTTGCAGCCATAGGCCGAGCCGCGGCCGGTGGTGAAGCAGATGATGTTGGCGCCGCCCGCGACCTGGCCGGTGGCCGAGACCGGGTCGTAGCCGGGCGTGTCCATGAAGACGAAGCCCTTCTCGGTGACGGGTTCGGCATATTCGTAGACGGCGTTGAGCGTGGTCGAGCCGCCCTTGGCGGCCGCACCCAGCGACTTCTCCAGGATCGTGGTCAGCCCGCCCGCCTTGTTGCCGGGCGAGGGATTGTTGTTCATCTCGCCGCCGAGGCGGGCCGTATATTCTTCCCACCAGTGGATGCGCTCGACGAGTTTTTCGCCGACTTCGCGGCTGCGGGCGCGGCGGGTGAGCAGGTGCTCGGCGCCGTAGATCTCCGGGGTCTCGGACAGGATCGCCGTGCCGCCGTTTTTCACCAGGATGTCGGCGGCGACGCCGAGCGCCGGGTTGGCGGTGATGCCGGAATAGCCGTCGGAGCCGCCGCATTGCAGCGCCAGAGTCAGCTGCGAGGCAGGCAGCGTCTCGCGCTTCGCCGCGTTGACCGAAGGCAGCATCTCGCGGATTCGGGCGAGACCCTGCTCGATCGTCTTCTTCGTGCCGCCGGTGTCCTGGATCGTCATGCTGCGGAAGCTCTCGCCTTCCGCCATGCCGTACGTGGATTTCATCCGGCCGATCTGGAACACCTCGCAGCCGAGCCCGACGAGCAGCACCGCGCCGAGGTTGGGATTGCCGGCATAGCCCCACTGGGTGCGCTGGAGGATGTCGAAGCCCTCGCCGGAGCCGGCCATGCCGCAGCCGGTACCGTGGGTGAACGAGACGACGCCGTCGACATGGGGAAAATCGTCCAGCAGGCCGGAGCGCGTCGCGGCTTCCGCCATGAAGCGGGCGACGGAGGCCGAACAGTTCACGCTGGTCAGAATGCCGAGATAGTTGCGCGTGCCGGCGCGGCCGTTGGCGCGGCGGAAGCCCTCGAAGGTCGCCTGCTCCTCGACCGGCAGCACATTCTCCGGCCGCGCGTCGACGCAGAACTGGTAGTCGCGCTCGAAATCGTGCAGGCCGACATTGTGCTCGTGCACCCAGTCGCCCGGCTCGATCGGCTGGCTGGCGAAGCCGATGATCTGGCCGAACTTGCGCACCGGGTCACCGGGGCGGATCGGCCGGCTCGCCATCTTGTGGCCGAAAGGGATGCGCGCGCGGGCGACGATGCCGTCGGCGGCTATCTCTCCCGCCTCGATACGCTCCACGGCGATGAGGACATTGTCCTCGGCGCCGAGCCGCAGGGTCCTTGCTGTCTTGCTGTTCACGCTGGCTCCTTGGGCGCGCGAAAGCGCCCGCAAACTTGTATGGTAGTTAGGGGGAAGGTATTGCCTGCGAGGTATTCGCGCAAGCGGCCGGGTGGTCGCAGATCGAACGGCCGCGCGCGAAGACGGAGCATTAGTAAGGCGCGGCGTCATCCTCGGCCTTGTGCCGAGGATCTGCTGTCGCCGGAAAGAACACTCTTGCGGAAAGGTCGGCAGATGCTCGGGACAAGCCCGAGCCTTTACCGAGACCGACAACTGGGACGAACGGGTTTCAATCGCAGGCTTGTATCCAGACTCTCCGGTGCGCTCGATCCAGTCGAGGATTGTGCCAAGCTCGCCTTGCAGGGTGACTGTGAGATCGCGGCGCGTCGGGCCGGGAGTGATGACGATGCGGACTATGATCTCACGGATAGCTTCGGCTGCCTCCGCAGCGTCGTCGGGGTGGTCGATTGCGGCGCTGAGGCGCTCGATCCGGCGCCGGTAGGTTTCCGCAATGCCGGGGTGGATGTCGGGAACGTCCTGGGGCGCGTCCGCGAGACGGGCGGTAAGGCTGTCCTGTTTGGCTTCAAGCTCGGTCAGTCGGTCGGACAGGGCGCGGTGCCAGCCGCCTTGCTCAATGACGCGCACGATCTCGGCGATGGCTTTTGTCGTATCAGCCAGTTCCTTTCGAGCGGCATCGGTCGTGTTGCGGCGCTCGCGGTTGAGCCGGTTGGTTTCCTCTGCATAGGCGCGCATGGCTTCCGCCACCATGTCCGGCGTCATCATGCGCTCGCGCAGGCCGGTGAGCACGCGGGCTTCCAGAACCTTGCGGGCGATGGTTCGGGCATTGTCACAGCCATGCGCGAGCACATGGTTGGTGCAGGCATAGCGGTCCTGGCCGCGACGGGCATAGGAGCCGCCACAACAGCCACAGAACAACAGGCCGGACAGCAGAGTGCGCGGCCGATGGGTGGCGTTGAGCCCGCCATTCCTGGCAAGGCTGCGCTTCATGCCTTCACGGGCTCCCTCGATCTGGCTCTTATAGAGTGCCGTCAACTCGTCCTGCCGCGCCTTGGCAGCGTCCCACAGCTCCTGCGGCACGATGCGAAGCTCGGGAGCTTCCGAGCGTATCCATTCGCTCTCGGGGTTGAGCCGATATGCAAAGTGGCCGGTGTCGGGGTTCTTCAACTTCTTCTGGCGGTTCCAGCGGATGACGCCGATATAGAGCTCGCAATTCAGAATGCCGGAGCTGATGATGCGGTTGCCCCGGATCGTGCTGTCGTTCCAGCGCTTGCCGGTCGGGCTTGGGATGCCGTCCCGGTTCAGATCGGAGGCGATACGCCGCGGCCCCTTGCCCACGACATACTCCCGGAAGATGCGGCGCACCACCTCGGCCTGTTCCTCGACGATCTCGCGCTCTCCCCTTATCGGCTCACCCCGTGTGTCGAGCTGGTGGACGACACGATAGCCGTAGGCATTGCCACAACCGATCTTGCCGGCCTCGACACGGCCCCTGATGCCACGATGCGTCTTGATGGCGAGATCTTTCAGGAACAGGGCATTCATGGTGCCTTTCAGGCCGACATGAAGCTCGTTGATCTCGCCCTCGGACAAGGTGAAGATCGTCACACCTGCAAAATTCAGGCGCTTGAAGACGCCCGCCACATCCTCCTGATCGCGGCTGATGCGGTCGAGCGCTTCAGACAGCACCATGTCGAAGCGGCTGGCCTGCGCGTCGGCCAGAAGCGACTGGATGCCAGAGCGGATGAGCGACGCGCCAGAGATGGCGCGGTCGGAATAGCTTTCCACCACCGTCCAGCCCTCACGCGCCGCGCGTTCCCGGCACTGACGCAACTGATCCTCGATCGAGGCGTCACGCTGGTTGTCGGAAGAATAGCGGGCGTAGAGGGCGACACGGGTCATGGGCTTGCTCCGTTCGGTCAGTCTTTGATGGTATCCTTCGGCATCGGCGGTGCATCCGGCGCTCGGTCCAGAAGCCTCGTCAGATCGCCGCGCTTAGCCGTGCCGGCTCGCGCCTTGAGGAAGTCGGCGGCCGTCTCCACGGCACCGATCTTCTGCGCGACCGCCGAGACGATCCACTGGTTGAGCGATACGCCGTCCTCCATGGCGAGGCGCGCCGCCGTCTCCTTGAGTGACTGCGGCAGCTGCAGCGGGTATTTGTAGCGTTGGGTCTGCGTCATGTGTTCAGTCTCCTGACGATCTCTCCCGGCGTTGCAATGGTGACGCCTAGCTTGAGCGCCGAGCGGAAGTCCCTGACGTTATGCGTCACGATGGCCTCTGCCTGTCCGTTCAGTGCGGCCTCAAGCACCATCTCGTCGGCGATGTCGGACAGCATGGGCCGCGTCCGAAACGAAATATCGACGCCTTCGGACACGGCAGCGAGCGCGCTCATCACCGCTGCAACGTCTTCGAGACTATGGCCCGTCACCTTCCGGGTTTCCTCTCGGCTCAGAACAGCCTCGTATTCGAGAAACAGCGCCGTCGAACAAAGCGGGATGAGCAGTCCCCGGTCCACGAAGCGCAGGAGGAGATTGCTTGCGCCGTTGCGGCTACGAAACGCCGCCACGATGACATTCGTGTCCAAGACCAATCTCATCGCCGCAATCATATAGACATCTCATAAGATGTCAATGTGGGCACGGAGAAACACCTGCCTCCCCAGCTGGTCGGTGGACAACGCGGGGCTCGACAAGCGCCGTTTGGTCAGTCTTCGTCATCGGTGTGCTTTCGAGCGCGGTCGCGAGTCGTTGGGGCATTGTCATTGGCAGCGCTCTGCCCGGCAAAGTCCTCGCGCGCCATGCGGCGGCCGATGATGTGCGCCAACTTCAGAGCCACAGCATCGACCTTTCTCAACGCCTCAGGCTCTGGCCCCTCCGCATTGCGATTATCGTTGGCCGATCTTTCTCTCCCGGAACATCTCCCGTCATCTCGCATGACCGGCCTCTTCCTCCGGCCGCCACCTGACCGGATCGGCAACCCAGCGGTCGAGGTCGGATTCCCTCCAGCCCGCGCCGTTGACGCTGATCCTGAGCTGCGCCGGGAATGTGCCCTCGGCGATCTTGCGATAGATGGTGGAGCGGGACAGGCCGGTGCGGGCAAGAACGGTGTTCAGGCGCACGATACGGTCTGGTTGGCGCATGGCTCAGACGCCTCCTGCTGGTTGTTTCTGACGGCTTCTAAGACCAGTCAGAGCAAGGAATTGTCGTTGCGCAAGAACGATTTAGCCGGCAGCGTACTGCGGCGTAGAAAGGTCGGAAAATAGGACTGCTTTGCGAGTGGACAGCTGTGACGCACATGTTGCTAAGCAGATGAACATGGACCCATGCCGTGCTGTGGAAGGAGACTGGTAGCAGGCTTCGGCAACTTCAGATCTGCGAGGCCCTCCCGCATAGGCCGGAGGAACAGAGCACGGGAAGGGCCCAGGAAGCGAATTGGTCCACGCAGAAGACGTAGCAGTTGAAAAGTCTCAATCTGGAGATGTCTCCTGCTTGACATAATACACTGTCAGAATTGTAGTCTAACATTCTAGCTACGAGCCGATTGAGGGACAGCCCATGTTTTCTTGGCCGCTTGGGAGCGCTGCGAAAGGGGCCAACTGGCTCATCACAACAATATTGCGCGCTATCAAGACCCTGGCTGGAATTGGAGCAACGTCGCCCTGCGTCGCGCTGTTGGCGCTCGTCACCTTCTGTTGGGCTTCTCCCGGGGCGTTCGCTCAGACGGCCGGCAATCCACGTTGGGTGGCATATCTGGTCGCCAATGCCCCGAGCCCCGAGGCGGGGTGTCGGGAGCAGTGGAACAATTCCGGCATGAACAACGGCTACAGTCGTTTCGTGGGGGCATTTCCTCGCGACAGCGACATCGTAGCTTACGACTGCAAATGGACCAACTTCCAATGGCTGTGCCAGGACGAAACCGGCGCAGGCCTCAACAACTGTGATACGTTGTGGGGCGGTTACGTAAGACTTGAGTGCGATTCCGGTTATACTGCGACGTTTCCTGGAGTATGCAAACCAGACAATAATTATTATAAGGAAGGCGGTTGCGGACCGGAAGTAGGAAATCCGATTAGCCTCAGGACTGGCTCAAAAATACTGCGCGCCAAGGACTTCTACACGGCCGATGATCGTTTTGGTATCGGCAGAAACTACCGCAGCTTTCCGGTCGGACGGAACCACGGCAAGCCGAAGCCCGTCACAGGATATCTGGAAAATGTAAAATCGTTTCCACATGGTCTCGCGCCCGGTTGGCAGTTCGACTTCGGCATGGAGATTCAACTCGGCGCCTTCAGCGGATCGCCATCGTCTCCCGTCGGATATCTCACGCTGATCGCACCGGATGGCACCGGCTACGATTTCAAGCTCCAGTCGAATGGCACCTTTGCCGTCGTCACGTCGACGGGCAATGTTTCTTACGACTATCGCGTCGAGTTCATTGGCACTTTGCCGTCTGACCTCTCAACCATCAAGAACTCGTCGTCGCAATGGAAAGTGACAGGCCCTGACGATCGCGTCTGGTCTTTGTCCACCTTCAAAGAATTCTACCCGATGACGCAGATCTACCGGGTGGCGCGACCAACAGCGATCGTTCATCGCGATGGCTATGCGCAGACGCTGACCTATGCCGCCGACGGGTCTCTCAGCACGATCGTCGACAGCTTCAACCGGACGATGACGTTCACCTGGACCCCGTTCTACGTCAGCAGCGCCTCCGGCGGATTACCATCGCCCGAGGCCGTCTCCGAAATCGGCCTGCCGGACGGAACACGGCTTGTCTACCAATACGATCCTGCTCCGGCGGCTTCGCCGCCATCGACATCGAGGATCGAGCGGCTGATCAAGGTCGAGCACAAGGACGCGAGTAACAATGTGCTCGAATCGACTACATATCACTATGAGGATTCGCGCTTCAGCTTCGCGCTGACCGGGGTCACCGATCATCGTGGAATTCGCATAGGCACTTACACTTACGATGCATGGGGACGCGCCCTCTCGACCGAAGGCGCCAACGGCGCCAATCGATACGAGGTCGCCTACACCACCACGGGAACGACGCGGGTTCGCACCGTCACCAATCCGCTCGGCAAGGTCACGAAATACAACTTCGGCCGTGTCAGCGGAAGCTCGTTCGATTCCCATCTGACGAGCGTCGATGGTATCGCGTCGACCAATTGCCCCGCCTCGGCCGCTGCCACGACCTACGACACAAGCGGTTTCATCGCGACGACGACCGACGAGGAGGGTCGCGTTACCTCCTACACGCGTGACAGCCGCGGGCGGCCAACGCAAATTATCGAGGCGTTCGGGACAGCCGCCGCGCGCACGACGACGATCACGTGGCATTCGGCCTACAATGTGCCGACGAATATTACCTCGCCCGACCTGTCGACCGACTATGTCTGGGGCACATCCGGCCGCCTCGAAAGCAGGACGGAAACCGATACAACCAGCCACTCGGTGCCCTATCCGACCAATGGGCAGACCCGCACGTGGGCGTATACCTATACGGCGGAAGGACTCGTCGCGACGGTTGACGGCCCGCTGCCCGGAACGGGCGATACCGTCTCCTACACCTATGATGCCGATGGCTATGTCGCGACGTACACGGACGAACTCGGTCACGTGACGACCGTCGCCTCGGTCAATGACCGCGGCCAGCCGACCGAGATCGAGGACGCCGGCGGCCTGATCACCGAGGTAATCTATGACGACCTTGGGCGCGTCTCCTCGACGGTCGCCGACCCGTCCGCCGTCGCGGCGACCACATCCTTCGAGTACGACGGCGCGTACAACGTGACGAAGGTCACCCAGCCGAACGGCTCGTTCCTGGAGATGGCCTATGATGGAATGAACCGGGTCGCCTCCGTCGAGAACAACTATGGCGACATCGCCGAATACACCTATGACGACATGGGCAACGTGACCCGTGTCGAGGTCTCGAACGGCTTTCCGCAGCTCTTCTTCCAGTGGGACCGGACCTTCGACGAACTCGGCCGGCTGATTTCGCTGACTGGTGTTTCGACGGAAACCTGGACCTACGGCTACGACAAGGTCGGCAACCTCAAGACCACGACCGATCCGAACAGCAAGACCGCCGCCTTCGGCTATGACGGGCTGAACCGCCTTGTGTCCTTTGCCGACGAGCGCAGTGATGTGACAACCTGGGCGTATGGCTCTCGCCCCGAACCGACCAGCACGACCGACGACCGCAGCGTCGTCACCGGATATGTGCGAAACGGCTGGGGCGAGACCATCCAGGAGGACAGTACCGATATCGGTACGGTCGTCTACGAGAGGGACCAGGCCGGCAATGTCGTCGAGCGCACTGATGCGCGCGGGGTGGTCACGGAATTCGCCTATGACGACGCAAGTCGGGTCACGTCCGTAACCTATCCCGGCGAGGCGGCGTCGAACTTGGCCTACACCTACGATTCCGTAGCGGGCGGCAATATCGGCATCGGCCGCCTCACCGGTGTTACCAACGCCGCGGGGACCGTCTCCTACACCTACGACATCCTCGGCCGCGTGGTTTCCGAACAGCGTGTTATCGGCACAGCTACCTACACGACCGGCTACACCTATGACGACGCTGGCAAGCTTGCCACGATCGTCTATCCATCGGGTCGCACGATCTACTACGACCGCGACAACGTCGGCGATATCTCCGTCGTCCGTCAGCAGCCGTCGGGCGGGGCGACGTCCTGGCTGGCCCTCTGGGTCGGCCGCACGCCCTTCGGCCCGCGGTCCGGTATCCAGTTCGCCAACGACACGCGCGAATGGCGCCATTACGACCAGGGCGCGCGCGTGACGGGCATAGAGGTGTTGAAGGAATCGACCTCGACGCTCTATGTCGACCGCAGCCTGAGCTATGGCGACAAGCGCAACCTGACGGGCATCGCCGACCTTCTTAACAGCACCAACAACGAGACGTTCACCTATACGGACAATGGCTTCCTCGCCTCGGCGGCAGGTCCCTACGGCACGATCGGCTTCAGCCATGACGGCGTGGGCAACCGCACGAGCCGCGTTACCGATACCGGCGGCGGGCCGATCACCGAGAGCTACTCGATCGCGACCGGGTCGAACCGGCTGCAGAGCGTGGCGACGAGCGGCGTGACCGGGCGGGCCTTCGCTTACGACGCGTCGGGCAACCTGACGCAAGACCAGGACGTCTTCTACAGCCAGACGAAGGTCTATGGCTGGAACCATCCGGGCCAGATCGCCTCGGTGACGCGCAACGGCGTGCCTTATGGCAGCTACACCTACGATTATCTGCGCCGGATGGTCGTGCGCAACGTGCCCTCGGGCGCCGGCACGATGCACCGTGTGCACGACCTCGACGGCAACGTGATCGCCGAATACCACGCGTCGGGCTACCTGATGACGGAATATGTTTGGCTGGAGGACCGGCCGATCGCGGTGATCGCCGACGCCGGCGGCACGCCGCGGACGCTGTGGGTGCACACCGACCATCTCGAGCGGCCGATCCTGATGACCAATGCCAGCGGCAGCGTGGTGTGGCAGGCAAGCTTCCTGCCGTTTGGCGAAGTAAGATCAATCACCGGCACGGAAACGCTGGACTATCGCTTCCCCGGCCAGTGGTTCCAGATGGAGGCTGGCCTCGCCTACAACTGGCACCGGCATTATGATGCGACGACAGGGCGGTATGTGTCGCCCGATCCGATCGGGATGCCGGATGGGCCGAGCCGTTACGGCTATGCAGGGAATACTCCCCTCATGGCTGTTGATCCGGATGGGCAAAGTTGGTGGCCAATCCTTCGATGGTTGATCCGGAATGAACCGAAGATTACACTTTTGCCACCAATGCCGTTGCGCTTGTCGCCACCGCAGTTTGATCAGCCTCGACCCGGGCCGATCTTTCCACTTCCCCCCACACCACCACTACTGATGTCGCCGGGACAAGGGCCGGCCAACATGTGTACCCCCGATATGCCGCCGATCTGGGCACCTCCGGATGGACGTCGTGGCGAATGCAGTTGTAATTGTCGTATGGTGGCAGGGAGAGATGTATTGGATCCTCCCAAACCGACATTCGCGATTATCAGGCAACCTGATAATCCAGGTTGCAGGGCGACCGCCATCAATGCATGTCGAGTTGCAAAGCGTCGGATGTCTGTGAGTTCGTATCATCATGAACAAGCATTGTGTCGATACAACAACGGTCGACCGTTCGCCATCAATTTCGGAGGTTAGATGGATAACATGCGCTACTCGATTGGCGACTACGTTAAAATTACCGGGTTGGCGACCGGCGATTATGGAGGTGTGATAGAAGATCTGCGACGAAGATCCGTTGGTCGGATATGTCGCGTAACAACACCTTACGAAGGGAGCTCTGACGATGGGGTGCACACAAGAGACGGACAGTATCTCGTTACATATGTAGATATCAGTAAGTATGGACTTCAGAGTGTTGCCTTTTACACTCATCCAGACCAATGCGAGATTGCTACGGTTAGCGAAGAGCTTATTTTGCTCTATAGCCCCGACATATGGCATCTAATTAGGCCTTTTGGTGAACTCCAAGACACCAGTACTTTCAAGAAATTTGTCGATTGCTTTGGCTTCTCATAGGAGACCAAAATTTAGAACGCTTGCTCAAGAATCGGACGAGTGGCGTTTATCTGAATTAAGATTTGCGTCCAAGTGACAGCGACACGTTCATATTGTTGCCCGACACACCGTCGGCGCGGTTACGGCGACGTGGCGGCACCTCGAAACGCTCTTGGATTGTTACGGCGGCCATAGACGCGACCGCGTCGCCCAAAAATATATATGATATTGGTGAGTTCTATCTAAGTATATCGTGCCATAGAATGGCAGCAACAGAATCGTTGACGAGTTATGCACCAGACTGAATCGGTCAAGATGGCCGTAACCCTGAGATTGTACTGCGACTTGCCCCGAATTCCCGCCCCACCATATCCGCTGGTTGCCCGGTCCCTATGCGCGAAAGTACGTCTTGCTGGTGGGTTGCGGCAAGCTTGGGCTTTCTGCCGAATGTCACGCCTCTCTCCGGTGTCCTCGCCCTGCCAGCGGCTGCATTTTCGAGCATCATCCGCCGATGCCACTTCGCGGCCTAGCCGACGATGAACAGGATCAGGTCCGCCATCTCCGACATGCTGTCGATGAACGGCTCGTCCAGCAGTTCCAACGCGCCGCCTGATGCTGATACCCGGCGAATGACTTCCAGCATGTCGACCGGGTCGCGCGCGACATCCAGTCGGGCGCCGGCATGGTCCACCGCGTCCACGACCTCGATGGCAACGTCATCGCCGAATACCACGCCTCCGGCTACCTGATGACGGAATATATCTGGCTGGAGGACCGCCCGATCGCGGTGATCGCCACCACCACCCCCAACCCCTCCGCAACCGCCCCCATTCCTGCTACACTCCCGCGCCACTAGTCTCGTGGGGGGAGACAGGTGCGCAACGCGGTTACGCGGTATGCTCCGAGTGGTGAGGCGCGGATTGGCTATCAGGCCGTCGGGCACGGGTCGCTCGACCTCGTGCTGGTCCCGGGCTTTCCGTCCAATCTCGAACTCCTCTGGGAGGATCCGGACTTACAGGCGGCTGGTCAAGCGGCTGTCGGCGTTCTCCCGGCTGATCCTGTTCCAGCCGCGCGGCTCGGGGCTGAGCGACGGCGTCGACCCGCGCGCCTTCGCTTACGACGCGTCGGCAATATCACGCAGGATCAGGACGTCTTCTACAGCCAGACGAAGGTTTTCGCCTGGAACCATCCGAGCCAGATCGCCTCGGTGACGCGCAACGACGTGCCCTAAGGCAGTTTCACTTACGACTACCTGCACCGGATGGTCGTGCGCAGCGTGCCCTCGGGCGCGGGCACCATGCATCGCGTGCACGATCTCGCATGAAGCGGCAGTCAGGGATGAGATCGCGAGGAGGGAGGAACAAGAAGGCTGGTCTGCTTCACCTTTCGAACTCACTTTTGTGCATATTAGCCCCGAGAAGGTTCGGGAAGCGGCTAATTGGCCCGACGAGTAACGATACTGAAGCGTCTGAAGTCCGAGAAGTGGCGGGGAGTGGCGGGATACCCCCGCTGACCTGATGTCTCCGTAGCCGTCGCGAGCGTGTGCGATAGTCGCGTGTCGTCCGTGTGAAATCTGACGATGCGCTCTTTTCAGTGTTGCCGGTGGCAGAAAACAGCAAGGTCGAGGACCACACCTCGCTCTTCCATCGCCATCTCGTCAACGCAACTCACTTGATCTAGCGGAGGAAGCGCAAACAGACTACAAGCCGATCCCCCTTCCTCTGCCGAACCCGAGCCCATGACGGAAGGCGAGTTCTCGTCCGAGGCTGCGGCCCGAGTCGAACGAGATGCCGAGATCTCGCTTGCGGCCGGCAAGAATGGATTCAAGCTGTGGATCGCGCTCGAGGCTTTTCGCCATGTCGCTCATCTGCGATCGCGTTGCCTTGTAGCCGGCCATGTCGCCGGCCTGATACTGGCGCTGGCTGGTCTGATCGAGCTTCTGCCAGCGCTCCACGAAGCGGTCGGCACGGCGCTGCGGATCGGTGCGGAGTTCGGTTTCGAGCTGGAGCGCGCGAATGGCGCGATTGACGCGACCTGATCCTGCCTCGCGGGCAAGGCCTCCCTCCTTCGCATAGGCGGCCTCGGCATCCTGCCAACCGTGCGGCCGCACATGATCAAACTCTCGGCGCGCCTTGACCAGTTCATCCCATTCTCCGGCGCTTGCCTTTTGACCGGCATCGTCGGAGCGGAAGATCGCATCGACGGCGCGGGCATGGCGGATGAGCGCCCGCGTGCGGGCACGGCGCAGTTCTTCCTCGGGGTCGCTTCCGATCTCCCGTTCCGCTTCCGCGGGGTTCGGGTCATGCCCGCCTTCGATCCCGGCTCTTTCCCTTTCCGGTCGTCGTGCTTCATCACGATCAGCCGGTGCGCTGTCTCCAGACATGCTCCGGCCGTCGAAGATGATGCGCTTCTGGTCCGGCCGGGCGCTCAGATCGATCTCGGCAACGTGCGCGTTCACGGCGATGCCGCGACGGTCGGCGTAATCATGCAGGGGATTGATCTGCTGCTGGTAATCCGACGCCATGTCCTTGGCGCGGTCCCGCGACAGCGTGCTGACGAGCTTGTCCTGGCTGGCAAAGTCGTCGCCGCCGTAATACAGGTCCACGCGATCGCGATGGCGTGAGAGGGCGACATAGCTGCCATGGGCATCCATGCCCGGTGTCGCCAGGACATGGGTGCGGTCCACGGTCATGCCCTGCGCCTTGTGGATGGTCGCGGCATAGCCGTGGTCGATGCGGTCGTAGTCCTTGAGATCGAACGAGACATTGCGTCCGTCATCGGTGCGCACGGTCATGCTCTGTGCGCTGACGTCCTCGATGGTGCCGAGCGTGCCGTTCTTGACGCCGAGGCCGCGCTCGTTCTGCAGGAACATGACGCGGTCTCCGCTGGCGAAGTCTCTCGCGCCGCGCTCGACGGTGATGCGCACGTCCGCGCCGAGGTCACCCGCTTCCCGCATCCGCTCGCGGGCCGCCTCGTTAAGCTCCCGCACCTCGGCATTGGTGTGGGTGAGGATGATGCGGCTCGCATCCGGTGCGGCCTGCCGGTCGCGCTCCCAGCGCTCGATCAGGTTCTCGCGCGTCTGCTCTCGCGATTGCGCCTCGTGCACCATGCCGTGACTGTCATAGGCATGAATGGCGTCTCGGGTTCTGCCGGTTGCCAGATCGCGTGTGGCGTCGCGCTGCCAATCCTCGCGCTGGCGGCGGACGGTTTCGATGTCCGCGCCGCCGTGGCGCTCATGGATCGAACGGAAGGCAGCACCCGCCTCGATCGACTGCAGCTGCTGCGGATCGCCCACCAGCACAACCTTGGCTCCGGCTTCCGCGGCATGGGACAGCACGCGCTCCATCTGGCGCGTGCCGACCATGCCGGCTTCGTCGATCACCAGAACATCGCGCGAGGTGAGCAGATCACGGCCCTGTTCCCAGCCATGCTCCAGGCTGGCGATGGTGCGCGAAGTGATACCCGATCCGCTTTCCAGATTCTCCGCCGCAATGCCGGAGAGTGCTGCGCCGCGGACCTCGTAACCCGCCGCCTCCCACGCCTCGCGCGCCACGCCGAGCATGGCGCTCTTTCCCGTTCCGGCATAGCCGACGACAATGCCGAGATCGCGCCCGTCCGTGACATGCGCCAGCGCATCGGCCTGCTCGCCGGACAGGACAAGGCCGCGCTGTTCGGCGTGGGCTAGAGCTGCCTCTCTGTCCCTGTCGCTGACCTCATGGCGTTCGCGCTCTGCCATCATCTCCGCGGCGCGATGCAGGCGCCGTTCGGTCTCGATCATGTCGCGCGTGGTGAAGCGGTCCTCACCGCGGGAATCCCTGCCGAGTTCGACCAGATCAGGAGCGTTGCGCATCGCGCCCATGACCTTGTTGAACTGGTCGATGCCGTCGCTGTGACGGTGCGCGAACATCGCCATGTCGCGTCGTGTGAAGGTGGACTGCTGAAGGGTGATGGCGTCGAGTGCGATGGACGGATCAGCGATGATCCTGTCGCCATTGTTGCGGGCAATCTCGCGATGCATCTCTGCCCGATCCGCAATGCTGTCAGCGGCACCGGCGTCTGCCTCCACGCCTTCCCGTTCAATGCGCTGTGCCGGCGCACCGATCTGTGTCTGCGGCTCAAGCTCGATGCCCTGCGCCTCAAGACTGCGATGGTCGATGCGTGCGTCGATATCGAGTTCGGCCAGACGCTCATTGGCAAGTTCCGCCCAGCGTTCGCGCCAGCGCTCCACCATTTCCGTGCGGTTCCAGTCCCGCACCTTTCCGCCAAAACCGTTCTCGTCCACCGAGCGCATGGTGAGCATGACATGGGCATGCGGCTTGGGGCTTCCGTCCTCGCCAATGTCCCAATGCACATTGAGGTCGGCGATCATGCCCTGATCGACGAACTCGGTCTGCACGAAGTCGCGGGCGAGTTCGATGCCCTGCGCCTGGCTCATCTCACGCGGCAGGGCGAACTCCACCTCGCGGGCAAGCTGGGCGTCCTTCCTCACCTCGAAGGCTTCGACGTCGTTCCACAGCCGTTCGCGGTCGGACCAATGCTCCGGTGCGCTCTCCGGCAGCATGACCTCGGAATGCACCACGCCACGCTTGCCGGTAAAATCCTGAACCCGGTCGACGCGCTCGTCGCGCAGCCGCGAGGCCGAGCGGTAGGCGGCGGACGCCACCGCGCTGGAGCCTGCCTTACGGGAGATGACCTTGACGTGAAGATGATAGATCGCCATCGCGATCCAAACATCAGCACGCCAAAGCGGACGTCGGAACGACGTATAAGCGCGCCCTCGCTCGAAAAAATCTCGGGATGGACCGGGCCGTGCCAAGCCGTCCCGGCAACACTACTGCGTTCAGCCGCCGGCGCAACTATCCTTACCGCATCAACCACTTGCGACCGGGAAAGGACACGAACATGCGCAAGCCGAGAGACTATGACGCGGAACTGAGGGCGCTTGAGGACAAGGCGCGGGAACTCAAAACCCGCAAGGTGCAGCAGCTCGGCGAACTGGTCATTGCCACCGGGGCGGACAGCCTTACTGCCCACGAATTAGCCGGTGCGCTCGTCGCGCTGGCGGAAACCAAGGACGCCGCAAAGAGAGAAGCTTGGGCAAAGCGCGGGGCGGCGTTCTTTCAGGGCCGGTCGCGGCGATCTGCATCAGCGCCTGGCCGCGACACTGGCAGCGCTCAGACGCAACCGCGCGGCGCGCAACCGCCATCGGGCGGCACAGGCGCGACATGACATGCGCACCTGGCAGGTCGATCGCCGCAAGCGCACGCGGCAACTGATCGAACTGGGCGGTCTCGTCGTCAAGGCGGGCATCGTCGAGCTAACCGGCGATGACCGCGCCACCATCTATGGAGCGCTCATCTGGATCGCCGAAAAGCTCCGAAGCGATCACGGCGAACACGCACGCGGTGTCTGGAGGAGGCTCGGAAAGACCGGGTTCCGGGCGGATCGACCGAACGAGGTGCTGGACAGGTCGGAGGCATAGCCGCCATCGCAGATAGGACGACGAAGGAACTTGCGCCCGAGGACAAGTGAATCGTCAGGTGGCGAACGGCTTGACCGGGGCCGTGTATGGACGGCTCTCCGTTGGCAAGGGGTTCTTGAGCTTTTTGCATTTGCTGGTTGGTGCGGCCATGTATCCGACCTGTAGGTGCGGTTTTTCATGTGCCGCTGGCCATAATGCCATTCGCGCGTCTCAGGTCCCGATCGTAAGCTCGCACTCGAAGTGCACGGCCCCAGTGGGTTTTCCTGATCCGGCGGTTTCAACCGGCTTGCTGCATTAGCTCCTGTCCGCCCTTCCCAACCTCGTCGGCGACTTCGCGCCTTGTCTCGTTCTATTCGATGACCGGCTCCCTGTAACGTTCGCCGTTCGTCATCAGTGCCCAGACCATCCGGGCGGTCTTGTTGGCGAGCGCGACGGCTGCCACGTTGGTCGTTCGTCGCGCCATTAGCTGCATGAGACATGGCCTTCTGGTTCCGTTCCGCTCGGCATAGCGGATGACCGCCATTGAACCGACGACCAGCAGCTGTCGAAGGTAGCGATTGCCGGCCTTGGAGATGCTGCCGAGCCTTTCCTTGCCACCGCTCGAGTTCTGCTTCGGAACGAGCCCGATCCAGGCCGAGAGGCATCGCCCCGACTTGAACGCATGCGGATCGGCGACGGTCGCGACGAACGCAACCTGCTGCACCAGGCTGCCGATGTCGGCATTCAGATCAGCGGCGCGCGCGGTTATTCGAACGACACCCCGCTGTGATGGATCTACCGCTAGGCACGCCAGGCCCGCCTCGTCGACGGTGCCCATGAGGCGCACAAGATGGTTCTCAATACCCTTCTCGAAGCCGAGGGTTCCGACTTCTGGACGTGGGACGAAGCCTGAGCGGCTCGGGGAACAAAGCAGAAGGTATCAGAAATGACGGCGCGCGAAGCAGTTGCTGAGTTTTCGGTGGCGAGGCTCAGCGCGTTCATTGATGAGTAGTTCGGCGATGCGCCGCCAACGCTCGACCGCATTGGCGGCGGCCATTCGAACCAGACCTTTTTCGTCACCACCGAGTGCGCCAATGGTGCTGCGCAAAAAGCCGGCTGGCGTTATCCTGCCGGCGCAAATGCCATCTGTCTGAAAACCTGACGACGGACATTTATGCCAATCGCCGACCTGGACTTGTTCGGCGCAACCTCCGCCGCCGCGAACCCGCCCTGAAATACGAGGACATCGAACACGTTCTGCGCCAAAGTTATCGCTCGCGCTGCGGTGACATCGCGGACTGGAATCGATAGTGTGGATCGCATGACCTTTGATAAGTAACTGGATACAATGGCTAAAATGAAATTTGACGTCCTGCTCGAATCCGAAGGAACCAACAATGCGAAGTTCCGCAACGAGTGCACGGTGCACTTGCGCGGTGCCGCACCGCATACCGCAGTCCTGCCGTCGGACGAAGGCGCCTACCACGGCGGCGACGGAACCGCTCCGTATCCGCTTTCATATTTCGTTAGCGGACTGACGACCTGCCTAATGACACAGATCCGCGCCTTTTCGCGTCGGCTCGACATCCACGTCGCGTCCTTCGACGTCAATTGCGAAGCTCGCTGGCAAGCCGAGATGGAAAGCATGAGGCATCCCTATGAGAGCAAGGGCCTTGGATTTCGCTTCGACGTTGATCTGCGCGGCGACGCTTCGGTCGATGACAAGAAGCGCCTCATCCTGACGGCAGCGAAGGGTTGTTTCGTCGAAGCGATCATCAAGCCCGGCCTCGTGACCCACCGCCTAAAGGTCGACGGCGAATGGATCGCGCTCGACTGAGCGCAGAACATCCTCTGGCGGGCAAAACCAATTCTGCCGTCTCGACATTCATCGCGACACTAAAGCGGGCGCGGCTATAGAACCGGGTCCGCGAGAAAGCAGCGCAATGTCTCATATCATTACCCCGCCTGATCCCGTGCAAGCGGCGCCTCAGGTCCGGGGCATGGGCCCGCAGGTTGCCGGCATGGCCTTGCTTCTAGTCACGATCGTCGGCTGGGGCATCAACTGGCCCGTCATGAAGCTTCTGCTTGCGGAATGGCCGCCGCTTTTTTCCCGCGGCAGCAGCGGTCTTTTCGCGGGCGTGGGCGTCGGGCTGGTGGCGCTACTACAGGGCGAGCGGCTTACGCTGCCGCCCGGCTCGCGCGTCCGCATGATGATTGCTGCGCTATTCAACGTGACCGCATGGATGGGGCTTGCGACTATTGCAATGAAGTGGCTGTCGGTCGGCGAAGCTGCGATGATAGTTTACACGATGCCGATCTGGGCGACATTGCTGGCGTGGCCGCTCAAGGGCACGCGGCCGACGCCAACCGGCGTGCTTGCATTGGTGCTCGGAATGTCTGGTATCGCCGCTCTGCTCGCCGGACAGGTTGCTCCGATGCAAGGCACAAGGCTACTCGGCGTCGTGTGTGCTTTCTCGGCCGCTATCCTGTTCGCCATCTCGACAGTCGCCGTCCGGCCCCCGGCCGGTGTAGAGCCTACAGCTTCGACGGCCTGGCAACTCGGGCTCGGCTCCTTGCCGATGCTGCTGGCCGGCGTTTTCATTGAGCAGCCTGAAAGCTATGCGCTGGGGATCGCCGCATTCTGGTCGTGGGCCTACATGGCGGTGGTTGCAATGGGGCTCTGCTATGTCTGCTGGTTCGGTGCGTTGCGGCGGCTGCCGCCCACGATGGCTTCGTTGGGAACCATGCTGATTCCGGTGATTGGGACGATCTCCGCCGCGTTGTTCCTCGGCGAGCCGCTCGGTCTGCGCCAGGCCGTGGCGCTGTGTCTCGTGATCTGCGGCATCGGCCTTGCGCTGAGGTCGCATTAGCGCGCCGGCACCGAGCGGCAGATCAGCGGTTGTCGACTCGCTTGAGGAATGGATGGATGTCGATCCTGGCCCAGAGATCCGCCGCACGGAACGGATCGGCGTCACTGAACTGCTGCACGTCCGCGCGACAGTCGGCTTCGACAAGGAAGAACGATCCGATCATCGTCTCGTTGTCATCGGCCAGAAGTGGGCCCGACACGAGTATTTTGATGGGCTTTGAGGCGAGATAGGCCTTGTGCGCATCATAATGGGCGAGGCGCAGGTCGACAGCGCCCGTATGGTCTAGACAATGGACGATATAATGCATTGGCATGCTCTTGGTTCGGAAGGGCTTCAAGCCGGCGGACGCAGAGTTGCGGCGACAGGCAGTGACATCTTTCACATGAGGGACCAATGGTCGAGGACGCACGGATAGGCTGGATTGGAACCGGCAAGATGGGTAGCGCGATGTGTCTCCGCGTTCTGGCCAAGGGCATCGGCGTCAATGTTCTGGAACCCCGGCCCGAAAATCGCGCAGAGGTTGTCGCGGCCGGCGCAGTCGCGATGGGTTCTGCAGCCGAACTGGCGGCGCAGGTTGACCTGATCTTCCTGACCTTGCCGGACGACCCGGTCCTGGATTCTGTCGTGCGCGACGCGGAGCGCGGCCTGGCGGTCGCGCTGTCGAGCCGGCATACGGTGATCGAGATGAGTACGGTGTCTCCGGGGATCTCCGCGGAGGTGGCAGCGGCACTTTCGGCGCGTGGCGTTGCTTATCTTAGAGCGCCGATTTCAGGAAGCACCACTACCGCAGCCGCAGGCGCGTTGACCGTATTCGCGTCGGGTCCCAGGGTTGCGCTGGAGCGTGCCGAGCCTGTTCTGCGCAGCTTTGCCGGCCGGCTCATGTATGTCGGCGAGGCTGAGGAGAGCCGCTATCTCAAGCTTGTGATCAACTCGATGGTCGCAGCGAGTTCCGCGTTGCTGGCCGAGGCACTTGCGCTTGGCAAGGCCGGCAATCTCTCGACCGCAATGATGATGGACGCGATCCTGGAAAGCGTAGTCGCCTCGCCACTGCTGAAATACAAGAGGGACATGGTCGTTTCAGGAGACTACGCGCCTGCTTTCGGGCTCTCGCAGATGATGAAGGATCTCGATCTCGCGCTCGATGCCGGGATTGAGAGCGGCGTCAGGACGCACGTTCTCTCCGCCATCAGAGAGCGCTACGCAGCGGCGGCGTCAGCCGGTCTCGGCGGTCACGACTTCTTTGCTCTGGCCGGATTGCCGGCGCCCTAACCGCGCTAGCAAGCGTCAGTTCCGCGGCTTGCCTTCATCGGCCAACTGTGATTTCTGAACCAATATTCACAAAACGACCCGCGATCTGACACGGGGCCGGAGGGGGTGCCACTTGCAGAATTACGAGTCCTACAAGGCGATCTCGGTCGAACGTCGGGGCCCGGTCCTGACCATCATACTCGACCGGCCGGCGGCCTATAACGCCGTCAACGCCGAGCTTCACACGGAGCTGTCGCGGATCTTCACCGACGTGCGTCACGACGACGACGCGAAGGTCGTGGTGTTGACGGGACGCGGCAAGGCGTTCTGCGGCGGTGGCGATATCCAGTGGATGCAGCACGCCATCGACGATCCGGCATCGTTCGAGCAGACCGCCCGCGAGGCCAAGGAGATTGTGTTCAGCCAGTTGGAGCTGGACAAGCCCCTCATCTGCCGCATGAACGGCCATGCGGCGGGGCTTGGCGCATCGCTGGCGCTGCTCTGCGACGTCATCATCGCGAAGGAAGAAGCGCGGATCGGCGATCCCCACGTTTCAGTCGGTCTGGTCGCGGGAGACGGTGGCGCGCTGATCTGGCCGCAGATCCTCGGTTATGCCAAAGCCAAGAAGTTTCTCTTCACCGGTGACATGATCGGCGCCGTCGAGGCCGAACGTCTTGGCCTTATCACGGACGTTGTGAAGTCGGAGGAGCTTGACGCAGCCGTTGACGCACTGGCTAACCGCCTCGCTGCGGCACCGACAAAGGCGCTCAACTGGACCAAGGTGACAGCAAACCTGCCGCTAAAAGCGATCTTCCATTCCCATTTCGACGCCGGCATCGCCTACGAGCAGATGTCCAACCTGTCCAAGGACCATCAGGAGGCGGTGAACGCGTTTCGCGACAAGCGTTCTCCGGTGTTCACCGGCAACTGAGGCGCGGCGGATACAGACCGCGCCACACGGACGGGGCGGCTACAGACGGCCGGCACCGAAATTCGCTCTGCAAACTCTGCAAAGATGACCGGTAAGAGGGCGCACGCATGAATCTCAACGAGCCTGAACACATTCGCATGCTTCGCAGTTCGCTGCAGCGGTTCGTCGAGGAACACATGCCCCGCGCCGAAGCAGCCAGGTGGGACCGCGACAACATATTTCCGCGCGATGTGTTCGACCGCTTGGGCGATCTTGGCGTCATGGGTCTTACGGTTCCCGAGGAGTATGGCGGTTCCGGCCGCGATATCTTCGCCACGATGGTCGTCATCGAGGAACTGTCGCGCCGCAGCCTTGCGGTCTCGGTGCCCTACATCATGGCCGCATGTTATGCTGGCATGAACATCCTCGAGTGCGGGTCTGAAACACAGAAACGCGAGCTGCTGCCGGAGGTTGCCGCGGGCAGAATGCTGTTCGCCTACGGCTGGAGCGAGCCCGACATCGGGGCCGATTTAGCGAGCGTGCGAACTACAGTCGTCCGTGACGGCGACATGCTAGTCATCAACGGCCATAAGCGCTTCTGTTCCGGCAGCGAGTTCTGCGACTATATCTACGCGCTCGTCCGCAGCGGACCCGCTGACGACAGGCACAACAACCTGTCGTTCGTGCTCATTCCTCCCACAACGGCGGGCGTTACGATCTCGCGTATCGGAACGATGGGAATGAAAGGCGCGGCGACGACCGACGTTTCCTTCGATGACGTGCGCGTTCCAGCAGACAACCTCGTCGGCGGGTCCGTATCGTGGAACCGCGGCTGGCAGATGCTAACAGGCGCTGGACTCGACGTGGAGAAACTGGAAGTCGCGGCAATGGGAATCGGCATCGCCGCTTCGGCGACCGACGATGCGTGGGACTATGCCAATCAACGCCGCCAGTTCGGCAAGCCGATTGCCCACTATCAGGCAATCCGTCACAAGCTCGCGGACATGCACACGCGCCTGCTGGCCGCGCGCCTGATGATGAAAAACGCTTCGCGGCTAGCGGACCAGGGTGTGCGCTGCGGCATCGAGACCTCGATGACCAAGCTTTTCGTAACCGAGACGGCCAAGTCGATCGTTCTGGATAGCCAGGAAGTGATGGGCGCCTACGGCTACGTCAAGGATTTCGATGTTGAGCGATACGTCCGTGACGTGCTGCTGCTGCCGATCATCGGCGGTTCCTCTGCCGTGCAACGCAACAATATCGCCAACTGGATGGGTCTTGGCCGCGACGCTTCCTAGTCAGGTGGACTTGCGGATGACGAGGGCGGGCTGAAAGACATTGTTTGTCCACGCGAACGACCGGTCCGCAATTAAATTTCTCGTCGTCAACGCGGCATGGATGCTCACCGCTTCGACCGGATAGTCGACGGTGGTCAGCGGTGTCGCGAGGATTTTTGCGATCTGGGTGTTGTTGTAGCCGGCGACTGAAATGTCGCCCGGGCAGGAGAGCCCGGTGGAGCGCATCGTTTCGAGCATTCCGAGCGCAAGCGCATCATTGTGGGCGAAGACTGCGGTCGGACGCGGTCGCATGCCCAAAACAAGTTCGGCCGCACTCCGCCCCGCCGTGGTCGTCGCGTTCGTGGCGACGATCTCCGTGGGGTGCTCGCTGAGGCCAAGCCGCGCCGCGGCATCCGAGAAGCCTTGCGCGCGGTCGACAAATGTCGCCGAGATTGTCGGACCTTTGATCTGGCAGACGGTGCGGTGGCCTCTTGCGTGGAAATGCTCTGCCACCATCGCACCCCCGGCTTCATCGTCGCATGTCGCGGTGGGCAGGGCGACGCCATTGAGCCTGCGGATGGCCAGCACTACCGGAACGTGTCGCGATGCATCGCCCAGCATCTCCGCATCCGTCTCGCTCGATGCCAGCGATATGATCGCATCGACCCGCCGAGCCAGAAATTGATCCAGCAACTCCCGACTCGTCCGCTGGAGATCCCGCGTCTCGCCGATCAGCGGCGTCGTGAATTCCTGCTGGGTTCCGTTCAACTCGGCGACGATCCGGCGAATGACCGTGATGAAGGTTTCATTCTCGAGATCCGAGACGAGGATACCGATGGTGTTGGACCGGCCGCGGCGCAGTGCAGCCGCCGTCAGGTCCGGCCGATAACCGGCATGTTCAGCCGCGGCGCGAATACGGTCTCGTGTCTCAGTGCCGACGAGATGTGCCTTGTCTGCACTCAGCGCGCGCGAGATCGTGGAGCGATCGACCCCCAGGGTTCTTGCCAGTTCGCGCATGTTGACGCGAGCCAATGGACGCTCCTCCCGCTTGGTCTGTCCCTCGACAGGCAGTGGCGTGCACGTCGAAAGTGGAACAAATTATAATCGCGCACTACTGTTTCTGCAATCGATTGACAAGCGAGCCAATGGAGTCGACAATTCATTGCAATCGATTGCGCTGGATGGTGCAGCCACCGAAAAGGCGGCGTATCGCGGGGAGGGACAATGACAAAACGCGTGGATGTGGAATTTCAGTCTGAGGGGGTCACCTGCCGCGGCTGGCTCTATCTCGCCAGCGAGTCGCAGAAATCGCCGACGGTCGTTCTCGCTGGCGGCTGGTGCTACGTCCGCGAGATCGTGATGCCGACCTATGCGAAAGCCTTCGCGGAAGCTGGCATCAACGCCCTCATTTTCGATTACCGTAATCTGGGTGTTTCTGACGGTGACAACCGCCAACATCTCGATCCGTGGGATCAGATCCGCGACTACCAAAATGCAATCAGTTTCCTGGAGAGACACGAACTGGTCGATGCCGAGCGGATCGGCGTGTGGGGTATTTCCTATTCGGGCGGGCACGCGCTGGTGCTGGCGGCGACGGATCCGAGGGTCAAATCGATCGTTAGCCAGATTCCGGTGGTCGATGGCTACGAGAACATGCGCCGCGCGCACGGGACGATGGAGTACCGCCGCCTTTGGGACATGATCCTCGAGGATCGGAAGCTGCGCTACGAAAAGCCCGGCGAGCAGCTCTATCTGCCGCATGCCACGGCCAACTCGGCAGCCGAGGTGTCCGCATGGCCATTCCCGGAAACGGTGGAGACGTTCCTTAAGATCAAGGCGAATGAAGCGCCGCTCTACGAAAATCGCAGTACGGTAGAGTCCGTCGACCTTCTGCTCAACTATGACGTCAGCCCCTTCGTGAAGCGGATCTACAATGTTCCCACACTCATGATTGTCGCTGAGGGAGATGACCTGACGTTGTGGGATCTCGAGATCAATGCGTTCAACGCTATCCCGACGACCAAGAAGAAACTCGAGGTTCTACCTCACACGACACACATGACGCTCTACTCGGACAGATCGAAAGTGGAGAAGGCCGCCGCCATAGCCCGAAGCTGGTTCGTCGAAACCCTCTGATCCGGACAGATCCGCGGCGCGCCGAGCGAAGTGAAAAAACCTGATCTCAATCCAGTGCGGCGCTAGAATAATGGTTCAATATTCACTACACATCATGCAGTCGGGAGGAGCCGGCAAAATGAGGGGCACCATCGTTACCAGTCTTGCCAGGCGGCTTCCGCTCCCCGGCATCGCAGTTGCGAGGCCGGCCAAGATATCTCGGCGTCATGCCGCCATTCGGCGTTTATTTGCGCGCCTGGATTTGCGCGGGCCATCGATGGAGTCGCGCTAGAAACTGTCCTGTAAACTCGTTCAACTCTGGGAGGAAACCATGTTTGAATACCTGAAGACGACTGTCTCCGTTGGAGCAGTAGCCATGGGCCTGTGCCTTGGCGCCGGAAGTGCTTTTTCTGCCGAAACCATCAACGTCACTGCCATTTCGGGCTATGCGCCGACGGCGGCCTGGGTGAAGGTGTTCGAAGACTACTTCATTCCGGAGGTCGACAAGGCGCTTGCCGCCAAAGGCGACTACACCATCAACTGGAACAAGGGTTTCAGCGGCACCGTGGTGAAGCCGCGTGGCGAACTCGATGCGATTTCAACCGGCATCGGCGACATCGGCATCATCGTTCCCGTTTTCCACGTTGACAAGCTGCCGCTCCACAACGTCTCTTTCGTGACTCCCTTCGCGACCGGCGACCTGCGCCTGGTCACCAAGGCGATGGGACAGATCGCGGATGACGTCCCGGCATTCAAGAAAGAATGGCAGGATCTGGGCCTCGTCTATCTCGGCGCTTCGGGATCGGTCGACAACTACCAGGCGGTCTGCAAGACGAACAAGGCCGGTCCGGCCGACTTCAACGGCGTCAAGATCGCCGGTGCCGGCACCAACCTCCTTTATTTCAAGGGAGTGGGTGGCGTCGGCGTCAACAGCAATCTGGGCGACTTCTACAATGCGATCCAGACCGGCATCGCCGAATGCGCGTCCATCTGGGCTGAAGCGGCGGCCGGTTTCAAGATGTATGAAGTTGCTCCCTTCTTCATCAAGGCCGACATGGGCGCCACCACCTCGTTTGCGATTGCCGCCAACGAGAACTTCTGGGATGGTCTCCCCGATGCCGTCAAGGAAGCGATGGTGACCGCATCCCGCGGCTACGGTGAAGCGCTGGCCGACTATGTCGTGGCTGCTTCGGGAAAGGCTCTCGAAACCTACAAGGCGAACGGCGGCACGATCGTTCAGTTTACACCCGAGCAGCGCAAGGAAATGGCCGCCGGCATGCCGAACATAGCCAAGGAATGGGCTGATGCCGCCGACAAGGCAGGCAAGCCAGGCACCGAGATTCTGAAGAAATACATGGACATCCTGCGGGCGGCTGGCCAGCCGATCTCGCGCGAGTGGGACAAGGAATAGTTTCTTGTCCGAATTCGCTCCCGAAGCGACAGGCGAAGCGCGTCCGCGCAACGCACTCATCGCTTTGATCGACTGGGTAACGAGCGCGTTCAACGCGCTCGGTTCCCTCGCGACGTTTGCACTGATGCTTCTCGTCTGTGCCGACGTCGCGGGTCGCTTTCTCTTCAATTCGCCGGTCGTCGGCGTCACGGAGATCGTCGAGATTTCGATCGTGGCGATCGTGTTTGCGCAACTGGCAGACACGACCGCCCATGATCGTATCACGCGTGCCGACAGCGTAGTCGGCGCGCTACGTGTTAGACGTCCGAAAATCGCGCGCGCTATCGATTTCGTCGCCGCGCTGGCCGGGATCGTCCTGATGGCGATTCTGGCCTACGGGATCATCCCTGCGATCATTAAGGACTATGACCGCGGCTACTATGTCGGTACGGCGGGCCTGTTTACCTTCCCCACATGGCCGACCAAGGTCATCATCGCCATCGGTGTCTTCCTGACGGCCATCCAACTGGTCATCGCTGCAATCCGCGCGCTGTTCGGGGACCTCCGCGGCGCCTCGGCAACCCAGGTATGAAACTCCGATGACCCCAATTGATATCGGCATCATCTCCGTCGTTGTGATGCTGGTGCTGATCTACATCGGCATCCACGTCCCCTTCGTGCTGGCATTGACGTCGTTCGTCGGGGTCTGGCTCATCCGGGGCAACTTCAACGTTGCGACGCAGATGCTGACGCAGGCCGCGACCCAGGGCATAGCCGACTACATTTTCGGCGTCGTGCCACTCTTCGTACTGATGGGAATGTTGGTCAGTGCCGCGGATCTGGGGCGAGACAGCTACATCGTCGCCAACCAGTTGCTCAGGCGGTTCGCCGGCGGACTCGGCATTGCGACGGTGGCAGCCAACACCGTCTTCGCGGCGATCACCGGCGTTACTATCGCGTCGGCGGCCGTGTTTTCGCGGATAGCCGTGCCGGAAATGCTGAAATTCGGCTATAACAAACGCTTCGCAGTAGGTGTGGTGGCCGGCAGTTCCGTGCTCGGCATGCTGATCCCGCCAAGCGTTCTCCTTATCGTCTATGCGCTGATCGCAGAGCAATCCGTCGGGGCGATGTTCCTAGCCGGAATTGGCCCCGGCCTGCTGCTGGCCTTTCTCTTTTCCGCTGGCATTTTCATCGCGGCGACGTTCTTTCCGTCATGGATCATCGCCGACCCCGGCAAGGCCGCCCTGATCGATGCGGCCGAAGACCTCTCCATCGTCGAACTGTTCAGGATGATCATCCCCGTCATCACTCTGGTGGTCGCAGTTCTAGGCGGCATCTATGGCGGCGTATTCACACCCACAGAGGCCGGGGCTGTCGGAGCCGGAATGGCGCTGATCGCGGCACTTCTGAAGCGACGTCTCACGCTTAAGGGCTTGTGGGCCATCCTGATCGAAACCGGCTACATCACGGCCTCTATCCTCTTCATCGTCATATCCGCCACGATGTACAGCCGCATGCTCGGCATATCCGGTCTTCCGACGCAGATCGGCAACCTCGTCACCCATCTTGACGCAACCTATATCGTCATCCTCCTTGTCTTCATCGCACTTGCGCTGATCCTCGGAACGATCATCGACTCGGTGTCGATCATCCTCATCACCGTCCCGTTGTTTCTGCCACTGCTTGCGCCCTTTGATGTCAATCTCGTCTGGTTCGGCATCGTCGCGGTGCTGGCGACAGAGATCGGGCTGCTAACGCCGCCGTTCGGCATTTCGTGCTTCGTGGTTCGTAGTACCCTTTCCGACTACGGCATCACGCTTGGTGATGTCTTCATCGGCGCCTTCCCGTTCGCAGTGGTGATGCTGCTGACAGTGGGGCTGATCATCGTGTTCCCGTCCATCGTCCTGTTCTTCGTGTGACGACGGATCCGCCAGTGGACACGCGCAGCACGCCTGAGACCGTCCCGCTTCTCTTCACACCCATGACGATTTCGGGCGCGCGCGTACGCAACCGGATTGTCCTGCCACCACTATGTCAATATTCGGCGCGGCATGGCTTTGCGGGCGACTGGCACCTCGTTCATCTTGGCAAGGTCGCGCTTGGGGGAATGGGGATCGTGTTCACCGAGGCGGCCGCAGTCGAGGAACGCGGCCGGATCAGTCACGGCGATCTCGGGATCTGGAGCGACGCGTTCGTTCCAGGTCTCAAGCGGGTCGCCGACTTCGTCAGGAGCGAGGGTGCGTTGCCTGGCGTCCAACTCGCGCATGCCGGTCGCAAGGGCGGGTGGCAAAGGCCATGGGCCGGCAACGGCCCGCTAAACGCCTTGGATGCGTCCCGCGGCGAGGCGCCTTATCAACTGGTCGGGCCCACGACCGAGGCGCTGAGTGACGGTTTCGTGCAACCGCATTCGCTATCCGCAACGGACATAGCCAATCTCGTCGCCCATTTCGGCGATGCCACAGCCCGTGCAGATGCAGCGGGGTTTGAAATTGTCGAAATCCACGGTGCGCACGGTTACCTGATCTCGAGTTTCCTCTCTCCCGGCGTCAACACCCGCACGGATGGCTACGGTGGGGATCGCGCCGGCCGCATGCGCCTAGCATTGGAAATAGCGAAGTCTGTACGCGAACGATGGCCCGGCCGCAAACCGCTGTTCTTCCGCGTCTCGTCGGTCGACGGAGCACCGGATGGCTGGGACATCGACGATTCGGTTGCGCTGTCGCGGGAGCTTGCCCGCGTCGGCGTCGATGTCATCGATTGCTCGTCCGGCGGCATGCGAGGCGCGACGGCCTACGAGAATTCCTCGCGGAAGCCGGGCTTTCAAGTGCGCTACGCCTCGGAAATTCGGCGACGCACTGGCGTCAAGGTGATGGCCGTTGGGCACATTCTCGATGGACGGCAAGCCGAAACCGCCCTGGCAGAAGGTCATGCCGACCTGATCGCCGTCGGCCGTCAAGCCATGTTTGACCCATACTTTGCCAATCACGCTGCTATTGCGATGGGCGTCGCCCCTTTATTTCAGACTTGGAACGACCAGGCAGGATGGTGGCTTGCATTGCGGGCCCGCGGACTGGAAGGCGTTGGCTACGGGCCGGACGGAGCGCCGCTCCGGGGGGACCAGGCAGACAGGGTGTGACGACCGTCTGATGGGCGGACGGGAACGGAGAAGCCTTCAATGAACTCCAGATGGAAAACCCGACTAAGTCCGGAGCTCATCGCCATGCGCACAGCGTCCGGCGAATGGGACGGCGCAACACTCGCGATCCAAATGGATCGGTTATCAATGGTTGATCATGAACGTGTCCTGGTCATCGATGGCGACGTTTCGCTCACCGTCGCCGAATGCCGGGATATGGCCTTAAGGCTCGTGTCCGCACTCGGCGACCACGGGCTTGTTGCAGGAGACGTCGTCAGCTTCCAGCTCCCCAACTGGTATGAGGCGATCATTATCGAACTGGCGTGCGCCTTTGGCGGCTTCGCATGCAATCCGATCGTGCAGATCTATCGCGATGCCGAGGTTGCGCACATCGTATCCGATGCAAGGTCGCGGGTGCTGTTCGTTCCGCAGAGCTTTCGGAAGTTCGATTATGAGGGGATGGTGCAGCGCATCGAGCCGGCATGGAACGGCCAGACCGAGACGATTCTGGTGCGGTCGCAGACAGCGACTGGACGCCGCATGTTTGACGCCCTCATCCAGGGTCCCGCCGCCCGGGGACCGAACCCGGACGTCGACCCGAACGACATCAAGCTGCTGATGTACACATCCGGTACGACAGGCCCGGCAAAAGGTGTGCTCCACACGCACAACACCATAGGTGCCGAGGTACGCAACTTTTCGGAATACCTGGGACTGACCGGCGATGACGTGATCCTTATGCCGTCGCCGCTTGGCCACATCACCGGCTATCTGTACGGAATCCAGCTGCCGGTCGCGCTGGGCGCCACAGTTGTGCTTATGGACAGCTGGGAGGTGACCCGGGCCGCCGATCTGATCGACCGATACGGCGTCACTTTCACGATAGGCGCCACGCCCTTCGTTCAGGAACTGGCCCGCTTCGCCGCCGACAACGCCAGGCCACTGCCGAGTCTTCGCTATTTTCCAAGCGGCGGTGCACCGGTGCCGCCGGAGGTGATCCACGGCGCCAACGCCGCCTTGCAGAACTGCGTGTGCTTCCGGCTGTATGGCAGCACCGAAGCGCCGACGGTGACATTGGGTGTACCAGATCTCGAGCGATCCTCGCTTGGCGCCACGACCGAGGGTTTCGTAGTCGGGCATGACATCAGACTGACAGATGCCGATGGCTTACCAGTCGCGCAGGGTGATGAAGGCGAGATCCGGACGCGCGGTCCGGAGGTCTGCGTCGGCTATGCCAACTACATCGACAATGAAGCGGCGTTCGATGCCGATGGCTATTTCAAGACGGGCGACCTGGCGCGCATGACGCCGGAGGGTTGCGTCGTCATCACCGGTCGCAGCAAGGATCTCATCATTCGTGGCGGCGAAAACATCAGCCCGAAAGAGATCGAGGATGTGCTGCATGCCCACCCTTCGATCAACGTCGCGGCGGTGGTCGCAATGCCCCATCCGCGGCTTGGCGAAACCTGTTGTGCGGTCGTGACGTTGAAGCCGGGACGCAGCTTCAACTTTTCCGAAATGCAACAAGCGTTGGCGGCCAGCGGTTTGGCACGGCAGAAATTTCCCGAGCGCTTGGAGGTCGTCACGGAATTGCCGTATACAGCGGCCGGAAAGGTGCGAAAGAATCTCTTGCGCGATCTGATCCGGGACAGGCTGGCAGAAGAACAATCGGGAAATGGCCACGGCAACGCGGAAGAAGTCTCGCCAGGACAATCAGCGTGAGCGGCGCGAAGCGCTGATCTCTGCAGGGCTGAAAGTTGTCGCGCGCCATGGCTACACCAAGGCATCAGTCAACCGCATCACCAATGCCGCCGGGCTCGCGCAAGGAACGCTCTATTCCTACTTCGGCTCGCATGAGAAATTCCTGAATCAGCTTCTGCCTGAGGAAGGGATGCGCTTCTTCCGTTTCCTCGACCAGAATGCCGCGGAAACCGGCGACTACTTCGAGGACCAGCGACTGCGGTTCCTGGCAATATCGCGTTATCTGCAGCGCAACCGCTATTTCCTTCGGGTAATGACCGACGCCGAGTGCGCCGTGCCAGAAAGCTACGCGCAGCACATGAGCAATGTCGAGGAACGCTACCTCAGGGATCAATACGCCGCGCAGGCGGCAGGACAGATCCGACCCTTCGATGACACCGAACACCGTGTCATCGCCGAAATCCAGGCCGGCGCGGTCGGACATATTGCGCTTGGCTTTGGCGGCCGGCCGGCGGAGACGGGGAGCGGCATTCCGGAGTGGGCGGCCGACACCTATGTCCGGTTCTTCAGGGACGGCCTTGCATCTCGAATGGCCGATCTCTCGCAGGTTCCGGTTCCCGGCGACCGAACGGTATTTCGCCCGCAGTTCCACGGAACGCGTGAGCGGCTGCTCGAGGCGGCCGCGCGCGTCGTCATGGCGCGCGGCTTTTCAGGCACCAATGTCGCCTCCATCGCGCAGGAGGCCGGCCTTTCCGTGGGCGCGCTCTACAAGCACTTTGACTCGCAGCAGGAACTGTTCGACCTGCTCATCGACCACGTCAGAGTCGCTATGCTTGACCATGTGCGCGAGTTTACGCATGGCGCGAAAACCTTCGTTGAACGGGAGTATCGCGGCTTCCACGCCTTCTTCGATTTCCTGACCACAAGCCCTTGGTACATCCGGGTAGAGTCCGAGGCGGCGGTCTGGACTCCGAAGACCTACAATCGTCATTTCTTCGACCTTGCCGATTCGTATGTAATCCTGCTCCGCAGAGCGCAGGCGTCAGGCGAACTCGAAGGCTATGAAGACCGCGAATTGCCGGTCCTCGCCTACATACTGATGGCGGCACGGCATTATATCGCGGCCCGCTACGTTCCCGCCGATGGCAGCGCGCGTCACCTGCCGCCGCATGTCGTGAGTACTTATCTCGCGCTCTTGCAGCGTGGAATGTCGCTGCATAACGACCTTTAGCGTGCGGCGCCCGACTTTCCTGCCCTTCGCCGACCTCTTCATAGGAGACGCATATCCTTAACCGAAATCGACATTGAATTTGGTGAATATTGGTTCAAAATTCGTTTGACAGCCGGGACGTGTTCAAGCAACTTGCCCTGACACAACGCTTCAGGGAGGAGCCGCAGTTGGCTGAGAATGTCGAGTTCAAGAGCAACGGGAATACGCTGAAAGGTGTTCTCATCCGCCCCGAGGGCGTAACCGGCGACGTGCCCCTGGTGATTATGGCTGGCGGGTGGTGCTACACCAAGGAAGTGGTGATGCCCCACTATGCAAAGTCGTTTCACGCGATCGGATGCGCGACCCTCTATTTCGACTATCGCAATTTCGGCGAGAGCGAAGGTCAGCCGCGTCAGCACCTCAATCCATGGGAACAGATCGAGGACTATCGCAACGCGATCTCCTATGCGCAGACGTTGAAGGGCATCGACAAGAAACGCATCGGCATCTGGGGCATCTCGTACGCGGGTGGCCATGTGATCATTGCTGCCGCGCTGGATTCGCGCCCGGCCTTCGTCATCTCCACCGTGCCCGTCGTCGACGGGTTTCAGACGATGCGCCGCTGCCATGGCGAGCGCCGGTTTGCTGAGCTTCAGAAAGTCGTCGCCGATGACCGGAAGGCCCGCTTCGAGGGCAAGCCGAGCGGCAGGATCGCAATGTCGCCGAAGGAAGATCCAAGCAAGGAGCTTTCGACCTGGCCCTTCCCGCACGTCTATTCGGGATTCATGGGCATCAAGGCCAAGGAGGCTCCACTGCACGAGCATTGGAACACGATCGAGTCGACGGAATGGCTGCTGAGCTATCTCGTCAAGCCGTATGCCCAGCGTATCGTCGAGATGCCGGTGATGGTGGCGCTGGCCCGCGCCGACAATATAACGTCGGCCGATCTCGAGGTTGAGATGTTCAACGCAATTGCATCGCCCGACAAGAAGCTGGTCTCGGTCGGCGGCATCGATCACATGAGCCTCTACACCAATGTCGAGCACCTCGCGAAGATGGGCAAGGTGCAGGCAGACTGGCTCAAGGACACACTGGTCCGGCTGGACAATTAGTCCCCTCTGATCGTCCCTGGCCTCCGCCACGGCGGAGGCCTCGCGAAGCGAAGGTACCATGGCCCAACCGATCAACATACCGGCGGCGGAACAGGAAGCGCTGTTCCGCCGGATGATCCTCATTCGCAAGGCCGAAGAGCGGCTCGCGCGCGATTTCAAGACAGGCGACCTGCCCGGTTCCGTTCACCTCTACATCGGTCAGGAAGCCGTCGCGGTGGGCCTGTGCTCCCATCTTGACGACAGCGACTGGATCACCAGCACGCATCGCGGCCATGGCCACTATCTGGCCAAGGGAGGTGACCCGTTCTCGATGTTTGCCGAAGTGCGCGGGCGCAGTTCCGGCATCTGCGGCGGCATGGGCGGATCCATGCACGTGGCCGACATGAGCAAGGGCATCATCGGTGCCAACGGGATCGTTGGCGGTGGTATCGGCCTGGCGGTGGGCGCGGCGCTGGCTGCCCAACTGGACGGAAAGGGCGCCGTGGCCGTCGCATTCTACGGCGATGGCGCGTCGGCTCAAGGCGTGGTGTCGGAGGCTCTGAACATTGCGGCGCTTTGGAAGCTGCCGCTGATCCTCCTGTGCGAGAATAATGGCTACTCTGAATTCTCGCCGACCGAGACGGTCATCGCCGGCAACATATCGGATCGCGGCGCGGCTTACGGCGTGCCGTCAGTCGCCATCGACGGCAATGACATCGTTGCCGTCTGGCAGGCCTCTCAGGAAGCAGTGGATCGGGCGCGTCGCGGCCAGGGTCCCACATTGATCGAGGCCAGAACCTACCGATTCCACGGACATGTCGAGGGTGAGGAGGGCTTCTTGAAAACGATATATCGCACGACCGAAGAAGTCACCGAGCGCCGCCAGGGGGATCCGTTGCTCCGCTTCGCCACCGATCTGGTGCAACGCGGCGTGCTCAGCGAAGAGCAGATCGGATCCATCACGGACGATATCGGAGCGATGATCGAGCGTGTGGCCAACCGCGCAATGGACGAGCCATGGCCCGAAGTCACAAGCCTGGACCGGCTGGAGGTGCGTTGATGGCCCGCAAGCGAATGATCCATGCGATCAACGACGCCCTCTTCGAGGAGATGGAGCGCGATGAGCGCGTCATCTTGTTCGGCGAGGATGTCGGCACGTCCATCTTCGGGGACACGCGCGGACTCCAGCAGCGTTTTGGTCGTGACCGCGTACGCGATACCCCGATTTCTGAGACGGTGATGGCGGGTATGGCGATCGGTGCGGCCGCTGCCGGATACCGCGTCGTCTGCCATTTGATGTATGCGAATTTCATCTACACGGCGTTCGACGCGATCGCGAACCAGGCCACCAAGCTGCGCTTGATGACCAACGGTCAGATCAGGTTGCCAATCGTATTCATGGCCGTCGGCGGAGGTGGGCGGTCCAATTCGGCGCAGCATTCCGACTATCCCCACGCGGCCCTGGCCAGCCTCGGCGGGCTCTATGTTGTGACGCCGGGAAATTCTGCCGACGCCAAGGGTCTTCTGAAATCTGCGATCCGCTGCGACGACCCCGTCGTCTTCCTGCAGCCGGCCAGTCGTGGCGGCGAAATGGGCGATGTGCCCGATGAGGAAACGCTCATTCCGCTCGGCCAGGCATCGGTTGCGAAAGAGGGCGCCGACGTCACGCTCGTCGCCGTCGCGGCGATGCTGCGGCCGGCGCTTCGGGCTGCCGCTGATCTCGGGGAGGAAGGCATCGATGTCGAGGTGGTGAATATGCGGACCGTGTTTCCGCTCGACCGTGGTACCATTCTCGCCTCTCTTAAGAAGACGGGCCGCCTTGTGGTCGCCGACGAGGCGCGCAGCGCCGGCAGCATGGCGAACCAGATCGCATCGGTTGCGGTCCGGGAGGGGTTTGGCCTGCTGAAGGCCCCGATGATCAGCATCACCACCCGCGACCTGCCGATCGCCTATTCGCCACCGCTGGAACAGGCGATGATTCCCGACGCCGACCGCATTTCCAGTGAAATCAGGAACCTCATGAGGGAGCGCGGCGCATGAAGGTCGTTCTGAAGCTGCCTAAGTTGAGCATGAATATGGACGAGGCCACTGTTGTGACTTGGCACAGGAACGTCGGCGAGGGCTTTGCCGCCGGGGACATCATCTATTCGGTCGAGACCGAGAAGGTCACCTCCGACATTGAAGCGCCATGCGCCGGCACGATGCTTGAGATTTTAGTCGCTGCCGGTGGTGAGGCCGAGGTCGGTCAGTCCGTGTGTCGGATCGACAAGACGGACTGAAAAGTCTCGCCCGCTGCCCATCGGCGGCGGGGATACGCCCGGCCGCCACTATTCCCTGATCGGCTATTCCGCAGCCTCGGCGAGCGGCGCATTCGTGCGCAGCCTCGGCTGAATCTCGCATGCCTCGTCCCAGGTGCGGACCTGCAGCGCGCGCGCAAACTTGCCGACGCCGGTGGTCTCGCCGCACAGAAGCGCGAGTTCGATGATCTCTTCCTCGCTGAAATGCACTTTGATGTCGTCGAAGACCGTGTCCGAATCCAGCGCCTCGTCGCCCTCATGGAAAAGCAGCGCGAAACGTAGCGCTGCCTTCTCGCGGTCGCTGAGCAACGGGCTGTTCTCGAAATCGATTGTGGCCATCAGCTTTTCTTCGCTCAGCCCTTCGGAGGCTGCCACCCGTGAGCGGACCGTGGAGCAATAGCCGCACTGATGTCGCGTCGAGAGCAGGACGCGGCACATCTCCTTGATTTCGACCGGGACGATGCCGCCATTGAGGACCTCATTCCAGGCGCGCAGCCAAATACGGCCGACTTCGCTGCGCGTGAAGATGCTGGCAATCAGAGCATCCGGGGCGCCGTTGAATGTGCAGGTATCGACAAGCAGCGTCTGGGTTCGCGACATTTCCGACCGCTCAAGCATTCTTAATCTGGGCGACATGGTTTTTCCTCCTTGGTTGCAGGCTTCGACAATATACCGACCACCAGCAAGGTGGTATGCGGAATGGATTAGGGCATCGATCCGCAATATGAATGGGAACACATTCCGATCCCGGGAGATCTCATGGACAGCAATGTCATCCGCGCCTTTCTCAGGGTGGCCGAGATCGGCAGCCTGACCCGAGCCTCGGAAATACTTGGCGTCAGTCAGCCGACGCTGACCCGGATGATCCGCAGACTGGAAGAGGAAGCCGGGGCGAAGTTGTTCGAGCGGACGCGGCGAGGTATGCGCCTGTCTCACGCAGGCCGCCATCTGGCAGAAACTCTCGCTCCGCTTGTCCTCGAAATGGAGGAGACAGTTAGCGCGTTGCGGACGGCAACCTTCGAGCCGCGCGGGGAGATAAAGGTCGGGATCCCACACTCGATGGCCCGGTCGGTCGCCGTGCCCTTGGTGGTGTGGTTTGCCGCCCGGTTCCCCAAGAGCCAGATCATGTTGCAGCTCGGCGTATCGCACGAGATCGAGCAGGCGCTGAGCTTCGGCCAGATCGACATCGGTCTGCTGATCAGCCCGCAGACCGAGGCGCGGCTGGTACGCGTCATGCCTTTGGCGACTGAGCCCCTGTTGCTACTCGGACCGCCGGGTTTTGCCCATGGCGAGCAGTCTGCCGATTGGACTGATATTGGTGATTTGCCACTGATTGCTCCGCCAATGCAGAATCAATTGAGGCGCCGCATCGATGCGGCCGCTCGGAACTCCGGCGTCGACCTGCGTATTCTGGCCGAAGTGAGCGACAGTGCGGTCGCGATGGAGCTTGTCGAGAAGGGCTTGGGCCATGCCATCCTACCCGAATCGATTAGCCGGGACATGAGGGCCGCGGGCCGCCTCACCGGACGACGGCTCGGTCGAGAGGTTGTGGTGTGGAGCATCGCCGTTTCCAATCAGGGCACTTCGCTGGGGCTGCGTGATTCCGTCGAAGGGCAATTGCGGGCCATCGCCGCGACGCTCGCGACCGGCAGTTCCTGGAAACTTTTGGACGCCCAATTGGGCGTGTCGCCAAGACCTTGACATTGATGGGAGCCATCATCGGAGGAACTCGACCCTCCCATTAGGATCGGACGACCCCATGCGCCTGACGCGGAACGTCAGTGCACGCGATAATGGTCTGACCTGGCGGCCAAGCTCCGCTTGAGCAACATATGTGCTCGTCTTCGAGCCCAATACCCTTGCCACTAGATTCCGGAGCGTCACGACTACCGGACCACTGTCTGGCCTCCCGTGCGAGATCGGTATCGCGACGCTGAAACGTTCGACGCCCACAACGGGCCAAGAAGTTCCCGACTACCTCTTATGCGATCGAAGGCGGGTCAAGGCGTTCTACGAGCGGACACCGCCATGCCATTGGACGACTGGAACGGGGCCGTGTATGGACGGCTCTCCGTTGGCAAGGGATTCTTGGAGCCTTTTGCATCTGCTGGTTGGTGCGGCCATGTATCCGACCTGTGGGTGCGGCCTTTCATGTGCCGCTGGCCATAATGCCATTCGCGCGTCTCAGGTCCCGATCGTAAGCTCGCACTCAAGGTGCACGGCCCCAGTGGGTTCTCCTGATCCGGCGGTATCAACCGGCTTGGTGCATTAGCTCCTGTCCGCCCTCTCCAACCTCGTCGGCGATCGCTCGCCTTGTCTCGTTCTATGTGATGACCGGCTCCCTGTAGCGCTCGCCGCTTGTCATCAATGCCCAGACCATCCGGGCTGTTTTGTTGGCCAGTGCAACCGCTGCAATCTTGGTTGTTCGTCGCGCCATCAACTGCACGAGCCACGGCCTCCTGGTCCCGTTCCGTTCGGCATAGCGGATGACCGCCATTGCGCCAACCACGAGCAACTGTCGCAGGTAGCGATTGCCGGCCTTGGAGATACTGCCGAGCCTCTCCTTTCCCCCGCTCGAGTTCTGCTTCGGCACGAGCCCGATCCAGGCCGACAGACAGCGCCCCGACTTGAACGCATGCGCATCGGCGACCGTAGCCACGAATGCACTCGCCAGCAGCGGGCCGACGCCTGGGATCTCCATCAACCTCCGGCCAAGATCAGTCTCTCGCGCACTCGCGCGCACCCGGCGATCATTCTCGAGGATCTGTTCCTTCACGACCTTTAGCTGCGCCTCGAGCATGCGCAGGCATAGCCGTGCGTCAGCGGGTATCCTGGCGTCGTTCTCGTCATTGATGACCACGAGCAGTTGCTCAATTCCATTCCGGCCGATCGGCGCAACGACCCCGAACTCGGATAGGTGGGACCGCAACGCGTTCGATATCTGAGTGCGCTGGCGGTTGACCATCAACCGGACACGATGCAGCATCATCACGCTTTGCTGCTCCGGCGACTTGACCGGCACGAAGCGCATAGTCGGTCGGGTCACGGCCTCGCAGATCGCCTCTGCGTCCGCTGCATCATTCTTCTGTCGCTTCAGATAGGGCTTTACGTACTGTGCCGGCAGCAGCCGCACATCGTGGCCAAGTGCGATGAGCTCGCGAGCCCAGTAATGCGAGGAGCTGCGGGCCTCGATCCCCACGAGGCATCGCGGCAGGCTCTCAAAGAATGCCAGCACCCGCCCTCGCGTCAGCTTCCTGCGAACAACAACCTCTCCGGCCGCATCCACTCCGTGAACCTGAAATACGGACTTCGCGATATCCAGACCGATTGTCGTGATGTTGCTCATCGTGGTGCTCCTCCAGCTCTAATCCCGCGATTATACCGCAGGGTGGGAGGAGAGCCGTCCACCGCATCACAAGAGGACTGTCAGCTTTGCGGCCGGATACTTGGGTAAGCGGACTTTCGAGTGGCACGGCAATGGTTATCCTGCGGCTCTGCCTATGCGGCGCTCCCCTGGCGGGCTAGCTTGGGCCCCAGAGAGGGATAGGGTATGGGAAGCCCCGACGCACGTAGCATTAGGTCGGCCGAGCAGAACATTTACTATTGCCTCGCGACACTGCACGGCGAGCCGCAGGATGACTCAACTCATGGAGGCAACAGGCAGAAGATGGAGCGGCTCAAGAAGCAGGAGGACGAGCAGTTTTTCTTCCGGCAGGAATTGCGCGCGCGCCGTGGCATTCACCCGGCCGTTTCGCCGGCCTGGTTGCTCAACTGGCTCTTCGACGAGACTACCAAAAATGGCCACGGTCTCGCCCGTCCACTCATCTGGCTGTTCCCCATCTGGATCGCGGGCGAAGTTATCTTCGAGAACGCAGCCATCCATGCCAGCCGGTCGTTGGCGGCCGCTGACGCGCTCGGCTTCAGTTTCGCTAACCTCTTCGTCTTCTTGCTGCCGAAGCGCGAGCTGGTGGCCGCCTTCGACCCAGCGGGCTTCTCCTTGTTGTTTCACTTCGTCTCGTCGGCTCAGACCATCGGCGGACCGGCGCTGCTTTTCCTGATCGGTCTGGCGCTGCGCAACCGATTTCGGATGCGCTGAGGCGTGCCTAAAGGAGCGGGCGCGATGGAGAAGATCGCAGCGATAGACCGCAGGGTCGCGATCCACAGCACAGATGAAGGGCGTGAAAGCGAAACCCGAAGGGTGAGCGATCTACGGAGGGAACCGTTCTTGGTCCTGCTGGGTGAACCCGGCATTGGAAAATCGACGGTTTTCAAGACCGAGGCAGAGCAGGAGGACGGTACCCTCCTCAGAGTGCGACAGCTCGTCAATGGCAGACGCCCTCCGCCGGGAGCAACCCTTTTCCTGGATGCTCTTGACGAATACCGCTCAGATGGTAGCGCCGCCGACAAGGCCGACAAACTAGCCACGGCGATCATCGATTCGAAGGTAGCCCGCTGGCGCCTTTCGTGTCGATCGGAGGATTGGCGCAACGTCGCGGACGTTTCGGCGATGCAGTCGACGACAGCTGGACTTGACATAGTCGTCGCCCAACTACTGCCGCTTGACGAAACGGAGGCAAGCTCACTGCTCGCTGCCTGGGGTGAGCCCGATCCGGGTTCGTTCCTGAAACAGGCATCGCAGATGGGCGTGGCCGCGTTCGCGCAAAATCCTCTTGGTTTGATGATGTTGCGCAAAGCGGTACAACGCAACGGGGCGTGGCCATCCACCCGTTTCGAAGTGATGGCCGAGGGAACCCGGCAGCTCGCACACGAGCACAACAGTGACCACGCTCACGACCGTGGTTGGTCCGGCGCACGCGCAATCGTTGAGGCAGCTGCCCGAACCTGCCTCTTGCTTCTGATGACAGGCGCGCAAGCGATCTGGCGATCCAACGCGGCTCCGCCGGAACTTGGTGACAATCGTGCTCTGCCCACCGCCGAAGACTTGGGACTTTCTGCTCGCCTCTTTGGGGACATGCTCGACACTCCCCTGTTCCGTGGCGAGGGCGATGCGTTCGAGCCAATGCATCGTGTCGTTGGCGAATTCCTTGCCGCAAAGGCGCTGGCCGATGCCGTGGTTGGTGGGAAGGATCGGGCGGCCCTGCCCCTCTCTCGGGCCGTAGCCACGATCACCGGCAGCGATGGGCGTCCGCCAACTGAGCTAAGGGGGCTATATGCGTGGTTTGCGGCTCACCTTGCACAGGCCGGTGACGCGGCCGGCGCTGGGCGACTAATAGGGACCGATGCCGTGACGGTTCTGGCATATGGCGATGCCGCAGCCTTCGAAACTGCAGATCGCCGCGCGATCCTCGAAAACATCGACCGCGGCGATCCCTATTTTCGCTCGTCGGAGACAGGCGTCACAGCCTATGGCGGCCTGGCCGGAGAAGATCTCGCCGACGATTTCCGAGCGACACTTACGGCTCCGGTCGACTCGCAAAAGTTCTTCACAGTGCTCGACGTTCTGACGATCGGTGCGCCCGTCCAGTCGTTGCGCCCGCTGCTCCGAGATATTGCCCTGGACAGCGGCAGGGAGAGCTGGCATCGCTGGAGGGCGGCCGACGCTTGGCTGAATGGCGCAGAGGATGCGACTGCCGCGAGACTCGAACTCCTCGACGCGCTCGACCGGGAAGCAGCGTCGACCACCAGGGAAGTGCTCCGCCTCCACCTTGCCGCCGGAGCTCAACCTGCACTGCTAGGTGTGGCCCGCCTGCGGTCGATAGTCGGCGATTTCGATGCAGCACCCGATGACAATACGGTTGGCCACCTCTTCTCCCTTGGCAGCCGGCTGGAGCGCGAGCCGTTGCCGGGACTTCTGGACGAACCTGTCTCTTCCTGGCGTCCGCCTCAAGGCTACCGCCACAGGGCGTTCGAGGTCGACACGTTTCTGGACCGGCTGGCCGGGCACTATGTCTCCACGCTGTCTCCGGACAGCAGGACCGTCTGGCGCTGGACGCGAAACATAGGCGGCGGCGAATTCCTTGTGGATCGCCACCGCGAGGCGACGAGGAAAGCCCTTTCAAGATGGTTCGAGGCGGATTTGCGGCACGAACGTGAGATCCTTGACCTGATCCTCGGAGAATACAAGCCGAGCAATCCAGATCACCGCCCGTGGCACCCGGCACACGAGTATTTCCGTTTCGCCCAGCGTCCGGTATCGAGGCCCTTGGCCCAACATGTGCTCACCAAGGCAGTAAAGGCCGCTTCGTCCGAGGAACGTCGATGGCTGGAAGAGGTCGCGGTCTTTCTGGTGAAGGAAGCCAATGCCGATCCCAGCGCGTACTGGTCGGTCTATGATTATCTGACGAAGGCGCGAGGGCGAAAGCGCCTTCTTGCGCAGCTTGCGGCGTCGACATTGAGTGGATCTCAACTGAAGCACCGCAGGTGGCAAATCAAACGCAATCGGGAAAACGAGCGGCGCCGGGCAAAGGATATCGAGATACTGTCGTCTCAACTCCAAGCTCTTCGCGAAGGGCGAGCCCATCACAACCTCATTTTCGCCGCGAAACGCTATCTCCGAAAGGCTGAAGACAATGAGATGGCACCGTTTGATCGGCTTGTCGCGGAACTCACCGAACCGGTCGCGGCGGCCGTCCGCTCGGGTTGGGAACGGCTGGTGGCTCAGCCACCCGATTTTCTGACGATTGCCGAGTTGGGACGGTCCGCGGGGCAGAACACGGGGTGGCTCATAGAGCATGCTGTCGTGGCCGGCCTGGACCTCATGCTGCTGGAGGGTTGCATCCCCGCCAACGAGTCAATTCCGTTGGAAACCGCGTTCATCGCCACCAAGTCGGGGGTTTACGCAGAATCCGAGGATCGGCGCGGCGCGATCTACGATTGGGCTGCAGTTCGTTTAGGTTCTAACCTGGATGAAGGTATTGCCGCGCTGACGACATTCTGGATCGAGTACCTGGATTCCGGCGGCGACGGCCTGGAGGGTCTGTGGCCGCTCACCAGGCCACATCGTGTCAATGACGTAGTCAGGAGGGCGCTGTGGGCGTTGCTCGAGGCGCGACCCAACATGCATGAGGAGGGATTGAAGCACGCTCTCACGGAAGCGTTCGATCTGTTCGGGGCGATCGCGATCGGGGAACTGGCCCAGGCAGCTTTGACGACGGCGGGCCTAAGGCCGCGACAAGAGTTACTCTGGACTTTAGTCGCCTTCGCGATCGCTCCGGGCGCTGCGCGCGATCGCCTGCTGACTTTATCCAGGAGGGCAAGCCCGAGCGAGCTGGCCTTTCTCGGCCTCGACAGGGAGTTGGGCACGGCAGTCCAGGGTCTGGATCGAGCATTCGAGAGATTGGAGGTCATAGCCCTGATAGCGGGGGCGCACTCCACCCCAGAAGGCCGGTATGGACGAAGTGGTCTGGTCGGCGATATTCATCATCTAGCTGACGCCACGACAGGCGCCATCAAATCGCTTTCAATACAGAAGGAAGCGCCAGCGGGCGATGCGCTTCTCCGTCTCAGCCTGGAGCCTTCTTTGGGACTGTGGCGCCAATCGATACTGCATGCGTTGGCACAGCAGATGCGTCTGAGGCGTGATGAGGAATTCAGGCATCCGACCGCCGCGCAGGTGGCCCATGCGCTGGCCGGCGGCGCCCCGGTGAATGCATCAGATCTGCGGGCGGTTGCGAGGGAGGAGCTGGAGCGCCTGCGGGACGAACTGCGCACCGCCGACACCAGTGACTGGAAGATGTTCTGGAACCGCGATGGCGACATCGCGATGATGCCGTTGCACGAAAACGAATGCCGTGACTATCTGCTCAGCAGGCTGCGCGATCGGATGTCGAGATACCGCATCGCGGCGGCGGCGCCTGAGGCTCAGCGCGCCGGCGAAACGCGCGCTGACATGCTGATCCTAAGCGGCGCCGGTAGGAATCTCCCCATCGAGGTCAAGCGGCATTACCACTCGGAGGTCTGGACGGCAGCGGCTAGCCAACTGCAAGGCTATGCCTCCGCCCCCGGCGCTGATGGACTCGGCATCTACTTAGTAATCTGGTTCGGCGCCGACGTGCAGCAGACCCCGCCGCGGCCGGACGGAAGGGCGCGGCCGACTTCGGCGGCGGACTTGGAGGCGATGCTGATCGAAGACCTGCCCGATGCACTGCGGGTGAGGACGGATGTGATCGTCTTCGATGTCTCGCGAACGGAGGCGGAAATCGAGCGGCTTCAAAGGCGCCGCGCCCGACCGCCTTGGTCAGCCGGCCGCTAAATGGGATCCAAGGTGCCTTGCCGACTCGAACGTCCGCTCTTAGGCCACGGAAATCTCTGCTCAACGGCCGTTTTAAGGGCGCGTTGCGGTCATCCGCTGCCCGAAAGGAAAACGTCACCACGGGCCGAGGTTTCCGTTCGACTGCAGGATCATTTCGTTTTCGAAGAGCGCGCCAGCCGCACACCAGGGCCGCCGCCGTTTTCCGGGATGAACTCGATGCCGGCCGCTTTGAGAGACAGCACAAGAGCCTGAACGATTGATGCTGACGCCGGCTTTGAGTCGCGCTCTATCTGCACGATAGTTCGCAAACTAACCTTCGATAAGTCTGCCAGCTCCTGCTGAGAAATGTCGAGCAGTCCGCGTGCTGCACGAATTTGCGCTGAGGTTACTTCCATCGTTCCTGGTTGCCTCAATGCACAAAACGTGCAAATATGCCCTTTATACGTAACGGCTGCTGAAGATGTCGAAACCATCATCAGCAGCCTGACCACAACCTAAGCTTTCGAGGAGCTCGGATCATGGCTGATTCCGACCATAGCACGAGATTTGTCTGCGTCACGCGCAGGAAGGCGCTTGGAGGCGCGGTTATTGCTGCATCCGGATTGGCGTTTGGTGGTGATGCCGAGGCTCGAAGCCTTGCGGCGCTGGAGACGGGAGCCCGCACTGCGGACGATAGTCCTGAATCGGACCCTGCTGTCGCGCTCTGGCGAGAGTGGGCGGTAGCGCATGACCTGGCCGAGCGGCTGGACCGTCGGCAGCAGGAATTGGAAGCCGAGCTCGCCGAACGGGTCGATGGCCTGGGAACGACGGTCTGCATTCCGGGAGGAGAGCCGGTCTATGTCTGTTCGACACATTCGCTCGACCGGATCATCGGAAGCCGGACCGATATGGCTCATATCCGCAAGAAGGCGGAGGCCGAGCTTGCATCAAAGCAGGCACAGTTCGACGCCGTTGGTGAGGAGATTGGCTACTTCTCGGGGCTGAGGGCCGAGCAGGAGGGGTTTCGGCGGACCCAAGCCCTGCTGGAAGCGCTATCGAAGACGCCGGCAATCACGTTGGCCGGCGTGGTTGCCAAGCTCGATGCGGTCATGCGCGAAGGCGAGGCGTGGGAAGAAGAAGATCCTTCGGCATTTCCCTGGCCGCAGATCCGCTCGGTCCACGACGATGTGGTGCGGATCGGGCGCCGCATGAACCCGGGACTTTTGTCCCGAGTGCCGAACGATGAAGCCTTCGCCAATCAGCAGCTGCCCGAGTTTCCGCATAGGCAGGAACGGGCGAGATAGCTGTTCCACGGGCGACTAGCTCGAACAGTTCACCTGAGCGTTTTCCTTTTGGGAAGCCAAGGTGAAGAAGCCGGTCAGGGTCCATGCTTGTCTGGAAGCGGTGGCCCTGGCCGGTCTTGTGCCACGCGTCGGTAGACGGGAGGCCGACAGGTCCGAGAGCGCTCCGCCGCTGACTTGTGAAGATGTCCGCCGCGGGTGACGCGGCCACCACCTCGTCCGGGCGGCGATATTGCATCCCAACAAATAGCCGTCTATCGCAACGAGGCAGCCTATGCGACCTCACGCGATCCTGACAGGAACACTCCCATGACCGAGCAAGTCGAACGTGACCAGATCACTTCGCTCACCGCCGACATCGTCTCGGCCTATGTTTCCAACAATCCCGTGCCAACCGGAGAACTGGCGAGCCTTATCGGCAACGTTCACAAGTCACTCGTGACTTTGTGTGCAGGGGAGCAGGAAACTCCCGTCGAACCGCAGAAGCCCGCCGTTCCGGTAAGGAAGTCAGTCCATGAGGACTACATCATTTGTCTCGAGGACGGGAAGAAGTTCAAATCGCTGAAGCGCCATCTCAGCACACGTTATGGGCTCTCTCCTGACGAATATCGCAAGAAGTGGGGGCTGCCCGCCGATTATCCGATGGTCGCGCCGAGTTATGCGACGGCGAGATCCGCCCTGGCCAAGACGATGGGTCTCGGTCGCAAGAAAGTCGCAACGCCTCCGCCGGAACCTGCAAAGCGCGGCCGAAAGAAGGCTGCCGCAAGCGCCTAAGTCAGACGCCTCACCGCCGCGAGATCAAAGATATGCGTCGCCGCCGCATACATACTCCCGCGGCGGCATACGCCTGGTGCGCTGTGGTTTCTGTGGAGCAAGAGCCTGCCCCGGTGTGGGTAAGCTACTGTCGGCGGTCGTGCGGGAGCCAGATGAGCACGATTTTCACCCTATAGCTCTGTCAAGGAAGTTTTATCTTCTGCGCGACAATCGGCAGTTTCGGCAGCAAATGCGCGGCGAGCACATAACCAGCAACGGTATAGGGGTAATGAATGGCTATGCCTTCCACTTTCGCCCTAGCCCGAACCTACAGGCAAACCTTGCTTTCGCCTGAAAGCGGGCGGTCGGTTGGAGCGAAACAGACGGCAGCAACGCGCGCCCATATGCGCCGTTACAAGTAAGATGCACGCGGCCTGGAAACGGACGTCGTGCTACGTTTGGATTGAGCAATTTCGCGGTGTCATCTCTAAAATCAAAGTTGCGGGTCAAACCTGTAAATTTCAGCGTTCGCGAAGATTCTGCACTGTCTGCAGTATCGCCTCGCGTGAGATTTCGCCCAGATGAATGTCGATGAGACGGCCATCCGCACCGACGAACAGCGTTGCTGGCAGGCCAGGGGCCTTGTAGTGCCGGCCAAGCTCGCCGAGGCCGTCCATCAGAACGTTGGGGAGGGGCAAGCCTTGCTGCAAGAGATAGGTACGGATGCGAGGCGCATCCTCACCCTGGTTCGCGAACACGAAGGTGACGTCGCTGGTCGACGCCGCGACCTCGGCCATCATCGGCATCTCGCGACGGCATGGCGGACACCATGTCGCCCAGAGATTGATCACCATGGGTTTTCCGGCGAGTTCGGGAAGTATGACGTGCTCACCACCGAGCGTCTGCAGCGGATTGCCAGGTAGTGCCACCTGGTCGACGCCGGCAGTCAGGAGCGAAGCGGCATTCCAGACAATAAGACCGACGGCCACGCCGGCAAGACCGGCGATCCGTCCGCGCATGTCCCTGATTTGGACCAAAAGAAGGATGAGCGCGGCGAGGATGCCGGCGGACCAGAAGAAGCCGCCCTGCCAGAACGCGACCGCACGCCATGGGTCGTCGGAGAACGTGCTCCAGTGGAAGACGACATGCGCGATCCGCGCCGCGACTATCCCGACGACGAGGCCGGTCGCCGACCAGCGGGCGACCCCGTCTCCCGCCTTGCGGGCGGCGATCGTGGTCACGACAATGAAGGCGACAATGCCTGCAATCGCGACAAGACGGTCGATCGACAGCATCAGCGGTCCGATCGTGACCGCGTTCATCGCTTGAGCACCGTCGCCGATTCAATGAGGTCGGACGGCTCGATGCTTCCGATCAGGCGCGTTCCCTGCAGTTCCCGCCGGCTCGGATCGAAGAACATCATGGTCGGCGGCCCCGCGACCTTCAATTCGTCCAGGACCGACTGGGCGGCTGCGTCGAATTCGCTGACATCGAACTTCACCAGATGGACGCCGTTCAAGGCTGCTGCGACCCCTTCGCGTGGGAGCACCTTGCGCTCGATGGTCCGGCAGATCACGCACCAGTCGGCCGTGATGTAGAGCATCATCGGCTTCCGCCTCTCGCTGGCTACATCGAAGGCGCGCAGCAGGCCTTCGCGCGACGCCGTCTTGGTGAAGGCGAGGTCCGACTGGACGGGTGGAGTAGAGCGAAGCGCAATTCTCGCCAAGGCCTGCATTGGCTTGCCGCTGCCGTCGAGCGCGCCGAAAGCCAGTACGCCGGCCACGAGCGTCAGCCACATCGCGGCGGCTTTTGCCCGTCGAGACGAGATCCGCAGCACGAGGTCGACTGCGGCGACGATCAGAAGCAGCGCGTAGAGCGACAGATCCATCGCCAATGGCATCAGAGGCGTCGCGACCCAGATCGCCATGGCGACGAAGCCGAAGCCGAACAGGCGCTTGATCTCCTCCATCCAGCGCCCGGCGCGCGGCAGCAAGCCTGCGCCGAAGGTGGCCATGGCGATGAGCGGCAGGCCCTTGCCGAGACCGAGTGCGAACAGCGCAAGAGCACCGATCCGCCAGTCTCCACCCTGTGCGATATAGACGAGGGCGCCTGCGAGCGGCGCCGTCACGCACGGCCCGACGATCAGCGCCGAGGTGAACCCCAGTAGACCCGCAGATCCGAGTGACCCGCCGCTGCGGCGTCCTGCGAGCAGGGAGGTGAACGCGCTCGGAAGCTGAAGTTTGAAGGCACCGAACATCGAGCTGGCAAGGGCGAGGAAGAGCACCGCGACCGCTGCGGTGGTCAGCGGCGACTGCAGGGCGAACTGGATATTCTGCCCGCTCCACCCGACGACGGCACCGACGAGCGCGAAGGCCAGCGCCAGACCGACGACGTAGGTGGTGGACAGAGCAAAGCCGCGGCGGGCACTCGTCCGTTCACCCTGGCGGCCGAGCATGCCGATGACGATCGGATAGATCGGAAAGACGCATGGGGTGAAGGCCAGCAGCAGGCCGAAGCCGAGAAAGCTCAGCATGACCCAGAAGACGCTGCTGCCTTCGAGGATCGAGGAGGCTTCGCCGTCGTCGTCCGCGATCACGATGCCGGCGGCGGCGAGCGAGTTATCTGCCGTCGCCGGCGCGATGAAGCCGCTGTCAGCGTTTGTAACGACTAGCGTGTCGGGCGCGATGATGCGCGCCTCGGGCCGATAGCAGATGCCGCCGTCCTGGCAGCCCTGGTAGCCCACACGCAGGGCCTCACCGGTCTCGGGCGTAAAGGTCGCGACCGCTTCGTCGAAGATGACCTCGACATTGCCGAAGCCGGGATCTTCCTTCGCGACGCCCTCGGAGATCGTGATCGGCAGGTTGTCGGCGGCTTGCCTGACCCGGACATTGTCGCGGTAGAGGTAATAGCCGGGTGCGATCGTCCAGCGGAGTTCCAATGTCTCTCCGTTTCTCGCCACCGACAGCGCAAAGGCGTCGTCGACGTCCAGCGGCGCGGCCGGCTGCGCAAAGGCTGTGCCGATCGACAGGAAAAGGGCAATCAGGGCTGGAACGATCGATCGCATCTTGTTCAGGCCTTCTTCCGTTGCGAAGGAGCACCGTCTCGACAGGGCAACTTAAGGCAGCCTTAAGCGGGCGGTTCGAGATGGAACCGGCACCATAGAAGGAGGCGCCCAACCGAATGCGCATTCTCATCGTCGAGGACGATCCCATTCTGCTGGACGGATTAACCGTCGGACTGAAGCTCGCAGGCTTCAGCCCTGATCCTGTCTCGACCTGTGCCGATGCCGATGCCGCGCTAAGCGCATGCGACTACGAGGCGGTCGTCCTCGACATCATGCTGCCAGACGGGTCCGGGATCGACCTGCTGGCACTAAGACGACGCGAGCGCGACGCGACGCCGATCCTGCTGCTGACGGCGCGCGACCAGGTCGGCGACCGGATCGCCGGGCTCGACGCCGGCGCCGACGATTATCTTGGCAAGCCCTTCGATCTCGAGGAACTGGCCGCCCGCCTGCGCGCGATCCAGCGACGTGGCTCCGGGCGGGCCCGCGCAACTCTCTGCTGGCAGGATGTCGTAATCGACCCTGCGACGCTGTCCGTCACCCGCGACGACAAGCCCATTGGCCTCACACGCCGCGAGTTCACCATCCTGCGTCTGCTCATGGAACGCCCGGGTGCGGTCATCGCGAGGACTGCGCTGGAGGAAGCGATCTACGGCTGGCAGGAAGGCGTGGAAAGCAATGCGATCGAGGTCCATATCCACAATCTGCGCGCCAAGCTCGGCTCCGGCGTCGTCCAGACCGTGCGCGGCATCGGCTATCGGGTGGGCGGAGAGCAGCCATGAACTCGATGCGCGCCAGGCTGCTTCTGATCCTCCTGCTAACGACCGGGGCCGTATGGCTCTCCGCGGCAGCGTGGATCTACTGGAGCACCCAGGCGCGAGTCGAGCAGGTGCTGGATGCCCGGCTTCGCGAAGCCGCCCGCATGGTGGATTCGCTGATCACGGATCATCGCATCGAGATCGCGACGGCTGCCGGCGCGATCGAAGGGCGCGACGTCGGGACGATGACCGACGAGCCCTACAGCCATCAGCTCTCCTGCCAGATCTGGTCCCTGGCCGGCACGCTCGTCGGTCGCTCCGAGGCAGCGCCTCGGGAACGCCTGGCATCGAGCAATGACGGCTTCTCGCAGACCACGATCGACGGCCAGACCTGGCGCGTCTACACGGTCCTGAATTCCGACCGCGGCGTCCAGGTCATGGTCGGCGACAACCTTCAGGTTCGCCGGTCGCTCGTAAATAACGTCATGACCGGCACGCTACTGCCCATGACGATCGTTCTGCCGATCGCCGGCCTCCTGATCTGGCTGTCGGTTCAGCGCGGCATGCGCCCGCTCGACCACATGGCAGGTCTCCTGGGCCAGCGACACGCCCACGATCTGCGTCCGGTCGATCTGCCCGATGCCCCTGGCGAACTGCGGCCTGCACTCGACGCCATCAACGGCCTGTTCAGCCGCGTCGCCGGTGCTCGGGAACGGGAGAAGAGTTTCACGGCGTTCGCAGCCCACGAACTGAAGACGCCACTGGCGGGGCTGAAGACCCAAGCGCAGATCGCGCTGGCGTCGGACGATCTCGGGATCCGTCGCCACGCGCTCGAACAGATAGCAAGCGGCGTCGACCGCTCGTCTCGGCTGGTCCGGCAGCTGCTCGATCTGGCTGCTGCAGACGCCAACGAGGAGCGAGACGTGGCAAACGCGGCCGATCTGGCGACGGTCGTGCGCGACGCCGTCCAGTCGGTCGAAAGCCTTGCGGGGCGGCGCAACGTCAGTATCGAGGCGCAAGGCTTCCCGGCAGGAAACGTGGCCTGCGACCGTGCGCTCGCCACCACGGCGCTTCGCAACATCCTCGAAAACGCCATTCTGCATTCGCCGGCGGGAGCGAAGGTGCGGATAACGGCCTCGTCATCGGGTGAGGAGACACGGTTCGAGGTCACGGATGCGGGACCTGGCATGACCGAAGACGATCTTCTACACGCCCGCGAGCGCTTCTATCGAGGCGCAAGACGCGATGGGTCCGGTTCCGGCCTGGGTCTTGCGATCGTGGAGACGATCATGCGGCGTGTCGGCGGACGCCTGACACTGGCGAACGAGGAAGGTGGCGGCTTCCGCGCCACGCTCCATTTTCCGAAGGCCTGAGACGTTCAGCCTTCCTTGTCGCGCGCACGAGCATCCTTGATCACCTGTTCGAAGCCGGCCTTGTCCAACGCCGAGGCGACCACGAACGGGCCGATCAGATAGGCGGGCGTGCCCTGCAGACCGAGCGCTTCGGCAATCGCCACGTTGCGCGCGAGCTGCTCGTCGATCTCGCTGCCATGCGCCTGGCTGTCGGCAGCGAGACGCTTCATGTCGATGTCCGTCGCTTCCAGCACGCTCCGCATCGCAGCCGCGTCGGCGCGACCTTCCTGGGCCATGAGGGCGGCATGGGCCGTCTCGTATTTGCCCTGTCGCTGTGCCGCCAGAGCAAGGACGGCGCCGTCCCTCGATGCGTCGGTCAGGATAGGCCATTCCTTGTAGACGAGACGGATGTCTCCGTCGGCCCGGACGACTTCGTCCAGTGGCTTGCTGGCACGCCGGCAGAAGGGGCAATTGTAGTCGAAGAAGGTGACGATGTTCAGCGAGCCCTTCGGGTTGCCGCCCACAGGTGACGCCGGATCGTTCAGCACCATTTCGGGATCGAGATCCTGCGCGAAGGCTCGATCACGAAGGCTGCCGAGGCTCAGGAGAAGCCCCGCGGCGCCGAGGCCGAGCAGGAACTGACGGCGGGATGCCGACCGGTGGAGAAGTGTGGCTGTTTGTACGTAAAGCTCGGATTGGGTCATCGCTGTCCTGCCGTGTTGTCGATGCTCCGCAATCTGACGACGGCCCTTAAGGCAGGCTTAAGCTGACGCAGGCCTCACGGCGCTCAAATCAAGAAGCATCGAGGCCAGCATGATATTCCCGGCAGATCTGTCAAAGTCGACGCAGCGAACCGGCGTTCCCCGGCGCGCGTTCCTCGTCGGCGCGGGTGCACTCTTCCTAGGAGGCTGCACGACAGCACTCCCGACCGCGCCCACGCATGCATTGGTTGCCGCACCGCCACCGCCGCCGCCGACACCCCTGATATATGCCGAGATGTCGGACGAGCAGTTCCCGATTCCCGCCGTCGACACGGCTAAGCTCGACCGCCGGTTCTGGCGCGAGGAAATCGACTATCCGACGGATGAGCGCGCGGGCACCTTGATCGTCGATACCCCCGGCAAGTATCTCTTCCACGTGCTGCCGGGCGGGCGCGCGACGCGGTACGGCATCGGTGTCGGCCGCGAGGGCTTCGCTTGGGCGGGTCGGGCTACCGTCGCCTACAAGCGCAAATGGCCGCGCTGGACGCCGCCTGATTCCATGGTCGCCCGCCAGCCGGAGCTTGAACCCTATTCGATCGCCAATGGCGGCATGGGTCCGGGCCTGAAAAACCCGCTCGGCGCGCGGGCGCTCTACATCCACGAGGGTGGCCGCGATACGCTCTACCGGCTGCACGGGACGCCCGAGGCATCTTCGATCGGCAAGGCCGTTTCGTCCGGTTGCATTCGACTGGTCAATCAGGACGTCGCGCATCTCTACGACACGGTGCGCGACGGCAGTCCGATTGTGGTGATCCCCGACCCGGCGATGTCGCACCTGCTCGTCTGACGCGCCGCGCGGGGTCAGGCGACCTTTCGCGCGACCAGGTCGATGAGCGCCGACATGCCGGAATGGCCCGGCCCCTCGTCGATCTCGCTGTCGTGCTCTTCGAGCCGCTCGATCGCAAGCGACGCGAAAGCGTCTTCCGGTATCGGGCGCGTGTAGAGGTTTTCGACCGCACGCGGGCCGCCGGTGCCGTAGTCGAGCTGCCGAGGCGTGTAGCCCTGGAGCAGGAGGAGACCGCCCGGTTTGAGCGTGCGGATCATGCCCTGGAAGATCAGCTTGCGCAGCGGCGGCTCGGCGAACTGTATGAAGATCGCCGCGACGACGTCGAAGGCATCCGGCTCCCACGCCCAGTCTTCGACCGACGCAAGCCGATAGTCGATCTCGACACCGTGGCGCGCCGCAAGCCGTCTCGCCTTGTCGAGCCCAACCGCCGACGCGTCAAACCCCGTGACGTCCAGTCCCCGGCCTGCCAGCCAGACGCCATTGCGGCCTTCGCCGTCGGCCACGGCGAGCGCCTTTTGTCCCGGCCTCAGCATCGAAGCGCAGGACTTGAGGAATGCGTTGGGTTCGGTACCGAATACGTACTCTTCCCGATCGTAGCGTTCATTCCACATCATTATCGACTTCGTTCCTGAAAAACGGGACGCCGTGTATCAGCAGTGTACTTTGCAGCGTCCGGAATGCGCCCCCAACTGCGACATTGAATGCGTCGGATCGCGATCCCGGAACCAGACATTGCCGGCCGCGATGGAAGCGCTGCGCGAGCAGGACGCTCCTCAGGCGCGGGAATGCTACAGTCAGACTATCTCTGCAGTATCACCAGCGCCGCCGGCTAGAGTGGCGCGGCGGCTTCGGGGGTACAGATCGAAGCCTAGACGCCTACGGATCCGGCATGAGCACGTTTCCTCATGCCGGATTTCTGATCTACAATTTACGTCCCGGCAACCAGTTCGATGTGTCGACGCGCTTGGCGGAGTGCCGAGACGAGGCGATTCTGGCCGCGTACGAGCTGGGTTTTGGCGAATCCGAGCGTGGTGGCGTCATGGGCGTCGAGTTCGGCCGCCGCGGCGATCGAGGGCAGCGGCGGGACGGTCAGCGCCGGGTCGTGCCGGAAACGCTGGACGCGGGTGAAGTTGATCGGCACCAGGATGCGCGCAAGATCCTGGATGACCGCGTTGGCCGCCGCTGGCGAGACGGCTTTCGTCGCAACGCGCGCATAGAAGCCGTCGAGCGCGGACGCTAGATCGGCAACCGCCTTCGCCGACAGCGTCAGGTCGAAGCGATCGCCGGCCTTTTCCTGGTAGCCCGCCACCGTTTCGGCGAATTCCCGCATCGTCGCCCGCCAGTCGAAGGGCAGATACTCCGCATTGGCGTTGCGCAGCACGGCCAGCAGATAGACCTTGATGTCGCGCAGCAGGATGTCCTTGTCGGCGATCTCCAACTTGTCGTTCTCGGTGTGCCAGGCGATGTTGCCGCCGCACCCGCCGACTGTGTAGTAGCCTTTCTCCTCGCGCAGAATGTCGGGCATCGTCGACGACAGCATCAGGTATGACGAGATGCCGATATTGTTGAACGAGTAGTCGCCGGCGCGGTGCGGGCGCTCGCCCTCGATCGCCTTGCCGGCGACCTCCTTGATCACGTCGGCGAGGAACGCCTCGGCCTCGCTCATGCGCGACAGGTTGATGAACTCGGTCGCCCAGCGACAGCCGGGGCTGTCGCAATTGACCTGTGCCACCGCATTCTTCTCGAGATCGAGCGCGAATGCGTCGGAGAACCAGGTCGAGCCTGCATAACGGCCGGTTGAGTGGCCCGGCCACCAGCAGATGCGCACCGAGCGCTTGAGGCTGCCCCGATTGGCGGAGAGCACGCGGGCGATCTCCAGCATTGTCGCATCGCCGGTTGCGTTGTCACCGACGCCGACGTCCCAACTGTCAAGATGGCCGTGCAGAAAGACGTACTTTTCCGGCTCTTCCGTGCCTTTGATGAAGACTTCGGGGAGCTTCGACGTGAACCATCCTTCCTCCATCTCGGTGAACAGCGTGACCTCGCCGCCGGCATCAGCGATCTCGATCAGAGCCTGGCCGTCTGGCTTGTTGACGGCGACGGCCGGGATCTTCGGCTTGCGCGGCAGGTCGTCCAGGTCGGGCGTGCCCCACACGGTTGTGCAGATGCCCCAGTGGATGTCGATGCCGGGGTTGATGCCAATGACGCCGATCGCGCCCAGTTCCTCGAACTGCGAGATCAGGCCCGGGCTGGCGAAGCCTTCCGACATAACGATCTTGCCGCGCACCTTGTCGGCCATTTCGGCCGAACTCTCGACCTTCCGCTCGAACATGTCCTCGATCATCGCGTTGTGGCGCGCGCCGACATAGACGATCTTGCCCTTGAGGCCGGTTCTGGCGTCCAGGCTGTAGGCCGGCGGCTTGGCGCGGAAGGTGCGGCCGCCGGCTTCGACGCGGGCGAGGCCCGGCAGGCTCAGATAGAGGCTTGGCTCGTGCACCGTCACCTCGACGCCGTGCTTCCGCAGCCTTGAAACCACTTCGTCCATGCCGCGATTCACATCGTCCGGATGCTCACGCTTGAAGGTGGCGAAGCTCTCCACCAGCGCCCACGGTTCATCGAGCGTCACCGCCGACAAGACATCCGCTTCGACCTTGTTCATGCCAAAACTCCCGCGTTGTTTTAATGAGTGAAACAATGTTTCGATATAGAATCGAAGCTAGCAGAGACATTCAAACCTCGCAAGCGCCCGCGGACAGCGCTGGGGTGCGTCGCGAGTCGCGGCAAGGATCATGGAGGGATAGTCAGGTGTGCCGCGGACCGATTCAGTGCCCCGGCGGCGCGCGGCGATGGTTCAGGCTATGGAGCGCAACCCGGCGGGAGCGGAGGGATCGCCGCGATGCAGCGACAGTTTCGAAGAGATCTCCCTGGCGGCGTCCGTCGCGGCGCGGATGTAAGCCTCGCGGCGCTCCTCGTCGAGGCGGGCTAAGGCACCGGCCACCGAGATGCTGGCGATCACATCGCCATTGGCGCCAATGATTGGCGCGGCCACCGAGAAGGCGCCCTCGTCCAGATCGTTCAGAGCGATGTTGTAGCCGTTGGCCCGGATGCGGGCGAGCGCTTGGCGAAGCCGGTCGCGGTCGGTGATCGTGTGGGGCGTGAAGGCTTCCAGCGGACTCGCCAGCACGGCGTCGATTACCGATACGTCGCTGTAAGCGAGCAGGCAGAGAGAGCCACCGCCGGCATGCAGCGGACCGTTTCGTCCGGCCTGCGCGAACAGTCGGATCGAGTGATGGCCGGCGCGCGTCGCCAACACCAGTGAACGCAAGCCCTCGCGGACGACCAGATTGACGTTTTCTGACGTGCGGTCACGCAGTGCGTCCATCACCGGGCGCGCGGCAAACAGCAGGCTGCCGTCGCGGCCGACGCGTTCGCCGAGGACGCCGACGCGGTAGCCGAGCGAATAGACGGCGTGCTCCGGATCGCGGAAGACGAAACCGCGGTCCTCGAGCGTCTGCAACAGACGGAAGACGATCGATTTGGTCATGCCCAGCGCCTTGGACAATTGTGTCACGCCCTGACCCGGGCGGTCGCCCAGCGCCTCGAGCACGAGCAGTGCACGGTCGACGGCGGCAATCGTGTAGTCCTTGGCGGACGCCACTTCCGCAGGAAGGCTCGCCTCGTCGTCTGCGCTGCGGTCCTTACCGGTGCCAGTCCTTGCCTGCTGGTCGTTCATGCGGCGATCCTCCCGGGTCGATTATCGTTGAATGATGGCCTGTTGCAATATTGCAGATTTGTGATTTACTCAACTGGATACAGAAACAATGTTTCATTGAATGAAACACAGAGGTAACCGATGCGCATCGCCTACGTCGTTCCGGGACCGATGTCGAAGGGGCCGATGGGGCTGAGGGAGATGCGACGGCGCGAGGCGTTGCTGAATTCCTGGGCGTTTTCGGGAACCACCGTTTCCGTTATCGACGTTCCGAGCGGGCCGATCTCGATCGAAAGCGCCTACGAGGAGGCACTCTGCGTTCCCGCGACGATCGATCTGATCATGGATTGCGAGCGGCAGGGTTTCGACGCTGCGATCATCGGCTGCTTCGGCGACCCGGGTCTGGAAGCAGCGCGCGAACTCGCGACCATTCCCGTCGTTGGTCCCTGCGAGAGCTCGCTCCTGCTGGCGGCTAGCCTGGGGCACAAATTTTCCGTCCTTACCGTCTTCGACAGCCTGATCGCCGGCCAGGAAATGCTCGCCTACAAGGCGGGCGTCCGCGACAAGCTCGCTTCGGTGCGCGCCACCGGCATCCCCGTGCTCGACCTGATGAAGGATCGCGCCTACACCAAGCGCCGGCTGATCGAGGTCGCCGACGCCTGCGTCAGGCAGGATCGTGCCGACTCGTTCCTGTTTGGCTGCATGACAATGTCCTTCCTCGATCTCGCAGACGAGGTTTCGGCAGCCGTCGGCGCGCCGGCGGTGAATGCCGGCAAGGCGGCGCTGAAGCATGCCGAGACGCTCGTCTCGATGGGCCTTTCCCATTCCAAGAAAGCCTTTCCCCTGCCGGCAAAGATGCAGGCAGGTCAGCCTTTCGAGGCCATGCGGGTCGCCTGACGGACCCGCCAAGAACAACAACAAGAAGACAGAACAAACGTCCGCACACACCCCAGAGGAGTACGAAGCATGAGATTCGGTTTCAACGCGGTCATGGCGACCGCATTCTTGGCGGTGGTCGCCGCATCGCCGGCGCTCGCTGGCGATGCCATCCGCAAGATCGAGATCTTCAGCCGCCCGCAGGCTGCCCAGCCGCAGGAGTTCCAGTCGGTCCAGCTCATCGCCCAGGAGTGGCGCAAGCTCGGACTCGACGTGGAGGTCAAGGTTATGCCGTGGGAGCAGATGTCCGACGTCGTCTGGTACCAGCGCGACAAGTGGGATGCGACCGCCTGGCAGATGGTCGGCCGGCCGGAACGCTCCGACCCGGACGAGATCGTCTACAACCTCTTCCACTCGTCTACGGCCGAGAAGGGCTACAATTTCATCGGCTATCTGAATCCGGCCTATGACGCGGTGGTCGAGGCGCAACGCGTCGAGATCGACCCTGCCAAGCGCAAGGATCTCGTATTCAAGGCGCAGGAAATCCTCGCCACCGACCAGCCCAACATGATGCTGGTGCATCCGAAGTCGACCTTCGCCTTCGACAAGACGGTGTGGAAGCCAGAATCCGTCATAAACCAGAGCGGCATCGGCATTCGCAACACTTGGACGTTCATGGCGCTGGAGCCGGCCGGCGAGAAGCGCGACATCATCCTAAACTCCGGTGACAATGTGCAGGCGATCAACCCGCTCTACATATCCGGCGGCGTCGATTCCTGGGTGTTCGAACTCGTCTACGACCGCTTGGCGCGCGTCGGGCCGGACGGGCTTCCGAAGCCGTGGGCCGCGGAGAGTTTCGAGTTCACCGATCCCCAGACGGTGCGGGTCAAGCTGAAGTCGGGCATGAAATGGCACGACGGCAAGCCGGTGACGGTCGAGGACGTCAAGTTCTCCTACGAGGCAGTCGTCAGCGGCGAGGCGCCGATGTATGCGCCTTTCGCGTCCAATGTCGAAGCGATTGAGATCGTCGATCCCTCGACGATCATCTTCAAGCTGAAGAAACCTTCGGCCTCCTTCGTCACCTCGAGCCTCGCCAAGATCAACCTGATCCCCAAGCATATCTGGGAGCCGGTGATCGAAGACCTCAAGACCAAGGAAACCAACGCGGAAAGCTATCAGGAGCAGGCTCCGGTCGGTTCCGGTCCGTTCAAGTTCGAGCGTTGGCTGACGAACGAGGAAATCGTGCTCTCGGCCAACAAGGAGCACTTCAACGCGCCGAAGGCGGACCGTTGGATCCTACGCATCGTGCCAAACGTGGAAGCCGCACTCGGCATGCTCCGCTCGGGCGAGATCAACTTCATGGCCGAGTTCACCGGCGACCCTCAGGTACTGATGGACGCCGCCGCGCAGGACGGCGATCTGGAAGTCGTGTCCACCGTCGACATGGGCTTCCGTTACGTCGCCTTCAACGCCCGTCGCCCCCCATTCAACGATGCGGCGTTCCGCAACGCCCTGTCGAGAGCGGTCGACCGCCAGCTGATCGTCAAGGCGGCGTTCCGCGGCTTTGCCGAACCGTCCAACTCGGTCGTCTCGCCGGCTCTCGGCTTCTGGCATGACGCCGCCGTGGTCCAGGGTCTCGAGACGGGTCAGGACGTCGCCAAGAAGATCCTCGAAGATGCGGGCTATAAGCTGGACGACGGCCGCCTGACCTATCCGGGCGACACCAAGGAAACGCTGGCCAAGTAAGGCCGGAAAGGTGCGCTCCGGTCCGTCGGGGCGCACCGACATCCAACCCGCGCCGTCCGTCGTTCCCGGAGCAATCGCTGGGAGGACGTATCTTCCTGCCCCGAAAATGACGAGGATCAGATCCTGATGTCCCACCTGAAGGCCGCAGCCAGCCGGATTCTCCAGCTTGCGCTCGTGCTGTGGGCGGTGGTGACGATCCTCTTCCTGATGTTCCGCCTGATGCCGGGCAATCCCATGGCGGCCTATATCGACCCGACATTCACGGTCGAGCAGCAGGACGCGCTGATGGCCCAGTTCGGCCTGGACAAGCCGCTTTACGAGCAATACTTCATCTATCTGGCAAATCTGCTGCAGGGCGAACTCGGGCAGAGTTTCCGCTACCGCGAGCCCGTCGCCGAGCGCATCGTCGCGCTGCTGCCGAACACGCTGATCCTCACCTTCTCGTCTCTCATCATCGCCTACGCATTCGGCATTCTGGCCGGAGCCTACCTAGCCTGGCGGCGCGGTACGGTGGTAGAGAAAGCGGCAATACCACTAGTGCTGACGACGCGCGCCATGCCCGAATTCTGGCTCGGCATGGTCTTGCTCGCCGTGTTCTCGTTCTGGCTGGGCTGGTTCCCGGCAGGCGGTACGCGACCGGCGGGCGCCAGCTACGACAGCCTATTCGCCCTCTATACCTCGACCGATTTCCTCACCTATCTGGCGCTTCCGGCCCTGACGCTCGCGATCTACAGCCAAGGCCTGCCGCTCCTTTTGATGCGTTCCAACATGCTGGACGTCATGAAGGAGGATTTCGTCACCATGGCCCGCATCAAGGGCCTGTCCAACTGGACCGTGGTGGTGCGCCATGCGGCGCGTAACGCGCTCCTGCCGGTGATGACCTCTTTCGCCATCGCAGTCGGCTACCAGCTTCAGGGCAATGTGGTGGTGGAATCGGTCTTCTCCTGGCCGGGCCTCGGGCGCGAACTAGTCAACGCCGTGTCGGCCTCCGACTATCCGCTCGCGCAGGGCGCGTTCCTGATGATCGCCGTCGTGGTGATCCTGATGAACCTCATCGCCGACATGCTTTATGCCTTCCTCGATCCCCGGGTGAGCCGTGCCTGACGCAATCGCAACGACATCCGGCACCACACTTCCGACCGCCAGGAAATCCGGCCTGCTGTTTCGGCTGTTCCGCAGCCTGCGCCTGCCGCTGAACGATCCCTTTGCGGTGTTCGGCCTGGCGATCTATGCGACCTTCCTCGTCGCCGCGATCTTTGCCGACGTCATCGCGCCCTACGATCCGACCGAAATCCTCTATACGCCCGAATACGATCTCGCCGCCGATCTGCGCCCCGGCGAGAAGGGCCATATCCTCGGGACGACCAGCCTAGGACGGGACATCTTTTCCCAGATCATCTACGGCACGCGCTCAGCCCTGCTGATCGGCGTCACCGCGGCCTTCATGGTCGCTCTCATCGGCTCCATCGTCGGGCTGGTTTCCGGCTATTTCGGCGGCTGGGTCGATGCGGTGCTGATGCGGCTGGCCGACATCGCATTCGGCATTCCCTTCCTGCCCTTCGTCATCGTGCTGGCCGCCTTTCTGGAGCCGTCGATCTGGAACGTCGTCTTCGCCATGGCGCTGGTGCTGTGGCGCGACACGGGTCGGGTCATCCGCAGCCAGGTGCTCACCCTTCGATCGCGCGGCTATGTTGACGCGGCGCGCGTCTCCGGCTCCTCGGACCTGAAGATCATCCTGCGCCATATCGCGCCGAACATCCTGCCGCTGTCGTTCCTCTACGGCTCGATCGCGATCGGGTGGGCGATCCTCACCGAGGCTTCGATCTCGTTTCTCGGCTTCGGCGATCCGAGCTCGATCAGCTGGGGTTACATGCTGCAGGACGCCTTTGCCAGCCAGGCGCTGGCCAAGCAGTCCTACTACTGGTTCGTGCCGCCCGGCATCTGCATCATTCTCGTCGTCTCCGCAGGCTTCTTCATTACGCGCGGCTACGAGAACATCCTGTTTCCGAAGCTTGGCCGATGAGCGAGACCCTTCTCTCCGTCCGCGACCTCAAGGTCAGCTACCGGGTCGGCAACGACAGCGTGAACGCCGTCGACGGCGCCAGCTTCGACGTGCCGCGCGGCTGCATCGTCGGGCTGGTGGGCGAATCCGGTTGCGGCAAGACAACGGTGGCGCGCGCCCTCACGAGGGTGATGGCCGACAACGCCTCCATCACCGGCGGGCAGATGGTGTTCGACGGCCGCAACCTCGTCACGCTGCCGGAGCGCGACATGAACGCGCTGCGCTGGCGCGACATCGCCTTCATCCCGCAGAGCGCGATGAACTCGCTCGATCCGGTCTACACTGTCGAATACCAGTTGAACGAGGTCCTGAGGCGACGCGGCGGGCTCGGCCGCTCTCAGGCGCGCGCGCGCTGCGAGGAGCTGTTCGAGATGGTCGGCATCGAGGTCGGCCGCCTGCGCGACTATCCGCACCAGTTTTCCGGCGGCATGCGCCAGCGCGTGGCAATCGCGCTGGCGCTCGCGCTCAATCCGAAGTTGGTGATCGCCGACGAACCCGTCACCGCGCTCGATGTCATCGTGCAGCGCCAAATCCTCGACCAGTTGCGCGAACTCCAGACGATGCTGGGCATCTCTGTGATTCTGGTAACGCACGACATCTCGGTCGTCGCCTATGTCTGCGACCGCACGGTGGTGATGTATGCCGGACGGGTCGCGGAAGCCGGCGCGATGGAAGCAACTCTGACCCGTCCCGCCCATCCCTACACGATGGGCCTTCGCAACGCGTTTCCCGACCTGCAGGGCGCCGCAAGCGGCACGCTGACGCCGATCGAGGGTGCGCCTCCGAACCTCGCAGACCCGCCGCCAGGATGCCGGTTCGCGCCGCGCTGCCCGTTTGTGCTGGAAATCTGCACGAAGACGTCGCCGGTGCTCTCCGACATTTCGCCCGACCACGCCGTCGCTTGCCACCGCGCTGGCGAAGCGGCGGTCCTTCGCGAGCGTGCTGCCCGCGTGGAGACATGGATGACTGAGACTGGGATGACCGAGGCATGAGGTCGCCTGTTGTCAACCAGGGCGGACCTCTCGTCTCGATCCGCGATGCGCAACTGCACTACCGCGTCGGCGGCGCGCTGTCGGCGCTGAGCGGGCATTCCAGCGTGGTCAAGGCGGTCGATGGCGTCTCGTTCGAGATCGCGCGCGGCGAAAGCGTTGGCCTGCTCGGCGAATCGGGCTGCGGCAAGACCTCAATGGGCCGTCTGTTGCTGAAGCTGGAAAAGGCCACCGGCGGCGCGATCCTCTTCGACGGCGAGGATGTGTCCGCCCTCAAAGGCAAGGCGCTGAGAGCCTACCGCGCCCGCACCCAACTGATTTTTCAGAACCCGTTCGACGCGGTGAACCCGCGCTTCTCGATCCGCTCGATCCTGGCCGAGCCGTTGGAGAATGCCGGCATTCCGAAGGTCGAGCACGAGTCGAAGATCATCACCGCGCTCGAACTCGTGCGCCTGCCGCAGCCGCAACAATATCTCGACCGCTACCCGCACCAGCTCTCGGGCGGCCAGTTGCAGCGCGTGGTGATGGCGCGTGCGCTCATCCTGCAGCCCGATTTCGTCGTGGCCGACGAGCCGGTGTCGATGCTTGACGTTTCGGTGCGGGCCGGCGTGCTCAACGTCTTTCGCGACGTGCGCGACCGGCTCGGCCTCACCGCGATCTATATCAGCCACGATCTGGCGCTGGTGCGCTACGTCTGCGAGCGTACCATCGTGATGTATCTCGGTAAGGTGATGGAGGACGGGCCGACCGAGGACATCGTCCACGAGCCGCTACACCCCTACACGACCGCGCTCGTCGCCGCAGTGCCGGTGCCGCATCCCGACCAGAGCCACGCGCCGCTGCCGATCGGCCGCGGCGCGCCGGACCCGCGCAACCCGCCCTCCGGCTGCGTCTTCCGCGACCGCTGTCCGCTGGCTTTCAACCGCTGCGCGATGGAGGTGCCGCCGTTGCGTGAGGTAGGCACCCGCAAGGTCGCCTGCCATCTGTTTTGACCAGAGACATCCCATGCTTGCCGCCACCTACACCAAAACCGGACCCGCCGCCGAGGTACTGACGATCGGCCAGCAACCTGACCCGGTTGCGGGTTCCGGCGAGGTTCTGGTGCGTGTCCGCGCCTCCGGCATCAACCCGGCCGACGTCAAGCGCCGCGCCGGGTGGAACGGCATGCGGATGGAGCACCCGCTGGTAATCCCTCACACCGACGGCGCCGGCGAGATCGTCGCGGTCGGCGCCGGCGTCGACAGCGCGCGGATCGGCGAACGTGTCTGGCTGTGGAACGCGCAAGGCGGCTACGGCTCGGCCGGCCGTGCGTTCGGCACAGCGGCCGAGTTCGTCGCCATCCCCACCGCTCAAGCGGCGCGACTGCCCGACGCACTCTCCTATGTCGAGGGCGCCTGCCTCGGCGTGCCGGCGATGACGGCCTATCGCGCGGTCTTCGCGGACGGTTCGGTCGATGGCCAGACCATCCTCGTCAACGGGGCGGCCGGCGCGGTCGGCCATTTCGCCGTCCAGCTCGCCGCGGCGGGCGGCGCGCGCGTCATCGGCACGGTCAGCAGTGACGCAGCTTCGGCCCATGCGACGGCGGTAGGCGCCTTCGCGACCATCGACCGGAAGCGCGAAGACATCGTCGCCCGTCTGCTGGAGCTGACCAAAGGCGCCGGGGTGGATCGCATCGTCGAGGTCGATTTTGCCGCCAACATGCTGCGCGACGTCGCCATGCTCAAGCTGAACGGCACCATCGCATCCTATTCGTCGAGCAGCGACCCGGAACCCGTGCTGCCCTACTACAGCTTCGCCAGCAAGGGCGCCAATGTGCGCTTCATCCAGGGCTTCTGCATCCCCGAGGCGGCGCGACGGGCCGGCACGACGATGCTGGCGTCGCTCGCCGAAGCCGGCCGCCTGGCGGTCGCCATTGCTGCGACCTATCCGCTCGAGGAGATTGCCAGCGCACACGCGCATGTCGAACGCGGCAGCCTCGGCAACATCGTCGTCACGCCCTGACCCGAAGACCAGCCTCCAAGAACGACCCCCGATCCGAAGGAATTCCGATGCTGCAATCCAACCGAAACGCCGCGCCCGAACCGGACTTTGCGCCAGATGCGCCACTGTGCGACCCCGTCTCGCTGGAGATTATCCGTGGCGCCATCGCGGCCGCGCAGTCGGAGATGGAAGCGCTGCTCGAGCGCACCGCGATCTCGGCTTTCATCCGCGAGAAGAAGGACTTCTATACCGCCCTGTTCGACGCGCACGGCGTCATGGCGGTCGGCTCGATGGTGCCGATCTTCGGCGACATGACGAGCCCGGTCTTCGACAGCTTCGCGGCCGACACGATGAAGCCGGGCGACCTCTACTGGTACAATGACTGCTACGGCTCGCGCGGCGCCGTGTCGCATTCCAACGACCAGGTGCTGCTGGCGCCGGTGTTCAGGGACGGCAAGCGCTGCGCCTTCGTGATGAGCTGGGCGCATTTCGCCGACATCGGCGGTATCCGGCCGGGATCGATCAGCCCGGACGCGACCGAGATCTTCCAGGAAGGCATCATCATCCCGGTCACCAAGCTGATCGACGAGGGCAAAACGAACGAGGCGACCTTGGCGATCTTCCATCGCAATTCGCGCTTTCCCGCGCAGAGCAATGGCGACATGCGCGCGCTGATGGCGAGCGTCGAGCTCGGTGTGAAGCGGGTCGGCGAGATTTTCGAACGCTTCGGCGAGGACGTGGTGGCGGACGCCTTCGCGCAGTTACTGGCGCGCACGCGCCGCCTGGTGCGTTCCAGGCTCGCCGAGACTTTCGACTACGGTACCCACCGCTTCACCGACGCGATCGATGGAGACGGGCATGGCAACGGCCCCTTCAAGATGCGTTTCGCGATGACGCGCGAGGCGAGCCCGGACGGCGAGGACCGCTTCATCTTCGACGCAACCGCGAGCGATGACCAGGCGCCCGGGCCGGTGAACTATCTGATGAATCCGGGTGTTCCGGGCATGGCGCTCGGCCTCTATTATCTCGGCGGCGACCCGGCGCAGGTCTGCAATGCCGGCGGGCCGAATGCGATCGACGAGGTGCGGCTGCGCGAAGGCTCGTTCCTGCAGCCGCGCTTTCCCGCCCCGCTCGGCATGCGCGGCCTGACGACGATGCGCGTCATTTCGGCGATGAGCGGCCTCGTCAATGTCGCCGGCGGCAATGCGCCGGCCGCCAACTCGGCATATGTGATCTCCATCATGCGCGGCAATTTCCGCAACGAGGCGGGCGAGCTCGAGCGCTTCCTGCTCGCCGACGGCATCGGCGTTGGCTACGGAGCACGGCCGAACGCCGACGGCATCGACGCCGTCTATTTCGTCGCGCAGGAGAATTATCCGGTCGAGTTCCTCGAAGTCGGCTACCCGGTGCGGCTGCACCATTATGGCGTGGTCGAGGATTCGGGCGGCGCCGGAAAGCACCGAGGCGGCTGCGGCATCATCCGCGAATACGAGATCATGGCCGAGGACGCGGTGCTCGCCGTGCGTATCGACAGCGTGACGAACCCGCCATGGGGCATCGACGGCGGCATGTCGGGCGGCAAGGGACGCGCCGTGGTCAATCCCGGCACGGAGCGCGAGCGGCTGCTCGCGCCGCTGTCGGATGGCAACCGCCTGGTCCGCGGCGACATCCTGCGCATCGAGACCGGCGGCGGGGGCGGCCATGGCCACCCGTTCGACCGGCCGCCAGAAAAGGTGCTTGAGGATGTCCTCGGCGGCTTTGTCAGCCGCGCCGAGGCCGCGCGCCTCTATGGTGTCGTCGTCGCCGGCACTTCAATCGACGAGGCGGCGACGGCGAAGGCCCGCGCCTCCCGTCCGCCCGTCCGTCGTTTCCATCGTCAGGAGTATGTCGATGTCCTCGCCTAGTTCGCCGTTCGCCATCGCCATCGACATTGGCGGCACCTTCACCGACGTCTCGCTCATCGACCGCGCCAGCGGACAGGTCTGGCGCGCCAAGACGCCGAGCGTGCCGTCCGATCCCTCCGAGGCCTTTCTGGCCGGCATCAGGCTGGCACTGGTCGAAGCGGGCGCCGATGCGTCCTCGCTCGGTCAGGTGCTGCACGGCACCACGGTGGCGACCAACATGATCCTGGAAGGCAAGGGCGCGCGGACCGCGCTCGTCACCACACGCGGCTTCCGCCATGTGCTGGCGATCGGCCGCCAGGATATCCCGCGCAAGGCCAATCTCTACACCTGGGTCAAGCCCGAGCGTCCCGTGCCCGCCTCGCGCATCGTCGAGATCGACGAGCGCGTCGCGGCCGGCGGCGCGGTGCTCACGCCGCTCGATGAAGCGAGCGTGCATGCGGCGGCGGCGGCGCTGAAAGAGATGAATGTCGAGGCGGTCGGCGTCTGCCTGCTGCACGCCTACGCCAATCCGGCACATGAGCGCCGCGCCGCCGCCATCCTGCGCGCAGCACTTCCAGGCGTCGCGGTCACCATCTCGACCGACGTCCTGCCGGTCGTGCGCGAATATGAGCGGACTTTGACCACTGTGCTCAACGCCGCCGTCATGCCCGGCGTCACCACCTATGTCGGCCGCATCGAGCAGCGCCTGGAGGCGGAGAACGTCACCGCGCCGCTGCTTCTGATGCAGTCCAACGGCGGTGTGGCGGGAGCAGCGGCGATCCGCCTCGCGCCGGCGCTGACCGCGCTTTCGGGACCTGCGGCCGGCGTCGTCGGCGCGCGCGCCATCGCCGCGGAGTGCGGCATCCATGACCTGATCACCGTCGACATCGGAGGGACCAGCGCGGACATCTGCCTGATCAAGGACGGCAAGATCGGGCTGACGCAGCACGGCAAGGTTGGCGACTGGCCACTGTCGCTGCCGATGGTCGACATGGTGACGATCGGCGCCGGCGGCGGCTCGATCGCGGCGGTTACCGATGCCACGCTGACCGTCGGCCCGCGCAGCGCCGGAGCACGGCCGGGCCCGGCCGCCTACGGCCATGGCGGACGGGAAGCGACCGTCACGGACGCCCATGTCGTGCTCGGCCACCTACCTGCGACGCTGCTCGGCGGGCGCATGTCGCTCGACATCGAGGCGGCGCGAACCGTGGTCCAGGACTGCGTGGCCGACCCGCTTGGTCTGTCGCTCGAAGCGGCGGCGCGCGGCATTCTCGCCATCGTCGACCACCACATGGTCGGCGCCGTGCGCGTGGTGTCGGTCGAGCGCGGCCATGATCCGCGCCAGTTCACCCTCGTACCGTTCGGCGGCGCCGGTCCGCTGCATGGTTGCGCGCTTGCCGATCTGCTCGGCATTTCGAGCGTCATGATCCCGCCGGCGCCGGGCGTGCTGTGCGCCGACGGACTGCTTGCGGCCGACCTGAAGGCGGAGTTCAGCCGCACGCTGCCGCGCGCCGGCGCCATCGACGTCGGTCAGGCGAACGGCATCTATGCCGAACTCGAGGCGCAGGCGCAGGACTGGCTGGCGGTCGAGGGCGTCGACGAGGCCAAGCGGCGCAACGTCCGCATGGCCTTGTTGCGCTATCACGGTCAGGGCGGCGAGATCGCCATCCCATGGGCCGGCACCCGGGAAGCGACCGAGGCGGCCTTTTCTACCGAACATCATGCGCTTTACGGCTTCACGCTGGACCAGGCCATCGAACTCGTCACGCTGCGCGTCGAGGCGACCGGCATGACGGCGCAGCCACCCAGCATCCGCCTGGCGCCGTCGTGCGCGTTTGCCGCCTATGCTCGCACGCAGGTGCATTTCGCGGACGGCACGTGCGAGGTGCCGCTCGTCGACCGTGCCGCGCTTGGCGCCGGCGCGAGCTTCGCCGGACCCGTCGTCCTGACGCAGCTCGACACCACGACGCTGGTGCCGCCTGGCTGGACAGGCCATGTGCACGAGAGCGGCGCGATCATCCTGACCCGGCGCGAAGGAGCCGTGCAATGATCGCCAATCCCGATCTGGAAAAGGTGTTCGCACATATCGAGGCACACCAGGATTCGTTCGTTGCAAGGCTGATGGACTATGTCCGGCATCCGAGCATCAGCGCCCACAATATCGGCATCAGCGAAGTCGCCGCCCTGCTGGTCGACATGCTGCGCGGGCTCGGCATGGAGGCCGAGACGGTAGCGACGAAAAACCACCCGATGGTGCTGGGACGGCGCAACGTGTCGCCCGACAAGCCGACCGTGCTACTCTACGGGCACTACGACGTGCAGCCGGCCGATCCCCTCGACCTGTGGGACAGTCCGCCCTTCGAGCCGACGATCCGCAATGGCCGCATTTATGCGCGCGGCGTCGGCGACAACAAGGGCCAGCATTTCGCCCAGCTGCTGGCGATCGAATCCTATCTCGCCATCCACGGCGAGTTGCCCTGCAACGTCATCTTCCTGCTTGAGGGCGAAGAGGAGATTGGCAGCCCGCAGATTGCCGATTTCGTGCGCGAACACGCCGACCGGCTGAAGGCCGACCTGGTGGTGACCTCGGACGGGCCGCTTCACGAATCCGGCCTGCCAATCATCACCTTCGGCGTGCGCGGCGTGGCCGGCTTCGAGCTGCGCGCCAAGACGGCGAGCCGCGACGTTCATTCCGGCAATTTCGGCGGCGTCGTGCCGAACGCGATCTGGAAGCTCGTCCATCTCCTGGCGACGATGAAGAACCCGGCGGGCGACATCACCATCGAAGGGATTGTCGAGCCGGTGATTCCGGCGACGAACTACGAGCGCGAGGCGGTGTCGAGGCTGCCGATCGATCTCGACGCCGTGAAAGCGGAGCTCGGTCTCGCCGAACTCGACGCCCCGAAAGAGCGCGGCTATTTCGACCGCCTGATGTTCCACCCGACGCTGACGATCAATGGCTTTCACGGTGGCTATGGCGGGCCGGGCATGAAGACCGTGCTGCCTTGCGAGGCCTTGGTCAAATGCGACATCCGCCTAGTCGAACCGCTCACGCCCGACTATGTGTTCGAAAAGGTCAGGGCGCATGTCGCGCTTCACGCGCCGGATGTCGAATTCGTGCCTCTCAACGGCATGCTGCCGTCGAAGACCCCGATGACCTCGCCTTACGCCGAGCCGATTCGCAAGGCGATCGTCGCCGCACGAGGCGTGGAGCCGCTGCTCTACCCTACCGTCGGCGGCAGCCTGCCGGATTACGTGTTCACCAAGATCCTCGGCCTGCCGGCCTTCGTCGTGCCCTATGCCAATGCCGACGAGGCGAACCACGCGCCCAACGAGAATCTGGAGATCGTGCGCTTTATTGATGGCATCAAAACCGGAAGCGCGCTGCTGGCGATGATTGGGGACCTCAAAGAGGCGAGACGCTGAAAGTCAGTTGTGCTTGGATCCTTGCGGTGCGTTCGCATTCCAATGGCCATGCGCAGTCACTGCGACTGGATGTCTGCTTTATCAGTGTCCCATCTTGTGAGCCGCCTGTCTCCTATCGGCCTAAATCCGGTCATGTCCAAGCAGAAACGAAGTGAGCTGTGACGTGTGTAGGCAGTCACCCTGGTAGGGCTTCGCGGCGCAGGAGTGCTTCGAACCCTTAAGGTTCGATTGGCACAAACAACGTCGTTCGAGCGGAGAACACGCCTATTTTATTCAGACGGGCTGTTAGCGTAGGCGGGTCTCAAATCTCGACGGATAGTAAGTGTCGCTTTCGGTCAAAACTTGCCCGAGCATGACGCCCCCGCGGATTACGCTGGCCCATCTGCACATGCCCGCTGGCTTCGCATTTGCCGTCGTGCAGGTCGGTTTCGCGACACTTTCAAAGTCGCCGGCTTGCCAGCATGCTGGCGATTCCGGGCCATTCCTCCCATGGCGACGCAGGTCCAACACCCGATCTGGCTTCCCGCCGTCAAGACACCCGGCGCGCGTACCTTTGCGCTGCTCTACGCGGTGGAATCCTTTGCCCGCGCGTCGGTGTCGAGCGTCATCCCGATCCAGGCCTACGAACTGCTGCACGACAAGCAGGCGGTGTCGCTGCTCTATACGCTGGTGGCGCTGACCGGGCTGTCGGTGACGCTGTTCATGCCGATGCTGATCGTGCGCTTCGCCCGGCGCTGGGTCTACACTGCCGGCGTGGTGTCGCTGGCGCTCGGCGCGGCGGCTTTCCTGACCGATACGCTCACCGGGCAGCTTCTCGGCATGCTGTTCCGGGTCATGGGCGCGAGCGCGCTGTCGATCACGCTCAACCTCTACATCATGGACCACATCGCCAAGACCAAGTTCATCGAGGCGGAATCGCTGCGGATGGCATTCTCGACCTTGGCCTGGACCGGCGGCCCGACGATCGGCGTGCTTCTCTACAGCCATTTCGGCCTCTGGGCAGCGCATGGTGTCGTCGTAGCCTTCTGCGCGATCCTGCTCGCCCTGTTCTGGTATTTCCGGCTGAGCGACGACAAGGCGATCCGGCCGGGCGTGACCCGGCCATCCAACCCGCTCGCCAATATCGGCCGGTTCATCGCGCAGCCGCGGCTGAGGCTCGCCTGGCTGATTGCCTTCGGCCGCTCCTGCTTCTGGACGACCTTCTTCGTCTACGGGCCGATCCTGATGGTGGCGACGGGGCAAGGCAGCCTCGTCGGCGGCCTGCTGGTTTCCGCCGGCAACGCGCTGCTGTTCGTTGCCATCCCGTGGGGCAAGGCCGGCAAGCGCTTCGGGGCGCGCCCCGTCATGGCTCTGGCTTTTGCCTCCGCGACACTCTCGCTGTTCGCGGCCGCGGCTTTCGGCGAGGTGGCGCCGCTGGCCGCGGGCGGCTGTCTGCTGCTCACGGCCTTCTTCATCATCGCGCTGGACGCGCTCGGCTCGACCGCCTTCATGCGCGCGGTGCGCGTGCACGAGCGGCCGCAGATGTCGGCGGTCTACCGCACGTATCTCGACCTGTCCGAACTCCTGCCGCCGCTGGTCTATTCGGTCGTGCTGGCCTTCACCGGCCTCGGCGGGGTATTCGCGACGCTCGGCCTGTTTCTCGCGGTCTGCGGCTGGCTGACCTGGCGCTATGTGCCGAAGGGGCTGTGATCTGCGCGTCCGAACGGACCATCGCGCCGACAAAGGTTGACAATGCCCTCCCGACGACCGATGCGATGCGCAAAGGAGTGGCGATCGTGACCACACAGGACAGGGCAGCATTGGCGGGAGGCGAGGGCCTGTTCGCGCGGCCGTGGATCTTCATCCGCGGCGTGCCGTCGATGAAGTTCCTGCCGCCGGAAGGGCCGCCGGAGATCGCGTTTGCCGGCCGCTCCAATGTCGGCAAGTCGTCGCTGATCAACGCGCTCGTCGGCCAGAAGGGTCTGGCGCGCACATCGAACACGCCCGGCCGGACGCAGGAACTGAACTATTTCGTGCCCGACGGCTATTCGGGCGAAGCGGGAGATCTGCCGCCGATGGCGCTGGTCGACATGCCCGGCTACGGCTTCGCCCAGGCGCCGAAGTCGCAGGTGGACGCCTGGACCAAGCTGGTCTTCGACTATCTGAAGGGCCGGGTGACGCTGAAGCGCGTCTATGTGCTGATCGACTCGCGCCACGGCGTGAAGACGATCGACGACGAGGTCCTGTCGCTGCTCGACAAGGCGGCGGTGTCGTACCAGTTGGTTTTGACCAAGACCGACAAGATCAAGCCGCCGGCCGTGCCGAAGCTGGTCGACGAAACGCTGGCGAAGATCCGCAAGCGCCCCGCCGCCTTTCCCGAGATCATCGCGACCTCGTCCGAAAAGGGCGAGGGCATGGCGGAGCTGCGCGACGCGATCCTGCTCGCTGCACGTGGCGGGTAGATACCACCACCGACTACTTCGCCGCCAGGTTCGCTCCCTCCACCCGCGCCTTGAGCGCGGCGTTCATGCGCTCGAAGTCGGCGCGGAAGCGGTCGGTGCCGATCACCCACAGAAGAACGCCGGTGAAGGTCTCGCCGTGCACAAGGCGGGTGCCCTCGGCCGTCTCCTGCAGCAGAAAGTAGTGCTCGCCGTCGAAGATGCGCGGGAAGACGAGGCGACCGAGCCAGCGGAATTCCTTGTCCTTGTCTGCCACAAGCACGGTGGGGCGGAAGGTCATGGCGCTGCCGCCCGCCGGCTGCATGGTGTTTTCGAGCGTCTGGCCGACATCCGGTGTGCCCTTCATGTCGACGAGGAACGGGTTCCATTCGCGATAGCCGGCCGCGTCGGTGAGCACCGACCAGACCTTGGCCGGAGGGGCGGATATGGTCACCTCGGTGCGGACGTCGTTGCGAGGAGCGAAGGCAAAGGCGACGCCGAGCGCGGCGATCGCGGCGGCGGCGGAGAGGAGAAGCGTTTTCATGGCGGGGTCCTTCGGGTTCGGTGGATGCGCTGCATCCGTGAGCGAAACCTATGATCGCGCGGGCGATACGGAAATTGACTGATTACGATTATCTGATATACAGAAATGTATGACTGGTTCCGACCCTGGCTGGGAACTCTGGCGCAGCTTTCTCGCCGTCACCGAGACGGGTTCGCTATCGGCCGCGGCCCGTTCGCTGCGCCTGACGCAGCCGACGCTCGGCCGCCACGTCGATGCGCTGGAGCAAGCGCTCGGCGCGCCTCTCTTCACCCGCTCGCAGCACGGGCTGCAGCCGACTTCGCTGGCACTTTCGCTCGTCCCGCACGCTGAGGCGATGGCGTCCGCCGCCGACAATTTGCTGCGGACGGCTTCGGGCGAGGCGGAAGGTGAGCGCGGGACGGTGCGGCTTGCCGCCAGCGAGATCGTCGGCATCGAGGTGCTCCCGGCGATGCTCGGGCGGTTTCGCGAGGCCCATCCGGGCATCGCCCTCGAACTCGCGCTGTCGAACCGCAACGAGGACCTGTTGCGGCGCGACGCCGACATCGCGGTGCGGATGGTGCGGCCGCAGCAGGCCGCACTTGTGGCGCGCCGCATCGGAACAGTCGGCATCGGGCTCTATGCGAAGCGCGACTATCTCGCGCGGCACGGCGTGCCGGAGACCGCGGCAGAGCTCGCTTCGCATACGGTGGTGGGCGTCGACCGCAACAATGCAGCGCTGGAGGCGATCCGCATTGGCGGCGAGCCGGTGTCGCGCGAGCTGTTCTCCTATCGGTGCGACAGCGATGTCGGCCAGCTCGCGGCGGCCCGCGCCGGCGTCGGCATCGGCATCTGCCAGCACGGCGTGGCGGCGCGCGATCCGGATCTGGTTCCGGTCCTGCCGGACCTGTTCGATCTCAGTCTCGACATGTGGCTGGCCATGCACGAGGACCTGCGCCACTCGCGGCGCGTCCGACTGCTGTTCGACCACCTGGCGGCGGAACTCGGCGCCTACGCGAAGGTCGGGCAGCGCCAGATCTAGACCTCACCTCGGTCTAGGCAGCGCCCGCCGGCTTGAACGTCAGCGCCAGGCCGTTGATGCAGTGGCGCAGTCCTGTCGGCTTCGGTCCGTCGTCGAAAATATGGCCGAGATGGCCGCCGCAGCGGCGGCAGTGGCACTCGGTGCGCTTCATGAAGAAGGAACTGTCCTCGCGTGTGCCGATTGCATCGGGCAGTCCTTCCCAGAAGCTCGGCCAACCGGTGCCGGACTCGTATTTGGCATCTGACGAATAGAGCGGCAGGTCGCAGCCGGCGCAGTGGAAGGTGCCCTTGCGCTTCTCGTTGTTGAGCGGGCTGGAGCCGGCGCGCTCCGTGTCCTCGTGACGCAATACCTGGTAGACGTCTTCGGGCAGCAGCGCCTTCCACTCGGCGTCGGTCTTCGTGATCTCGAATTCGGCGGCGATGGCCATGTTGCCACGGCTGCGGAACAGGCCACTCACCGACACAAGCGCGGCGGCGGCGGCCGTCAGGAACAGGACATCGCGTCGTTTCATGATTGTTCTCCTCGTCAGCCCCTTCTAGCGCGTCCGGGGCGTCACGGCGAAATCAACTCGCGTTGAGCCGGCCGTGCGGTGACTCGAAAAAGAGGCGCTCCGGCCCCCGCGGGAAGGTGCGGAGGGACGGAGCGCCTCGTGCGCCGCCGATCAGGCCTTCGGCAGCAACACCTTGTCAATGACGTGGATGACGCCGTTCGACTGGTCGACGTCGGCGATGGTCACGGTCGCCACGCCGCCGGTCTCGTCGGTCAGCGTGATCTTGTCGCCGTCCATCTTGGCCTGCAGCGTGCAGCCGCCGACGGTCTTGACCGGATGCGTGCCGCCATCGTCCTTGATCATCTTGCCGATCGCTTCGGACATCGCATCGGCCGCGACGACGTGGCAGGTCAGAACCTTGGTCAGCATCTCCTTGTTCTCGGGCTTGAGCAGGTTCTCGACCGTGCCGGCCGGCAGCGCGGCGAAGGCGTCGTTGACCGGGGCAAAGACGGTGAACGGACCCGCACCCTGCAGCGTCTCGACAAGGCCGGCGGCCTTGACCGCGGCGACGAGCGTGGTGTGATCCTTCGAATTGACCGCGTTCTCGACGATGTTCTTGTCGGCATACATGGCCGCGCCGCCGACCATCGGGTTCTCGGCATAGGCTGCGCCGGTGACGGCGGACAGAGCGATCGAGCCTGCGAACAGGGCAGAGGTGATCTTGCGCATTGGGTGACTCTCCTTGGTTGTTCCCCTGAGGGCGGGGATGCAGGGAGTTACGGAGGAGGGTGGAGCGGAGTTTCGGGCTGGGAGGACCATCGCGGTCACAGTCGCGTGATCAGATCAGTCGACAATAGACCGGCGGATAGTGCCGAACTTCAGGAGATCCAGAGCGAGCATGGGCGACTTGACCGGCAGTCGCGTGAACCCGTGGTGAAGATAGAACGCCTCGGCCTCGGGAGAGAGCGCATGAACGAGAGACAGCCGTGCGGACACATGCGTCGCAGCGTCGATCGCGCGCTCGACTGCATCCTTTAGCAGGAACGCTCCGAGGCCCAGGCCTTGCGCCCGCCGATCGATCGCGAGGCGTCCCATCACCACGGCCGGAATGTGGCTTGGCATGTTGCGTCGCATGGGGCCTGTCGCGTCTGCATTGGCGATCTGGCCCATGCTCAGCGCATAGTAGCCGCTGATCCGTCGCGAGCCCGACTCGCAGACGACATAGGTCCGAGAAGCCCCCAGCATCAAGTTGGACAGCGCCCGCTTGCGCAGCCACTCGTCGAGCGAAGGTTCGCCGCAGTCGAAATCGGCGGAATCGTGATCTTGTCCGATGGGCTCGGGAGTTGACCAGCGGCGCAGGCCGTCAGCCACGCGGCATCCCTGCCTTGGCAAGGCGGACCATGCCGTCGCGTTCCTGATCGGACGGCCGGGCGTCCATCCAGGCGAGTATGGAATTGAACTCCTGTTGGCTCGCCAGAATGCCGGTCTGGTCTGCCAACACCGACTTCGCATCGCGCAGCGAAGCCTCGAGTATGAACTGCGAGCGGTTAGAGCCCGTCAGTTCAGCAGCGCGATCGATCAGCGCGCGATCCTGCGCGCGGGCGCGCAGGTGGATATGGACATCGGATGTTTCGGCCAGCGTGGACATAGCGGAGATATCGGATGCCACGTACACAATGTCAACACAGGTCTTGCGACTATATTCTCAGATATCCCGCAGATCGCCCGCCGCCACGACCGGCCCGGTCGGCGCGCCAGTGGACGAGCCGCCCTTGGGTTCCAGGGTGATGGCGAAGACTGCGCCGGATGCGATCTTCTGCTGGATGTCCTGCGACACCGCGAGGTGGACGTTGGACCCTGCGGGGATGACGCCGACCGACTGCGGCGGCTGGCTGCCCTCGATCACCCAGAGCTCGAAATCATGGTCTGGCGCACGGGCGCCGGTGACGTGCGACAGGCCGATATCCTTCGTTCGCGCGTCGTAGACGACGAAATAATGCACGTCGCTCTGCTGCGGCGCGAGCGAGGCGACCAGCCGCTCCGCCGGAGTGGCCGGTGGCGGCGGCGATACGAGCGGGAGGGCAATGTAGAGCGCCAGCGCCGCGAAGGCAGCCACCGTCAGCCCGCGCCAGAAGGCCAGGCTCGACCAGATGCCGGCCTTCTCCACCGTCTGCGCTGCGGTGCTGGAGAACAGGCGGCGGTCGATCGCCTGCTTCACGGAGGCGGGAGGCTCGGCGGAGCTATAGGCGTTGGCCATCGGGGCGAGTGTGACTTCCCAGCGATCGACGAGCTGCGCGAAGGCGGCGTCGGCGTCGATGCGGCGCGCGACGGCGGCCCGCTCCTCGGAGCCGAGCGCGCCGAGAACGTATTCGGCGGCGACGGCGTCGTCGCCTCCGAGTTCTCTCTCGCTGTCTTCGGTGCCGTTCATCGCTCCAGGCATTCCCTGAGTTTCAACAGGCTGCGCCGCAGCCAGGTCCGCATCGTGTTGAGCGGAACCTTGTACCTCTCTGCAAGGTCCGCATAGCTTTCGCCGCTGATGTAGGCGCCGCGCACCGCGGCGGCCCTGTCCTGATCCAGTTCCTCGAGGCAGGAGAATATCCTGTCCCGATCGCCGCCCGCCACCGCCAGCGCTTCGGGTCCGGGCGCCGGATCGGCGACGTCAAGCGCTTCGTCCAGGTCCACCGCCGGTCGCCGCCTCTTGCGGATGCGGTCGATCGAATGGTTGCGCGCCACAGCCACCAGCCACGAGATCGGGCTGAGGTCGGAGACGGCGAAACGGTCGGCCTTGGTCCATATCTTGACGAAGACCTCCTGCAGCGCCTCTTCGGCTTCCGTCCGGTCGTTCAAGACACGCAGGCAGACGCCGAAGAGTTTCGCGCTCGTCTGCCGGTAGAGCAGATCGAAGGCGGCGCGATCCTTCATCGAGGTGCGCACGATCAGTTTGGTAATGTCCTGCGGCGTCATCGCGGCCAAGTTAGGGCTTCGTGGCGCATTTGCAACGGCGCCGTGGACGCATTCGACCGGCGCACCTTCATTGCCAAAGCGGGGCGCCGCCGATAGCGTTCTGCGAAAGCGAGGGGGACGCGATATGACGGCCGAACAGGTCTTGTGGGAATACGACGCGGTCGGGCAGGCGGAACTCGTGAGGAGGGGCGAGATCTCTCCGTCCGAACTCGTCGAGGCGGCGATCGCCCGGCTGGAAAAGGTCAACCCGCAGATCAACTGCGCCGTCGAGAAGACCTACGACCAGGCGCGGGCCGCTGCGAAGACGGTCGATCGCAGCGCGCCGCTCGCCGGCGTGCCCTTCGCCATCAAGGATCTCGGCATCGCCCAGAAGGGGATTACAACCCACTCCGGCAGCCGCGCGCCGGTCTTCGTGCCGGAATTCGATTCCGTACTGGTCGAGCGCCATCGCGCCGCCGGACTGATTCCGATCGCGACGACCACCTCGCCGGAATACGGCCTTCGCCTGATGACGGAATCGGCTGCTTTCGGCATCACCCGCAATCCGTGGAACACCGGCCACACGACGGGAGGCTCCTCCGGCGGCGCGTCGGCGATCGTCTCGGCCGGCGTGGTCGCCGTGGCGCATGCCTCCGACGGCGGCGGCTCGATCCGCGTTCCCTCGGCCTGCACCGGTCTCGTCGGCATGAAGACCTCGCGCGGCCGCGTGCCGCTGTCGCCGCTGGTCACCGAAAGCTGGTACGGCTTCGTCGTCGACCATGCGGTGAGCCGCACGGTGCGTGACAGCGCGACCCTGCTCGACCTGACGCACGGCCCGGATCCGCTGGCGCCCTATGCCGCCCGGCCGCCCAAGGGCACCTTCGCCGCCGCCGCCGCGCGCGACCCGGGCCGGCTGAAGCTCGCGGTCTATCGCAAGTCGCCGCTCGGGCTGGAGATTTCGGCGGAGACGCAGGCGGCCCTCGACGCGGCTGTCGCGCTCGCCAGGGAAGGCGGCCACTCGGTCGAGGAGATCGACCTTCCCACTGTCGACCGCGCCTTCATGGCCGATTTCGCCGGCAGCGTCTCCTCGTCCATCGCCGGCCTCCTTCGCATCGAACGGGTTCGCGTCGGACGCGACATCTCCGGCGACATCGAGCGCGCGTCGCGGGTGCTGGCACGGTATGGCGAACTGCTCACGGCGGGCGAGACCTATGCGGGGTTGGAGCGCCTGCACGCGGCGTCGCGGCAGATCATCACCGACACGGCGCGATACGCCGCCGTGCTGATGCCGGTCATCGCGCATCCGCCACTCGCCGTCGGGGCGATGGATCCGAAGGGCGCCGACGAAATGATCGAGAACGTGCTCGACAAGCTGCGGCTGACCTGGCTGCTCAAGTTCCCGCAATTGTTCGGTCAGCTTCTGGACAAGAGCCTCTGGTTCACCCACTGGCCGGCGATCCAGAATGTCACCGGCCAGCCCTCGATCGCGCTGCCGGTCCACGTCACCAAGGCCGGATTGCCTCTCGGCATCCAGGCGGCGGGGCGTCCGGGCGACGAGGAGACGCTCTACAGCCTCGCGGGGCAGCTGGAGAAGATCTCCGGCTGGGACAAGCGCCGCGCGCCGTTCCATGTGCCGGGGTGACGGCACGATTTCTACCGCCACCCGCTTTGAACCCGTCGCAAACATGCGCTAAGACGCCGCCGACCATTCCAGCCGGGACATCAGCATGACGACTGACACAGCCGAAATCGCCGCAATGCAGGCGCGACTGCTTTCGGCGGCGCTGCCCTACATGCAGCGCTACGAGAACAAGACGGTCGTAGTGAAATATGGCGGCCATGCCATGGGCGACGCGGCGCTCGGCCAGGCCTTCGCGCGCGACATCGCGCTGCTCAAGCAGTCGGGCGTCAACCCGATCGTCGTCCACGGCGGCGGGCCCCAGATCGGCGCGATGCTCAGCAAGATGGGCATCGAATCGAAGTTCGAAGGCGGACTGCGCGTCACCGACCAGAAGACGGTCGAGATCGTCGAGATGGTTCTCGCCGGCTCGATCAACAAGGAGATCGTCGCGCTCATCAACGCCGAGGGCGAATGGGCGATCGGGCTCTGCGGCAAGGACGGCAACATGGTCTTCGCCGAAAAAGCCAAGAAGACGATGATCGACCCGGATTCGAACATCGAGCGCGTGCTCGACCTGGGCTTCGTCGGCGAGCCGGTCGAAGTCGACCGCACGCTGCTCGACCTTCTGGCCCGCTCCGAGATGATCCCGGTCCTCGCGCCGGTGGCGCCCGGCCGCGACGGCCATACCTACAACATCAACGCGGACACGTTCGCCGGCGCCATCGCCGGCGCGCTGAACGCCACGCGCCTGCTGTTCCTGACCGACGTTCCCGGCGTCATGGACAAGGACAAGAAGGTGATCGCCGAGCTCACCGTGGCCCAGGCCAAGGCGCTGATCCGCGACGGCACGATCTCGGGCGGGATGATCCCCAAGGTGGAGACCTGCATCGAGGCGATCGAGCGCGGCGTCGAGGGCGTCGTCATCCTCAATGGCAAGACGCCGCATGCGGTGCTGCTTGAACTGTTCACGCAGCACGGCGCGGGCACGCTGATCGTGCCGTAAGGTGATGACGGTCGTCTTCCTCGGCTCGACGGAGAGCGGAGGCTGACCCTCACCGGGCGTCATGCTCGGGCTTGTCCCGAGCATCTGCCGGCATTGAAGACTGGTCGCGGAGCTGCTCGCGCGATCTGGCAGCTGCCGCAGACCCTCGGGACAAGCCCGAGGGTGACGCCGCCTATAAAGGCGGCGGCCCGACGAAAGGCCGCTGTCGGAGACGGCCTATGCTACGACGCCACCGTCCGCGACAGGTGGTCCCCCAGCCTGAGCGACAGCGCGGTGATCGTCGTGGTCGGCGTGCACTGGCCCGCCGTCGCGAATACCGAGGAGCCGGCGACGTAGAGGTTCTCCATGCCGTGGACCTTGCTGTCGGCATCGACGACGCTCGTCGACGGGTCGGTGCCCATTCGCGTTCCGCCCATGTGGTGGTTGCCGGCGAGCTCCATGTCGGTGGGCCAGTCCTCGCCGTTCAGCACCCAGTCGCTGATGTGCAGTCGGCCGATGTCCTTGAGCGCGATCTCTTCGCCGAACATGCGCATGCCTTCGACGAGCGTCTTGCGGTCGAGGTCGCCCTTCTTCCAGTGAAGTTCCATGCGCGGCACGCCGGCCGCATCGCGCTCGGTCGTCGACAGCGCGATATGGTTGGATTCGACCGGCGGCTGCTCCCAGTCGATATGGACGCGGGCACTGCACTGGAGATGCGCGCCGATCGCGCTCGCCACCCATTCGGTGAGCCGCGGTGCGTAGCACGCCATCTCGGCGATCAACTGCTTGGTGCCGTGATAGGGCATGGTCTCGAGCTGGATATGGAAATTCGCGACGCCGCGGTCGGCCATGGCCTGCGGCGTCGGGATCATGAAGCACTCGCCCTCTTCGTCAAACTCCAGCGCCTCCTGGTTGGTGATGAAGGCGTTGCCGGCCCAGTACATCGGATGTTCCATCCAGTAGCGGCCGAGCGCCTTGGCGTTCGGCACCACCGCGCCGTTCGACTGCGCATTCGACCACAGGAGCAGACGCGAGTTCTCCAGGCCGCCGGTTGCCACGACGAAATGGGGCGCGGTGAAGTCGCCGGCCGGCGCGCCCGCCGAGAAGAGCTTCGCCCCCGTCACCGCCCGCCCGTCGCCGGCAAGTTCGAGGACCGTCGTGTTGAGCACGATCGCGACGTTGCGGCTTGCTTCCAGTTCGCCCCGGAACTGCGTGCCGAAGCGCACCGCGTCGCTCTTGATCAGGTCCATCCGGCCGAAATTGTCGGTGAGGGGATGAGTCGCCTTGAATTCGCGCAGGCCGAGGATGGCGCGCGTCTCGTCGAGGAAGGGCTCGATGTCGGCGCGACGGATCGGCCAGCCGGAATGGGGAATGTAGGACCTGGACTCGAAATCGTAGGCGTCGAGCACGCGACACCAGCCGGCCCAGTGGTTGGACGATCCGCCGAGATAGCGCAGGCGCGTCACGTCGAGATCGAAATACTGGTCGCCGACCGTGCGACCCTTGTAGAAGTCCTGCGACTCCTCGGTGATGTCCTCGCCGCCCGCCTCGAAAAGCACGCAAGGGATACCCCGGGCATCGAGCTTGCGGGCGATGGTGATGCCGGCGACGCCGCCGCCGATGATGGCGACGCGCGGCATATGGCTCGCCGCCCGGTAGGCGGCCATGTCCTGGAAGATCATGCGAGGTCGCTCCGCTTCAGGATCCAGCCGTCGACTTCGACGATGTCGTCATGCCGTGTCGGGCGGACATGCTTGAAGATTGCGAGGGCGGGCAGCGCGAAGAGGAGCGCCTTGAGGAAGCGGCGGCGGCTCGTCTTCGGCATGGGTGACTCTGTCGTTGTCATCGGTGCGGTCCCGGGTTGATACGGCTGGGCAATGCCGGATCAATTCGGCACGCCCATACCTGTTCAAGCCAAAAACGTGCCATCGTCTCGGGCCCGGCGGGCTTGTTACGCATTCACGTGCGGCGTGGTTTCCAAATCCTTAACCGGACGGCCCAGCTCGAAAAACTCCGGCGGGAATGGCTAAGAGTCAGTCAACGAGCAGCAGGAGCAGGATGCCGCCGACGATCAGCCCGCAGCCGGCCGTCTCGAACCGGTTGATCCTCTCCTTGAAGAAGAAGACCGACGAGGCGAAGGTGAAGATCATCTCGATCTGCGCCAGCGCCTTGACGATCGCCGCCTGCTGCAGGGTCATCGCCATGAACCAGCCGAACGAGGCCGTGGCGCCGACGAAGCCGACGAACAGCGACGGCTTCCAGGCGTCGGCGATCCGCCGCAGCTCGGCACGGTCGCGGGCGAGCATCCACGCGGCCATCACCAGCGTCTGGAACGAGATCACGACCAAAAGGGTGACCGCCGCCTGCATGGTGAAATTGGGACCGCCCAGCGACAGCGACGCGGCGCGATAGGCGACCGCCGACACGCCGAAGCACGTGCCCGAGGCAAGCCCGATCAGCGCCGTGCGCGAGAAGGTAGTCGCAACCAGGTTGCGGGCCGAAAGCGTGGTGTGCGCCACCGAGATCAGCATGACGCCGAACACCGAGACCGCGATCGCCATCAGAGTTCCCGCCGTCACCGTCTCGCCGAGGAACGCCAGCCCGAACAGCGCCGCCTGCGCCGGCTCGGTGCGCGAATAGGCGGTGCCGACGGCGAAGTTGCGGAACGAGAACAGATGGACGAGCAGGAAGGTAGCGGCAATCTGACCAAGGCCGCCGGCAACGACCCAGCCGAAGAATTCCGGCGGCATGGCCGGGAATGCGTGGCCGGCGATCCGGTGGAGGAGGACGACATAGAGCGCGGCGAAGGGCAGACCGAAACCGAAGCGGACGAAGGTCGCGCCCGTGGTGCCCATCACCCCCTTCAAATGCTTCTGGCCGACCGAGCGCAGGTTCTGCAGGAACGCAGCGGCGATCGTGATGGGTATCCACAGTTCCAAGAGCGCCCCCGGGCGAATGTCCGCCGCGGGTCTTAGTCTCTATGGCACGAGGAGCGCAACAGCACCCCCCCGCAACCCGCCTCAGGCGGCGAGGCGCTGCTGCGATTCGAACATGACGCGGTTGCGGCCGGCATTCTTGGCCCGGTAGAGCTGGCGGTCGGCCTGGCGCATCAGTTCGGAGATCTTGGCATCCGACCAGCAGACGGTTCCGCCGACGCTGATCGTGAGCTTCAGCGTCGTTCCCTGCGCCGGCATGAAACCGATCGCCTCGACCTCGGCGCGGATGCGCTCGGCCGCTTTCTCGGCCTTGTCGCTGTTCGCCCCGACGAGGAAGACGGCGAATTCCTCGCCGCCGATCCGCCCCACGATATCCGCGGCGCCCGTGGCGCGGCCGATGGCGGCGGCTATGTCGAGCAGCGCGTCGTCGCCGACCAGATGACCGAAATTGTCATTGATCCGCTTGAAGTGGTCGGCATCGACGAGCAGCAGGGCGCCGCGGTTCGGCTTGCGCCGCGTCGCGTCCAGGGCGGAAAAGAACGCCTCGCGATTGAGGAAACCGGTCATCACGTCGCGCCGCGCCTTCTCGGCCAGCCTGACGTGCGCCTCCTCCAGCGCGACATGGGTGGCGCGCAGCTCCTCGTTGAGCAACCGCAGCCGATGCTTCTGCCAGTAGGTGAACGAGCTTGCCGGAAAGGCGATCAGCAGCGGGCACAGGATCGACAGCCACAGCGAATTGCCCGAGATCTCGACGCCCATGCCGGCAACGACGGCCAGAGAGGCGACGATCGACAGGGCTGTTGCCACACCTGCCTTGATGAAGACTGAAATCAAGCTGCGTTCCATGATCGCGACTGATCGCAGATGGGGCTGAAATTCAGGTTCAGCCGATCGCTAAACTTTTAGCGAGTTCAGCGGTGCGGCCTTCGCGATGATCATTCTTCGGCATGGCACCTCGATGAAACGCCAAAGCAGATACGATCCAAAATAGATCAGTATCAGCACGACGGTAATCGTAGCTGGCCGCCCGAGATAGAGTACCCATTCCTGCTTCAGTGCGACCCGGATGAGCAATTGATGCAGCATGTAGGTCGAGAAGCTGATCTCACCAAGAATCACGAGGGCACGTATGGAAAGCACGCGGGAGATCAGTCCGCCGTTTTGGGCGAAGACGAAGATGGCGAAGGCGAAGACAAGCAACCCCCCTGACTGGCTGTACCAGAGTCCAATTTTCTCGTGGCCGGCACCGGCAATCGCCCCTTGGACGGCGACCGAGGTAGCGGCATAGAATCCGACAGCGACAACGGCGGCGAACTCGAAGAACGTTGCGTGGCCCCTTACGCGGACACCCGCGTTGAAAAGCCGTCCCGCTGCTACGCCGACGGCAAACTCCACCACGCGAACCGCCGGGTGTTGCAGGATCGCATGAACGTGCCAGAACTCGAATGGTCGGGACGGCACCGCGGGAACGGAAATGACGATGATTGCAGCAATGACCGTCAGCCCCGCGAACCACATCCCCAAGCGGCTCGTCGCGGCCAGGAACGGAAACAGGATATAGAACCAGAGTTCGGCGGAGATGCTCCACGAAGGCGCGTTCCACGAGAAGACGAGCCCGTTGATAGGGAGCCATGCGTGCAGCATCAGGAGGTTGATCGGCGCGGTTATCGCGTACACGGGAACGAACAAAGCGTTGGGCTGGATAACGAGCGCGGCAATGAGGAATGTGACGAGGTGGACAGGCCAGAGGCGGGCGAATCTGGCGACATAGAACGACCTCACGGAATGGCCGGTGAAATCCCGGTAGACATAAGTGAGGATGAAGCCAGAGAGGACGAAGAAGAAGCCGACGCCGAGCCCATATCGACCATCTCCCGGCAACCCCCCAAGGCTCGAAGAAGCCATATGCCCTGTCACGATTGCCCCGGCGGCGAAGAAGCGCAAAGACGTGAGAGGGTGGAGCGGCGACGCTTTCAAGCGAGATTCCCCAGGACCCGAGCGTATGTTTCCAACCCTCGTTATCTGACTTTGATCCTGAATGGGACTGTAGAGTTCGGCGCCTCCGCGTCAGGATGACGACCATCGTTCACCTTCCCCGCGATCGATCCGGAGTGCAGTTTTTTCGACCGTCATCGCGATGAAGGTTGGAACGGCAGGACCGATCGCCATTCACCCGCTCGCCTCGCGGCATGGACACGTCCTGCGTCGGGAGCTAGCGTCCGGACAATCCGGCGCGAGCCGGACAGCCATTTCAGAAGCGGGCAGATGAGACTTTTTGTTCATGTCGGGCCGCACAAGACGGGCACGTCGGCCCTTCAAGCCTCCCTGCACAGAAATCACGCCGCTCTGCGGCAGCGCGGTGCATGGTATCTGGGGTGGGAGGGGACGACCAATCACACCCTTCTCGGCCACGCGTTCTTGCGTTCGGACCCGGCTGCATCCGCACTGTTGAATCGTTACATCGACGCGGCTGCCGAGGCGGGCTGCGACATCTGCATTGTGAGTTCGGAGAGCTTTTCGAAGCATGCCTTCGATCCGGCGGCCTTTCTTCACGCGATCAGGGGTTTGCGGGCGACCTTCATCGCCTATTTGCGCGCGCCCGACGACCGCCTCGTATCCGTCTTCAACCAGATGGTGCGACATGGTCGACGGGTCGCGCCGATAGAAGAAAGGGGAAACTACGATCCCACCTACGACTCCAATCTGACCAAATGGGCCGCCGCCGATGGACATCAGCTCGTTCTGGCGCCCTACGACGAGCGGCAGTGGCCCAACGGCAGCATCCTCGACGATTTCCTGGGCATGATCGGCGTTGACGCAACGGGGCTGAACCACACACTGGAACCCGTGGAGGCGAACCGCAGCCTGCCCGTCGGTCTGACCGAAGTTCTGCGGCTCGCGAACGGGCTCGCCATGGGCGAGGAGACCCGACGGAGCCTGTCGCACGGACTTGAGCAACTGGCGTTTTCCCGGCCCGAACTCTTCGCGAACGGCTCTCTTCTGGACCGCGACGCGCGAATCGCGCTCCGGCGCGCGCTGCGCGGCAGCCTCGATGTCTGGCGGCCGCATTTCCGCGCAGGTTTCGAAGAGGGCTTTCTGATTTCGGAGGACTTCTGATCCGATCGTAGAGGCGGTGGGCGCGAGCCGCGCTGAAGATGGCGGCGGATCTGTAATGCGCAAGATCACATGGCTTTTGCCGGGAATATCCGGGATTAGGCGGGAAAGAGCGAAAAAGGGCGGAAACGCAAGGGGTTGGGCGGTAGAGGCCGGCAATCGGCGCGATCACAGCCGCGCAAGTTCAAATGGCATTGAACGGCCCCAAAAAGAATCGGCGCGCAAGTTCAAATGGCACCGCGGGGAGCGGTGAAAAGGCGGAAAACCGCTACCTCCAGCCAACTCAGAGCGAAGGTCCGAGGAAAGCGAACTCTTGCGGCGGCGCAACAGGGTCGGTCAGAGCCGAAATCGAGCTCAGCTGGTCGGCTCGCCTGGCCGCGTCGCGTTATCAAGCTTCGGTTTCGGCGGAACCACGGCCTTGGTGCTCTCTCCGGCGGAATCGACCGGCGCGAGCACGATGTGGGCAGGGTTCGGATAGTGATCCAGCGCGGCGCCAGTCGCGATGTCGACGCCAACGCCGATCGCCCCTCCGAGGATGACATTGCCCGCGACACCGGCGGCGCCCCCTCCGGCCACCTTCGTTCCGATGAATATGCTGCCGGGCTTGTAGCCAGGCCGTTCGGCAAACGCGGTGAGCTCAGTTTTTCTGCTCAATTCGATTGTGCACGGCGATGCCGGACAGCTGTGTCCCAGAGAGGTTCGGACCGACGCATCGGCCGGCTCCGCTGTTATTACCACCTGCTCGGTCGTCCCCCTGGTGACAGAAGCACATCCGGTAGCAGTCAAACCCACGGCAATACACGCTGCAATTCTATGCATTGTCGTCTCTCCCCATCGCCCCAAAGGGAAAGATTGCATACGGCGCAGATCAAGTCGACGGCCTCTACTTCGAATCGCCTCAGGCTCATCCGAATATGTTCAGTCTGCGTAGCCGAGCGCGCGGCAATTCCGGGCCAAGTGCCTCGCCGTTTCGTCACCCGGCATCTTCTTCTCTGTGTTCTGGAGATAGCCGCACCACCGCCTAACCGTAGCAACATCGCCCGGCTCGGCCTTGGCAAACCAGAACAGCTCACGCCGAGCATCTTCCTCACCCTGTGCTATATCAGCCCGGCGCCTGTAGTCGGCATACTCGCCAAGGAAATAGTAGCCTGTCGCAGCGATAACTGCGATGCAGGCGGCGGCGATCAGATACTTCATCCGTGTCCTCCCTGCCCAATTCGTTACCTAGATCTCCCCTCCTGCCCATTTGACGCGGCCGGCGATGTGAAGGTCGGCAGCCTCGGACGCGGGGACGATTTCGGTCTCATAGTGCGGGTTATCGCTCTTCAGGAGCATGCGGTCGCGCTGGATTTCAACCCGCTTGACCTTCACCAAGCCATTAAAAACAAGCACATAGACCCCGTCAGACTGCACCTCGCGGATTGAGGTGTCGAGAAGCATCATATCGCCATCGCTGATGGTCTCGTGCATGGAATCGCCTTGGCAAATCAGGATTCGTGCAAAATTGGCTGAGACGCCCAGGCGACGCAGCCATGCCTCACGAAACGCGACGACGTCGGCAGTCGGATAGGCTTCATCGGAAACCGCCAAATGACCAGCGCCCGCGCTGGCACGCACGTCGAGCTGAGGAATCGGCACGAAGCCCTCTGCAGGACTGGCGCTCACCATCGACTGCGACATCGTCGAGCGAGGCTGGCCTTCGCCGGTGGCAAGCCACTCCAGCGACACGCCACGGGCAGCGGCAATCCGGGCCGCCTTGTCGAGGCCCGGCACCGCCCCGTCTAGGTACTTCTGCAGCGTCGTGCTCCCTATTCCGGTCAGTCGAGAGAACGAGCGAACGCTATCAGGGCCGATCAGCTCCTTCAATCGCCCAGAAAATCCGTTGTCCATGAACTGTAAACCCGGTTTACGGTTCGCATTTTGGCCTAAGATCGCGCCAAGTCATTGAAAATACGGCTATTATTGGAATTTCCCAATCAGACGGTGCGAGACGAACCGTAAAGTGGGCAATTTTAACGACCGTTCTTGACTGGTGGCCCCTAAAGTGAACAAATGCGAGCGCTATCGTTATCAATTGATTCGAAGCGACCACCCAAGTGGGCAAACGCTTCAGTGGAGACGAGATGGGCGCGAACCAAGTCTGGGACCGACATGCAATCAACGCCGAAATCCGCCGGCGCGGGATGACCCTAACCGGCATCGCCGAAGACGCGGGGCTCAACTCGAGCTCCTGCCGTCAAGGCGTCATCGGCGCGAACAGGAAGGGAGCTGAGGCAATCGCCAAGGCTCTGAACATCCCGTTCCGCACACTTTTCCCGGACAGCTACACTCGCGGCCGCCACGACGAGCGGAAACATACCCATAACGATAGTGCGAACGGAAGTGCAAAAACCTCGACCGAATTAGACAGCGCCGCCGTCGCCACCTGAGCGACCCGTCCACGCCGCAACCCGCCGTAGACACGCCCAGGAACAGATCATGACCGTTTCCCGCATCGCGCTTTCCGACATCGACGTTCCCACCGGCCGCCGGCGTCTTGACCCCGCCTGGGTGAAGACGCTCGCCGAGCTGATGGCGACGCCCGAGGATTGCAGCCCGATCGAGGTGATCGGCCGCGGCGAGCGCTTCCAGCTCGTCTTCGGCGGACACCGGCTTGCAGCCGCGAAGGCAAATGCCTGGGCAACCATTCCGGCTATCGTGAAGGAGGCGAGCGCCTACGCGAACGAAGCAGCTATTACGCTGCGGGAGATCACAGAGAACCTCGCTCGCCGCGAGCTGTCGGTGCTCGACCGCGCGGTCGATATTGCCCGGTGGCGCGGCATTTACGAGGCCGTCCACGGAACCGTCCGAAAGGGTCGGCCGACGAAAATGCCGCAAGTTGCGGCAATTTCCGAAGATGCGGCGTTTCGGTTTGCCTCCACCTTCTCAGAAGCCGCAAAGCGCGCACTCGGATTGTCACGGGATACGATCGAGCGCGCCATGCGCATCGCCTCTATACCGGCCGATCTGCGCGACCAGATCGCGCTGCACGCGGTCGCCGACAACCAGTCGGAACTACTGCAACTCGCCGCCGAGCCCATAGAGCGCCAGCGCGAGATCGTCCAGCTGCTGACCAAGATTGCGCTGCCCGCCGAGAACGTCGCCGCTGCGATCGCAATTATGGACCGCACGCCGGAGAGGCCGCGCGAGGCCGCCTGGCAGAAGCTCTCGACCCATTTCTCCCGCCTGAAAGAGGCCGAGCAGGACCGGTTCTTCAACCTGCACGAGGCGGCAGTCCAGCGCTGGCTGGCAAATCGGAGGGCGTCATGAAACGCCAGAGAGACCCGCTTACCGGAGACCTGTTTTCGTGGGAGGCCCCCAAGGTCGCTGTCGGCTATTCCGATGACGTGGCCGGGCGCGGCGCGCTCGACAGTCAGATCTCGCGGCTGATCAGCCGGGCGCTGCGCGACGCGCGCGACGAGGGCAAGGGCAGCCGCGCGGACATCGCGAAGGCCATGTCCGCCGAACTTCGCCGGCCGGTGTCCGAGGCGATCCTCAACAAGTGGTCGGCCGAGGCCAGCGGCGAACACCGCATCCCGCTCGACGCCTTCATCGCCCTGATCAAGGCGACGGAAGCTGACGGCTTGCTCGGCTTCATTCCGTCGCTGTTCGGCTTCGCGGTCGTGCCGGAGCACTACGCCGACATCATCGAACTCCACCTGATCGACGAGCACGAGCGCGACATCGTCGCGCGCCGGGCGGCGCTGCAAGCAAGAGTGAGGGCCAAGCGGTGAACCATCCTTTCCAGCCTTCCGTCTATCGCCGCTCGCACGCGATGCTGATCTCGTCGACGCTGGTCGGCGCCATCCTCGCCGGCATCGTGGTCTCGACCGCCTCCATCCTGGGGGTGTTCTGATGCTGCGCGCCACCTTTTTCAGTTCCGGCTCCATCGCCGCCCTGTGGGGCCGGAAAGCGCCTGCGATCCCTGCCCCTCGGATGGCAGGCGCGCCCTCTTGTGACCGGTGCAACGGCGCCGGCGTGATCTTCGACTGCCCGGCCTGGCCGCGTTGCGGCTGCCCCGGCGGTGCTGTCTCGCATCATTGCCCCGGCGAGACGGTGACGTGCCCCGTCTGCAGGGGAGGCGACCATGGCTGACGGCACCGGGATCGATATCCGCGCCTACATCGCGGCGAAGCGAGAGGCTGCATCGTGAGCGCCTTCTGCCGCGCCTGCGGTCTTTCCCAGCCACGCAAGCTACCGTCGCTCCTACTCGACCATGATCGCCATTTGGTCCATCGCGACGACACTGTGATCGACCTGACACCTCAAGAATTTGCAGTGGTGGTGGCGCTTCTTGACGCGCATCCCCGCGTCGCAAGAAAGGGGTTCGTATTCAGCCACGTCTACGACGACCGCGCCGAGTGGGATCAGCCGCAAACAAGCAAGATCCTCGACGTCTACGTCTGCCGTCTCCGGCCGATCCTTAACCGACTGAGGCTCGGGATCGTAACGCACTGGGGCGAGGGATGGGAACTCGTCGACCTCGGAGGCAGCCGATGAAAGAGTGGCTGACCGCTAGTGAGATCGCGGCCGAACGGCTGCCGGACCTGCCGGCCACGAAGATGGGCATTAACCTGCTCATCTCACGCGAATGCTGGAACGACCATCCGGCCTACGTGCGCTCCCGCGCCGGCCGGGGTGGCGGCATGGAATACAACGTCGCGCTGTTGCCGGTGCTGGCCCAGGTTGCTTACCGCCAGAAGCATATGCGGTTCGAGGCGCCGCCGGCGCCGCCCGCCGAGGCCGTCTCGGACGACGGCCTGACCGATCGGGCCAAGCTGGAGCGCGATGCCCGGCTGGCGATCGTCGCGGCCTATCAGCGCTTCACGAAGACGCTGCGCCTCGGTCACGCCACCCATGTCCAGGTGTTCACCGACAAATACAATGTTGGCTCGATCGAGGTCCCGGAATGGGTCAGGACATCTGTCCCGTCGCTGTCGAAGCGGTCATTGGTGCGCTGGGTTTCCGCCAAGCGCGACGGCCGCGCCTCCGCCCTTGCTGTCGACCGGTCGCTGGCGCGCAAGGGGACCGGCGTGCTCGACCGGGCGAATGACGGGCAGGTGCGCGCCTACATGCTGGCGCTGATCGCGCACCAGCCGCACCTTTCGGGCGATGCCGTCCGGACACAGTGCCGGGCCGAATTCGGCGACACGATCAAGGTCGTTTCAAAGGGCGTTGAAACGACCGTTGCGATGCCGCCGGTGCGGACCTTCCAGCACGCGCTGAAGGCGCTGAAGGCCGACAACAAGGTGGCGCTGACCAAGCTCACCAATCCCGACCTCTACCGCTCGACGATGGCACCGTCCGGCGTCGGCATGCTGCGCCATGTTACCGCGCCGAACCAGATGTGGCAGATCGATGCCTCGCCGGTCGATGCGCTCTGCACGGACGGCCGTCATGCGATCTATGCCTGCATCGACATCGCGACGAGGCGCGTCACCTTCACGATTTCCAGAACGCCAAAGGCGTCGGCCGTCGCCCTACTCATCCGCAAGGCAATTCTCGCCTGGGGCGTGCCCGACACGATCAAGACCGACAACGGGTCGGACTTCGTCGCTAGGGACACACAGCGGCTCTTCGCCTCGCTCGGCATCGAAATGGTGCTGTCGGACGCCTATTCGCCGGAGCAGAAGGGCCATGTCGAGCGCGTCATCAAGACGTTCCAGCACATGGTCGGACCGCATCTGCCCGGCTATGTCGGCCATTCGGTCGCGGACCGCAAAGCGATCGAAGGGCGCAAGAGCTTCGCCAAGCGGCTGGGCGAAACCGAGGCCGAGACATTCGGCGTCAGCCTCACGGGCGTCGAGCTGCAGGGCAAGGTCGACGAGTGGGTCGACCTCGTCTACCAGCACCGCCCGCACGCCGGCCTGAAGGAGCGGACGCCGTTCAACGTCGCGCTCGCCTCGACCCGGCTTGTGCGCACCGTCGACGCCCGGGCGCTCGATCTGCTCTTGATGCCCGTCGCAGGCGGCAACGGCCAGCGCATCGTCACCAAGTTCGGCATTCGGGTCGACGGCTATCACTACATGACGCCGACTATCCTGCCGGGGACGCCGGTTCTGGTGCGGCAGGATCCGCTCGATCTCGGCCGCGCCTTCGCCTTCGCGCGGGACGGCGGCACCTTCCTCGGCGAGGCGATCTGCCCCGAGCTGCGCGGCATCCATCCCGAGACCTTCGTGCGCGCCGCCAAGGAAATCCAGCGCGAGCTGGTCGACGACGCCACACGCCAGGTCAAGGCGGACATGAGGCGCATCGCCAAGGGTCCGGCCCTGATCGACCGCGCGCTCGACGTAGCGCGCCGCGACGTGCCGAACGTCATTCCGCTGCCGAAGCGCGAGGAGGCGCATTCGACCGCGCAGATCTCTGCGGCAATCGAGGCGATGGGCGAGCGGATCAACCCTTCGCGTCCGCTGTCGCCGGCCGAAGCCGCCGCGCACCGCCGCCTGATCGACGAGATGGAGGCGGAGGACGAACAGCGCCTCAACCAGAGTTTCGAGGCCAAATACGAGCGCCGCGTGGCCGAGATCGAGGCCGAACGCACGGCGCATCTGCCGAAGGACGACAAGGTTGTGGTGCTGCCGGAGACCCCGAAGGATCGCTACCGCCGCTACGTCGCGATCCGCCGCGCGGTCGATGCCGGAACGCCCGTCGTCGGCGCGGGCGCCTTCGATGCGGTGTGGGCCGGCCGCTACGAGGCGAGCGCGGAATTCCGCGCCCAAGCGGCCATGCATGCGGATTTTGGTGAGGCGTATCTGAGTTGAAAAGGCCCGGCGTTGCACCGCCGGGCCTCGGGAGAATGCGGCCGCGAAGCGGCCTTGAACACGAGGAAGCATGATGTCAGCAGTCCACAAAGTCAATCCGCGGCCCGCGCCGCTGAAGAACGTCGCGGCCTTCGCGACGCTCCTGCAGAAGATGGTCGAGCGGGACGCGGACCTGCCCGGTCTCGGCGTGTTCTTCGGCCCTTCCGGCTGGGGCAAGACCGCAGCGGCCGTCTACGGCGCGAACCGCTACCGAGCCGCCTATGTCGAGTGCGGCCAGTACACGACTGCCCGGACGCTCCTGACCACGATCCTGACCGAACTGGGCGAGCAGCACCATCGCGGCTCGATCGAGGATCTGAAAAGCCGGGCCATCCAAATCATGGCCGGCAACCCGAACCGGCCGGTGATCGTCGACGAAGCGCATTTCATCGCGGCCAAGCGTTTCGTCGACCTGCTGCGCGAAATGTCCGACAAGTCCGGCGCCGCCGTGATCCTGATCGGCGAGGAGAAGCTGCCGCTCGACCTGGAGCAGTTCGAGCGGGTGCACAACCGCGTCCTCGAATGGCTGCCAGCAGTTTCCTGCGACGCCGAGGACTTCGCGCTGCTGGCCGCGTCACGTTGTCCCGGTTTGAAGATCGCGGCCGACCTCGCCTCTGCCATCCTCGACCAGACGCGGGGCAATACGCGCCGCATCGTCGTCAACCTGACCAAGGCCCGCGACCTCGCCCAGGTGACGGGCAAAGACGCGATCTCGCTCGCCGACTTCGGCGGCACTGGCGCGATCGTCAGCGGCAAGTCGCCGGCGCTGCGGAGGACCTGATGCCTCACATCGGCGCCATCGACATGCTCAAGCTCAACCTGCGCGTCCCGCGCGGCTTCGACGGCTATTGGAAACTGATCCTGGAGTTGGACGAGCACGGGCCGTGGACGATCCGCCAGATTGTGCTTCGCACCAACGTGTCGACGCGATCTGTGAGCCAGTTCGTCGACCGGTTGCGCAAGGCCGGCATCGCCGCTCTGGTCGAAACCCGCGTCTCCGTCGCCGGGCAGAAGTCGGCAACCGCCTGTTACCGACTGACCCGGCGCCCGATCGACACGCCCCGCCTTTACCCGGACGGCAGCGAACGTCCGGAAGACGACCTGCAGCTGCTGTGGCGGACCATGAAAATGGTGAAAAGCTTCACGCCCCGCGAGCTCGCCGACCAGGCTGGTTCGGACGACCGGGCGGTCGGACTGGAATTGACCCGGCAGTATGTCAGCCGCCTCTGCGCGGTCGGCATCGTCGCGGTCACCCAACCGGTGAGATCCCGGCGGGAAGCGCGCTACCGCCTGGTGCGCAATCTCGGGGCGCGTGCGCCTCGCATCCTCACGGCCCGCGTCGTCTTCGACCCGAATGCGAAGCAGGTCATCGGCGACGCCGTCGCCAGCGAGGTCTCGCGATGAACCGCGGCCCGCAAAAGAACAGCCGGCCGACCGGGCTGACCTTCGTCGACAAGGCGAGGATGGGCTGGGGCGAGCCCGTGCCCGAATGGGTGGCGGAGCTGGCGCGCCTGGCCGACGCCGAGGGACTGGCGGGAGCGGGCAAGCGGGTCGGCTACAGCCTTTCCGCCGTCTCCGTCGTGATCTCCGGCAAATACAAGGGCGACATCGAACGCGTCGCCGAGATGGTGCAGGGCGCGTTGATGGTGCTCACCGTTGAGTGCCCGGTAATCGGCCAAATCGGCCGCGACCGCTGTCTCACCGAACAGAAGGAGCCGTTCCGCGCCACGTCGCGGCACCGCGCCCAGCTTTTCCATGCTTGCAAGACCTGCCCGAACGCGCGGCGGAACAACGAAGGAGTTGCGTGATGTCCATGAGTTACGACGTAACCGACAGCCTGGTCACCATACGGCGCTGGCTGGCCGAATTCGAAGGCACCGGCGTGACGCTTTCGGCTGAGGACGTGCGCGAGCTGCGCCGCCAGCTCGCCGCGGTGACCACCTGCGCCCGCAGACTAGAGCACGAAGTCTCGCGCCACCGCTGGAACGACCAGGCGCGCGCGGATCTGCGCAAGCTCGCCGAGCAGGAAGAGGTCGTGGTGGCCGAGGCCGCGCGGCCGGGAACGAACCTGCGCCTGCTCTCGCGGACGGGCGTGCCGTTCAGCGACGGGAGGCCGCGGGCATGATCACCCAGGAGATCGCCAGAGGGATCGAGCCGATCGTCCAGCGAATGGTCGACCAGGAAGTGGCGCGCCGGATGGAGCCCGTCTACCGGCGCCGGATCGCGGCGGACGCGGCGCGCAACGAGGCGGAGGCCGAGATCATGGCGGCGGCGCGCGCGGTGGCGGTGCTCACCGACCGGCTGGCGCAGGCGCGGTTTGCCGGCAAGGGCGAGAACGCCGCCCGCAAGGCGCTCTTTCTCGCCAATCTGAAGCTCGCCACCGTCATGCGCCGGCACGGGAGGATGCGTTGAGCGACCCGCGCACCCACGCCCTGCTCGCGGCCGTCGCCGAAGTCGACGTGATCGACGTCGCCGGCGCGATCATCGCCAATCCCGACCGGGCGAAGGTTTCCACCGCCGCCCAGGTGGCGCTGGCGCTGTTTTCGGAACGCGCCTGGGCGGTCTGCCTCGAAGCCGACCTGCTCGCCCGCGCAATCCACATGCCGGCGGGAGACACCCGCGACTACGCGATCGCCGTCCAGGCGGAGCGCGTCTCAACCCTCATGGCCGCGCTGCGCGGCGAAACCCCCAAGGAGAACGAAGATGGAAGCAGTCATTCTTGAAAGCCGGCCGACCGGCGAGACGATGGTCAACGGCAAGGCCTACATGCCCGACGCCAAAGGCAATCTCGTGCCAGTCGAGATGATCAAGGCCGAGCACAAGCTCGAAGACGAGACGGTGCGCAAGATCCTCGGGTATGCCGCCGACCTGTCGGCGCAAGTGACCCGTTTCAAGGAGCACACCTTCGACGACCTGTCCGCCTATGAGGCGCTGCTCGCCCAGGAATACGGCTCTGCCAAGGGCGGGGCGAAGGGCAACAAGACCTTCATGACCTTCGACGGGCTGAAGAAGGTGCAGGTGCAGGTGGCCGACACGATCGACTTCGGCGCGCAGCTGCAGATCGCCAAGGGCCTGGTCGACGAATGCCTGACCGAGTGGGCGGCGGACAGCCGGCCCGAGATCCGCGCCATCGTCACCCGCGCGTTCAATACCGACAAGGAAGGCCAGATCAACCGCGCCGAGATCTTCATGCTGTTGCGCCTCGACATCGAGGACGAGCGCTGGCAGCGGGCGATGACGGCCATCCGCGACGCCATGCGCGTCGTCGGGTCGAAGATCTATGTGCGCTGCTACGAGCGCGACCGGATCGACGCGTCCTGGCGCGCCGTCACCATCGACCTGGCCAAGGCGTAGGGGGCGGGGATGAACATCCACAAGCAGATGTCCCGCTCGATCGGCGTGGCCAAGATCTACGCGCGGGACGGAGCGTTTCACACCGCTGCGCGTGTCCTTCTCGACCTGTCTAACCAGGTCAAGGCCCATGCCGTCGCTTGTGACGAGGCGATGAATGCGGCGCTCAACCAGCGCGATCCGGTCAACCTGCAGGGCTCTGGCCCGGCGCCGATCGAGCTGCGGGAGGGTTGAGCGGTGAGCGCTACCGTTACCGACACCGAGCGGGCGATCTTCGACCTCCTGTGCGACCAGGACGACGAGCTGGATGTCAATGAGGCGCTGAGCACGCTGGCAATGGTCGCGGCCGCAGTTTGCTGTCTCTGCGACGACAGGGAGCAACCGGCCGAGGCATTTGCGAACGCATTCGCCGCGAACGTCGCGGCCTATGTCCCCGATGAGGCGAGGATGCTGTCATGAGCGGTGCGATCGCGACCCTTGGTTACGGCAGCCGCACCGAAGCCGTCATGGCAATGCGTCGGCAGGGACGGACCACGCGCGAGATCGCGGAGGCGATCGGGATCGACGTGAAGACGGTCAGCGCGCTCGAATGCTCTGCCGTGCGCTGGCCCAAACATGGTGGTGACCGCGTCGCGAGACCCACGTTCGACGTCATCGGCAGCATCTCGCTCAATACCCGGCAGAGGCTCCGGCCGGCCGCCGCGGCGCGAGGCATGAATGTTGAGCAGCTGATGCGGCTCGTCATCGAAAAGGTGGCCGAGGACGGACTGGTCGATGCGGTGCTGGACGACCTAGACCTCGTGCGGGAGCTGCGCTGATGGCCGGGATATGGTTCGAAGACGGCAGCGCCCGCATCCGCTCCTATAGCTCGACGACGAAGGGCCAGCAGCGCCTCGTCCGGATCGAGTTGGAGGTGCTCAACACCTATGAACTCGGCTCCCTTCTGCGCCAGCTCGATGAGATGCAGGAGCCGAAGTCGAAGAAGGTCGCCGCGCCGAAAAAGCCAACCGCGCCCCTGTTGATCGAGGACCGGAGGGATCGGCCATGAACCCGACCGCCGCCATCCATGTCGCCAAGAAACAGCTCGGCTTGGACGACGACACCTATCGCGACCTGCTCGGGCGGGTGACCGGCAAGCGCTCGGCGAAGGACATGTCCGATGCCGAGCGGAAGGCGGTGCTGGACGAGATGCGTCGGCAGGGCGCCGGGACCGGTTTCAAGGCCGCTTCAAACGGGACTAGAAAGCGGCTTGAAGGCCGGTTCGCGAAGAAGCTGCAGGCGCTGTGGATCGCCGGCTGGAACCTCGGCGTGGTGCGGGAGCGGACGGACGAGGCGCTGGTCGCCTTCGTCCGGCGGCAGACGCATATCGACCACGTGCGCTTCCTGGTCGACACGGCCGAGGCACGGAAGGCGGTCGAGGCGATCAAGGCGTGGCTGGCGCGGGAAGCCGGCGTCGACTGGAGCGCCGGGACCGACAAGCCGGCCTGGTTGCGCGAGCCCGGCGGACAGATCGCGATGGCGCAGTGGTCGATCCTGGCGAACGCCGGCGCGGTCGACCGGTCGTTCTCCGCCTTCTCGGGGTTCGTCCAGGAGCGCAGCTTCCGGCCGCTCGGGCAGATGAAGGCCGGTGAGTGGCGCAACGTCATGAACACGCTCGGCGAGCGGGTCAGGAAGGTGCGGTGATGCCCTCCGTCCACGTCACCGATCACGCCATCCTCAGCTGGCTCGAACGCGAGCATGGGATCGATGTCGAGGCCATTCGCGACCACATCGCCGGCCTCGCCGCCAACGGCGCCCGGCTCGGCGCGGCCAACGTCCATATCGGCAAGGTCAAGTTGGCGCTCCAAGGATCGACCGTGACGACGACGCTGCATGGCGCATGGCCTCGACGAGAGGCCGACAAGTGAACGCTCCCACCGCCGTCATGGCATCGCGCGCCAGCCCGCAGGATGCGCTCGACCTGTTTCCGACGCCGCCCTGGTCGACGCGGGCGCTTCCCGAGGAGGTGCTGTTGCCGCGCGGCTGGATGCGGCGCGAGATGACCTGCTGGGATCCGTGCTGCGGCAAAGGGCACATGACCCTGCCGCTGCGCGAGTATTTCTCGGCCGTGTTCGCCAGCGACGTCTTCGACTGGGGCTTCGGCGATCGCCGCGACCTCGACTTCGCCTTCGCCCAGGCCGGCGACGCGCCGTTTCCGGTGGACTGGATCTTCATGAACCCGCCCTTCGTCATCGCCGAGTCGATGCTGACGCGGGCGCTTTCGATCGCCACGACCGGCGTCGCCATGCTGCTGCGGCTTGCCTGGCTCGAAGGCGGCGAGCGCTACCGGCTGGTCTACGAGGGACCGAACCGGCCGCAGCTGCTCTGCCCCTTCGCCGACCGCGTGCCGATGATCGAAGGGGTGTGGGACCCGGAGGCAAGCTCTGCCACGGCCTATGCCTGGTTCGTCTGGCTGAAGCGGACGGGCAGCAACGCTCCCTTCGCGGTCGAGCACATAAGGCCGGGCGCGGTGTCGCGCTACGGCAGGCTTTCCGATCTCGCCCTTGCAACGCCGGGCGAGGCCGAACGCCGCCGCCTGGCGAAGAAGAAGGTTGCGAAATGATCATGGCCCGCCTGCGCCCCGCCGACCCGCCGCCGCTCTTCGTCTGGAGCGAGCTGGCGGCGATCGATCGGCTGCAGGCGCAGCGCGAGGAGCTGATGCGGCGGATCGCGCTGTTGCGGCCGCACAGCTTTCGCCGTGTCGAGCTGGAGGCGCGGCTGCGCCTGGTGACCGCGCAGCAGCTGGAACTGCAGAATTCGATCAGGGATTCCCGGATCGGGGACCGCCGGTGAACGAGGGCGCGACCGAAGCCTCGCTGTTGAAGCTGCTCGGCCCGGCCGGGCTGATCCGGCTCGCCGAGGCGCGCGGCGGCACCAGGCTCTACGTGCCCGAGACGGCAGAACGGACCGGGCTTGCCGACGAGCTTGGCCGCGACGTGGTCGAGAAGCTCGTCGGCCGTTACGCCCGCGACTATATCCGGGTGCCGCTTGCGCGAGAGTTCCGGGCGCGCCATTATCGCGCCGCCGGCCTGTCGAACGCGGAGATCGCGGTGAGGCTCGGCATGACGGAGACCGGCGTGGACAAGTTGTTCCACCGGATGCCGAACAAGCCCGTCAAGGGCTCGGGCGATCCGCGCCAGCTCAAACTCTTCGGCTGACCTTTCTCCTATCCATGACCCGCCCGCCCGCGCGGGCATGACCTCGGTCGCCCGACAGGACCAGTGTGGCCATCGAACCTGGCCGCGTCCCGCTTTCGCGGGCCGGCCCTTTCCACACCGGGGTTTAAATGGAAACCAGCACGCAAGGCCGCGCCTTCATTCGATCGCACGAAGGCGACGTGCTGAAGGCCTATCGCTGCCCGGCCGGGATCTGGACCATCGGCGTCGGCCTGACCGCCGGTTCTGGCGTCGTCAAGCCGAAGGCCGGTATGACGATCACCCGCGAGGAATCGGACCGGCTGTTTCGCCAGGCGCTGGCGCGCAATTACGAGCCGCGCGTGCGCCAGGCGATGCCGGGCGCCAAGCAGCACGAGTTCGACGGCGGCGCCTCGTTCGACTGGAACACCGGCAAGATCCACAAGGCGGGCTGGGTGCGCCTCTGGGTGGCCAAGGCGACGCCGGCGAAGATCCGCGCCGGGCTCAACCAGTGGACCAAGGGCGGCGGCAAGGTGCTGCCGGGACTGAAGCGGCGTCGGATCGAAGAGGCCGACATCATTCTGGAGGGGGAGTATCCCGCCAACCTCAATCTCGGCGTCGGGCTGCCGCTGCAGAAGGAGGACAGGTTCGCGCGGTTCGTCGTGGCGATGACCCGCGACGAGATCGAGGCGGTTGCGCAGGGCTTCAAGCAGATCGGCTACAATCCCGGCGTCGTCGAAGGGTCGATCCGCCGCGACACCGTCGAGACCTTCCAGTTCAAGCACGGGCTGAAGCCGGACGGACTGATCGGCCGCGCGACGCTGTCGACGCTGCAGCGCGAGCTGGATGCCCGCGCGGCGATCGTCAAGGGCACGGGCGGCGCGACGGCCGGCGGCGCGATCGCCGGCGGCAACGAGGCAGCTGCGCCCGCAACGCCGGACCTCCCGGAGGTGCCAACAGCGCCCGACGCGCCGCTGCCGGACGCGAATCTCGACGTTGTCGGCGACCCGCTGGTGACTTGGCTCGGCATCGGCATCGCCGCCGCGAGCGCGCTCTTCCTGCTCTGGCTGGCGTGGCGCTACCGCGACCTGATCGCGGCGCGCGTCGCTGGCCGACTGCCGCGCCTGGCCGAATTCCTGAGGAGCTTCTGATGGAGACCTACCTCGCGCCCGTCATCGGCATGTCGATCCTCGGGCTGATCGTGACGCTCGCGTTGGGCGTGGCGATGTCGGACCATGGCAAATGGCCGTGGTTCATCGACTGGCTGATCGCCGGCTTCGTCGCGCTGTTGCTGATCTCGTTCGGCGCGCTCGGAACGCGTGAGGCCGGCGCCCACGAAGCGCCCGCCGGATGGTCGTACCCGCTCTCCTGCTGCTCGAACTTCGATTGCCGCGAGGTTCCGGCGGGCGCGGTGAAGGAGCGGCCGCAAGGCTTCGTCATCCCCGGAACCGGCGAGGTGTTGCCGATGACCGACAAGCGGATCCGCAATTCGCCGGACGGCAAGTTCCACTGGTGCGCCCACCAATCCGGCGTCGATGCCGGAAAGACCATCTGCCTGTTCGTTCCGCCACGGGGATTCTGATCATGCTGGACATCAACACCATCCTGTTCACCATCCTCGTCGCCGATGCGATGGTTGTGCTGGCGCTCGGCTTCACTCAGGCAGTCATCATCCTCTTCGACATCAAGAGCCGAACGGCATGGCCGGACAGGCTACCGGTCGCCGTATTCGCGGTGGTCATCTCAAGCCTGGGCGCGGGCGGACTGCTCTGGGGCGCCGATTACGCCTTCGGAGGCCGCTGACATGGTCGCGACCTTCCTGGCCTGGCTCATCCCGCTGCTGGCGATGCTGGCCGGCGGTTTCGCCTGGTTCCTCGCGGTACTCGCCGGGGAGGTCGACTATTCGCGCGGCCCGACTGTCGCGCTGACGCGGAGGGCCGGCATTGCCGTCTTCCTCATCGGCCTGGTGCTGACCGGGATCAACATCTGGGAGCTGTTCTGATGGGCCTCGAAGCCATCCTTATCGCCGCCGCGACCCGGATCGGCGCTCCGATCGTCAAGTCGATCTTGCAGAACAAGATTGGCGGCAAGGCCGGCGAGATCGGCGGCGCCGTGATCGACGCGATCGCCGGCAAGGCGGGCGTGGCGCCGGAAGAACTGCCGGACCTGCCACCGAAGAAGCTGGACGAGGCGGTGGCAGCGACCGAGGCCGAGGCGCCGGAAATGATCGCGCTGTGGGCGCGGGGTCTGGAAGGTCAGTTCGCGCTGCTGCAGGCCGAGCAGAAGGAGGCTTGGTATCAGTCCGCCTGGCGCTGGGGCTGGATGTATCTGCTCGCCGTGTTCTGGACGTTCTACATCCTCGTCTTCCCGATCATGGCGTCGGCCGGCTTCGTCGTCGAGCGGGTCGAGGCGTCGATTCTCCTGACGCTCACCACCTGGTTCATCTCGCTCTACATGGGCGGCCACACGGTGAAGGCGTTGGGCGAAAGCGCAATCAACGCCGTGCGCAGCTGGCGGGGCAAGCCTGCATGAAGGCGACCGACGCCATGATCGAACAGGCCGAGGCCCGCGTCGCCCAAGAGGTGAATGCGGGCGTCGCGCAGATCCAGGCGAGGCTCGCCGTGCGATCGTCCAGGCTCGTTTGCGACTGCGGCGAGGAGATCTCGCCGGCGCGGCGCGCCGCCTATCCCAACGCTCGCGACTGCATCGACTGCGCGCGTCGGCTGGAACGCATGAGGAGACGTGCATGACACCAGACATAATCAACCCCTGGCTCTCGACCATCCTGAGCCTCATCGCGGTCGGCGGATTTCTCTGGAACCACCTGACCTCGGGTGGGTCAAAGGCTCTTTCCGAGCTGGCGAAGCTGCGCGCCGAGATCAAGACCGAGGCCGACGACCTGGAGCGGAAGGCGCAGATCCATGCCGAGGCGGTGATTGCCCGGTTCCAACTCTCCGAAGCGCGGCTGACCAAGGTCGAAAGCGACATGTCACATCTGCCGGACCGCGAGCAGTCGCATCGCATGGAGATCGTGATCGAACGCCTGTCCGGCCGGCTGGAGACGCTCGACGAGCGACTGAAGCCGGTGGCCGCGATCTCCGACCGGCTGCAGGAATTCCTCCTCGACCAGGCGCGCAAATGAGTATGGACCGCATCATCCGCGAAGAGGCGCGACTTATCCTCCTGAAGTCCCTGGCGATGGAGATCGGCAACCGCTCGAACAGCGAGTTGCTGCGCCTGTCACTCGAAAGCTTCGGCATCACGCGCACACGCGACTGGGTGCATGCGGAGCTGACCCACCTGGCCGACATCGGCGCGGTCACCCAGTCCGAAGCCGGCACGGTGCGGATCGTCTCTCTGACCCAGCGCGGCCTCGACCATGTCGAGCGCCGCATCGCACTCGACGGCGTCAAGCGTCCCGGCCTGGGAGCCTGACATGGCGAAGCGTTCCGGCCGTGGCCGGCTGTCCGGCATGGAGCAGCTGCCGGAGGAGGCATCCCCGATCATCGCCGCGGCGGCCAGGCGCTGCGCGATCGCGACCGGACCCAGCTCGACATCTACGAGGAGTTCTTCAACGCGCTCAACGCGCTGAAGCGCGATCACCGGGGCGAGCTGGAATTCGCCATCCCGTCGTTCTCGGCATTCAACCGCTATTCGATCAAGCTGGCGACCCTGACCCGCCGGCTGGAGGAGACGCGCGAGATCGCGGCCGCGATTTCGAAGCGCTTCGACGCGGAGGCCTCCGACGACATGACGCTGATCGCCGCCGAGGCAATCAAGACGCTGGTGTTCGAACTGCTGACGAACGCGGGCGAAGCCGGCATCGACCCCAAGGGGGCGGTGAACCTCGCCGGCGCGCTCTACCGCGCCAACCAGGCGCAGGGCGTGTCCAGCGCGCGACGGACCAAGGTCGAGAAGGAGTTCAAGGAGGGCGTCGAGACCGCCGTCGACACCGTCGTGCGCGAGAAGGGCATGACTGCCGAGACGGCCGAGGCGATCAAGGCGAAAATCCTGGGCGTGAGGAAGACGTGACCGCCCCGATCAGCAAGGCCGAGTGGGAGGCGCTTCGTCGCGAGTCGATCGGGGTGATGCCGGATTTGGCCGAGAAGCTCGGCCTGCCCAACGTGCTGTTGCCCTACCAGGGCGACACCGTTGCCGAGCTGGAATCGGGCACGGCGCTGCTGGTGATAGAGAAGAGCCGGCGCGTCGGATTGACCTGGGGGCTTGCCTCCTATGCCGTGCTGCGGGCGGCGCGCGCCAAGTCGGCCGGCGGCATGGACGGGATGTATATCTCCTATTCCCAGGAGATGACGCGCGAGTTCGTCGACGCCTGCGCAATGTGGGCGCGAGCCTACGCGGTGGCCGCCGCCGACGTCCAGGAGTTCATCTTCGACGACGTCGACCCGAAGTCGCCCGACGAGACGCGCAAGATCCAGGCGTTCCGTATCCAGTTCGCGTCGGGCTTCGAGATCCTGGCTCTGTCGTCGGCGCCGCGATCGCTGCGCGGCAAGCAGGGCCTGGTCATCATCGACGAGGCGGCCTTCGTCGACAATCTGAAGGAGCTGCTGAAGGCGGCGCTCGCCTTCCTCATGTGGGGTGGCCAGGTCGTCGTCTGTTCCACCCACAACGGAGCGGAGAACGATTTCAACCTGCTCGTCCAGGACATCCTCGGCGAACGGCGGAAGGGCAGGCACAAGCGCATCGACTTCGACCAGGCGCTGCAGGACGGTCTCTACCAGCGCATCTGCCTGGTGACCGGCAAGGAATGGTCGCCAGAGGCCGAGGCCGCCTGGCGGCAGGACATCATCGACTTCTATTCCGACGGCGCCGACGAGGAGCTGTTCTGCGTCCCGTCGATGGGCTCCGGCGCCTGGCTGACCGCGCCGCTGATCGAGGCGCGCATGACGCTCGACCCGGACGAGGCGCCGATCCTGCGCGTCGCTCTGCCCGCCGACTATCTCCAGCGTCCCGAGACGGACCGCCGGCACCTTCTCGCCGCGCAGATCGCCGATCTCGACGATGCGCTGAAGCTCCTCAGCCCGAAGAACCTTCACGCCTTGGGCTACGACCCGGCCCGGATGAACGATCCGGCCGTCATCACGCTGCTTGCGGTCGACGGGATCCTGCATCGGCGCACCGCGCTGACGGTCGAGTTCCGCAACGTGCCGTTCGACGAGCAGAAGGCGATCGCGCGGCAGATCATCAGGGCCACGCCGCGACTGGTCGGGGCGGCAGTGGACGCAACCGGCATGGGCATGAACCTGGCCGAGGATCTCGGGCGGGAGTTCGGTTTCTACATTCCGAACGAGGATCCTTCGAAGGTCGTCTACGGCCTGGTCTGGCAGGTGAAGCTCTCGACCGGATGGTACAACGAGCACATGCCGCCGGTGAAGGTCGCGTTCGAGGACGGAGCGATCGCACTGACGAGGGACGTTGAACATCTCGCGGACCTGAGGCTGGTCAAGGTCATCCGCGGCATCCCGTCGATCCCCGAGGAACGCGTCAACGTCGCCGGCAAGAAACGCCACGGCGACTTCGCCGTCGCCCTGGTGCTCGCCTATGCCGCCAGCCGGTTGCAGTGGCACGAATACGGCTACACGCCGGTCGGGCGGCCGGCGAGCCGGTTCGAGGAGCGGTCCGAAGACGACAGCTTCACCATGCGGCCGCGCGGCGAGGGATCGTTCCGCATGGCCTCCATGCGGCGATCGAGAGGAACCTTCTAATGGCGCATACATGGCTCGACGCATTCGGCCGGCCGGTCGACACCAAGGCGCTGAAGACAGAGCAGGCGGCGCCGACCACGGGCGGGGTGCGCCGCCACGACGCTCTCCATCCCGCCGCCGGCCTGACACCGCAACGGCTGGCGCGGATCCTGCGCGATTCGATCGACGGCGACCCGGAGAACTATCTCGCGCTTGCGGAGGACATGGAGGAGCGCTTCGAGCACTATGGCAGTGTGCTGTCGACCCGCAAGCTGCAGGTCTGCGGTCTGGAGATCACGGTCGAGGCGGCCGGCGACGACGCGGAGTCGGTCAAGCACGCCGACCTGGTGCGTGAGATCATCGAGCGTGACGCGTTCGAGATCGAGCTGCGCGACATGCTTGACGCGATCGGCAAGGGCTTCTCGGCGACCGAGATTCTGTGGGACACGTCGGAGGGGCAGTGGCGGCCTCGCCAGCTCAAATGGCGCGACCCGCGCTGGTTTACCTTCGACCCGGTCGACGGCGAGACGCTGCTGCTGCGCGATACGGCCGGCAACGTGCGGCTTAACCCGTTCGGCTGGATCGTCCATCACGCGAAGGCCAAATCCGGCCTGCCGATCCGCGGCGGTCTGGCGCGCGGCGCAGCGTGGGCCTTCTTGTTCCAGTCGTACACTCAGAAAGACTGGGCGATCTTTTGCGAAGCCTATGGCCAGCCGCTCCGGCTCGGCAAATATGACGCCGGTGCGTCCGAGGCCGACAAGGCGAAGCTGCTGGAGGCGGTGACATCGATCGGCACCGACTTCGCCGCGATCGTGCCGAACGGCATGGTGATCGAGTTTATCAAGGCGGACCTCACCGGCAGCCACGAACTCTACCTCAAGCGCTGCGACTGGCTCGACCAGCGAACGTCGAAGCTGGTGCTTGGACAGACCGGAACTACGGATGCCATCGCGGGCGGCTATGCTGTCGGCAAGACGCATGACGGCGTGCGCGCGGATATCGAGCGTGCCGACGCGAAGCAGCTCGCCGGAACGCTCAACCGCGACGTCTGCATTCCGGTCGTCGACCTGAATTTCGGGCCGCAGAAGAAGTACCCGAAGATCAAGATCGGCCGGCCGGAGCAGATCGACATCGACAAGCTGGTCACCAACGTGGCGAAACTGGTTCCGATGGGGCTGCGCGTCGGCATGTCGACGATGCGCGACCGGCTTGGCCTGCCGGATCCGGGCAAGGACGAGGAGGTGCTTGCGGCCCCGCGTGCTCCGGAGCCTCAGGACGAGAAGGACAAGCCAGGCGTCAAACCGGGTGACGTCCGGCAGCCGGCGCTGAAGGCGGCAGTTCCGGGGCAGGCGGATGCGATCGACAAAACGGTCGCCGAGATGCTCGACGAATGGGAGCCGCTCGTCGCACCTGTCGTCGAAGGCCTTGAAGAGGAAATCGCCAAGGCCGGTTCCGTTGACGAGGTGAAGGCGATCCTTGCCAGGCGCTTCCGCGACATGGACGTCGCTGCGCTGACCGAGCAGCTGGCACGGGCGGCCTTCGCCGCGCGCCTCGCAGGCGAAACCGACGAGGATCTCTGATGGCGCTGGCACTGACGCCGCTGCCGCCGCGTGACGCTATTGCGGCGCTGGAGGCGCGGGGGCGACGCCTCGATCCAAGCTTCGCCTGGCAGGACGTCTGGCAGGAGGCGCATCGCGACATGTTTACGGTCGCCAAGTCCGCCGGTTTCGACATCCTCGACGACATCTACCGGGCGATAGAGATGGCGCTGGCCGAGGGTCGCACCTTCCGCGACTTCGCCGCCGAGCTGACTCCGCTGCTCCAGGCGAAGGGCTGGTGGGGACGGCAGGCGGTTATGGATCCGCAGACCGGCGAGACCGTGACGGCGCAGCTCGGCAGCGTGCGCCGGCTGACGACGATCTTCGACGTCAACATGCGGGTCTCCTACGCGGCTGGCCACTGGGCGAATTTCGAGCGCAACAAGGCGGCCCGCCCGTTCCTGCGCTATGTCGCGATCCGCGACGACCGGACGCGGCCGGCGCATTGGGCACGGCACAACCTGGTGCTGCCGGTCGATCATCCCTACTGGGACACCTGGGCGCCGCCCTGCGGCTGGAACTGCCGCTGCACGCTGCAAAGCTTGTCCGCGCGCGACGTCGAGCGCCTCCAGGCCGAGGGCGAGAAGCTCTTCTTCGAGCCGCCGCCCGACACGTTCCGCGACTATGTCAACAAGCGCACCGGCGAGGTCAGCCGCGTGCCGGACGGCATCGACCCCGGCTGGGCCTACAATCCCGGCAAGGCGGGACATGCCCCGGCGGTTGCCCAGGCAGAGGCGAAGATGGCGCGAGGCCTTTTCGGAGAACTGCCACGGATGTGGCCACCGCCGCCCGGAACGCAGGCAGAGCTCGACAAGCTTGCGGCGCGCCTGTCCGAGGCACAGGCCGAGTGGGAGGAAACGCTTCGAGCGCATGAGGTCGAGGCGATCGCCTACTACAAGGGGACCGGCGCGCGGCCGATGAACGCCCTGCTGCGCGGCGACGAGGCTGCGCTCGAGGAGTATGAGGAAGAGGACCTGGAGATCGCCCGCGCGCTGGCCGACGACCTTGATGTCGCGATCGGGCGGGCACGGCTTCCGGCCAACCTGCGGACCTGGCGGGGTGTGCCGCCCGGTGCCGCCGAGCGCCTTCGCCGGCTGAAGCCGGGAGACACGCTCCGGGACGACGGCTTCTTCTCCTCTTCGCTCGATGAGCAGATCGCCGAATCGTTCGGCGACTTCGTGATCGAGGTGCGCGTGCCGGAAGGCGCGCCGGCGATCGCATTCGTGCATTTCATTCCGGACGTCCATCATGTAGAATATGAGGTATTGGTGGCGCCCGGGGTCGAGATGACCGTCGTGGAGGTTCGCCCCGAAGGACTGGTCGTCGAGGTGAAACGCAGGTGAGCGTGGACAGGAACATGCTGGAGGCGGATCTCGCCGGGCTCGTCCCGAGCGGGCGAGCGCGCGACACGTACCTTCGCCTCGACGATGATCGCCTTGCCGCCGCCATCGCGCGACTGCGCCGCGACGAGGCCAGACTGCGCCGCGATGGCCATATCGCGAGCACCGGTTTCGGCCTCCACAAGGTCTCCGAGCAGGATCGCTCAGGAGCGTGAGAGTTCGCTGGGTGGCCCCTGAGGCCGGCCGGACCCGTCAATACGCCTACCACCCCTTTTAAAACCGCTTTAACGGCCGTTTCGCGACCGGTCGAGGTCGGCTTGACCCGCCCCCCGTCGGCATGACAGCCTGACGGTGGCGCAGCTCGCGCCGGACGCCCGTGCTGCGCGCTCCGGACAGATGCCCTCCACCAAACCTTGCCGCCCGCCTTGTCGGGCATGACGACACTCCCCGAATGCGGGGCAATGTCCGTCCGATGGCAAAATCGCTTCTCATTGCTCTCGCATCGCATGCGACCACTCTCGTTCCGGCCGACGCCGGCGACGGCGAGCGCTGGGTCCAGCTCTGCCCGGCCGGCAAGTTCACGTCGAGCCGCGACGAGCGCGGACCGTGGGACGCCGGCGGCCGGGCCGACATGGAGGCGATCGTCAGGCGGTCGCTGTCAATCGCCGGCCGGACCGATCTCGTCGTCGACTACGATCACCAGAGTGTCTACGGCGCCGTCCCTGGCGTCGGCGGCACGGCGCCCGCCGCCGGCTGGATCAAGGAAATGCAGGTTCGCGATGCCGGGATCTGGGGCCGCGTCGAATGGACGGCCTCTGCCGCCGCCGCCATCAAGGCCGGCGAATACCGCTACCTCTCCCCGGTGCTGATGCACCTCAAAGCCACCGGCAAGGTTCTCGCGATCCGCATGGCGGCGCTGACCAATACGCCAGCGCTCGACCTCGACGAGGTCGCTGCCAGCGCACTTCTCACCAACGAACTGTCCGAAGGAGACCCAATGGACAAGCTGATAGCCGCCCTCGGCCTTGCCGCGGGCAGCGGGGAGGACACCGTCCTGTCCGCAGTCAAAGCGCTTTTGACGTCGAGCACGGCGATCGCCAGGGCTGCCGGCCTGACGGAGACCGCAAAGCCGGCCGAGATCCTGACCGCCGTCACGGCGGCCTGCTCCGACCGCAAGGCCTTCGCCGAGGCCGCGGGGCTGAATGGCGACGCCGCAACCGCCGAGGTCGTGACGGCGCTGAAGGCGGCGGTCACGGCCGGCAACCCGGACCCGACCAAGTTCGTGCCGATCGCGCAGGTCACTGCGCTGCAGGCCGACTTCAAGGCGCTGCAGGATAGCCTCGGCGCCGACAAGGCCACGGCAGCCGTGGAGAAGGCGATCGAGGACGGCAAGTTGGCGCCCTCGCTCAAGGAATGGGGTCTCGACGCGGCCAAGGCCGACCTCAAGAAGTTCGAGGCCTTCGCCGCCGCGTCTCCCAAGCTGACCGCGCCGCAGTTGCAGGCGGGCAAGGTCAAGACGTCCGGTCCGGGTCTCTCGGAGACCGACATGGCGGTTTGCTCCGCCATGGGAATCGACCCGGCGAAGTTCGCCGAAACCGCCAAGGCATATGAGGAGACCGTCTGATGGCCGCGACGAAGGATCTCGAAATCCCGGGCCGCTCGGGCGACCGGTTCGGCTACTCCGTCCTGGCCGCGACGCGGATCTGGCGCAAGACGCTGGTGGCGATCACCGCGGCGGGCCTCGCCGTTCCCGCCGGCACTGTCGGCGCCGTCGCCATCGTCGGCCTGGCCGAGGCCCATGTCGACAACCGCGAGGGCGTCGACGGCGATCGCACGGTCGAGGCGCTGCGCGGCTGCTTCGGTTTCATCTTCGCAGCCGACGAGGCCGATATCGGCCGCGCGGTCTACGCGATCGACGACCAGACGCTTTCCTTCGACGGTTCGGGCGGACGCCTCATCGTCGGCACCGTGGCCGGCATCGGCGACGGCCGCACCTGGATCGACATCCCGCTCGCGACCAGGGCGATGCAGGTCATGCCTGTGCGTATCGCCACCCTGGTCGGCGCCGGCGTCACGCGCACCGTCGCCTCGGTCAAGGGCAGGATCGCGCGGATCCGCAGCGTCATCGACGGCGTGCTGACCACCGGCGACGCCACGATCACCGCCGCGATCAACGGCGTCCCGGTCACCAACGGCGTGATCACCATCACCCAGGCGGGCTCGGCCGCCGGCGACGTCGACACCGCGGTGCCGACCGCGCTCAACGAGGTCAATCCCGGCGACGTGATCAGCTTCACGGTCGGCGGAACCAACGCAACCGCAACGCCGGCGACCGTCGTCGCCGAGATCGTCTGAGAGAAGGCGCCACCATGGACATCAATGCCGATACCCTGAGGAGCGTCTATCTCGGGCTCTCCACGGCCTTCAACGAAAGGCTGGCCTCGACCCCGACCCAGTACGGCGTCGTTTCGATGACCGTCTCTTCGTCGACGGCCATGAACGAGTATCCGCGCATGGACGATCTGCCCGGTATCCGCGAATGGATCGGCGATCGCCTGGTGCACGATCTCTCCGCCCAGACCTACATCATCCGCAACAAGGAGTTCGAGGGCACGATCGGCGTCAAGCGGTCGGCGATCGAAGACGATCAGCTTGGCTTCTACACGACGGTCGCCGCGCAGATGGGCATGGACGCGGCCGAGTTCCCCGACCAGCTGGTCTGGCCGCTGTGGAAGCTCGGCGATCAGACGATCTGCTACGACAAGCAGAACTTCTTCGACACGGATCATCCGGGCTTCAACGCGGAGGGCGGCGAGATCTCGGTCTCCAACTTCACCGCGGGAGCGGGTGCTGCCTGGTATCTGGTCGACGACACCAAGGTGGTGAAGCCGATGGTGTTCCAGCGCCGCAAGCCGTTCAAGCTGGTGTCGATGGACCGCGAGACCGACGCCAACGTGTTCATGAAGGGCCAGTATCTCTACGGCGTCGACGGCCGCTGCAACGCCGGGTTCGGCCTCTGGCAGCTCGCCCATATGTCCAAGGCGACGCTCGACGCCACCAACTTCAAGGCGGCGCGCGATGCGATGGGTTCGATCCGCAAGCGCAACGGCCAGATCATCAACATCAAGCCGACCAAGCTGATCGTGCCGCAGTCGCTCGAAGCGGCGGCAAAGCAGGTCGTCGAGGCCGCGCTGATCAGCGGCGGCGACAGCAACATCTGGTTCAAGGCCTGCGAAGTGGTGGTGGTGCCGCAGCTGGGCTGAGCCCGGCTGCCGCAGCGATTGAAAAGCTCGCCGGCGCCCGACGCCGGCGGGTCTTTCGAAGGAAGGCCCGCGCGACCTTCCTCCCAAAGACCCGAAAGGATCGACGATGCCCAAGCGTCCGAGGAATACCCAGGGGAAGCCGCCGCGCCCCGACACGAAGCCCGAGGCCCATGTAGTCGACAAGGCGGGCCTCCCGGCGGACACCGGGGCGGGAGACCCGGACACGAATACCCCGAGGGGGAGCTCTGGCACGGCTCGCGAGGCCTTCAGCACCGGTGGCGGGACGACGGCGGAAGCGCCGAGCGTAGGGGCACAGCCCGGCTCCCCGAACGGGGCGAGCGAGACGATCATGGCCGAAGCCCTGGCGAAGTATCCGCTGTTCTTTGCCGCATCCGAGGCCTGGAAGGCCGCTCATCCGGGCACCCTGCCCACGCTCATCCGCATCGCGTCGAAGGTCGAAGGTTTCCGCCGCGCCGGCATGGCGCATTCGAAGGCCCCGGCCGATCATTCGATCTTCGATTTCGACCCGGACCGGATCGAGATGCTGCTCGGCGAGCCGAACCTGAAGGTGGAGTTCGTCTGACCGTGACCTATGCCGTCAAGCAGGACCTGGTCGACCGGTTCGGTGAGAAGGAGCTTCGCCAGCTCACCGATCGCACCAATGTGCCGCCGACGACGATCGACGACACGGTCGTCGGCCGGGCGCTGGCGGACGCGGACGGGCTGATCGACGGCTACATCGGCAAGAAATATTCGCTGCCGCTGGCCGAGGTGCCGCCGATGCTCACCAAGGTCGCCGCGGACCTCGCCCGCTACTACCTGCACGGCAAGGCGGCCGACAAGGACAGCCCGGTGACGGCCGCCTTCAACCAGGCTGTCGCCTGGCTGCGCGACGTGTCGAAGGGCCTGGTGGAGCTGGGCAACGGCGCGATCGAGCCGGAGGCCGCAGGCGGCGGTTCGGTCAAGACTAGCCGCCCGAACCGCGTCTTCACCCGCGACACGATGGGCGGCTTCTGATGGATCGGGGAATCACGCTCACCCTCGACGACCGCGACGTCCAGGCAGACCTCGCCCAGCTCGTGCAGCGCGCCGACACTCCGGCCGCCGCCATGAACGCGATCGGCGCCTACATGGTCATGTCGACCCAGCGGCGTTTCGAGCGCGAGACCGGGCCGGACGGCGTCAAATGGGCACGCCTGTCGCCCAGGACCGCGGCCAAGCGCATCGGCCGCACGCGGCGCGGCTACGAGCACATCCTGCGGGTCAAGGCGCGGCTCTATGCGAGCCTCACCTACGAGGCGAGCGCGGACCAGGTGGCGATCGGCACCAATCTCGAATACGCCGCCGCCCACCAGCTCGGCGCGACGATCAAGATCCCGGAACGCCAGCAGGAGATCAATCTCTCGGTCGGGAAGGGCCGCAAGCGCTTCGTCAAGGCGTCGGCCAAGCGCCGCGACACGCGCAACGTCACCATCGGCGCTCACACGATCACCATTCCCGCCCGGCCCTATCTCGGCGCCGACGAGGCCGACCGTGCTGCGATCCGCGCCATCGTCGAGGATCATTTCAGGAGCGAGGCCACATGAGCGTCGTCTCCGAGATCATCGCCCGCCTGTCGCCCGAAACGGGCGGCGTCTTTGCCATTGTCGAGGGCGCCGGCGGCTGGGCCGCGGTGTCCGACAGCGTGCCGACGGCGATGCCGGCCGCCTATGTCGTGTCGCTGCGGGAGGCCTCCGACAAGAACGAACGGATAACCGGCCGGGTGCTGCAGCATCTGGAGGCCGACATCGCCGTGATCCTGGTGACGGACAACGTCTCGGACGCGATCGGCGGCGCGGCCGCCGGCGACATCGAGGCTCTGAAGGCCTGGGTGCGCGGCCGGCTGCTCGGCTTCACGCCGGCGAGCGCGGCCGACCCTCTCGTCCACGTCTCCGGCGAGCTGCTGAAGACCAAGAACGGCGTCGTCTGGCACGAGGAAGTCTACGGCGCCAGCACCTATCTCGAGGAGCTACCATGACCGACAAGCCCTATGTCGAAAAGCTGGGCGGCAGCTACGTCGTCGACCCGAAGACCGGCGCCGAGAAGCGCGTGGCGGGCACCGCCGAACCGAAGGGCGCCTTGATCCGCGAACAGCCGGCGGCGCCGGCCGCGGCCGAGCCCGTCTCCTCTGAACCCGACGCGAAGAAAGGCAAATAGTCATGGCCAAGCGTTCCTGGCGCAAGCTCGCCATCCTCGCGAAGATCGAGACCTCCTACGGCGTCGACGCGGTGCCGACCGGCGGCGCGAACGCCATCCTCGGCGTCAACGTCACCCACAGGACGATGGTCGGCGAGCAGCTGTCGCGCGATCTGCTCCTGCCTTATCTCGGCCACCAGGGCGTGATCCTCGACGGCGTCGTCTCCACACTGGAGATGTCCGTCGAAATCGCCGGTTCGGGTGCGGCGGGAACGGCTCCTGCCTACGGTCCGCTCCTGCGCATGTGCGGCATGGCCGAGACGATCGTCGCCGCGACCTCGGTCGCCTATGCGCCTGTTTCGGCCGGCTACGAGGCGGGCACGATCTATTTCAACCAGGACGGCGTGCGTAAGATCATGCTGGGCGCGCGCGGCACGGTCTCGCTGGAGCTCGTCCCCGGCCAGATCCCGCGCTACCGCTTCATGTTCACCGGCCTGCTCGGGACGATCACCGACACGGCGCTGCCGGCGGTCACGCTGACCGGCTTCATCAAGCCGGTGCCCGTCAACGCCGACAACACGACGCTGTCGCTGCATGCCACGACTCTGATCGCCGAGCGCTTCTCGCTGGATCTCGCGGCCACCGTCGAAAAGCGCTGGCTGATCGGCGAGAAGTCGATCCAGATCACCGACCGGAAGTCGACCGGCTCGGTCGTCGTGGAAGCCGGCACGATCGCGGCGAAGGACTGGTACGGCATCGCCAAGGCGCATACGACAGGAGCGCTCGCTGCCGTGCACGGGCTCGTCGCGGGGAACATCGTCACGATCGGCGCGCCGGCGGTGCAGATCGGCCTGGTCGAGGACGGCCAGACGCAAGGGATCATCAACAACACGCTGCCGCTGATGTTCCTGCCGGTCTCCGGCAACGACGAGCTGTCGCTCACGTTCACCTGACCGCCTCACCCGGCAGGTTCAATTCCCAGACCCGGGGCGTCTTACCCGCTCCCTTCAAACGCCGTTGAAGCGGCTTTCAAGGAGGCTTTCGCACGCCATGAAGTTCAAGCTGACGACCGAATATCTCTACTGGTGGCCAGTCACCATCACCCTTCCCGACGAGGACCGGCCGGGCAAGTGGATCAAGCAGTCCTTCACCATGCAGTTCGCGACGATGACGGACGATCGCTCGCGCGCGCTGACCGCCGAGATCGAGGCGCTGCCCACCGAGGAAGAGCGCAACGCGCGCAAGCATGCCGCTCTCCTGGAAGTGGCGCGGGATTGGCGCGACGTGACGGACGAGCACGGCCAGCCGGTCGAGTTCTCGCCGGAGCTCCTGTCGCAGGCGCTCGGTGTCGTCTGGTACCGGTCGGGAATCTACCAGGCCTGGGCGAGGTCGCTCGCCGGCGAGGACGCGCGAAGGGGAAACTGACCGAGGCCGCGCGGGCATGGGCCTTCAACCTGCTCGGCCGTGACGATCCGACGAAGCCGGTCGAGCTGGACGATGACGTGGTGGCGGACTTTGCGAGCTTCGGCATGTCGATCGACCTGCTGTCGCAAGACGACGAAAAGGACGAGAAGAACGTGTTCCTGGTGTGGGACAAGAACTGGCCGGCTCTAACCGCGTTTCTCGCGGTCGAGACGCAATGGCGCGTGGTCTCGCGCGGCATGACCGGCGTGCTGCAGCGGCTCGGCCTCGACTATGCGGCCGTCGACGTCGTGCTGCGCCGACGCAAGGTCAAGGCCGGCGTCTTCGACGACATCCAGGCGATGGAGCGGGCGGCGCTGAAGGCCTTCGGCGAAGTCGCCGCGAGCGAGGACAGGGGATGAGCCTCAACCTCTCCCTGGTCATCGACGGCAACGCCACGGGCGCCAGGCGCGCGGCGACGGAAACCGCGACGGCCGTGCAGACGCTCGGCCGAGAGGCGCGCAGCACGTCGTCGATCCTGCAGGCGCATGCCAATGCCAACAACCAGGCAGAGGCCGCCTCGCGCCGTGCACAGGAGGCGATTCGCGGGGAGACGGCGGCCCAACGCGACCTGACGGCGGCGGTGCTGCAGTTCGCCGGCGTCAGGCCGCAGACGAGCGACAGCGGGCTCCGCGCCCGCGCGGCCGACATCGAAGCTTACGGCGCGGCGCTCGACCAGATCCGTGCGAAGCACGTGCCGCTGTTCGCGGTGCAGCGCCAGTACGGCGCCCAGCTCGACGAGATCGCCGCCGCGGCGCGGGTCGGTGCAATCACCGAAGACGAGCGCACGGCGGCGGCTCTCAGGGCCAAGGCCGCCTACGATCAGCAGATCATGTCGATGACGCGCGGCGGCGGCGCCACCAGGCTTGCCGCGCACGAGATCCAGAACCTGTCGTTCCAGGCTAACGACATGGCGATGATGCTGATGTCGGGCCAGTCCTTCGGCATCGTCATGGCGCAGCAGGGCAGCCAGGTGGCGCAGATCCTGGGCAAGCGGGGGCTGGGCGAGATCATCCCGGCGCTCGGCGCCGGCTTCGCCTCGCTGGTGACGCCGACGACGATGGCGCTCGCCGCCATCACCGCGCTCTACTACGGCGCCAGCTGGGCGTTCTCGTCGATGTCGGGCGATATCGACAAGACCGACAAGGAACTGGAGGAACATCGCGAGCTGATCGCGCGCGTCGCCAAGGAATGGGGCACGGCTCTGCCCGGCCTGAAAGCCTACAATGACGAGCTGGAGCGGCAGAAGAAGATCCGCGACGCGATCGCGGCGCAGAACCTTGTCGTGCAGGAGACATATCAGACCCCGCGCGAGGCGCTGCCGGATCTGACGGTGGACTTCGCGGCGGCGCGGGTCGATCTGGCCGCTGTCGGGGCAGAGGCGGCGGCGATCGACGTGTTGCAGCGCGCCTTTGACGATCTCGACCGCAAGATCAAGGCTGGAACCGCCACCGCTAAGGATGCCGAAGCGGTCCAGAAGCTTCTCACGGAGACGATCGCCGGACCCCTTCCACCGGCGGTTTCGGCCGCCGCGGAGCGGTTCGCCGATCTCGCGAAACAGTTGGCGGCCGTCAACAAGGAGGCCGAGAAGTTCCGGCTCATCCAGGAGGGCGGGCTGCTCTTCAACGGCGAGATCGATCCGGTCACGAAGAAGCCGAAGTATTCCGCGCTCTCTCCCCTCAACCCTCTCGGAGGGTTCAACGGCACGCCCTTCCAGACGCAAGAGCAGATCATGTTCGAGCGTTCGCGCCGCCAGCGCGAGCTGGAGGAGCAGCTTCGGCTGGGCAAAGAGCTGGGCGGCTTCGTGCCGATGCCCGCGCCGAACCGCGAGGACTCGCTCCCCTCCGCCCAGGACGTGCTGCGCGACCAGGAGGAGCGGCTGCAATTCCTGAAGCTCGAAGCGCAGCTGATCGGGGCTTCGGACGAAGCGCGGGCGCGGCTGATCGCGCGGCTGGAGACGGAACAGGATCTGCGCCGGCGCGGCATCGACCTGCAAAGTGCCGAGGCACAGTCGGTGCTCGCCAACGCGGAGGCGATCGCCGAGGCGGAGGTCAAGATCGACAAGGCCGCACGGGCCTGGGAGCGCTGGCGCTCGGCCGGCGAGGACGCGATCGACGGCGTCGTGGACCGGCTGCTGGAGGGCGACCTCGAAGGCGCGCTGGAAGGTCTCGGCAAGGATGCCGCCAAATACGCGGTGGAGATGCTGCTCAAGAACCCGCTGAAGAACGCGGCCTACGGCTCGGGCCTGCCGACGATGGAGGACGCCGGCGGCATCATGGGCCTGCTGGCCAGGATGTTCGGCGGCGCCGACAAGACCGCGGCCTCGGCGCTCGGCCAGATCTCCGGCGTCGGCCAGATGAACGTGACGGCGGCCACCGTCATGATCAATGGGGCAATCCCCGGTCTGCCCGGGCTCGCCGGCGGCAACCCGGCCGCCAACGTGACCAAGCTGCTGTCGCCGGCCAACAACAACGACCCGAATGTCGGCTCCACGATCGACTTCATGCGTGCGAGCAACGGCAATCTCCCGAAGAGCTTCCTCGACCTGATCGGCAGGGCCGAGGGCACCGATCGCGGCCGCGGCTATAACGAGACGCTCGGCTACGGCGCGTTCACCGAGGGCGACCGCAATCTCACCGGCATGACGCTCGACCAGATCGACGCTCTGCAGCGGCAGATGCTGGCGCACCCGGCCAACACGTTCAATTCGTCGGCGCTCGGCCGCTACCAGATTACCGGGCGGACGCTTCGCGGCCTGCGCGGCGAGATGGGCCTCAACGGGTCCGAACTGTTCGACGAGAAGATGCAGGATGAGATGGCGCTGCGGCTTGCCCAGCGGCGCGGCCCGGACGTCGCCGGCCTGCGCAACGAGTGGGAGGGCCTGCGCGGCGTCGATCCGGCCGAGATCCTGAAAGCCTATGAGGGTACCAGCGACGCGGTGAAGAAGCTCGGCTCGGTGGCGCTGCCGGCGACCGAAAACCTCGACCTGTTCGGAACGGGCCTCGGCGACATCGGCAAGTCGATCACCGAGATCCCGACCGGCCAGGGCGCCGGCGGCGGCATCATGGGCTTGATCATGAAGCTGCTCGGCGGGGTTCTCGGCTTTGCCGATGGAACCGAGGGCGCTCCGGCCGGCTGGGCCTGGGTCGGCGAGAACGGGCCGGAACTCAGGAAACTGCGCCAGGGCGACGTGATCCGCTCGAACGAGCGGTCGAAACAGATGGTGGCCGAGAGCGCGGCACCGGCCGTGGGCTTCGCGGGAAGCGCTGGCCAGGCGCAGGCCGCGCTGCTGATTCCGCAAAAACAGACGGTCGTGAACAACTATGCCGACGTCGACGTGACCTCGACCCAGAAGGACGACGGCCAGGGCGGTATCCGCGAGGAGATCATCATCGAGCGGAAGATCGCCGCGGCAATCGGGCGGCCGGGATCCGCCGCCAACAAGGAGCTGCGCGCCGGCGGCTTCCAGCCGAGGAGGCCGCTGCGGTGACGCTGCCCTCCTATCCGCCCGAACTGCCGAGGCCGAACCGCGACGGCTACAAGGTGGCGCGCGGCGACGGCCGCACCGCCGGCCGCAACGATGCCGGCCCGCCGCCTCGCCGCCGCCGCTTCTCGGCCGTGCCCAAGACCGTCTCCTTCTCGACCGACCTGACGCTCAGCCAGAAGGCGCGCTTCGACCGGTTCTACGACGAGGAGACGGCCGAGGGGACGCTGCCCTTCCTGATGCCCGACCCGGCGACGCACGGCACGCCGCTGCTGACCGCCGGCGGCGTACCGTTGCTGACCGCCGGCGGCTCGCCCTTGCTGATCTCGCGGATCTGGCTGTGCCAGTTCGCCGAGCAGTTGCCGATCGAGACGCCGCGCGGCGTCGAGTGGCGGATCACGTTCTCGCTCCTGGTGCTGCCATGAGGGGGGCGACATGAGGACGATCTCCTTCAATGCGCGCCTGGCGGGCGACGCGGAAGCGACCGACGAGATTGAGGTCGTGCTGATCAAGATCACGCATCCGTCGCTGGACGCGCCGATCCGCCTGTCGTCGGACAACACCGAGCGTCTGTCGGTGGAGCCGCTCGCTTACGGCACCCGCTCGACCTGGCTGACGGACGACGGCTCGCCCTTCCTGTTCATCCTGATGGGCGCGCAGATCCCCGACGAGACGGACGAGGAGCCGCCAGCGGGCAATCTCGTGCTCGCCAATCTCGACAGCGAGATCGCCGAGGTGCTGACATCGACGACGGTGCCCTCGCTGGTGTCGATGGCACTGGTCTTGGCGTCCAGCCCGAACGAGGTCGAGCACGAGTTCCTCGACATGCAGCTGCGCTCGGCCGAGGGCGACGGCGACCAGATCGTGCTGTCCTTCACCAGGGAGCCGGTGCTGTCGGAGAGCTATCCGTCCGACCGGATGACCAAGGAGCGCTTTCCGGGGCTTTACCCATGAGCCACTGGAGCGCGCCCTTCGTCGGCATTCCCTACCTGGACAAGGGCCGGTCACCGGACGGCGTCGACTGCTGGGGCCTCGTCCACCTGGTCTTCACCCGCCATCTCGGCATCGCCGATTTTCCGTCCTACGCCGATCGCTATGCCAGCGACGACGAGCGCGCCGAGATCTCGGCGATCGTCGCTGGCGAGGCCGAGCTGCCGATCTGGAGCCGGATCGGCGACGCGCCGCGGCCGTTCGACATCCTGTTCTTCCGCCGCGGCCGGTGGGACTCTCATGCCGCCCTGGTCGTCTCGGCCAGCTTGATGCTGCACACGTCGGCCGCCGCCGGCGAGTCCGTCATCGAGCGATTCGACACGGGCCGCAGGCCGACCGTGTACCGGTACGCGGGAGGCCGCCGATGAACGCGCTCGTCCCGGTCACCGCGATGCGCCACATCGACCCGGCGACGGCGCGGATGCGCGTCGAGCTGCCCGAGGGAATGACGATCGCCGAGATCGTCGGCCAGGTCATGCCCGGCCTGCCGGAAACGGCTCTGGACCGGGTCCGCGTCGTGCTGGTGACACCGAAGGGCGAGATCGCCATCCGGCGGGGGCTGTGGGCGCGTGTCCGGCCTCACGCCGGCGTCCACGTCGTGGTGCGGCTCGTCTCGGGCAAGGGCGTGCTGAAGTCGCTCCTGACGATCCTGGTGTCGATCGCGGCGGCCGCGCTGGCGGGACCGCTCGCCTTCCTGATCACCGGACCGCTCGGCACGTCGGCGATCGGTTACGGGATCCTGAAAGCCGGCATCACGCTGGCGCTGACGATGGTGGGCGGACTGCTGGTCAATGCGCTGCTGCCGCCCGAGACGCCGGAGAAGGAGAAGCCGGCCTTCGCCATCGGTTCCTGGCGCAACCGCTTCACGCCCAACCAGCCGGTGCCCGACCCGATGGGCAAGATCCGCTTCGCGCCGCCTTTCGCGGCGTCCAGCTGGACCGAGGTTGTCGGCGACTACCTCTATTCGCGGGTGCTGTTCCTGATCGGCTATGGCCCGATCGAGATCTCCGAGCTGAAGATCGGCGATACGCTGGTCTCGGAATACGACGAGGTGCAGGTCGAGATCCGCGAGGGCTCTCCCGACGACGAGCCGCAGACGCTCTATCTGAACCAGGTGTTCGAGGAGTCTCTCGGCGTCGACCTGACGCGGCCGCGGCCGCGCGATGAATACGGCAACGTCATTGATGGCACGCCGGAATCGAAGCCCGTCAGCCGCTTCACCGCCAGCGATGCGTCCGGCGCCGGGATCCTTTTGTCCTTCCCGACCGGCCTGATGTGGATCGACGATGACGGGGACGAGAAGGCCTGGTCCATCTCGCTAGCCATCCGCTACCGGCTCGCAGGGTCAGTGCCCTGGACCACGGCGCCCTCGTTCGATCTTTATGCCAAGAAGAAGGACAGCTTCTTCCGGATGATCCGGCTCGAATTCCCGGTGCGCGGGCGCTACGAGATCGAGATCGAGCGCATGAGTGTGTCCGATCCGGCCCCGGGCGACGGCGCGACCTATCTGATGCGCTGCAGCTGGGCGGGACTCCAAACCTATCGGCCGGAATATCCGCTCAACTTCACCAAGCCGGTGGCGCTGGTGGCGATGCGGGTCAAGGCCACGCATCAGCTGAACGGCACGCTTGACACGGTCAACTGCATCGTCGAGCCGCTGCGCAAGGATTACGACGCCGGCACGGAGAGCTGGGTCGAGCGCAAGACCCGGTGGGCGGCCTCCTATGCCATTCGTGTCCTGCAGGGACCGGCAAATCCATACCCGGCGCCGGACGGGGAGATCGACTGGCCCGCCTTCGAGGCCTGGCACGACTTCTGCGTCGACAAGGGCCTGACCTACGACCGCGTGCACGACTTCGACGCGTCACTGCAGGAGGTGCTGGGGGCGATCGGCGCGGCCGGGCGGGCCGCCATCCGGCATGACGGGAAGAAATGGACCGTCGTCATCGACCGGCCGCGCGAGGTCGTCGTCACGCATCTCAGCCCGCGCAACAGCAGCGACTTCAGGTGGGCGACCTCGTATTTCGATCCGCCTGACGCGTTGCGCGTGCAGTTCCTCGACGAGACGGCCGAGTATGCGGCCAGCGAGCGGCTGATCCCCTGGCCGGTGGACCTGCGCTTCGCGACACAGGCTGCGCTCGCCGCCGACCTGGCGCACGCCGCCGGGACCGAGGCCGAGGTCCATTCGGACGCGCTCGACCTCAACAACGGCATCTGGGTGAAGGCCGGTGCGTCCGGCGCCGGCTCCTGGGCGAAGAAGGTGCTGGCGCTGACGGAACAGATCGAGCTGCCGGGCCTCACCAATCCGGACCGCATCTTTGTCGAGGCGCGTCGGCGCCAGCACGAGATCATGCACCGCGCGACCCAGTTCTCGTGCGTGCAGCAGGGCAACATCCGCACCGCGACGCCGGGCGACCTGGTGAAGGCCGCGCGCGACGTAATTCGCCGCGTCGTGCATTCCGCCCGGGTCAAGTCGGTCTCGGGCAACATGGTGGTGCTCGACGACGCCTTCGAGATGGAAGAGGGCGAGAGCTACGCCATCCGGTTCCGGGTCCATGTTCCGCCGTCTGGTCCGGGCGACGAGGGGGCCGACCATTCGGTGGTCAGGACGGTGACGACGTTTGCGGGCCGCAGCAGCGTCGTCTACATGACCGGCGCGGGCGAGGCGCCGGAGCTGCGCTCGATCGTGCATTTCGGGCCGGCAGCGGAAGACTCGCTGTCGCTGATCATCGCCGGTATCGAACGCGGCCGGGATGATTCCTCGGTGCTGCGCATGCTGCCCGCGGCCGAGATCATCGACACCAAGACCGACGCGGAAATCCCCTATCCGTGGACTGGCCGGACCGGGCCGATCTATCCCGACCTCAACGTGCCGGCGGCGGCGAAGATCGTCCAGGTGCTGACCGGCGTGAACGGCACGGGCGATCCGGACGGCCTGCTCGTCTTCCTCGCACCCGGCGAGGGCAGCCCGGCGATCGTCGTGTCGTTCAAGCTGCGCCACCGCCTGGCGGGCGCCGGCAGCTGGGCCGGCACGCTGACCTGCTCAGTGGCCGAAGCGTCGATCGACGTGCCCGGCTACGTGTCCGGCGACAGCGTCGAGCTGCAGCCCCAGGCGGTCGGCGTCGGCGGGATCGAGGGCGACTGGGGCAGCGCGATCACCATCATCGTCGGCAACGACGACGCCGATCTGCCCGAGGCTCTCCTGGACGCCACCGTCGTGGCTGGCCTCGGCCGCTCCGACATCGCTTTCGCCACGGACGCGAGCGGCAAGACCGTCAACGTCCAGATCTACCACAACACGACGGGCACGCTGAACAAGGCGACCGACAAATGGGGGCCGAAGATCGCCGTTTCCCCGAGCACAGCCTACACGCGCACGCACGGCGACGCGACGCGGGTGAACGGGTTCGCGGATCCCGGATTCGACAGCGATCCGGCATGGAATAAGGGGTCCCTCTGGACCGTTTCGGGCAGCAAGGCGAACAAGGCGGCCGGCAGCGCGGCCGGCATCAACCAGGCCGCTTCCATGACGGCCGGAGACGTGATCCGCCTCGCCGCCGACCTGGTGCTCTCTGCCGGCGGCGCACAGGCCCGCCTGAGCGGTGGAACGCCCTTGAACGGGACGCTGAAGACCACCAGCGGGCGTCTGCAGGATCGGCTGGTCGCCACCAGCGGCAACACGAACGCCGGGTTCTTCAGCGACGCCGCCCTGGTCGGCACGCTCGACAACGCGGTTCGCTTCAAGGAAACGCCGACCTGCATCTCGCAGGGGGCACATTACTACTGGCTCGAACCCCTCAATGAAGACGGCCAGGGCGGACCGATGTCCGGTCGCTTTGACCTGCTCGTCGACTAGGAGATTTCAATGGCTGAAGGAACAATGACAATCGACGTGCCTGCTTCCGACACGATTGATGAGGTGATCGGCAACGTGAATGTCGGCGGGGACGTCCAGACCGTCCGCCAGCCGTTCACGAAGCTGTCGGAGCAGCTCGCGGGGTCGGGAGCGGTGGCGACGGCGATCGAAGGCGCCGCGGCCGGTCTCGTCGAAACCGTCACCTGGGCACAGCTAGCCGCGATCGCCGGCACTCGGGCCGGACAGCCCGGCCAGGCAGTCGGGCCTGATGCCGGCACGCACACCGACCCGGTCGTCGGCGGCACGGTGGCGAACAAGGGCAAATATTCGTGGTCAATCGCGCCTGCGGGGTGGCGGAGGATCGCCGACTATGAGGCAGTCACCGAAGCCGCGCTTGCGCTGAAGGCGCCGCTCGCCTCGCCAGCCCTGACCGGCACGCCCACGGCGCCGACGGCGGCTGCGGGCACCAACACGACCCAGATTGCGACGACGGCGCATGTCAAGGCGGCAATCGATGCGCTGCTCGCTGGAGCGCCCGGCGCGCTGGACACGCTCAACGAGCTCGCGGCTGCGCTGGGCGACGACGCGAACTTCGCGGCGACGATCACCACCGCGCTTGCCCTGAAGGCGCCGCTCGCCTCGCCAGTCCTGACCGGCACGCCCACGGCGCCGACGGCGGCTGCGGGCGACAATTCGACCAAGCTGGGCACGACGGAATATGTCGATCGCGGCCTGTTCGAACAGACCGTCGCTCATGTTCCCGGCTATGGCGCCGCCTATCCCGGCCCGTTCGTGGTGGCGAGTGCGGACGGACGCCGGATGCAAATGCCGGCGATGATGGAGGACTACCAGTCGCACGAGCCGGCGCCGGCCGTCCTGGCGAGCGCGAACGGGTTCATGATCTCGCGCCTGGGATATGAGCGGAAGCCGCCGGCCGTGGTCAACGCCGACCAGATCCGGCGCATCAAACAGAAGCTGCGGATGATCCTGCGCGACCCGACGCAGGTCTGCCGCATCGCCTATGTCGGCGACAGCTGGTTTGCCAGCGCAATTCCAGTCTGGAACCGAGACCGGCTCGTCGCGCAATTCGGCGATGCCGGACCGGGGTGGGTCAATCTCTCCGGCGCGAACCAGAACAAGTGCGCGGATGGCCGGGTTGCTGTCACTGAGACCGGAACCTGGACCGATCAGGTTGGCTACGAGCCGACGCCTTCGACGACGTCTTCTTCGACGGATGATCCGGCTGCCTACAGGACGATCGTCGGCGTCGGGCCGATCGCGACGTCGTGGCTGCACTATGTCGCGGCAGGCGGAGCCTCTGCTTTTTATCGCTGGGGCACCTATAACGCAGGGGACAGACTTCTCGCCGCGAGCTACACGTTCGGCGCTGATCAGCCGCTTGACCTCTCGACCGGATATCGGATCGACATGCCCACCGGCAGGCCCTCCGGGCTGGGATCGGGAGGGTATTGGGCTCTGCAGGTCGGACACGCCGGCGGAACGATCAAGGTGGGCGGCCTCGACCTGCGCAGCGGCACCGGCGGCGTCATCGTCGACTCGCTGGCCAAAGGTGGGTCAAATACCAGCTTCTGGCTCATTCCGCCCGCCGCTGCCTGGCAAACCGCCTACGGCTCTCTCGACCTCGATGGGACGTTTTTCCTGCACGGCACGAACGACCAGGTCGGTACCGATTCCGACTGGCAGGTCGCGGTCAACTTCGACACGTTCCGCCAGCGGCACCTGGCCGGCGCTCGCGCCGCCGACATGATCTATCTGACGCCGTGCGAGAACTTCCTCGCCCGGCCGCGCCTGATCAAGAACATCTCCGCCGCTGTGAGGGAGATGGCACTCGATACCGGGGTCTGCCATCACGATCTGCAGGACCTGTTCGGCCCCCTGTCGCGGATGTGGGAATACCGCCATGAGAGCCTCGGCGGCATCCGCCCGCTCTTCAAGGATGACGACGTCCATCCCGGCGATTTGACAGGAATGGTCGCCATCGCCGGCGCAAATGAAGAACTGATCAACGTCTAAGGATCGAAAACATGCTGACCGCCTTCATCTCTTCGCAGAACGCCGCCGGCCTCGGCCGCCCGTTCATCGCCCGCCACCGTCTCGTCGAGTACGACTTCAACCGGGCCGTCAAATGGGCCTCGTCATACGCCGACCCGCACTGCTATTCGGGCGGGTCGCCCGTGGCCAACGGCGCAGTCGTCCGTAACCTTGCCGAGGTGTTCTCGGAGCGAAACTCTCCGGTTCCGGCCGGCGACATGGTCATCGGGGCAGGCCAGACGGTCACCCATTCGGGGGGCGCCATCGATTTTTCGGCAGTGTCGGCGCACGGCAGCTATGAGCGCGGCCCGGCGACGCCGGCGGCGGCGATCTGGGCAAACGGACAGTATTTCCTGTCGATGACGTGTCTCACGCTGCCGACAACCGCGGATTGGCCGGAAGGCCCGGTCGTCGCCCCGATTCAGGCATGGACCGCCGGCAACAACGGTTACGCGGCCAACCTGGACATAGCGACGACGGGTATGACGAAGTTCGCTGGCTCGCCGGGGTTTGCTGTCCTTCGTCAGCACGGTGGCGCCTTTGCCACGAACAGCACGTATCTGTTGGTCCCGACTGCTGCTTTGGGCGGATTCGCACAAGTCGCGACATGGTGCATTCCAGGGGAGCTCGGCATGAGCCTGACGACTTCACTCGGCGTCGTCGAAGCCGATCCTGTCGCGCCCACCGCGAACAACAGCACCAATTTTTCGGCGTTGCGACCGCTGCGCGGCATCATGAGCAATCTTTGGACAGCAGAGATCGCCAACAACGGCCAGAGGTGGAAGCTCCACTCCTCGTTCGACGACGCAATCGGCCTCGACGGTCGAGCGCTGCGGACGTTGATCGCCGAGAATTGGGGGGTCGAAAAAGCGATGAAGGACGCGGGGATCTATTCCTGAGCGACGGCGCCGGTTACCTGATCACTTCTTCCAGATAGGGCAAAATCGCCTTCGAGATGTATGCCGACCCATGGGCAGTCATGTGTCCATGGTCGAAGTGGAAGGGTTCCCCGTCGTAGAGGCGGCACGACTTGGACGGGCAGGCGGCTTTCATGACGGAGACGTAGCCTATGCCTTTCTTGGCGGACACGACGGCGGATACTGCGGCGTCGATGGAGAACGCCCAAGGCGCTAGGTCGGTCAAAGAGTATTCTGATTTCTCTCCCCGCAGCCACCGCTCCGCAATAATCGCAGGGACAGCGTCCCGGTAGAGCGGAGATTGGCCAAGAACCACTGTTTTGACGCCACTCACCGTTTCCAGCTGCGCTAACGATTCATCGAGTTGCTTGAGCGATGCGGCGTCGATCGGCCACGCGGCGGAGAGGATTACGACAGCAGGGCGGGTCTTCCGGATCCAATCAAAGACGGAATCGTTGAAGGCTCGGCAGTGCGGCCGCTGGGGGTTCTCGCGCCCGATAATCGGGGCGCAGAGGGAGGCGTTGGCCTGGGCAAATGTGTAACCCAGGCTTTCGAGCTGGGGCTTCAATCCGGGAACATAGTGGGCAGCGAAGCTGTCACCCCAAAGGAGAGCTGTGCGCGGTCCTGTCGGAAGACAGGTTGTTTCGTCGATGTTCTCGAACGACTGTTCCGGACGGAGGAAGCAGACGCCTTCGCGGTATCCTTCTCGATGATCATAGGTTTTGGCCAGGAGATCGCGCACGTCAGGCGGAAGGCGCGCCGCATATCCATGGGTTGAAATGACGGCTGCCGCTAGCGCGCCTGAAACGGTAGCGCCACAGCCCGCGAGTGCCGCGATCCGCGGCCCGGTCCAAATCTCCGATCGACGTCGCGTCGGCCTCTCGACAAAGCGATAGGAGAAAGCAGCCAAGGCGAAAGAGGCAGCCAGAACAACAGCCGAGAGTTCCAAGACCGTGAGATTGGGGAATGCTTGCTTGACGAAAACGATGATCGGCCAGTGAACCAGATAGAGGCTGTAGGAAATGAGCCCGATGTATCGGAGAGCGTTATTTCCAATGATGCGGGAGACCGCGTTCGGACGCTGTCCACCCCAGAGCAGGAGTACTGCCGCCAAGACGGGCGGCACTGCCGACAGGCCGGGGAACGCAGCCTCTGATGTGCCGAATATCGAATAGCCGAGCAAGCCGATCCCCAGGAGACATGCGAGCGCGGCAATGGTTTCAGACCTGGGTGAGCGAACGGCTGGTATCGCCAAGAGACTGCCGGCCAGCAGCTCCCATGCCCTGTATTGGATCAGGTAGAACGCTGATTCCTGGCGCACAGAGAGCATGATCTGCGAGGCGATCAGCGAAGCGACGAAAAGCGTCAGCATGACCGTAGCGATCACCCGCCATCCGAACCGCCAGATCACAAACATTAGGATCGGGAAGAATAGATAGAAATGCTCTTCGACGCCTAGCGACCAGTAGTGCAGCAGAGGTTTTGTCAGGGCCGCCGCAGCGAAATAGTCCGATGTCAGCCAAAAATAGATGTTCGCCGAGAATCCGAGCGAGGCGAGGAGCGACCAGGCGAACTGTTCGAATCGATCCGGCAGAAAAAGGAAGTAGGCGGCGACGAAAGTGAGCGCCGAAACGAACAGGAACGCCGGAAGGATTCGGCGCACTCGGCGCCCGTAGAACCATCCCAGGAAGGGCAACAAGCCGCCGCGATCGCTCTGAAGGCGAAGGTAGATTTGCCCTGCAATGAGATACCCAGAGATCACGAAGAAGACGTCGACGCCGATGAAGCCACCGGCGGCGACGTTCGTCAGGCCGAGGTGGAAGAGGATCACGGCCAATACCGAAAATGCGCGCAAGCCGTCTATGTCAGGACGATAAACCTGGCTCACACGAGGTCCTCTGCGAAAGTCAAAATTCCGGCGGGACTTCTCGCACCATCCGAGCCCGACTTCAATGCGTCTTGGTCTTCGCGAGGCTGACCTGACCGGCTACCAGATGCGGAACTGCGCCACGTCGCGCTGCTCATCTTCGGTCATGTCACGATACTCCCAGCGAGAGCCGTTCCACCGGCGCCAGCGGTAGTCGACCGTCGCCCGCCAGTCAGTGTGGCGAGGGCCGAAAAAGAGATCCCGAAGGCGAGCGAAGATCATCCCGCAACTATCGCCTGAAACGGGACGAGGTTTAACAGACAGGGAAGCGGGGGGAATATCCAGATGACGGCCGACGGGTCAGTTGACGACTCACGACGCGGCGGCGAAACATGACCGGGCGCGGTGCGGCGGCGCTGATCTCGAACCTCGATCAAGGAGAACGCCGCCATGGCCCGCCGCCGCACCATCAAGAGCATCTCGGACCTGGAGCGCGAGGAGTGCGTCCGCAACGCGAGAGCGCTGCACGATGCCTGTGTGAGGTCGATGTCCGGTCTCCGCACCGATAGCCCGGACTACCCGCCGCTGAGGGACCTTGCCCTGGCGATCTCGGACGCTTTGGGGAAGCTCACCGGAAACCCGACGCCGTGGTATACGCCGACGACCACCACGCTGCCGGAGAGGAGTTGATGTCGCCCTGGATTGTCTCCGCCGTCGTGCTCGCCGTGTCGGGCTTCGCGCTATGGCAGAGGTCGACTGTCGGGTGGGTCGTCGCCGCCATCGCCAACGCTACGGCGGCATGGCTCTTGTGGAACGGTTGAAGGGGGCTTTAAAGGGCGTGGAAACGGGCGCGGGCGGTGCCATTTGAACTTGCGCACCGCGCCATTTGAATTTGCGCGCTACAGGATCTAGCGCATTGCCGCTTTTCGACCGTCATCGCGATGAAGTATGGAACGGCATGACCAACAGTCCTTCACCCGCCCGCTTCTCCCATGTTACCGACTGGGTGTTCGACCTCGACAACACGCTCTATCCGCATCATTCGAACCTTTTCGCGCAGATCGATGTGAAGATGACGGCCTATGTGTCGGATCTTCTGAAACTGCCGCGCGACGAGGCGAGGGTCCTCCAGAAGGAACTCTATCTCGAATACGGGACGACGCTGAACGGCCTGATGGAAAGGCATCGCATCGATCCCGACGATTTCCTGCAGAAGGTGCACGATATCGACTATTCCTGGGTCGAACCGAACCCTCGGCTGGGCGCGGCGATCAAGGCGCTGCCAGGCCGCAAGTTCATCTTCACCAATGGCGACCGCGGGCATGCGGAGCGCACGGCGCGGCAGCTCGGCGTGCTCGACGAGTTCGACGACATCTTCGACATCGTCGCAGCCGGGCTCCTGCCCAAGCCGGCGCGCGGCACCTACGAGAAGTTCGTCGACCTGCACAAGGTCGCCGGTGCGAACGCCGTGATGTTCGAGGACCTGGCGCGAAACCTCGTCGTGCCGAAGGCGCTCGGCATGACGACGGTGCTGATCGTGCCGAACAATTTCGAGCCGACCTTCTCAGAGATCTGGGAGCGCGACCCGGCCCTCGACGACGAGGTCGACTACGTTACCGACGACCTGACCGGGTTCCTTCGTACCATTGTGGGACAGGCGGTCGATTGAGGCGCTTCACCTCCGTCGAGGCGCGGATCGATGCGGCCGCCCACCGGGTGCTCGACCGGTTGCCCCAAGGCGGCGTTTCCGGAGCGCTGGTCGAGTTTGTCGTCTTCGGACTGAAGCAGGCCTGGGCCTGCCTGTTCGGCGGCGCGCTGCTAGCGATCATGATCGCCACCGCGCTCGCCTGGCCGCAGGCCGCGCCAATCGAGCGCTACGATTTCCTCTTCCTCGCGGCGCTGTCGATCCAGGCGGCGCTGCTCGGCTTCAAGCTGGAGACGCCGAGGGAGGCGTTGGTCATCCTCGTCTTCCATCTCGTCGGCACGGCGATGGAACTGTTCAAGACCAGCGCCGGCTCGTGGATCTATCCGGAGGAGGCGATCTTCCGGATCATGGGCGTGCCGCTGTTTTCGGGCTTCATGTATGCCGCCGTCGGCTCCTACATCGCCCGCATAACGCGCATCTTCGACATGCGCTACACCGACTATCCGTCGCTCGCAGCGACGGTGGTGCTGGCGTTGGCGATCTACGTCAACTTCTTCACGCATCACTTCGTCTTCGATGCGCGCTGGGGCCTGTTCGCCTTCGCCTTCGTGCTGTTCCGCAAGACGCGCGTGCACTACCGCGTCTTCCGCGGCCGCCACCAGATGCGGCTGCTGGTCGGCTTCCTTCTGGTCGCGCTGTTCATCTGGTTCGCGGAAAACATCGCCACCTGGTCGCGAGCGTGGATCTACCCCTCGCAGGCCAACGGCTGGACGCCGGTTTCGCTGTCGAAGCTCGGCGCCTGGTATCTCCTGATGATCATTTCCTTCGTGCTGGTGAGCCTCGTCCACCGGCCGCGGGGTCCGGCGGACGAGGACCCCTGAACAGCGTCAGTGCCCGTGGGCGTCGGAAGCCGCCTTGACCGGCAGCAACAGCTCGACCTTGCCGGCCTTCTCGAATTCGAGCGTGACGGCAACCGTCGCGCCCTCCTTGAACGGCTCCTTCACCTGCATGAACATCAGGTGCAGCCCGCCCGGCTTGAGCTCGACGGTCTGGCCGGCCGGGATCTCGATGCCGCCGTCGACCGGCCGCATGACCATCACGTCGTTCTTGATCTCCATCATGTGCATCTCGGACTTGCCGGCGGCGGTGGTCGAGACGCCGATCATCCGGTCCGGAGCCGACCCGCCATTGGCGATCGTCACGAAGCCGCCGCCCGCCGGCTGGCCGGGCAGCATGGCGCGCAGCCAGCCGCCGGTGAGCGTCAGATCGCCGACCTTGACCGCGTCGGCCGCCATATGGCCGCCATGGCCGTCGTCGGCCGCCGCCGCGATGGTCACGAAAGGCGCCGGGAACTTCAGCGAATGCGGATCCTGGCCCTCGGCCGCGATCTCTTTCCAGGCAACTTGGCCGTCCTTGCACAGCTGCGTGACGATGAAAGGCAGCTTCGCGCCGGGATCGGCCGACAGGGAGCCGTTGATGGCGAATTCGTCGAAAAACTCGTCGGCCAGGTCGCCGCCGCTCCAGGTGACCGACTTGAGCCCGGAGGAGACGTCCTTGCCGTGCAGCTTGTAGGTCTTTGCGTAGTCGCCCTTGTCGGTGGCGAGCTGCCAGCCGGCCTTCGGCATCGGCTTGGCGCCGATGAAGCCTTCGGGCAGGTCGATCCTGACCGTATGGGTGGCCTGGCCGTCGCAGCCATGCGGGATGCGCAGGACGGCCTTGTAGGAACCCGCGGGCGCCTCCGCTCTTTCAAGCGTGGAGTGGGCGAAGGCGGTGACGATGGAAACGGCCGTGAGCGCGCAGGCGGCGGCCAGGGGAAGAACGTAACGACGCATGATGATCTCCTTAGACGTCTGAAATGACATGACGACCTGCGCAGGATTGCGCGGTCGACCGGTGCTTCAGGCGAAGGAGGGAGGTGCGCGTATGCCCGGCGGCCGTTCGGGCGGCAGGGATTCGGGGCTGAACGTGTCGTGTGAAGGCAGCGGCGCCTCGGCGACGGCGAGGACCGGCTCCCACGCAGGGACGGCCACGACGATCGCCTTGGCGAGCGTCTTGAGGCCGCAGGTGCCGACGACGCATTCGCCGCAGCTGTCATGGTGGACCGGCGTGCCGTCCGGCAGCGGCTCTGCGCCCAGCATGGTGCAGATCACCAGATGGCCGGAGGCGCTTGCCTGGGCGACCGCGAGCGGCTGCACCGTATGGGCGAAGAGCAGGAACAGGGCGAGCGCGGCGAACAGGCGCTGGTCGCGCCTCAGCCTTGCAAACCACGACGGTTTCGCCGAATTCCTCATGCCGCTCCCATAGCCTGCCAGCCGGGTCGGCGCCAGTGCGTCAAACTGCCTGTTCGATACCGTAGAAGGTGCGGATGACGTCCCACGCCTCCGACGCGGTGTCGGCATAGTTGATGATGTGCTGGTCGCCGGGCGAGATCGTGCCTTGTTCGGCGAGGAAGTCGAGGTCGAGGGCGCGATGCCAGAATTCGCTGCCGAACAGGATGACCGGCACCCGTTCCATGCGCCCGGTCTGGATCAGCGTCAGCGTCTCGAAGAACTCGTCCATCGTGCCGAAGCCGCCGGGGAAGATCGCCACCGCCTTGGCGCGCATGATGAAGTGCATCTTGCGGATCGCGAAATAGTGGAAGTTGAAGCACAGCTCCGGCGTCACGTAGAGATTGGGCGCCTGCTCGTGCGGCAGGACGATGTTGAGGCCGATCGACGGCGCGCCCACATCCGCGGCACCGCGGTTGCCCGCCTCCATGACGCCCGGCCCGCCGCCGGTGACGACGACGAATTCGCGGTGGTAGGAACCGGCCGAATGTTCCGAGCAAAGACGCGCGAACTTGCGCGCCTCGTCGTAATATTTGCTGTTGGCCTTGAGGTTCTTCTCCTGCGTCTCGTTCTTGGCCGCCCAGGCCGGACCGCCCGGCTCCGGGATGCGCGCGCCGCCGAACAGGATGACCGTCGAGCGGATGCCGCGCTCGGTCAGGATCAGCTCCGGCTTCATCAGTTCGAGCTGCAGGCGCACGGCGCGCATCTCGCGCCGCGTCAGGAAATCCTCGTCGTTCCAGGCCAGCCGATAGGTGGACGCGCGCGTCTGCGGCGTATCGGGGACGGCCCTGGCGCGCTCCAGATCCTCGTCGGAATGAGGCAGCGGCGTCCAGCCGTTCTTCTCCGTGGGATTCATCCTAAGTTCCCCTGTTTCGACCGCGTTCGTCCGTCCTGGAAGGCCCGGAGAGCCGAGTGTCTCCGGCGGTCGAAGCGCGATTGACCCTCGCCCATGTCGATGACATAGGTTCCGCGCGGTTCTAGCCTACCCGTCCAGCCGTTAACGGAGCGTTTTCCATGTCGAAGCCCGATCTGTCGTCCCTCGAAAAGTCGGTGGAGGCTGCGTTCGAGGCGCGCGACGGCATCAGCGCGGCGACCCGGGGCGAGGCGCGCGAGGCGGTGGAGACGACGCTCGATCTGCTCGACAAGGGCCAGATCCGCGTCGCCGAGCGCGGCGCCGACGGCACCTGGCATGTCAACCAGTGGATGAAGAAGGCGGTGCTTCTGTCCTTCCGCCTGAGCCCGATGGCGATCATCAAGGGCGGGCCGGGCGAGAGCGCCTGGTGGGACAAGGTCGCCTCCAAGTTCGACGGCTGGGGCGCGGCCGATTTCGAGACGGCCGGCTTCCGTGCCGTGCCGAATTGCGTCGTGCGCCGCTCGGCCTACATCGCGCCAAACGCGATCCTGATGCCTTCCTTCGTCAATCTCGGCGCCTATGTCGGCGAGGGAACGATGGTCGATACCTGGGTCACGGTCGGCTCCTGCGCCCAGATCGGCAAGCATGTGCACCTGTCGGGCGGCGTCGGCATCGGCGGCGTGCTGGAACCGCTGCAGGCCGGACCGACGATCATCGAGGACAATTGCTTCATCGGCGCGCGCTCCGAGGTGGTCGAGGGCTGCATCGTGCGCGAGGGATCGGTGCTGGGCATGGGCGTGTTCATCGGCAAGTCGACCAGGATCGTCGACCGCGCTACCGGCGAGGTGATGTATGGCGAAGTGCCGCCCTATTCGGTGGTCGTCGCGGGCACGATGCCGGGCGGCACGATGGGCAACGGACAGCCCGGCCCCGGCCTCTACTGCGCCGTGATCGTCAAGCGGGTCGATGCCCAGACCCGCGCCAAGACCGGCGTCAACGAACTGTTGCGCGCCTGAGCCGTTCAGCACACGCCTTCGGGCTTGGGATCACCGTCCCCTTGCTTTAGGGCATTACCCGGCGGGCCCGGTCCGCGACTTGAGGAGAGTTTTGACGATGCGAGTTCTGGTTCTCGGGGGCGATGGTTTTTGCGGCTGGCCCACAGCCTTGCACCTGTCGGCCCGCGGCTGGGATGTGACGATCGTCGACAATCTGTCGCGCCG
>JBDRCE010000048.1:0-3641 GCA_043822005.1 Pseudomonadota bacterium | reverse complement strand
GCTGCGCTTCATGATCTGGCGCCACCTCATGACCATCCACGAGGAGCCGGCGCTTTGCGATCTCATGTTCCAGTTCCTGCGCACCGGCAGGGACTACAGCCACACCACCGTCTACGAACTCAACAAGCAGTACACCCGCCGCACGCTCGACATCATCAAGGAGGGCATCGCAGCCGGAGAACTGCGCAATGACGTCACGCTGCGGCTCGTCCGCGACATGATCTACGGCTGCATCGAACACCACACCTGGGCTTATCTGCGCGGCGAAGGACAATTCGATCCGGATATGACGGCCGACGCCATCGTCGACCTCGTCTTGAGCGGACTTCAGATCCGCCGCGCAACCCCGGGTCCGGACCTCGCCGACCGGCTGGAGAAGGCCGTGGAAAGGCTCGAAAGCCTGGCTGGCGGGCCAGCCGGATAGCATCCTCGCGACATTCCGAGTTGCACGCAGGGAGGAGACCCGATGCAATCGACCACAGGCAATTGGCGCGACGGCGTCGCGGCCGCGGGCAAGCTGACCGTCCACGGCCTTTTCCGCGCCTGCGTGCGGCGGGACCCCCATGCCATCGCGCTGAACACCGCCTCCGCACGCGTCACCTACCGCGAATTGGACAAGCGTGTGCTACGCCTTGCGTCGGCGCTCGCCGGGATGGGTGTTGCGCGCGGCGAGCGCATCGCCCTCTTGTCCGAGAACCGGCAGGAATATGCCGAGATCGAGCTTGCCGCCGCTTGCCTCGGCGCCATCGTCGCCTGCCAGAACTGGCGCCTGGCGCCGGCCGAACTGCAGCACTGCATCGATCTCGTGGAGCCATGCCTCGTCATCGCCTCGGAGCGCTATGCTCCAACGGCGCGAAGCCTCGATCTGCGCGGGCGCAGGCTACTCGTCCTCGAAGCCGAGTATGAGAGGCTTCTGTCGGATGCCGAGCCGCTGGCCGAGCTTCCCGATGTCGACCCGGAAGACGGGCTCGTCATCCTCTACACCTCCGGCACTACCGGCCTGCCCAAGGGCGCGCTGATCAGCCATCGCGCCGAGATGGCGCGCAACATGGTCCTGCGGATCGACATGCATGCCCGCGAAAGCGATGGCTTTATCGCCTGGGCGCCGATGTTCCACATGGGCTCGACCGACCAGGTGCTGGGCGCCCTGATGTCGGGCGCGACCGTCCACATCGTCGATGGGTTCGATGCCGAGCGGATCGTCGACCTGATGGAGCACAACGACCTCGGCTGGATGCTCCTGATGCCGGGCTCCATAGAGCCGGTGGTCGAATTGCTGCAGAGGACCGGCCGGCGACCGAAAAGCATCCGCGCCGTCGGCGCCATGGCCGACTTGGTGCCTCATCATCTGATCGCCGAACTCTCGCGGCTGGCCGGCGCGCCCTATCTCAACTCGTTCGGCTCGACCGAGACCGGCCTTCCGCCGGCATCGTCCCGCCTGCTCGCGCCGGGCGTCGTTCCCGAGAGCCTGTCCAAGCGCAAGAGCGCGTTCTGCGACCTCAAGCTCGTCGATCCCGACGGCAACGAGGTGCCCGACGGCGAGCCGGGCGAAGCGGCCGTGCGCGGCCCGACCGTCTTCTCCGGCTACTGGAACGCGCCCGAAACCAATGCGCGCGACTTCAAGGGCGGCTGGTTCCGCATGGGCGACCTGTTCCGTCGCAACGAGGACGGAAGCTACGACTTCGTCGACCGCGCCAAATACATGATCAAATCGGGCGGCGAGAACATCTATCCGGCCGAGATCGAGCGCGTTCTCCTGTCCGACCCGCGCGTCAGCGACGCGATCGTCGTGCGCCAGAAGGACGACCGCTGGGGCGAGGTTCCCGTCGCCTTCATCTCGCGCACCGACGATAGCCTGTCGGCCGGCGACGTGGAAGCGCTCTGCCGCCAGGAACTCGCCGGCTACAAGCGCCCCAAGGCGGTTCACTTCATCCGCTTCGAGGATTTTCCGCGCTCGACAACCGGCAAGATCCTGCGCCACGAGATGGAGGACCGGCTCAAGTCCTGAGCCGGCGTCACCAGTCGATGATGAGGGCCATCATCAGATGCTGGCCTCCATTCCAGCCAGCATCTTGAATCAAAAACCAACAGAAACCGAAATCCCAAAAACGATTCAGTCAATCACTGAACCGCTCTAAGGGGCTTTACTGGCCGGCGTCGGTCTGACCTTCCAAGCGCACGATGACCTTGATGCGTCCGCGCTGGATCTGTTCGTCACGCTGGTTGAGGACCTCGAAGAGATAGGTCGCGAGCCCTCGCCCCGGCTTCGAGGTCGGACGCAATTCCTCGACTGTCACGCGCGAACGGATCGTGTCGCCGATCTTCACCGCGCCCGCGAAATCCCAGTTGAGGTTGACCAGCCCGATGACGCGCTCGCCGAACAAGCCGGTATGGGTCGCCATGCCGATCGCGGTCGCCATCGAATGCGGACCGTGCGCGATCCGCGTCCCGTGCGCCGACTTCTGAGCGAAGGTCTCGTCGATGTGGATCGGCGTGAAGTCGCCCACAAGGCCCGCGAATAGGCTCACGTCCCCCTCCCCGATCGTCCGGCTCGCGGTCTCGACCATCTCTCCAATGATGAGTGGCTTCATGGCATGTATCCAGTTAGCCGATCGGCATGGACCGGCGATATGAACGTCAGACCTTGAAATAGTCCGGCTTGCCGGTCGTCCAGGTCTCGCCCCACAACTGAGCGCCACCCGCGACGTTCAGCACCTCGCCCGTCACATACTCCGCCCCCGGACCGGCGAGATAGCCGCAGGCCTCCGCGACGTCCCACGTGCTGCCGTTGCGCATCATCGGGTTGGATTTCGGATAGGCCTCCAGCGCCTTCGGATCGTAGACCCGCCAGCCGGGCGTTTCGATGACGCCGGGCGCGATGCAGTTGAGACGGATCTTCAGCGGCGCCCATTCGACCGCCAGCGCCTGCGTCAGCCCGACCACGCCCGACCGCGCCGCGATCGTGTGCGCGACACCGTGCAGGCCCTGCCGGGTGACCACGACGATGGTGGTGATGCTGCCCGGCCGGTTCTGGTCGCGCCAGGCGCGCGCAGCGCCCTGCATCATGTACCAGGTGCCGTTCAGGTTGGTGTTGACGACCGTATTCCAGCCCTTGACCGAGAAATCGATCGCCGCCTGGGGGAACTGCCCGCCGGCACTATTGATCAGGATGTCGAAACCGCCCTCCTCGCTCGTCTTGCGATAGAGTTCGGCGACGCTGTCCGGTTCACGGATGTCGACCGTATGGGCCGAGACGTCGAGCCCCCTTGTCCGCATCACCTCGACGGCCGATCCGAGCTTGGCTTCGCTGCGCCCCGCCAGGATGAGCTTCGCGCCGCAGCGACCGAACAGCCACGCCGTTGCCCGTCCAATGCCGCCGGCGCCGCCGGAGATAAGCACCGTCTTGCCGGCAAAGGCGGCCGGTCCGTAGATCGTCGGATGCGCCCAGAGCGCCTCGTCGTCGAGCCCGAACTCCGGCACGTCGTTCTCAGCCATTGCGGTCCATTCCCTTGAGCAGTTCGCCCGAGATGATCATCTTGCGCACTTCCGTCGTGCCGGCACCGATCTCCATCAGCTTGGTCGAGCGGAACAGGCGGTTGATCTCCGATTCCCAGATATAGCCCGTGCCGCCATGCACCTGC
>JBDRCE010000047.1:0-145610 GCA_043822005.1 Pseudomonadota bacterium | reverse complement strand
CAGGGTCAGCGCCCGGCGGTCCCAGCCCTGAATCGCGGTGCCGACGCGCTGCTCGGAGCGGCCGAGGCCGTATTGCGGTGCGGTGTCAAAGTAGCGGATGCCCGCCTCCCACGCCGCCCGCAGCGCGCCCTGGGCGTCTTCGTCCGAAATTCTGCGGTAGAGATTGCCGAGCGGCGCGCCGCCAAATCCCATCCGCGTCAGCGAGACCGGGCGCGCTCCCCGCAGGACGACGCTGTCCGAGGCCTTCATGCCGGCTCCGCAACGCGTTGCGGCCCGAACTGATAGTCGCGCAGTGTCTCCCGGCGCATCTCGATCGAAAAGCCGGGCCGCCGGGGTGGCATATAGGCCGCGTCCTTCACCTCGCACGGGTCGAGGAAGTGCTCGTGCAGGTGGTCGACATATTCCACCACTCTGCCCTCCTTGGTGCCGGCGATACAGACATAGTCGATCATCGCTAGGTGTTGCACATACTCGCACAGGCCGACGCCGCCGGCGTGCGGGCAGACCGGCAGGCCGTATTTCGCCGCCATCAGCAACACCGCCAGCACCTCGTTGACACCACCCAGCCGGCAGGCGTCGATCTGCACCACGTCGATGGCGCCGCGCATGATCATCTGCTTGAAGACGACACGGTTCTGGCACATCTCGCCGGTGGCCACCTTGACCGGCGCGACGCCCTCCCGGATCTTGCGGTGGCCTTCGATATCGTCTGGGCTGGTCGGCTCCTCGATGAACCAGGGCTCGGCGAAGGCGAGATGGCGCACCCAGTCGATCGCCTGGTCGACTTCCCAGACCTGGTTGGCATCGATCATCAGCTTGACGTCGGCACCGACCTCATCGCGCGCTATGCGCAGGCGCCGGATATCGTCGTCGAGATCGCGTCCCACCTTCATCTTGACATGGCTGAACCCGGCGTCGACGGCCTCGCGGCACAGCCGGCGCAGCTTGGCGTCGTCATAGCCGAGCCATCCGGCCGACGTCGTATAGCACTGATAACCCTCGCGTTCGAGCGTCGCGATGCGTAGAGCCTTGCCCGCCTCGTTCGCCTTCAGCATAGCCAAGGCTTCGCCCGGCGTGACGCAGTCGGTGATGTAGCGGAAGTCGATGCAGCGGACGAGTTCCTCGGGTCCCATGTCGGCGACCAGCCGCCACACCGGCTTGCCTTCCATCTTGGCCCAGAGATCCCACACGGCATTGACGACCGCACCGGTGGCAAGATGGATCGCGCCCTTGTCGGGCCCTATCCAGCGAAGCTGGCTGTCGGAGGTGACGTGACGCCAGAAGCGGCCCATGTCGGCGGCCACCCACGCCATGTCGAGACCCACGACCAGATGGCGAATGGAGCGGATCGCGGCGCAGCAGATCTCGTTGCCGCGGCCGATGGTGAAGGTGAGCCCATGCCCCTCGTGCGGACCGTCCGTCTTCAGGATCAGATAGGCGGCGGAATAGTCGGGATCGGGATTCATGGCGTCCGACCCGTCGAGATGCTGCGAGGTCGGGAAGCGCAGGTCGAGAACCTGCATGTCGACGATACGTGTCATTTGACTGTCCGTTCCGCTCTTCAGGAGGCGTCGACGACGCGTTGGCGCTGCAACCCAAGTCCCTCGATGCCGAGGCTCATGTTCTGTCCGGGCTTCAGAAAGACCGGCGGCTTCTGGCCAAGGCCGACGCCGGGCGGCGTTCCCGTCGAGATCACGTCGCCGGACTGGAGGCTCATGAAGCGGCTGAGATAGCTGACGATCTGGCCGACGGTGAAGATCATGGTTCTGGTCGAGCCGTCCTGGTAGCGTTTGCCGTCGACGTCGAGCCAGAGCTTCAGATTCTGCGGGTCCGGAACCTCGTCGGCCGTCACGAGCCACGGGCCGAGCGGGCCGAACGTGTCGTTGCCCTTGCCCTTGTCCCACTGGCCGCCGCGCTCCAGCTGGAATTCGCGCTCCGACACGTCGTTGATGACGCAGTAGCCCGCGACGTGGTCCATCGCGGTCGCCTCGTCGATGTAGCGTCCGGGCTTTCCGATCACCACGCCGAGTTCCACTTCCCAGTCGGTCTTCACCGATCCGCGCGGAATCTCGACATCGTCGTCGGGCCCGACGATGGCGCTCGTCCATTTCGCGAAGACGATGGGCTCCTTCGGAATCGGCGAATTCGTCTCGGCGGCATGATCGGCGTAGTTGAGCCCGATGCAGATGAACTTGCCGACCGCGCCGACGCATGGCCCGAGCCGCAGATCCTTCTGCGGCGTGCCGCCGACCAGCGGCAGGGTGGCGGGATCGATGGAACGCAACCGGTCGAGGCCGGATGGCGTAAGCACATCGCCGGCGATATCGCCCACATGGGCGGAGAGATCGCGCACGCGGCCTGACGCGTCGAGAACGCCGGGGCGCTCTGAGCCGGATTTGCCGTAGCGGAGGAGTTTCATGTTCTATCGTGCCAGTTGCCGGGAATAGTCGAGACGTCGGCCGGCGCGGCAGTTCGGCCGCGCCGGCCGCGCAGGTCAATCGTAGAGGACCGCTTTGATCTCGGCGTCGTCGATATTGGTCTTGTCGTACCAGAAGAAGCCGGTGTCGATGTGGGCGGGGATCTTGTCGCCGTTCGACGCCATGACACCCGCCTTTACCGCCTCGTAGCCGATGCCGACCGGGTTCTGGGTTATGGCACCTGCAATCGTTCCGTCGCGGATCGCGTCCGTCTGCGCCTTGCCGGAATCGTAGCCGACCACGACGATATCGCTCTTCACTTCCTTCTTGCCGATGGCAACGCCGATCGCCGACCCTTCATTGGTGCCGAAGATGCCCTTCAGGTCGGGGTAGGCCTGCAGCAGGGTCTTGGTGATCTCGGCCGACTTCAGATGGTCGCCGCCGCCATATTCGATCGCCACGATCTCGATCTTGGGATGAGCGGACTTGACCCGCTCGACGAAGCCGTCGCGGCGCTCGATGCCGGTCTGGCTCGTCTGGTCGAAGGAGACGACCGCCACCTTGCCCTCGCCGCCGATGAACTCCGCCAGCTTGTCCGCCGCGAGCGCCGCGGAGGCGAGATTGTCGGTCGATGCGGTGGTGACCGGGATATCGCTGGCGACGCCCGAATCGAAGGCGATGACGGGGATGCCGGCTTCCCTGGCCTGCTTCAGCAGCGGTACGGTCGCCTGGCTATCGATCGCGGCGATGGCGATCGCCGTCGGCTTCTTCGACAGCGCCGCCGAGATCATATCGAGCTGGCGGTCGACGGCGCCCTCGCCGTCGGGACCTTCGTAGGTCACGTCGACATTGAACTCCTTGCCGGCCTTCTCGGCACCGAGCTTCACAGCCTGCCAGAACTGGTGCTGGAAGCCTTTCGAGATCAGGGCGATGTAGGGCTTGTCCTGGGCCGCGGCGATTCCCGCCGTGCCTGCAAGCATTGCCGCGGCCATCAGGCCAATTACGGTACGTCTGGTAAGCATCATTTCCTCCTAGGAGTGTTGGTGGTCGAAAGTCGCATCGGGGAACTTCGTCCTTCTTGGTCTTGGCGCGGCAGTGGCAGCCGCGCGGACATTCCTATTTGCCCTGGCGCCTCAAACTGTCTGCGTAGACGGCCAGGATGATGATCGAGCCGGTGACCACGATCTGCCATTCCTGCGGCACCGACAGGATGCGCAGCCCGTTGGCGACGACGCTGATGATCAGCGCGCCGATCATGGTGCCGAGCATCGTTCCGCGGCCGCCGGACAGCGAAGTCCCGCCGATGACGACGGCCGCGATGGCGTCGAGTTCGTAGCCCTGGCCGATGGCCGGCTGGGCGGAGTTGATGCGCGAGGCGAGGAGGATGCCGGCGATGGCGCAGATGCCGCCCGCCACCGAATAGACCGCGACCTTCCAGCGGTCGATATTGACGCCGGAAAGGCGCAGCGCCTCCTCGTTGGAGCCGAGAGCGAAAGTGTATCGCCCGAGCGCCGTGCGCTGCAGGATGAAGGCCGCGCCGATGGCGACGAGGAACAGGATCAGCACGCCATTGGGGATCGGCAGCGACGGGATCAGTGCTCCGATGAGCGATCCGGTCGAAATCTCGGTGAAGCCCGGCGTATCGTTGAAGTAGATCGGCTTGGCACCGCAAATCGCGAGCGAAAGCCCCTTGTAGATCAGCATCATGCCGAGCGTGGCGATGAAGGGCGGGATCTTGAGCTTGGTGATGAAGATGCCGGTGAGGGCGCCGCAGGCGAAGCCGGCGATCAGTGCGCCTGGGATGCCGATGAACATCGGCAGACCGAGGAACGTCAACAACACTCCCGCGATCACCGCACAGAACGTCATCAGCGTGCCGACGGAAAGGTCGATGCCGCCGGTGATGATGACCAGCGTCGCGGCGATCGCCAGCACCCCGTTGACCGATGTCGCCTGCAGGATGGCGATGATGTTATTGGTCTGCAGGAAATTCGGCGACGCGATCGAGAAGACGGCGACGAGCAGGATAAGGCTGCCGAACGCGAGCAGTTTATGGTGCGCGCCCGACCGGCGGATGCCGGACAAAATGCCGGGTTGGGTATCGGCGATGCTCAACTTGCCCTCCTCGAGCCTTCGGTTTTGACGATCCCGCCACGCAGGGTTGCGAGCCGCATGATTTCCTCCTGCGAGGCCATGCCCGGCAAAATGCCGGTGAGGCGTCCCTCGCACATCACGGCGATGCGGTGCGAAAGCCTCAAGATTTCGGGCAACTCGGACGAGATGACGATGATCGCCTTGCCCTGCGCGGCAAGGCCGTTCAGCAGCCGGTAGATCTCGCTCTTGGCACCGACGTCGATGCCGCGCGTCGGCTCGTCGAAGATCAGGATGTCGCAGTCGCGCAGCAGCCATTTGGCGATGACGACCTTCTGCTGGTTGCCGCCGGAAAGGAGGCGCGTCTCCTGGCGGTCCGACGGCGTCTTGATTGCCAGCTTGTCAATAAAATTACTGGCGGCCTTCTGCATGGCGCCTTCGTCCAGCACGCCCGCGAAGCCGGTGAAGCGCGGCAGGCTTGCGAGGGCGATGTTGTTGCGAACGTCCATGCCGGTCGCCAGGCCGAAATGCTTGCGGTCCTCCGACAGGTAACCGATGCCGGCGCGCACGGCGTCCTGCGGATGGCGGATGTCGACCTTGCGCCCGTGCACGAAAATCTCGCCGGCTTCGCGCGGGTCCGCGCCGAAGATGGCACGGGCAACCTCGGTGCGTCCGGCGCCCATCAGCCCCGCGAAGCCGAGGATCTCGCCCTTGCGCAGTTCAAAGGAAACGTCGCGGATCTCGCGGTCGCGCGTCAGCCCCCGCACCTCGAGGGCGATAGGCGCCGCCGAGAGGTCCGGCGTCACGGCGGCCTCGTCAGAGAGCTTGCGTCCGACCATCATGGAGATGATCGTCTCGACGGGCGTATCCGCCGCGGCAACCGTGCCGACCGTTTCGCCGTCGCGCATCACGGTCACACGGTCGGCGATGCGCTTCAGTTCGTCCATCTTGTGCGAGATGTAGACGATGCCAACGCCCTCGGATTTGAACTGGCGGATGATCGAGAACAACTCGGCGATCTCGGCGTCGTTCAGCGCCGCCGTCGGCTCGTCCATGATGAGCACGCGGGAGCGGTAGGACAGCGCCTTGGCGATCTCGACCATCTGCTGCCTGGCGATGGTCAGGCCGGAGACCAACGTCCGCGGGTCGAGCGCGAGGTGCATGGACCGGAAGATGGCCGCCGCCTGCTCATTGAGCGCCGCTTCGTCGAGCAGAAGGCCGCCGGCCCGGCGCGGCTCGCGACCGATCAGGATGTTCTGCGCGGCCGTGAGGTCGCGCATCAGCGAAAGTTCCTGGTGGATGATGGCGATGCCGAGTTCCTGCGCGGCGCGCGGCGAGGTGAGCGTGGCTGGCCGGCCGTCGACCAGGATCGCGCCGCGGTCGCGCTGGTAGATGCCGGCGAGGATCTTCATCAGCGTCGATTTGCCGGCGCCGTTCTCGCCCATCAGCGCATGAACTTCGCCGGGCATCAGTTCGAAGCGCGCGCCTTTGAGCGCGTTCACGCCCGGGAACGATTTGTCGATGCCGGCCATCGAGACGAGCGGCGCGGTCATCAGATGGTCACCCCGCCGTCCACCAATATCGCCTGGCCGGTGACGAACCGGCTCTCGTCGCTGAGCAGGAAGACAATTTGCGGCGTGATGTCGTCGACCGTCGCGAGCCGCCCGACCGGCTGACGGGCAATGAAGTCCTTCTCGGCCTGAACGGGGTCCGGCGCAGAGGCGATGCGGCTGCGCAGCGACGGCGTATCGACCGTGCCGGGGCACAGCGCGTTGCAGCGTATGCCGCGACGCACGAAGTCGGCCGCGACGCCCTTCGTCAGCCCGATGACGGCCGCCTTGCTGGCGCCGTAGAGCGTGCGGTTGGGGAACCCTTTGATGGAGGAAGCCATCGAGGCCATGTTCAGGATGGAGGCCCCGCCAGTCTCGTCGGCTCGCTCCAGCATGCCCGGCAGGAGGGCCTGGATCATCCGGTACATCGAGGTGACGTTGAGGTCGAAGCTGAACGCCCAGTCGTCCTCGGAGATGTCGAGCACGGTGCCGTTGTGGACGAAGCCGGCGCAGTTGAAGAGACCGTCGAGGCGGCCGGCGATCCTGGCGAACGCGTCGATCGCGGCGCGGTCGCGCACGTCGAGCACATGGGTGCGGATCGCGGGGTTCTCCGCCGCGAGGTTTGCGAGCCCTTCTGAGCTGATATCCACGGCGACGACTTCCGCACCCTCGGCGGCGCAGGCGATTGCGCTGCCCCGGCCGATGCCGTTCGCGGCCGCGGATACGAGGATCCGCTTGCCCTTGAGACGCATGCTGTTGAACTCCTCCCGAGCCGGACCGAAGTCCGCAGCGTTTACATACGAACATTCTATTCATATATGAATTCAGATGGCAACTGAATTTTGCCGCGGGGAACGCTATCGTCGCCGCCAGGCGCATGGAGGAGTCGCATGAACGCACCGAAGACCGCGGACGACAGGTACAGGGCCCCGGCGCTGGACAAGGGACTCGACATCCTCGAATTCCTCGCCAGCCAGCCGAACGGCCTGACACGGGCCGAGATCGTCAAGGCGATCGGGCGGAGCCAGAGCGAGATCTACCGCATGCTGGAAAGGCTGGTCGCGCGTGACTATGTCAGCCGCTCCGTCGAGGGCGACCGCTACGCGCTGACAATGAAACTTTTCGTGCTCGGCAGCCAGCATCCGCCCGTCCGCCGCCTTGTTGCGCGTGCGCAGCCGCTGATGGACGCCTTCACCGAAAAGACTCACCAATCCGTGCATCTGGCCATTCCGGACCGCGGCGCCGCCGTGGTGGCGGCCCAGGCGAGCGGCCCCGCCAACTGGGAGTTTCGCCTGCGGGTCGGCGCCCAACTGGACCTCGCCGCCACCAGTTCCGGCCAGACCTTGTTCGCGTTCCAAGGCCCCGAGCGGCGGCGGGAGACGCTCGCGATATGGGGTGGCAACGGCAAGGCCGAGCAGCTTGACGCCCTTGCGGTTACATTCGAGGCCATCAGGGAGAAAGGCTACCGTGCGGGCGCCAGTTTGCAGCTTGTCGGCGTGCGCGACCTGTCCGTGCCTGTCTTCGGACCGTCAGGCGACGCCATCGGCGTTCTCACCTGTCCCTATCTCCAGCGGGTCGACACCACGACCGCCAACGAAGAGACGACGCTCGGTGATCTTCGACATCTGGCAGCAAGCGCGTCCATCACCTGAGGCCATTGGCAGCGATCCGCCGTCCCGGCACAGCGACTGCATTTGCCTTGCGCTGGACACGTCCGGCACTGGAAGCCGGCGGCGAGGCGGTTGGCTTCGCGGCAAAGCGGGGCTGAGAGTCTACCGGCTCGATGTGGAGCGCAGCAGGGTTTCGCGCGCGGACGGCAGATGCGCCCGGCATGCCAGCTCGACCATGCTGATGTTCCGGCTGAAGGGCGCTTCGATATAAGTCAGGTGCTCACGGATCGCGACCTCGTTGCGCTGCCGCTCATCGTGCTTGTTCCACTGGTAGTGGTAGTGGAAGATCACCGTGATGATATCGTAGAAGGAGTCGATGAACCGGTTCGGCGCGTCCGTGCTGGTGAATCGGTGAACTCGGCTGTCCAGGTCGGAAAAGCCATGATAGCGCGTCTCGATCTCGTCGAGTAACGCCAAGAGTTCCTGCCGCAGCGTCTCGAGCTGGCGCCAGTGCTGCGAACTGTGAGGCGAAGCCGCCAGCGCGCGCCGAGCGTAGCGAACTTTAGCCTTGGAGACACCGTCCTTCGTCGCCTTCTGATGAAGCCGAAGGCCACCACCGGGTCGCAAGGTCCGCTTTCGGGTCAAAGCAAAGTGTCCCCACACGTCCGAAAAGGGGGCGCATTGCCGTCGCAGCGCGGCCGCCACCTGAACGGCGGCTATCTCAGTCCCGCCGCCCACAAGCGGTAGGGCAGGAATCCAACCCGGTCCGGTCGTTGGCGTCAGCCCAGCGGGCTGAGGTTCGGAAGACGTATCCACGAACGCCCTCGTAGCCGTGTCCGGACGGTCCGGTTGTGGCGAACGCTCGGCGGTAACCTGCCGTTCGGAGTCTGGCTCATCTGGCAGGCTTTGCTTGGTCTGTGTCCGATCCCACCTCAGACGCTGCAAGCGTATGCGCGCCTTTCTCCAGAACTGGACGAGACGAGCGGTCTTCTGCTGAGCGACGATCGCGCGAGTCCTGATCTCCGGTCCGGCGACCACATCGAGAATTCTGATGTTGACCAGGTCACAGCCGCGAAGCTTGCTGTCGATTGCCAGATCGGACAGCACACGGTCCCGAACGCGTCTCTCGCGATCGAGGAAAAAGCCAATTGCCCAAAACTGCTTCTGGGTGAACGGATGCTTTGTGCCGACCTTCTTGCCGGCGTCCAAGCAGCGCGCTGGCGGCTGGCATCATCAAATTGAGAATGGCCCATGTGAGTTCTCCTCGGCCTTGATTGGCCGAGAGAGAAACGTCGCAGGACACTACCGCTGAAGGGCTGTGAGAAGATTGGCCGCCTTGCAGCGCCGATAGTTGGACAGCTGCCATTGATCATCTGACGCCGACATCGCTGCAACGGCATTTGGTGCCGGAAACCCCGCGGCAAATGCAGGTCCCCGCCGCGGACGCTTCCACCTTTCAGTCGAGCGGCGCCTCGACGCCCATGCCCCGCGCTTGCGCCGCGCGCAGGCAGTGGGCGACGCAGGCAAGGTCCTGTGCCGCGATGCCGAGCGAGCGGTAGAGCGTGATCTCGCCGGGGTCGCGCCGACCGCCGGCCTTGCCGGAAAGCACCTCGCCGATCTCGGCCAGCACGTGGTCGCGGCCGATGCGTCCACTTTCGATCGCGCCGATCACCTCGCCGGCCTGGGCGAAGGTCGACGGGCGGTAGTCGACGAAGAGCCGCGAGCGGGCGACCACCTCCTCGTCGATCTCGCGGTTCGACGCGACAGAGGCGCCGACGACATTGAGATGCGTGCCCGGCGCGATCCATTCGCCCTTGAGGACCGGCGTCGGCGAGGAGGTCACCGTGCAGACAATGTCGGCGCCGTCGACAGCAGAGCGAACATCTTCCGCAACCGTCACGGCTAGGCCGGGGTGTTGCGCCGCCACATGCTCGGCGAAGGCCTGCGCCTTCTCCGGGCGCCGGCCGGCGATGCGCAGCGCGCGGATCGAGGGGCGCACGAGGAGCATCGCCTCGACATGGTGCCCGGCCTGTTCACCGGCGCCGACCATGGCCAGCGTCGCGCTGTCCTGCCGGGCGAGCGCCCGCGTCGCCACGGCGCTCGCCGCCGCCGTGCGCACGGCGGTCAAGAGCCCGGCATTCATCATCGCCACGGCCGAGCCGTGGTCGGACTCGAACAGCACGATGGCGCCCTGGTGCGAGGAGAATCCGGCGTCGGGGTTGTTCGGGAATAGGCTGACCAGTTTGACGCCGAAGCAGCCCTCCACGGTGCCGTTGCCGGGCAGCAAGGCGCCGGGCATGACGCCCATCATGTTTGGCGGACCGACGTCGACGACCATGCGCAGCGGCAGGATGGCCGCGCCGGCGGAGACGGCGATCATCGCCTTCTCCACCACCTCGATCGCCGCCGCCATCGGCAGCAGCGCGGCGACGTCGCGGTCCGACAGCACGATCATCTGGCGCGCACCGCGCCCGAGCCCCAGCCTTCGCCGGTCACGGAAAGGCCGAGCTGTTCCTCGAGCAGCGACACGTAGAGCGCGGGGCGCGCGATATAGGGGAAATGGCCGCCCCATTCGAAACGGTAGGCGACCGACGGCTTCAGCGTGGCGCGCACAGCATCGCGCATGGCCGGCGGGATGAGCGGGTCGTCGGCGCTTTCGATTGTGGCGATGCGGGCGGGCGCCAAGTCGAGCGGTGGCAGTTCCGGGCCGCGCTTCAGCGCGTTGAGCCGCGCCCGCAACTCCGGCTCAGGGATGCGGCCGCCGACCTCGGCCATCAGCAGGTCGACCAGTTCCGCCTGCTCCGGATGGCCCTCGCGCCAGGCCCCGAGGCCTCTGCCGAAGCCGGCGCGCAGTTCCTCGATCGGCCCGCTGTCGAGGTCCGACGAATAGGGCGGGCGCGTCGCGACCTCGGCCACGGAATGCAGCGTGTTCGCCGCGATCAGCCGTTCCGTCAGGCCGGGTTGCGTCGCGGCGAAATACTGCGCGACATAGCCGCCGAGCGAGGAGCCGAGCACGGTGACGCGCTCTAGGCCGAGCCTTCCGCAGAGTTGGGCCAGATCGTCCGCCCACACGGCGACGCCGCCGCTTGTCGGATAGGTGACGGCGACGACGCGGGCGCGGTCCTTCAGCGCCTCGATCTGCTGCCAGAAGACGTCGCCGCGGCCGAGCGTTCCGGGGATGAGCAACAACACAGGCCCCTTGTCGCCGGCGGCGACGTAGCCCCATTCGCGGCCGCCGAGCACGATGCGGGTCTCGGGATGCGCGGCGGCGAAGCGGTCGCGGTCGGCGATCAGCGCGTTGGTCATGCGAACGGGTCCTCCATCTTCGGCCAGTAGTTCGGCGCGCGTTTGGTATAGGGGATGTTGCCGTAGTCGGGCGTGATCGAGCCCGGCGTGGCGACGTGGATCACCTCCGACGCGATCGGCGCGAAGCCGGCGTGGAAATGCTGGGACGACTTCACGCAGACGATCTTCCTCTTCGACAGGTCGATGCCGAGGCCGGTGAAGGCTTCCGGGTGGAAGGTCTGCGTGCGTAGGTCGTTGACGACAATGTCGACGCTCTCGCATTCGAGCCAGACCATTTGGCCAAGCGGCGCCGAAAGCTGCCCGAAATGCTGCGACAGGCCGCTCGCCAGCGCCTTCACCGTCACCTTGAGGTCGAGCGGATCACCCGACATCGGCCCGCACTTGCCGCCGAGCCGCAGTGCCAGCGTGGCGCCGACGCCCGCCTCGCGACAGATGCGCACGGCGATCGGGTCCCAGTAGATGCCGGTGGCGACGTTGCGGATGCCGCGCCTCAGGATGCGGTCGAGCAGGAAGGTGGCGTCGGAGGGGGCGCCGCCGCCGGCATTGTCGGAGACGTCGGCGAGCACCACCGGCCCGTCCGTCACGGCGACTGCCCTGTCGAGCGCGCTGTCAATGTCGGGGTAGGGGCGCATGATGCCGTGGCGCAACGAGAAAAGTTCGGCCGCCATCTCACCTGCGACGCGCTCTGCGAGTTCGGCGTCGCCGTCGGTGATCGCCAGGGCGCGGGCGCCGACGCGCGGGTGGTCGCCCCAGGGGAAGCCGTGCGCCATCGACAGCGACAGGATGCCCGGCTCCTTCTCGCGGGCGTTCATGCGGTCGACGAAGCCGCGCATCGGCTCGTAGGGCGTGTGCATGGCGCAGATCATGCGGCAGTCGCGGTCGCGCATGACCGGCCGCGTCCGCCCCTCGGCGGCGTCGGCGGCGAGGCGGAAGAGGTCCTCGGCACGTGCCGGGATGTCGACATGCGGGTATTCCTTGTAGGCGACGAGCAGCGTCGCCGCGGAGAGCATGGTCTCCGTCAGGTGGCAGTGCGGATCGAGCAGGCCGCCGATGATCGCCTTCGGCCCGGCGATGGCGCGGCAGCGGGCGATCAGGTCTCCCTCGCAGTCATCGTAGCCGTCGGCGATCATGGCGCCGTGCAGCGACAGGAGCACGATGTCGACCGGCATCGCCGCCCTGAGGTCGCGCAGGATCTCGTCGCGGAATTCCTCGTAGACGACGCGCACGGTCGGGCCGGCGGGCTGGGCATGGGCCGTCAGGCTCTCGACCACCGGCCAGCCGCGCGCTTCGGCGCGGGCGCGCCAGATGTGCATCGGTCCGGTCCAGTATTCCATCGGCCGCCTGGTGGCGTCGCCGTGGGCGATGCCCGCCTCCTCGAAGGACAGGCGCCCGGTCGGCAGGGGCGAGAACGAGTTGGTCTCGGTCGATAGGGAGGCGATGAAGGTCTTCACAGCGGGCTGTCTTCCGTATGTTCGATCGGCGCGGTCTCGATCCCGGCGAGCGCGGCCGAGAACTGCGCCAGCGCGTGGACGGCGATGACCAGGAAGGCGAGCGGCACCGCGACGGTGAACCAGGCCATCGATACGCCCATCATCTCCGCCTTGCGCACCAGCGTGCGGCCGATGAAGCCGCGCTCGAAGCTGAAGTTGGGTCCGAGAAGGGAATAGTAGAGGATCGGGGCGGCGAAGACCGCCACCCCGGCCAGGCGAAGCGCGGCCATGATCCTGCCGCGCACGCCGCCGACCGCGAGCAGCCCGGGAAACAGGTTCGGATCGGCGAAGCGGTAGAACGCACCCGTCGCCCCGAGCATGCCGGCCCAGACCATCGCCCGGCGCGCCAGTTCCTCGGTCCACACCGGGGGCGCGTCGAAGATATAGCGGGCGACCACCTGGTAGCCCGCCGAAAGCACCATGACGGCGAGTGCGGCGACGGCGCCCCACATCGCGGCGCGGTCGAGCGCGCCGGAAATGGCCAGGAGCGTCGTCGCCGCCTTTCGCATGCTTACTCGCCCTTCGCCTTGGTCCAGGCCGCGATCTGCTCCTTGGTGAGCAGCCCGCTGTCGTAGACCGGCGCGGACGCTTTGAGGAAGGCGGCGCGCGCCTCGGGCGTCAGGCGCGAGATCTTGACGCCGGCCGCCTCGAGCTTCTCGTGGACCGGCGCCTGGGTCTTCAACCACTCGCGGTTGGCCTTGTTGGCGGCGTCTGCGGCGGCGTCGACCTTCTTGCGGTCCTCCTCCGAGAGGCCGGAATACCAGTCCTCCGAGACGATGGTGATGCGCAACGACGGCGACACCTCGGCGTCGGTGAAGAACTTGAGGAAGTCGGTGTGGCCGAAAAGGAGCGGCACCACAGGCGGGTTGAGGTAGCCGTCGGCGACGCCGGTCTGCAGCGCGTTGGGCACTTCTGCCCAGGCGACGATCGTGCCCGTCGAGCCCCACGCCTTGAACAGGTCGATCTGGCTCTCGTCGAGGGCGCGCATGCGCAGGCCCGCCATGTCCTCGACCTTCTCGACCGGCTTCTTCGAGTTGAAGATGCCGCTGCCCTGGCCGACCGTGTTGACGCCGAGCACGCGCACGCCCTTAGGTGTCGTCTTCTCGTTGATCGCGGCGAGCATGCCGCCGGCGTAGAGCGCCTTGTCGACCTGCTCCATGTTGTCGAAGAAATAGGGCAGGCGCAGGCCGTAGATCGTGCTGTCGATCGAGCCGGTGATGCCGAGCGGCGACATCGACACTTCGAGCAGGCCCTGGCTGACCTGGTCGAACAGTTCGTCGTCGCCACCGAGCGCGCCGCGCTGGAACTCCTCGGCCGGCATGCCGGCCGCCTTGAGGCTTTCGACGAAGGTGTGTGCCCAGACATAGCTGCCGGAGCCCTGGAGGTCCGGCGGGCTATCCAGCGCCACCTTGACCTGCGCCATTGCCGGCGCGGCCATGACCACCCCCGCGACCACGGCGGTCGCCTGAACAAGTCGTCTGATCGTCGTTCTCATTTCGGTTCTCCTCTTCCACCCATGCCGCTAGGTGTCACGCGATGAAGCCGAAGGCGCGCGGCAGCGCCAGGCTGATTTCCGGGAATGCGACGAGCAGGGCGAGCACCACGATCTCGGCGGCCATGAACGGCAGCACCGCGCGGCAGAGCGCCCAGTAGTTGACGCGGCCGACCGCCGCGACGACGGCAAGGCTGCCGCCGAGCGGCGGCGAGATCAGGCCGACGCAGAGATTGAAGCAGAGCACGATGCCGAGATGCACCGGGTCGGCGCCCTGGGCGATGGCGACCGGCGCTAGGAGCGGCACCAGCAGCGCCAGCGCTACCGGCGGCTCGATGACGATGCCGACGACGACGAACACGACGTTGAGCAGGATCAGGTACTCCATCGGCCCGAACCCGAGGTCGGTTACCGCCGTGGCGATGGCTTCGGGGATCCGCTCCAGCGAGCCGAGATGGCCTAGCGCGACGACGCCGGCGATGAGGATGAAGATCGAGCCGGAGAGCACTGCGGTGCGGCGCAGGCTCTCTAGCAGATCGCCTAGCCTGACGCCGTCGTAGAAAGCCCCAGCCGCAAGCGCGGCGAAGACGGCGATGACCGCGGCCTCGGTCGGCGTGGCCAGGCCGAACACGATGCCGCCGAGGATGATCACCGGGAGCATCAGCGCCGGAGCCGAGCGGCGCAGGGTCGGCAGGATGCGCGGCGCTTCCTCGCGGGACAGCCGCGGATGATGGTCCCGCCAAGCGTAGAAGGCATTGGTGGCGAACAGCGCCGCCGCGAGGAGCAGTCCCGGCAGGATGCCGGCGATGAACAGCGCCGTCACCGACGTGTTCATCAGCGCGCCGTAGAAGATCAGGATGATCGACGGCGGGATGATCGGCCCGATGATCGACGACGCCGCGGTGAGCGCGCAGGCATATTCGTTCTTGTATCCCCGCTTGCGCATTTCGGGGACCAGCGTGTTGGAGAGCGCGGCCGCGTCGGCGATGGCCGATCCGGAGATGCCCGACAGTAACACGCTCGCCATGATGTTGACGTGGCCGAGGCCGCCGCGCAGGCGGCCGACGAAGGCCATCGACAGTTCGATGAGGGCGCGGGTGACGCCGCCCTTGTTCATGACCTCCCCGGCGAGGATGAACAGCGGCATCGCCATCAGGGCGAAGACGTCGATCTGCGAGAAGATCTGCTGCGGCAGGACGGCGAGATGGCGGCCGTGACCGGCGGCGAGGAAGGAGAGCACGGCGCCGGCGCCGATGACATAGGCGAGCGCCAGGCCGGACATCATGAGGACGGCGGCGACGACCGGAACGATCCAGATCATGCCGTCCCTCCCAGGCGCGACGGCGAAAGCGCGGCCGTCGTGACGCCCTGGGCGGCGATGTCGTCGGGCACGGCGCGGCCGCGCACCAGCGCCGCGGCGAGGCGGCCGAGCGCCGGCGCCGTCTGTATGCCGTAGCCACCCTGTCCGGCCAACCAGAACAGGCCCTCGACACCGGAGTCGTAGCCGGCGACAGGCGTCTTGTCGGCGACGAAGGAGCGCAGGCCGGCCCACTTGCTCTCGACCCGGCCGACGGAAAGGGCGAAAGCGCGTTCGATGCGGTCGATGCAGATGGCGACGTCGATTTCTTCGGGCTGCGCGTCGCAGGGCGGCGAGGGGGTCTCGTCGGCCGGCGAGATCAGAAGGCGCCCGGCGTCAGGCTTCAAGTAGAACTCCTCGTCGATGTCGACGGCCATCGGCCATGGACCGGGATCGACGCCTGTGGGCGCCGCGACGATTATGGCGGTGCGCCGCTTCGGCACGAGGCCGATGCCGCGCGCCCCCGCCATGCGGCCGACCTCGTCGGCCCAGGCGCCGGCGGCGTTGACGACGATGGCAGCGCGAACCTCTCCGCGGCTGGTCGCGATCCGCCAGGCGCCGCCTTCGCGCGACATTCCGACGAGTTCGTGGCCGGTCGCGATGGTCCCGCCATGGTCGCGGAAGCGCCTCAGGAAGCCGTGATGCAGGGCGTGCACGTCGATGTCGCTGGCGCCGCCCTCGAGAAGGGCGCCGCCGATATAGTCCTGACGCAGCAGCGGCAGCATGCCGCGCGTCTCCTCCGCGTCGAGGAGGCGCCCGTTGCCTTGCGGAGCAACCTCGGCGGCGAGCCTGCCGAGCGCCTCCTCTTGGTCGGGACGCGCCACCATCAACACTCCGCGCGGCGAAAGCAGCGGCTCTGCGGCGAAACCGTCGGGCGGGGCGCGGAAGAACGGCGCGGACGCCCGCGACAGAGCGCGGATCGTCGGCGGCCCGTAGGTTTCGGAAAACAGCGCCGCCGACCGTCCGGTGGTGTGGTAGCCCGGCTGCGCCTCACGTTCGATGAGGACGACGCGCGCGAACGATGCAAGTTCGCTGGCCACCGAAGCGCCGGCGATGCCGGCGCCGATGACCGCGATATCCCACTCACCCTCTTCCACGGACGCCACGTTCCAATGCCCCCTTGGCATGACGGGGGGAAGCCTAGCAGGACTTTTCCGCGAAGAAAGCAGAATTTTCCGATCCGAAAATTCATGGACGCCGCCAATCGGGCGCGGTAGGGTCCGGCGATGGACCAGAAGGCGCCCCGATCGATGCCGGAGCAGGCCGACCGCCGCGTGCGCATGGGCGAGAGGCTGCGGCGCATCCGCCGCGACCGCGAACTCACGCTGGCCGATGTCGCCAACCGCTCGGGACTGGCCATCTCCACCGTGTCGAAGGTCGAGCGCGGCCTGATGGCGCTGACCTACGATCGCTTCAGCCAGCTCGCCGAGGGGCTGGGCATCGACATCGCCGAATTGTTCTCGGAACGCGGCGAGCCTTTCGGTCCCGGCCAGTTGGCGGTGGCTCGGGTCGGCGAGTTTCGCCTGCACGAGACGGAGAACTACGTCTACGAGATGCTTTTCCCCGAACTCTGGCGCAAAGCGATGACGCCGATGATGGGAACGCTGCGCCCATACGAGACGATGCACTTCGAACGGTTCGTCAGTCATCCGGGCGAAGAATTCCTCCTCGTCCTCGACGGGGCCGTCACGGTCCGTTTCGAGGACATGGATCCGGTCGTGCTCAGCACCGGCGAGAGCATCTATTTCGACAGCCGCCGCGGCCATCTGTACGCATCGGCGAACGAAGAGCCGGCACGCATCCTGGTCGTCTGCGCCGGTGACCGCGGGGCCGGCGCCGGGGAGGGCGAGCGGCGCTGAGCCGTCACCGGCATCCGCCTCGCGCTTGCCGGCGATGTCGTGCTCACGGCTGAGAACGCCAGCTTCCATCTGACCTTGGCGCCCAACCTCGCCATCGTGCCCGACCTCGCGCGAGTTGGTTCTTCTCGCGTCTCGCCGGACGCGGCCGCGCGCTTGCCGCGATGATGACCGGCGGGGCGATCACCGCCCGCCAAGCGCTCGACTGGGGGCTGTTGTGGCGCCTCCTGCCGGAGGAGACGCTGGTGGACGAGGTGATCCGCCTCGCCGAGCGGCTCGCCCGGGTCTTTCCGTACTGCCACAAGCAGTTGGATGATCCATCGGTAGGGATCAGGCCCAGAGAAGAAAGTGTGAGCCGCCGCGCGCGGCCATCTGGGCCCTCCCATAATGGGGCCAGGTTCGCACCGGGTTCGAACGACACGAGTGGGGCCGATTCCAGGCGGTCTGTTCCTGGGTCGTTGCCGGCGGAAAGCTGCCGGCCCGCTTTCGACCCCAAGTCAGCCGTTCAGGCCGGGTTGCGGAGATCTCGAAACTTGCCATTCGTCCCGCACCTGGGTCCGACAGGAGCAGAGCCGGAAGCAGGCAGGCCTTGAGCCGCAGGCCAGATCCAGCGGACATTCAAGAGCTTATGGACGCCGTGATCATCTGGAGCGCCTCCGCCCCACGAAGCGGCGACGCTGCGATGTACTCTATGAACCGGCCACCGTATCGAAGGCGAGATCGAATCGCGCCAGATATTTTCGCAGGCGGTCGGCGTCGTTGCTGCTCGACTTGCCGAGGCGAGACACAGCGAACAGTTCTCGTCCCGCCGAGCTGAGCGAGCTGGCCCGCCTGCACACCGAAACCACGGCCGCGAGCTGAACCCTGTCAAACAGATCGAATGCCTTTAGCCTGTCAGCGCTCAACAGATCCGCAAGCACTGCATCCATGTCGTCGGCCGGTAGCGAACCGGACCAGAGCTGCCTCAGCCGCGCGATCTCGTCGCGGACGGTCTCCTCGTTGATGCGGCCTTGCGGAGCCAGCGTCGCCATTCGCGTCACCGAGGCAGAAAGGTCGCGGAAGTTGGCGCGCCATGCGGCTTCCGGGGTCGCCGCGAACCGGAGATAGGCCTCCCGCGCTTCCTTGTTGAAGGTGACGTTCTGGCCCTCCCGTTCGCCGAACCGGCGCAGCTCGAACTCGAGATTGGGCTCGATATCCTCCTTGCGGTCCTTCAGCGCTGGTAGGCTGAAGGTCCACAGGTTCAGCCGTGCGAACAGATCTTCGCGGAATCGCCCCTCCCTCACGCTGACAGACAGGTCCCTGTTGGTGCCCGCCAGGAGCTGAAAATCGGACGTCGTGTCGCGGTCCGCACCGACTGGCAGGAAGCGCTTTTCCTCGACGGCGCGCAGGCACATCGCCTGTTCATCGAGGCCGAGTTCGCCAATCTCATCGAGGAACAGAACGCCCTTGTCTGCCGATCTCATCAGGCCGGCGCGGTCGGCCTGCGCGCCGGTGAAGGCGCCCTTCACGTGGCCGAACAGCGTCGACATGGCCTGGTCGCCGCGCAGGGTCGCGCAGTTGACCTCGATGAAGTCGCCCGAAACCTGCCGCTGTGCCTTCTTCAGCTCGTAGATCCGTTTCGCTAGTTGCGACTTTCCCGCGCCGGTCGGCCCGGTCAGCAACACCGGCGCGCGCGAGCGGATCGCGACCTTCTCGATCTGGTCGATCATCTGGTTGAAGGCAGGGCTGCGCGTCGCGATGCCGGATTTGAGGAACGACGTCGCCTCGTCGCGCTCGGCGGCGAAGCGAGTGGCGATAGCGTCGTAGCGCGACAGATCGAGATCGATGATCGAATGGCTGCCAGCGATCTCGACAGGCTCCTCGGGCGACGTCCGTCGCGGCGGCGGCGACAGTTGCAGCAGCCGGGCGGGGATGAATCGCGCCTCGGTCAGCAGGAACCAGCAGATCTGCGCGACATGCGTTCCGGTGGTGATGTTGACGAGATAATCCTCCCGCTCGGTGTCGAAGGCATAGGCGCGGGCGAAATCTCTCAGGTTCGTATAGACCTCGCTGAAATCCCAATGGTCGCGCAGGCTCATCAGGTGCTCGCGGACGTCCGTTCCGGGCGAGATCTGCTCGATGTCGCCGACAATCTGCCGCGCCAGCCTTTCGGATCCCGGACCGTGGATCAACTCGAGCCGGTCGATGAAGAGGTTCGGTTGCATGCAGAGCGAGACCGTCGGCCGCCAGCGCTTCCAGCGATCGTCTCGCCCGCCGGCGTCGAGCGTGGTTCCGAGGATGCTGATGACAACGCGGCGCTTCATTCTTATCCCACCGGATAATCTTCTATCCCATCAGATCATCTCACTCTCCAAGCATCGCCGTCAACGATGATGCTGATCTACCTCAGTCCGATATTTTTCCCTGTTTGTTATCAGTGATTTACTAGAATTACGTGTCCCTTCTTGCCTGCTTCCTCTGCAGACTGGCACGCCTCTTGAAAGGTGTTTGCCGTGAAAGAGAAGGACGAGAACGATGGCAAACAAATCCGTGTTTGCGGCGATCAAGGGAAAGCTGCTCCCGCGCACCGACGCGACGAACCATGAGGGCGCTCCGGCCTATGGCCTGACGCCGCATCAGGCTCTCGCGCAGCTCGCTGCGACGGGAACGTTCAACGCGACCTTCTACGCGGATGCGCGGGAGCAGCTGGACGAGGTCACGAAGCTTGCTTGGCAGGTCGAGCCGGAGTTCCTGGCGAAGACTGCCGTGCATGCCTTCGAGCAGGGCTACATGAAGGACATGCCCGCATTCCTGCTGGCCGTCCTGTCGCAGATGCAGGGCGACCAGTTCGAGCGCGCGTTCGGCGGGATCGTGAAGAGCGGCAAGATGCTGCGCACCTTCGTGCAGGTCATGCGGTCGGGTGCGACGGGACGCAAGTCGCTCGGAACGCGCCCCAAGCGGTTGGTGCTTTCGTGGCTGGAGAAGGCCACGGACGTCGAGATCATGCGCGCCGCGGTCGGCAACGATCCGTCGCTGGCGGATATCGTGAAGATGGTTCACCCGAAGCCGGCCTCGGCCTCGCGGGAGGCGCTCTACGGCTATCTGATCGGCAAGCCTCACGATGTGAACGCTTTGCCCGGCCTTGTGCAGGCGTTCGAGGCGTTCAAGCGCGACCCGTCGCTGCCCGTGCCGAACGTGCCGTTCCAGATGCTCACCGCGCTGCCCCTGACGAAGGAGCATTGGGTGGGGATCGCCGAGACGGCCGGCTGGCAGATGCTGCGGCAGAACCTCAACACCTTCGCGCGCCACGGCGTGTTCGAGGTGGAAGGGTTCGCCGAGAGGCTTGCCCGACGGCTGGCCAATGCAGGTGAGGTGAAGCGCTCGCGCGTTTTCCCCTACCAGCTCATGGTCGCGTTCTCGAACGTCGATCCGGCGGTGCCGCAGGTCGTGCGGGAAGCGTTACAGGATGCCATGGAAGTGGCACTCGCCAACGTGCCGACGTTTGGCGGAAACGTGGTCGTCTGCCCGGACGTGTCCGGGTCGATGGGGTCGTCCGTGACGGGATACCGCAAGGGATCCACCTCGACGGTGCGCTGTATCGACGTCGCGGCCCTCGTGGCGGCGTCCGTCCTGCGGCGCAACCCGACGGCGCGGGTCCTGCCGTTCGAGAACGATGTGGTGGACATCCGCCTCAACGTTCGCGACACGGTGATGACCAATGCGGCGAAGCTCGCGGCGATCGGCGGTGGTGGAACGAACTGTTCGGCTCCGCTGGAGCGGCTGGTGAGCGAGCGCGCGAAAGTCGACCTGGTGCTGTTCGTTTCGGACAATCAGTCCTGGGTCGATGCCACGGCGCATCCGCACCAGGGGACCGGAACGATGCAGGAATGGCGGAAGCTAAAGGCGTTAAACCCGAAGGCGAAGCTGGTCTGCGTCGACATCCAGCCCTATGCGACGACGCAAGCGAAAGGCACCGGCGACGTGCTGAACGTTGGCGGCTTCTCGGACCGAGTGTTCGACGTGGTCGCGGGCTTCGTATCGAGCGGCAACGACCCGGATCACTGGGTCCGCGCCATCGAGGCGACCAAACTCTGACCAGGCTCCCGGCGGCGCGTCCGCCGGGAGCTACCCCGAAAGCGCATGACGAATGCCGATGGAACTACAGGCTGTTAACCTCCAGGTCGCGGGTTCGAATCCCGCCGGGTCCACCACTGCGGGCCCGTAGCTCAGCGGATAGAGCAGGTGTCCGCCGAAAGGCGGGCGACGTTTCATCACCCTTGTCGTCATGGCAGGATTTGCAGCGAGGTTCGGAAGAGGAGAAGCGGAATACGGACGTGACGAATGAATGTGGAACTACATCGTGTCGCAGGTTCGAATCCTGCCGGCCGTCGGCCGTAGCTCAGCGGTAGAGCAGAGACTGTTTCGCACGTTCCTTGTCGTCATGCCTCCAATCGCGGCGAATGCCGACGGAACTACAGCTCCACAAGCGGGATAACCCGTGGGGTTCGACTCCCCACCTCGCAGGCGCTCTCTGGCACGAGCGGGGCTCCCGGAGTTTCGTCATTCTTGTCGCCGCTCAGTAAAATGCACTGGCGGATGCAGGCAGGACTACAGGTAGCGCGCCCGCTTCCGAGCGGGAGGTCGGGTGTTCGATTCACCCCCGCAGACAACCGCGGTAGCGCAGCAGATCGGTCCTGCCGATCCTTGCCGCCAGGCATCGAAGGGCGAATGCAGTCAGGACTACAGGATAGAGCACCCTGCTTCGGCCGGGAGGTCGGGCGTTCAAGCCGCCCCTCGCATCCGTATAGGTGCGAAGTAGCTCAGAAACCGTCGTGACGCTTCTTGTCGCCAACCCGGAAGGACGAATGCGTGCAGGACTACATCGGTCATGGCGGTTCGAATCCGCCCGACAGGCCGAAAGGTTTGTCGAGTGTCCTGCAGCCCCTTGTCGTCCGACCATCGACGCCCGCGCCGGATGCCGGCGGGACTACAGGTAGACGCAGCCCCCGCGGGGTGGCCGAAAGGCGTGGAGGATCGAAGCCTCCCTTCGTTTCTGGCGAAGTGGCGGAAAATCGTCTCGCAACCCTTGCCGTCGCTGGACGGAATGAACGGATGAATGTGGATGGATGAGATGGTTGAAGTGTTGAGTGGACAGGATCTGATCGAAGCCGGACTGGCGCAGGGCAAGTGGTTCCGTGACGCGCTGGCGGCCGGCAACGATGTGCTCGCGCGCGGCGGCTCCCACGCCGAGGCGATCGCGGCTGCGCGGGCCTTCGAGCCGCCGCCGGCGATCCCGCTGCATGCACAGGATGCGGTCCCGCTCCACATCAACATCGTCGCCGAGAACGACCACGAGGCCGCGAATGTCGAAGCCGTGAGCAACTCCATGCGCGCGTTGATGCGCACGCCAGTGGTACGCGCCGGCGCAATCATGCCCGACGCCTGCCCGGCGGGCCCTCTCGGGACGATTCCGGTCGGCGGCGTGGTAGTCTCCGAGGCCATTCACCCCGGCATGCACTCGGCCGACATCTGCTGCTCGATGGCGATCTCGACCTTTCCGGGAGCGTCGCCTGCCGCCCTGCTCGACGCGGTCCATGCGGTGACGCATTTCGGGCCCGGCGGGCGGCCGCGCGGCCAGCAGATCCGGCCCCCGGCAGAAGTTGCCGCCCGAATCGACGCCAATCCCTACCTGCGCGACAACATGAGCGCGGCGATCGAGCATTTCGGCACGCAGGGCGACGGCAACCATTTCGCCTTCGTCGGCACGCTGAAGTCGACGGGCGAAACGGCCCTCGTGACCCATCACGGGTCGCGCGCGCCGGGCGCCCGGCTCTATTCGCGCGGAATGAAGATCGCCGACGAGTTCCGCAAGCGGCTGTCGCCGGCGACGCTGTCCCAGAACGCCTGGATCCCCGCCGACACGCGGGAAGGCGACACCTACTGGGACGCGCTGCAGACGATCCGCGCCTGGACGAAGGCGAACCACGAACTGATCCACGACCTCACGGCGGAGCGTCTTTCCGCGAAGGTCGGCGACCGGTTCTGGAACGAGCACAACTTCGTCTTCCGGCGCTCGGACGGCCTGTTCTACCACGGCAAGGGAGCGACGCCCGCCTTCGACGGCTGGGCGGCCGACGCAACCGACCTGACGCTCATCCCGCTCAACATGGCGGAGCCGGTGCTGATCGCGCGCGGCAGGGATGCCACGCACGGATTGGGCTTCTCGCCGCACGGCGCGGGGCGCAACTTCTCGCGTACCCAGCACAAGCGGCTCCAGGGAGGCCGGAGCGTCGAGGAGATCTTCGCCGAGGAAACGAAGGGCATCGACGCGCGGTTCTTTTCGGGTGTCACCGACATCTCGGAACTGCCGAGCGCCTACAAGAGCGCATCCGCCGTCCGTCGGCAGATCGAGGACTATGGCCTTGCCGAAATCGTCGACGAAGTGCTGCCCTACGGCTGCATCATGGCCGGCGACTGGGAGGCTAACGCGCCCTGGCGGAAGAAGCGGCAGGAGCGCGCGTGAGTCCCAGCCGATCGTCCACCGCGTGGCAAGGCACGGTCGACGGTTGGTCTCGCGGCAGGCTCCTGGCGGTCGTTGCCCGACATACCTCGCAACTTGTAGTGGCCCGCGGTCTTCTCTGTCTACCACCGAGTGACGGTGCCTGATGGCAGTTATCTCTAAGGTGTCCACCTGGTCTAGTGCCCGAAATGAGGGCACATCGCCATGACGCCGCTGCCACCTGAATGACCGCTTTCCCAGCTGCGCCGCCCAGAAGAGGTCGAGCAGCAAACCACCCCATGATGGACAGGACAGCAAGACTTTCCGAGCGTCGAACCGATCATCCGCGCTGCGTTGGATCACTGCCCAACGTCAGATTTCGGACCGCTCCGCCAGGAGCAGCTCATCCTCTACGTCGACACCCACGATCACTTGCGGGAAGGATCGTTCCAGCGCGTGTATCGCCGGAACAGTAAAGTTGGGTCCGGCTTCTCCTCCGGCTTGGGCTTCACCAGCTTCTGAGGCGCCATGTGGTATTCGATAGCGTCCTTGCCGAGGCAGATTTGCTTAAGATTCTGCACGAACAGTGACACGTCGCCGAAATTTTGGGGTAGGTCCAACCAGGCCATCCACCGAGGCCGCCGAACAGTTCGCCTCCGTCCTGCGGACCCTTATCGCATGTGCCGGCGAAAGCTTCGATCCTCAACGGGCGGATCCATTCCCTTTGGCTTCGGGTCGGTCATCCATTTGGCGGGCGGGCAAGGTCGGCGATTTCGAGAGGGAGGATGCCATTGTCCTTGAGAGTTTCGAGAACGACCGAAGTCTTTACGTGCTGAACGGAGTCATGCGGCAGAAGAACATCGTTGACAAAACTCGACAATGATTTGAGGTCCGGAGTGATCACCTTCAGTATGTAGTCCATGTCGCCGGTCAGGGCGTGCGCTTCGAGCACCTGAGGCAGACTGACCACAAGTTCCGCGAAGTGGCGCGCGTTTTCCCTGTTATGCGTGGCCAAGGTCACGGAAATCACATTGATGAGCGGCAGACCAAGACTTTCATGGTCCAGAATCGCACGATAGCAGCGAATGATACCCTGCTCCTCCAACTTTTGTCGGCGCCTGGAGCATTGAGAAGGCGACAAGTTCACACGATCCGCCAGATCATTGTTCGTGAGGCGCCCGTCCTCCTGAAGGAAGGATAATATCTTGCGGTCCATTCGGTCGATATGCACGATATCCTCCGGAATTGCCCTTCGCATACACGAACAGCGCATAAATTGCCGCAAAGCTGGGGCGCATTGCAAGCACATAGCGTTCAATGAGTGCTACTCTTCACCCCATTGGTACAGGAGGCGACCGATGGGACCCTTTCCGCACGATGCACCGCCGGCTCTGATAAGCGACGAGAATCCTGCCGGAACCGACGGATTCGAATTCGTCGAGTTTGCGCATCAGGAACCCGTGAAACTTGAGGAGCTTTTAGCCCGCATGGGCTACACTCGGGTTGCACGCCACAAGACCAAGGCAATCAGCGTCTGGCGCCAGGGCGATATCAACTACGTCGTCAATGCGGAACCTGGTTCGCACGCGATGAAGTTCGTCGATTTGCACGGCCCCTGCGCACCCTCGATGGCTTGGCGTGTCGTCGATGCCGAGCACGCGTTCAAACGGGCCGTCTCCAAGGGCGCCAAACCTTACGAAGGCGACGACAAGACGCTGGACGTTCCCGCAATCGTAGGCATCGGCGGTTCGCTGCTCTATTTCGTCGACAAGTATGGCGAAAAGGGCTCGGCCTATGACGCCGAATTCGAATGGACCGCCGATCGCGATCCGAAGCCTAAGGGCGTCGGCTTCTATTATCTCGACCACCTGACCCACAATGTCTATCGCGGCAATATGGACAAGTGGTGGGATTTCTACCGCGACCTGTTCGGCTTCAGGCAGATCCACTATTTCGACATAGACGGACGGATCACCGGGCTGGTCAGCCGCGCCATCACCTCGCCCTGCGGCAAGATCCGTATCCCGCTCAATGAATCGAAGGACGACACCAGCCAGATCGAGGAATATCTGCGCAAATACAAGGGCGAAGGCATCCAGCACATCGCCGTTGGCACCGACGACATCTACGACGCCACCGACAGGCTCGCCGCCAACGGTCTCAAGTTCATGCCGGGGCCACCCAATGCCTATTACGAGATGTCGCACGACCGCGTGAGCGGCCATGACGAGCCGATCGAACGGATGAGGAGGCACGGCATCCTCATAGACGGCGAGGGCGTCGTCGATGGCGGTACCACCAAGATCCTGCTGCAGATATTCTCGAAGACCGTTATCGGCCCGATCTTCTTCGAGTTCATCCAGCGCAAGGGCGACGAAGGTTTCGGCGAGGGCAATTTCCGCGCCCTGTTCGAGTCGATCGAGCAGGACCAAATCCGGCGTGGCGTGATCAAAGCGGCGTAGTCGCAAGCGATGCAACGAGCGAGGTTCTGCTCATTTGAGCCTGGCCTTGGTCGTTGGGAAATCGCGCCAGTACTGCCCGGTGCCAGCCCGAATGACACGATCCCCCGGCAGTATTTCGAACGGCGTATGGGTCGGCAGGGTGCGCAGTTCATCGAACTTGGCGACGAAATCGGTTCCCTTGAGCAGCTCGAACAGATCTTCGAAGCGGTCGATCACGAAGTAGGTCGCTTGGAGGTCGTCGATGTAATAGCCGGTGCGCAGGACGCGATCGACATCAAAGGCCAGGAGATTGGCGGACGGATCGCCCGTCACATACTGCGCCTCGCCGAACGATGAAACGATGCCCGCGCCATAGATGCGGGTGCCCTCAGGTTTTCGGATCAGGCCGAATTCGATGGTGTACCAGTTGAGCCGACTGAGGAACTTCACGCCCCTGTGCTCGATCGCGTCAAGGCCGATCCGGCCATATTCCTGCATATAGTCGGCATAGGCCGGGTTGGTCAGCAGCGGTACGTGACCGAAGACATCGTGGAAGATGTCGGGCTCCTCAAGGTAGTCGAGCTGTTCCCGGTTGCGGATGAAGGTGCCTGCCGGGAACCGTCGGCTGGCCAGCATCTGGAAGAACGGCCGTCCCGGAATAAGGCCGGGCACCGCGACCACTTCCCAACCGGTCAGTGCCCGCAGCCGCTCGTTCATTCGCTCGAAGTTAGGTACCCCTTCGGGACCAATGCCGAGCCCTTGGAGGCCGTCCAGAAATTCTTGGCACACACGGCTCTTCAGCGTTCTTAGCTGACGTTTGAACAGGAAGCGCCAGATAGCATGTTCCTCGGCGGTGTAGTGCCCCCAGTCCTGGTCGATGATGCAGTCTTCGACCGTTTGCGCGGTCAAAACACCATGTCCTGCCATCTTTCACTCCCAGGCCTGAGGACCTTGCTCAGCTACATAAACGTTCGACGCGCCTAGGTCCGACGTCTCAACAATGAACGACCTGGCTGCGCAGTTCCGCCGAGAGATATCTAGACCAATGCCAATTGATGCAGAAGGCTGCGTCATCGGTGGTGCGCTGAACGGGCTGCGACGAGCCTCGAGTGGGTCCAATCTTCGGCAGGTGTGAAGCTCGGCCGACGTCGGTGCCTCTTCCGGGATCTGCCCCGTGGCGCGACGCGGATGACGAGAAGTTGGATCACCCCATCAGGAAACGCATCGGGACGCAGCGCGAGTAAGGTTCACGCGCACAATGCTAGATAGTGCGCCCCCGATGCGAACACAGCTGATGTCCGGATTTCGGCAGTGGCGCAGTTAAGCATTACGTCCGACATGGTGAAGGGTTTCGGGTGCCGGCAGGCGTACGAAAGCCTCTCATGCAGGAATCCGCGGGCCACAGACGACGTCTATGGGGATTTCGAACTGGTGCCGATGTAGGTGTCGGCGCGACCGACTGTGGGAAGCGCGGAAGTGAGTGTGGACAGGCGGCCTTCTCCCGCCTTGGCTCGGCTTAGCCGGCCCTGCACGCTGCTCGTCGTGAACTTGTCGGCGGCGATAGTCAGCATCGACGCGCATGGGTCCGTTGCCGGAGGCGCAGCGCCTGCGGCTGCTCGAGGCAGACGATGTAGTCCTCGTAGATGGACTTCTTCACCGGAACCGCCGGCTTCAAGGCTTCTGCCGGCGCAGTGACTTGACCACTGGTGAGACCCATTAGGGAGCCGTGAACGCTGGCGATCAATTCTGCGAGTTGCGTCGTGGGCACCGGATTGTTCGCCACATAGACGGAAACCACATCTGCCGTGAGGACGACTATTGCTTCGCTGCTGTCTGATCGGCCATTTGAGTGCCATAAGATTGAAAGGGGCGGCCCGCGATAGCTATGTCTGCTACCGGTTCGCGGCGGCCTGGGGCGGCGGCAGGCGATGGGCCGTCGAAGGTGACGGCGCGGTGCCGGACGATGACGCCGTGCCAAGGAGGGAAAGAGCTCGCCGGCGTCGCGGCAGCTCGCCCGTTGGGTGGTTGGGAGAGAGTAACGAATGGTTCTGCGAGAGGTGCCGGCTCTGCCGCGGGCGGCTGATGCGCCACGGTCGAACGCCTCGGTTTGTCGCGTCCTGGAGGCAAGGGTCGCCGCCACGCCCGACAAGCTGCTGTTTGCGTTTCTCGGGGGCGATGGCGAACTGTTGAGCCGCTACACCTATTCGTCGTTTGCGGCGCGGGTCGATCTGATCGCGAGCCATCTTGCCGCCCGGCCGAACCTGAAGCCGGGCGACCGGCTGCTCCTGGTATATGCGCCGGGACTCGAAATCATCTGCGCCCTCTTCGCCTGCGCGAAGGCCGGACTGATCGCAGTACCCTGTCCACCGGTCTCGGTGCATGGCGCGCGTTCGACGCTGCACCAGCTCTCCCACGTCCTGGAGGACTGCGCGGCAAGCGCGATCCTGCTCGACTCGGAGACGGAAAGCGGGCTCGCGGCAGCGCTCGATGGGCTGCTTGCCGACGGCGCCGGGTCGATGGCGAGCTCGGTCGAGCGCATTGTCACCGACCGGCTCCTGGGGCCCGCGCCGGTCTCGCCCGCGCGCGAGCCGAACGAGATCCTGTTCCTCCAGTACACCTCCGGATCCACCAACCAGCCCAAGGGTGTACTGGTCACGCATGAGAACATCCTTCACAATTGTACGTTGGTGGTCGATCACGACAACATCGTCGGGGTGACCTGGCTGCCGCAGCACCACGACATGGGGCTGATCGGCTACTATCTCTACGTCGCGCTCTCGGGCGGCACGACCTACGGCCTCTCGCCGGCGAGTTTCATCGAGCGGCCAGCGCTCTGGCTCGAGACGATCTCGAAATACCGGGCCACGGCCACCTCGGCGCCGAACTTCGCCTTCGAGCTATGCCTCCAACCGCACCACGTCCCCGACGAGATGCTGCAGGGCCTCGACTTGGGTTCGCTCGTCTTCCTGATGGCCGCAGCCGAGCCCATCCGGGTCGACACCTACCGTCGTTTCCTGCAGCGATTTCGGCCGGCCGGGCTCGATCCGTCCGCGTTTTTCGTCGCCTACGGGCTTGCCGAATGTACCCTGGCCGTCACGAACCACGGCCGGACCTTCGCCGCGCTCGATCAGCGGCTGCTGTCCCAGGGCATCGCGCGGGACATCGATACCGCTTCCGGAGTGCTCAATGTCCGGCACCTGATGAGCTGCGGGCGACCGCTCGGCGACACGCAGATCGAAATCGTCGACCCCGTGACACGGGTACCGGTGCCAGACGGCGCGGTCGGAGAAATCTGGATCGCCGGAAAGAGCGTCTGCCGCGGCTATTGGGGCAAGCCGGAGAAGACCGCGGCCGATTTCCGGGCGCGCCTCGCGGGAACCGAAACGGATAGGCCCTTCCTCAGGACCGGGGACATGGGTTTCATGCGCCAAGGGGAACTCTACGTCTGCGGACGCCGCAAGGACATGATCATCATCCGCGGCGAGAATCATTACCCCCAGGACATCGAGCGGATGGTCGAAGACCGTTCGCCTCTTGTCCACAAGGGAGGTGTCGCGGCATTCGAGATCGCCGGCGGCGACGACGAGCCCATCGTCGTCGTCGTGGCCGAGGTGCTGGACGCCGGAAGACTGCCCGAGCCGCGCGATCTCGTGCGTCACGTTCTCGAGAGCCTCGGCGTCCGGATCTCGCGACTCCTTTTCGTGCCGCGGCGCGCGGTCGACAAGACCTCGTCGGGCAAGCTCAGGCGGTTCGCCACCCGCGACCGATATATCGCCGGCGAGCTGCCGATCCTTTCGGCTCACGATTTCGCGGAAGCTGCCGGCGACGCGCGCGAGGAGGAGATCTACGAACTCGCCCAGCTCCGCGAGCGCTATGGCCTCACGGGCGAAGAAGACTTCACGCTTTTCGATGCGGGGATCGACTCGCTCGACCTGGTCACGATCCTCCACTGGCTCAAGGATGCCCTGGCGTTCCACGGCGCCGAGTCGGTTTCCGAGATGGTCGACTCGTCCGTGCTCGGCATCGTCACCGTCCGCCAGATCTTCGAAATCGGCCCGCTCTTCGCAACCGAGCCGGGGACCGCGATCGCCGCGATCCGGCATTTCCTCGAGACGAGTTATCGCGGGCGGCGGGAGGAGCAGCAGCGCATGATGCGCGCCGATCGCTTTCTGGGCTTCGATCCGCCGCGTCCCGCCGCCCTCCCGTGGGCCGCTTCCGAGATGGTGCTGCTGACCGGCGCGACGGGGTTTCTCGGGCCTTACCTGCTGCGCAGCCTTCTCACCCAGACCGAAGCGAAGATCGTGGTGTTGCTGCGCGGCGCGAGCGACGAGCAAGTCATGTCGCGCCTGCGTCGACACGTCGGCGCGCTGGGCGACGACGACATCGCATGGCTCGAGCAGGGCGCTTCCAGGATCGTCCCGGTTTGCGGGGACATCGAGCAGCAGAATCTCGGTATGCCGCTGGATCGGTGGACGAGACTCTCCCGGGAGGTCGACACGATCTATCACGGGGCCGCCCTCGTGAACTACCTCTACGACTATCGCCGAATGCGTTCCGCCAACGTGGTCGGCACCGAACAGATGCTGCGATTCGCCTTTGCCGGACGCCCCAAGCAGTTTAACCACGTCTCGACGACGTTCATCTTCGGCTGGACGGTTAAAGAGCGGGTCGGCGAGGCCGACAGCAACGAGGGAATGGAAAAGCTCAACTTCGGCTACAGCCAGAGCAAATGGGTGTCGGAGCAGCTGGTGTTCGACGCCCAGCGCAAGGGGCTCGCCATCCGCGTCTTCCGCCCGTCGCTGATCAGTCCGTCCCTCGCGGGCGGGGGAAGCAATCTCGACATTACGATCAGGCTGCTGGCTTTTATGATCAAGCATGGCATCGGCGTCAGTTCCCGCAACCAGGTGAGCCTCACGCCGGTCGACGCGGTTGCGCACAATCTCGTGGCGCTGGCCAATATGCCCGAGACACTCAACCGCACGTTCCACCTCACGCGCGACACTTATGAACGGATGAGCGATGTCACGGATATCCTCGCGCAGCGGCTGGGCAGGCCGTTCGAGCTCTTCGACATCCACGTCTTCGTATCGGAGGTCATCAGACGCTGCACCCGGGAGGATCCGCTCTTCCCGTTGTTGGATTTCCTCATCGGCTCGGTCGACGATCTCGCCGCCATGGAAGTCAAGCTCTACGACAACGCGGGCTACCGCTCCGCCCGCGCCCGCAGTGAGATCGGCCGCACGGATCCATCGCTGGGAGACGTAGTCGACGGAATTCTCGCGTTCCTGAGGCGGCACGGCCTGGCTTGAGCGACGAGCGAATCATCGCAATTTTCCAGGCCACCACAGCGCCGCCACGGGCTCGCGAGAGCGCTCAGCGGCGCTAGAGAAGGGGGGCGATCCTATTGAATGGCATGAAGAGCCGGACCGATTCCTAGTGGCCATGACAGCTTCGCGCCCCCATTCCGGACATTCGGGCGGACGATGCCTTCCCTTATAGCCGACATTCCTCCGGCGCCCCGATTTGGGTCTTAGTCCCCGAACTTTCGCCAAATCTTGCTTAGTGTAGGAACCAGACGTTACCGTGACCCCTGAAACCGAAATCTGGGGGTTCAGGTTAGAATTCATCGAGCATCTGCGAATTGGGAACATTGATTCCGCCGCAGAGCGCAGGCAGCGATAGACGGAAGGCCAAGTAATTTACATCGAATCTAGTTGTGTCTCGCTACAAATCAGAAGGGGAGTTCGAATCCTGCCGGGGGCACCAGCCGTTCCCTTGCCGCATCGTCGCCCGCTCCCTTGCACTATTTGACAGTTGCGGCGATCGGTGGCGGGGTCGAGACTGTGCGCATCCGCCGGTTGGCTCAGACCGTCCGGCGCGAAGGGATGACCGAGCATGGAAACCCGTCCGACTTTTGCGACCGACACGACCGCGCGCTTCCTGATCATCGACGACCACCCGCTGTTCCGCGAAGCGCTGCACAGCGCGGTGAGCATGGCCTATCCGAAGGTGGAGACGATCGAGGCGACGACGGTAGCGGAGGCGCTTGAGACGTTGAAGGGCGGCGCACCTTTCGACCTCGCGCTGCTCGACCTCAACATTCCCGGCGTCCAGGGCTTCGACGGGCTGCTCCAGATCAGAACCAGCCATCCGCGCCTGCCTGTCGTCATCGTCTCCGGCCACGAGGACAACCGCATCATCTCGCAGGCCCTGTCCTACGGCGCCGCCGGCTTCATCCCGAAATCCAGCCGCAAGGCCGACCTCGCTTCGGCGATTCGCGACGTCATGGAGGGCGCAGTCTATGTGCCGCAATCGTACCAGCCGCAGCCGGGCGCGGCGCGCGACGAGGACCGGTCGGAACTGGTGCGCAGGCTTAGCACGCTGACCCCGCAGCAGATGCGGGTCTTGAACATGCTTCGCCAGGGCCTGCTCAACAAGCAGATCGCCTACGAACTCCAGGTCGGCGAGACGACGGTCAAGGCGCATGTCTCGGAAATCCTGCGCAAGCTGCATGTCTACAGCCGCACTCAGGCGGTGATCGAAGTGTCCCGCCTCGATCAGGCGGACCTGTTCCGCGAAGCCGACACCGTCGTCTGAGCCGCGTCAGGCCAGCAGGTGCGCCATCAGCGCGCGCAGTTCCGCCGGCTTCACCGGCTTGTGCATCAGTTCGATGCCAGAGCGGCGCGCCTCGACAGCCAGTGCTTCGGAAGGATCGGCTGTGACCAGGAGGGCGGGAACCGCGCGGCCCGCCTTGATGCGGGCGTGGCGGATGGTCTGGGAGCCGAGATCTCCATGGTCGAGATGCTGGTCGGCGATGATCAGGTCCGGCCGCCAACCGCCGTCCAGGCAGGCAAGTGCAGCGTGGCGGGTTGCAGCGACCTGCACCTCGCAGTTCCAGCGTGACAGAAGGGCTGCCATCGCTTCCCTAACCGCCTGGTCGTTTTCGACGACGAGGACCTTGGTGCCGTACAATCCATAGCCGCGAGGGGCCGCGGGCGCGACGTCGGCGCGGTCGCTGCGGTGGGAGGCGGGCGCCGCCGGGGCGAGAATCCGGAAGACGGTCCCCTTGCCGACCCGCGAGGTGAAGGAGATCTCTTGCCTCAGCGCATCGACGAGACGGCGCACGATCGCAAGCCCGAGGCCAAGGCCCGCGCCCATGCCGGCACGATCTCCTTCGAGCGCGTTGGCGCCGCGGTGGAACTCCTCGTAGACCGCTTCGTACTGATCCGGCGGAATGCCGGTGCCCGTATCGACGACATTGATGAGCACATGGTCGCCGCGGCGGCGCGCGCCGACCAGAACGCCGCCTGTCTCGGTGTAGCGGAGCGCATTGGAGATCACGTTCTGCAGGATGCGGCGGAACATGGGACGGTCTGTGCGGATAACCGCATCCGTCGCGCGAAATCGCAGATCGAGACCCTTCTTGTCCGCGATCGGCCGAAAATCGGATTCGAGCGAATGGAACAGCGGCTGCAGTGCCACGTTTCCGATCTCGGGTCGCACCACGCCGGCGTCGAGCTTCGAAATGTCGAGCAAGGTGCGCAGCAGGTCGTCCATCGTCTCCAAGGCGCGCTCGACCTGGGCGACGAGCTGCCTGCCTTCGACCGTCGTCTGCAGCTCCGACAAGGCGGACACGGACAGGTGGGCAGCATTCAACGGCTGCAGCACGTCGTGGCTCGCCGCCGCCAGGAACCGGGTCTTGGAGAGATTGGCCTGCTCGGCGCTCTCCTTGGCCGAAACGAGATCGATGTTGGACTGTTCGAGCCGGCGAAGCGCACCGCGCAGATCCTCCGTGTGCTGGCGAACCCGGCCTTCGAGGTTGATCGCCGTCTGGAACAGCGAGAAGGCATTGCCCTGCTGTTCCATCGAACGTTCGACCCGGCTGATCAGAGCCTGGTTGATGCGCTTCAGCCGCTCGACATCGTCGATCTGCGAAATGCTCATCACTCGGCTGCCAGCCTGTGCCCGAAGGCAATGCCGGTGAAGGTCTGGTTCAGGTGCATGGAGCGGTACTGCTCGCCATAGGTGCCGAAGCCGATGACATTGTTGGCGCTATAGAGTTCGGACATCTCACGGAAGACCTGCCTGTTCTGAGCGTCGAGCCGCCGCAGCACGCAGTCGAAGCCGAGCACCATGTCTATTCCGCCGAGTGTGTCGGCGACATTGCGCAGCGCCTGCCTGGTCGATTCCACCATGCCCGTCGGCTGTGCGATCGTCAGGACGATACCGTCGTCGATTGCGCAGAAGAAGGTGAGGGATCCGTCGGCGTTCACCTTCTGGATCGATCGGCAGTAGTACTCGCCGCCGACGCGCACCACGACCGGATGCGAGGCGAAGCTCATCGGTGTCAGCGAGCCGGCTTCGATGCCGATGGCGGAGGCGAATTCGTCCGCCGCGCCCGCGGCATTGAACTCCCTCACCACCCGCCGGTCCGGGTCGGATGCGGTGACCACGAGCTTCTCGCCGGTCGGCACGAAGTTCTCCGTCTTGAAGACCTGGAAGGGCAGGTCGGTCGAAACGAGCGCCACAATCGCACAATCGCGCGCGACGGCACCGTTGAGGATCAGCGTCGTCGTTTCGAATTTGAGATCGTCGCCGGCCGAGCCTCCGATCAGCGGGATGTCGTCCAGTCCCCAATGCAATGCCGAGGTGACCGCCTCCTCGGCAAAAGACATGCCGTCGATGAAGCAGAGCGCGAACAGGCCGGGCCGCTGCCTGCAATCCTCGCGTTCCCGCCTGGTCCGCTTGAGGGCTTCGACCTCAGCGGTGATGTCGCTCATGCCGGCGGTGGATAGATCGCGGATCATGATGCTGTCGACGGTGAACGAGGAGGCCGGCAGCAGGATCGCGATCGCCTGGCCTTCCTCCAGTCCGGCGGGGGTGATCTCGCCCGCGGTCGAACAGGCGGCATAGGAAAGCCATGGCGCCTGGCGCCGCAACGCAGCGGCGAGACGGTCCGCGCCGATCAGGGCTTGCGAAAAGAAGATCAGCGCGAACCCGGCATCGACGGCTTGCGCCTCTCTGCCGATGTCGGCCGCGAACTGCTCGGCATCCGCCGAGTCTGTCGCCAGCGCGACGACCCCGCAGCCATAGATCGTTTTCGACGGGACCAGCGGCATTCCCCCCACAGAAGCCTTGCTCGCTCGGTCGTCGCGCCTCGTCGCACGAGCGGTGGCGAGCATACTTGTCATAATCACCGACGTTGGCAATGGCGCGGTTGCCGGGCCCCGACCGAAAGTACAATATACGCTCACGAGGTCGGATAGCATTCTCGACCGCGTGTGATTTGGGAGACGAAGAACGGGCCTAGCCGTCGTCTTCCGTCCGGCCGCCGCGGGGAGGTTCGTGTCGGTTTCGTCCAATGGGAGGTTTCATGTCTGACGTTTCGCTGGTTGTGAACGGCCGCAAAGTGTCGGGCAGCGTCGAGGATCGAACGCTGCTCGTTCATTTTCTGCGTGAGAATCTGGGCCTGACGGGAACTCATGTCGGCTGCGACACGTCGCAGTGCGGTGCATGCGTGGTCCATGTCGACGGCAAGGCGGTCAAGTCCTGCACGATACTGGCCGTCCAGGCCTCGGGCTCCGAGGTGGTCACGATCGAAGGGCTCGCCAACGGCGCGGAACTGCATCCGGTGCAGGCGGCGTTCAAGGAGCACCATGGCCTGCAGTGCGGCTTCTGCACGCCGGGCATGATCATGTCGGCGACCGACATGATCCGCCGCCATCCGGAGGGCCTCGACGAGGCGACGGTCCGCGCCGAGCTCGAGGGCAATATCTGCCGCTGCACCGGCTACCACAACATCGTCAAGGCGGTCCTCGCGGCATCGAAGACGATGTCGAAGTCCAAGGGCAAGGCCAAAGCCGCCTGATCGACGCGGTCGCCGCCACACGGCGATCCGGATCAGCGACCCACGGTTCACCAGACATCACTCCCGGGAGGAGACGTAAGATGGGTATCGAAGGCATCGGCGCACGGGTTGCGCGAAAGGAAGACCGCCGGTTCATCACCGGGGCCGGACGCTATGTCGATGACATGGTCGTTCCCGGCATGAAGCATGCCGCATTCGTGCGCAGCCCGCACGCGCATGCTGAGATCAAGAAGATCGACGTGAAGAAGGCCAAGGCAATGCCCGGCGTCATCGACGTATTGCTGGGCAAGGAGCTGAAGACCGACGGCATCGGCAATCTGATCTGCGGCTGGATGATCCATTCCAAGGACGGCACGCCGATGAAGATGGGTGCCTGGTCGCCGCTCGCGGTCGACCGGGTGCGCTATGTCGGCGACGCGGTGGCCATCGTGGTCGCGGAGACCAAAAGCCAGGCACGCGATGCGGCCGAAGCCGTCGAGGTCACCTACAAGGAGCTGAAATCGGTCACGGAAGCGGTCGACGCGCTGAAGAAGGGCGCGCCGCAGATCCACCCCGAGGCCGACGGAAACCTGATCTACGATTGGGAGATCGGCGACGCGAAGGCGACTGACGCGGCGATCGCCAAGGCCGCGCATGTGACGAAGATGCACATCGTCAACAACCGGCTGGTTCCGAACGCGATGGAACCGCGCGCTGCACTCGGCCACTATGACAAGGCCGAAGACCACTACACCTGCTGGACGACCTCGCAGAACCCTCATGTCGCCCGCCTGGTGATGAGCGCCTTCTACAACGTGGCGCCGGAGAACAAGCTGCGGGTGATCGCGCCGGACGTCGGCGGCGGCTTCGGCTCGAAGATCTATATCTACCCCGAAGAAATCGTCTGCCTCTGGGCCTCGAAGAAGACTGGCGTGCCGGTCAAGTGGGTCGCAGACCGCACCGAGAGCTTCCTCACCGACGCACATGGCCGCGACCATGTCACCGAAGTGCAGATGGCCTTCGACAAGGACAACAAGATCACCGCGCTGAAGGTCGACACGATCGCCAATTTCGGCGCCTACATGTCGCTGTTCTCGTCGGCCGTGCCGACCTATCTCTACGCGACGCTGCTGTCCGGTCAGTACGTCATCCCGGCGATCCACGCCAATGTCCGCGCGGTCTACACCAACACCGCGCCGGTCGACGCCTATCGCGGGGCGGGGCGGCCGGAGGCGACCTACCTGCTCGAGCGCACCGTCGAGACGGCCGCGCGAGAACTCGGCGTTTCGCCGGCGGAACTGCGCCGCAAGAACTTCATCACCACCTTCCCGTACCAGACGCCGGTGATCATGTGCTACGACGCCGGCGACTACGCGGCCTCGCTCGACGCGGCGATGAAGGCGGCGGACTATGCCGGCTTTGCCAAGCGAAAGGCCGCAGCCGCCAAGAAGGGCAAGCTGCGCGGCATCGGCATGTCCAACTACATCGAAGCCTGCGGCATCGCGCCGTCGGCAGCGGTCGGCTCGCTCGGCGCCGGCGTCGGCCTGTGGGAATCGGCCGAAGTGCGGGTCAACGGCGTCGGCACGATCGAGGTGCTGACCGGCTCGCACAGCCACGGCCAGGGCCACGAGACGACATTCGCCCAGCTCGTCGCCGACCGGTTCGGCGTGCCGATCGATTCGGTGTCGATCGTCCATGGCGACACCGACAAGGTGCAGATGGGCATGGGCACCTACGGCTCGCGCTCGGGTGCCGTCGGCATGTCGGCTATCGTCAAGGCGCTCGACAAGGTCGAGAAGAAGGCGAAGAAGATCGCTGCCCACCTGATGGAGGCCGACGAAGGCGACATCGTCATCGAGAACGGCGTTGCCAAGGTCGCCGGCACCGACAAGAACGTGCCCTGGTTCCAGGTCGCGCTCGCCGCCTATACGGCGCACAACCTGCCGGCCGGCATGGAACCGGGCCTGAAGGAAGGCGCCTTCTACGATCCGTCGAACTTCACCTTCCCGGCGGGCTGCTACATCTGCGAGGTCGAGGTCGATCCCGAAACGGGCGTCACCGAGATCGTGCAGTTCGTCGCGGCGGACGATTTCGGCAACATCATCAACCCGATGATCGTCGAGGGCCAGGTGCATGGCGGCATCGCCCAGGGCGTCGGCCAGGCGCTGCTCGAAGGCGCATCCTATGACGGCGCCTCGGGTCAGCTCGTTACGGCAAGCTACATGGATTACGCCATGCCGCGCGCCGACGATCTGCCGTCGTTCCAGGTGTCGACCTCGAACACGCCTTGTCCGTCCAATCCGTTGGGCATCAAGGGCTGCGGCGAGGCCGGCGCAATCGGCTCGCCGCCGGCGGTTATGAACGCGATCACCGATGCCATCGGCAATAATGACCTGACCATGCCGGCGACGCCGCAGAAGGTGTGGGCCGCAGTTCGCGCAGCGAAGAAGCACTGAGGGAGCACGACCATGTATTCACTCAATTACCACCGCGCGTCCTCCGTCGCAGACGCCGTGAAACTGCAGAAGAAGGGTGAGGACGCCAAGTTCGTCTCGGGCGGCATGACGCTGATCCCGGCGATGAAGTCGCGCCTCGCGGCCCCTTCGGACCTCGTCGATCTTGCCCACATCGCCGAAATGAAGGGGATCAAGGTCTCGGGCAAGACAGTGACCATCGGCGGCGGCACCACCCATGCCGAGGTCGCGACCGACGCGAAGCTCAAGGCGGTATGCCCGGCGCTCAGCTATCTGGCGAGCCATATCGGCGACCCGCATGTGCGCCACAAGGGCACGATCGGCGGCTCGATCGCCAACAACGATCCGGCGGCCGACTATCCGGCGGCGATGCTGGCGCTCGGCGCCACCATCATCACCAACAAGCGCGAAGTCGCCGCGGACAAGTTCTTCACCGGCTTGTTCGAGACCGCGCTGAAGGACGGAGAGATCGTCACCGGCGTCTCGTTCACCGCGCCGGCGCAGGCAGCCTACGAGAAGTTCCGCAACCCGGCCTCGCGCTACGCCATCGTCGGCGTATTCGTGGCCAAGGGTAAGGACGGCGTGCGCGTGGCGGTCACCGGCGCGGGCGACGAGGGCGTCTTCCGTGCCAAGGGCATGGAGGCGGCTTTGACGAAGTCGTTCGTTCCGGCATCGCTCGACGGCCTCGCGATCCCTGCGAGCGGTCTGATGTCGGACATGCACGCGTCGGCCGAATACCGCTCGAGCCTGATTACGGTCATGGCCAAGCGCGCGGTGGCGAAAGCCAGCGTCTAGCCTTCGCGCACTTCACCTGTGCAGAGGGGCCGGCAGGCCCCTCTGTCGTTTGCGGGAGCGTGCCTCACACGCGCAGCCGTAGAGCCTTTCCTGTGAAGGCAGGCCAACCGGCTTCCATTTTCCGCCGCATTCCGTGCTACAAGACGCATCACAGGGACAGGGTTCGCGCGCAGGCGCGGACGAGCAAGGAGAGGGAACTCATGAAGACCAGGATCGCCGCGGCCTTTGCAACCGCGCTGTTCGCCAGCGCCTGCACCACCGACCCGTATACGGGCGAACAGAAGATATCGAACACGGCTGGCGGCGCCCTGCTCGGCGCGGGTGTCGGCGCGCTTGCCGGCCTCGCGGTCGGCGGCTCACCGCGCGCGCAGCGCAACGCGGTGCTGATCGGCGCCGGTGTCGGCGCTCTGACCGGCGGTGCGATCGGCGCCTATATGGACCAGCAGGAGGCGGAACTGCGCCAGAGCCTGCAGGGTACCGGCGTCGGCGTCGTGCGCAACGGGAACAACCTGTCGCTGATCATGCCGTCGAACATTACCTTCGCCACCGATCAGGACCAGATCAATGCGGGCTTCTACCCGACGCTCAACGCGGTCTCGACGGTGCTGCGGAAATACAACCGCACGCTGGTCGACGTGAACGGCCATACCGACTCGACCGGCGACGACAATCACAACTACCGCCTGTCCGAGCGCCGCGCGCTGTCGGTCGCCAACTACCTGACCTCGCAGGGCAACGATCCGCGACGCTTCTCGGTGCTCGGCTTCGGCGAGACGCAGCCTATCGCGTCGAACTCCACGGAATCTGGTCGCGCCCAGAACCGCCGCGTCGAGATCCAGCTCGCGCCGATCTCCTGACCGGCATCGCATTGCTAGACAGGCCCGAAATCCGGAAACGGATTTCGGGCCTGTCTAATCGGCTTGGTTCGCTCTAACGGCCTTCGACGGTCAGAATATCGGTGTGCTTCTTGAGCGATCGGAGCACTACATAGACCGTAGCACCGAACAGGAAGAATACGATCCAGAGGGCACCGATCTGGGTGTCGCCTTCGCCGAGCGCCTCATGCGCATAGTTGATCGCCACGGCAGCGGCTATGATGGCGAAGAAGCCGGAATATTCGCGTCGCAGGACGTTGCGCATCGAGAAGGACAGCGCGGGGGGTATCCACAGCGAGAATTTCGGGAAGAAGACGGGAACGCGTGCGGTCCAGGCGCGATACTCCTCGCCAAACTTGTTCGCAAGGAACCGCTCTTCGGTGGCAATGATACGTTCCAGATAGATGACAAGGAACAGAGCCATCACGAGCGTGAAGTATAGGCTTTGCGTGAGAAGCGCCATCGCCATGTAGGTAATCGCGTTGCCGAGATAGAGCGGATTGCGGGTTATGGAATACATCCCCGTCGTGTTCAGTGATTCGGCGACCTGTTCCTTGGTATTGCGGCCAGATGTGCCGCGGGGCGTATAGCCGATGGTCATCATTCGCACGCCGAGGCCGACGAATGCGAGCAGGATGCAGAATATCTCCCACGCTCGGTCGGCGGTCTCGCCGAAATTCGCTTCTATCGGTTCATGCGTGCTGATCGCGTAGATGCCGAGCGGGATGAAAGCGAGGAGAACATAGCTGCGCCAGCGGAACAGCCAATCGCCCTGGCGTGCAATCGTATCGGTTAACATGGATGCCCCCATAACGTCGGTCATTTGCCGGCGTTGCCGCGTTATACTTCGAATGAGGCGGGATTGTAACCGGTACAATCGACCAGCTAATACCTTGGAATATGAGGATATTTTGTCCGGGTCTTTTGAAGGAGGCGCATTGGTGAACGTCGGCATCCGGACGGCCCGGCGCGAGGACGTGCCCGCGCTCATCCGACTGTTCTCGGACGATGGACTCGGCGGCCACGCCGATACGACGGACCCGTCTGCCTTGCCGGCCTACCTCGCGGCGTTCGACTGGATCGACGCCAGCCCCAATAATGCGATCTACGTGGCGGAATATGAGAACGAGGTGGTCGGAACCTTCCAGACCGTTTGCGGACGATCCCTTTCCAACCGGGGAGCCACTCATCTGACGGTCGCCGCAGTGCAGACCAGGGCGGACATGCGCGGGCGCGGCATCGGCGAGGCGATGATGCGGTATGCGATCGAAAGGGGCAGGGAGCTTGGCGCTTATCAGGTGAAGCTGACGTCGAATCTCGCGCGAACCGACGCCCATCGTTTCTACCGGCGTCTTGGCTTCGAGCAGAGCCATGCCGGATTCAGGCTCGTCCTTTGACGGGACGCGGCGGCGCGGCGGTCGAAGGCGCGCCGGTTTGTCCCGTCCGCAACCCCTTGCCTTGCGGGCGCCGTGGGGCCATAAGCGGCGGTGCTTTAAGCGTTCGACCACGGGGCCGGCATGCTGAAATTTCTCACCCAGTTCTTCACCTGGTGGAACGGCCAGACACTCAACACGCGCTTCCATACATGGCGGCGCGGGACCGAGGTCGGCCGGGACGAGACCGGCAACATCTATTACACCGGCGGCATCAATTCCGACGGGCAGCAGCGCCGCTGGGTGATCTACAATGGCTACTCGGATGCGACCGCCATTCCCCCCGGCTGGCACGGCTGGATGCACCATCGCACCGATGTCCTGCCGAGCAAGGAAGACTACAAGCCGCGCGAGTGGCAAAAGCCCCACGAGCCGAACCTGACCGGTTCGCCCGCGGCCTATCGGCCAAAGGGGTCGATCCTGGGACATCAGGAGCGCCCCCGCGTGACCGGCGACTATGACGCCTGGACGCCGGGTAACTGAGCGCCGCCTTTTGTCGCCATAATTCGCGGCTACCGGAATCCGTCGCGAGGCCGTCGCGTGGATTCGGCCGACAGGGGTGAGACATCCATGCCGCCTTTCCTGAAAGCATCGATCCTGATTGGCGCCGCGGTCCTTGCGTCGCTGGCGCATGCCCAGGAGGGCGAGGCCCCTGCCGAGGGCGCTCCAGAGGAGCAGACGATCGAGGCTCCCAAGGGTCCGACGCAGATTTCCAATCCGGTCGCCGAGTTCACCGGTGTCGACAAGATCACCGGCCGCATCATTACCTTCGACGTCTACATCAACGAAACGGTGCAGTTCGGTGCGCTGCAGGTGACGCCGCGTGTCTGCTACTCGCGGCCGGCCACGGAAGAGCCGAAGACCGACAGTTTCGTCGAGGTCGACGAAATCACCCTCGACCGCAAGATCCGGCGCATCTTCACCGGCTACATGCTGGCCGAAAGCCCGGGCCTCAACGCCGTCGAGCATCCCGTCTATGACGTGTGGCTGAAATCCTGCAAGCAGAAGTCCGAGGTCCCGGCACCCGAGGCGGCGAAGACGAATTAGTGCGGGTCGCGCAGGACAGACCATGCCATCCATAGAGTTTCTTCTCGCCTTCATGGCGACCACCGCGGTCTTCGCCTTCATCCCGGGACCGGCGATGCTCTACGCCGCGGCGCGCACGCTGGCGGGCGGACGGATGTCGGGGATGATGGCAACCCTTGGCATTCACTTGGGATGCTACGTGCATGTCGCCGCCGCGGCGGCCGGTCTGTCCATCCTGTTCCACGCCGTGCCGCTGCTCTATTTGGCCGTGAAGCTGGCCGGCGCCGCCTACCTGATCTGGCTCGGCATCTCGCTGTTCCGCTCGGCACCGGCGGCCGAACTGGAACTGCCCGCGGTGCGACCAAAGAGCGGGCGTCGCACCTTCGCCGAGAGCATCGCCGTCGAGGTCCTCAACCCGAAGACGGCGATCTTCTTCATGGCCTTCCTGCCGCAGTTCATCGATGTGTCCGCCGGATTTCCGGTCTGGCTGCAATTCCTCGTCCTGGGCACGATCGTCAATCTCACCTTCTCGTTCGCCGACATCGTCTGTGTCCTGCTCGCCGGAAGCCTGATGGCCCGTCTCAAAGGATCGGCGCGCGCCCAGCGCTGGATGCAGCGCGCGGGAGGAACGGTTCTCTTCGGGCTTGGGCTGAACGTCGCCCTTCAGCGCGGCTGAGGCACATTACGGCGCAAACCGCGCCTCGCCGGAAAGAGCTTCTTCCAGCATCCTCTCGTATTTGCGGCGAGGGACATCAACGGCGCCGAAGCGCTTGAGGTGTTCGGTCGTGAACTGCGTGTCGAGCAGGACGAAGCCGCGCTCGCGCAGGCGTTCGACCAGATGAACGAGACAAACCTTCGAGGCGTCGGTTTCGCGCGAAAACATGCTCTCGCCAAAAAAGGCACGGCCGAGCGAGACGCCGTAGAGCCCGCCCACCAGACGGCCGTCGCGCCAGGCTTCGACCGTATGGCAATTGCCGAGTTCGAACAGGCGGCCATAGGCTTCACGGATCGGGCCGTTGATCCAGGTCGAGCGGCGAACGTCGCGGCTCTCCGCGCAGCCCTCGATCACGCCGGAAAAATCACGGTCGAAGGCAATCTCGAAACGACCTTGGCGGACTACCTTGGCAAGGCTTTTCGGTACGTGAAAGGCGTCGAGCGGAACGACGCCGCGCGATTCCGGCCGGACCCAGAAGACTTCGGGATCGTCGGCGCTGTCGGCCATCGGGAAGACACCCGACGCATAGGCCTTCAGGAGAAGGTCTGTCGGGATGCGTTCTCCGGGCGCGAACGGACGGGACATCGCCGCCGGCTACTGCTCCTCGTCGGCCAGGAAGTTCTCAAGCCAGTGGATATCGTAGTCGCCGTTCGCAATGTCGGGATTGCCGACGAGGTCGCGGAACAGCGGCAGCGTCGTCTTGATCCCGTCGACCACGAACTCGTCGAGCGCGCGGCGCAACCGCATCATGCACTCGACCCGATTGCGGCCGTGCACGATCAGCTTGCCGATCAGGCTGTCGTAGTAGGGCGGGATCTTGTAGCCGGAATAGACGCCTGAATCGACGCGGATGCCGAGGCCGCCCGGCGTGTGGAAATGGGTGATCGTGCCGGGCGAGGGCGTGAAGGTGCGCGGATCCTCGGCATTGATGCGGCACTCGATCGCATGGCCCTGGAAGCGGACTTCGTCCTGCGTGACGGAGAGCCCGGCGCCCGAGGCGACGCGGATCTGCTCGTGGACGAGATCGATGCCGGTGATCGCCTCCGTGACCGGATGCTCGACCTGGAGGCGGGTGTTCATCTCGATAAAGTAGAACTCGCCGTTCTCGTAGAGGAACTCGATCGTGCCGGCGCCGGAATAGCCGAGGTCGGCGATCGCCTTGGCGCAGGTTGCGCCGATGCGCTCGCGCTCCTCTGCGTTGAGGGCCGGCGAGGGCGCCTCTTCCCAGACCTTCTGGTGGCGGCGCTGCAAGGAGCAGTCGCGCTCGCCGAGATGGATGGCGCGGCCCATGCCGTCGCCGAACACCTGCACCTCGATGTGGCGCGGCTTTTCGAGATATTTTTCGATGTAGACTTCGTCATTGCCGAAAGCGGCGCCAGCCTCGGTGCTGGCGGTCTGCAAGGCCTGGACCAGGTCCTCCTCGCTGCGCGCCACCTTCATGCCGCGGCCGCCGCCACCGGCGGTCGCCTTGATGATGACGGGATAGCCGATCTCCGCGGCGATCCGCCTGGCGTCGGCCGGGTCGCTGACGGCGCCTTCGGAGCCTGGCACCACGGGAATGCCGAGGCGTTTGGCGGTGCGCTTCGCCTCGATCTTGTCGCCCATGATGCGGATGTGATCGCCGGACGGACCGATGAAGGTGATACCGTGCGCCTTCAGGATGTCGGCGAACTTCGCATTCTCCGACAGGAATCCGTAGCCGGGATGGACGGCGTCGGCTCCGGTGATCTCACAGGCGGCGACGATCTGGTGGATGTTGAGGTAGCTGTCGCGCGCGGCCGGAGGGCCGATACAGACGCTCTCGTCGGCGAGGCGCACATGCATGGCGTCGGCGTCGGCGGTGGAATGGACCACGACGGTCTGGATGCCGAGTTCCTTGCAGGCGCGCAGGACTCTGAGCGCGATCTCGCCGCGATTGGCGATGAGTATCTTCTGGAACATGGCGTGCGCCTTTCCGTCCCTACTCGATCACGACGAGAGGTTCGCCATATTCGACCGGCTGAGCATCCTTGAACAGGATCGCCGTCACCGTGCCGGAGCGCGGCGAGGGGATCTGGTTCATCGTCTTCATCGCCTCGATGATGAGCAGCGTCTGGCCCTCGCGCACCTGCTGGCCGACTTCGACGAAGGGCTTGGCGTCGGGCGAGGGGGAGGCATAGGCCGTGCCGACCATCGGTGAAGGAACGGCATTCTTCGAAGGATCGGCCGGGGCAGCAGGCGCCATCGGCGCGGCTGCGGCGGCGGGCGCCGCCGCCGGGATCGGGGCGGCCGGAGCCGCATAGGCCTGCACATTGATCTGCCGCGACACGCGGATGCGCAGGTCTCCCTGCTCGACCTCGATCTCGGACAGGTTGGTGTCGTCCAGGATGCTGGCCAGGTCGCGGATCAGCTGCTGGTCGATACCGGTTTTCTTGGTCGACATATGGCGTTTCCTTGTCGTTTGGTCAGATCCGCGCGGCGAGCGCCTGGAGAGCCAGGACATAGCCGAGCGGACCGAAACCGCAGATCATTCCGGTCGCGACAGGCGCGATCATGGTCTTGTGGCGGAATTCCTCGCGGGCGTGGATGTTGGAGAGATGGACTTCGGCGACCGGCAGCGGCTGGACAGCGCGGATCGCGTCGTGGAGGGCAATGGAGGTGTGACCGTAGGCGCCGGGATTGATGACGAGGCCCTTCGCCTTCGATCCGGCCTCCTGAATCCAGTCGACCAGCGCGCCTTCGTGGTTCGACTGGCGGAATTCGACGTCTAGGCCGAGCCGGGCTGCTTCCGCCCTGCAATCCTCGCCGATCTGCGCCAGCGTCTTGCCGCCGTAGATTCCCGGCTCGCGTATGCCCAGCATGTTGAGGTTCGGGCCGTTGAGGACGTAAATCAGTTTCGTCATTCAGCAATCCATTCCGGCACAGTGGCCGCGGGCGCGGGCCACCCACCGGTTCGGCTTAAAGTGTGCGCCGCCAAGCGCAAGGCCCTTGTCGCAATGTCCACAAACGCGCGGCGCGAATGGCGGGTTTTTCAGCAGGTTTCGCTACCACAGCCCCGGGCGAGCGCAACCTTTTCCTCAAGCACGGCCTTGCCGAGCGCCCCGAAAACGACTTCCTTGCCTACAACGTAGGACGGGGTGCCAGTGATCGCCAGCTTGTTGGCAAGATCGAACGTCGCCTCGAAGCCGGCGACGATCTGAGGGTTCTGCATTTCCTTGCGCAGGGCGGCTTCATCGGCCCCGAGGGACAAGGCGATGCGCATCGCGCTCTCCTCGGTTGCGCGAGATGCGCCCATGAGCGCCAGATGGAACTCGGACCATTTTTCAGGCATCAGCGCGCGGAACGCGGTCGAGACGACGTGGGCCTTCTGCGAGTCCGGTCCGAGGATGGGGAACTCCTTGTAGACGACGCGGACGTTCGGGTCGTCCTTCACCAGCGCCTGCATGTCGGGGAAGGCGCGTTTGCAATAGCCGCAATTGTAGTCGAAGAACTCGACAAGGGTGACGTTTCCCTGCGGATTTCCGCCCCAGCCATCGTTCTCGCCCCTGAATATCTGGTCCTTCTGGGTCGATATGGTCGTCTGCTGGGCGACCTTCTGCTTCTCTTCCTGTTTCGCCTCCAGGGCGGCCTGGACCTCGACCATCAGTTCGGGGTTGGCGAGAAGATAATCGCGCACGACCTCCTCGATCTGAGCGCGTTCGCCGCCAGACGTCGCCATCTCGCTCGGCGGCGCGGCGGCAACCGCCGGCCGCTGGCCGGAGTAGAAGCCGAAACCAAGCATCGCGGCTGAGATTGCCAGCCCTGCCAGGCCGAGTGCGAGTGTCTTTTTCATCTTGGTTCCAGTCCTTCTTGCACCCGTGCCCGGGTCATTTTCGTTTCTTGCCCGCTTCGCGGTAGTTGATGATGTCCTGCGCGCGTATCCACCCCGGAGAGCCCTGCTTGAGCTTGGTCTGGGCCCGCGCGGCAAAGATCTTGGCGTCGAGATACTTGCCCGAATAGTACTCGCCTTCGGCGCTGGCGAGCTCGGCCAGGCCGATCTCCCCCATCTGGCCGTAGGCCTGCGCAAGCGGCCGGTAGGCGGACGGGTTTTCCCGGTCGCGCTCGATGCCCTTGCTGATCTCGCTCGCCGCGCGTTTCACGGCGTCCGGCTTGCCGATTGCGAGCAGTGCCTGTCCGTAGCTGACATTGAGCAGCCCGGAATGGGAGGCGTCGAGCTTGACGGCCCTGGCATAGGCGTCGGCGGCATCGGAAGCCCGGTTCGCCTTCATCAGGATGTCGCCGCGCAGCTCGTGAAAATAAGCATTCTGCGGCTGCTGCTTGATCAGCGCTTCTATCTTGGTCAGCGCAGCGCGCGGATTGCCGTAGAGATAGGTCGTGATCGCATCGCCGTAGAGGGCCGGTATTCCGCGCGCATCCTTGCGGAACATGCGCGACGTCGCACCCTGGCCGCCCGTGAAGGCGGCGATCTTTGCCCGCATCATGTCGTGCCTGAGCTGAAGCGCCGGCGCGTCCGTCTTGCCGAAGTTCGGGCTTTTCTGCGCCCTCTCGGTCAGGTTGGCGATACGATCACGCGGCATCGGGTGGCTGACTTGGTAGGGGTCGACGCGCGCGCCGCTCAGCGCCAGCGCGCTCTGGAAACGCCCAAAGGTCTTCAGCATGCCTTGCGCGGACTGGCCGGTCGCATCGAGATAGCGAAGGGCCGCGATGTCGGCCGCGGACTCCTCCGTGCGCTGGTAGCCCAGCAGCGAGCGACGCGCGGCCTCCGCGCCGCCCATGGCGATGCCGGTGCCGGCCCGCGCAATGTCGCCGGAATTCGTGGCCGCTCCTGCGACCGTCGCGCCGATGCCGAGGAGGGATGCGACGATCGCCATCGTCTGGGCGCGGGCGAGCTGTTCGCGCAGCCGCTCCTGGTGATTGTCGGCGAGGTGGCCGGCCTCGTGCGCGATGACGCCGATGATCTCGTTGGGCGTCTCCGCCGTCATCAGCGCGCCGGTGTTGATGAACATGCGGCGTCCGGCGACGAAAGCGTTGAAGCTGTCGTCGTTGATCAGGACGATGTCGACGCCGGCCCTGGTCAGGCCGGCAGCCTTGAGGATCGGGCGCACATAGTCGCGGACCAAAGCTTCGATCTCGGCGTCACGGACGATCGGAAGGCTGCGCTGCTGCGCGTTCGCGGCGGGTGCAAACCACGCGGTCGGAACCGCGACCGCAGCCGCGAGCGCGGCGCGCGAAAAGCGCTTCACCCAGCTGCTGTTCGGTCTGTGAGCGGTCATGTCGGAGGCTACACCTAGACGAGCATCGGGACGATTAAAAGGCGAAACGGGGCGTTCCTGAACTTGTGATCCCCACACCATTCCGGCAAATGTGCGGCGCACCCTGCAGACCGGAGCATTCATGGCCATATCGATCTCCCGCCGCAGCCATATCGAGCCGTTCCACGCGATGGACGTGCTTGCGGAGGCAAACCGGCTGCGCCAGCAAGGTCTGGACGTGATCTCGATGGCTGTTGGACAGCCGTCCGGCGCAGCACCAATGGCGGTGAGGGAGGCGGCCGTACGCGCCCTCGCCACCGGGCGCATCGGCTATACCGACGCATTGGGGACGGCGGCGCTGCGGGACGCCATCGCGGAACACTACGCCGATCATTACGGGATCGAGGTTGCGCCGGGGCGTGTCATCGTGACGACCGGCTCGTCCGCGGCCTTCAACCTCGCATTTCTGGCGATGTTCGACCCGGGTGACCGCGTGGCGATCACGTCGCCAGGCTATCCGGCGTACCGGAACATCCTCGCAGCGCTGGGGCTCGAAGTGGTCGAGATCGAACTCGGCAATGCCGGCTATCTGACCGCGGATCTGCTGGAGCAAGCGCATGCGATGTCGCCGCTCGCGGGCGTGCTGTTCGCCAGTCCCGCGAACCCCACCGGCGCGGTCATTCCCGCCGACGAACTGTCCCGGATCGTCGAGAAGGCGAGAACGCTCGCCATCTCCGTCATCTCGGACGAGATCTATCACCGCCTTTCCTATGCCGCTCCCGACGTGACCGCGCTGAGCCTGGGTGACGACATTGTCGTCATCAACTCGTTCTCGAAATACTATTGCATGACGGGCTGGCGGATCGGCTGGATGATCGTTCCCGACGAACTCGTCCGTCCGATCGAGCGATTGCAGCAGAGCCTCTACATCTCCGCCCCCGAACTGTCGCAAATCGCCGCCTGCGAAGCGTTCGGGGCGACGGCGGAACTGGAAGCTATCAAGGATACGTACCACCGGAACCGGGAACTGCTGCTTCGACGGTTGCCTGAGCTGGGTTTCCGCATCGCCGCGCCGATGGACGGCGCGTTCTACGCCTACTGCGACGTGTCGGCCCATACGAACGACAGCATGGACTTCGCGCGGCGCATGATCGCGCAGGCGCATGTCGCGGCGACACCGGGCCATGATTTCGATGTCGCCAATGGCAACCGCTTCATGCGGTTTTCCTATGCGGGGAGCTTCAATGAAATGGAGACCGCCATGCACCGGCTGGACGAATGGCTGAGGTGAGCGACATGGCCGCCGATATCGAGACAGTCCTGGCCGACATCGCCGCCGAAATGGCGGCTCGCCCCGACCGGGGCGAGGTCGCGACCTATATTCCGCAGCTGGCGAAAGTGGATGTCGGCCAGTTCGGCATCGCTGTCGCGTTGAATGACGGCCGGATGATCGCCAGCGGCGATGCCGACACCCCGTTCTCGATCCAGAGCGTGTCAAAGGTTTTCACCCTGACGCTGGCGCTCGGGAAGATCGGCGATACGCTGTGGAAGCGGGTCGGGCGCGAGCCATCCGGCAATCCGTTCAACTCGATCGTGCAGCTCGAGCACGAGCACGGCATTCCGCGCAATCCGTTCATCAATGCGGGCGCGGTCGTCGTCACGGATGTCGTACTGGCCGGCCACGAACCGCGCGAGGCGATCGGCGAGATCCTGCGCTTCATCCAGTTCCTCGCGGATGACGAGACGATTTATATCGACCGCGAGGTCGCCGCTTCGGAACAGGCGACCGGATACCGCAACGTGGCGCTGGCCAACTACATGCGCTCGTTCGGCAACATTACCCATGCGCCGGAAATGTCGCTCGGGGTCTACTATCATCATTGCGCCATTGCGATGTCGTGCCGCCAGCTCGCGCTGGCCGGACGCTTCCTGGCCCACGGCGGGCGCCATCCAGACACCGCTCATTCGGTGGTCTCGGCGGAGCGCGCGCGTCGCATCTGCGCGCTGATGCTCACCTGCGGCCACTATGACGGATCGGGGGATTTCGCCTTTCGCGTCGGCATTCCAGGCAAGAGCGGCGTCGGCGGCGGCATCCTGTGCATCGTGCCGGGGGTAGCATCGATCGCCGTCTGGTCGCCCGGCCTCAACGAGAACGGCAATTCCAAGCTCGGATCGATCGCCCTGGAAAAGCTCGCCAAGGCAATGAACTGGTCGCTCTTCGCGCCCAGGCCACCGCTGGCGACGTAGGCCCCTGCGCCTCGGCAATCCTGGCCGGCAGATTCTCCGCCCGGATCCTAACCCAGAAAATGAAAAAACCCGCGTGACCTGCCGGCCGCGCGGGTTTTTCCAGAAGTCATCAGCGATCAGAAGAAGCTCTTCCGCTGCCACCAACCGCCCTTCTTGGGCTTTTCCTCGGCCGCTGGTTCGACCACGGTCGAACTGACCTTCGGAATGACCGGGGCGTCGATGTCGGCGGCGGTTGCGCGCCGGCGTGACGGCCGCGCGGGCTGCTCCTCGGCGACCGGGGCTTCCGCCGGTTCGGCGGCGGCAGCGACGGGCTCCGGCTCGGCGACGACCGGCGTCGCAACAGCGACCTCGGCTTCCGCGGCGGCCTTCGCCTTGCGCGGTGCGCGCCTGGGCTTCTTGGCCGGGACTTCGGCTTCAACCGCGGGCTCGGCCTCTACAGCGGCTACGGCAACCTCGGGCTGCTCTTCCACGACAGAGACCGGAGCAGGCGCGATGAAGCCCTCCTCCTCGGCGAATTCTGTCTCGGTGCTCGGGGTCTCGCCCGGAAGCTCGTCCGCATCGCGGCGATTGCGCTTGCCGCCGCGCTTGCCGCGACGGCGCTTCTTGCCGTCGCCTTCTGCGCTTACGGGTGCCGATGCTGCGGTGACTTCGCCGGCGTCCTCGCCTTCGGCTTCGCCTCCGACGTCCTCAACCTCGCCTTCTCCGTCTTCGTCGGACGAAGCGGCGTCAAAGCCTGCCTCATCGGCGGGACGCTGGCCCTGTTCGGCACCGTCGCGGTCGCGACCGCCGCGCCGGCGCCGCCGCCGGCGCCGCTTCTTGCGTGAACCGTCATCGGCATCGCCATCGCGGCGCTCGCCCTGGGACGGCTGGGCGGGGCGTTCGCGGGCCTCGCTCTCGACGATGTCGTCCTGCTCCTCGACCTCATCGATGATCTCGTCTTCTTCCTCTACCGGGGCGGCGATCGGAAGTTCGGTGATGGTGGTAACGACCGGCCGCTCGACGGGGCCGCCGCGCGTGATCGCGTAGAGCTGATTGCCCAGCGTCTCGTCCGCCTCCATCGAGATCGTCAGGCCGAAGCGCTCCTCGAGTTCAGAAAGGTTGCGGCGCTTGTGGTTGAGCACGTAGAGCGCGGTCGCTGACGGCGTGCGCACGGTGATGTGGCTGCGCGCATCCTTGATCAGGAACTCCTCGATCGCGCGAACGACATGCAGCGCGACCGACGAGTCCGAACGGATGTGGCCGGTGCCGCCGCAATGCGGGCAGGGCTTCATCGTCGATTCGAGCACGCTGGCGCGGATGCGCTGGCGCGACATTTCGAGCAGGCCGAAATGCGAGATGCGTCCGACCTGGATGCGCGCCCGATCGTTCTTCAGATTGTCCTTGAGCTTCTTCTCGACCGCGCGATTGTTGCGGTTCTCCTCCATGTCGATGAAGTCGATGACGATCAGGCCGGCCAGATCGCGCAGGCGAAGCTGCCGGGCGACTTCCTCGGCCGCCTCCAGGTTGGTGTGAAGCGCCGTCTCCTCGATGGAATGTTCCTTGGTGGAACGCCCGGAGTTGACGTCGATCGCGACCAGCGCCTCGGTCTGGTTGATGATGATGTAGCCGCCCGACTTGAGCGTCACCTGAGGCTGCAGCATGCGGTCGAGCTGCGCTTCGATGCCATTGCGCGCGAACATCGGTATCGGGTCGCGGTAGGGCTGAACCACCTTGGCGTGGCTCGGCATCAGCATCCGCATGAAGTCCTTGGCCTCGCGATATCCGTCGTCGCCGGCGACGAGGATTTCCTCGATGTCCTTGTTGTAGAGGTCGCGCACCGATCGCTTGATCAGCGAGCCTTCCTCATAGACGAGGGCAGGGGCCGTCGACTGGAGCGTCAGGGTGCGCACGGTCTCCCACATCCGCATCAGGTACTCGTAGTCGCGCTTGATCTCGGCCTTGGTCCGGTTCGCGCCGGCGGTGCGCAGGATCACGCCCATGCCCTGCGGCACCTCGAGATCCTCGACGAGGTCCTTCAGGCGCTTGCGGTCGACGGCGGAGGTGATCTTGCGCGAGATGCCGCCACCGCGCGCGGTGTTCGGCATCAGCACCGAGTAGCGCCCGGCGAGCGACAGGTAGGTGGTCAGCGCCGCGCCCTTGTTGCCGCGCTCCTCCTTGACGACCTGCACCAGCAGAATCTGCCGGCGCTTGATCACTTCCTGGATCTTGTACTGGCGGCGATTCGGGCGGCGCGGCGCGCGGCTCGGCAGCTCTTCCAGCGCGTCTTCGGCCCCGACGGATTCGACGTCCTCCTCGCCGTTGCCGGCGCCGGAGATCTCTTCGACATCGCCTGAATGGTCCGAATCGGACTCGTTGTTGCGCGCGGCCTCCTCGACGCTCTCCGAAACGCTTTCGCTGTCGGTCGCGGCAAGCATCGTCTTGCCCTCGTCCGGCTCGTCTGACGGTTCGGGCGACTCGTCGAAGACAGGCGAAGCGTCCGACGCTTCGGGCTCGGGCGCAGCAAACGCATCGCCGGCCGCCTCTTGCGGCTCGTCAAACGCCGCAGGCTGGGCTTCTTCGCCTTCCTCGACCTCGGAGTCGGCCTTCACCGCCTGCTCGGGGCCGCGTCGGCTCTGGTCGCTGTTGCGGCCGCGGTTCTTTCCGCCGCGGCGGCGGCGGGACTTCTTGTCGTCTTCCTCGGCCTCGTCGGCTTCGGCGTCTTCGGCATCCGCCTTCAGCAAGGCCTGCCGGTCGGCCAGCGGTATCTGGTAGTAGTCGGGATGGATCTCGCTGAAGGCGAGGAAGCCGTGTCGATTGCCGCCATATTCGACGAAAGCCGCCTGAAGCGACGGCTCGACCCGCGTTACGCGGGCGAGATAGATATTGCCGCGAAGCTGTTTCTTGTCTCTCGATTCGAAATCGAATTCTTCGATCCGGTTACCGCGGGTGACGACGACACGTGTTTCCTCCGGGTGGGAGGCATCTATCAGCATCTTGTTGGGCATTATGTCCTGTCTCCCCGGCAGCCGGAAGCCGCGCCATACGCCGCAGCATTTGCTGCGAGGGGCGGTCGTCGATCGTGCCGGATAATGATATGTCCGCGTTCGGGCTCGTCGGCGCCGAAATCCGGGCACGCGCGGCCGAAATGGCGCGGGAACGTCCCAGGAATCTCGTGGTTGCGCCTGATAACATGGTGTGGCCCGGCGGCTCCTTTTTTCAACCAAGGCCCGAAAATGCCGGACCAGCTCTTTTGCTCATACAGAGCCAGCGCGAAACAGGCGTTTCGGCCGTTTTCCTCACATAAAGGGTTCCGAACAATCGGAAACGCCCTGAAGAAATTCAAGAAAGTCGCTTCCACCTGGTTCGGAGCGTCGCTCGCGGTCTTTGCTGGCCGGCACAGTGAGGGCATGCTGGCAGCGGAGCCGCGCGGCTCCGGGCATTGAAGTGACCCTAGGGTTGCTTTTATGGTTTGACAGGGGCGATGGCAACCCTGATTTCCACGCCGGCAAAATGACCCCTTCAGGTCGCCCGCCGGCAGGCAATGGCAATGCTTGGTTAACCAAATGTCGCTACCAATCGTTAACGAACGCGTAGGTGCCTCAAGAAAATAGGAAGGCCGGGCGGCCGCAACCAGGGGGAGCGCAATTGTCCAGTCTGCCAGGCGGTTTCGTGCCTTTTCCTGGGTTTGCCACCGGCTTTGCGGCGCGGGTTTTTGCAGCGATCTTTTGTCTGGCGATGCTCGGTGGCCTTGCGCGGGCCGAAGAACCGCGTGGCGACCTCCTGCGCGCCACGCAATTTACCATTGCGGGCGACGCGACCCGAGTGCGCCTGGTGCTGCATTTCGACCGCGAGCCACTCGCGCGATGGTTCCTGCTGCGCTCGCCGCACCGCCTTGTGATTGACTTCCCGGAGGCGGCATTCGCGATCGATCCGGGGGCTCTCAAGTCCCGAGGACTGGTGCGTGACATCCGCTATGGCCAGATCGACGCAGGCCGTTCGCGCATGATCGTCGGCGGCAAGGGCCCGTTCAAGGTCGAGGCATTCGACGTGCTGAAGAACGAGACGTCGCCCGGCTACCGGCTCGTCGTCGATCTGACGGCCGCGGGCGAGAGGCAGTTCGAGGAGGCACTCCTGCTTCAGGCGGACAAGACCGGTTCGACCGCGGCTCCGAAGAGCGACCGTCTCGGCGAGCCGGCGACTTCGGCCGCGCCGAAGCGCTTCACGATCGTGCTCGATGCGGGTCATGGCGGAATCGACGGCGGGGCCGCGGGGCTGACCGGCACCGTGGAGAAGGACATCACGCTCGCTTTCGCGTTCGAGTTGAAGCAGAGCCTCGATCAATCCGGCCGATACGCCACGGTGATGACGCGCGAGAAGGACGAATTCCTGCGCCTTGACGACCGTGTCCGTATCGCGCGGCAGGCCGAGGCGGATCTGTTCATTTCGATCCACGCCGACACGATCCACGCGCGCGGTGTGAATGGTGCCACGGTCTACACCGTGTCCGACCGCGCCTCCGACGAAGACGCCCGTGCGCTCGCGGAGCGCGAAAATCTTGCCGACCAGGTGGCGGGCATCGACGTTTCGGAAGAGAATCGCGATGTGGCTGACATCCTCACCGACCTTGTCCGGCGCGAGACCCACTCCTTCTCCCTCCGGTTCGCGAGATCGCTGGTGGGCGAGCTTTCGACAGAGATCGAGATGATCAAGAACCCGCATCGCTCGGCCGGATTCCGCGTGCTGCGCGCGCCGGATGTTCCTTCCGTCCTTGTCGAACTCGGCTATCTCTCCGACGCCGGCGACGAGATGAGGTTGAATGACCCGGAATGGCGAAAGAAGGCGATAGGCAGCATCTCGTCCGCAATCGCCGCTTTTGCCGGTGATCGCGCGGGAGCCGGCGGATGAGGAAGCCGATCTTGCATCGCGTTGCAGGAAGGCTACATCGGTGCCAATAAGCCCTTGTTCCTTCGAAGAAGGCTGGACCTTGCCGCAATTTCCACACAAGGCGCGCACAAGGAAAGTCCGAGACGCAGCCCGGGAGCGGCGGACGCTTGCTGCGACGCTGTCGCAATCGCGTAGGGCCGGATCGGTAGTGGAGCGAGCATGATTCGACTGATCGGATATTTCTTCGGCATCGGCGTCGCGCTGGCCCTGCTCGTGGCCGGCGGCGTTGCCGTCTACCTGTCGCAGGTGACGAAGGACCTTCCCGATTACGAAGTGCTGGCGAACTACGAGCCTCCGGTAACCACGCGCATTCACGCGTCCGACGGCGCGCTGATGGCCGAATTCGCGCGCGAGAAGCGCCTCTTTCTGCCGATCCAGGCCGTGCCCGACCGCGTCAAGGCGGCGTTCCTATCGGCCGAGGACAAGAATTTCTATCAGCATCCGGGCGTCGACGTGACAGGTCTCTTCCGTGCCGTCGTCACCAACATCAAGAACGCTGGCTCAGGCCGCCGTCCCGTCGGCGCTTCGACCATCACGCAGCAGGTCGCGAAGAACTTCCTGCTCGATTCGACCCAGAGCTACGACCGCAAGATCCGCGAGATGATCCTGTCGTTCCGCATCGAGCAGGCCTATTCGAAGGACCGGATCTTCGAACTGTATCTGAACGAGATCTTTTTCGGGCTGAACGCCTACGGCATCGCCGGCGCGGCATTGACCTACTACGACAAGTCGGTCAACGAACTGACGGTCGCAGAAGCCGCCTATCTCGCCGCGCTGCCCAAGGGGCCGTCCAACTATCATCCCTTCCGCCACACCGATCGCGCGATCGAGCGCCGCAACTGGGTGATCGACCAGATGGTCGACAACGGCTACGTGTCGAAGGACGAAGGTGAAAAGGCCAAGGCGACCGGACTGGACGTGAAGCCGCGCCGAACCGGCACCTATCTCTTCGCGGGCGAGTATTTCACCGAAGAAGTCCGGCGCGAGATCATCGCCCGCTATGGCGAAACCGCGCTCTACGAAGGCGGTCTTTCGGTACGCGCAACCATCGATCCGCAGATGCAGATCGAGGCCCGCAAGGCGCTGCACAACGGATTGATGAAGTTCGATACTCTGCGAGGCTATCGCGGTCCCGAGAAGCAGGTCGACATTACCGGCGACTGGGGCGTTCCGCTGGGCGAGATCAAGGCACTCTACGACGTGCCGGAATGGCGGCTTTCCGTCGTGCTCGCGGCCGACGAGTCCGGGGTTCGGCTGGGATTGCAGCCTGGCCGCGAGGTTTCCGGCGACCTTTCGAAGGAACGCGAGGAGATCAACCTGTCTGCCGCCGACATGAGCTGGGCGATGCGGCATGTGGTCAACGGGCAGCGCGTCAAGGCGAAGTCACCCGCTGAGGTGCTCGCGCCGGGCGATGTGGTCTATGTCGAGAAGGCCGGTGAGAATGGCGGGTGGGTTCTGAGGCAGCGGCCGTCGGTGGAAGGCGCGCTCGTCGCGATGGACCCGCACACCGGCCGCGTTCTGGCCATGGCCGGCGGCTTCTCCTTCGCTTCGTCGGAATTCAATCGCGCGACGCAGGCGATGCGTCAGCCGGGCTCCTCGTTCAAGCCCTTCGTCTACGCGGCCGCCCTCGACAACGGCTATACGCCGGCCTCCGTGGTACTCGACGCTCCGATCACGATCCGACAGGGCAACCAGGTGTGGGAGCCGAAGAACTATGGCGGCGAGTCGGCCGGACCTTCGACGCTTCGTGCCGGTATCGAGCGCTCGCGCAACCTGATGACGGTGCGCCTGGCCAACGACATGGGCATGAAGCTCGTTGCGGAATATGCCGAGCGCTTCGGCATCTACGACAATCTGGCGCCCTATCTGCCGATGGCGCTCGGCGCGGGCGAAACGACGGTCATGCGGCTGGTCACCGCCTATGCGATCATGGCCAACGGCGGCAAGGAAGTGAAGCCGTCGCTGATCGACCGCATCCAGGACCGGTACGGCAAGTCGGTCTACAAGCATGATTCGCGATCGTGCGAAGGTTGCGTCGCCGAAAGCTGGCAAGACCAGCCGGAGCCGGAGATTGTCGACAATTCCGAGCAGGTGCTCGATCCGATGACCGCCTATCAGATCACCTCGATGATGGAAGGCGTCGTCAAGCGCGGCACGGCGGTGATCCTGTCCGACCTCGGTCACCCGATCGCCGGCAAGACCGGAACCACGAACGAGGAAAAGGACGCTTGGTTCGTCGGCTTCACGCCCGATCTCGTCGTGGGCGTGTTCATGGGCTACGACAACCCCGTCCCGATGGGCAAGGGTTCGACCGGCGGCGGCCTCGCGGCGCCGATCTTCAAGGAATTCATGCAGGTCATGCTCAAGGACAAGCGTCCGGTCGACTTCCGCGTGCCGGAGGGGATGAAGCTCATCGCCGTCAACCGCAAGACCGGCATGCGCGCGGGCAAGGGCGAGCCCGGCGCCATCATCGAGGCGTTCAAGCCCGGCACCGGCCCGGCCGACACCTACTGGGTGATCGGCTCCGACATGGCCGCGGGATCCGCCGAGGAGATATCGCCCTCGGCGAACCGGGCGATCCAGACCGGCGGCGGTGGTCTCTACTGACCTCTGGGACGTTCCGGTTCCTTCGCCAGACCTCCCTTTACACCCGCGCGGGCCGTCCCTATGGTCCGCGCCGATTCAAAACCCCATGCAGGAAAAGAACAGCGCATGCGCGCCGAAACCGAGAAACGCGTCGACGAGATCAGGCAGGCCATAAGCCTGCTGAGGAGGCATCTTTGACTGGGATCAGGCAGTCAAGAGGCTCGACTATCTGAACAACCGCGCCGAGGACGGCGATCTCTGGAACAAGCCGGCGGAAGCCCAGGCCTTGATGCGCGAACGCCAGGGCCTGGACGACGGCATTCGCGCCGTGACCGAACTCACCCGCAAGCTCGACGACAACATCGAGCTGATCAAGATGGGTGAGGAAGAGGGCGACCAGGGCATCGTGGACGAGGCGGAAGCCTCCATCCAGTCGATGTCGGGCGAGGTTCGCGCCCGGCAGATCGAGACGATGCTGTCCGGCGAGGCGGACGCCAACGACACCTATCTCGAAGTCCATGCCGGCGCCGGCGGAACCGAGAGCCAGGACTGGGCGTCGATGCTTCTGCGCATGTACACGCGCTGGGCGGAACGTCGCGGCTTCAAAGTGGAATACCTCGAGGATCACGCCGGCGAAGAGGCGGGCATCAAATCCGCCACAGTGCTGATCAAGGGCCACAACGCCTATGGCTGGATGAAGACCGAATCGGGCGTGCACCGTCTCGTGCGTATCAGCCCCTATGATTCGAATGCCCGGCGCCATACGTCGTTCGCCAGCGTTTGGGTCTATCCGGTCATCGACGATTCGATCGACATCCAGGTGAGCGAGGCGGATGTCCGCATCGACACCTATCGCGCCTCAGGCTCCGGCGGACAGCACGTCAACACGACCGATTCGGCGGTCCGCATCACGCATATTGCGACCGGCATCGCTGTCGCCTGCCAGGCGGAGCGGTCACAGCATAAGAACAAGGCGAAGGCGTGGGAAATGCTGCGCTCGCGCCTCTACGAGGAAGAGCTGAAGAAGCGTGAGGCGGCCGCGAATGCTTCGGAGGCATCGAAGGCGGACATCGGCTGGGGCCACCAGATCCGCTCCTACGTGCTGCAGCCCTACCAGATGGTGAAGGACCTGCGCACCGGCATGGAGAGCTCGAGCCCGTCGGACGTGCTCGACGGCAAGATCGACGACTTCATGGAAGCGTCGCTGGCGCAGCGGATATCCGGCAGCGCCGGAGAAGTTGTCGCCGACATCGACTGACCTGATCAGATCAGGCCGGCGATCGCCTTGCCCGCCTTGATGAACTTGAGCGGGTTGAGAGGCTTGCCGTCGCGGCGAACCTCGTAATGGAGGTGGGGACCCGTCGAACGTCCCGTCGTGCCGACCCGGCCGACCACGTCGCCCGGTTCGAGCTTGTCGCCGACGGTGACGAGGATCTTGCTCATGTGGGCATAGCGGGTCGTCAGCCCGTTTCCGTGATCGACTTCGACCATTCGGCCGTAGCCGCCGTTCCAGCCGGCCGATACCACGGTGCCGGCGCCGGAGGAGCGGACGCTCGAGCCGGTCGTGGCGCGGAAGTCCATTCCGGCATGCAGGGCAGGGGTGCCGAGCAGCGGATCCTTGCGGACGCCAAAGCTGCTGGACACCTGTTTGCCGGGGGCCGGGTTCGAGATCGGGAGTTGCCGGGCTTTCGACTTGACGGCGTCAAGGGCAGTAAGCGCCTCGTCGAGTTCGTCGACGACGGCGTCGAACTGCATGGTCTTGTCGAGAGGAACCAGCGGACCGCCGACCGAATTCGTTCCGTATTCCTTGGCGGCGGACAGGCCAGCATCTTCAAGCGCATCGGAGATGGCGCCGGCGGTGCGATAGGCTTTCTCCGTCATCGACTTCAGCCGCTCGACCTGGTCGGTCTCGATCGAACGCAGGGATTGATTTATCGACACGAACAGGCGGTCGGCATTGTCCGCCGCCGAGAGGTTCTGGCTTCCGGGCCGCAGTTCCGGGAAGAGGCTGGCGATCGTCGGCGATTTCGTGGTGTCGAGCCCGGCGCGGACGTCGGGGCGCGGCAAGGGCGTCGGGACTGCGTCTTCGGACAGGCTCTTCAGACCATCCGCGCCGTCGAGGAGAGGCCCGATCTTGGCCTGGCGCTCCGCCAGTTCCTGCTGACGGGAAATCAACTCGCCGACTTTCTCTTCCATCATCTGCTGATCGAGAAGCTGCCGGCTGGTGATGCGGTCCACCTGGGATCGCAGGGCCGAGATACGGTCTTCATACGCCTGCTGCATGCGGGCCTGCCGCGCGACAGTCGCGCCGATCAGGTCATCGCGCAGGACAAGATAGGATGTGGCCAGAAGATAGCCGATCGCAATCGCGGCGAGAGCCGATCCAGCCGCCGCCGCGATCCACGGCCTGACTGTGAAGTGACGGATCTGATCGCCCCTGGCGATGATGACAGTATGCGGTTCCTTGCGCTTGCCGAAGATCGTGGACTGACGAGACTGGCTCACTGGGGTCACTCTTCTCACCTGGAGACGAGTGCGATTACACATTGTTAGGGTTAACAAAGTTTTCCCGAAAGCCAAGCATTGCCCAGATTTTCAGCAATCCCGCGCCTATTCGGCATTGCCGAGCGTCCTGGCCGCGGCGAGGACCTCTTCCGCGTGGCCAGCGACCCGGACCCTTCGCCAGATTCGGACGATCCTGCCGGCGGGGTCGATCAGGAAGGTGGTTCGTTCGACACCCATGTACTCGCGTCCGTACATGCTCTTTTTCGTCCACACGCCATAGTCCTCGACCGTCTGCCGCGTCTCGTCGGAGAGGAGGTCGACCGTCACACCATGTTTGGCGCGGAAGCGTTCCTTTGTCTTCGGACCGTCGGGGGAAATGCCGATGAGGTCGACGCCGATGTCGTCGAACTCGACCTTCAGCCGGGAAAAGTCCTTCGCCTCGCAGACGCAGGCGTCGCCGCCGTCCTTGCAGAAGAAGTAGAGGACCAGCGGCTTGCCCTTCGAGTCCGTCAGTCTGCCCACACCGCCGCCTGCCTTCGGAAGCTCGAAGCGGGGAGCGATGCCGCCTTCATCCAGATCAGCCATAACTGCGCCCTTGTTGATGATTATCCGCCGGGTTTCGCGCATACAGTGATCGAGGAGGATTCGTCCATGTCGAAGGCAGTCCTGAGGCCGACCAGGTAGCTTGTTGGAGCATATCGCCCCCAAACACGAGAAGATCAGGTTCCGCCGCGAGGAGATCGTCCGGCTGGGCGATCTGCCGTCCGCGGGAGGGCAGGAGCGTATCGTCCCCGAACCGAAGGCGAGTTTCGGGATAGTGGTCGTCATAGGCTGGATTCTGGCGTTTCTCCTCGTCGTCGCCTGCGCCGTTCCGGCCGCCCTTTTCCTGTTCGGCATTCCTGGCATCGGCGGTGAACGCATCCGCGCCGAGGCGGAGGCCGCCTTGACCCGACTGGCCGGTTTCGACGTGGACGCCGAGATGGGCGATCCGCGCCTTTCCGTCGATGGGTCGCGCTTCCTCGCGCTTCAGGTCGATGACGTCCGCATCAGCGACGGACGGGAAGGTACCAGCCTCGTCGAGGCCGGATCGCTGCGATTCGGGCTGCGTTTTCTGCCTCTGCTCTCCGGGAAGGTCCAGCTTGGCAGTGCCGGGGTGGAGGATGCGATCATCAGGCTTCCGTCGCTTCCGGGAAGCGGAGGCGCAAACGCCGCTCTCGGGGCAATGACCGGCCCGGACGGACTGATCGATCCAGGCCTGGTCATGAAGGCCGTGTTCGTGGCCATCCACCGCGCCTTCGACGGCTTCGACGCGGGGTCGACCCGCAAGGTCGATTTCGCCAACGTGGAAGTTGTCCTGCCGAAGGGCTTACCTGGCGGGAGCCTCCATCTCGAAACCGCGAAGATCGAGCGCGAGGCTTCGGGCGCCATCGCATTCGAGGCGGATGCCACATTGGGCGGGCGAGCATTTCGGCTCGAGGGAACCGCCGACCGGGATGGGGCCGGTCCGGAACCTGTCTCGTTCAAGGCTGACCTCAATGTCGACAGGATGGTGTTGGAACGCGACCTCGTTGCGCTGAAGGACAGCGGTCAGTTCGCCGTCAGGCGGCTCGGCGGTGCCGTTCGTCTGGTGCTCTCGGGCAGGGAGATCGTCGGCGAACCGGGGCAATTGAGTATCCAAGCCAGGCTCGACGATGCGAGTCTGGAGTTTGCCAACGGTCAGGCGATGCGCGGCGGCGGCAGCATCGCGGCGTCGTTCCAGTCGCAGGCGCGCAAGATCGAGATCGAGCGCGCCGAACTGGCAGTCGGCCGGTCGCGCTTCGTCGGCCATGGTGCGATCGGGCCGGCGCCCGCGGCCGAGGGGACGGGCGCGCATTATCGCTACGAACTGGTCAGCGACGGCTCTCTTCTTGCGCCCGACGGATCGGCTGAACCTGACCTATCCGTCCTGGCACGGTTCGCAGGAACCTATGACCCGCAGACGCGGCGGCTGAACGCGAACGAGATCGGGCTGCGGACGGCCAGCGGTCAGGTGATGGGAACGGCAATCGTCGCCTTCGCCGAGGGTCGCACGCCCGGTGTCGACCTTGCGCTGTCCGTGCCGGAAATGTCGGTCAGCAACGTCAAGCAGATTTGGCCGTGGTTCGCAGCCTATGGCGCCCACAACTGGGCGAACGCGAACCTGTTCGGCGGCGTCGTCAAGAATTCGCGGCTCGCCATGTCCGTCGCTCCCGGCCGGATCGGCAGCGGCGTTGCTCTGACCGAGGACGAGATATCCGGGTATTTCGAGGTCTACGGCACCCGGTTCGATGTGACCGGACAGATACCTCCGGTGAGAGACGGGATCGGAACGATCAGTTTCGACGGGACCGATGCAGACGTCAGCATTTCTTCCGGCACCATTTTCCTGCCGACTGGACGCACAGTGGCGGCGAGCAACGGCACGTTCGTTATCCGCCACGGGGAACTCCCGCCCGTCATCGGCGAACTCGACATCGACGTCGCCGGGTCCGCCGATGCCGTCGGTGAACTCGCCAGCTACAAGCCCATCGATGCGATGCGGCATCTCTCGCTCGCGCCGGAGGAACTTTCCGGCGAGGTCAGCGGCCACGTCAAGGCTCGCATTCCCCTCCAGGCCGGCGTCGACATGACCAATCTCGGCTGGGTGGTGAAGCTGTCCTACAAAGGGTTGTCGATCTCAAAACCGTTCGAGGGCCAGACCGTCAGCGATGCGTCGGGAACCATCGAGGTCGTGCCGACCGTGGCGCACGTTAAGGCAACCGCAAAGCTCAACGGGATCCCGGCCACCCTCGATATTTCCGAGCCGCTCGGCGGGAGCGGCGAAGCGCGGCGACGCGACGTTTCGCTGATCTTGGACGCCAAGGCCCGCGAGGCGATCGTTCCCGGGCTCGACTCGATGCTGGACGGTCCGGTGAGCGTGAAGCTTTCGGGAGAAGGCTCGACGCGGCAGATCGTTGCGGACCTGGGGGATGCGCGGGTCAGCATTCCATGGGCGGGATGGTCGAAAGGGCCGGGTATCCCGGCAAGGTTGGCGTTCGCCTACACCAATGTCGATGGAGAGAATCGCATCTCCGACATCAAGCTCTCAGGCGAATCCTTCTCGTTGTTGGGTTCGGCGACAGTCACCAAATCCGGCCTGTCGCGCGCCCGCTTCGAGGGGGTGAAGCTCAACCGCAACGACGACATCTCCGTCGACATCCGGCGCAACGACGATGGCTACGCCGTAACCGTGCGCGGTAAGGTGTTCGACGCGCGTTCGCTCATCAAGCAGATGCTCGACACGACCGGAGGCGGTGAAGGCGGCTCGAAGCAGACCAGGGTGACGCTGGACGCCGACGTCGCCTACGTGTCCGGTTTCCAGGACGAGGCTCTGACGAACGTCAAGGTCGCCTATCGCGGATCTGGCTCCCGCGTGCTCAGCCTGAAGGCGTCCGGGACGACCCGGTCCGGAGACGAACTGACCGTGTCGGATGGAACGGATGCCGGACAGCGTGCGGTGAACATGGCGTCCGGAAACGCGGGGGCGGTGCTGCGCTTTCTCGACATCTATCCGTATATGGAGGGCGGCCGGATCACCTTGGCACTTGCCTCGAACGGCGATTCGCCGCTGCGTGGCCAGATCGATGCCCGCGACTTCACCCTGGTCAACGAGCCGCGGCTTCGTTCGATCGTGGCGACCCGACCGGAGGGTGACACCAGAAGCCTCAACGAAGCAGTGCGCGGCGACCTCGACACGTCGCGGGTCCGCTTCGAGCGCGGCTTCGCCCGGATCGAGAAGGGAAAGGGCTATCTTTCCATCGATAGCGGTGTGCTGAGAGGGCCGTCGATCGGCTCGACGTTCCAGGGATCTGTCTATGACGCCAAAGGCAACATGGCGATCACCGGAACCTTCATGCCCGCCTATGGCCTCAACCGCCTGTTCGGCGAAATCCCGCTGCTCGGCCAGTTGCTCGGAAACGGCCGCGACCGCGGCCTGATCGGGATCACCTACAAGGTCGCCGGCAACGCAAAGTCGCCGCTGGTCCAGGTCAATCCGATTTCGGTGATCGCGCCGGGCATTTTCCGGTCGATCTTCGAGTTCAACTGAGTTCAGCCCTGTCCCGCCAGATGGCGGCGGGCCGCATAGAGCGACACGGCCGCCGCGTTCGACACGTTGAGCGAGCGGATCGGGCCTGGCATGTCGAGCCGCGCCAGCGCATTCACCGTCTCACGCGTCTTCTGGCGCAGGCCCTTGCCCTCGGCGCCGAGGACGAGCGCGATACGACCGCCGGACAACGCCCCCTCGAACGGCTCGGTCCCCTCCGAATCGAGCCCGATCGTGCGGAAGCCCGCATCATGCAATTCGCCCAGCGCATCGGCCAGGTTCCTCACTTCGATCACGTCGAGATGTTCGAGCGCGCCGGAGGCGGCCTTCGCCAGCACGCCCGATTCCTGTGGGCTGTGGCGCGCCGTGACGACGAGCGCACCTGCGTCGAACGCCACTGCCGAACGGATCACCGCGCCGACATTGTGCGGATCGGTCACCTGGTCGAGGACGACGACCAGCGGCGTGTCCTTCAGATCGGCGAGAGACTTCGGCTTCAAGGGCTTCGCCTCGATCAAGACGCCCTGGTGGACCGCGTCGCTGCCGGTGATCTTGTCGATGTCGCGCGGCTCGACGATCTCGGTCGGGAAGGGCAGGGCTGAGACGTCGGCGATCTCGAGCCGCTCCAGCGCGTTGCGGGTCACCATCATGCGCTGGATCTTGCGCCTGGGATTGTCGATCGCGGCGCGAACGGTGTGCAGGCCATAGAGGCGCACCAGCCCGTCCGACGGCGCCTCGCCGGGCGCGACCGGCTGGCGGGCGCGGAACTGCGGCGTGCCGCCCGCCTTCTCGTCGCGATAGGCGCGGCGCAGCTTAGCGTAGTGGGTGTCTTTGGCGGTGCGGGGCTTGCTGTCGTCGGTCATCGGGCGCTTATAGACCCGCGTCTGCTCCTTGCCTATGGCGGCGGGGAAGTTCGTTTCGCGGCCCGGTTTTCGCCCCCGCGCGTGTTGACAGTCCGGGACCTTGCCGCCATAAGGCGCATCGCGGTTTGCCCTTTCGGGCCTGCCGCGTTTGCCTCGTTGCAAGGCTCCGGCGCAGTACGGAGGGATGCCCGAGTGGTTAAAGGGGACGGACTGTAAATCCGTTGGCTCAGCCTACGTTGGTTCAAATCCAACTCCCTCCACCACTGCGCCCCGGAAGCCTAGCATGCCGGCCCCATGGCCGGACCAGAGCTGACAAGGCGGAATGCGGGTGTAGCTCAATGGTAGAGCAGCAGCCTTCCAAGCTGAATACGAGGGTTCGATTCCCTTCACCCGCTCCAGCTTAACCCCTGAAGTCGCTGCTATTTTACGATCCTGCCATATTCCAGGCCGCGTCGAGAGTCAGTCTGTGCGGTTTCCGTGCTCCGCGGGAGAACAGGCGGGCGCCTCAGACAGCGGTGCCGACCAGTGCGCCGATACCGGCGGTCAGCGCCATGGCGAATGCGCCCCAGAACGTGACGCGCAAGGTCGCCTTCATCACGTTGGCTCCACCGGCCTTGGCCCCGATCGCGCCGAGCAGCGCGAGGAACAGGAGCGAAGCGACCGACACGACCCATACAAGCGAGGCGGCGGGCGCCAGCAGCACCATTGCGAGCGGCATCGCCGCCCCGACGGCAAAGGTCGCAGCCGACGTGAGGGCTGCCTGGATGGGGCGCGCGGTGGTCATTTCCGAAATGCCCAGTTCGTCATGCGCATGTGCGGCCAGCGCATCCTTCGCCATCAGCTGATCGGCAACCTGGCGGGCAAGGTCCGGCGTCACTCCGCGCTTCACGTAGATCTGCGCCAGTTCTTCGCGCTCGAACTCGGGTTGCGTCACCAGCTCGGACCGCTCGCGATCGAGGTCGGCGAGTTCCGTGTCCGATTGGGAACTGACCGAGACATATTCGCCCGCCGCCATCGACATGGCGCCTGCAACAAGGCCGGCCACCCCGGCGACCAACACTTCGGAACTCCCTGACGCGGCGGATGCGACGCCGACGATGAGGCTCGCGGTCGAGACGATCCCGTCATTGGCTCCAAGCACGGCGGCGCGCAGCCAGCCTATGCGCGAAACAAGATGGTTCTCGCTATGCAGCCGGCTCATTCCAGTCTCCCAGTGACACAGCTCAACTTTGTCGCTGCGGCGACTCGATCATCGCTTGGTCTTTGGCATCTCGACCACTGAACGTGCAGTGGGCGGCTGTACTCTTAGCAGCATTGCAGGGCCCGCGGCGAATTGCCAGAGATAGCGACGCGGGTTTGCTCGGCTTCTCCTTCTCGGGATCAGCGGAATCAGCCTTCCAGGCCGAATCCGAGGATTCGATTGAAGCCACGCGTCCTGGCCGACATGATAATATAGATAAATGCGGCCATAAGGTCGGATCGGAGGCCATGACGACGGCGCTGGCCGGTCCGGTATGACTAGATAGGCCCGGAGATCGGATGCAAAAGCAGATACCACTGTTCGGACCCACTCGGTCCGCGCGCCCCGCGGTCCTCCCGCCGCTTACGGCGGCGCGCTGGCTGCTCGTCCTGGTCTTCGCGGCCGGGGCTTATTTCTTTCACGGCTTCATCGTCCCGGTGCTCGCGGCGCTGGTGATTGCGCTGGCAACCTGGCCGCTTTACCGGCGGTTGCTCACGATCGTCGAAGGCAACAGGTCAATCGCCGCCACGATCGCGTTGATGCTGATCCTTGCCTTCCTCATTGCGCCCATCGTGCTAGTCAGCCGCTATGCGGTGGCCGAGATCCAGCAATGGGTGACATGGGTGCTCGAAGCGAATCGCACCGGGGTTTCGACGCCGGATTGGATCGCCACGTTGCCCTGGATCGGCGAACTGCTGAGCGAGCAGTGGACGCACTATTTCGGGCATCCCGGCGGGTTCGGCGAGGTCGTGCAGACGGTCAGCGGATCGAACATCCGCAATATCTACCTGACGGTACTGGCCGCGGGCGGCAGCGCCTTTTCGCTGATGCTGACGATCCTGTTCATGCTGATCGTCCTCTTCTTCGCCTATCGCGACGGCGCGCGCTTCCTGCACCAGGTCGACCTGATCGGCGAGCGCGTGCTGCCCGGCCGCTGGGACCGGATTTCTCGCGTCGTGCCGGCGACGATCAGCTCGACCGTCACCGGCATGACGATCATCGCCTTCGGCGAAGGGATAGTCCTCGGCGTCGCCTACTATATCGCCGGGGTGCCCTCGCCGGTGACCCTCGGCGTGATCACGGGCGTCATGGCGCTGATCCCCGGAGGAGCGCCGCTGTCGATGACGCTGGTATCGGTCTACCTCGCCGCGAGCGGCTCGCCTTTCGCCGGCCTGGCGCTGTTTGCGTGGGGAACGATCGAACTGTTTGTGGTCGACAAGACGATCCGCCCGAAGCTGGTCGGGGGGCCGATCAAGCTGCCGTTCCTGCCGACGATCTTCGGTCTAGTCGGCGGCGTGAAGACGATGGGCTTTCTCGGCCTCTTCGTCGGTCCGGTGCTGATGGCGTTGCTGGTGGCGATCTGGCGGGAATGGATCCACGAACTCGAGGTGACCGCCGCCCTGGAGAAGCCGCCCATCGATGTGACGCCTGTGCCCGTGCGCGACGAGTGACCGGCCTGCGTCAGAAGCGGAACGACCAGAACAGGCAGGCCAGAGTCGCGAGGACGAACACCACCAGCCCCAACCCGCGCAGAAGCACATTACGCCTGATCTCGTTGAGCAGGAGATGGCTCGCGACCATGGCCGGCACGAAGATGAACTGCCAGTCCCACAACTGCCACAGCGAGCGCGGCATTCCGAACGCCGTCCGTGCCAGGAGGCAGCCGACAATGGTTGCAAACAGCGCGACCGCCACGAAGTAGAGCCGGTCGGTGGCGTTGACGAGGACGAACGCGGCGGCGCGAAGCGGCAGCACCATCAGCAGCGCCGCCGAAAAGAAATAGAGCGCGGCGAGCGGGATGAAGCTCGCGGAACTTGCCAGGCCCTCGAGCCGGCCGACGCCGGTCGCGCCGAACGGATAGGCCTTCTGCGCGAGGTAGAGGGCAAGCGCCATGAGGATCGCCGTGAGCACGGCGGTCAGGGCGAAGCTCGTCAGTGTCTTACCCATCGTCTGGACTTTCGGCGAATCGCAACCTGCTTGGCGCCGAGTGTGAACCACTGCCGCGCGGCGCGATCAACCGCGACGAGTGCGATGCGGGCGCCGACGCCGTTTCACACGCAGGCGCCGGGTCGCATTATCCAATTATGAACCATGATCGCGCTACAGTTCACCCAGTGTTTGGAGTGGACGTGTTCATGAGTGATCCGGTCGAATTGACGCGCAGAGGTTTTATCCTCGCGTTGGGTGGCGTGGCGCTTGCTGGTTGTTCGACCAGCCTAGACATGCCGGATCTCGGTCTCGACCTGGAGGCGACGGGTTCCATTCGCCCGAAGATCAGCGTCGACAAGGCTTTCACCGATCCGGACGTGATGTATGCCTCCGTGCAGGAGGGCGGTTTCGCTCTGCCGGCGATCCCCTACAAGCAGGTTCCGCGGCAATTTCAGCGCCAGATCGTCCAGGACCCGACCGGCGAGGCGCCGGGGACGGTCGTCGTGCGCCTGGCCGAACACCACCTCTATCTCGTGCAGGAAGGCGGAGATGCGCTGCGCTACGGCGTCGGTATCGGCAAGGCCGGCTTCGAATGGTCGGGCAGGGCAGTCGTCCAATACAAGAAGGAATGGCCGGTGTGGACGCCGCCGGCGGAAATGATCGCGCGCCGTCCGGATCTCGAAAAATGGCGCACAGGCCAGCCGGGCGGTCCGGACAATCCGCTCGGTGCCCGGGCGCTCTACCTCTTCAAGGATGGCGCCGACACCGGATACCGGATCCACGGCTCGCCCGAATGGCAGTCGATCGGCCAGAATATGTCGTCGGGCTGTATCCGCATGATGAACCAGGACGTGATCGACCTCTACAATCGCGTCGGCCCGAAGGCGACGGTCGTCGTCGCCTGACTCCGCGGACCACATCCGCTTTCATTGATCCTGGCTCAAGCCTCCCCCAAATAGAGGCGGCGTGATCTGGACGCACCGCCTGGCCGTGCGGTCGTCCGCCTTTCGTCTCGCCCGTTTTCCCGCGACCTGACCGACCGGGCATATTGTCAGCGCGAAAGAAGGCCTTAAAATCGACAGCCGAACACCTACATTCGTGTTCGAGTCCGGGCACGCGGAAGGGTGGGCAGAGATTGACGATCGGCGGGGCGCCAATGCGGTTCCAGGACGGACGCATGCAGGCAGGCGACAATGACAGAGGCGTTCCGGGTCGGGGAACCTCCGTCATCACGCGCACCAAGACGAAGACGAAGAAGCCCAGCCTCTACCGCGTCCTCATTCTCAATGACGACTACACTCCGATGGAGTTCGTCGTGCATATCCTCGAGCGGTTCTTCCAGAAGGATCGGGAAGCCGCGACCCGCATCATGCTGCATGTTCACAATCACGGAGTGGGCGAATGCGGGGTCTATACATTCGAGGTCGCCGAGACCAAAGTGACGCAAGTCATGGATTTCGCCCGTCAGCACCAGCATCCGCTGCAATGCGTGATGGAGAAGAAATGAAGTCCGTCCGCGCGGACTCCCACCGCGCCCAGACGGAGAACAAGCGAGGTATTGAATGCCGGCTTTCTCCCAGAGCCTAGAGCGGGCGCTTCACCAGGCGCTGACGTTCGCCAACGAGCGGCATCACGAATATGCAACGCTGGAGCATCTGCTCCTGGCGCTGATCGACGATACCGACGCGGCCGCCGTCATGCGTGCCTGCAATGTCGACCTGGATGAACTGCGCAAGACGGTGGTGGGGTATGTCGACAAGGAGCTCGACAACCTGATCACCGGCTATGACGAGGATTCGAAGCCCACCGCCGGTTTCCAGCGCGTCATCCAGCGTGCGGTGATTCACGTCCAGTCGTCCGGCCGCGAGGAAGTCTCGGGCGCCAACGTGCTCGTCGCGATCTTTGCCGAGCGCGAGAGCCATGCCGCCTATTTCCTGCAGGAGCAGCAGATGACCCGCTACGATGCGGTCAACTACATCTCGCACGGCATCGCCAAGCGGCCGGGCGCTTCCGAATCCCGCACGCCCCGCGGCGCCGAGGAGGACCACCCCGGCGAGCGCAACGGCGAACAGCCGGAGGAAAACGGCAAGAACAAGAAGCAGCAGGACGCGCTTACCGCCTACTGCGTCAACCTCAACCAGAAGGCCAAGGCCGGCAAGATCGATCCGCTGATCGGCCGCGCCAGCGAGATCAACCGGACGATCCAGATCCTCTGTCGCCGGTCGAAGAACAATCCGCTCTATGTCGGCGATCCCGGCGTCGGCAAGACGGCGATCGCCGAGGGGCTGGCCAAGCGCATCGTCGAGGGCGACGTGCCGAGCGTGCTGCTCAATGCGACGATCTTCGCGCTCGACATGGGCACGCTGCTTGCCGGCACGCGTTACCGCGGTGATTTCGAGGAACGGCTGAAGCAGGTCGTGAAGGAACTCGAGGAGTATCCGGGCGCTGTGCTGTTCATCGACGAGATCCATACGGTCATCGGCGCCGGCGCGACGTCGGGCGGCGCGATGGATGCGTCGAATCTGCTCAAGCCGGCGCTGTCCTCGGGTTCGATCCGCTGCATCGGCTCGACCACCTACAAGGAGTTCCGCCAGTTCTTCGAGAAGGACCGCGCGCTGGTGCGCCGCTTCCAGAAGATCGACGTCAACGAACCCTCCATCGTGGACGCGATCGAGATCATGAAGGGCCTCAAGCCCTACTACGAGGACTTCCACAAGGTGAAATACACCAACGAGGCCATCAAGGCCGCGGTGGAACTCTCGGCGCGCTACATCAACGACCGCAAGCTGCCCGACAAGGCGATCGACGTGATCGACGAGACCGGCGCCTCGCAGATGCTCCTGCCGGAAGGCAAGCGGAAGAAGACGATCACGATCAAGGAGATCGAGCACACGATCGCGACGATGGCCCGCATCCCGCCGAAGACGGTCTCCGCCGACGACGAGAAGGTGCTTGCCAATCTCGAGGCCGAGCTCAAGCGCGTCGTCTATGGCCAGGAGACCGCGATCACCGCGCTCGCGTCTGCCATCAAGCTCGCCCGCGCGGGTCTGCGCGAACCGGAGAAGCCGATCGGCTCCTACCTGTTCTCCGGTCCGACCGGTGTCGGCAAGACGGAAGTCGCCAAACAGCTGGCCGCCTCGCTCGGCGTCGAGCTTATCCGCTTCGACATGTCGGAATACATGGAGCGTCACACGGTCTCCAGGCTGATCGGCGCGCCTCCGGGCTATGTCGGCTTCGACCAGGGCGGTCTGCTCACCGACGGTGTCGATCAGCACCCGCATTGCGTGCTCCTGCTCGACGAGATCGAGAAGGCGCACCCGGACCTGTTCAACATCCTCCTGCAGGTCATGGACCACGGCAAGCTGACGGACCACAACGGCAAGAAGATCGACTTCCGTAACGTGATCCTGATCATGACGACCAATGCGGGCGCGTTCGACGCGCAACGCGCGGCGATCGGCTTCGGTTCGACCAAGCGCGAAGGCGACGATGTCGAGGCGATCAACAAGCTGTTCACGCCGGAGTTCCGCAACCGTCTCGACGCGATCATCCCGTTCGGCTCGCTGCCGGTGCCCGTGATCCATCAGGTGGTGCAGAAGTTCGTCATGCAGCTCGAGGCGCAGCTCGCCGATCGTGGCGTGACCTTCGACCTTGCGCAGGACGCGATCGCCTGGCTGGCCGACAAGGGCTATGACGAAAAGATGGGTGCGAGGCCGCTTGGCCGCGTGATCCAGGAGCACATCAAGAAGCCGCTCGCGGACGAAGTCCTGTTCGGCAAGTTGAGGAAGGGCGGCACGGTACGAATAACGGTCGAAGGCAGCGGCGTCGACAGCAAGCTCAAACTCGAAGCGGTCGCGGACGAAGTTCCGGTCAGGCCGAAGAAGGAAGAGCCCGCGCCGAAGCCGAAGAAGCCGGCCGCCAGGAAAGCCAAAGCGAAGGCTGCGACGAAGCCGCTCCCGGTTGCCAAGTCCAAGCCCGGGAAGCCGGGTGAGCCGGCCAAGCGCAGCATGGTACCTCAGCTTCCACGAAAGGGCTGACCCAGCGTCAGCGCGGCCTGCGGGCAACTGCCGGCCGCATTTCCACCGGACCGTCGTGGGGAACGTTGACTCCAATCTGCCGTCCTGCATAGCTTGATGTCGTTGATACGGAGGTTGCCAATCCGGGGCGACTGGATGCGGGGTGGTCGTGTCGCAACAGAAACCTCCCATCCAAGCCTCGGACGGACAACCTCCGTAGCACGACATCTAGGGGAATGGGTGGGGCACATGATTTCGATAGTTCGCGCAAGCATTGCTTTGCTGGCTCTCTGGGCGCCGGGGATGGCGTGCTATGCTGGCGAGGCCGTTACCGAACCGGATCGCCGCAATTCGTTGACCGTTTTCGCCGGCAGTCTCATGACCGGCACGTTTCCAGGCTGGACGCTCATCCCCTACGCCGGAGGGGTCGAAGGCAATCACCTCGTGTCAGCGGCCTACCAGCGCCATCTTTTCGATCTCCCGTGGGGTTTCACGACCGCCGCAGAGGCCGGGCTTGCGGCGCGTTTCGGCGACGGCACGTCGGGCGAGCTCTGGGGTGGCGCGGTATTGGGCCATCAGGGCCTGACGATCGGCCCCGTCACCGTCTCGCCCGCATTGGTGGTCGGCCTCAGCGCCGTCACCGGCCCGATCGGCATAGAGCGGCAGCGCGAAATCACAGACAATGGCGACGCGACCCTGCTGTTCTATCTCGGGCCCGAACTGGCGTTTCGGCACAAGCGCCATCCCAATGTGAGCTTCGTGTATCGCGTCCATCACCGCTCGGGCGCCGAGGGCACGCTGGGCAATATGCGCGAAGGGCATAACGCGAACCTGTTCGGCGTGCGCCTCGATTTCTAGTCCGCGCCGCGTCCGACGCTACCAGTCGCCCAGGCTGGAAGCCTGTGCTCAGCGGGCTCAATGCGCGAATCCTGCCCGGCACATTGCTCTGGATCTTCATTCACCCAGTTCCTGCTTGGCGCTCGGGCGGGCGTCTCCGTTCCCTGCCTGATCCTGGTCAGCGCCTTAGTCGGTTTCGCCGGCCTGGCCAAGGACGCGAGCTTCGGCTTCGTCGAGACAATGTTCATGGTGGAGGTGATCTAGCGCTGCCGGCAAAGGTCGTGCTCGTCGGCGCCGTCATGTCTGGCCCATCGCTGCGCCGCGGCGTTCGCGGTCGCCCTGCCCTTCGTCCGACAAGCCTTGCAACATTGGCGGTTCACCACCGAAAGAACTTCGGCTAGGCATCGAGCCTATGTCCGGTGGCCCATCCTCCCCGATCACGCATCTTTCTACCGCGACCTGGTTCAGCCGCGGGGTGCGCGCCGCGTTCTCGCTGCCGCTCCTGATGCTGGTGGCGGCCCACGTCGGTTTTGCCGGGCTCGCGCGCGAGGCGGGGCTGACGCTGACACAGGCCGTGTTCGCGACGGGAATCGTCTGGGCGCTGCCGGCCAATGTGGTGCTGGTCGGCGCGATCATCGGCGGTGCCGGCCTGCCGGCCGCAGCCTTTGCGGTTGCCCTGTCCTCGATCCGGCTGACGCCGATGGTCGTGGCGCTGGTTCCTGAGATGCGCGCTTCCAGAACGCGGACATGGGTGCTCTACCTGCTGTCCCATTTCGTGGCGGTGACCTCATGGGTCATTGCCATGCAAGCCATTCGCGGCGTGCCGCGCGAAATGCGCACGGCCTGGTATGCCGGCGTTGGCGGCACGCTGGTGTTGGTGAACATGATTGCCGTCGCTATCGCGTTCGCGCTTGCCGGCGATCTGCCGCCGCTCGCTTCAGCGGCGCTTCTGCTTCTGACGCCGATCTACTTCCTCACCTCGCTGTGGAGTTCGGCGCGGGAGAGGGCGGGCTACGTCGCGATGGTTCTGGGCCTGGCGCTCGGCCCGCTGTTCCATCTGTGGACGCCTGGCTTCGACCTGCTGGCGGCGGGTCTTGTCGGCGGGTTTGCCGCGTTCGGATATCACCTGGCCAGCCGGCGATGGGGTGCGGCATGACCTTCTTCGGCAACGACGCCTGGTGGTGGCCTTATCTGTTCATCCTGCTCGCCGGCTGGCTCGCAACGGACGTGTGGCGGTTTCTCGGCGTCTTCATCGGCGGACGCGTTTCAGAGGATTCCGATGCGATGGTGCTGGTGCGCACCATCGCGACCGCGCTGGTGGCCGCGGTGATCGCCAATCTGATCGTCTTTCCGGGCGGGGTACTGGCAGATACGCCAATGGCGCTGCGCGTCGGAGCGGCGGCAGCCGGGTTCGCCGCCTATCTCGCACTCCGGCACAGCATGCTGGCCGGCATCATTGCGGCGGAAGCCGTTCTGATCGCAGGGATGCTCATCGGCCAAACATAGGGGCGAAATCGGATCCGGGCTTACCGCCGCTTAACCGCAAGCCGCTATGGTCCTCTTAAGCGCGAGGACGCAGGTCTTGGTATTTCATCCGGCAGAACGAACAATCCTACTGATAACCGCGGCGCTCGGCGTCGCGAGCTTCTTCCTCGTCTGGTGGAAGGGCATTGCCGTCGGGCCGGAATTCTTCACGTTCTCGGCCGGCTTCGCCGCGGTGATGATCGGCGTCGGCCAGATCTACCGGCAGTTTCGCGACAGCGAGCGTATCGCGCTGGTGACCCATGTCCTGGGTCTCTTCGTTGCCTATTCGGCCTTTGGCGTGCTGTTCAACATCGTCCTCTTGCCGCGTCCGACAGCCCCGATCGACGCGGCGCTGGTCAGGATAGATGCGTGGCTCGGCTATTCCTGGCCAGCGTTCGTTTCCTGGTTCGCGGAGCATCCGGCCCTCAACGATATCGTCAGGCGGGTCTACGCTTTGACGCTGATCCAGCTGCTATGTGCTTTCATCGTCCTCGGCGCACTGCTCGACCGCAGGCGGCTGCACGCCGCCGCGCTCGGCACCGTCATTGCCTCGCTCGCGACGATCTTCTGCTGGGCGCTGTTTCCTTCCGGCGGAGCGGCGGCGTTCTGGACACTCGATCCCGAGGTCGAGCGCATCGTCCGGCCCATAGTGAGTCCGGCCTATGGTGCTGAGCTCAATCGGCTTTTCCGCGAAGGTGTGACGGACCTGTCGGCCATGGGAGTGACCGGGCTGGTCGGCTTCCCGTCGTTCCATACGGTGATGGCGTTGATTTCGCTTATTGCGCTCTGGCCGTACCTGATCGCCCGCCTCGTCCTGATCGGCGTCTGCCTGCTGCTCTTCCCGGCGATCCTGGTCCATGGCGGACACAATCTGACGGACGTCCTAGCGGGCGTTGCGATCACCGTCGGTTCGTGGATGGTGGGCTTGAAGATTTACGACGCGCAGACGCGCCTTGCCGCCGCGCCGCGACCGGTCGCCACGCCGAATCCGGTCTGATACGCCGGATCTACTGCAGGGCCGCGCGGATCTTCTCCGCGTTGGCGGACAGCAATTCCGGCTTTTCCATCTGGCCGGTATGCGGCTTCAGCGACACGCCTACGAAGCGCGGAATGATGTGGACGTGCAGGTGGAACACGACCTGGCCGCCGGCGCTCTCGTTGAACTGCTGGACGGTGACGCCGTCCGCCGCGAATGCCTTCACGACGGCGCGGGCGAGTTTCTGCGTGGTCCGTGCGACGGCGAGGAGGCTGTCTTCCGAAACGTCGAGGATGTTGCGCGACGGCACTTTCGGGATGACGAGGCAGTGGCCGTCGCCGCGCGGCATGATGTCCATGAAGGCGAAGGTGTCGGCATCCTCGTAGAGCTTGTAGGCGGGAAGCTCGCCGCGCAGGATTTTTCCAAAGACGTTCGAAGGATCGTAGGCGGGAGCCATCTGGTTCATCCATTCCGTAAGCGAAGACCGCGATTTCTTGTCAGCTATTCGCCGCACACGTCAACCCACCGCGCCGCGGTGAGCGCTGCCACGCGGTCGGGCGGCAGCCGCACCGCCGCGTTGGTGGCGCCGGCCGCCGGTACCACCTCGTCGAAGCGTTTGAGCGAGACGTCACAATAGATGGGCAAGGGGGCTGGCAGGCCGAACGGGCAAACGCCGCCGACAGGGTGACTGGTCAGTTCCAGCACCTGTTCCGCATCGAGCATGCGTGGCTTGCCGCCGAAGCGGTCCTTGAACTTGCGGTTGCTCAGCCGCTCGGTGCCGCTGGTGACGAGCAGCAGCGTCTCGTCGCCGGCGCGCAGGCAGATCGTCTTTGCGATCTGCGCCGGCTCGACCCCGTGCGCCTCGGCGGCGAGAGCCACGGTCGCTGAACTGGCTTCGGTGACGATGACGTCGATGTCGGGTGCGTGTTCGCCGAAGAAGGCGCGGACGGATTCGAGAGACATGTCGTTCTGCTATGGCCGGAGGCGTCAATTGGCAAGCGGCGGCGCGTTCGCTTGTTGCTATTCCCGTTCCTGCAATTCTCCGCGCCGGAACGGTCCGTGCTCCTCCAGATACTCGCCGACCTGGGCGACCTCCTCCCGCTCGCGCTCAAGATAGTCGGCGACGGCGCGGCGCAGGCCGGGATGGACGATGTAATGTGCGGACCGCGTGGTGACGGGCATATAGCCGCGCGCCAGCTTGTGCTCGCCCTGTGCGCCGGCCTCCACCACTTTCAGCCCCCGTTCGATCGCAAAATCGATCGCCTGGTGGTAGCAGACCTCGAAGTGCAGGAACGGGTGGTCCTCGATGCAGCCCCAATTGCGCCCGAACAGGCGGTCGCCGCCAATGAAGTTGATCGCGCCGGCGACATAGCGGCCGTTACGCTTCGCCATCACCAGCAGCACGTCGTCGGCCATGCGTTCGCCGACCAGCGAGAAGAACTCGCGGTTGAGGTAGGGACGGCCCCATTTGCGGCTGCCGGTGTCCATGTAGAAGCGGAAGAAATCGTCCCAGACCGACTCGGTCAGATCCTTGCCAGTGAGCCGGTCGATCATGATGCCATTCTGGACGGCGGCCGCGCGCTCCTTGCGCAGCGCCTTGCGCTTTCGTGAGGCAAGCGTGTCGAGGAAATCGGCATAATCGCGATAGTCCTCGTTGCGGAAATGGAACTGCTGGTCGGTGCGCGGCAGGAAGCCGGCTGCGTCCAGCTGCTCGATATCCTCTTCGGCCGCGAAGGTGACGTGGGCCGACGAGACGCCGAGCCGGTCGGTGAGCGTCTTCAGGCCACCGGCGAGGGCCGCCCGGATCGTCGTTGCGGACGCGCCCGACGTCAGCAGGCGAGGGCCAGTCGCCGGCGTGAAAGGCACCGCGACCTGCAGCTTCGGATAGTAGCGCCCGCCCGCCCGTTCGAATGCGTCGGCCCAGCCGTGGTCGAAGACGTATTCGCCCTGGCTGTGCGACTTGAGATAGCAGGGCGCCGCGCCAAGAAGCGTGCCGTCGGCCGCCTCGAGGCGCAGGTGCTGCGGCTGCCAGCCCGTGGTGCGCGACACGGTCCCCGACTCTTCGACGATCGACAGGAACGCGTGCGAAATGAACGGGTTGTACGGGGTATGGAGATCCTCGCGAGAGGCGCCGCCAAGGCCGGACCATTCCTCGCCGGTGAAGGCTTCCATGCCGGTCACGACCTTCAGCGTGACCTCGCCATGCTCACCTGTCCGGTCGAACGTGCCTATATCCATGGCACCAATGTGTGCGCTGCACACCGATCCGGCAAGGGCCTCGCGGCGCGAGAATCAGGCGATCGCGTCCGGATCGAATCCCTCGAACGTCATCTGGTCGGCATTGGCGAATGTGGTCCTGACGGCGTCGCCGTCGCGGACCGTCCAGGTGATGACCGGCAGCCGGAGCGTCTCGCGCAGGAAGGTGACGAATCGGTTCGGCAGATGGCCGTAGTGGTAGGAGGTGAAGGACAGGCCATTGGCCAGCATCGAGAAATGCGCCTCGACCTCGTGCGGCTTGTCGCCCCAGGCGGTGAGGCCGGCGGGAATGCCCGCTGCGTGAACCGGGAACTGGCGGATCAGCCAGTGGTCGAAGGACATGATCGCAGCCTTGCCTTCATAGGCGCGCAATTCCCTGGCGACCGCCTCGACGAGACCGTCGTCATGACCCGGAATGCCCTTGAGTTCGATGACGAGCGGCACGCGTCCGGCGACGAGGTTGAGCATTTCTCTCAGCGTCGGCGCATGGTCTTCCGTGCCGCCGATCTTCAGAGCACCCATCTCGGCGGCGGTCTTCTGCCAGACGAGCCCGCCCTGGCCGGCAAGCCGCTGCAGATCGTGGTCGTGGAAGATCACCGGCACGCCGTCGGCCGAGAGCGCCACGTCGCATTCGATGGCGAAATTCCGGCGCGCCGCGGCGTCGAAGGCCGAGAGCGTGTTCTCCCAGCGGGTCTTGTTCATGTCGTGATAGCCGCGATGCGCGATCGGGCGGGCGGTGAGCCAGGAAATGTCGGTCATCGGGGCGGGCCTCAGGCGAGTTCCACGATCGCTTCGATCTCGACCGGCGCGTCGAGCGGCAGCGAAGCCGTGCCGACCGCCGCGCGGGCGTGCCTGCCGCGCTCGCCCAGCACCTTCGCCAGCAGGTCGGAGGCGCCGTTGGCGACCAGATGCTGCTCGGTGAAGCCCGGTGCCGAGGCGACGAAGACGGTGATCTTGACGATGCGCGCGATTTTCTCGAGGTCGCCGGTGGCGGCCTTGACCTGGGCGAGGATGTTGATCGCGCAAGCGCGCGCCGCCAGTTTGCCCGCCTCCGTGTCGAGATCACGGCCGAGCAGTCCGGTCGCGACGAGCTTGCCCTCCGACAGGGGCAGTTGTCCCGAGGTGAAAAGCAGGTTCCCGGTCCGCATGAACGGGACGTAGTTCGCCGCGGGCGCCGCGGCGGCCGGCAAGGTTACGCCCTCTGCGGCAAGGCGGGCTTCGATCGTGTCAACCAATTGCTTTCCTCGGGAACGGGACTCGTGGCATCCTGTGCGGACGAAGCTGTTACGCTCGCCTCGCTTCGGCCACGACTATTGTGGAGGATGCGGCAGAGTCAACTTAACTGGCGGTCCCCAGGGGGATGCGGCCACCGGAGAGCACTAGATGAGCGCCTTGCGCCTTGTCCTTCCCGCCGTCGTCTTCGCCGCCGTGTTTCCCGTCGAATTCGCCACCGCCGCCGGCGCGCTGCTGGCCCACCGCGCGGTCTACGATCTTGATCTCGGCGAGGCGTCCGAAAAATCGGGCGTGACAGGTGTGGCGGGCCGCATCGTCTACGAATTCACCGGCTCGCGCTGCGAGGGCTATTCGACCAGTTATCGCTTCGTCTCCCAGATGAATGTCGAAGAGACGCAGCGCATGAACGATTATCAGATGACCACCTTCGAAGACGGCGAGGGCAAGTCGTTCGACTTCGTGACGAAGTTCTTCGTCGACGACGGGCTCGACAAGGAGACGAAGGGTTCGGCCTCGATCGACCCCAAGGGCATGGCGGTCAAGCTGCAGAAGCCGCAGGCTCAGACGGTAGAACTCCCGGCGACGCGCTTTCCCACTCAGCACATGATCGAGCTGATCGACAAGGCGAAGGGTGGCGAGAATTTCTACGAGACCTCGATCTTCGACGGGTCGGACGACGCCAACAAGGTGATGACGACCACGGTGGTGATCGGCAAGCAGACGACGCCGGCGGCCAACGATCCGGAGCTGCCGGCGCTCAAGACGTTGAAATCAGAGCAGTACTGGCCGGTCTCGATCGCCTATTTCGACCTGAGCAAGGACGATGGTGAGGAAGTGCCGGACTATGCGATCTCGTTCAAGCTCTACGACAACGGCTTCACCCGCGACCTGACGATGAGCTACGGCGAGTTCTCCATCAAGGCGAAGCTGGTCGGGCTCGACCTGCTCGACAGCAAAGACGGCTGCAAGAAGCCCGAGTAGGCGCCTCGCACAGACGAATCTCACCACATCCGGGAGTTGATCGTGACCGCACATTCCGTGCCCGAAGGGCTGCGCATTCCGACCTTCGCGGACGTGCGGACAGCGCAGTCGCGCATCGCGGGCCAGGCGCACCGGACGCCGGTGTTGACCTCGCGCACGGCCGATCAGCGGACCGGCGCATCGCTTTTCTTCAAGGCCGAAAACCTGCAGCGGGGAGGGGCGTTCAAGTTCCGCGGTGCCTACAATGCGATCGCCGCGCTCGACGTCGATGCGAGGTCGCGCGGCGTGCTGGCGTTCTCTTCCGGCAATCACGCCCAGGCGGTCGCCTATGCGGCAAGGCTGCTCGGCGTTGCGTCCACCATCGTCATGCCGACCGATGCGCCGGCCGTGAAGGTCGCCGGCACCCGCGGATATGGCGCGGAGATCGTGTTCTACGACCGCTACAAGGAAGACCGGCAGGAGGTCACCCGTCGCATCGCTGAGGAGACCGGCGCGGCGATCATTCCGCCCTTCGACCATCCGGACGTCATCGCCGGACAGGGCACGGCGGTGCTCGAGCTCGTCGAGGAAGTCGGCGATCTCGACATCATCCTCACGCCGCTCGGCGGCGGCGGTCTTCTGGCCGGCAGCGCGCTCGCGGCGAAGGGGCTTTCGCCCGCCTGCCGGGTCATCGGCGTCGAGCCGGAAGCCGGCAATGACGGCCAGCAATCGATGGCCAGAGGCGAGATCGTGACCATTCCGGTGCCGCGGTCGATCGCCGACGGAGCGCTGACGACGGCGCTCGGGCTGCATACTTTCCCGATCATCCGGGAGAAAGTCGAGGCGGTGGCGACCGTTCCCGACGAGGATCTCGTCTCGACCGTGCGCTTCTTCGCCGAGCGGATGAAGATCGTCGTCGAGCCGACCGGTTGCCTGGCCGCTGCCGCGATCCTGTCAGGCAAGGTGGAGTGCAAGGGCATGAAGGTCGGCATCGTGCTCAGTGGCGGCAATGTCGATCTCGCGGCGCTTGGCAAGTATCTCGCGACAACCTGACACGCGCCGCCGCCGGTCCAGGATCGGCGGACCGCTTGCGTTTCCCGTATAACGCATCTATATGCGCGACCATTCCACACACGGACTTGGGTGGTCTTCCGGGAGAAATCCGGCTGACGCCTCCGGTGGCGCGACGAGAAATCCGAGCGTCAAGTGTCCGTGGAGGCTAACCGGAAAAGGATAAGACATGGCTCTGCCTGATTTCAGCATGCGCCAGCTATTGGATGCTGGCGTCCACTTCGGACACCAGACCCACCGCTGGAACCCCAAAATGGCGCCCTTCATTTTTGGCGCCCGCAACAACATCCACGTCATCGATCTGTCGCAGACGGTTCCGCTGCTGCACCAGGCGCTGAAGGTCGTCTCCGACACCGTCGCCGCCGGCGGCCGAGTGCTCTTCGTCGGCACCAAGCGCCAGGCGTCGGACATCGTGGCGGACGCCGCGCAGCGGTCGGCCCAGTATTACGTCAACTCGCGCTGGCTGGGCGGCATGCTCACCAACTGGAAGACGATCTCGAACTCGATCCAGCGTCTGCGCAAGCTCGACGAACTGCTGGCTGGCGAGGCACAGGGCTTCACCAAGAAGGAGCGCCTGAACCTCGATCGCGAACGCGAGAAGCTGAACAAGGCGCTCGGCGGCATCAAGGATATGGGCTCGACGCCTGACCTGATGTTCGTGATCGACACCAACAAGGAAGCGATCGCGATCCTGGAGGCCAAGCGTCTCGGCATTCCGGTCGTCGCGATCATCGATTCGAACTGCGATCCGGACAAGATCGACTACCCGATCCCGGGCAATGACGACGCACAGCGCGCCATCGCGCTCTATTGCGACCTCATTGCACGCGCTGCGATCGACGGCATTGCACGCCAGCAGGGCAACTACGGCATCGACATTGGCGCTTCGGCCGAGGCACCTGTCGAGCCGGCACTGGAAGAAGCCCCGTCGGCCTGAGCCGGTTCCATATGACGGGCGCGGCTTCGGCCGCGCCCACCCATTCCAGGCGCACGATGCCAATCGCGCGCCGTCATTTTTTGAGATGAAGAGGCTGAGATGAGCATTACGGCGGCACAGGTCAAGGAACTGCGCGAACTGAGCGGCGCGGGCATGATGGACTGCAAGGCGGCGCTTACCGAAACCAATGGCGATATGGAGGCGGCGGTCGACTGGCTGCGCAAGAAGGGCATCGCGAAGGCGGACAAGAAGGCGAGCCGCACGGCCGCTGAAGGCTTGGTCGGCGTCGACGCCGGCGTCCACGAGGCTGCGGTTGTCGAGGTCAATTCGGAAACCGACTTCGTCGCCCGCAACGACCAGTTCCAGGACATCGTCAGCAACGTCGCCAAGGTGGCACTTGCATTCGGCGAGACGGAGAAGGTTGCCGCCGCCCGCTATCCGGGATTGGACAAGACCGTGACGGAGGCGATCAAGGACGCTGTCGGCACGATCGGCGAAAACCTGAGCTTCCGCCGCTCGACGAAGCTGTCGGTGTCCAAGGGCGCGGTCGCGACCTACATCCACAACGCGGTTGCCGACGGCCTCGGCAGGATCGGCGTGCTCGTCGCGATCGAGACCGAAGGCAAGGCGGAGGCCGCCAGGGCTTTTGCCCGTCAGGTCGCGATGCATGTCGCTGCGACAAACCCCATGTCGCTCGACATCGACGCGCTAGATCCGGCCGCCGTGGAACGCGAGAAGGCGATCTTCTCCGACCAGGCGCGCGCATCGGGCAAGCCCGAGAACATCGTCGAGAAGATGGTCGAAGGTCGCCTGCGCAAGTTCTACGAGGAAGTCGTGCTCCTGAAGCAGGCCTTCGTCATGAACCCCGATCTGACGGTCGAGAAGGCCCTGAAGGAAGCCGAGAAGGAAATCGGCTCGCCGGCGAAGATCACCGGCTTTGTGCGCTACGCCGTGGGCGAAGGCATTGAGAAGGAAGAGACGGATTTCGCGGCCGAAGTCGCCGCGACGATCAAGAAGTAACTCATTCACGGCATTGCCTGTTATCGAGGGGCGCCGCGTGACATCGCGGCGCCCTTCGTGTATCGCAGCACCGTTTCCGAGCGCCTGTATTCAAGAGAAAGCAATCGATGTCGGCTAAGCCTCTCTATCGCCGCGTTCTTCTCAAGGCATCGGGAGAGGCGCTGATGGGCGACCAGCATTTCGGCATCGACGTCTCGGTCGCCGACCGGATCGCTTCCGACATCGCCGAAGCCCGCGAAATGGGCGTGGAAGTCGGCCTCGTCATCGGCGGCGGCAACATTTTCCGCGGCCTTGCCGTGGCTTCCAAGGGAGGCGATCGCGTCACCGGTGACCACATGGGCATGCTGGCGACCGTGATCAATTCTCTTGCCATGCGGACCTCGCTGGTCAAGCTCGGCGTCGATACGGTGGTGTTGTCGGCGATCGCGATGCCGGAACTGTGCGAGAGTTTTTCGCAGCGCCAGGCCACCAGCTACATGAACTCCGGCAAGGTCGTGATTTTCGCCGGCGGCACGGGCAATCCGTTCTTCACCACGGATTCCGCAGCCGCACTGCGCGCGGCGGAAATCGGGGCCGACGCGCTGTTCAAGGGCACCCAGGTCGACGGTATCTACTCCGCAGACCCGAAGAAGGATCCGAATGCCGTTCGATATGAACGCATTACCCATCGTGAAGTGTTGAGCCAGGGCCTGCAGGTCATGGATACCGCGGCGATTGCGCTTGCGCGCGAGAACAACATTCCGATAATCGTCTACTCGATTCACGAAAAAGGTGGGTTCGGCGCAATTCTGCGTGGTGAAGGCCACTGCACGATCGTCGCGGACGCCTGACGCAAGACAGGGCGCAACCACCAAGAGACCGGGAGAAACACATGGCTGACGGAGTGGATTTCAAGGATCTCCAGCGCCGCATGGACGGCGCGATCAGCGCGTACAAGCACGACCTCGCTTCGCTGCGCACCGGTCGCGCTTCGTCCAATCTGCTCGACCCGATCATAGTGCAGGCCTATGGCGCGCCGACTCCGATCAACCAGGTGGCGTCGGTCAGCGTGCCGGAACCGCGCATGATCAGCGTCAGTGTCTGGGACCGCTCGCTCGTCGGCGCGGTCGATCGCGCGATCCGGGAGGCGAATCTCGGCTTCAATCCGATCATGGACGGCACGACGCTGCGCATCCCCTTGCCGGAGTTGAACGAACAGCGGCGCAAGGAACTGGTCAAGATCGCGCACCAGTACGCCGAATCGGCCCGCGTCGCGGCGCGGCACGTGCGGCGCGACGGCATCGACGGCTTGAAAAAATCGGAAAAGGATCACGTCATCAGTCAGGACGACATGCGCGTCGGCTCGGACAGGGTCCAGAAGATGACGGACGATACGATCTCGATGATCGACAACCTTCTCATCGAGAAGGAAGCCGAGATCATGCAGGTCTGACGATCATCGGCAATGTCGGCGGCACAAATGCCGCCTACCCCGGAGTGCTCGATTGAAATTGAAGCCTGAGCACATCGCGATCATCATGGACGGCAATGGCCGCTGGGCGAAGGCGAGGGGCCTGCCGCGTGCGGCGGGGCATCGCGCGGGTGTCGAGGCACTTCGCCAGACCGTCCGGAACGCCGACGATCTCGGGATCCGCTGGATCACGGTCTATGCCTTTTCCTCGGAAAACTGGTCGCGCCCGAAATCTGAGGTTTCGGATCTGATGGGCCTGCTGAAGCTGTTCATCAGACGCGATCTGGCGGAACTGCACCAAAACGGCGTGAAGGTGCGCGTCATCGGCGAGCGCCAAAGCCTGCAGCCCGACATCGCCGCGCTGCTGGACGAGGCAGAGCTTCTGACGCGGGACAACAGCGCGCTGAACCTCGTTATCGCCTTCAACTACGGCTCGCGCGACGAGATCGCGAGGGCCGCGACCAGGATCGCTGAGGCCGCCGTTGCGGGACAACTCGACCCGCGCGACATAACGCCCGAGAGCTTCGGAGCCTTCCTGGATACGGTCGACATTCCCGATCCTGACCTGATCATCCGCACCGGCGGCGAGATCCGCCTGTCGAACTTCCTGCTCTGGCAGGCGGCCTATGCCGAACTCATCTTTCTTTCCTGCTACTGGCCGGATTTCGGCAAGGCCCATCTCGTCGAGGCGATCCAGACCTTCGCGGCGCGCGAGCGTCGCTTCGGCGGCGTGCCCGCCGCGGGCGTCGCGCTATGAGCAACCTTCAGCTCAGGATCGTTTCGGGCGTCGTCCTCGCCGTCGTCGTGCTCGCGCTCACCTGGACGGGAGGCGTGCCTTTTCGGTTGCTCGCTGCCGCGATCGGGGCGCTCGTCTTCTACGAATGGACGACCGTGTCGAATCTCAGGCGCGATCGACCGCTCTGGGTCGCTGCGTGGATCCTCGTCGCGATCACGCTGGTCGCGCTTGCCGCTGGGTTGAACGGCTATCCGATGCTGATTCTCGCTATCGTGCCGACGCTCCTGCTGCTTGCGATCGGGCGAGTTCGGGAGCTTGGCACGCTTGCGGCGATCGGCATGGCCTATGCCGTTCTTCCAGCCGTTGCTCTGGCTTTCCTGCGCGGCGGCGACACTTCGGGACTGCTGGCGATTCTCTACCTTTTCGCGGTCGTCTGGGGCACGGATATCTTCGCCTATTTCGTCGGCCGCGCAGTCGGCGGACCAAAGCTCGCGCCATCGATATCTCCCGGCAAGACCTGGAGTGGAGCGGTGGGCGGCGCGGTCGCCGCGCTGGTCGCGGGCTGGATCGCGGCCTATTTCTCCGGGCACCCCTCGCCGCTGCTCATGGGGCTTCTCGCCTTGCCGCTGTCTGCCGTCTCGCAGGCGGGGGACCTCTTCGAGTCCGGCTTCAAGCGGCGGTTCGGCGCAAAGGACTCGAGCCGGCTCATTCCCGGACACGGTGGCGTGATGGACCGGGTCGACGGGCTTGTCGCGGCGGCGGTGGCACTGTATCTCGCGGGCTGGTTTCTTGCCGGTCCGGCTGCTCCGGTGTCGGGGCTGTTTGCGATCTGAGCGGCGCCGGACAGGTCACGGATTCGCCCGGTTTGGCGTCGCAACCTCACACCTTCGCGGCCCGCCGCACATATCGGGACATTCCTTTTGGGTGACATTCTGAATTCGATCGTAGGCACGAACGGGCTGATTCTCGGTACGATCGTGCCGTTTCTGTTCGTGCTCACCGTCGTCGTCTTCGTTCACGAGATGGGGCACTATCTCGTCGGCCGCTGGTGCGGCATCGGCGTCAAGGCATTCTCGATCGGCTTCGGCCCCGAGCTCTTCGGCTTCAACGATCGTCACGGCACGCGGTGGAAGCTGTCTGCCATTCCTCTCGGCGGCTATGTCAAATTCACCGGCGACATGAATGCGACCTCCACTCCCGACCCCGAAGAGATAGAATCACTCACCGAGGCGGAGAAGAAAGTCGCCTTCCACACCCAGCCGGTGTGGAAGCGGGCGCTGACTGTCGTTGCCGGCCCGGTCTTCAATTTCCTGCTTACAATCGCCGTTTTCGCTGTTCTTTTCGGCACTTACGGAAAGCCGGTAATCCAGCCGGTAGTGGCGGAAGTGGTGGTGGGAAGCGCTGCCGAGGCGGCCGGCTTCAGGCCGGGCGACCGTTTCGTCTCGGTCGATGGAAGCCCGGTCGAAACATTTGCCGATGTCCAGCGCTACGTGTCCGGCCGAACGGACGATCCGCTGGTCTTCGTAATGCTACGCGACGGGAAAGAAGTCACCCTCACAGCGGCGCCGAGATTGACCGAGCAGAAAGACGCGCTCGGCAATACGATCAAGGTCGGGGTGATCGGGGTCGCGACCAACCAGGAGGTCGGCGAGGGCAGGGTGGAGCATTATGGACCGGTCGAGGCGGTCGGCCAGGCGGTCGTCGAAACCGGATCGATCATCAGCCGGACGGGGCAATTCCTGAAGCGATTCGCATTCGGCCGCGAGGACAAGTGCCAGCTCGGAGGGCCGATAAAGATCGCGAAGATGTCCGGGCAGGCCGCGCAGCTCGGATTCCTGTGGCTGATCAACCTCGTGGCGCTGTTGTCGGTAGGTATCGGCTTTCTCAATCTGCTGCCGATTCCGCCGCTCGACGGCGGCCATCTGCTCTTCTACGGCATAGAGGCCGCGACCCGTCGTCCCGTGCCCGAGAGGGCGATGGAGGCGGTCTACAGAATCGGACTTCTGGCCGTTCTGCTGTTCATGGGCTTTGTCGTCTGGAATGATCTGTTCGGATGCTGAAGCCAATGAAAATTCGACACTTATTAACCATGGCGGGGATTTGGCGTGACGAGAAAGCCACGGTCCGTGGCTTCGTAAACGCAAATTAACCAGAAGCCTTGCGTGTAGGGAAAATCCGGCTATTACGGTAGGCGGTATGACCGTCACGTCCGGTTTCTCGCCGTGGGGACTACGAGAAAACAAGGTAAGACAGCCCTATGAAGGCAACTAAAAGACTGATGGGCGCGGCATCCGCGGTAGCCCTTACCGCTGGAATGGTGTTTTCAGCCTCACTCTTCGTGCAGGTCGCCGCGGTTTCCGTGGCGCATGCAGCGGTCGTCAGCAGCATTTCCGTGCAGGGCAACCAGCGCGTCGATGCCGAGACGATTCGGGGCAACATCGGCATCCAGCCAGGACGCAGCTTTTCGGCGGCGGATATCGACGAGGCGGTGAAGCGGCTGTTCGCGACCGGACTGTTCTCCGACGTGCGGGTGACGCAGTCGGGCGGAACCCTGGTCGTCCAGGTCGAGGAATATCCCGTCGTCAATCAGGTGCTCTTCCAGGGCAACAAGAAGCGCAAGGACGCCGATCTGGCGCGCGTCGTGCAGCTGAAGCCGCGCGGGCCTTTCTCGCAGGCGCAGATGGAAGCCGACGTCGAGGCGATCAAGGCTGCATACAGCGCGATCGGCCGCGACGATGCGGAGGTCCAGACCCAAGTCATGGACCTCGGCGAGAATCGCGTGAACGTCGTCTTCACCGTCAACGAAGGCGGTCGAACCAAGATCAGCACCGTCAATTTCGTGGGCAACAACGCCTTCGGCGATCGGCGTCTCGCCGATGTGATCTCGACGAAGCGCTCGAACATCCTGTCCTTCCTGTTCCGCGACGACATCTATGATGAGAACCGTCTGCGGGCCGACGAGGAGACGCTGCGCCGCTTCTACTACGATCGCGGCTATGCGGACTTCCAGGTCGTGTCGTCCTCGGCCGAGCTCGACGAGGCGACGAACGAATATACGGTCAACTTTACGGTCGACGAAGGCGAGCGCTACACGTTCGGCGATGTGACGATCGAATCCTCGATCGATGGCGTCGATTCGACGACGCTGAACTCCGCGATCGAGACGCGGTCCGGCGACGTCTACAGTGCCAAGAACGTCGAGGACACAATCATCGGCCTGACCGAACGGGTCGCCGGCGCGGGCTATGCCTTCGCCCAGGTGACGCCGCGCGGCGACCGCAACTTCGAGACCCGGACCATCTCGGTCGCTTATACGATTGATCAGGGCCCCCGCACCTACATCGAGCGCATCGAGATCCGCGGCAACGAGCGCACGCGCGACTATGTCATCCGTCGCGAGTTCGACGTCTCGGAAGGCGATGCGTTCAACCAGGTGCTCATCCAGCGCGCGAAGCGCCGCCTGGAGCGCCTTGATTTCTTTGAGACCGTGAACATCGCGACGGCCCCTGGCTCGGAACCCGACCAGGTCGTTCTGGTGGTCGATCTTGTCGAAAAGTCGACCGGTGAATTCTCGGTCGGCGGCGGATATACCACCGGCGAGAACGCAGGCTTCTCGGTTGAAGGCTCGGTCAGCGAGCGGAACTTCCTCGGCCGAGGCCAGTTCATTCGAGTCTCGGCCGGCGGCGGCAAGGACACCCGCAACTACGCTCTGTCGTTCACGGAACCATACTTCCTCGGCCGACGTATCGCCGCAGGCTTCGATATCTTCCGTCAGACGCAGAAATACACGAACTACGAATCGGAAACGTCCGGTGCGACGGTTCGCTTCGGCCTGCCGATCACGCAGAACCTGACGACGCAGTTGGCGTATAATTTAACTTCGGAAAAGTACGGGCTGACGGATTCGTGCGACGCGAATGGCGACGGCATTCCGGACGATGACGGCGACGGAGATCCGAACGACGGCGATGTCGGGGATTGCCACGTTTCCCTGCCTATATTGGATGGCATCGCGAACAGCCCGTGGGTGAAGTCCTCAGTCAGCGCCACGCTGCAGTATAATTCGATCGACGACATGAAGAACCCGCATTCGGGCATCTACGCGACGTTGACGGGCGAGGTAGCGGGGCTTGGCGGCGACGCAAGCTGGGCTAAGGTGACGGGGCGAGGCAACTACTATCGGACTCTGTCCGAGCAACACGACGTCGTCGGCCTGGTTACGCTGGGCGCCGGCCATATCGAGCCGATCAACAACGACCTGCGCGTGTTCGACCAGTTCAAGGCTTCGGACCGGATGATCCGCGGCTTCGCCTACAATGGCTTCGGTCCCGTGGACACGAACGGAACTGCAACGCTGGATGACGACTACCATCTCGGTGGCACGACCTACTTCCACGCGACCGCAGAAGCCCAGTTCCCCATACCCGTGATTCCGCCGAGCCTTGGCGTCAAGGGCGCGGTATTCGCCGATGCGGCGACGCTGTTCGGTGTCAATCAGGGCGTTTCCAACTTGGTTCCCGGTACGGATCAGGCCTCGTTCGACATGCGCTGGCGCGCATCGGTGGGCGCCGGCGTGATCTGGGCCTCGCCGTTCGGTCCGATCCGTATCGACTATGCGATCCCGGTCCTGAAAGAGGACACCGACGTCGTGCAGAACCTCAATTTCGGCATGTCGGCGAAGTTCTAGGAATTCCTGACTACCCTTCCGGGCGTTCGGCCCGGAAGTCTGGGGCATACATGAGCGATCCGGTGTTTTTCTTGCCCGTCCGCCGGATCGATGCGGCACAGGTGGCGGAGCTTTGCGGAGCTTCGCTGGCGAATCCCGATACATCTGGAACCATAATCACCGGCATTGCCTCCGCGGAGCAGGGTGGCCCGGGCGATATAGTGTTTCTCGAAGGGCGGCGGGGAGCCGAACTGCTGCCGCGTCTACGGGCGGGCGCGGTCTTCTGCACCGCGGAACTCGCGGCATCCATTTCGTCCGATATTGCCATCCTCATCACGCCGCGACCGCAGCAGGCTTTCGCCCTCGTCGCGCGCAGCCTCTTTCCAGCGGCAACGATGCCGGGACCGTGGCTGGCGACAGCCGGGATTTCGCCGGTCGCACATATCGCGAACGATGCTCATGTGGAGGCGAGTGCGGTCGTTGAGGCGGGCGCAGTCGTCGGACCGGGCGCCACTATCGGCGCCGGTGCGGTGATCGCCCCGAACGCTGTGATCGGCCCATCCTGTCAGATTGGCAGAAACACCTATGTCGGACCGGGCGCGAGTATCCAGGCGGCTTTGATCGGCGACCGTGTCATCATTCACGCGGGCGTGCGGATCGGAACGGACGGGTTTGGCTTCATTTCCGGGCGGACGGGTCTTGAGAAGGTGCCGCAGATCGGCCGCGTCGTCATACAGGACAATGTCGAGATCGGCGCAAACACGACGATCGACCGCGGCGCTCTCGGCGATACGATCATCGGAGACGGAACCAAGATCGACAATCTCGTTCAGATCGGACACAACGTGCGCATTGGGCGAAGCTGTGCGATTGCGGCCCAGGTCGGTATCTCCGGATCCGTCGTCATCGGCGATTATGTGATGCTGGGCGGACGGGTCGGCATCGGCGATCATCTGACGATCGGCAGCGGCGCTCAGGTTGCCGCCGGCAGCGGCTTGATGCATGACGTTCCGGCCGGCGAGAGATGGGGAGGGGCGCCTGCTCAGCCGATCAAGGGTTGGCTGCGCGAGGTATCGGTGCTCCGCGGCATGGTGCGCGACAAGTCGAGGAGGCAAGACGGCAATGGCTGAACCCGGTGCGACGCAACTGGAGATTCTCGACATCGGCCAACTGCTGCGGCTGCTGCCGCATCGATACCCATTCCTGCTCATCGACAAGATCGTCGACATCGACGGGGACCGTTCCGCCACCGGCATCAAGAACGTCACCATGAACGAGCCGCATTTCCAGGGTCATTTTCCTGAGCGTCCGGTGATGCCGGGCGTGCTCATCATTGAAGCGATGGCGCAGACAGCCGGCGCGATCTGTCTGCATTCGGTCGGCTCGGCGAAGCCTTCTCTGGTCTATTTCCTGACGATCGACGGAGCGAAGTTCCGCAAGCCCGTCGTGCCCGGCGACCGTCTCGAGATCCGCGTCGTGAAGGAACGGCAACGCGCGAACGTCTGGAAATTCAACTGCGAGGCGAAAGTGGACGGTAACAAGGTGGCGGAGGCCATTATCTCGGCAATGACGACCCCGGTAATCGAGACCGGAGTCTGAGCGAAGTGGCAGGCGATACAGTCATTCATCCTCTGGCGATCGTCGAGCCGGGGGCGACACTCGGGGCCGGCGTGAAGATCGGACCGTTCTGCCATGTCGGCGCCGATGCAACGCTGGGAGACGAGGTCGAACTGGTGAGCCATGTGTCGATCATGGGCGCCACGACCTTGGGCGCGGGCTGCAAGGTCTACCCGCAGGCCGTGCTCGGTGCGCCGCCGCAAAACACCAAGCACAAGGGCGGACGGACGACACTGGTCATCGGGCGCAATTGCATGATCCGCGAAGGCGTCACCATGCATCTTGGCACCGATACGAGCCGGGGCGAGACGACCGTCGGCGACAATGGGTATTTTCTCGCCTACACCCACGTCGCTCACGATTGCGTCGTGGGAAACAATGTCACGATGGCCAACCTCGCGACGCTGGCAGGTCACGTTGTCGTCGGCGACTACGTCGGTTTCGGCGGCTTCTCCGCGGCGCACCAGAATGTTCGTATCGGCCACCACGCCTTTATCGGCGGCTTGTCGGCGGCGTTCGAGGACGTAATACCGTACGGAATGGTAAGGGGCACGACTGGCGCACTGCGCGGCCTGAACCTGATTGGCATGAAGCGCTCCGGCATGCCGCGCTCGGAGATCCACGCGGTTCGCAACGCCTTCAAGGCCATCTTCGACCGTTCGCGCACCATGGACGAAAACATGTCGGAGGCGGAGCGGGCATTCGCGGATTCGCCGGCGGTGCAGGATGTGCTCACCTTCATGCGCTCGGCCGGCCGCCGTTCCTTCGCCACGCCTTGGCGAGGCGCGAAGGACCAGTCTGACGACAATGGCGAGGACTGAGGGTCTAGCGGCGTTCAAGCTTCGTCCCGGCGAGCGCATCGCCGTTGGGGCGGGCGCCGGCCGGCTGCCGGTCGAACTCGTCGAGAGACTCGTCGCCATGGGGCACCGGCCTTTCGTGGTCCTGATCGAAGGCGAAGCCGATGCGGCCTCGCCTGTGCTGACCGGGCAGGACCACTGGATCATGCCACTCGAGCATATCGGCAAGGCGGCGGCGAGGTTTAGGCGCGAGGGGGTGACTCATCTCGTCATGGCCGGAGGTGTGAGCCGCCGGCTGCGCCTACGCTCCCTCAGGCCGAGCCTCGGCATCCTGCATATGGTGCCCCGTGTCGCTGCGTCCCTTGCGCGCGGCGATGACAACCTGCTGCGGGCGATCGTCCGCTACTATGAGGGACAGGGGATAACCGTAGTCGGTGCCCACGACATCATGCCCGATCTGTTGGCGCCGCCAGGCGTTCTCACGACACACGCGCCAAAAGCGCGGGACCGCGCGGACCTGAAAGCCGCTGCGATCGCCGCCCGCGCCATAGGCGCGCTCGATATCGGACAGGCGGCCATCGCGATCGGGGGCAGGGCGGTCGCGCTCGAAGGCATCGAAGGCACGGACGGACTGTTGCAGCGAACGGTCGCCCTCAGGAAGAACGGTCGCATCGCGGGCACCAGCGGCGGTGTGCTGGTGAAGTGCGCCAAGCCTTCGCAGGAATTGCGGGCCGACCTTCCTACGATCGGCGCGGGAACGGTCGAACTGGCGCATGCCGCCGGACTTGCCGGGATCGGGATCGAAGCCGATCGGTCGATTGTCCTCGATATGGGCGCCGTGGTGTCTCGCGCCGACGAACTAGGGCTCTTTGTGATCGGCCTCGTCGAAGAGGATTGTGCCAAATGAACGGCAGGCCGCTGAAGCTCGCGGTTGTGGCAGGCGAGGAGTCGGGCGACCTGCTGGGCGCCGATCTTGTCGCCGCGCTGCGCGCTTCATCCGGCCGGAACGTCGAGCTCACCGGTCTCGGCGGCAGACATCTCGAGGCTCAGGGTCTGACCTCGCTCTTCAATTCCTCCGAGATCGCCCTCATGGGCGTGACCGCGGTGGTCCTCGACCTGCCGCGTTTGATCCGCCGGATCGGGCAGACTGCGCGCGAAATCGTCCGCGCGAGGCCGGACTGCCTGGTGACCATCGACAGTCCGGACTTTTCCCTCCGTGTCGCAAAGAAGGTGCGCGCCGCCGATCCGTCCATCCCGATCGTCCACTATGTCAGTCCGAGCGTCTGGGCCTGGCGGCCGGGTCGGGCGACAGCGATCAAGCCCTATGTCGACCATATCCTGTGCGTTCTCCCGTTCGAGCCGGATGTTCTGCAACGTTTTGGAGGACCGCAAGGGACCTTCGTCGGGCATCGGCTAACGGCCGATCCCGGGCTCAAGTCGGCCGCCGCGGCACAGAGTGCGCCGCGCGACCTTGATCCGGGACGAGAGAAAACGTTGCTGGTGCTTCCCGGGTCGCGCGGATCGGAAATCGGCCAACTCCTCGGGCCGTTCGGCGAGACCGTCGACGTGTTGCGCGCCCGCGGCAACCGGTTCCGCATCGTGTTGCCGACCTTGCCGCGCTTGCGCGAACGCGTGGCCGCGGGCGTGAAGGACTGGACTCAGGCGCCGGAGATCGTTGTCGGCGCGGACGAGAAATGGCGCGCCTTCGGCGAGGCGGACGCGGCGCTGATCGCGTCGGGAACTGTCTCGCTGGAACTGGCACTGGCGGGCGTTCCGCTCGTCTCGTGCTACAAGTTCGACTGGCTCTCCCGCCATGTCGAAAGCTGGATCACGGCCTGGTCCGCTCTACTGCCCAACCTGATCGCAGACCGTCCGGTCGCACCGGAATATTACCATCAGTACGTCCGGCCGCAGCATATCGCGCGCTCGCTTGAATGCCTGTTCGCCGATACCGAAATGCGCGCTTGGCAGAAGCAGGGTTTTGCGGAAATCCGCCGTCGGCTCGCGACGGACCGGCCACCCGGCGAGATTGCTGCCGATGTGGTGATCTCGGAGATAGAACGCAGAACGGGCGCCTGAGCGCCCGTTCATCGTCATTCCGAATTCTCGATCAGCGCTTGGCGATCGGCACGTAGTCCCGTTCCGGAGCGCCGGTGTAGAGCTGGCGCGGCCGGCCGATCTTCTGCAGCGGATCCTCGATCATTTCCTTCCACTGGGCGATCCAGCCGACGGTGCGGGCCACCGCGAAAAGCACCGTGAACATGGTGGTGGGGAAGCCGAGCGCCTTCAGCGTGATGCCGGAATAGAAGTCGATATTCGGGTAGAGCTTCTTCTCGATGAAGTATTCGTCGGTGAGGGCGATCCTCTCGAGTTCCATCGCGACGTCGAGCAGCGGATCATCCTTGATGCCGAGTTCGCCAAGAACCTCGTGCGTGGTGCGCTGCATGATCTTGGCGCGCGGGTCGTAGTTCTTGTAGACCCGGTGGCCGAAGCCCATCAGCCGGAACGGATCGTTCTTGTCCTTGGCGCGGGCAATGAATTCGGGGATGCGGTCGACCGTGCCGATCTCGGAAAGCATGTTGAGCGCGGCTTCATTCGCACCGCCATGCGCTGGCCCCCACAGACAGGCAATGCCGGCCGCGATGCAGGCGAAAGGATTGGCGCCGGATGAGCCGGCGAGACGCACGGTCGAGGTTGACGCGTTCTGCTCATGATCGGCGTGGAGGATGAAGATGCGCTCCATCGCGCGGGCGAGCACCGGATTGGCCTGGTATTCCTCGGCCGGCACCGCGAAGCACATCCGCAGGAAGTTCGCCGCGTAGGAGAGATCGTTTCGCGGATACACGAAGGGCTGGCCGATATGGTATTTGTAAGCCATCGCGGCAATCGTCGGCATCTTTGCGATCAGCCGGATCGAGGCGACCATGCGCTGATGCGGATCGGAAATATCGGTCGAGTCGTGATAGAAGGCCGACAGAGCGCCGACCACGCCGCACATCACGGCCATCGGGTGCGCGTCGCGGCGGAAGCCGCGGAAGAAGTTCACCATCTGCTCGTGCACCATCGTGTGGCGCGTGACGCGATAGTCGAAATCCTCCTTCTGCGTCTTGGTCGGCAGTTCGCCGTAGAGCAGCAGGTAACAGGTCTCGAGGAAATCGCCGTGCTCGGCGAGCTGGTCGATCGGGTAGCCGCGGTGCAGCAGGATGCCCTCGTCACCGTCGATATAGGTGATCGCGGAGTCGCAGGACGCGGTCGACGTGAAGCCCGGATCGTAGGTGAAAGCTCCAGTCTCCTTGAACAGCGGAGCGATGTCGATGACATCCGGCCCGACGGACCCGCTTCGCACTTTGAGATCGAGGGACTTGCCGCCAAATTCCAGTTTTGCAGTTTTACTCGTCATAGCAACTCCCTTCGAAAGCCCCAAAAGAACGCGCCTGGAGGATGATGCGGCGCGAAGAGATAACCCGCCCCGGCGTTATGCCCGGCATGTGCTATCGCATTTACGACAAGGTGCCAAGCTGACCGTTGGGCTCATGCTGCGATGCAAAATCGGGCCGGTCCAGAAGTTTCTGCGGCTGCTTGAGAGATTTCGCCGCCTCAGACGGGCATACCGTGCCGCGACCAGACTTTCGCAATCGCAGGCACCTCCGCGACGCGCGCATAGAGGGCACGAAGCGCGGGAAAGCGCTCGCAGAACACGTCCAGATCATCGACCCAACTGATCAGCATGGCCGCGTAGATATCGACCGCCGACAGCTTGTCGCCGAGCGCGAAGGGCCTGTCGCCGAGCGCATCGGCGAAGACGGACCACTCGAAGGTTCTGCGCTCCAGCGCCGATTGCCTGATCCCATCCGCAGCACCGGGATCAACCGTGTAGCGATACGGGTAATAGCATCTCAACTCGCTCATGTAGACGTTCGCCGCGAGATAGAACATCCAGCGCAGGAAGGCTGCGCGTGAAGGCTCGCTGACTGACGGTGAAAGGCCACAAGAGGGGTGCAGGTCGGCGAGGTGGACGCATATCGCGGCCGATTCCGTCATGATGCCGCCATTGGGCAGGATCAGCGTCGGGACCTGCCCCAGGGGGTTGACCGCGAGCAGTTCGGCCGGCGGCTCGCCTTCCGCCCAACGCGACAGATCGATGATCTCGCAATCGATCTCGGCCAGGCGCAGAACGGCTTCGACCGCCCCTGAGCCGGAGCCCGGCCTGCCATAGAGCTTGTACATCCGCGGTCCCTCTCTGCTGTTGTCTATCGTGCCTGATCCCGAATACGCGCCAGCGATTCTTCGCGCCCGAGAACGGCGAGTACGTCGAAGACGCCAGGCGACGTGCTCTTCCCGGTGAGCGCGGCGCGCAGTGGCTGCGCGACCTTGCCGAGCTTCAGGCCGGCCGCTTCCGCAATGGTGCGAACCGCCGCTTCGGTTTCCTGCGCGGTCCAGTCGCTCACCGAGGCCAACGCGTCGGCTGCCTTGGAGAGGATCGACCGCGCATCTGCGTCCAGGATCGCGGCCGCCTTCTCATCTATTTCGAGAGGGCGCTGCGCGAACAGATAGCCGGCGCTGTCGGCAAGCTCGACCAGTGTTTTCGCGCGTTCCTTGAGACCGGGCATGGCGGCAAGCAGTTGCGCGCGCTTCTCGTCCGAAAGCGCGGAGAGGATCGCTTCGCCGCCCGGCAGGAAGGGAAGCGTCGCGATCAGCGCATCGGTCAGTTCGGCATCGTCGGTGCGGCGCATCCACAGGCCGTTCAGCGCCTCGAGCTTGGCGAAGTCGAAGCGCGCTGCGCCCTTGTTTACGTCCTCGATCTTGAACCAGGAGACCATGTCCTCGATGGACATCACCTCGTCGTCGCCATGGCTCCAGCCGAGACGCGCCAGATAGTTGAGCAGCGCCTTGGGCAGGTAGCCCATCGCCCGATAAGCCTCGACGCCGAGCGCGCCGTGGCGTTTCGACAGCTTGGCTCCGTCGGCGCCGTGGATCAGCGGGATGTGCGACATCGACGGCACGTCCCAGCCCATCGCCTGGTAGATGATCGTCTGCCGCGCGGCGTTGGTCAGATGGTCGTCGCCGCGAATGATGTGGGTGACGCCCATGTCATGGTCGTCCACGACCACGGCATGCATGTAAGTCGGGTTGCCGTCTGAGCGCAGGATGATGAAGTCGTCGAGATCCTTGTTCGGGAAGCGGACCTCGCCCTGGACGCGATCGTGCACGACGGTTTCGCCCACCTGCGGCGCCTTGATGCGGATCGCGCCCTTGGCGCCGGCAGGTGCCTCGGAGGGGTCGCGGTCGCGCCAGCGCCCGTCATAACGCGGCGGCCGGCCTTCGGCCTTTGCCTTCTCGCGCATATCGTTCAGTTCCTCGGGCGTGGCGTAGCAGTAGTATGCTTTGCCCATGGCGACGAGTTGCTCGGCCACCTCGCGATGGCGCGGCGCACGCTCGAACTGCGAGATCGGCTCGCCATCCCATGTGAGGCCGAGCCAGGTCAGGCCCTCGAGGATCGCGGCCGTCGCGGCGTCCGTGGAGCGCTCGCGATCGGTGTCTTCGATGCGCAGCAGCATCTTGCCGCCGGTGTGTTTTGCGTAGAGCCAGTTGAAGAGCGCGGTGCGGGCGCCGCCAATGTGGAGGTAGCCCGTGGGGGAGGGCGCAAAGCGCGTGACGACAGGACTGGACATTGAATATTCCGGATGGCGGCGCGGAAGCCGCGCGGATGGCGTTTCGTTGCGGTTCATGTAGCATGAAGCGTCTGGGGCGCAAGGTCGTCGGGTGGCTGTCGCATGGACGGCGAGGGGAGCGATCAACGGCAGGACGAGCGTGTTCTGTTCGCACCGCCGCCGCTTGGCAGTCGCGGAGCGGAGATTTCGCCGTGGCGCCCGGGTAGGATCGAACCGCTTGGTGACGGCGCGGCGGCGGCCGGTCGAACCGGGGCGAACGCTAGTCCACGGTCTGTCCGCTGGTCTGCTTATCGGCGAAAGGCGGCCTCCGCCGTCAGTCTCGAGCTCGAACGCGGCGCCGCATTCCTGCTTGTGCCCGTGCTTCTGTGCGTTGGAGCGGTTGCCTATTTCGCTGCGGACGCCGAAGCGGGCTGGACGCCGGTCCTCTCTTCGGCCTCGGTCCTGACCGCCGGCGCTTGGCTGGCGCGCGCTTATCCGCCCGTACGATACGCGCTCGTTGCTCTGCTTCTCATCGTCGCCGGCATCGCGGCCGGGAAGATCGAGACATGGCGGGCCGGGACCAGGGTGATCGGCGGAGAGATCACGACCCGGGTCACTGCGCGTGTCGAGACGATCGAGAAACGTGACAACGGCCGTGTGCGGCTCACCCTGGCGGTGTTGGATACCGAGCGGCCGAAGCTCCGCTATCAGCCGGACAAGGTGCGGCTGACCGCCCGCTCCGTGCCACAAGGGCTCAAGCCGGGGATGGTGGTGAGCGGACTGGCGCGCCTGGAGGCTCCGCTCGGGCCGTTGCGGCCGGATTCCTACGACTTTGCTTTCGAGAGCTATTTCGACGGCATTGGAGCGAGCGGATTCTTCCTGAAGGCACCGGAACTCGCACAGCACGGCGCCCCGCCTTCCGTGGGCCAGCGACTGAATGCGTGGATCGAGGGGCGGCGGATTGTCCTTGCCGAGCGCATCCGCGGGCATATCGGCGGACCCGAAGGCGAGATCGCCGCCGCGCTCGTCGCGGGCGTGCGCGCCGGGATACCTGAAGACGTCAACGAGACGCTGCGCATCACCGGACTTGCGCATGTCCTGTCGATCTCCGGCCTGCACATGGCACTGGTGGCGGGCGTCGTGATCGGTTCGCTGCGGCTCGGCTTCGCGGCCTTTCCGGGCTTCGCCTCGAGACGATCCGTCCGCAAATACGCTTCGGCGGGAGCACTCGGCGCCCTTGCCGCCTATCTCCTGATCTCGGGCTCGCAGGTCGCCGCCGAGCGCAGCTTCCTGATGATCGCGGTGATGCTGGTCGCACTGCTCTTCGACCGGGCGGCTCTGACAATGCGCAACCTCGCCATCGCGGCGCTCCTGATCATCCTTGTTTCGCCGCACGAGGTCGTCGGCCCGAGTTTCCAGATGTCCTTCGCGGCGACGGCCGCCCTCGTCTCCGCCTATGCCTGGTGGGCCGAGCGCCGCGCCGGCAAGCCGCATGTCAATCCGGCGACACGGAGCAGGCCGGTTCGCGTCATCCGCACAGTTGCGATCTACGCGGTCGGGCTCGCGGCGACCTCGCTCATTGCCGGAACGGCGACCGGCATCTTCGGCGCGTGGCATTTTCAGCGCGTGTCGCCACTAGGCCTCGTTGCGAATCTCGCCGCGATGCCCGTCTTCTCGGTCATCGTGATGCCGGCCGCCGTCGCGGGCATGGTACTGATGCCATTCGGCTTTGACGGCTGGGCATTCGCGACAATGGGGCAGGGCCTGTCGCTGGCGCTGTCGATCGCCGGCTGGCTCGCGGAACGGACGCCGATCGATGCGATCGGGGCGATACCCCTGCTTTCCGTCGTTCTGCTTTCCCTCGCGCTCGTGCCACTGACCTTGGCGACGACGAGCGCGATGCGCCTCGCCGCGATCCCCCTTCTGCTGGCGGGCTTCGTGACCATCGGCCTGCGCGATCCGCCTGATGCCCTGGTGTCGGAAGACTCACGGTTGATCGGCGTGCGGACGGAGGGCGGACTGCTGGCGGTCAACCGGAACCGGCCGAATGCGTTCACGACCGAAGACTGGTCGCGCGCATTGGCGGCATCGCAAATGGTCAGGCCGGAGAAGCGGGCAGATGCGACGGCGGCCTCTGTGGAGTTTCCTTCGGACAGTTTCGCTTGCGCGGATGGCCTGTGCTCGATCCGCCATTCATCGGGTGGCGTCGTCGCACATGCTGAGACGATGCCCGCGGCGGAACGGGCATGCGGTATTGCGAGTGTGATCGTCATCGCCGATGCGACGGCCGCGAACCCATGTCCGCACAGCACGACCAGCGTCATCACCGCGCGGCGGCTTGCCCTCAATGGAAGCGCCGAGATCCACTTCGACAGGTCGGGCAAGGCAACGGTGAGGCACGCAATCGCGGAGGAAAAGCCGCGCCCATGGCACGATCATCGCCGCTTTTCGCGTGCGGCACGCGGCCTTGCACCTTACGAACCCAGGAGCAAGAAGGCCGGTTCCGATCCGGCTCCCTGACCGGATCGCATCCGCCCGGAGGCGCCGCCCCGCTCAATACTTGCGGATCAAGCCGACCAGACGTCCCTGCACCTTGATCCGGTCGGGGCCGAAAATCCTCGTCTCGTAGGCGGGGTTCGCGGCTTCCAGTGCGATCGACGCGCCCTTGCGACGGAAACGCTTGAGCGTCGCCTCCTCGTCGTCGACCAGGGCAACGACGATATCGCCAGGAGTCGCATTGTTGGTGTTGCGGATGATCACCGTGTCGCCGTCGAAGATGCCGGCCTCGATCATCGAATCGCCTTTGACTTCAAGTGCATAATGTTCCCCGGCCGAGAGCATCTCCGGCGGCACCATGATCGCGTGCGTCTGGTGCTGGATCGCGTCGATCGGCACGCCGGCGGCGATGCGTCCCATGACGGGGATCGAGATGGCGCTGCCTCCATCATTGTTGGCAACCGGCGCGCGCGGCGCCTCCGCCGGCTTCTGGCCGAGACTGCCCTGGATGATACTGGGCGAGAACTTCTTGGGACTGGAGAACGCCGGCGACATCGATTCGGGCAGACGGATCACCTCGAGCGCGCGCGCCCGGTTCGGCAACCGGCGGATGAAGCCTCGCTCCTCCAGCGCCATGATGAGGCGATGTATGCCTGACTTCGAGGCGAGGTCGAGCGCCTCTTTCATCTCGTCGAACGACGGAGGAATGCCGGACTCCTTCATCCGTTCGTGGATGAACATCAGCAACTCGTGTTGCTTGCGTGTCAGCATCTCGCCCTCCGGGAATCGTCTACAAACAAAACCAGAACAAACACTATCTGTTCGATATGTGTTCTGCAACTGCTTAAATTTTAATGAACTTGTTTACCGTTCGTTCAGGCTATTCGCCCAAATCGCGCCTCAGCGCATCATGACGACCCGGCAGGGTGTTCCGGCCGGCGCCGCCGGGGCGAACGGAGGCCGCACGATGAGGACATTCGCCTCGGCCAAGGTTCGGAGCATGGACGAATCCTGCACGGCAAAGGGCAAGGCGACGAGTTGTCCGTCACGCCACTCGGCGCGGGCCCGCACATAGTCTTCCCGCTGGTCGTTTCCGTTCATGCCGACCCCAAGGACGGCGTCGCGCAGGTCGACCGCATAGGGCCGGCCGGCGAGGCGAGCGACCAGCGGCGCGACGAAGAGATGCGAGCAGACGAGCGAGGCGACCGGATTGCCCGGCAGACCGAGCACGCGGACCTCGCCGAGACGGCCGAACATCAACGGCTTGCCCGGGCGCATCGCGATCTTCCAGAAATCGAGCGACATTCCCGCCGACGTCAGAACTTCGCGCACGAGATCGTGGTCGCCGACCGAGGCGCCGCCGAGTGTGACGATGATGTCGGCGCCGGCATCGATAGCACGGCGAACTGCCGCATCGATTGCGGTGCGGTCGTCGCGGACAATGCCTAAATCGAGTGGCACGCCGCCGGTTCGCTCGACGATCGCGGCGACGCCGTAGGCGTTTGACGCAATGATCTGGTCCGGGCCGGTCTCGCTGCCGGGAGGAAGCAATTCGTCCCCAGTGGCGAGGATCGCCACGATCGGTCGGCGGACGACGGACAGGGTCGCGTGATTGGCGGCGGCGGCCAGCGACAGGGCTGCGGCGTCGAGAATACGTCCCGCCTCGAGCAGCGGCTCGTCCTTTCGGAAATCGAGGCCCGCGCGGCGAATGTTGCGCAGAACCGCGACCGGTTCGAGCGCCTCTACTTCGACCGGCGAAACGGCGCGCGCGTTTTCCTGGATGAGCACGGCGTCGGCGCCTTGCGGAACCGGAGCGCCGGTGAATATGCGCACCGCTTCGCCCGGGCCGACCTGGCCTTTGAAGCCCTTGCCGGCCGGTGCCTCGCCGATGATCTTGAGGCTCACCGGCGCAGAGGCGACATCGGTCGCGCGCACGGCATAGCCGTCCATTGCCGAGGCGTCGAATGGCGGCTGGGTGCGCAGCGCGGCGATGTCCGATGCGAGCACGCGCCAGGCCGCTTTGTCGATCGTGACTGTCTCGCCCGAAAGCGGCGCGGCTCCGTCGAGCAGCCGCGTCAATGCCTCGGGAACGGGCATGAGCGCCATGGCGTCAGCGCCCCGAGCGGCGATAGTCGCCCGATTTGCCGCCGGTCTTCTCGACCAGCCGTATGCCGGTGAGTTCCATTTCGCGGTCGACGGCCTTCGCCATGTCGTAGATCGTCAGGCAGGCGACAGAGGCGGCGGTGAGCGCCTCCATCTCCACTCCGGTTTTCCCGGTAACGCGTGCGGTGGCGGTGACCCTGAGGCCCGGAAGCGAAGGATCCGGTTCGATCTCGACGCCGACCTTGTCGAGAAGCAACGGATGACACAGCGGGATGAGTTCGTGGGTGCGCTTGGCGGCCATGATGCCGGCGATCCGGGCGACGCCGATCACGTCCCCCTTCTTCGCGTTGCCGGCGACGATCATGTCGAGCGTCTCGCGCCGCATGATTACCGCGCCTTCGGCAATCGCAATACGCTGGGTCTCCGCCTTGGCTCCAACGTCAACCATCTCGGCTTGCCCGTCGGCGCCGATATGGGTGAGGGAGGGGGCGGGCATGGTCACTCCGCTGCCGCCGCGGCGGCGCCATTGAGCAGAAGGCGGGTCGCGGCTGCGACGTCGGCCTGCCGCATCAGGCTTTCGCCGACGAGAAAGGTGCCGATGCCATGGCGCGCCAATCGGAGGCAGTCGTCATGGGTGAAGATGCCGCTTTCGCCGACGAGATGCCTGTCCGGCGGAACCGTCCGGGCGAGACGCTCGGAGACGTCGAGGGAGACCTCGAACGTGCGCAGATTACGGTTGTTTACGCCGATCATCGGCGAGTCGAGTTTCAGCGCCCGCTCCATCTCCGCCTCGTCATGGACTTCGACGAGCACATCCATCTCAAGCTCGAAAGCGCAGGCCTCGAGCAATTTCGCATCGTGGTCCGACAGGCTCGCCATGATCAGCAGGATGGCGTCCGCGCCCCAGGCCCGCGCCTCGAAGACCTGGTAGGTGTCGAACATGAAATCCTTGCGCAGTGCAGGCAGCGCGCAGGCGCGTCTGGCCTCCGTCAGGAACTCAGGTGCGCCCTGGAACGACGGCGTGTCGGTGAGAACGGAGAGACATGCCGCGCCGCCGGCCTCGTAGGCGGCGGCGAGCGAAGGCGGATCGAAGTCCGGACGGATCAACCCCTTGGACGGGCTCGCCTTCTTGATTTCGGCGATCAGCGCGAACCGGCCCGCCGCCCGTTTGGCGCGAAGCGCGTCGAGAAAGCCGCGCGGCTTCTCGCCGTCCGAAATGCGCGCCTTGAGATCAGCCAGTGGCACACGCGACTTGGCTGCTGCGATTTCCTCGCGCTTGTAGACTTCGATCTTGCGCAGGATGTCGGTCATTCGTTCGACACCTGGACCAGTTTCTCCAGCCGCGCCAGAGCCTTGCCGCTGTCGATCGACTGCGCGGCAAGCGCTATACCTTCCTTCATATCCTCTGCCACGCCGGCGACGACGAGACCCGCGCCCGCATTCATTAGCACCGTGTCGCGATAGGCGCCCAATACGCCTGACAGCATGTCGCGGAGAGCCCTGGCGTTGAAGGCGCTGTCGCCGCCCTTCAGCTCCGCCTGCGTGTGCCAGCCGAGCCCGTACTGCGCCGGTGTGATCGTGAATTCCCGGATCGTTCCGTCGGCAAGCTCCGCCACATGCGTCTCGCCGGTCGTGGTGATCTCGTCATAGCCGTCGCCGTGGACGACCCAGACGCTCTCAGCTCCGAGTTCCTTCAATGCGTCGGCGATTGGCCTCACCCATTCGGACGCGAAGACGCCGACCAGTTGGCGCCTCACGCCACCGGGGTTGGAAAGCGGCCCGAGGATGTTGAAGATCGTCCGCGTTCCGAGTTCCACCCGTGAGGGCCCGACATACTTCATCGCCGGATGATGGGCCGGCGCGAACATGAAGCCGATGCCGGCCTCGGAAATGCAGCGGGAGATCGCGTCCGGTGCCAGGTCGATCCGGATTCCGAGTGCCATCAGCACATCGGCGGCACCCGATTGCGAGGAGAGATTGCGGTTGCCGTGCTTTGCCACCGGCACGCCGTGGCCGGCGATGACGAAGGCCGAGCCGGTCGAGATGTTGAGGCTGTGCTGGCCGTCGCCCCCCGTGCCGACAATGTCGATCGCGTTGGCCGGAGCGTCCACACGCAGCATCTTGTCGCGCATGGTCGCGATCGCGCCCATGATCTCCGGCACCGTTTCGCCGCGCACCCGCAGCGCCATCAGGAAGCCGCCGATCTGAGACGGGGTCGCCTCGCCGGACATCACGATGTCAAAGGCCTCGCGCGCCTCCTCGAAGGTCAGCGCCTTGCTGGCGGCGACCTTGGCGATGAAGGATTTGAAGTCAGCCATGGGGATCCCGTCAGAAGCTCAGCGCCTGCTGGATCGCGGCGGGGTTGGTGGTGACGCCGATTTCGCCCTGGAGACGCGAGACGAGCTGGTCGAGGAGGTCGTCGGCCATGCCAGAAGCATAGGCCTGTCGGTTCTCGGCCGATACGGCGTCGGCACCCGCTCCCGCCGGCTCGAACACCTCCGTCACGCGGAAGAGGAACTTCGTGTTGCCATCAGCGGGCGCCATGACGCCGGCACCGCCCTGCGGCACGGCAAACACGGCGGCAGCGCCGTCCGGACCGAGATCGACGTCCTCCGCCCCGCGCTTCAAGCCCCTCTTGACCTGCTTCTCCAGGCCGAGTTCGCTCGCAACCTGGTCGAGCGAGTTGCTGTCCTTGACTCGCTTCTCGAGTTCTGCGGCCTTGGTGGAGAACAGCCGATCGGTTTCCTCGGTGATCCAGTCCGCAACCACCTCGTCCTTGACCTCGTCCAGCGTCCGGTCGCGTGCCGGCGTGACGCCCTTGACCTCGTAGAAGACGAAACCGTTCGATCCGAGCGCGAGTGGCGGGTTCTCGATGTTTGCCTGCGTCTCGAACGCGCCCTGCAGCAGTTCGCGGGAGGCGGGGATGGTCGAGATCACGGCGCCGCTCGGATCCTGTGCGTTGCGGTCGACCGCTTCGATCGTGACGACCTTGAGCTTGGCGGCGGCGGCGGCTTCCTCAATCGTCTGACCGGCCGCGCGTGCGTCCTCGTAGCTGTCATGGACATCGAGCAACTGCGTGTTCGCCTCAGTCAGCGCCAGGTCCTGGCGGATCTGCGGGGCAACTTCCGCAAGCGGCTTGACGATTTCGGGCTTGATGTCGGTAACGCGCAGGAGCACGGGCCCGAACGCGCCGTCGACGACCGGGCTCACCTCGTTGAGCGACAGCTTGAACGCAGCCTCGGCGACGGCCGGATCCGCGACCTTGTCCTTCTCGAACGTGCCGAGCTGAACATCGGCCATCGTCTTGCCCTGGGCGGTGACAAGGGAATCGAAGGTCGAGCCGCCACGGATGCTGTCGACGGCGGCATCCGCCGCGGCCTTGTCGGCAAACACGAGCTGTTCGATCGTCCGCGTTTCGGGTGTGGTGAAGCGCTTCTTTCTCGCCTCGTAGTCCTTGGCCACGTCCTCGTCGGTGATCGCCGAAGGGTCGGCGATATCCGCCGGCTCGAGCTTCACATAAGCGATCTTGCGGTATTCCGGCGCGGCGTATTTCGCCTTGTTGCCCTCGAACCACTTCGCCAGCACATCTTCGGCCGGCGTGGCCACCGTCCCGACAATCGACTTCTGCAGGGCGACATACTCTATGGTGCGGTTCTCGCCCTGATAGAGGGAGACCGCGCGGAGGAACGTGTCCGGCGCCTTCATGCCGTCCGAAACGGCTTCGACGATCTGCTGGCGCACCGCCACCTGCTCGCGGTTGCGGAAATAATCCTCCGGCCGCATGCCGACCTGGCGCAGGACATATTCGAACTGCTGGCGGTCGAACTGGCCGCTGGATCCGCGGAAGGCCGGATCCTCGGCGGTCAGTTCGGCGATCTTGTCGCGCGAAACGCCCAGGCCGATCCTCCGGGCCTGTTCGTCGAGCACCGCGCCGGCGGTCAGCTGCGCGAGCACCTGCTGGTCGATGCCGAACATCGTCGCCTGTTCGCGGGTGATCCGCTGGCCGAGCTGCTGCGACATAACCTGCACCTGGCGGTCATAAGCGAGCCGGTAGTCGGCGACCGAGACCTCGGTGTCGCCGGCGGTAATCACTGCGTTGCCGCCGCCGCCCGTCATCAACTGGCCGGATATTCCCCACACGGCGAAGCTCATCACGAGCAGCAGCAGGAGGAGCTTGGCGACCCAGGTGCCAGCGGCATTTCTCAACGAGTCGAGCATCAAAACTCCCGGAATTTCCGCCGCGAACGGCACATTCTGCGCTGCCGGACCGGCAATAGCGCCCTTCCGGGCGACTGTCGATTGCTTTATGGCGGCATTTTGGTAGTCACCGCCGGCGAAGAACGCCAGGAGGAAGCTTATGACGCACGTGATCCGTCCCCTCGTCGCAGGCAACTGGAAGATGCACGGGACGTCGGCTTCCATGCCGGAACTTCATGCGATCGCCAACGGATTCATGCAAGGGCTCGACGCGGAAGCCGAGGCGCTCATCTGCGTTCCGGCCACGCTGCTCGCCCGGGCTGCCGATGTATTCGAGTCATCGCCGGTGAAGGTCGGAGGTCAGGATTGCCATGCGAACGACAGCGGCGCCCACACGGGCGATATCTCCGCGCCGATGCTGAAGGACGCCGGAGCAGGCTTTGTCATTGTCGGGCACTCCGAGCGCCGGACCGATCATGCGGAGACGGACGCGATCGTCCACGCCAAGGCCGAGGCGGCGTGGCGGGCCGGGCTTACGGCCATCATCTGCATCGGCGAGACCACGGCCGAGCGCGAAGCCGGCAATACGCTTTCCGTGCTCTCGCGCCAGCTTGCGGGGTCCGTACCCGCGTCCGCGAGCCCGACGAACACCGTCGTCGCCTATGAGCCGGTCTGGGCGATCGGCACCGGCCTGACGCCTATGCCTCAAGATATCGCCCAGGCGCACGCGCATATCCGGGCCCAGTTGTCGAAATTGATCGGCGGACGGGCTTCCGGCATGCGGATACTCTACGGCGGGTCGGTCAAACCGTCGAACGCGCGCGAACTGCTCGCCATTGACAATGTCAACGGCGCGCTGGTCGGCGGAGCGAGCCTGAAGGCGGCCGACTTCCTTGCGATCGCCGAGGCCTATGTCTCGATCGATTAAGGTTTGCGACCTGGACCATTGCAACGGCCCGGGAAGTTCCCATATCCGGCACTCAGATCGCCGCGGGGGTTGGATTTGCGGGCAAAGCCGTGTATTGACCCGCGGCCACGCGCCGGTCTGCGCGTAGACCCAGCCAAGATTGCCCGGATACCCGCATGGAAACCGTCGTCATCGTCATCCACCTCATGGTCGTGCTCGCGCTGGTCGGCGTCGTGCTGCTCCAGCGCTCGGAGGGAGGTGGACTTGGCATCGGCGGCGGTTCGGGGTTCATGACCGCGCGGGGCGCAGCCAACGCCCTCACGCGTGCGACGGCAATCCTCGCAGCCGCCTTCTTCGCGACCTCCCTCATCCTGTCGATCATGGCCCGCTACGGTGAGCGGCCGATCGATATCCTCGACCGGGTCCCTTCGACGACCGGCCAGCAGCAGGCTCCTTCAGGCAGCGGCGTTCTGGACCAGCTCGGCGGCCAGGGTACGCCCTCGACCGCGCCGGCCGGCGAGCAGCAGGTGCCCGCGCCATCCACAACCGCCCCGGCGGAAGGGCAGGGCGCGGTTCCTATCGCTCCCCTGGCGCCGATTGCGCCGGCGACGCCCGCCGTCCCGAGCGGACAGTAAACGCCCGAGAGGAAACGCGCGTCGTCTGGCGGCCGCATGTACTGTTGCGGCCGCGCCACAAACTGTGACCTTTTAGCAATTTACTTTCGATCTGACGCCAATGTGAAGGATGGCGACCTTCGCAATCGCTTGAGACCTTGACCGACTCGCAACTATAAAGACCCTATAGGCTTGCATGACGTCGCGAGTGCGAGGTCTGCTACCAAGGCTGTTGGGCGGCCAGAGACCATTGGATTGGGGTTGTTGAAATGAGAATCAGGACTTTCGTTCTGGCGGGGATGATTTCATCCTTCTGCCTCGGCACGCCGGCTTTCGCGGAGTCGAGCGGTTCCCCGTTCACGATGACGGTCAAGAACACGGCATCTGCGACACAACCTGAAAAGAAGGTGGAGAAGAAGGCTGGGCAGAAGCCCGGCAAGTCGCCACAGAAGCTAGCCAAGGCCGAGAAGAACGGCGCTGCCTCGAGCAAGAAGGAAAAGACGGTCGAGGTGGCAGTTGTCACCGCGCCGACCGAATTGCGCAGCGACGCCCAGGAGCGCGGCCTGTTCAGCGCACTTTTCGGCGGTGCGCCGCAGATGCTGCCCGAGACCCGGCGCCGCGACCAGGAGTTGCGTGAGCGCGAGCTGAAAGGCAAGAAATTCAAGGTAAAGGCCGATTTCCAGCCGCAGGTGGTCGACTACAGCAATTCGTACTCGCGCGGCACCATCGTTGTGAACACCTCGGAGAAGTACCTTTATCTGATCGAATCGGGCGGCAAGGCGCGCCGCTACGCGATCGCGGTCGGCAAGGATGGCCTGAAGTTCAAGGGCACGGGCAAGATCCAGGACAAGCAGGAATGGCCGCGCTGGATTCCGACCAAGGAAATGCAGGAACGCGACCCTGCAAAATACGGGAAATACAAGGACGGGATGCCCGGTGGTCCGGAAAACCCGCTCGGGGCACGGGCGATGTATCTCTACCAGGGCAAGAAGGATACCCACATCCGCATTCACGGTACCAACCAGCCGTGGACGATCGGCACCGATTCCTCGAACGGCTGCTTCCGGATGGTCAATGAGCACGTCATGGACCTCTACAATCGCGTGCGCATGGGCGCGAACGTCGTCGTCCTCTAACTCGTTGCAATTCCTGCGTTAACGGAAGGCCGGGTTCGCCCGGCCTTTTTGCATGGCCGCTATGCGGGGGAAAACTCCGTCGGATCGATTTTCGACTGGCGGAATCAGGTCCCTGGGGCTATGCGATGACTCCCATGGCGCGATATGTATTCATCACAGGCGGCGTGGTTTCCTCACTTGGAAAAGGCATCGCCGCGGCTGCACTCGGTGCACTCCTGCAGGCGCGCGGCTACCGATGCCGCATCCGCAAGCTCGATCCCTATCTCAACGTCGATCCAGGAACGATGTCGCCGTATCAGCACGGCGAGGTTTTCGTTACCGACGACGGCGCCGAGACTGATCTAGATCTCGGCCATTATGAGCGCTTCACCGGCCGGTCCGCGAACAAGCAGGACAACATTACCACCGGCCGCATCTACAAGAACATCATCGAGAAGGAGCGGCGCGGCGACTACCTCGGCGCGACCGTACAGGTGATTCCCCACGTCACCGACGAGATCAAGAATTTCGTCCTCGAGGGCAATGACGAGTACGACTTCGTCCTGTGCGAGATCGGCGGCACGGTCGGCGACATCGAGGCCATGCCGTTCCTGGAGGCGATACGCCAGCTCGGCAACGAACTGCCGCGGGGAGGGGCCGTCTACATTCACCTGACGCTGATGCCCTACATTCCGGCGGCCGGAGAACTCAAGACCAAGCCGACACAGCATTCGGTCAAGGAACTGCGCTCCATCGGCATCGCGCCCGACATTCTTCTGGTGCGCGCCGACCGGCCGGTCCCGAAGGAGGAGCGGCGCAAACTTTCACTGTTCTGCAACGTCCGGGAAAGCGCGGTGATCCAGGCGCTCGACGTCGCGCATATCTACGATGTGCCGATCGCCTATCACAAGGAAGGTCTCGATTCGGAGGTGCTCGCCGCCTTCGGCATCGATCCCGCACCCAAGCCGCGCATGGAGCGCTGGCACGAGGTTTCGCGTCTCATCCACAATCCGGAGGGCGAGGTCACGATCGCGATCGTCGGCAAATATACCGGGCTGAAGGACGCGTACAAATCGCTGATTGAGGCGTTGTCGCACGGCGGCATGGCCAACAAGGTGCGCGTCAAGCTCGACTGGATCGAGAGCGAGATCTTCGAGAAGGAAGACCCGGCGCCCTGGCTGGAAAAGGTCCACGGCATCCTGGTACCGGGCGGCTTCGGCGAGCGCGGCTCGGAGGGCAAGATTCTCGCCGCCAAGTTCGCCCGGGAACGCAAGGTGCCCTATTTCGGCATCTGCTTCGGCATGCAGATGGCCTGTATCGAGGCCGCGCGGTCGCTCGCCGGCATCGAAGCGGCGTCCTCCACCGAGTTCGGACCGTCGAAGGAGCCTGTCGTCGGACTTATGACCGAATGGCTCAAGGGCAACATGCTGGAGAAGCGCCAGGCGGCCGGCGATCTCGGTGGCACGATGCGCCTGGGGGCCTATGAGGCGAGACTGGCACCCGGCTCGCGCATCGCAGAGGTCTACGGCGGCACGACCATTTCGGAGCGCCACCGCCACCGCTACGAGGTCAATATCGACTACAAGGAGCGGCTGGAGGATTGCGGCCTGGTCTTCGCCGGCATGTCGCCGGATGGCATCCTGCCGGAAACCGTCGAGTATCCCGACCATCCCTGGTTCATCGGCGTCCAGTACCATCCCGAATTGAAATCGAGGCCGTTCGAGCCGCACCCACTGTTTTCGAGCTTCATCGGCGCGGCGGTCGAACAGAGCCGGTTGGTTTAGCCCGCGCTGACCTTCTTGTTGAATTCGGAGAAGAACTGCCCCGCGAGCTTCTTCGATGTCGACTGGATAAGACGGCTGCCGAGTTGCGCGATCTTGCCGCCAACATCCGCCTTGGCGGTGTAGGTGAGCAGCGTCGCGTTCTCGCCGTCTTCCTTCAGCACCACGTCGGCGCCGCCCTTGGCAAAGCCGGCGATGCCGCCCTTGCCTTCGCCCGCAATCGTATAGGAGTGCGGCGGCTTCAGGTTCTGCAGCTCCACTTCGCCGGCAAAGCGCGCCTTGATCGGGCCGATCTTGAGCGCCACGGTCGCAGCGAGCTGGGTGTCCGACTTCTTTTCCAGCGTTTCGCAGCCCGGAATGCAGGCTTTCAGCACGTCAGGATCGTTCAGTGCCGCCCATACTTTCGCGATAGGGGCTTCGATTCGCTCTTCACCCTGCATGTCGACGGCCATGGCTTCCTCCCGATTGCTATCTTGAGTGGGAGTAGCGGAGGGGGTCCTGCTTGTCTATCGCACCAAAGTCCGCCCCTTATCGCCCACGCGACATGCTTGCGGGCGCAAATGCGATGCCATATCCCTATGGCGCCATTTCACTAGTATGGCAGATTGCGGAGGAATACATGTCGGTTGGAAACGGAACCAGGCGCCTGCGCTCGCGTGAATGGTTCGACAATCCCGACAATCCGGGCATGACGGCGCTCTATCTCGAGCGCTACCTGAACTTCGGCCTGACCCGTGAGGAACTGCAATCGGGCAAGCCGCTGATCGGCATTGCCCAGACCGGATCCGACCTTTCGCCCTGCAACCGGCATCATATCGAGCTCGCCAAGCGGGTACGCGCCGGCATCGAGGCCGCCGGCGGCGTGCCGTTCGAGTTCCCATGCCACCCGATTCAGGAGACCGGCAAGCGTCCGACGGCCTCGCTCGATCGCAACCTCGCTTACCTCTCGCTCGTCGAGGTTCTCTACGGCTATCCGCTGGACGGCGTCGTGCTGACCATCGGCTGCGACAAGACCACGCCGGCGCTGCTGATGGCTGCCGCCACCGTCAACATCCCGGCGATCGCGCTCTCGGTCGGACCGATGCTCAACGGCTGGCATCGTGGCGAGCGGACCGGGTCGGGCACGATCGTCTGGAAGTCGCGCGAGAAGCTCGCCGCCGGCGAGATCGACTACGACCAGTTCATGGATATCGTCGCGTCGTCGGCGCCATCGGTTGGCTACTGCAACACGATGGGCACCGCGACGACGATGAACAGCCTTGCCGAAGCGCTCGGCATGCAGCTTCCGGGCGCCGCGGCCATTCCCGCTCCCTATCGCGAACGCGGACAGATTTCCTACGAAACCGGCAAGCGCATCGTTGCGATGGTGCATGAGGACCTGAAGCCCTCCGACATCATGACCCGCGAAGCCTTCGAGAACGCCATTGTCGTCAACTCGGCGATCGGCGGCTCCACCAACGCGCCGATCCATCTGAACGCGATCGCGCGCCATCTCGGCGTCAAGCTCGACAACGACGACTGGCAGGCGGTCGGGCATAAGATTCCGCTGCTGGTCAACCTGCAGCCGGCGGGCGAATATCTCGGGGAGGACTATCATCACGCCGGCGGCGTTCCGGCGGTGGTGGCGGAACTGATGAAGGGCGGCCTGCTGCCGAACCCGGATGCGATGACGGTCAACGGCAAGACGATGGGCGCGAACTGCGCCAATGTCGAAAACATGGACGAGAAGGTGATCCGGACCGTTTCGGCGCCGCTGAAGAAGGACGCTGGTTTCATCAACCTGAAGGGCAACCTGTTCGATTCGGCGATCATGAAGACCAGCGTGATCTCGGAAGAGTTCCGTCTGCGCTACCTGTCCAATCCGCGCGATCCGGACGCTTTCGAAGGCACGGCGCAGGTTTTCGACGGGCCCGAGGAATACCACGCGCGCATCGACGACCCGGCTCTGGGTCTCACCGAAAACACGATCCTGTTCATGCGCGGCGCCGGTCCGGTCGGTTATCCAGGCGCGGCAGAGGTGGTGAATATGCAACCGCCGGCCTACCTCATCAGGCAAGGCATCCACTCGCTGCCATGCATCGGCGACGGACGGCAATCCGGCACCTCGGGCAGTCCGTCGATTCTCAACGCCTCGCCGGAGGCGGCGGTCGGCGGCGGGCTGGCGCTGTTGCGCACGGGCGATCGCGTACGCGTCGACCTCAGGAAGGGCACGGCCGACATTCTCGTCACCGACGACGAGATCACGAGGCGGCGCGCCGAACTGCAGAACAATGGCGGCTATCGCTATCCGAAGCACCAGACGCCCTGGCAGGAGATCCAGCGCGGCATGGTCGACCAGCTCTCCGAAGGCATGGTCCTCAAGCCGGCGGTCAAGTATCGCGACGTGGCGCACACAAGTGGCATCCCGCGCGACAATCACTGACGATCGGGCACTGACCACTACGCCGGGCTTCCATTCAGCACTGTTCTGGGCCACATGGTGCCGCAATGACCCAGCGCGCGCTTGACCATCTCGTTTTGCCTACCGCCAGCCTCGACGCGGCCCGCGAGCGGCTGGCACGGCTCGGATTCAGGGTCGCGCCCACGGGTGTGCATCCGTTCGGCACCGTCAACGCCTGTGTCTATTTTCCGGGTGGAGCGTTTCTGGAAGCGCTCGCGATTGGCGACGGGGCAGCGGCCGCCTCGGCGATTGCACACGGCAACGTTTTCGTCGCGCGCGACCACGTCTATCGCGCAATGCGGGGCGAGGAGGGTTTTTCGGCGGTCGTCCTGGCTTCTGACTTCGCCGACCGCGACCATGCAGCCTTCGCCAGGGCGGACATTTCGGGAGGAGACATGCTCACTTTCTCCCGCCCTGCCGCCGATGCGCTTGGCAACATCGACACCGCGACCTTCAAACTTGCCTTTGCGGCCGATATCGAGACCGCCGACGCTTTCCTGTTCACCTGCCAGCGTATCAATGCGCCGACGATCGACCGCGGTTCGCTTGAACGGCACGCCAATGGCGCGGCGGGGATTGGCGAAATCATCGCAGGCGAGCATGCAAGCTCCTTCGTCGGGTTGATCGAGCGCGCAGTCGGCCGGACGCCGCATGACACGACGCACACGGTCGAGTTCACGAATGCGACGCTGAGACTGGTGCGGCCCGATGACCCCCCCGGGATCGCGCAAAGCGGTGCGACGCTGGCCGCGATCGTCTTCAACGTCTCGGATATCGATACGACACGGCGAGCTCTGGATGCCGGCGGTATCGAATATCAAGCGACCCCCGCGGGGCTGGTGGTTCCGCCGGCCAGGGGCCAGGGCGCGACCTTCATCTTCAGGAGACCGAACTGATGCAGCCCAACACAACCGTGACGGTCGGGACGGCAGCCTTCTCCAATTCAGGGCCGCTGACGCTCATTGCGGGACCGTGCCAGCTCGAATCCCGCCAGCACGCCTTTGACATGGCCGGTGCGTTGAAGGAGCTGACCGCCGAACTCGGCATCGGCTTCGTCTACAAGACGAGCTACGACAAGGCCAACCGCACCTCGCTCGGCGCCACTCGAGGCGCGGGCCTTGACGCGGCATTGCCGGTGTTTGCCGATCTGCGCAAGGCTCTCGGTATCTCGATCCTCACCGACGTTCACACCGAGGAGCAGTGTGCGATCGTCGCCGATGTGGTCGACGTGCTGCAGATCCCCGCTTTCCTGTCGCGCCAGACCGACATGCTGGTCGCGGCCGCCAAGACTGGCAAGGTCGTCAACGTCAAGAAGGGCCAGTTCCTCGCCCCTTGGGACATGAAGAACGTCGTCGCCAAGATAACCGGCTCCGGAAATGCCAACGTGCTGGTGACCGAGCGCGGCGTCTCGTTCGGCTACAACACGCTGGTCTCCGACATGCGCGCGCTGCCGATCATGGCCGAGATCGGCGCTCCAGTGATCTTCGACGCCACGCATTCGGTGCAGCAGCCCGGCGGCCAGGGCGGCTCGTCCGGCGGCGAGCGCCGTTTCGTCGAGACCTTGGCACGCGCCGCAGTGGCGGTCGGCGTCGCCGGAGTCTTCATCGAGACACATCAGGATCCGGACAACTCGACCTCGTCGGACGGGGCGAACATGGTTCCCCTCAAGGACATGCGCGGCCTGATCGTGAGGCTGATGGATTTCGACCGTATCGCGAAACGCTCGCCTTGAATCGTGGCGGAAAATCACGGTCACGTAATATTTCGCAATATTGCGTAGTGTGAGCTGAACTCCGAGCAACCGTTCGGGCTCGCGCTCGTTCTTCCGTCGAACGTATCGTTTCGAAGGGAGAACACCATGAATACCCATACAGGACACACAAACGCCATCCCCGCTTCCAGGGTGATCGGCACGGACGTCTTCAGCACGGCGGGCGAGAAGATCGGCGTCATCGAGGACGTCATGCTGGAGAAATCCTCCAACGGCATCATGTTCGCCGTCATCGGCTTCGGCGGTTTTCTCGGCATCGGCGAGAAATTCCACGCGATACCGTGGTCCACGCTCGACTACGAAAAGAGCCGCGCCGGCTATGTCGTGCCGTTCTCGCAGGAACAGTTGAAGGCGGCGCCCGCCTATTCGATCAACGAACTCACCGGCGACGACGGCAAGGCCGCGCGGGACGCCTCCTACGACTACTACAAGGTTCCGCCCTACTGGTACTGAGCGCCGCCAGTTGGCGGCACCAGGGCGACAATTTGCGGCTCCGCCTCCGGCGGGGCCGTTTTCTTTCAATGCCGGGATTTTCTTGCCTTTGCGCATTCGATAAGAGCGGGGCGACCTTTCCCCAACGTTTGCAAAGGACCGAACCCCATGACCGCCATCATCGACATTGTCGGCCGCGAAATCCTTGACAGCCGGGGCAACCCGACGGTCGAGGTGGATGTGACCCTCGAGGACGGCTCGTTCGGCCGCGCCGCGGTTCCGTCCGGCGCGTCGACCGGCGCGCACGAGGCCATGGAACTGCGCGACGGCGGAGCCCGCTATCTCGGCAAGGGCGTGGCACGCGCCGTCGAGGCCGTGAACGGCGAGATCTTCGAAGCGATCGGCGGCATGGAGGCCGAGGAGCAGATCCATATCGACGAGACGATGATCGAGCTCGACGGCACGCCAAACAAGAGCCGGCTCGGCGCCAACGCCATCCTCGGCGTTTCGCTGGCAGTGGCGAAGGCCGCGGCCGATGCGGCCGGCCTGCCGCTCTACCGCTATGTCGGCGGCACATCCGCGCGCGTGTTGCCGGTGCCGATGATGAACATCATCAATGGCGGCGCGCACGCCGACAATCCGATCGACTTCCAGGAATTCATGATCATGCCGGTCGGCGCTCCCTCGCTCAAGGAGGCGGTGCGCTGGGGCTCCGAGGTCTTCCATACGCTGAAGAAGCGCCTTAAGGACGCCGGTCACAACACCAATGTCGGCGACGAAGGCGGCTTCGCGCCGAACCTGAAGAGCGCGCAGGCCGGGCTCGACTTCGTGATGGCATCGATCGAGGCGGCCGGCTTCAAGCCGGGCGAGGAGATCGCGCTGGCGCTGGACTGCGCCGCGACCGAGTTCTTCAAGGACGGCAACTATGTCTACGAGGGCGAGCGCAAGACGCGCGATCCCAAGACGCAGGCAAAGTATCTCGCCAAGCTCGCCGCCGACTATCCGATCATCTCGATCGAGGACGGCATGGCTGAGGACGACTGGGAAGGCTGGAAATACCTGACCGACCTCTGCGGCAAGAAGGTGCAGCTGGTCGGCGACGATCTTTTCGTCACCAACTCGGCGCGGCTGCGCGACGGCATCCGCATGGGCGTCGCCAACTCGATCCTGGTCAAAGTCAACCAGATCGGCTCGCTGACCGAGACACTTGACGCGGTCGAGACGGCGCACAAGGCGCACTACACGGCTGTGATGTCGCACCGCTCGGGCGAGACGGAGGATTCCACTATCGCCGATCTCGCGGTCGCCACGAACTGCGGACAGATCAAGACCGGCTCGCTCGCTCGTTCCGACCGGCTCGCCAAATACAACCAGTTGATCCGCATCGAGGAAATGCTTGGCAAGCAGGCCCGCTATGCCGGGACGAGTATCCTGCGCAGCTGATACGATCCGCTGAGAGGCGCAATCTCAGAATGAAAAGGGCGGTGCCTCGGCACCGCCCTTTGTTTTGATATTCAAGCAGTTATGGCGCCTATTTCAGGCGTCCGCTCGCGTGCGCCAGCATGGTGTAGACCTTGCCGGTGTCAGACGAGAGATAGGTCTGCGCCATCATCGAATCGCGGTCGGTCCGGGTGACGTCTGCGATCAGGCGTTCGAAGTCGTCGCAGTAGCGGTCCACCGCCGAGCGGAACTCGGGCTCGGCCTCGTACTTGCGACGGATCTCGTCGAACGTCTGCTGGCCCTTCAGCGTGTAGAGCCGGCGGGTGAACACGTTTCGCTCGCCCCGGCGATACCTGTCCCACAACTCGATCGAAGCCTCGTGATCGATCGCGCGCGCAATATCCACGGACAGAGAGTTGAGCGATTCGACGACATGGAGCGGCGACCGCTGCGGGGCCTCGGCTCGGGCAGGAGCGGGCGCAACCGGTTCCGCTTCGTCCTCTTCTGACGCACGGCGCAGCAGATTGCTGACCCAGCCGCCCTGGGCGGGTTCCGGCTGGCGCGGAGCCGGCGCGCGCGGCGCCGCAGGTCGGGGCGCTTCGGCGCGTTGCGGCTCGACCGGCGGACGCTTCGGTGGCTCAGGCGCGCGGGGAGCCGGGGCGTCGAGGCGGGCAGCGGGCGGAGCCGACCGTGGCAGCGAGGCAGACTTGCCGCCATTGTCGAACGTGCGGCCCGAACGCGCCACGATGTCGGACAGTTCCTTGAGCGCGTTGATCTGCTCGGCGACGGCGCGGCGCATCGCCGAGGTCGTCTCCTTGGTCTCTTCCGGCAGGTCGAGGACGCCCTTGCGCAATTCGTTGCGGGTCTCCTCCAGCTCCGTGCGGATGGTGCTGGCCGAGCGGCGGATTTCCTGCGTCGCGTCCGCGAAGCGCTGGGTCGCGGATTCCACCACCTCCGAGACGGCGTTGCGCATGTGCTCGGTCGTCTCGCGGGCACGCCCGTCGGCCTTGTCGAACGCGCGTTCCACGAGGTTCTCGAAGGAGCGCATGACACGCTCGATATCCTCGGACTTCTTGACGAGGCCGACGGCCAGCGTCTCGAGGGCCGACTGGCGGTCGTCGAGCGTCGAGGCGAGGTTGGACTGCGCCGAACCAAGGAGGTCGGACGCCGAGGACAGCACGCGGCTGTGGTCGTCGAAGCGATGCGCGATCGCAGCGATGTCCTTCAGCGTGCTGGACGAGAGCTCGGTGAGTTTCGTCGCGTTGACGTCGATGAGGCGCGCGGAGCTCGAGAAGGTCTGCGCCGCCTTCTCCGCCGAGGTGGCGAAGGAATGGGTCGTTCCGGAGAGCCGCTCCTCGAGCTCGGAGAGGTTGTTGGACGCCACGTTGATCAGATGTCCAAGCTGGGCGTTCGACGACGCCAGCCTGTCGATCAGGTCCGCCACGCCTTCGCCAAGGCTGTTGCGCGCCTTGTCGACCGCGGCCAGCGTCTCCGCGGTGCGGCTTGCGAGCGCGTTGACCAGGGCGGCATTCTCGGTGCGCAGCCGCTCCGTTGCGGCATGGGTCGCCTCCTCGAGGCTGCGCTGCAACTCGCCGCCGCTTTCCGAGAACTTCTCGACCAGGGGCTTGGCCTGTTCGTCGAGCACCCGGCCGATTTCCGCCGTGCGATTGGCGAGCATCTCGCTCAGTTCGCGCGTGTGTGCGTCGAAGGTGGAAGCGGCCTCGTTGGTGCGCTGGCCGATATGCTTATTCACCGCCGCGAAGGTCTCGGCGATGACGTTTGCACGCGACACGAGCTGAGCCTCGGAGACCGAGACCTGTTCGATCAGCTTCTGGCCGACGAGTTCGGCACCTTCCGCCAGACGACGCTCGACCGAATCGATCTGGTTGCCCATCTGCGCAACGATCGAATCGGCGCTGTCGCCGAGGCGGTGCTCGATGTTGACGAGTGTGTCCTCGATGGCGCGGGCCCGCGAGTGCAGCTCCTCCGCAGTCTGCTCGGTACGCTCGACCAGCTTGCGGTCTACATCGTCGAAGGCGCGCACAATGCCGTCGGCGTGACCCGACAGCGCGGCCGAACCTTCCTCGAGACGCATCGCGAGCTTGCGGTCGGCTGCGTCAAAGACACCGGCGAAATCCTCCGCGCGGGCGGAAAGCGCGCTGCCCGCATAGTCGATCCGGTCGACGAGCTTCTGATCGACATTGTCGAAGGCCCGTGACAGGTCATCAGCGCGCGCGGCCATCGCGGCCGCCGCGAGGTCGATGCGTTCGGCGAACTTCTGATCGGCGTCGCTGAAGGTGCGGTCGAGCTCTCCCACCTTTTCGGTGATGGTGCTCGCCGCGACGTTCAGGCGATCCTCGATCGCACGATCGACGTTCGCGAAGGTGCGGGCGACATCCTCCGCCCGGGCGTTGAACAGACCCGAAGCGTAGTCGATGCGTTCGACAATCTTCGAATCGGCATCGTCGAAAGTGCGCACCAGATCCTGGGCGCGCTCGGTGAGCTTGTCGGCGGCGATGTCGACATGCTGGCCGAGCCGGTCGTCGACCTGCCTGATCGTGTTCGACAAGTCGTTCGCCCGAGCGTTGATGAGATCGGAAGCGAGGACGATGCGTTCGGATATCTTGCCGTCGATCTGCTGTATGGTCTTCGAGAGATCATCCGCGCGCGCGTCGGCGGCGTTCGTCACCAGGTCGATCCGCTCGGCCAGTCGTCCGTCGATCTGCTCGACGGCACGGGCAAGGTCGTCGGCCCGGGCCGAGATCATGCCGGATGCCATTTCGACGCGTTCGCTGAACCTGCCGTCCGCCTGATCGATGACGCGCGCCAGATCGTCCGACCGTGCGGCGATCGTCGAAGAGGTCTGATCGATCCGCTCGGAAAGCCTTTCGTCGACCTTCGCCACGGCGCGCGAGAGGTCGCCGACGCGTGTCGCCACGACAGTGGTCACCTCCTGGATGCGCTCGCCGAGCTTCTCGTCGACCTGTTCGAAGGCGCGCGAGAGCTCGTCGGCCCGGTTCGCGATGATCCCGGAAGCGGCGTCGATACGCCCGGCAAGCTTGCCGTCGACATGATCGATCGTCAGCGCGAACTCGTCCGTGCGGCGTGAGATCGCGTCCGACACCTGGTCAATCCGGTTGACGATCCTGCCGTCCACCTCGTCGAATGCCTTTGCGATATCGGCCGCGCGCGCGGCAAAGGCCGCGTTGGCGAGATCGATGCGTTCGGCGATCTTCTGATCTGCGTCCTGGAAAGCCTGGCCGGCGTCCTCGGTGAGGGCCGCCGTGATTTCGAGAACGCGGTCGCGCAGCGCGCCGGCGACTGCGCCGGCACTGCGCTCGAGAACCGTGCGTACATTCTCGACGCCATTTGCCAGCGCGGCCTCGATCGCTTGAGTGCGCCCTTCGACGACACCGATCTGGGAGCGGAACGCGTCCTCTATCTTCGCCATCTCCAGCGAAAGGGCCTGACCGACGTCACCCTGTCCGTCGGCGAGGCGCGCGATGCCGCTCTGGATCGCGCTGTCGATCTCGGCGCGTGTCGCGGCGAGCTTCTCCAGATCGGACTGAAGCGCGTGTGTCATGATATCGCGGCCTTCGGCCAGCTTCTCGACATGGCGTTCCACCGACGCGTCGATCGCGGCCCGAGCCTGGGCGAGTTTCGCAAGATCCTCGTCCATGACGCCCGACAGGACGCTTCGGCCTTCGGAGAGAAGGTGCGAATGCGCTTCGACGCGCCTGTCGATTTCGCCGCGGATCTGCTCCAGCTTCGCCAGGTCTTCATCGAGAACCCGGGACAGGAAGCTGCGGCCTTCGTCGAGGGTCGCCGTATGGTCGGCAATCCGGGCGTCGATTTCCGCCCGGGCTTCGGCAAGGCGACGCATGTCGTCGTCCAGGGCGTTGGTGAGCACGGTCCGGCCCTGCGCGAGCATCTGGGCGTGGCCCTCCAGGCGCTGGTCGAGTTCCGCACGGGTTTCCTCGACGCGCGCCAGATCCTCCTGCAGGATGCTGGAAAGGTAGTTGCGCCCTTCCGCGAGCTTCATCGCATGGGCGCCGACGGTTTCGTCGAGCGCGGTGCGTGCATCCGCGAGGCGGGCAAGGTCCGTATCGAGTGCTGTCGAGATGAGGTGGCGGCCACCTTCGAGGCGCTGGGTGAACTCATTCGCCCGGCCTTCGAGCATCGTCGAGGTGGACATGACGAGTTCGGCGAGATCCGCGCCGATACGCGACTTGGTCTCCTCGATAACTCCGGCCATGCCCTCCTTGCCGGCGCTGAAGGCGCCTGCGATCTCGCGGGCACGCTCGATAAGGGTCTCGTTGATCTGACGGGCGCGCGCCTCGAGCGCGGCGTTGAGAGTGGCGGTGCCCTGGTCCAGCGCCTGAACACGCGTCTCGAACTCGCCGATCAGCGTCTGTCCGCGCTCGGCCAGAGTGCGCTCGATACCGGCAAGGCGCGAATCGAACTCCTCCGCCAGCGTGCGGGACGTGCCGCCGAGGAGGGACACCATGTCGGAGGTGCGGCTGTCGAGCATATCCGACAGGGCACGAGAGGCTTCGTCGGTACGGTCCGTGAGGGTGGCGATACGCGTGTCGAGGAGACTGGCGAACGCTTCGCCCGATGTGATGATCCGATCGGAGATCGTGTCCATCCGCTCATCGATCGCCGAATAGATCGCGCGCCCGCTGTCGTTGATGCGATTGACCAATATTTCGCCCGAACCGGAAATCATCGAGGTCAGCCGGGTTGACGCATCGGCGACGCTGTCGTGGATGACCGTGCTCGACGAGGTGAGCTGCTCCTTCAACAGTTCGTGAGCGCCGGAGATCGAGGCGCGCACGCGCTCCGCATGCGTGATTACCGCTTCGCGCTCGCTGCCGAGCCCGTCGACGAGCGAGCGGATACGCATCTCGTTTTCGCTGTAGGCACGCTCGAGTTCGTTGACCTCGGTATGAACCAGCGTTTCGAGTTCGACCGCACGTGCGAGCGTGCGCTCGATCCCTTCGCCCATGGCCTGGACTTCGCGGCGGACAGCCTGGCTGACCTTGCGAACCCGGTCTTCGGCCAGGTTTTCAGGTTCGGTAAGGCGGAATGCCGCCTCGGCGATCGACTGCGCGGCGAGGCGCATCTCCTGCGCGCGGCGCATCATCGCGGCGAAGGCCCAGAACAGGAGCAGCGGCACGACGATCGCAACGGCGAGCGCGATCACCTGCGGCATGGCCAGAAGCTGCTGCGTCGAACGGATCGCCCATATCTGCGGAGCATAGAGAACGTGGCCAAGAGCGAGCCCGCCCGCGATCCACACCACGCTGAGAAGTGCCATGGAAACCGAAAGCGTGCGCGATGGCCTGCGCGCCAGCGACTGCTGGACGGACTGATACTCGCGCTGACGGTCGTCATTGGCAGGCTGGAACGAGATCTGCCCCGGGGCCGTCGACGAAGCGGGTGCCTCGACGGGGCGAAGCGGCTCGCCCTTCCTGGCGCCCGACCCGGCGCTTGCAGGCGAGGGGGCGGCAGGCGTGTTTGCAGCCGACTTCGAAACGCTCGCCGTCGCCTTGCCGCCGGCATTAGGGGCCGAGCGCGCGGCGGTTGCGGTCGGGGAACCGCTGGAGGCCGTGGACGCTGCCTGGGCGCTCGCGGATGTCGCGCCGCTGCGGCTTTCCTTGACGAGGTCGTCGGCGGCCTGGGATATCTGCGCCTCGAGTTCATCCATCGACGAGGAGAAGTCGATGTCCTCAACGCCGTTGAGGTCGAATTCGAGGGCCTTTTCGAGTTCCTTGTCCACGTCGCGGTCGATGGGAGACGTGGTGTTTGGTTTACGCGCCATGCAGCTACAACCCTCTACTAAGTGCGCGACCCAACCGTTTCCGGCTCCCCATAGCCCGCGCGCAACGCGAAATTACACGTGCTCGTATCGTAATGGCACGACCCGGCAATTGAAACCTGCATTCCAACCCATGTGTAAAACTTTAAACATAAGGTTAACAACGCGACGGATATGGGAAAATCGGCGTGGCCGAGGCCTGTCTGCCGTCCAGCGTCGTTAACGGCTTGTTGGTCGCCTTCATTTAAATCTGTCCCATCAGAGCACATCGGGACCGGGCGCATGCCGCAAGCGAATCTTCAGTCAGTGGCCTTCGCCAGTCCCGGCGGAGAGGAATGTCCGCCCTCGCGCACGCGGCCGGTCGATCTCGTGCATCTCGCAAAACAGACACTCGGAGACCGGGATCTTGAACGCGAGGTGCTGGCACTTTTCGTCCAACAGGCGACCATGGTTCGCGACCGGATACCGAGCGCCAACGCCTCGGAACGGAAATTCCTCGCACACGGCTTGCGGGGCTCGGCCTCGGGTATCGGCGCGTTCGGCGTCGCGAAGACCGCGACCGAGATCGAACTCGATCCCAATGACAAATCACTGCTGCTGCATCTGGCAGCGCGAATCGACGAGGTGAAGGATTTCATCGCGTCGATCAGCCGCTGATTCTCGCGGTTGACTCGGCTCGCGGAGTGACTATCTCCGCGCAGACACAGGTTCCGGGGCCTATTTCATGACAAAACTGACCTACATCGCCTTCGACGGCACGCGTTTCGATGTCGAGGCGGAGAACGGCTCCACCGTGATGGAGAACGCGATCCGCAACGCGGTGCCCGGCATAGAGGCCGAGTGCGGCGGCGCGTGCGCCTGTGCGACATGCCACGTCTATGTCGATGAGGCCTGGACCGACGAGGTCGGCGAACCTGAGGCGATGGAAGAGGACATGCTCGACTTCGCCTATGAAGTTCAGCCGAATTCCCGTCTGTCCTGCCAGATCAAGGTCAGGGATGCGCTCGACGGCCTGATCGTGAGAATACCGGAGCGCCAAGCGTAATCTCTGACCGTCTAGATCATGTCGGTTGCGCCCGCCACGTCCTGCGCAGAGACTAGCCTTGCGGGCGGAGACGGTCGTCGCAGCCACCGTATCAACAGCAGCAAGGCAACCACGGCCAATCCCGTCGACAGGCCGATCCAGATGCCTATGCCACCGAAGCCGAACCGAAACGCGAGAAGCGCACCGAGCGGCAACCCGATACCCCAGTAGCCGATTCCGGCGAACACCATCGGCACGGCGGTGTCGTGCAGACCGCGCAGCATGCCGCTGCCGACGGCCTGCGCGCCGTCCACGATCTGGAAGAGCGCCGCATAGGCCAGAAACGACACGCCAAGCGTGAGCACGACCGCGTTGGCCGGATCGTCGAGGTCGAGAAACGCGCCGATGAGCTGCCGTGGGAAGGTGAACATGGTCAGAGCCATCGTGGACATGAACGCCAGCGAGAGAAGATATGCCGCCCATCCGGCACGCGCCGCGGCGTCGGCGTCGCCAGCTCCCCAGGCGCGGCCGACGCGCACGGTGACAGCCTGGCCGAGGCCGAGCGGCACCATGAAGCTGATCGAGGCGATCTGCAGTGCGATCGCATGGGCCGCAAGCGACGGAGCGTCGATCAGCCCCATCATGAACGCGGCGGCGTTGAAGATGGTCACTTCGAAAGCGACCATCGCGGCGATCGGCAATCCGAGCTTCCACAGAGCCCGGAAACGCGGCCAGTCGGCGCGCCAGAAACGGCCGAACAGGCTGTAGCGCCGAAACTTGCCGTCGAACGAGACGACGGCAGCCAGCCCGCCGAGCATCAGAAGGTTCGACATGGTGGTGGCAAGCCCCGAACCCGCGATCCCCATGGCCGGAAAGCCGAGATTGCCGAACATCAGACACCAGTTGGCGAGCACGTTGAAGCCGACGGCCACGAAGACGATCGCAAGCGCCCAGCCCGGCCGCTCCAGCGCGGAAATGAACGAGCGCAGGACGATGTAGCCATAGAAAGGGAGAATTCCCCACATGAGCGTCCGCATGTAGCGGCCCGCGGCAGCGGACAGGTCCGGCTGCTGTCCCATCGCGACCAGTATGCTCTCGGCATGCCAGAGCATCGCCCACATCGGCACGCAAACGGCGATCGCGGTCCAAAGTCCCTGGCGGACCGTCCGGCGGATGTCGCGGACCGAATGGCGACGGCGGCCGAGTTCACTCGCCATCATCGGCGATGTCGCCAGCATCAGGCCAAGTCCGAACATCAACGGCGCGAAATACAGGTTGGAACCAAGCGCGCCCGCGGCGACCGTATTGGCACCGAGACGCCCCATCATCATCACGTCGGTCGCCGTCATCGCCGTTTGCGCGACGTTGGTGAGGACCATCGGCCATGCGAGCCCGACGGTGGCGCGAATCTCCTCAATCCACGCCGCGCGCGTCGCGCGGCCTTCCAGCGCTGAGACTGACATTTCGATCGGTCCAAATGGGGCGAGACGCGGTCCGGCTAGGGGTATCAACCCGCTCCGGACGGACTTTTCAGCCGCGGCGCTTCGGCAACAGAGCGTCGTTTGCGACAAAGCGTCAGCAATTGCAAGGAAGATGCACTGGTCCAGCAGCTAGACAGGATTGACTGTCAGTTCCTGATCCGGCCCGCTTCAATCTGTTCGATGCGGTAGCGGATCAGGCGGTCCATCCGCTCGGAGAAGTTGATCCGCTCGATCCGGTCGAAACGCTCCTGCGCGGCGTCATGCGAGGCAAGCAGCCTGCGGATCGTCCCCTGCGCCTTGTCGGCGGCGATAGCGCACGTCTTCTGCGGCGGCAGAGCCAGCAGCGCCTCCTCCATCTGGCGGGCATAGTCGCGCGCGATGCCGACATGGCTCTCTTCGTGCCGCTTGATATCGCCGGCGAGCGCACCCCAGATCAGCCTTGTGTCTTCCGCCGCCCCGGCCGGTCGTGTCCAGCGCGGCAGGGTGATCTTCGCCTTGACTGAGACGCTGGCCTTCGACACGCGGCATTTTCCGGTGCCGCCGTCATAGTCGAGGCGGTTGACGAACTGCATCTCGGTCGCCCCGGGATGGCGCCGGCCGGTGCTTTTGACGGTCGGTCCGCGAGACGTGAGTTCGTCCTGCATTTCCGGCAAGGTGGCGCCACCAATGCGGAAATAGCTGTATGAGCGCGATACGCTCGCCGCGTCCGCCAAGCAGACGCAGAGGAAGATCGGCAACACGATCGCAGCGGTCAAGAAGGTCCGGAAGGTCATGGCCGGACCATGCGATAGCCTGCGGGGAACGGCAATCCCGGTTTACCCAAGGTGTTCACGAGTTCGTGATGAATTTCGTTGCATTGGCTATCCGTTATGCGCAAACACGTCTTTTCCAACGGTCGTACGAAAATCATGGGACGTAGAATCTGGTCGCTAGCACACGGTCGGCAGATCGCCGTCGGACGCACGGCCGTCGTCATGGGCATCGTCAACGTCACGCCGGACAGTTTTTCGGACGGCGGTAGGGTCGAGACGATCGAGGCTGCGGTCAAGCTTGCCCTGGATCTCCGATCGGCTGGTGCCGAAATTGTCGATGTGGGCGGCGAATCGACCAGGCCGGGAGCCGAACCGATCACCGCATTGGAAGAGCAGCGGCGCGTGATTCCCGTGGTAGCTGAGCTGGCACGTCACCCGCAGATCATCATTTCGGTGGACACTTACCGCGCCGAGACCGCCCGGATCGCGGTCGACGCCGGCGCCCATATCATCAATGATATCGGAGGCCTGCAGCGCGAGGTGGGTATCGCTCGGCTTGCAGCGCGCAGTGGATGCGGTCTGGTGGCGATGCACAATGGCCGGGATCGAGACAAGCTCCCCGATCCGATCGAGGATCAACTGACCTTCTTCCAGCGTTCGATCGAAATCGCCCACGCGGCAGGCGTACCGGATGAAGCCGTCGTTCTCGATCCAGGCTTCGGCTTTGCCAAAGACCCGGATGAAAACATCGAGATCATTGCCCGTTTTGGCGAGTTGCTGCGGCTGAACTATCCGATACTGGTGGGGACGTCGCGAAAGCGATTCCTGGGCCATATAACGGGACGTCCGGTCGACCAGCGCGATACGGTGACCGCGGTCTCCAGCGCCATCCTCCGGTTACGTGGGGCCTCCATCTTCAGGGTGCATGACGTAGCGGCATCTGTCGACGCATTGAAGCTGGCGGATGCGATTTTGCGGAGTCAGGGAGGCTCCCCGACATCATGAGCTATGTGATCCGGCTCAAGAATTGCGCGTTCTTTGCGCGACACGGGGTCCATGACGAGGAGGAGCGTATGGGGCAGCGCTTCTACGTCGATGCGGAACTGACCGTCGATGCCGATGCTGCGCTCGATCGCGATCGCATCGCGGAGACGGTCGACTATGGCGCAGCTTTCAGCCTGATCGAACAGATTGTCACCGGGCGGCGCAGATTTCTGATCGAGGCGCTGGCGCAGGAGATCGGCAGGACTTTGTGCGAGCGGTTTCCCATGATCGCACAGGCGGCCATAACCATCAGGAAGCCGAACGCACCGGTGAACGGAGTTCTGGATCATGTCGAGGTGACCGTTGCCTGGCCTCGGTGAAGAGGTGGCCTATCTGGGCCTTGGCGGCAATATCGGCGATCCTCGGACGGCGATGGCGAAGGCCCTGCGCGCGATCGACGCCGATAGGATGACCGACATCGCCAAAGTGTCTTCGCTCTACAGCACCCCGCCGTGGGGCAAGCTCGACCAGCCGCCATTTCTGAACGCCGTGGCCGAAGTGCGAACGCAACGATCGCCGAAGGCGCTTCTCGATCTCTGTCTCGATACCGAAATCCAGCTCAAACGGATTCGCGGCGAACGCTTCGGTCCAAGACTGATCGACATCGACGTGCTCCTGTACGGAACGCGATCGGTGAAGGAACTCGGGCTGGAAATCCCGCATCCACGGATGTTCCTGCGCGCTTTTGTTCTTGTACCGCTGGCAGAGATCGCCCCGGATCTGACGATCCGCAACGTCAAGGTGGCGAGCCATCTTACCGGCCTCGATGCGAGCGGCATCGAAAAACTGACCGAAGATGGGTCCTGGTGGAAGCAGTGACTATTCGGCGGCTACGGTCGCCACAGGCGCGTCACCTGTCCGCTTCAGGTCCATTGCAATCACGCGGACCATCTGGCGGTCGACCTTGACGGACACGCTGACGTTCATCGAATCCTTGTTCGGCAGACGTGCACTCATCGCGCCGTTCAACTGGTTGCGCGAGATCGAGAACGTGACCTTCTTGCCATCGACGCTTCCGGAGACGATGTCGAGGCCTTCGCCGGCAGCACCGTCGAGGAAGATTCCGCGATAGCCACGCCCCTTGCGTTCGACCGTCGCCGACATGCGCTGCGAGAAGACGCCGACGCGGCAGGAGCCGTCGAGCTTCATCCCGATCTTGCCGTCAGGCGTCGATCCGTTCAGGCGGCAGGTGAACTTCGTGCCCTTGTATTTGCCGGCGACGATCTCGCCTGGTCCAGTCCAAACGCCCTGGACTGAACGGAAAAACACTTCGTCACCATCGGCGGCGAAGCCCGCGACTGGCGCTATGAGCACCGGCAAGGCGGCAGCGAACGAAAGAATGGCAGTTCGGTTCACGCGCATGAGGTCGAGTCCGGCATTTCTCGGGGGCGGGGTCGACCGGAGCATGGCCGCGATTGGTTAATGCTTCGTCACCCGTCCTTTGTCTCATACAATGCGCGAGGGAGCCGCGCGAAGCAAGATCAAACGTCCTCGCTGGTTGCCGCATCGCGTTTCCGGGAGGCGAACGTGGCGAGCGCCGAGGCGAAATCCCCCATGCCGGGACGCTTCACCGCGTCGAACGGAAAGGGGCGGGCCGTCTCCATCGCGGCGATGCCGATTCGGACCGTCATCATTCCGTTGACGACGCCTTCGCCGAGCTTGGCCGAGATTCGGGCGGCAAGCCCGTGCCCGACCAGTTGTTGAATCAGGCTATCGCCGGCTGCGATGGAACCCGTGACGGCCAGATGTGCCAACACGCTACGTGTCAACCTGAAGAAGCCGAGTGTGCCGGGCCGGCCACCGTAGAGCTCCGACATGCGACGCACCAGCCGGCCGGCCTCCCACAGCACGTAGCCGAGGTCCACCAGCGCGCGCGGGCTGACGGCGGTGACGATCGACACCCGCTTGGCGGCGTCGAGAATCAGGTCCTTGGCCTTCTCGTCCAGGGGGGCGAGTATTTCGGCCTCGGCGTAGCGCAGGAAGTCGACGCCATCGATGACTTCGCCCTTGAGTTCGACCACGGCGCGGCGCCCGGCGGCCGTTTCCGGCTTTTTGCCGACGAGCACGACCAGATCGGCCACCGCCGCGCGCGCGGCCTTGCTGTCATTGGCCCGGGATGCGCGTTCGGCCCGCTCGCGAAGCGCTTCCACCGACGCAAGGCGCGCCAGGGCATAGAGCTCGCGCACGAGGATCGCCAGGAAAGTGACCACGACCATCGCGGCAAGCGCGATCCCCAGCCAACCCAGCCATTCGCTTCGACCGAACAGGTCGCGAATGAGTTGCTCCGCCCACAGGCCGGCTGCCAGCGAAAGGAGCGTGCCGAGGGCGCCGAAGAACAGAGCGCCCAAACGCGACGCCGGTCGTGGCTTCAACGGAGCCGGTGGCGCCAAGGCGTCCAGGCCGTCCGCCTCGAAGACGTCGATTTCCGCGGGGACGACCAGCGCAACCTCGTCCTTTCGGATCGCACGCGGTTTGCGGGCGGGCTCCGGTTTGGGCGGCGCCGCCTCTGGCTCCGGCGTGAGCCGGAAGGACGCCGGCTGGCGTGGTTGCGTCATGCCAATGCATCTCCGATCAGGAATTGAAGGGCGCGGTCGAGCCGGATATGCGGGAGCGAGAGAGTTAGCCCGTCCGCCGTCCGCTCGAGCTTCGGGGGGCGGAAGCGCACGAAACGGATGGCGGTCCGTTCCCCGTCCGCCTTGAACAGCGAATCCGGCTTGCGGGGCAGATCTCCGGGGAAAATGGCCGTCTCAGCTACGCCGTCGAACGTCTCGTCGCCGATGGTCTCGCCCTCGAGCGGGGTGCCGATGATGACGGGAAGCGTCTCGCCGCGCTGTTTCACCGTGCCTTCGCGCGTCGCCCGGATCGCCGCCATGGCGAGCACATCGACCTTCGCGCCAGTCAGGTCGGCGCGCTGGACCGCGCGATCCGCAAGCCGCCGAACGATCGCCTGCAATCGGTCGTGGCTTTCATGGTGAATATGGTCGGCCTTGGTCGCCGCGATCAGGATACGGTCGATCCGCCGCGCGAAGAGCCCCGTCAGGAAATTCGTCGAACCGGGCCGGAAGCAGGCGAGGATTTCGGTCAGCGCGCGTTCGAGATCGGCAACGGCGCCGCTGCCGGCGTTCAGGGCCTGCATCGCGTCGATCAGCACGATCTGCCGATCGAGCCTGGTGATGTGTTCGCGGAAGAACGGCTTCACCACATGCGTTTTATAGGCCTCGTATCGACGCTGCATCATCGCGTGGAGGGAGCCGTGCCGGGGCTTTGCGCCGGCGAGGCCGGGGAGGGGCGCGAAGGTCAGGGCAGGAGAGCCTTCCAGGTCGCCCGGCATGAGGAATCGGCCGGGCGGCAGGGTGGAGAGCGCCCGGCTGTCCGCCTTGCAGGCCCTGAGATAGGCGGTGAAGCTCTCGGCCAGCCGTCGTGCCGTCATCTCGTCGGCCTCGGCCGCCGGATCGACGGCCATCGCCTCGCGTCGCCAGGCGTCGGAGAGATCGGCCCGGACGTCGAGGACGGCGAGGTCGAACGAATCCTTCGAGAAATCGTCATAGTCCTTGCCGAGAAGCGGCAGGTCGAGCAGCCATTCGCCCGGATAATCGACGATGTCTAGGGACAGGCGTCCGGGGGCAAACGTCCTGCGCCATCCGGACGCTGATTCGAACTCGATGGTCAGCCGCAGTTCGGAGATCGCCCGGGTGGAGTCCGGCCAGACGCGCTCCGACAGCAGCGCGGCGACATGATCCTCGTATTGGAAACGCGGCACCGCGTCATCCGGCTGGTGTTCGAGATAGGCCTTGGTCAGCCGGCCGGACTTGCGCGCGTCGAACAGCGGCAGGCGGCCGCCATGGATTAGGTTGTGAACCAGGGAGGTGATGAAGACGGTCTTTCCCGCTCGGGACAGACCGGTGACGCCCAGCCGCAGCGAAGGGCTGCCAAAACCCGTCAGGCGCCCGGCAAACGTGTCGAGCGCGATACGCGCCTCGTCCGTCAGAGTTGTATGCGACGCCAAATCGATTGCCTCGTCATGCCCCGCCTGCGAGGCGTTGCCGTCCGATATAGGCAAGGCTGATGGGCTTTGGAATGGGCTGGAGGGATCCAGGCTCTTCAATCAGCCGGCCGGCGTGTAGAACGCCTCGAGAAATCCCTTTGATGGCGCGACGCCGGCAAAGCCTTCCGGAAAATCGATGACGGCGAGCCCGCAGGTCGGAAACCCATTGGCCCTTGCGCCCGTGGCGTCGTCCCGACCGTCGCGGGCGAGCGCGAAACACACGTCCTCGATCATCGGATTGTGGCCCACGATCAGCAGCGAACCCACTCCGTCATTGTCGCGTATGAAATTCAGATATCCGGTGGCATCGGTGATGTAGAGCTGGTCGGTGACGATCGCGTCCGCTACCGGCAGGTGCCGCATGACCGCATCCCAGGTTTCGCGCGCGCGCCTCGCGGACGAGCAGATGACCCGGTCCGGGACCACGCCGTCCCGCGCCATCACCGCTCCCATCGCATCGGCATCGGCGCGGCCGGTCGCGTCGAGCGGCCGATCGAAATCGCGCATTCCGGGTTCCGCCCAGGCGGCTCGGGCATGGCGCAACAACAGAAGACGACTCATTCCCGCGCACCTCTCGCTCTCGCGGGCCGACAGGCCCTTGCGCACCCCTTCGTCTAGTGAATGGCGCGATATCGTGCAATCCGTCCCGGGCCGTGCTTGCTCGTCCTGAAGGAACTGTGACAAAAGCTGCAATCAAAACAGTTTGTTGCGTAGCCGACATCGGTTTCGGAACCTTGCGGCGAAATGCGCTTGCCGCAATTCTTCAACTGGCGTGACTTTTGCGTGAACGCTGTTGCCTTTCCGCTTGTGCGGTCCCGGCGCCGCGAATATATAGGCGCCCGGGTAACTGTTTTGGGGTGACTCGATGAGCTTGATCACTGAACTTAACTATGTGCCCACTGACGACGAACCGTTTATGAACGATCGTCAGAAGGCCTATTTCCGCTCCAAATTGATCGCGTGGAAGGGGGACATCCTCAGGGAGGCTCGCGAGACCCTTGAAGTCCTCCAGCAGGAGAACGCAAACCATCCAGACCTCGCCGACAGGGCTTCTTCGGAAACCGATCGCGCCATCGAACTGCGGGCGCGGGACCGTCAGCGCAAGCTGATCGCGAAGATCGACGCCGCCTTGCAGCGGCTCGACGAGGGGACTTACGGCTACTGCGAGGAGACGGGCGAGCCGATTTCGCTGAAGCGCCTCGATGCCCGCCCGATCGCCACGCTCTCGATCGAGGCGCAGGAGCGCCACGAGCGCCGCGAAAAGGTCTATCGCGACGATTAAGGGTTCGTCGTCGACGGCACCGCAGGCTTCAAGCGGTCGCTCGGAACGTCCTACTTTCTTTTCGATATCTCACCGAGCAGCTTGTTCATCTGCTCGTCGAGCGAAGCGTCAGACCTCTTCGGCGCTGCGTTCTTTTCACGACCCGGCGAAGGCGCTTCCTGCTCCAGGGACAATGACAGTTCCTTCAGCAGTGCGTCATCCAGCGCGTTCACCTGCGGCATCCGCGGCGCGAGTGAGGCGGAAGCCGTCGCCGGCTTCGGCGTTTCGAACGGCCTGGCAGCCGGCGCCGACATTCCCGGCTTAGCCGCGGCCGGAGGCGGTGGCGGGGCCGGCATCGGTATCGCGGGGCGCGGAAGCGTGACGTTAGAGACGGCTGAAGCAGGTCGCGTGGGCAGGACCGGTTCGACAGGTCTGGGCGGCTGTGCGGGGCGCGGCGCGGCCTGCGGCGCCCTGACCTGCGCCCGGGCGCGTTCGAGTTCAGGCGATGTGGGGGCCGGGTTGGCGACCGCATCGTGGTGTTGCTCACCATGCCTGGCCGCGCGATTCACCATGCGGATGTCGCGTTCGATCACTAGGTCGGTCGGCCCTCCGATGAGCACGAGGTGTTCGACATCGTCGCGCCGGACGAGGACGAGCCTGCGTCGACTATCGATCGCGGCTGCGTCCATGACCGCGAGACGGGTCCTGCGGTTGCGGCCGCCCGCGACGAAGGTTCCGCCGCGAATTCCACGAATCAGCCGAATCAGGCCAAGCACTACCACCAGCGCCAGGAGCGCGAACGCGATCCACAATATGGCGTTGGCATAGCCGTCAGGCAGCGCGTCTTGAATGGTCTCAATCAATTCCATGCCCCGGAACTCCCGCCGCTTCGACGATTTATGCACCCCGTGCGCCCCGCCGCAAGGTCGCAGTTTCCGGCGGGAAAAAGCCCCGCTGCATGGGCAAGGCCTTCCCGGCGGTACAAGAATATGATTCAAGCGGCTCTGCGGGGGCGCGCACGCGTCATCGGGGGCGCACGAGGCTGGGGAAGAATGGCCAAAGAGACAAGCCGCGATTTCTATCCGGCTCCGGTCGTCGATCAGAATTCTCGGCCCGGAGCGATTACGCGGCTGATTGTCTTCACCGTCGTTCTCATCCCTCTCGCCATCATATTCCTGACGTTCCGGGAGAGACTCGGCGACCCCTTCCTGATCGGCATGCTCGGCATGCTCGCCATGATCGGCGTCGGCTACCTGTTCCTGACGGCGATTGGCTTCGTGCAGTTCGCGCCTCGCTCGACCAATGACGAATTGTCGAAGGCATTCGTGGATTCGATGCGGCAGGGGCTCATCGTCACGGACGGGCGCGGGCGCATCATCTATGCCAACCGCGCTTATGCGGACATGACGGGGGCCGCGGCTCCCGCCGACATCAAGACGGTCGAGGCCTTGCTCTCCGACAATCCAGAGGCGGGATCGACGATCGTCCGCCTTGCAACGCAATTGAAGGACGGAAAGGCCGATGACGGGGAGTTCCGCCTGTCCCAGGCGATCCGTCCGGGAGCGGAACCTGGCGCGCGCTGGTACAAGGTGCGGGCGCGGACGTTCAACATGCGCTCCCGGCGCCAGCCGCTCTATGCTTGGCAATTGTCGGATGTTTCCGCCGAGCGGGCCGAGCAGGAGCGCTTCTTCCAGGACCTGCAACAGGCGATCGACCACCTCGACCACGCGCCCGCCGGCTTCTTCTCCGCCGATCCAAGCGGCCGCGTCACCTACATCAACGCGACGCTTGCCGAATGGCTGGGGATAGATCTTGCGGGATTCGTGCCGGGTGCCATCACCTTGCCGGAGATCATCGCAGGCGACGGGATGGCGCTGGTGCGCGCGGTGAAGGCCGAGCCCGGCGCGACCCGCAACGCCGTCATCGATCTCGATCTTGCGACCACCAAGGGCGAGGCGTTGCCGGTGCGCTTCATGCATCGTGTCACGGCGAGCCGGGAAGGCGTCCAGGGGGCCACGCGGACGATCGTGCTCAACCGCACCCAGGGCGAGGATTCATCGGCCGATCTGCGGGCATCGGAGGTTCGTTTCACTCGCTTCTTCAACTCGACGCCCATGGCAATCGCGGGCGTGGACGCGAAGGGAAGGATCCTGCGGACGAACGCGCCGTTCCTGATGCTGTTTTCCAGCGTCGTCGACCAGGCGGCCGTGGACAGCCGTACGCGGCTCGACACCGTCATCCATCCGCGCGACCGCGAATCGTTCGCCGCCGCGATCGAGCGGGCAAAGCTGCTGCAGGCCGACATCGCGCCGATCGACACCGTCCTGCCGGACAATGAAGAGCGCCACATGCGCTTCTACGTCAGCGCGGTGGCGGACGGAGGCGGTGCCCAGGGCGCCGAGGAAGCCGCGATCGTCTACGCGGTCGAGACGACGGAGCAGAAGGCGCTCGAAGCGCAGATGGCCCAGGGCCAGAAGATGCAGGCCGTGGGGCAGCTCGCCGGCGGCATCGCGCACGACTTCAACAACGTGCTCACCGCGATCATCATGGCGTCGGACCTGCTGCTGACGAATCACAGGCCGTCCGATCCGTCCTTCCCCGACATCATGAACATCAAGCAGAACGCGAACCGCGCCGCGTCGCTGGTTCGCCAGTTGCTCGCCTTCTCACGCCGCCAGACGCTGCGGCCCGAAGTGCTCAACCTGACGGATGTGCTCGCCGACGTGCGTATGCTGCTGACCCGCCTCGTCGGCGGCAATGTCCGGCTCAAGATCGACCATGGCCGCGATCTCTGGCCGGTCCGGGCGGATCTCGGTCAGTTCGAGCAGGTGGTCGTCAATCTCGCGGTCAACGCGCGCGACGCCATGCCCGAGGGCGGCGACGTGACCATTCGCAGCAGGAACGTGGCCTCAGGCGAATGCGCGGATTTCGGCTATCGCGAACTCGTCGCCGGCGATTATGTGCTGGTCGAAGTCGCGGATACCGGAACCGGCATCCCGCCCGAGGTGCTCAAGAAGATCTTCGAACCGTTCTTCACCACCAAGGAAGTCGGGAAGGGCACGGGCCTCGGCCTGTCCATGGTCTACGGCATCATCAAGCAGACGGGCGGCTACATCTTCTGCGATTCCGAGGTTGGCAAGGGCTCGGTGTTTCGCATTTTCCTGCCGCGCTATGTGCCCGGCTCCGCAATCGCCGAGCAGTCGGCAGGAGACACCAAGACGGCGGACACGAAGGCGGCCCAGTCGACCGCCAAGAGCGATGCCTCGAAGGATTTGTCCGGCTCGGCTACGGTCCTTCTGGTCGAGGACGAGGACGCGGTTCGCATGGGCGGCGTCCGCGCGCTGAGGTCTCGCGGCTACGAAGTGCACGAGGCCTCCTCGGGCGTCGAGGCGCTGGAGATCTACGAAGCGCTGGAAGGCAAGATCGACATCGTCGTCTCCGATGTCGTCATGCCCGAGATGGACGGTCCGACGCTGCTCGGCGAACTGCGCAAGCGCAACCCCGATATCAAGTTCGTCTTCGTATCCGGCTACGCCGAGGATGCGTTTGCGCGAAACCTGCCCGAGGACGCGAAGTTCGGCTTTCTGCCCAAGCCCTTCTCGCTCAAGCAGCTCGCCACGGTCGTGAAAGACATTCTGGCGGAGTAGCGCTAATCCTGCCTAATTGGTGATCAGCGGCGCGATGTGCCCAATCCGTAGGCATGGACTGATATCGCTGCGTAAATCTTTGTCACCAATTCGTTAACTCGGACCCAGGTCGCGGTCGGCACGGCAGGGTAACCCTGCGGAACCGGCTGAAAACGCGTCACCTCTGTCGGGACCGGCTCCTCTTCGAGCATCTGGCATGGCCGTTGCATGCATTCTTGCGGTGCAACAGCCCATCGCTGGAGGTTACAAAACATGAGGGGTTACAACTTGCCATTCAAAGGACTGATCAAAGCAGGCGCATTTGGCGCGGGCATGCTCGCGGTGTCTTCCGTCTTCGCCCAGGAAGACACCATCAAGGTCGGCGTCCTGCATTCGCTGTCGGGCACCATGGCCATTTCCGAGACGACGCTGAAGGACACGATGCTGTTCCTCATCGACGAGCAGAACAAGAAGGGTGGACTGCTCGGCAAGAAGCTCGAGGCCGTCGTCGTCGACCCTGCCTCCGACTGGCCGCTCTTCGCCGAAAAGGCGCGCGAGCTGATCTCGGTGAACAAGGTTTCGGCCGTGTTCGGCTGCTGGACTTCGGTGTCCCGCAAGTCGGTGCTGCCAGTCTTCGAAGAGCTCAACAACATCCTCTTCTATCCAGTCCAGTACGAGGGAGAGGAAAGCCAGCGTAACGTGTTCTACACCGGCGCCGCGCCGAACCAGCAGGCGATCCCGGCGGTCGACTACCTGATGAACGACGAAGGCGTCGAACGCTGGGTGCTGGCCGGCACCGACTACGTCTATCCGCGCACGACCAACAAGATCCTCGAAGCCTATCTGCAGGCGAAGGGCGTCAAGGCCGAGGACATCATGATCAACTACACGCCGTTCGGTCATTCCGACTGGCAGACGATCGTGTCCGACATCAAGAAGTTCGGTTCGGCCGGCAAGAAGACGGCGGTCGTCTCGACCATCAACGGCGACGCCAACGTTCCCTTCTACAAGGAACTCGGCAATGCGGGCATCAAAGCCGAGGACATTCCGGTCGTGGCCTTCTCGGTCGGTGAAGAAGAACTCGCCGGTCTCGACACCGCTCCGCTCGTCGGCCACCTGACGGCCTGGAACTACTTCCAGTCGGTCGACGTCCCTGAAAACGCCGCCTTCATCGAGGCATGGCGCGCCTTCATCAAGAACGACAAGCGCGTCACCAACGACCCGATGGAGGCCCACGTCATCGGCTTCAACATGTGGGTGAAGGCGGTCGAGAAGGCCGGCACGACCGAGCCGGATGCTGTCATCGACGCGCTCATCGGCGTGTCCGTGCCGAACCTGACCGGCGGCTTCTCGACGATGATGCCGAACCACCACATCACCAAGCCCGTGCTGATCGGCGAGATCCAGGCCGACGGCCAGATGGAGACGGTGTGGCAGACCTCCGGCCTGGTGGTCGGTGACGAGTGGTCCGATTACCTGCCGGACTCGAAGGACCTGATCTCCGACTGGCGCGCTCCGATGTCCTGCGGAAACTTCAACGTCGCCACCGGCAAGTGCGGCGGCAAGGGTGTGAACTGACCGTCCTGGCGGCTCAGTCGACTTTCGTTCCGGGCGGCAGGTCCGCCCGGAACGTCCCGCAACCCCCATCGGCGGTCTAGAATTCATGAAGTGTTTCAGGGCGATCGGTCTGGTGCTCGGCTTCCTGGCCACCATGCTCGCCACGGCGTTGGCCGACGACGCCTCGATCCGGGCCACGATCGCGAAGTTCGCGACGGCTAGGAATTTTTCCGAAACCGGTGAAATCGTTCGCGAACTCGCCGCCACCGGCGATGCTCGCGTCGAGCGGCTTCTCCTGGCCTTGGGCGAAGGCGACGTCGCCTTCCGCAAATCCGATTCCGCCGTCTTCATCGTGCGGGAGACGGGCCAGACCGCCAGCCTGCTCGATCCGCTGACCGGGGAAGCCGCCGGGGAAGCGCCGAAGGCCGCCTACACCAAGGTGAAAGTCAACAATTCGCTTCGCCGCGCCATCCGCGACGCGATCGGCGCGCTGACGCTCGGCGCCGAGGATCCCGCGGTCCGCCTGACGGCCGCCACCACGATGTTTCTCAATCCGGACGCCGCCAACCTCGAAGCGATCGAGGCGGCGATCGCTTCCGAGACGAACGCTGCGGTCAAGGCGAAGCTTGAGGATGCCCGCGCCTCCGCGGTGCTGGTCTCCGATCGCCCCGACGCCGAAAAGATGACGGCGGTCGAACTGCTTGGACTTCGCGGCGACCGCAACACGCTCTCCCTGCTCACGGCCTATGGCGCAAAGGCCGAAGGCGAACTCAAGGACGCGGTCGATCGCGCTGTCGGTCGCATTCAGGCGTCGCTTGCCTTCTGGCAGGCCGGCGAGAACGTCTGGTACGGGATCTCACTTGGATCGGTGCTGCTGCTGGCGGCGATCGGTCTCGCGATCACGTTTGGCGTCATGGGCGTCATCAACATGGCGCATGGCGAGATGGTGATGCTCGGCGCCTACACCACCTTCGTGGTGCAGGAGATCATCCGCTCGCAGGCGCCTTGGCTGTTTGACTGGTCTTTGGCGATCGCGCTGCCGCTCGCCTTCCTCGTCGCAGGCGCGGTCGGGCTTGCGATCGAGCGCGGCATCATCCGCTTCCTCTATGGCCGGCCTCTGGAAACGCTGCTCGCAACCTGGGGCGTATCCCTGATCCTCCAGCAGGCGGTGCGCACCATTTTCGGGCCGACGAACCAGCAGGTCGGCAACCCTTCCTGGATGTCGGGCGCCTTCGAACTCGGCCAGTTGTCGATCACCTGGAACCGGCTGTGGATCGTCGTCTTCACGCTCGCCGTCTTCGGCATTCTGCTGTTCGTGATGAAGCGCACGTCGTGGGGCCTGCATATGCGAGCGGTGACCCAGAACCGGCGCATGGCCGCCTCGATGGGTATCCGCACGCCCTGGGTCGACGCGTTCACCTTTGCGCTCGGCTCCGGCATCGCGGGCATCGCCGGGGTGGCGCTCAGCCAGATCGACAATGTCTCGCCGAACCTTGGTCAAGGCTACATCATCGACAGTTTCATGGTCGTGGTCTTCGGCGGCGTCGGCAATCTCTGGGGCACGCTGGTCGGCGCCTTCTCGCTCGGCATCGTCAACAAGTTCCTCGAGCCCTATGCCGGCGCCGTGCTCGGCAAGATCATCGTGCTCGTCCTCATCATCCTGTTTATCCAGAAGCGCCCGCGCGGCCTGTTCGCGCTGAAGGGCAGGGCGGTGGAAGCATGATCCTGTCCCGTCTCTTCGCCGACGGCTTCTCGCGCCGGATCATCATTACCATCCTGATCCTGCTTGGCATTGCGGTTCTGGTGCCGATCCTGCATCTGGCGGTGCCGCCTGAGAGCGCGCTTCATGTGCCCGCCTATGCGGTGGCGCTCGTCGGCAAATACCTGACCTACGCGCTCCTGGCGCTCGCGCTCGATCTGGTGTGGGGCTATTGCGGCATCCTGTCGCTCGGCCACGGCGCCTTCTTCGCGCTCGGCGGCTATGCAATGGGCATGTACCTCATGCGCCAGATCGGCGACCGCGGCGTCTATGGCAATCCAATCCTTCCCGACTTCATGGTGTTTTTGAACTGGAAGGAATTGCCCTGGTTCTGGTCCGGGTTCGACCAGTTCTGGTTCGCGGCCGTCATGGTCGTGCTGGTGCCGGGCCTGCTCGCCTTCGTCTTCGGCTGGTTCGCTTTCCGCAGCCGCGTCACCGGCGTCTATCTGTCGATCATCACGCAGGCGATGACCTATGCGCTGCTTCTGGCCTTCTTTCGAAACGACATGGGCTTCGGCGGCAACAACGGCCTGACCGACTTCAAGGACATTCTCGGCTTCAATGTACAGGCGGGCGGCACGCGATCGGCGCTGTTTTCGGCGAGCGCGATCGCCTTGGCGATCGGCGTGGCGCTGACCGCCGCGATCGTCTCGTCCAAATACGGCAAGCTGCTGATCGCCGTGCGCGACGCAGAGCCGCGCACGCGCTTCCTCGGCTGGCGGCCGGAGAACGTGAAGCTGTTCGCCTTCACCGTGTCGGCGGTGATGGCGGGCGTCGCGGGTGCGCTCTACGTGCCGCAGGTCGGCATCATCAATCCGGGCGAGTTCGATCCCGCCAATTCGATCGAAGTGGTCGTGTGGACCGCCGTCGGCGGGCGCGGAACGATCGTCGGCCCGATTGTCGGAGCGGTTCTCGTCAATCTCGGCAAGACCTATTTCACCGGTGCGCTGCCGGACTACTGGCTGTTCGCGCTCGGCGGGCTGTTCATCTTCGTCACCCTGTTCCTGCCGCGCGGCATCGTCGGCACCTGGGATTACTGGCGCCAGGGCAGCAAGTACAGGCGCGCCGCGGCGCAGACCCCGACGGCGGGCACGCCCGAAACCGTCGTTCGTGCCGCGCAGCGTCCCGACGTCGAGAACGGTCCAGCCATCGGCGGCGCAGAGCCGCAGCCTGCGGAGTAGGCCGATGTCGCGCAAGGAAACGATCCTCTACCTCGACGGCGTGTCGGTCTCATTTGACGGCTTCCGCGCCATCAACAATCTGGCGCTGGTGCTCGGCAAGGGCGAGATGCGCGCGATCATCGGACCCAACGGCGCCGGCAAGACGACGATGATGGACATCATCACCGGCAAGACCCGGCCGGACAGTGGCGACGTCTATTTCAACGGCGATGTCGACCTCACCAAGCACGACGAGGCCGAGATCGCGATGATGGGCATCGGCCGCAAGTTCCAGAAACCGACCGTGTTCGAAAGCCACACGGTCGAGGACAATCTGGTCCTGTCGCTCAAAGGCCCGCGGTCGATCTTCCCGGCGCTGTTCCACCGCCGTTCGCCGCAGGAAAGCGCCCGCATCGACGAGATCCTCGCCACGACCCGGCTTGAGTCGCGCCGGCATGACCTGGCCGCCAATCTCTCGCATGGCCAGAAGCAGTGGCTGGAGATCGGCATGCTGCTCGCACAGGACCCGAAGCTGCTTCTGGTCGACGAGCCGGTGGCCGGCATGACTGACGCCGAGACCGAGGAGACGGCGCGGCTCCTGAAGGAGATCGCCAAGACTCATTCGGTCGTCGTGGTCGAGCACGACACGCATTTCGTCCGCGAACTCGACGTGCGTGTCACCTGCCTGCACGAGGGTTCCGTCCTGTCCGAGGGCACGCTCGACGCGGTGAGCGCCGACGAGCGGGTGATCGAAGTCTATCTGGGGAGATGAGCATGAACTGGCGCATACCCTATTCCATCGAGCCGGCGCCGATCGACGGCGCACAACTGCTCTGGTCGCTGGTGCGCAGTATCGAACAGCTCCCGCCGCTTGTTGCGAACCCCCTCCGTCTGGCGATGCCAGCCTCCCCCGTTCGTGCGGGGGAGGAGGGGGACCAGATTATGGGCGGGCACGCTACGGAGCCGCGTCATGCTTGAGGTGCGCGATGCAACGCTCCACTACGGCGCGGCGCAGGCGTTGCGCGGCGTCTCGCTGACGGCGGCGACAGGCAAGATCACCTGCGTCCTCGGCCGCAACGGCGTCGGCAAGACCAGCTTGATGAGATCCATCGTCGGCCACCATCGGCTGACGAGCGGAACGATTGCCTTCGAGGGGAAGGCGCTCGACCGGAGCGCGGCATACGACCGCGCCCGGTCGGGCATCGCTTTCGTTCCGCAGGGACGCGAAGTGTTCCCGCTGCTCACCGTCAGGGAGAACCTGGAAACCGGCTACGCACCGGTGAAGCGTGGCGACCGGAACGTGCCCGACTATGTGTTCGACCTTTTTCCGGTGCTGAAGGACATGCTCGGCCGGCGCGGCGGCGATCTTTCGGGCGGCCAGCAGCAGCAGCTCGCCATCGGCCGCGCGCTGGTGACGCGGCCGAAGCTTCTGGTTCTCGACGAGCCCACCGAAGGCATCCAGCCGTCGATCATCAAGGACATCGGCCGCGCGATCCGCTTTCTCCGCGACCAAGCCGGCATCGCGATCCTGCTTGTCGAGCAGTATCTCGACTTCTGCCGCGAGCTTGCCGACGAGGTGAACATCATGGATCGCGGCGTGATCGTGCACACCGGTCCGGCGGAGGATCTCGACAAGCCCGAGGTGCGCCGCTTCCTCACAGTCTGAGCGGTGTCACGCCGCTCCGGTAACCGCGCCTTAAGCATGGCAGGTCCATGCTGTCGGCTACGGCGTAGGTGTGGAGTCGCGGCATGTGGACGAAGCAGAGGAAGAAGCGGCGCAGCGGTGCCCTGATCGTGCCGGCGCTCGCCACCGTGTTCCTGTCCTATTTCGGCTTTCACGCCTGGCACGGCGAATTCGGCATCTTCTCCAGCTACCAGCTCGTCGACCGCAAGGCCGATCTCGAGGCGAAGCTCGCCGTACTGCGCAGCGAGAGACAATCGCTCGAGGGGCGCGTGCTGCTGCTGCAAGACGGAACGATTGAACGCGATATGCTCGACGAACAGGCGCGTCGCGCGCTCAACCTGACCGCCAAGGATGAGGTCACCATCATCAAATCCGGCCAGACATCTCATTAACTGAATATCGGTTAATATCGGAATAGACAAGCGTATTCAAAGAGTTCGCCTCATATCTGCCATGCATTTTTAGGCATGGCCGAACGCACTTCTCCGTGCTAGGTTTTTTGACAATGGGAGTGGCCGGAGAGTTGCTCCCGCCATGTCCGTCAAGAGACAGCAACAGGGAGTGACCGATGGCCGTGGCTGCCCGCAAAGCCCCCGCGAAACTCAGATCCGACTCGGGCCTGCCTCAGCTGAAGGCGCCTAAGCCGGCGGAGTTCGGGAAGGAAGACGAGCTTCGCGCCTATCGCGACATGCTTCTCATCCGCCGTTTCGAGGAAAAGGCCGGCCAGCTCTACGGCATGGGCTTCATCGGTGGGTTCTGCCATCTCTATATCGGCCAGGAGGCTGTCGTCACCGGCCTCAAGATGGCGCTCATCGAGGGCGACCAGATGATCACCGCCTATCGCGACCACGGCCACATGCTGGCGATGGAACTGTCGCCACGCGGCGTGATGGCCGAGCTGACCGGGCGTCGCGGCGGACTGTCGCGCGGCAAGGGCGGCTCGATGCACATGTTCGACGTGCCGACCGGCTTCTACGGCGGTCACGGCATCGTCGGCGCCCAGGTGTCGCTGGGCACCGGCCTGGCCTTCGCCGGCAAGTATCGCGGCGATGATTCGGTGGCCTTCGTCTATTTCGGCGACGGCGCCTCGAACCAGGGGCAGGTCTACGAGAGCTTCAACATGGCCCAGCTGTGGAAGCTGCCGGCCATCTACATCATCGAGAACAACCAGTACGCCATGGGCACGAGCATCGAGCGCTCGTCGTCCACGACCCAGCTCAGCCAGCGCGGCGCCAGCTTCGGCATTCCGGGCGAGCAGGTGGACGGCATGGATGTTCTGGCCGTGCGTGATGCGGTCAAGAAGGCCGTCGAGCGCGCCCGCGCCGGCGAGGGCCCCTACATCCTTGAGGTCAAGACCTACCGTTATCGCGGTCACTCCATGTCCGATCCGGCCAAATACCGGACCAAGGAAGAGGTGGACGAGGTCAAGAAGACCCGCGACCCGATCGACCACATCAAGACCCTGCTGGCCGCCGCCAATGCGACGGAAGACGAGCTGAAGGCCATCGATAACGAGATCAAGGCCATCGTCGCCGAGGCCGTTCAATTCGCCCAAGAAAGCCCGGAACCCGATCCGTCCGAGCTCTATACCGACGTCTACGTGGAGGCCTGATCCGTGACCGACATCCTCATGCCGGCGCTGTCCCCCACGATGGAAGAGGGCACGCTGACCAAATGGCACATCAAGGCGGGCGACACCGTGTCGGCCGGCCAGGTGATCGCCGAGATCGAAACCGACAAGGCCACGATGGAAGTCGAGGCCGTGGATGAAGGCGAAGTGCTGGAAATCCTGGTCGCCGAGGGCTCGGAGAACGTGAAGGTCAATACGCCGATCGCGCGTCTGGCCGGCGAAGACGGTGCGGCTGCGCCCGCGCCCAAGGCTGATGCCGAGGCCAATACGCCCAAGGCGACCGCCGAGGGCAAGACCGGCGATCCGGAGAAGGCGCCGACCCAGACCTCGACCCCCAAGGTTGAACTGCGCGATCCGGAAATCCCGGCCGACGCCAAGCTGGTGAAGACCACCATCCGCGACGCCTTGCGCGACGCCATGGCCGAAGAGATGCGCCGCGACGACAAGGTCTTCCTGATCGGCGAGGAAGTCGCCCAGTATCAGGGCGCCTACAAGGTCAGCCGCGAACTGCTGCAGGAGTTCGGCGACCAGCGCGTCGTCGACACCCCGATCACCGAGCACGGCTTCGCCGGCCTCGCGGCGGGTGCGGCGATGGCGGGTCTGAAGCCGATCGTCGAGTTCATGACGTTCAACTTCGCCATGCAGGCGATCGACCACATCATCAACTCGGCCGCCAAGACCCTGTACATGTCGGGCGGTCAGATCCGCGCGCCCATCGTCTTCCGCGGTCCGAACGGCGCCGCCTCGCGCGTCGGCGCCCAGCACAGCCAGGACTATTCGGCCTGGTACGCCCAGGTGCCGGGCCTGAAGGTGATCGCGCCCTATGACGCGGCCGACGCCAAGG
>JBDRCE010000046.1:0-52310 GCA_043822005.1 Pseudomonadota bacterium | reverse complement strand
CCTCTCCCCAAGGGGAGAGGAGGTGATCGAGCGCCGCTGCCAGCTTTCAGTGGAGATTGGCCGCAGCGCCGGCAAGCCTCCTCTCCCCCCAAGGGGAGAGGGTGGCCGAGCGCAGCGGAGGCCGGGTGAGGGGGGCGTAACCCCGATAGGTGGCTCGCCCCTACTCTGCTGCTGCCGCCCCGACCTCGGATTCCTCCTCCGGCACGTCGTCGTGTAGCAGGAAGCCGCCCGACTGGCGCGCCCAGAGCTGGGCGTAGAGCCCGCCGCGCGAGACGAGTTCCTCGTGCGTGCCGTCCTCGACGATGCGGCCCTTGTCCATGACGATCAGCCGGTCCATCGCCGCGATGGTGGAGAGCCGGTGCGCGATCGCGATCACCGTCTTGCCCTCCATCAGCCGGTAGAGGTTCTCCTGGATCGCCGCCTCGACCTCGGAATCGAGCGCCGAGGTCGCCTCGTCGAGGATCAGGATCGGTGCGTCCTTGAGCATGACGCGGGCGATCGCCACGCGCTGGCGCTGACCGCCCGACAGCTTCACGCCCCGCTCGCCGACATGCGCGTCGTAGCCCTGGCGGCCCTTGGGGTCGCGCAGGCCCTGGATGAAGCCGTCGATCTCCGCCTTGCGCGCCGCCTCGAGCATCATCGCCTCGGTCGCGTCGGGGCGGCCGTAGGTGATGTTCTCGCGCACCGAGCGGTGCAGCAGCGAGGTGTCCTGCGTGACCACGCCGATATTGGCGCGCAAACTGTCCTGCGTGACGCCGGCGATGTCCTGCCCGTCGATCAGGATGCGGCCGCCCTCGATGTCGTAGAAGCGCAGCAGCAGGTTGACGAGCGTCGACTTGCCCGCGCCGGAGCGGCCGACGACGCCGATCTTCTCGCCGGCCTTCACGGTCAGCGTCAGCCCCTCGATGACGCCGCGCTTCTTGCCGTAATGGAAACGCACGTCCTCGAAGACGAGGTCGCCACGGGACACCACGATGTCCTTCGCGTCCGGCCCGTCCTCGACAAGGCGCGGGAGGGCGATGGACGTTATGCCGTCCTGCACCGTGCCGATGTTCTCGAACAGCGCGGAGACCTCCCACATGATCCACTGCGACATGCCCCAGAGCCGCAGCACCAGCGACATGGCCACCGCGACCGCGCCGATGGACACCATCTCGCCGGCCCACAGCCAGATGGCGAGCGCCGAGGTGACGATCAGCAGCGTCGAGTTGAGCACGTAGAGCGTGCCATAGAGGCCCGTCACCAGCCGCATCGACCGGTAGACCGTGCCGAGGAAGTCGCTCATCCCCTCGCGGGCATAGGAGGCCTCGCGCCGCGAGTGGCTGAACAGCTTCACCGTCTGGATGTTGGTATAGCTGTCGACGACGCGCCCGGTCATCATCGAGCGCGCGTCGGCCTGCTCTTCCGCCACCTTGCCGAGCCGCGGAATGAAATAGGCGAGGAGGCCGACATAGGCGACCACCCAGCCAACCAGCGGCATTGCCAGCCGCCAGTCGGAGGAGCCGACGATGACCAGCATGCCGAGGAAGTAGACGACGACGTAGTTCAGCACGTCGACCAGCTTGACGATGCATTCGCGGATGGCGAGCGCCGTCTGCATAAGTTTGGTGGCGACCCGGCCGGCGAACTCGTCCTGGTAGAAGGTCATCGACTGCTTGAGCAGGTAGCGGTGCACCATCCAGCGGATGCGCATCGGGAAATTTCCCATCAGCGCCTGCTGGTTGAACAGCGACTGGGCGAAGACCATCGACGGCAGCACGACCAGCACGACGAAGCCCATGCCGATGAGCTTCCACTTCTCGGTCTGCACGAAGGTCTCGCGCGACTGCGCCGACAGCCAGTCGACGATCGAGCCGACGAAGCCGAACATCCACACTTCGGCAATCGCAATGCCGGCCGAGAAGATCGCGCCCGCGATGATCAGCGGCCAGGTGCCCTTGGCGTAATGCAGGCAGAAGGCGAGGAAGGTCCGCGGAGGCTCCGTCGGCTCGGCGGCCGGGAATGGATCGAGCCGGCTCTCGAACCAGCGGAAGATCGAATTCATCATGGTCTCACCTGTGCCCGCTGCGCGGCGCGATCGGTTTCACGGTCACGCTGCGGTCGAAACCGAGCGGACCGGCGGATTTGGCCTTCACGGCCGCCTTCGCCCCTTTGAGGCCGGCCCCTTCGGCAAGATGGGGCTTGGCCGGCAGGCCGCCAAGCGCCTTGCTAAAGGCTGCTGTCAGCCCATTGGCGGCAGGCGCTGCTGGAACTGCGTCGGCGGGCGTCGGAAGGGCGGTATGTGCGGGATGACCCGGCTTGGCATGCATCGTCGAACTCCACGGAAAGCGATTGGCTTTACCGGCAGGCCCAGCGAACGATGCTCAGATTGTCAGGATCGGTCGAACCGGGGTGCCGTCAGGCGGTAAGCCCACGAAGGCGGGCTGGCGCATAGCGCAACTGGTAGTCCATTCCGCCCTCCTTCGGTTCGAGTTGACGTGGCGGGCCGTATAGACGAGTTCTCGCACGAAGGCCAGTCCCGCCCCGGCCGCGCGCCGGAGATCGGTGCGGACGTGTTGCATTGAATCATCACATGAAGCCGTTGAATCGGTCCGCGAACCCCATGACTCACGATCTGCACATCGCGCTCTACCAGCCTGAAATTCCTGGCAATACCGGCGCGATCCTGCGGCTCGCGGCCTGTTTTTCGGCGACCGTCGACATCATCCGGCCGATCGGTTTCGAACTGTCGGACAAGACCCTGAAGCGCGCCGGCATGGACTATCTCGAGATCGCCGCGATCCGCGAGCACGCCGATTTTGCCGCCTTCGAGACGTGGCGCCGGGGGTCCGGCCGCAGGCTGGTGCTGATGACAACGAAGGCCGAGACGCCTTACACCGCATTTTCCTTCCGCCGCGACGACATCCTGATGTTCGGCCGCGAATCGGCCGGCGTGCCGGAGGATGTCCGCGCGGTTGCCGATGCCGAGCTGCGCATCCCGATCTGCCCCGAGGCGCGCAGCCTCAATCTCGGCATGAGTGCGGCGATTGCGCTGAGTGAAGCGGTTCGGCAGATGTCTCTTTGACTAATCCGCCGTTGGCAGCCGCCGCATCGTGAACTCGATCACGTCGCCGGGGCGTTCGCGCCAGCTTTCGATCGACGTCCAGTAGGCCTGTTTCGGCCAGCGGTCGAACCATTCGCGGGCTTTCTCGCGGGCGATGGAGCGGGGCAGCGTGAAGGTTTCCCGCAGGAACCCGTCGCGGGGAAGGCGTATCCCCTCGGCCCTCTGCCGGTCCAGACTTCGTTTCAGGCCGTCCAACGGCGGCCGTACCGGAGTGCCCACCCGACATCCTCCTTGACCCGTCTGCATTGGAGATTAGGGATCGAATCTGCAAAAGACGAGTCCTTTGTGGACCGAGCGGAGTACGCGGATGGAACGGCCCGAGATCCCGGCAGGCCTGCCGGAGGACATCGAAACGAAAAAGGCCACGGCCCGCGCCTGGTTCGAGGACCTGCGCGACCGCATCTGCGCGGCTTTCGAGAAGATCGAGGACGATCTCGCCGGGCCGCAGTCGTCCTGGTCGCCGGGACGTTTCGAGCGCACGCCCTGGCTGCGCAAGGAGGGAGAAGGCGGCGGCGGCACGATGTCGATGATGTACGGCCGCGTCTTCGAGAAGGTCGGCGTCCACACCTCGACCGTGCACGGCGAGTTCTCGCCCGAGTTCCGCAAGCAGATCCCAGGCGCCGAGGAGGATCCCCGCTTCTGGGCCTCCGGCATCTCGCTGATCGCCCACCCGCACAATCCCAACGTGCCGGCCGTGCACATGAACACCCGCATGGTCGTCACCTCGCGGCAATGGTTCGGCGGCGGGGCGGACCTGACCCCGGTGCTCGACCGGCGCCGCACGCAGGAGGACCCGGATTCGGTCGCCTTCCACCGGGCAATGCAGTTCGTCTGCGACAAGCATGCCGTGGCCGACTATCCGCGCTTCAAGCAATGGTGCGACGAGTATTTCTTCCTGCCGCACCGCAACGAGCCGCGCGGCATCGGCGGCATCTTCTATGACTGGCTGCATTCGGCCGACGACAAGGGCGGCTGGGCCGCGGACTTCGCCTTCACGCAGGATGTCGGTCGCACGTTCCTGGTCGTCTACGATCACATCCTGCGCCGCAACTTCAACGGCAACTGGACCGACGCCGACCGCGAGGAGCAGCTCATTCGCCGCGGCCGCTATGTCGAGTTCAACCTGCTCTACGACCGCGGCACGACGTTCGGGCTGAAGACCGGCGGTAATGTCGAATCCATCCTGTCGAGCATGCCGCCCGAGGTGAAGTGGCCATGAGACGCCTTGCCATAGCCTTTGTACTGCTCTTCGCAGGCGCAGTCGAAAGCCATTCGCAGACCTCATCGGAGATCGACGCGACAATGGCGGCAAATGTCAAAGCACTGAATAGTGCTGCGCCGATCCAGCGAGGAGATTGGACCTTTACCCGCGCAAGCTACGATCGCACCCGGCGGGCTATCACCTACCACATCAAGGACAAGACCGTAGTGCTCGCCGAGATATCGGTGAAGCGATACCGATCCTTGATGCAGGAGCCCATCCGAAAAGACGTGTGCAGCAAGGTCACCGCATTCAAGAAGTTCGGTGTAACCGTTATCTACGTGATTTCCGACAAGAACGGTCAGTTCATCACCAACACGACCATTCGAGCTGGGAAATGCTGAGCTCTCCACCAATCAAGCGGCAGCGTGAAGAACTACGGCGGCAAGGCGATGACGCTCTCGCTCGATGACGGCTCGACCTACACCTTGCCGAAGACTTTCAAGGACCCGGGCCTGAAGGCCGGCGAGAAGGTAAATGTGCCGTGGGAGCAGAAGGGCAGTTCGCGGCTGGCGGACACGGTCACTATCACCAAGTAGCAGCAACGGCGGCGGAACTCTCCGGCTCCGCCGTCCCTTTGCGATCCTGTTCGCCTATTCCCGCACGAGCGGCCTGAGCTGGCCGGCCGGCAGGTCGGCGATTTGCGACAGATCCATCGCGTCGAGCTGCGGATGCGACAGCGGATCGCGCAGCCATTCGGCGCAGGCCGACGCACAACCGGCCGCGAAGGAACGCGACGCCCCGGCGTTGTCAGCGAAATCGGATACCAGGCTCCTCAAAAACTTCAGCATCGCAGCCTCCGTTCATTTTCGTAGACAAACGGTGCGCCTGAAACGCTGCATTCTCAATGGAGATTGGCTCCCAGTTGATATAGAAAAACTGGATGAACCGACTGTCGCGCTTCCATCTCAACGGCCTCAAGGCCCTCGAATCCGTCGGCCGGCTGGGTTCGCTGCAGGCAGCCGCCGATGAACTCGGCGTCACGCCCGGCGCCGTCAGCCAGCACCTCATCCGCGCCGAGGGCCAGCTCGGCCGGTCCGCTTTCACACGCTCGCCGAAAGGCCTGGTGCCCACCCCGCTCGGCTTGCGGCTCCTGCCGCCGCTCACCGCCGCGTTCCGTGCGCTCGACGAGGCGCTCGCCGTCGCCGACGAGGATCGCGACCGGGCGCTGACCGTCTCCGTCGCGCCGGTTCTGGCGTCGAAATGGCTCGTCCCGCGCCTGCCGCGCTTCCGCTCCGCGCATCCTGAGATCCGCATCCGCATCGACGCGACAACCGATATCGTCGACCTCGATGGTTCGGACGTCGACCTCGCATTGAGGGTCGGCCGCGGCGACTGGCCGAACGTCCGCCTGCGCAAACTGCTGCCGATGGAGGTCTTTCCTGTCTGCGCGCCGGGCCTGGCTGACGCGCTGCGCTCGCCGGAGGATCTGCGCAAAGCTCCCGTCGTGCTCGATTCCGGCTCCCGCGGCATCTGGGACCACTGGCTCGCGCCGTTCGGGATGACGGAAGCGGATCTCGGCCCGGCCGATCTTTTCACCGACGCCTCGCTCTGTGCCGACGCCGCCATCGGCGGCCAGGGCGTGATGCTCGGCTGGCACACGCTTTCCGTCGACGCGCTCCGGGCGGGGCTTCTCGTCGCCCCCTTCCCCCAGGTGGTCGATATCGGCACGACCTATTTCGCCGTCACCTCGCCCAACCGCCCGGAAAGCAGGCAGGTCAAGGCGTTCGTCGCCTGGATCGAAGAGGAGATGGCAGCCACCGCGCGTGAGTTCGCGAAACCGACGGCGAGCCGAAAAGCCTGAACGAGGCCCCGCGTACACGCTCTTGCCGCATTTCCGGCTATGCTGGACCAACACAACAAGGAAGGGAGCAACGCCATGAAGGAATTCCACTGCGGCTCGCTGGTGCCCGGATGCGACTGGCACACGCGTCATGAGGAAGAGGCGGAAGTCATGCGCCGCGCCGTCCAGCACATGCGCGAAACGCATGGCGAAAACGTCATCCGCGAATCGATGATCGACGCGATCCGCTCGCGCATCGAGAAAGTCCGCCACGCAGCCTGATCAGGCGCCGGCAACCAGCGTGGCCGCGCGGGCGAGCAGTTCGTCGCGGCCGAGCCGGAAGCCGGAGGCAATCCATTCGTCCTCGAGCTTCTTCAGGACCGCGCCGAGTTCGGGACCTGGCTCCATGCCGAGTTGCCTGAGGTCGGCGCCGACGACCGGCAGCGATGGTTTCGACCACGCCTGCGCATAGGCGAGCAGGCGGCCGTAGCCACCCGCGGCCCTGAGCGCCTTGTCGTCACTCGCCCCCGCGGCGCGCGCGGAGGCCAGCGCGAGCCTCAATCGGTCGACGATGCCGCCCGGCTGCCCGGCATAAAGCCGGCGCGCCAGCACAGCCTCGGCCATGTCCGGCTCCGGCAGCACCGATCCGGCCCAGTCGATGAGCCGCTGCGTCTCGGCCCTGCTGAGCTTCAGCCGCTCCGCGAGCGCCGTCATCCGCGCGGTATCCGGCAGGACGATCGCTTCGAGGCGCAGTAGGTAGTCCGGCTTCCAGCCCAGATCGCGCTCGGCAGCGACAAGCGCGTGGATCGCGTCGATGCCCCACTTCTCGCTTTCCGGCAGGACGAGGCTCAGCACTCCGGACTGCCGCATCCACAACAGCGCGCGAGAGGGGTCGGCGGCGCCAAGGAGCTTCTTCATCTCCGCCCAGATGCGCTCGACCGACAGGCGCGAGATGCCGTCCTTCAGGCGCGCGCAGGCCAGAAGCCCCGCGGCATCCGGCCGTCCGCCGCCATACTGGGCGAAGAAGCGGAAATAGCGCAGGATGCGCAGATAGTCCTCGCGGATGCGGGTTTCCGCGTCGCCGATGAACCGGATGGTGCGCGTCTCGAGGTCCGCCAGTCCTCCGACCAGGTCGATCACGGTTCCGTCCGCCTCGGCATAGAGCGCGTTGACGGTGAAGTCGCGGCGGCCCGCATCGACTTTCCAGTCGCGGCCATAGGCGACCGTGGCACGCCGGCCGTCCGTCGCGATATCCGACCGCAAGGTCGTGACCTCGTGCGGCTTGCCTTCGGCGATGACCGTGACCGTCCCGTGCTCGATGCCGCTGGGAAAGGTGCGGAAGCCCGCCCTCTCCGCCCGGCGCACGGTTTCGTCGGGCAGCGTCGTCGTCGCGACGTCGATGTCGGTCACCGCTTCGCCGATGAGCGTGTTGCGCACCGCGCCGCCAACCACGCGGGCGGTGTCTTCGCCTTCCGAGAGGACAGCGAGCAGCTTCTGCAGCGACGGATCGCCGAGCCAGGCCGCGCCCGCGACCGTAGCGCCGCTCATGCGTAGAGCCTGTCGTGGACCGCGCGGATAATGCCGGCCGTCACGCCCCAGATATGTCGGCCGTCATAGGGCATGGTGTAGAAGTAGCGTTCGATATTGTTCCAGATCCGGCTGTCGGTCTGGTGGTTCGCCGCGTCCATCAGGAAATGGAGTGGAACCTCGAACGCGTCGTCGACCTCGTCGGGATTGATCGTGAGCGTGAAGCCCGGCCGCACCACCGACAGAACCGGTGTGATCCGAAATCCGCTGCCGCTGTAATAATCCGACAGGCGTCCGACGATCTCGATGTGATCGGCTTTGAGCCCGATCTCCTCGTCGGCCTCGCGCATGGCGGCCGCCTCCACCGAAACATCGCCGGGATCGACGCGGCCGCCGGGGAATGCGACCTGGCCGGGATGGCTTTTCAGCTTCTCCGTGCGCTTGGTGAGCAGCACGGTCGCGCCGTCGGGCCTGTCGACGACAGGCACGAGAACGGCCGCCGGCCGCAGCCCTTCGCGCACGATCGCGGCGCGCGAGGCGGGATTGAGCCGGTGATCGCCGAAGACATCGTCGCCCGGGGCTGACGCGGCGCGCCGCAATGCCCGGTCCCGGAAATCGGCGGCCGAATAGGGTTGAAAAGTCCGCTGGTCCATCATTCCCCGCTCAGATGCCTCAGCTTCTCGACGGCCATGATCGGGAACACTTCGCCCTTCGAGCGCACGGCGAACATCGCTCGCCCGCCGATCTCGATCTTTTCGCCGTGTTCGACCAGTTCGTACATGACCGGGCGGGCCACCAGCGCATCGAGCCGCCCGCGCACGTGCAGATAAGGCTTGAGCCCGCCGGTACCGTCTTCATCGACGAAACGCAGCGGATGGTCCGGCCCCGCCTCGACCACGTCGCCGACATTGGTCCGGAAGGTGAGCACCTGGCGCTCGCCCTCGCCCGACACATCGACCTCCACCGCCACGAAGGGCGCGTCGACGACCCTGATGCCGACTCTCTCCACCGGCGTGACCAGATAGGTCCTGCCGTCCTCGTCCTTGCGCAGCACGGTCGAGAACAGCTGGACCAGCGGCATGCGCCCGATCGGCGTGCCGAGATAGAACCACGTCCCGTCGGCGCGGATCTCCATGTCGAGATCGCCGCAGAACGGCGGATTCCAGCGTCCGACCGGCGGCAGGCCCTTGCCGGCGCGCGCCGCGCGCGAGATCAGCGCCGACAGCCCCGCCGTGTCGCGCGCGGCTGCAAGCGTCTCCTGTGGGCCGGTCTCTGTGTCCTGCTGCATGGTCACGAAATAGTCACTGTTGTTCCGCTTGTCAGCCTAGGTCAGTGATTTAAGTTCATCTTGCAACGCAGCGAAACATGCGAGTCGCCAGAACGCCTCTTGCGACGTACGCTGGCAAGACGAAAGCCGGCCCGGGCCGCGTCTCGAATGCCGCGACCGGGGCACTCCTCCAAAGGATTGAGCCGCATGAGCGCGATGACAAAGGAAGCCGGGATCAGCGAGAAGGAGATGGTCGCCGAGGCCGAAAAGGCGCTCAACGACATCTCCAGGATCCGCGCCGGCGTCGGCAAGGTCATCTTCGGCCAGGAAAGCGTGGTCGAGCGCACGCTCGTGGCGCTTCTGGCTGGCGGCCATGCGCTGCTGGTCGGTGTTCCGGGCCTCGCCAAAACCAAGCTGGTGGAGACGCTGGGCGTGGTGCTCGGCCTCGATGCGCGCCGTATCCAGTTCACCCCCGACCTCATGCCGTCGGACATCCTGGGCTCCGAAGTCATGGAACAGGACGATCAGGGCAAGCGCGGCTTCCGCTTCATTCCGGGCCCGATCTTCGCCCAGTTGCTGATGGCCGACGAGATCAACCGCGCCAGCCCGCGCACCCAGTCCGCGCTCCTGCAGTCGATGCAGGAATATCACGTCACGGTCGCCGGCCATCGCCACGACCTGCCGGCGCCTTTCCACGTGCTGGCGACGCAGAACCCGCTCGAGCAGGAAGGCACCTATCCGCTCCCCGAGGCACAGCTCGACCGCTTCCTGATGCAGGTCGACATCCTCTATCCCGAACTCGCCGCCGAACGGCGCATCCTGCTCGAGACCACCGGCGTCAGCGAGGCGAAGGCCGAGAACGTGCTGACGGCAGAGCGCCTGCGCGCCATCCAGAACCTGATCCGCCGCATGCCGGTGCCCGAAAGCGTGGTGGAGGCGATCCTCACCCTCGTACGCTCGGCCCGTCCCGGCAGCGGCAATGCCGACACCGACAAGCACGTCGCCTGGGGTCCCGGCCCCCGCGCCAGCCAGGCGCTGACGCTGTGCGCCCGGGCGCGTGCGCTCTACGAAGGCCGTCTCGCCCCGTCGGTCGACGACGTGCATGCACTTGCCGAACCCGTACTCCAGCATCGCATGGCGCTCACCTTCGCGGCGCGCGCCGAGGGAATGCACGTCCGCGACGTCATCGCACGGCTGGTGAAAGCGGCAGGCTGATGGCCGCATCGATCGGCGAAGCCACCACACCGGTCGCCACGAGCGAGGCGCTGGCGCGCGCCCGGTTGCGCGCCTCCTTCGTGCCCGACCTGCTGGTCGAGGCGCGCCGCGTCGTCAACACGGTGATCGCCGGCTGGCACGGACGCCGCAGGCGCGGCATCGGCGAGAATTTCTGGCAGTTCCGTCCCTATGTCGAAGGCGATTCCTCGCGCATCGACTGGCGCCGCTCGGCCCGCGACGAGCACATCTACGTCCGCGACAAGGAGTGGGAGGCCGCGCACACCGTCTGGCTGTGGGCCGACCCTTCGCCGTCCATGCTCTACAAGTCGAGCTATGCGACGGTGTCCAAGGAATCGCGCGCGCTGGTGCTGATCCTCGCCCTTGCCGAACTGCTGTCGCGCAGCGGCGAGCGCATCGGCTGGCCGGGCCTCACCGACCCGTTCTCGGCACGCAACGGCGCCGAGCGTCTCGCCTCGCATCTGACGCACGCCACGACACTTGCCTTCCGGCCGGACGTGTCGTCCGTCCGGCGCTTTTCCGACATCGTCATCGCCAGCGATTTCCTCGATCCGGTCGAGGAGACGATGGAGTGGCTGAACGTGCTGGCGCGCCACGGCGTGCGCGCCCACCTGATCGAGGTCGCCGATCCGGCCGAGGAAACGTTCCCCTATTCCGGCCGCACCGAATTCCGCGACCCCGAGACCGGCGCCAAGCTGACCGCCGGCCGCGCCGAGACGCTGGCTGACGACTATCGCCGGATCTACACCGCGCGCCGGCAGGAACTGTCCTCCTGGGCGAAGCGGCTCGGCTGGAGCTACACGGTCAACCACACCGACCGGCTCGCCTCCGAATCGCTGGTGCGGGTCCATGCCGCGATGACCGTCGATGGCGGCTATGCCTCCGGAGGTCGCCGATGAGCTGGCTGCCTCTGTCCTTCGGCTTCCCGGCGGTGCTTGCCGGCCTGATCGCCCTGCCGGTGATCTGGTGGCTGCTCAGGCTGACGCCGCCGAAGCCGCGCTCGGAGCTTTTCCCGCCGCTGAAAATCCTGGCGCGCGTCATGCGCAAGGAGGAGACGCCGCACCAGAGCCCGTGGTGGCTGACGCTTTTGCGGCTGGTCATGGCGGCGTTGGTGATCTTCGCGCTGGCGGAACCCGTCTTCAACCCGCAGCAGCGCGCCGAGACGGGGTCCGGTCCGCTCGCACTGGTGATGGACAATGGCTGGGCGAGCTCTCCCGCATGGGAGCTGCGGGTCGCGGCGGCGCAGCGGCTGATCGCCGACGCCAACGATGCCGGCCAGCCGGTGGTGCTCGCCTTCACGGCCGAGCCGGCTGCGACCGAGATCGGCCCGTTCGAGGCGCGCGCCGCGATGGAGCGGCTGGCCGCCGCCAAGCCCCGCCCCGTGCCTGTCGACCGCCCGGGCACCTATGCCCGCGTCGCGACGGCTCTGGAGGGCGCGTCAAACGTCACCATCGCCATCCTCTCCGACGGCATCCGTGCCGAGGGCGACCAGGAAGCGTTTGCCGGGATCCTGTCTCGCGGCGCGGCGCGGCTCGTCTGGGCCGAACCGTCCGACCTGCCGAAGGCGGCGCTGACCGCGGTCGAAAACACCGCCACCGCCTTCACGTTGTCGGCCGTGCGCCCGGCTTCCGACATCGCGCCGCTCCAGCTCGCCGCTGGCGCCTATGACGACCGCGGCAGGCGTATCGCGGACGCAACGCTGTCCTTTGCGCCCGGCGAAAGCGCGGCGACGGCGGACGTTGCCGTGCCGTTCGAGCTGCGCAACGACTTCGCCTCGGTGTCGATCGACGGCGAAGCGCAGGCCGGTGCGATCCGTGTGCTGGACGAGAATTCGAAGCGCCGCCGCGTCGGGCTGCTGTCGCAGTCCGAGGCCGACCAGGCCCAGCCGCTTTTGTCGCCGCTCTACTACATCCGCCGCGCCCTCGAGCCCTATGCCGATTTAGTGGAATCGCAGACGCCCGACCTCGCCGTCGCGGTGCCCGAGCTGCTGGCGCAGAAGCCGGCGATGGTGGTGATGGCCGATGTCGGCACGCTGCCCGACGCAGCCCGCGAGGCGCTGGTCGAATGGGTTCGCGGTGGCGGCACACTGGTGCGCTTCGCCGGATCGCGGCTAGCTGCGGCCGAACCCGACGAGGAGCTTCTGCCGGTGCGCCTGCGCGCCGGCGAACGCGCACTGGGCGGTGCCCTGTCCTGGACCGAGCCGCAGCCGGTTTCGGAATTTCCCGCGACCGGCCCGTTCGCCGGGCTGACGCCGCCGCGGGATGTGTCCGTGACGCGGCAGGTGCTTGCCGAACCAAACCCGGACATCGTCGAACATACCTGGGCGAACCTCGCCGACGGCACGCCGCTCGTCACCGGTGCCGTTCGCGGCCAGGGCACGATCGTGCTGTTCCATGTCACGCCCGAGGCGACCTGGTCCAACCTGCCGATCTCCGGTTCCTTCGTCGAGATGCTGCGCCGCATCGTCCAGCTGTCGCGCAACCAGGGCCAGGTCGAGACCGCCAACGGCGCGCCGGCGGCCTCGCTGCCGCCCTATCGCGTCATCGACGCGAACGGGGCGCTGACCATGCCGTCTCCGGAGGCGCGCCCGCTGCAGGCCGGGGCGACGCCGAAGATCACGGTCGAGAACCCGCCGGGTCTCTACGGCTCCGAGGAAGGCGTCGTCGCCCTGAACCTCTTGCCGGCCGATGCGACGCTGGACCCAATCGCACGTCCGACGACGATCCTTCCCGTCAGCACGGTGAGCTATGCGCTGGACGAATCCCGCGACCTCAAGGGGCCGCTGATCGCCGCGGCACTAGCGCTGATGGCGCTCGATACGCTGGCCGTGCTGTGGATCGGCGGCGTGTTCGCGCGGCGCCGTGCAGGCGCCGCGCGCGCTACGGCGGCCATGCTGGCGCTGGCGATCCTTGCCGGAACGGTGGCTGACGGACGCGCGCAGGACGCAAAACCCGGCGATGACGAGGCCATCGCCGCGATTTCGAAGACGCGCCTCGCCTACGTGCTGACAGGCGATCCGTCCATCGACGCGGTGTCGCGCGCGGGCATGGAGGGGCTGCGCCGCTTCCTCACCGAGAAGACCGCCCTAGAACCGGGCGAGCCCGCCGGCGTCGACATCGCGGCTGACGAACTGTCGTTCTATCCGCTGATCTACTGGCCGGTCGATCCCGCCACCGCCATGCCCACGGAAGCCGCGATCGCCCGCGTCGACGCCTACATGCAGCAGGGCGGAACCGTGCTGTTCGACACCCGCGACCAGTTCGAGACGAGCCTCGACCTGGCGAATTCGACGAGCCCCGCGACACAACGACTGCGCGACATTCTCAGCGATCTCAACGTGCCGGCGCTCGAGCCCGTGCCCGAGGACCACGTGCTGACCAAGTCCTTCTTCATCATGAAGGAGTTTCCGGGACGCTATGCCGGCGCTCCGCTCTGGGTCGAGGTGACCGCGCCCACCCAGTCCGGCGAGGACCGGCCGGTGCGCGTCGGCGACGGCGTGTCGCCGATCATGATCACCGCCAACGATTTCGCCGGCGCCTGGGCCGTGGACGAGAACGGCCAGCCGCTGCTGCCGACCGTCCCGTCCGACCCGATGCAGCGGGTCTATGCGCTGCGCGGCGGCGTCAACATCATGATGTACATGCTGACCGGCAACTACAAATCCGACCAGGTGCACGTGCCGATCCTGCTCGAACGGCTGGGGCAGTGAGATGAACTGGTCGATCGGCTTCGAACCCCTGCTCTCCTGGCCATGGCTGGCGGCGATCATCGTCCCGCTCGCTTTGCTGGCGCTGGCCGGCGTGCTTCTGGCGCAGCGTGGCTGCCTGGTGCGCATGGCGGCCTTCGCCGCGCTCGCGCTGGCACTGGTCAATCCGGTTCTGCTGGACGAAGAGCGCGAGCCGCTGAAGAGCGTGGTGGCGATCGTGGTCGACCGCAGCCAGAGCCAGGACATTGGCAACCGCACGGCCGAGACCGACGCTGCGCTTGCCGCCCTTCAGGAGCGGTTTGCCCGCTTCAACCAGTTCGACGTGCGCGTGGTGGAGACCGGCAAGGCGAGTGCCGCCGACGACCGCGCGGAAACCCGCCTGTTCGGCGCACTCGACGGCGCCTTCCGCGACGTGCCGCCGTCGCGCGTCGGCGGGGCGGTGATGATCACCGACGGCCAGGTGCATGACGTCCCGGCGTCGATGCCGGGCTTCGCAGCACCTCTGCATGCGCTGATCACCGGCGAGGACGACGAGCGCGACCGGCGCATCCGCTTCGAGAACGCGCCGCGCTTCGGCCTCGTCGGCAAGCCGCTGGCAATGACCTACCGCGTCACCGGCACCGCGGGCGAGACCGGCACGGTCGAGGTGGGCGTGCGCGTCAACGGCGACCTCGTGGCGACCGAACAGGCGGCGATCGGCACCGAGATGCAGCTGGACATCACCTTGCCGAACGCCGGCCGCAACATCGTCGAACTCTCCATCCCGCGCGCCGAAGGCGAAATCACCGACGCCAACAACCGCGCCATCGCCATGGTCGACGGCATTCGCGAGAACCTGCGCGTGCTGCTCGTGTCCGGCGAGCCGCATGCCGGCGAGCGCACCTGGCGCAACCTGCTCAAGTCCGATGCCTCGGTCGATCTCGTCCACTTCACCATCCTGCGCCCGCCGGAGAAGCAGGACGGCACGCCGATCAACGAACTGTCGCTGATCGCCTTCCCGACGCGCGAGCTGTTTGTCGAGAAGATCAACGATTTCGACCTGATCATCTTCGACCGCTACCAGCACCGCGACGTGCTGCCGATCCTCTATTACGATTACATCGCCGAGTATGTGGAACAGGGCGGCGCGCTGCTCATCGCCGCCGGCCCCGAATATGCCGGCGAGCAATCGATCGCCCGCACGCCGCTGATGGCGGCGCTCCCCGCGCTGCCGACCGGCGACGTCATCGAGCAGGCTTTTTATCCGCGGCTGACCGATATCGGCCTCAAGCATCCAGTCACGCGCGGGCTGGAAGGATCGGCCTCCGAACCGCCGCGCTGGAGCCGCTGGTTCCGCATGATCGGTATCGAGGACGTGCAGGGCGAGACGGTGATGAAGGGTACCAACGACCGGCCGCTCCTGGTTCTCGACCGCAAGGGTGACGGCCGCGTCGGCATGCTGCTGTCGGACCAGGGCTGGCTGTGGGCGCGCGGCTTCGAGGGTGGTGGCCCGCACGTGTCGCTCTATCGCCGGATGGCCCACTGGCTGATGAAGGAGCCGGAGCTCGAGGAGGAGCGGCTGACCGCCGAGGGCCAGGGCATGACGCTGAACGTCCGTCGCCAGACGATGGCCGATGAGGCCGGCCAGGCGCCGATCATCACGCCGTCCGGCGCAACGCGCACGCTTCCGCTGGCCGGGACCGAACCGGGCATCTTCGCCGGTTCGATGGAAACCGACGAGATCGGCCTCTACCAGGTGGCGAACGGCGACCTGACCGCACTTGCCCATGTCGGGCCGGTCAACGCGCCGGAATTCGCCGATACCGTCTCGACCGAAGACCTGCTGCGCCCGCTGGCCGATGCCACCGGTGGCAGCGTGCGCCGCATCGCCGCCGACGGAAGGATCGAACTGCCCGGCATCGTGCCGGTGCGCGGCAGGGCGAATGCCTCCGGCCGCGACTGGCTGGGCTTCAAGACCACGTCGGAAAGCGTGCTCAAATCGGTCAACCGCGTGCCCCTCTTCGCCGGCTTCTTCGGGCTGTGCCTGTTGCTCTTGGCGCTCGGCGGGATGTGGTGGCGGGAGGGGCGATAGCGGAAAAAGGCCGCATTGGCGTAGGCACCCCCGCCATTTGCCCAGGTCTTAAGATTGGCGACGCCGACGCTTGCTACATCGCAATCGAAGATTGCATATTGAAATCAAACACAATCAGTAATAGCGTTCTTGTATGCAATGCTCGCGGGAGGCAAACGTCATGGGTCTTTTCAGTGGCTTCGGCAGCAAAGATTTGATGGACAAGGAGTTCAACACATTCGAGGCCGCGAGCGGCGTTCTCCTCAGCGTGGTGGCAAGCGACGGCGAGATATCCGACGAGGAAGTCGATACATTCTCTTTGCTCGCGAACCGGCATCCAATTTTCGTTCAGCAATCACCGCACGAGTTTCGCCGCATGATCGACGAGCAATTCTCGATACTTCGCAAGCGAGGCTGGGAGGCACTGGCAGACAAGGCATCATCGCACCTTCCGTCCAACCTGCGACCCACGGTTTTTGCCCTTGCCGTCGATCTCGTTCTCGCTGACGGACGAGTCGAGGTCGCAGAAGAGAAGATGATCGACTCTCTCCGACGAAAGCTCGGCGTCGAGGAGGAGGATGCCAGACGTATCGTCGAGGTCCTCGCGCTCAAGAACGGAGCCTAATGGAGAGCGTCAATGTCTAAAACTATCGTCGAGACGATCTATGGGAAGCGTTCAAAATTCGAGATAGAGAAAAATGTTGGAACTTGGTCGACGACTTTCCGCGTGCTGAAAGACGGATCTTACTTAAGAGATTTTGATTCTTTCGCGCGCGCGGTCGAGTATGCAAAGGAAGCTGCACAGTAGTCGGAACTAATCATTCAGCCTATTCGGGCTGCCGATCCCGCCCAGACACGGCATCTGCGCCAAATTGGCCGCTTCTACTGCTCTCAGCGAATAGAGAGGGAATACTAAGCCACCTTCACCTTGGCCGCCCGATCCTCGTGCACCACGTCGCCGCTGAGCTTCGCCAGCGAGCCTTCCACCAGTTCGTAAGCGAGCAGCCGCTCCGGGTCGACCGGGCGCGGCATGGTGATCTGGCCGTAGGGGATCCGTTTGAAGCCGAGCGGCCCGTAATAGGGCCCGTCGCCGACCAGAACGACCACGCCCCAGCCCTGTTCTCTCGCCTTGGTCAGCGCGATGTCGATCAGCTTGCGGCCGATGCCGAGGTTCTTCCAGTCGGGGATGACGGCGAGCGGGCCAAGCAGCAGCGCCCTGCCCTCGCCGGCCGCGATGCGGGTCATGCGCACCGACCCGATCACCTTGCCCCAGTGGACCGCAACGAAGGACAGGTCGCGCTCATGCGGGCCGCCTTCGCGGATCTTGTAGGCCGCGCGCGTGAACCGCCCCGGGCCGAAGGCCTCGGCGTTGATCTGTTCGATCGCGCGGTCGTGGGCCGGATTTTCCGGCAGGTAGGCAATGTCGTTGACGCTCATGGGGAGAGTTCCGTTTCGGCAGACGAGAAAGCCGCGATGCGGCGTGCGCTATCGGCGCCCTTCAGGGGCGCGGTCAGCCAATTCGTCGTCGCGGAAAACGGATGATGGTCACGGGTGATCCTCTCGCCGCCCCGCTAGCACCAAAATTTCCCCGCGTCTACGATTGCTTCGAGCGCCGAGTGACGAACTGTTCACAACGGAACCGATGCGCGCCGGCATCCCTTGTCCTACATCCGGATCAACAGAAGGATGTGATGATGGGTCTTCTCGTCGACGGCAAATGGCAGGACAAATGGTATGACACCGGAAGGTCCGGTAAATTCGAGCGGTCGCAGTCGCAGTTCCGCGACTTCGTCACTGCCGACGGCGCACCCGCGCCGGGACGCACCCGCGGGTTCAAGGCCGAGCCCGGCCGCTACCATCTCTATGTCTCGCTCGCCTGCCCCTGGGCGCATCGCACGCTGATCTTCCGCAAGCTGAAGAAGCTGGAGGACGTGATCTCCGTCTCGATCGTGCATCACTTCATGGGTGAGCACGGCTGGACGTTCCTGGCCGAAGACGGCGCGACCGGCGACACGCTCTACGGCCTGGACTACCTGCACCAGATCTACACCAAGGCGGACCCGACCTATTCCGGCCGCGTCACCGTTCCCGTGCTCTGGGACAAGCAGGAGCAGACGATCGTCTCCAACGAATCGTCCGAGATCATCCGCATGCTCAATTCCGCCTTCGACGAATGGGGCGACGCGTCTGTCGATTTCTACCCCGAGCCGCTGCGCGCCGAGATCAACTCGCTGAACGACTGGATCTACCCGTCGATCAACAACGGCGTCTACCGCTGCGGCTTCGCGACGAAGCAGGCAGCCTACGAGGAAGCGTTCGCGGAGCTCTTTGCCGCGCTCGATCGCATCGAGGACATCCTGTCACGCCGGCGGTATCTGACCGGAGAACGGTTGACCGAGGCCGACTGGCGCCTGTTCACGACGCTGGTGCGCTTCGACCCGGTCTATGTCGGCCATTTCAAATGCAACCTGCGCCGGATCGCCGACTATCCGAACCTGTCGAACTACCTGCGCGAACTCTACCAGGTGCCGGGCGTCGCCAGGACGGTGAACCTGCACCACATCAAGCACCACTATTACGGCAGCCACAGGATGATCAATCCGACCGGCGTCGTGCCCGTCGGACCGGAGGTCGACTACGCGGCTGCGCACAATCGCAACGGGCTGGCCAGAGCCGCCTGATCCTCACCAGAACGGCGAGACGGGCGTCCCGCCGATCGCCTCGTCGATGCGCCGCCGCGTGCCCTGCGTCGTCAGGTCCGGCAGCGCGTCGACGGAGAAGAACCCCGCGCCCTTGATCTCGCGGTCCGGCGCCTTGGGCGCCGTCTGGCGGAACTCCGTCACAAGGTAGAAGCCGACATGGTCGCGCCGGCTGGCGTGGCGATTGTGGTGCACGCTGACCAGCGTCGGCGGAGCAGTCAGCTCGATGTTGCCCTCCTCGAACAACTCCCGCTCCAGGGCCTGGAGCATGGTCTCGCCGGTTTCGACGCCGCCTCCCGGCAACTGCCAGCCTGGCACATAGGTGTGCTCGATGAGGAAGACCGCGTTCGCCTCCCGGTCAAAGACCAGCCCGCGCGCGCCGAGCGTCATCGGCCGGCGAAGCAGGAAATAGAGATGGAACAGCCTGCCGCGCAGGCCGGGCCACCCCGTCTGGCGGAACGGATCCGAAGGCGTGTTCATTGTCCGGTCCGGAAGCGGTGGCGAGGCACACTGCCATCCGCTACAGAGGTTGCATGTTCCGGCTCGCGCATATCTCGGATGTCCATCTCGGGCCTTTGCCCCCTGTAACCTATCGCCAGCTCGCCTCAAAGCGCATCACCGGCTACATCAACTGGCAGCGCACCCGCAGCAAGACTTTCCACGACGGCGCGCTCGGCGCGATCACCGCCGACGCGCGGGGGGCGGCGCCGGACCACATCGCGGTCACCGGCGACCTGATGAACCTCGCACTGGCCGAAGAGATCGCCATTTCACGCATATGGCTGGAGACACTCGGCTCCCCGCAGGACGTGTCGGTGGTTCCCGGCAACCATGACGCCTACGTGCCCGGGGCTCTGCGCAAGGCCTGCCAGGCCTGGCAACCCTGGACCGACGGCGAGAATGGCTGGGCGCGGACCAACGAGAACGGGTTTCCCTATGTCCGCGTCCGCGACCGGGTCGCGATCGTCGGCGTTTCCTCCGCCCGCGCCTCCGCACCGTTCCTCGCCACCGGCAGCTTCACCGACGAGCAGGGCCGCCGTCTCGGTCGCATCCTCCACCGCGCCGGCGAAGAAGGGCTTTGCCGTGTCGTCCTGATCCATCACCCGCCGGTGCGCGGAGCGGACCCCGCCCACAAGCGGCTCTACGGCATCGGCACGTTTCAGAAATTCGTCCGCCGCCACGGCGCCGAGATCGTGCTGCACGGCCATACCCACCTGCCAACGCTCAACTGGATTCCCGGAAAGGGAAAGAGCATGGTGCCGGTCGTCGGCGTCGCGGCCGCCGGAGAGAGCCTTGGCCACGTAAAGCCGCTGGCGCAGTACAACCTGATTGAGATGGATACGGACGATGACGGCCGGTGGCGCATCGAACTCATCCGCCGGGGCCTCGTCGGCCCGACCGGGCATGTCGAGCAACTGTCGCGCGAAGAGCTGATCGAGCCGGCGAAGCGCGCCGTCCTGGCGGCTACGGCGTAGCCGGCGGCAACTTGTCCCACAGCCAGGTGAGCACGGCCGTGACGCCGGCCGCCGCGCCGATGACGATGAAGGTGAGCGCCCAGAAGAACGACGCCCACTTCTCGACCGCCGTGGACGGCTTCGCGAACGGCAGCGCGGCGGGGTGGAAATCGCCCTCGATCATCCTTTCGCGTTCGATCGTCCGCTCGGCGATGTAGCGTGTCACCTGCTCGGCAACCGTCTTCATCTCCGCCGTTTCGGCAAGCACGATCCGGCCGAGCCTTGTGTCGCGCACGAAGCGGTAGATCCTGCGGTCGCGCCCCATGGCGACATGCGCTGTCGCGTCGATCCACAGCCGGGGCTGCAGGCCCGACGAGATGGTGAAGTCGAACTGCTCGCCGTCCTTCGGCGTCTCCTCGAACACCGGTGCCAGTTCCTGCGCCAGCAGTTCGAGGCGCATCCGGCTCGCCTCGCGCAGCTCGACCACGACGTCGTCGCGGTCGGCCATGGCGTTCTTCATCTCGCGGATGGATTCGGCAAGCTTGCCGAGCGGGTCGGGCTGCCTCGGATTCGAGCCTGGATCGCTCATCGAAGTGACGCTCCACACATACGCATTAACTGTTCATTAACACAGAACTGCGTGCGAATGCCACGGATGTCAGGAAGCGCTACTGCGCCCGCCGCATGGTGGTCCGGATTGCCTGGATGACCGTCTTGCGCGCCTCTTCCGGCAGCATGTGGCCGACGCCGGGCACTGGGATGAAGTGGAACGAGGGCGGCAGGCCCTGCGACTGTGCATAGGGCAGCACCGGGTCTTCCGTCCCCCACACCACCGTGACGGGCATGGTCAGCCCTGCCAGGCTGTCGCGCGGGATCTCGCCCTGCCTGCCGTCCTTGGCGATCTTGCCGGCGATCTCGGCGAGCTTTTCGCGCTGGCCGGGCACGGACTGCATGGCGGCGTAGACGGCCACGTTCTTCGTCGGCATCTCGAAACCGGGTGCGCCCATCGCGTTCATCGCATCGCGCAATCCGTCCGTGCCGTCCGGCGATGCGAGGTTCTTCAAACGCTCCTCGCTGATATCCGGCCCGAAGCCGCCGGGCGCCAGCAGGGTCAGCGACGCGACGCGGTCTGGCGCGCGAAGCGCCATCAGCGTCGCGACCGCGCCGCCCATCGAAAACCCGGCGACATGGACGCGCGAGATGCCGCGCGCGTCGAGGTCGGCGAGGATCGCCTTGGCCATACCCGAGGCCGATCCCGCCGCCGGATGGTCGAGCGAGCGGGCGTGGCCCGGGAGGTCGTAGGCAAGCACCCTCGCGTCGCGCGCGAGGTCGGGCTGGATGTCGTACCAGTCCATCCAGTGGCCGCCGAAACCGTGCAGGAGAACGAGCGTCTCGCGCCCGCTCCCCTTCTCCCGTGCGTGGAGCGTCTCGCTCAAGCCTTGCCCTTCCTCGCGTCGAGAATGCGGTTGGCCGCCGAGACGACCGCCTCGAGCGAGGCGGCCACGATGTTGGTGTTGATGCCGGCGCCGAACAGCCGGCCGCCGGGATGCTCCATCTCGACATAGGAGATCGCGGCCGCGTTCGAGCCGCGCTGCATCGAGTGCTCCGAATAGTCGAGCACCGACATGTCGACGCCGATATGGCGCGACAGCGCGTCGACGAAGCCGTCGATCGGCCCGGTGCCGGAGCCGGTGATGGTCACTTCCTTGCCCTTGTCGAGGATCGTCGCCTCGATCTTGCGCCGCTGGCGGTTCTCCGGATCCGAGAAGGTCTGGTGGTCGACGAACTTGAGCCGGGCCTTGGGCTGGTCGATGTAGCGCTCGATGAAGCTGTCATAGATGCGCTTGACCGGAACTTCCTTGCCCTCGGCGTCGGTGATCGACTGGATGTGCTGGCTGAATTCGACCTGCAGGTTGCGCGGCAGGTTCAACCCGTAGTCGGCCTGCAGCACATAGGCGATGCCGCCCTTGCCGGACTGCGAGTTGATGCGGATGATCGCCTCGTAGGTGCGGCCGACATCCTTCGGGTCGATCGGCAGGTACGGAACCTCCCACATCTCCGTGTTCGCCTTCTTCAGCGCCTTCATGCCCTTGTTGATGGCGTCCTGGTGCGAGCCGGAGAAGGCCGTGTAGACCAGTTCGCCAACGTAGGGGTGACGCTCCGGGATCTTCATCTGGTTCGAATACTCGAACACGTCCTTCATCCGGTTGATGTCGGTGCAGTCCAGTTCCGGATCGAGGCCCTGCGTGTACATGTTCAACGCCAGCGTTACGATGTCGACATTGCCGGTGCGCTCGCCATTGCCGAACAGCGTGCCCTCGACGCGGTCGGCGCCGGCCATCAGGCCGAGTTCCGTGGCGGCGACGCCCGTGCCGCGGTCGTTGTGCGGATGCAGCGACAGGATGATGGAGTCGCGATTGTCGAGGTTGCGGCTCATCCACTCGATCATGTCGGCGTAGATGTTCGGCGTCGACATCTCGACCGTCGCCGGCAGGTTCAGGATCAGCCTGTTGTCCGGCGTCGGACGTACGATCTCGGTGACGGCGTTGCAGATCTCCAGCGCCACGTCGAGTTCGGTGCCGGTGAAGCTCTCGGGCGAGTATTCGAAGCGGAACCCACCGCCGGCCTTCGCCGCCATGTCGGTGATCATCTTGGCCGCATCGGTGGCAATCTGCTTGATGCCCTTCACGTCTTTCTCGAACACGACGCGGCGCTGCAACTCGCTGGTCGAGTTGTAGAAATGGACGATCGGACGGTGCGCGCCCCGCAGCGCCTCGAAGGTGCGGGTGATGAGTTCTGGCCGGCACTGCACCAGGACCTGCAGCGACACGTCCTGCGGCACGCCGCCGTCCTCGATCGCCCAGCGGGCGAAGTCGAAATCGGTCTGCGAGGCCGACGGGAAGCCGATCTCGATCTCCTTGAAGCCCATGTCGAGCAGCAGGCGGAACATGCGCGCCTTGCGGTCGTGGCCCATCGGGTCGATCAGCGCCTGGTTGCCGTCGCGCAGATCCACCGAGCACCAGATCGGCGCCTTCTCGATGCGCTTCGACGGCCAGGTGCGGTCGGGAATGTCGATGAAGGGATAGGGCTGATATTTGCGCGGGGCATCCGGCATGCCGCGCGTCTGCGAAAACTGCTTGTTCATCTCGTCGTTCCTCCGGAGCCGCCGGCGCCCGCGGGCGTATGCGGACGGCGTCCTAGCATGCATTGATCGTGAATGGGACTGGCGAGGAGCGCAAACCTGGGCGGCTATCGACCGCCGGGTGCTCCTCTTCAGCGAGCCCGGCGATCGCCGATAAGGCCGAGAAGAAGCAGCGTCGAGGAGAAGGCGCGCGCGGTCTCGCCCGCAAAAGCGGCGAAACGGGAGATGGCGATGGGCTGGCGCGACGACATGGCGGCTAGATATCCGAACCGGCGCGCCGGCGCAAGCCGTCAGGCCGGCTTTGCGGCATTTGCCTGTTCGATGAGCCGCGTGCTGCGGCCGACGAACTGCCCGGCATAGATGATCCCCGCGCAGCCGACCGGAAACAGAACCTCGTTGATGAGGCTCGCCAGGATCTGGACCGTACCTGGCTGCAGACCTTTCGCCAGCGCGGATTGGTAGCCGACCCAGGCGATCACGCCGCCGATGACGATGCCGACTGCGCCCCCCGCCCCCAGGTAACGGGAAGAGCGGATTTCGCTTCTCTGCACCAGGCGGGCGAGAAGCCAGCCGAGGACACCGTATTCCACCGCCTTCAGCGCCCCGACCGTGCTGAGCGACAGAACCGGCTCCTGCTCGGCGGCGGAAAGGAGCCCGGACATGATCTTCTGGCTCGATTTGGCGATCGCCACCGCAAGCGGCGCGACGAGCATGGCGACGAGACCGGCAATCAGCGGCTTCGCCTTCGAGATCGAGGTGACGATGCCGACGCCCACGCACACGAACAGCGACCAGGTGATGCCTTGCGTCAGGTCTGCGACGATGGTCGACGTTGCCGGCATAGTCCCGCCCGACAGCTTGGCAAAGAGGATGAGACCCTGGATGGCGAAGCCGAGCACGATCGAAAGCAGCGCAACGAAGGCGATGCGCCGCGCGAGCGCGCCGGCGCGGTCTGCATCCACCGGCAGGTCGAGTGCCAGTTCATCCTGTGCTTGTGCCATGCGTCCCCACGTCCATTGCCTGACCCTAGGTAACCTCGACCGGTTCGCGGTTCAAGAACCCAAGCCGGCCCGCACTCTGGGCCAGCGCCCGGAATTCACTCCGAATCGCGTACCCGCAGGGCAAACCACCGTGCCACCGGCGGACCGGCCAGGAGCACGATCAGGAAGCGCATCATCTGCATCGCCATCACGAAGGCCATGTCGACGTTGCCCGACGCCGCCGCGATGACCGCGACGGAATCCATGCCCCCCGGACTGGTCGCGAGATAGGCGGTCAACGGGTCGATGCCGAGCACATGCGCCAGGACCCAGGCGACGCCGCCGCAGAAGCCGATCAACAGCAGGACGGCCAGCATGACTTCCGGCAGCGAGCGTCCGGCATGGGCGAGAACCTTGCGGTCGAAGCGCAGGCCGATCGACCAGCCGACCAGGACATAACTCGCGGCGAGCAGCCAGTGCGGCAGCTGCAGCGGCAGGCCAAAGCCGGCGTGCACGACGATGCCGAGCGCCAGCGGCCCGAGGAAGATCATGGCCGGCAACCGCGCCAGCCACGCCCCGGCCGACCCGACGACCGCGACGAGGAGGGTCGTGGAGAACGCACCCCATTCGAGTGCGGGAAACCAGGCGACGTGCGGCGCCTCGATTCCCGATGTGTCTACGAACAAACGGGCGATCAGCGCGGCGGCGACCGACACCATGATGACGCGGACATACTGCATGAAGGCGACGAGACGCGCATCCGCCCCGAACGCGTCGGCCATCAGCACCATGGCAGAGGCAGCACCCGGCGCCGAGCCCCAGATCGCCGTCGTCCCTGGAAGGATTCCGAAGCGGGCGATGAGGCCGCCGAGTGCCCCGCTCGCGAGCAGGGTGGCGAGAGTCGCGGCCAGCAGGATAGGCCAATCGCCAATCAAGGCTGTGAACAGCGCCGGCTCCAGCGATGCCGCAATGAGGCAACCGATGATCGCCTGCGCGCCGCGCGACACGAGCGGCGGCAGGCTGAGCCTGGCTCCGAGAACGCCGACGACGATACCCGCGATCATCGGTCCGATGAGAAGGCCGGCCGGCAGGTCCGCCCACTCGAACAACACGGACAGGACGATCGAAAGCCCCGCCAGCAAGGCCCACCAGCCCAGGTTCGGAAGACGAGATGTCGGATCGGCCTGCTCTGGTCCCATGATCCACTTCTAGGGTCTGCGAAAGGCGATGCGAACCGAAATCCGCGCACGGCACCCATGCGCGAAATCAGGCGAAAGGCACCGCGGCCGTCCCGATCGGCAGCTTCGCCTCGTCGTCGGGCTCGACGTGGATCGTCACCCGCACGCTCGGTATCTCCTGCCTCAGCGCTTCCTCGATGCGGTCGCAGATCGCATGCGAATCGCCGACTTTCATGTCGGCGTCGACGATCAGGTGGAACTCGATGAAGGTCGCACGCCCGGCGATGCGCGTCTTCAGGTCGTGGACCTCGAGCGCGCCTTTCGAATTGGCCGAAATGATCTCGCGGATATGAATGTTCTGCTCGAGCGAAACGGCCTCGTCCATCAGGCCGCTGAGCGACGAGGTGATGACCTTCCAGCCCTGGAAGAGAATGTTCATCGCCACGATCAGCGCCAGCAGCGGATCGAGAACGACCCAGCCGGTGGCAATCGCGCCCAACAGGCCCGCGAGCACGCCGACAGAGGTGACGACATCCGTCATGATGTGCCGCCCGTCGGCGACCAGCGCGGGCGACCGCTCCGCGCTGCCTATCCGGATCAGGAGCCAGGCCCAGACGGCATTGATGGCGGCACCCGCCGCGTTGATGCCGAGGCCGAGGCCCGGATCGTCGAGGCTCACCGGCGTCTGCCAGGCGCGCAGCACCTCTGCGAAGATCAGGATCGAAGCGACGACGATCAGCACGCCTTCCAGCACGGCGGAAAAATACTCCGCCTTGTGGTGGCCGAACTGGTGGTCCCGGTCGGCCGGCTTGTGGCTGACCGTGATCGCCCAGAAGGCCGCCGCCGCGGCGATCACGTTGACGATCGATTCCAGCGCGTCCGAATAAAGCGCCACCGAACCGGTGAGCCACCAGGCGGCGAACTTCAGCCCCATCACCGCGAAGGCGATGATGATGGACCAGAAGGCGAACCGGGCGACCTTTTGCTTCGCCGGCACGTCAGGCGGCCTTCACCTTCGCCCGCCGCGGCAGGTGCGCGACGACGTTCTCGATCATCCGCATGCCGGCGTTCTGGCCGAGCGTCATGATCGATTCCGGATGGAACTGCACCGCCGCGATCGGTTCGTTGCGATGTTCGAACGCCATGATCACACCGTCCTCGGTCTCCGCCGTGACGATGAATTCGTCGGGCAGCCGCACCGGATCGGCGAAGATCGAATGGTAGCGACCGACGGTGATCTCCTTCGGCAGGCCGGAGAAGACGATGCCCTGCTTGTTGACGCGGATGCGCGATGGCTTGCCGTGCATCGGCACATGCAGCTGCCGCAACTCGCCGCCATAGCTCTCGGCCAGCGCCTGCAGGCCCAGGCACACGCCGAAAATCGGCAGCCCCCTCGCCCGCGACCGCTTGATGGTCGCCTTGCAGTCGAAATCCGCCGGCGTGCCGGGTCCCGGCGACAGCACCACCAGGTCCGGATTGAAGCGATCGAACACCTCGTCCGGAACCGGAGTGCGCACCGTCGTCACGGTCGCGCCGGTCTGGCGGAAGTAGTTGGCGAGCGTATGGACGAAAGAGTCCTCATGGTCGACGAGCAGGATGTTCACCCCCTCGCCCACGCGCGCCGGCAGCCGCTGCGCAGCACTCGAATTGCCGGCCTTCGCTTCGCGGATGGCGGCGAGCATAGCCGACGCCTTGAGCTCGGTCTCGGCCTCTTCCTCGGCCGGATCGGAATCGTAGAGCAGCGTCGCACCCGCGCGCACCTCGGCGATGCCGTCCTGGATGCGGATCGTGCGCAGCGTCAGCCCGGTGTTCAGATCGCCGTTGAAGTGCACCATGCCGATCGCGCCGCCATACCAGGCGCGCTGGCTCTTCTCGTTCTGTTCGATGAAGCGCATCGCCCAGAGCTTCGGCGCGCCGGTGACCGTCACCGCCCAGGCGTGGCTGAGGAACGCGTCGAACGCGTCCATGCCTTCGCGCAGCCGGCCCTCGATATGGTCGACGGTGTGGATCAGCCGCGAATACATCTCGATCTGGCGCCGACCGATGACCTTGACCGAGCCCGGCTCGCAGACTCTGCTCTTGTCGTTGCGGTCGACGTCCGAGCACATCGTCAGCTCGGACTCATCCTTCTTCGAATTCAACAGCTTGAGGATCTGTTCCGAATCGGAAATCGCGTCGTCGCCGCGGCGGATCGTGCCGGAGATCGGACAGGTCTCGACGCGGCGGCCGTTGACCCGCACGAACATCTCCGGCGAGGCGCCGATCAGGTATTCGTTGTCGCCGAGATTGATGAAGAACGAATAGGGCGACGGATTGATCGCCTTCAGCCTGCGGCAGATTTCCGACGGCGTCGTCTCGCAACGCTCGAAGAACATCTGGCCGGGCACGACCTCGAACAGGTCGCCGCGCTTGAACGACAGCTTCGCCTTGTCGACCAGCCTGGCGAATTCGCCGGGCTCGTGATCGCCGCGCGGCGGAATACGGTCCGACGCCTTGAACGGCTTTTCCTCGCCGCCCCGCGCGAGGCCTTCCGTCGAATGACCCGCCGCGGCGAAGTCGTAATGGTCGTGCCAGGCCTGGGCGGTGTAATGGTCGACGACGAGGATCTCGTCCGGCAGGAATAGCACCAGGTCGCGCTGGCCGCGCGAGCGGTCGAGCGTCAGCGTCACCGGATCGAACTGGAAGGCGAGATCGTAGCCGAACGCGCCATAGAGCCCGAGATTGGCGTCCTCGTTGGTCTTGAACAGGGCGACGATGGCGCGCAGCACGGTAAAGACCGACGGCACGCGGCTGCGCTCCTCTTCGGAGAACACCCTGCCCGGCTCGGCAATCCTGAGCGCGATGAGCGACGCGGTTGCCTCCTCGACGGAAACGTCGGCGAGCGTGCCCACCGCCTTTCGGATCGCCGGCAGCATCGCCTCGCCGCGCGCATTCAGCGCCTCGATGCGCATGGCGCGGCCAATCGCGGTGATCGCCACCGGCGGGTCGATGATCGCCGTGTCCCAGCGCGTGTAGCGGCCGGGATACTCGTAGTTTGACGAGAACACCGCGCCGCGCCGCGAGTTCAGCGCGTCGATATAGGTGTCGATCGCTCCCTCGTAGGGCGTGGAGCTGCGCCGCCGCGTGATGGTGATCCCGCCCTCGGTCACGAACCGTTCCGCGCCGTCGGTCAAGTGTTCCGTGCTCATTCTTCTCTCCGTTACCCTCAAGGTGTCCGGGCCGGAAAATGAAAAATGGCCGCCCGGACATTCCGCTGCGGCCACTGTGATTTGTACACGCGTGTAGAGGCCGCTAGAGTGCGGGCCACCACCAGTTCGCGTTGATCGACTTCGAGATCATGATGGAACGCATAGCCGCGAACGCGGCCATGCGCAACTGGGATTCGACGGGCGGCGCTATGCCGCCCTCGTCCGCACCACCGTGAACAGGAACAGCAGCATCGACAGCAGCGCCGCGAAGGAGCCGAGGATGGCGAGAAGCTCGGTCTGGCCTCGGATCGCCAGGATGATCCCGGGGAACATCAGCCAGACGGCGACAGTCGCCAGCGCGAAATGGACCTTCGCCAGCTGGCTGGCCGCGGCCGCCGGCACCAGGTGGTAGTAGACGCCGAACAGGCCCATCGTCACCCAGCCGACCAGGTTCAGGTGAGCGTGGGCGGATGCGAGCGTGTGATCGTGCGACCCCGACATCCACAGGCCGAACAGCATGCCGCAGGTGACATAGACGACGGCCGACCCAAAAAACCAGAAAGCAATTCCCCGCATATTCCCCTCCGATGCAGATTTTACCCCGGGGGAATGCATAGCTCCGAGTCGGACGAAACGCCATCGAGGCAGGGACTTGTCCGACAGGATTTTCGCTCAGCCCTGCTCCCGGCCGCGCCAGTGCCTCAACGCGGCAACCACGAGCCAGGAGAGGCTCGCCCAGGCGACCCCGAAGGCCCAGCCGGCGGCCACGTCGCTCGGCCAGTGTACGCCGAGATAGACCCGGCTGATGCCGATCGAGACCGTGAGCAGCAGCGCGACCGCGAGCACATAGACCCGGATCGGCGTCGAATCGACCAGCCTGACGATCAGCGAGGCGAGCGTCAGATAGACGACGGCGCTCATCGCGGCATGGCCGCTCGGAAAACTCGCCGTATGCACCGTCACGAGCTGCTCCACCAACTCGGGGCGGGGCCTGTCATAGGCGAGCTTGAGCAGTTGGCTCGCCGCCGTGCCCGAGACGATCGCGAGCACCGTGAACAGCGCCGGCCCGAACATGCGCGCGATCAGCAGATAGAAGACCACGAGCGCGACGATGATCGTCAGCAGCGGATACCCGCCGAGCGCCGTCAGTTCGGCCATGAATTCGCGGAACCAGGGCGGCCCGAGCGGCGTCGCCGGGTCGCCGGGCTGGCGGAAAGCCAAAAGCAGCGCCCGATCGAGATTGTCGAACTCCGCTTCCGACACTTCGTCGGCGATCTGCAGGAAGGCGTAGGCGCCCGCGCCCGCGATCGCGGTGAGGATGAAGGGCGTCGAGGTGATGCGCAGGTCACGAAGACCGCGGACGAGATTGGTGATGGAAACCATCGGACTCCGTCTGGTTGCGGCCGAAGCGGCGGCCGACTCCGTGGCGATGATCGTCGGCGCGACTGCGCGGGTCAATCCGTGGGCGGAATGGTGACACCTGGTCCGATGCTCTCGCATGCGCGTGGTCATCGTGAAGGGGCAAGCGACTTCCTGCAGCCTAAAATTGCAATATTCCGATAGCGCACTTTTTAGTTGCTATATAGGAAGATTCTCCTTAGGGTTGCGGTTCTGAGCAAGGGGAGAAGTGGACATGTTGTCCTGGGGTCGTATTGCTTGGTTCTTGGTTGGGGTTTCATTCGCCCTTCTGCCGCTTAGAGCCGCGGCGCAGGTCCCGCCGCACGTCCCCGGAACGATCTGTTTCACGCCAAACTTCTGGTGCTGGGCCCAGCCGCCCGGGCCGCCCGGCTTTCCGTGCGGGTGTCCGACACCAAGCGGCCTAGTTGCCGGCTCGCTGGGGTGATGCCATGACACGCACGGCGCGAGAACTATTCGAAGCAGCGGACCGGATCCTTACGGATCCTTCCTACGGCGGGACCGACCTGTCGGCGCTCAGATTGGCCAGAGATGCCCTGAACAGCGTGAATCTGGACACGATTCGCCCCGAGGATCCGAAAGTCATTGAGCTCGCGAAAGCAGTCTCGACGGTCGAAACCGAGCAGCGCGCGGCAGCAGCGGCAACCGCAGCGGACCACGCCGTGACCGCGGCGCCGGTTGCGACCGCCGAGCCGACGGCTCAGACAGCCCCGAATCCGGGACAAGCCACCGCGAATACGCCGCAGTCCACCGCATCGGGAATAGGCGGTACGGCGAACGGTGCCGGCCCTGCGGCCGGTAACGCCGCACCGCCGCCCCCACCGTCTCCGGGGTCGCCAACCTTCGAGCGGATCACGACGAGGAAGACCTATCTGCTCGTCGCCCTTTCGGTCCTGACGATGTACGTCGTCGCCTGCATGACCATCGTCCACAACAAGGGCGTCGCCCTGCTAGCGGAGATCGAACAACTGGCCGCGAAGGAACCGGAGCGGCGCTTCGGCGAACTCGAACGCCTGTTGCTGCACGCCGCTCCCGGATCCCCCGACGGGCGAGCCGGATCTCTGGCGGCAGGTCAGGAACCAGCCTATCTGATGCTCAATGAACTGAGAGGGCTCGACGCCCATATCTATCAGCTCGATCAGCGCATCATCCAATTCTATGAAGAATCCCACTGGCCCGCGCCAGGGATGAACACAACACTGGCGGTCCTGAAGGCGCCATTCGGGGTACTGGGATCTAACGCCAGTGCCGTTCCGCCCTCCGTGCCGGCACCGACGACGAAGCAGGGTGGCTCCCTGCAGTCTCTATGCCAGGAGGTCAAGGCGAGGACGACGGTCCCGAAAGCCGACATAGTGGCGGCGACCGGTCCATTGCAGCAGCCAATGGCCGGCGGGATTACTGAAGCTGGTGCAATTCCCGTGAGCACCGTTGGGAGCGACCCCGTAGCCAAGCCGGCAGGCGATAAATCGCAACAGCCAACGGCCGGCGGCAGTCTCAAGGCGGATGAGATTCCCGCGGACGCACGGGAGAACGATCCCTCAGCTTCTCCGCCGAACGAAAAGACAGGAACAGACCAAACGACCGCTTCGAAGGAGGGTGACACCGAGCTGACCACCTTACCCGTGGTGCTTAGCGTCAAGATGAGCGACGTCGTGAAGCAGGCATGCGGCGCGAATCTCCGGTTTATTTCGACGACCATTCCCTCGATCAAGGAATGGATCACCCGCATCAGGCAGACGACCAGCAACTACTCATTCTGGCTTCTGCCGGGTCTCTACGCCGCGCTGGGCTCGCTGATCTACTACATGCGCCTCGTCCTCGATCCCGATCAGGACGACCCGGATCTGCATCGGATCATCCACCGCATCGCCATGGCTGCGCTGGCGGGGATCGTCGTGGGGTGGCTCTGGCAGCCGTCGCTGGCGGCAAATGTGCAGGTTCAGGCGATCGGCGCCAGTCTGTTCATAATTGCGTTCATCGTCGGCTACAGCATCGATGTCTTCTTCATCCTGCTCGACAGACTCGAAAAAATCGCCACGGCGGCGATTCAGCAACTGGGCAATGCCCCGGCAAACGATCAGAGGCCGAAACCGACGGGTTGATCGGGCAGAGGCCTGAAACACGCATTCGCTATGCGTGCGTCCGCGCCGGAGGGCGGACGCGCCCGCCGGCTCGCCGCACCGATGATCGCGTCGCCGCTCGCATCATCGGCGATCAATCACAACCACCGTGTTGAACGCAGCCTGCCGGACCTCACCCCCTGCCCAGCCCCATGCGCCCTAGCAGCCGGTCCCTGAACACGAACTGGTGGTAGAGCGCAGCGGCGACATGGAGCGACACCAGGCCGATCAACGCCCATGCGAACAGGCCGTGCGGGCCGCGCGGCAGGAAGTCCTCGAATGTCGGTAGCGGACCTGTCGCCGCTCCGGAGAGCACCGTGCCCGCGCCTGACAGCACGATCGTCGCGATCCCGCTGCCGCCAAGCAGGATGATCATGGCGTAGAGCGCGTAATGCACGACATGCGCGGCACGAGCCTGCCAGCGCGGCGTCGCCGTGGTATCGACCGGCCGCCTGTCGGCGAAGACCCACCACAGGATGCGCAGGAGCGTCAGGGCCACGACGGCCACACCCGTCACGGCATGAAACCGCAGGATGGTCACAGCCTCAGGCTCGCCTGACGCGCTCTCGGCGGCGAGCCCCGAGCCGACCATTGCCAGGATCGCGACCGCCGTCACCCAGTGCATCGTCCGGGCAACTGAGCCGTAACGGATTGCATCGCTCTTCAACGCCATGACATCCTCTTGATCGGTGGTTGCGATGGCTTTATATAGCATGCGATATAAATGGATAGCAAGCTATGTTTTATGATCGATTCCGGTCGACCGGCTACATGACCAACTGGCTGGCCCGCCTGATGGCACGCGCGATCGACACGCGGCTGAAGCCGATCGGCATGTCGTCCGGCTACATGCCGGTGATGTTCGCCCTGGCGCATGGCGCGGCGCTGTCGCAGCGCGCGCTGACCGAGTTCGCGGCGATCGAGCAGCCGACGATGGCGGCCACGCTCTCGAGAATGGAGCGCGACGGATTGATCGTGCGGCGTGCCGATCCGGACGACCGCCGCGCCTGGCTCTATTCACTGAGCTCGGAAGGTCTGGAGAAGAGCATCAAGGTGCGGGAAGTGGGACGCGAGATCAACGAGGCGGCTCTGGCCGGTCTGTCCGAAAGCGAGCGGGAGGCGTTTCTGGCGGCGCTGGCAAAGGTCGTGGACAATCTGGAGACCTGTCTCACGAAGGCGAGGCCGGGCGACGCCTAGATCAGTCTCGGCTCATCGCGCCACGCCACCCATACCACGAGCCCATGGTCCGGGACCGCTTATCCCGCGTCGCGCAAACCCGGTTCGGCAAGCGCAACCAGTGGCGGTATCACGCGGTTTCGGCCATTCTGCTTCGCCACATAGAGCGACCGGTCTGCGTCGGCAATCAGCGTATCGAGGTCCAGGCCCGGCCCAAGCTCACCAGACGCAACGCCAAAGCTCGCCGTCACGCATTTGAGACCTTCGGCAGGCCGGTGCGGAATGCCCTTGGCGGCAAGTGCGCGCCGTGTGCGCTCGGCCACGGCAACTGCTTCTGTCATCCCGGTACCGGGCAACACGGTGACGAACTCTTCGCCGCCAAACCGGAAGACGCGATCCTCGGATCCGCGCGCCTCCGAGACCAGCACGCCGGCAACCCGGCGGATGCAATCATCTCCTGCCAGGTGTCCGAAAGTGTCATTGTAGGACTTGAAGTGGTCGATATCCGCCATCACGATGGCGACGCGATCGGCTTGGCCCTTCTTGATCGCCCGTTCCACCCATTGCTGCATTGCCCGGCGATTGCCGAGCCCGGTCATCGGGTCGATAATGGATAGTTCCTCGTACACTGACGCGCGTAGCCGGTCGCGCACGGAACGCAGCCAGTTGTGCCGTTCGAGCTTTTCCAGGTTGTGCACTGCGGGCAGGGCAAAGCCGGCAAAGGCAAGGGGCAGGAATACCGACGCGAACTTGGATTCGATCGGCATCGTGTCAACGCTCCACGCCGTCAACCCCTCGAGCGCGATGAGCGCAATTGCCGCGACGACCGCATAGGGGAAGCGCGGACGCAAGGCGATGACCGCGACCATCATCATGAACAGGATTCCGAGGTGGTAGTTCTCGCGCAATGGATCGTTGCTGGCCGCGACGATGATCAACACCGTCAGAGACATCGTCACGGCGATGACGACTGTCAGTGATTCCCGAATCCATACGGGCGGATTGCGGGAGGCTATCCAGTAGGCAAGCGCCACAACGCCGGTGATCAAGCCAAACCGCAGCCCAAATGCCAGCCAGAAAACGTCCGGCACGCAGAAGTAGTCGAGCACGATGAGAGAATACATCAGGAGGGTTGCCATGATCTTGTTGCGCTGCGCCATGCGCACGCGCGCTGATCCGGTTTCCTCTTCGAACTGCGCTTCCAACGGCTCGGGGAAACGCAACGAGATGCCCTTTGCGTCAAGGGCCTGGTCGATGAGCGCCAGCTTAAGTTCGGCGTCCTTGCTATCGGTTGGCGTGATCAAATCCATCTCGCTGCAAACAGGGAGGCGATCACGCACGGTACCCGTGCCGCAATAAGCAATCGTAAACCGAATGGCTCACAGTTTCACCGGCGCTGGGGGGGTTGCCATCCTGGCGACCGGCCAATAGTCCCTACAGAGCAATCACCACCTCTACGGCCTTGGCTATCGAAATAGGGTTCCGCCGTGGCGGTTGTGTTTCTCGCGCCAGTATCCTCCAGCGGTGAGCACTATCCCGCCAACCGCCAGTGCCGCCGCGATCAGTCGCGCCGCATCATAGCTCAACCCCAAAGCCCACGGCGAAACCAGCCAGTTCGACAGCAATGCGGCGAGTAGGAGGTCGATCAGCGCGATGGGCCCGTCTGCCGATACTGGCACCTCCGGCCTCCCCGTCAGGATCGGAGGAAACAACAGAACTGCAAGCCCGCAGGCGACCAGCCCGATGCCAATGAACAGTCTCGGTACCCGCTTCGCAGTGGCCCGCTGAATGAGGATTTCGTTTCGCAGCGGCTCGCCAACGAGTTCGCGCCCGGCGAAGTGTCGCATGACGACCCCCTCCTCCCGGCGTCAAGCCGCTTCGCGCGCCTGTGGCGCAATGAAGTTCAGGATTGCCTCGGCCGACGATCTCGGTCCGTCACGTCGGGCATAGGCTGCCTGGATGCGCCGCGCTGCGGCGCGGAACTCAGGCTGCCCGAGCATCTGGCGAACGATCGGCGCAAGGCTGCCCGCGCCGACTTCCTTCAGCGGGATCGACCTGGCCGCGCCGGCTTTCACGAGAAAATGGATATTGGCGTCCTGTTCAGGTTGGAGCGGTATGGCCACAACCGGCGCGCCCGATGCCATCGCACATTGCAGGCTGCCCTGTCCCCCTGTGGTGACTGCGAGATCGACGCGGGGCATTATCTTCTGGCTCGGCAGGACGCCGCCGACCGTCACGTTGGCCTTTGCCAAGCCGCTGAGATCATGAATTGTTCCCGCGACAACGATCCGCGCATCAAGAGCGCTCAGCTCATTGACGACTGACCGGACGACGTCTGGCGTCGTTGACGTGAGCGCGACATAGATGATCGGCCGCCCGCCGTTCAGCGCGGATTCAACATGTTGCGGTATCGGGAGGTCCAGTTCCGCGAAAATCGGACCACCGTACTGCAGCCGAGTCGACGGCCGATACAATCCCGCCGCGGGTCGCCAAGCCATCATCTCTGTCTCGCTGACGCCGAGCACCTCTGGCGCTTCCGTCACCAGCGTCAGGTCGCCCATGAGCAGAGCCGGGAAGCTCGGGATCGGTTCAACTCCGAGTTCCGCGGCCAGGGCGTTGAATCCGCCGATGTGGATCTTGTTGCGCGCCGCCCCCTTGTTTTGCAGGAAACGCGCCAACCGCCTGGGCATGTAATCGAACATCGGTGCAGGCGACCGCGAAGCGGCGGGCAGCAGTCCGCGCTCGAACAGGGGGGGCAAGTAGCAGCCGGCATGCTCGGCGACGACAGGGATTCCGACCAGACGCGACGACAGCAGTGCGGTCAGCGTGAAACCGGTCACCGCCGCGCGGACGCCGTGCTGGCGGAAATACTCCGCCTCGGCAAGCACATAGGTGCGCATTTCGTCGTGGCCGTAAAAGCTCTGGTCAGGACGGCCTATGCCCGGACCCTCGGCGCGGAACCGCCGACAGCGCTCCTCCGACATTCGCGGACCCACGATGTCATAGGGGATACCTTCGCCGTTCAGCAGGGATTCGTGCGTACCGCCATGGGTGGCGATCCGCGCGTCCGACCCGGCCGCGCGCAACGCCTTGAAGAGCGAGATCATCCGGGACGTTTCCGACAGGTATGCGCAATTCGGCATAAGGCAGATCACGGCATTCCTCCTTGCGTCGGGAGTTGATAGGTAATATATTACATATATGGACGATTCGGTCAAGCCCGGCTACGAACTCACGCCTTCCGAACACCTCGCGGCAGGTCTGCATAAAGATCCGGTACGCTGTTTCCGTCTGTTGACATTCGCCAGCCAGCGGCTGCGTTACCTCTTGGATCAAGAGCTGGCGAAGGACGGGTTGACCAGCCAGCAGGGGTTTCTGTTGACCCTCGCTCGCGCAATGCCGCGCCCATCGATGTCCGATCTGGCCGCGGCAATGTCGACCACCCACCAGAACGTCAAGCAGATCGCGCTTGCACTTGAGCGCAAGGGAATGTTGCGGATCGTCACCGACGAGAACGACGGACGCGTCCGGCGGATCGAATTGTCAGAAGAAGGCGCCATGGGCTGGCGTGACCGCGATAGGGAAGATTTCGCAGCCATTGGCCGATGGTTCTCGGCGCTATCGACCGACGAGCAGGCACAGTTGGCCGGACTGCTGGCGCGACTGGCCAGGTCGATCCGCTAGAGAGAAAGAGTCGGATGGAAACGCTACGGTTCCCATCTGATGAGAGACCTTAGAACAGCCCCTCGATATAGCCCATGTCGTTGAGGAAGATCTTCTCGGACGACGGGTTCTTGGGCAGGCCCGGCATGGTCATGATCTCGCCGCAGATCGCCACGACGAAGCCCGCGCCGGCCGAAAGCCTGACCTCGCGCACCGGGACGACATGGCCCGTCGGCGCGCCGCGCAGATTGGGGTCGGTCGAGAACGAATACTGCGTCTTGGCCATGCACACCGGCAGGTGGCCGTAGCCCTGGTCTTCCCAGGACTTCAGCTGGTCGCGCACGGACTTGTCGGCGATCGCCTCCGAGCCGCGATAGATGCGCTTCACGATCGTGTCGATCTTGTCGAACAGCTTCATCTCGTCCGGATAGAGCGGCGAGAACTGCGACGCGCCGCTCTCGGCGAGCTGGACCACCTTGTGCGCCAGCTCCTCGATGCCGGCCGAGCCATGCGCCCAGTGCTTGCACAGGATCGCCTCGGAGCCCTGGCTCGCGACATAGTCCTTCATCGCCTGGATCTCGGCGTCGGTGTCGGTGGTGAAATGGTTCATCGCGACCACGACCGGCACGCCGAACTGCTTCACGTTCTCGATGTGGCGGCCGAGATTGGCGCAGCCCTTCTTCACCGCCTCGACGTTCTCCTTGCCGAGGTCTTCCTTCTTGACGCCGCCGTTCATCTTCATCGCCCGCACGGTGGCGACGATGACGGCGGCGGCCGGCTTGAGGCCAGCCTTGCGGCACTTGATGTCGAAGAATTTTTCCGCGCCCAGGTCGGCGCCGAAACCGGCCTCGGTCACGACGTAGTCGGCGAGCTTCAGCGCGGTCGTCGTCGCGACCACCGAGTTGCAGCCATGCGCGATATTGGCGAAGGGGCCGCCATGCACGAAGGCCGGGTTGTTCTCCAGCGTCTGCACGAGGTTGGGCTGCATCGCGTCCTTGAGCAGCACCGCCATCGCGCCGTCGGCCTTGAGGTCGCGGGCGTAGACGGGCGTCTTGTCGCGGCGGTAGGCGATGATGATGTCGCCGATGCGTTTCTGCAGGTCCTTGAGGTCGTTGGCCAGGCACAGGATCGCCATGACTTCGGAAGCCACCGTGATGTCGAAGCCCGCCTCGCGCGGATAGCCGTTGGCAACGCCACCGAGGGAGCAGATGATCTCGCGCAGCGCCCGGTCGTTCATGTCCATGACACGCCGCCAGGCGACGCGGCGCGTGTCGATGCCGAGCTCGTTGCCCCAGTAGATATGGTTGTCGATCAGCGCAGACAGCAGATTGTGCGCGGTGGTGATGGCGTGGAAATCGCCGGTGAAGTGGAGGTTCATGTCCTCCATCGGCACCACCTGCGCATAGCCGCCGCCGGCCGCGCCGCCCTTGACGCCGAAGTTCGGGCCGAGCGACGCCTCGCGGATACAGGTGATCGCGCGCTTGCCGATCCGGTTGAGCCCGTCGCCGAGGCCTACGGTCGTCGTCGTCTTGCCTTCGCCGGCCGGCGTCGGGTTGATCGCGGTGACGAGGATCAGGTGGCCGTTCTTGTCGCCCCGTTTGGAGGCGATGAATTCGGCGGAGATCTTCGCCTTGTCGTGCCCGTAGGGCAGAAGATGCTCCTCCGGGATCCCGAGCTTGGCGCCGATCTTCATGATCGGCTGCTTCTTCGCGGCGCGGGCGATCTCGATGTCGCTCTTGAATTCGGCCATGACAGTCTCCCCCGTGGTGGCGGTGTGCAGGCGACGGGCGATCCCGTCGGATGCGGCGCATAGAGCCCGAGCGCGTATTTTCACGCCGTCCCAAAACAGCCGCCGAATACGCGAAAAGCGACAGGCTGCAAAGCGGGCACCCGCGGCATGTCAGCACCCGGCAGGAGACGGCGGCCGAGCGGTTACCATCCGCGTCTTTGCGCGTTATCCTTTTTCCAGCACCTGCAGGAGGTTCTCATGAGCTATGTCGACGGTTTCGTTCTCGCCATCCCGAAGAACAACATGGACGCCTACCGCACGATGGCCGAACTCGGCTGCCAGGTCTGGATGGATCATGGCGCTCTCGCCTATCTGGAATCGGTCGCCGACGACGTGCCCTACGGCGAACTGACCTCGTTCCCCCGCGCGGTCATGGCCAAGGACGACGAGACGGTCGTCTTCGCCTGGATCACCTACCGCGACCGGGCGCACCGCGACGAGGTCAACGCCAAGGTCATGGCCGACGAGCGGATGAAGTTCGATCCGGCCACGTCGCCCTTCGACATGAAGCGGATGATCTACGGCGGCTTTTCCGCCATAGTCGAGCGCTAGACCCGGGCCCGGCAACGCAGCTACACTCCGCAGACTCGAAGGCTCGCGGAACCCGCGGGCCGAGCGTGCGTTATGTCCGCTCTCGTCATCATAGGGGTGCGATGCTCGACCGCCGCCACACGCTTCCGAAGACCCTGGCCGCGGCCCTGCGCAAGCGGGCTCCCCGGTTCGTAAAGGTCGGCGGGGACGATCCCTGCACGACCATCGCCTCCTACAACGTCCACAAATGCGTCGGCAGCGACGGTCGCTTCGACCCCGGCCGCACCGCGGCGGTGGTAGCCGAGCTCGACGCCGACATCGTGGCGCTGCAGGAGGCCGACGAGCGGCTGGGCGAGCGCGTCGGCCTGCTCGACCTCGAGGCGCTGGCGAAATCGACCGACCTCGTGCCGCTCCACATGCCTCAGGGATCGCGCAGCCACGGCTGGCACGGCAATCTGCTGCTTGCCCGCGCCGGCGTCGTGAAGGAGGTCAAGACCATCCACCTCCCCGGCCTCGAGCCGCGCGGCGCGCTGATCGTCGATCTCGAGATCAAGGGCGTGCATCTGCGCATCATCGGCGCGCATTTCGGCCTCTTCAGGCATTCCCGCAAGCGCCAGGCCAACGCGGTCCTGGAGGCCGCGCAGGGCGTGATCCGCCCGACCATCATCCTCGGCGACCTCAACGAATGGCGCGTCAACACGCGCTCGTCGCTTCTGTCGCTCCTGCCGCATTTTGGCCCGCTCAACGCGGTGCTGCCGAGCTTTCCCTCGCGCTTTCCGCTGCTGGCGCTCGACCGCATCCTCGCCAGGCCGCAGTCGATGATCTCCTCGATCGAGGTGCACCATTCGCCGCTGGCCCGCGTCGCCTCCGACCATCTTCCGATCAAGGCGAGGCTGAAGCTGGAAGGCCTCGCCGCGGAGGCTGTTCGCGATGCGGCCTGAGGCGTATCATTCATGCCGGCTCTGCGGGGCCTCCGAAGGACGCCGCGATGGACACCGCCATCACAAGGGCGAATGACGACCAGGTCGCCGCGGGCAAGAGCGGCCTGCTGCTGGTCGCCGACAACCGCGCCGCGCTCGCCGTCAGGGTGCTGGCGGCGCGCAGCGCCACCGCGACGCTCGATCTCATGTACTACATCTTGCGCAACGACGGGTCGGGCGGGCTGCTGCTCAAGGAAATCGTCGCCGCCGCCGATCGCGGCGTGAAGGTCCGCCTGCTGATCGACGACATCAATCCGCAGTCGAACGACGAGACCTATCTGGCGCTGAACAGCCACGACAATATCGAGCTGCGCCTGTTCAACCCCGCCGGCATGCGCAACGGCTCGATCTTCCGCTGGCTGGAACTGATATCCCGCGCGTTCGCCCTGACGCGGCGCATGCACGCCAAGGCCTTCATCGCCGACCGCCGCATCGCGATCGTCGGCGGCCGCAACATCGGCGACGAGTATTTCGACCAGGCTGAGACCAATTTCCGCGACCTCGACCTGCTGATGCTGGGCCGCGCGGTGAACGACACGGTCGCGATTTTCGAGCGCTACTGGCATTGCGACGCCGCCCGCCCCCTGCAACTGCTGCACCCGACCTTCAAGCGCCGGTCGGCGCGCGCGCTGCGCTCGGCCGAGCGGAACGCGGGGGAAGTGATCGGCGCCTTCGAGACAATCGACGAGTTCATCGCCGCGTGTGGCGGCCTGCACTGGGCCGACGGCACCCGCGTCCTGGCCGACCCGCCCGAGAAGGTGCGCGGGCGCGGCTTCCGCTCCTGGCTGATGCGCGAACTCATGCCGTTGATTCGATCGGCCGAGCGCCGGCTGGAGATCGTCTCGCCCTATTTCATCCCCGGCCGCAAGGGAACGGCGATCCTCGCGGACATGGCGCGCCGCGGCGTCAGCGTCAGTGTGCTTACCAATTCGCTCGCCGCCACCGATGTCGCCGCCGTGCACGGCGCCTATGCCAACTATCGCAAGCGACTGTTGCGCGCCGGTGTGGCGCTCTACGAGTTCCACCCCTCTTCGCGACCGAAACGCATTTCCGTGTTCGGCTCAAAGGGCGGCAGCCTGCACACCAAGGCCTTCGTCGTCGACGACCGCGTCGGCTTTATCGGCTCGCTCAACTTCGACCCACGCTCCGTCTCGCTCAACGCCGAGATGGGCGTGGTCTTCGAGGACCCCGAGCTGGTCGCGGCCCTGCTCGCCCATTTCGCGGCGGAGCGCGACCCCGACGTCAGCTACCGGCTGACGCTGGAGGACAACCGGCTGCGCTGGAACAGGTCAAAGGGCGAGAAGAAGCTGCGCTACGGCGAGCCGAAGGCGAGCGTCGGCCGCAGGCTGCTCGCCTTCATCGTGCGCTGGCTGCCGATCGAATCGCAACTCTAGAAAAGCGGAACTGCTCAGGTCTGGGCGAGCAGCGCGCCGACAAGGCGACGCATCGCCTGTTTGGCCTGCTCCGGAGTCCTGTGCTGGTCGACGCGCAGCCGGTGCCAGACGTCGAAGCTGATCGCCGCCGCCAGCGCCTGGAACAGGGCCTCGTCGGCGCGGACGTCTTCGGGAACGACGCTGTGCAGGCGGGCGATGTCGCTATCGACCGCGCAGCGGTGCTTGTCCTGGAGGAAGGCGGATTGCAGCAGCCGCGCGTTGGACTGCACCTTGAAGGGCATGATCCATTCGAACGCCTTGGCGCGGCGCTCGATCATCTCGAGAACCTGCTCGCGCCAGTCGCTCGAGGTGAACGGCGCCATGATGAGCGGCTGGATCTCGGCGTCGATCTTTTCGGCAACCTCCTGGTAGAGGCTGTCCATGTCGTCGAAGTGGCGGAAGACGGTGCGCAGGCCGACATTCGCCTCTTCCGAGACGCGTTCGGCGCTGGGCAGGATTTCGCTCTTGCGGATCAGGTTGATGAGCGCGTCGACGATGCATTTGCGGCTGCGCTCGGAGCGCAGGCGCCGCCCGTCCGGGGCACAATCGGCTTCGAGCACTCGCTCGAGCATCGCGGATGTGGACTGGGCCATGATCATCTCCCTTGAGTGGCGGGCAAAGCTGACGCGTACTCCTCGTTTATCGTTCTTGCATGACGAGCCCCGCGCAACAAGCGCGGGGGGACGGCCGGTGTCATACCGGCCGTCCCTCGCGATCCGGCTTACTTGCCGGAGTAGTTGTCGTTCTGGTGGACGTTGTAGCCGTCGGTGGTCGGGACGGTGGCGTTGGCCTGGCCCGAGACGATGTGCGAGGCGCCGGCCTGCGAGTCGACGGTCGTCGCATAGGGGCTCTCGCCGTAGAAGGCGGGGACTTCCTGGGCGACGGCAACACCTGCCAGACCGAGGACAGCGACGGAAGCGAGGAGGAACTTGTTCATGATATTCACCTTTCGATTGTGTGGCGGCTTGAGGGCGGCGGGTCGGCCGCCTCTCAGGTCCGGTGGGTCGAGACCGGCTTACTGGCCGGAGTAGTTGTCGTTCAGGTTGATGTTGAAGCCGTCAGCCGCGGTGAGCGTGGCGTTGGCCTGGCCCGAGACGGTGGACCCGGCCTGCGAGCCGTCAACGGTCGTCGCATAGGGGGTTTCGCCGTAGAAGGCGGGAATTTCCTGGGCGACGGCTGCACCAGCCAGGCCGAGGAGAGCGACGGAAGCGAGGAGGATCTTGTTCATGATTGTAACCTTTTCAATGTGTTGCGGCTCAACGGGGTCGTTTGGGAGGTCGTCTCCGCTTGCCTGACGCTGAAATAGGCACGCTTAATGCCAATAACAAGTGGCATTCTTGATGCCATTTTATCACGAGATCGTGAGCCGGCTTGTGATGACCCCCGTGACCGAATCCTGCGAGGGGTAGGGAGGGCCGCGTTCATCCCTGTTGAGCAGACGGCCATCGATATGCGATGACGCTGCCGGGCGGGGGACGCGATCATGCCGCGGAGGCTGGACAATTTGACGGCCCTGCGGTTCTTCGCAGCCCTGTCCGTCTTTCTGCATCATCTCGGCGCCTTCGGGCTCAACCTGTCCGAGAGCGTCTGGAACGTGAACCTCGGCTTCACGGTCAGCTTCTTCTTCGTGCTGAGCGGCTTCGTCCTGAGCTATTCCTACCACGGCCGGATCGGCACGCCGGGCGACGCCGGCCGTTTCATCATCGTGCGCTTCGTCCGGCTCTGGCCGCTGCACATGGTCTGCGGCGCGCTGGCGCTGATGCTCATCGGCATCCCGCCGGACACCACCCTCGCACAGGTCGTCCTCTTCGTGACGCTGCTGCACGCCTGGGTGCCGTCCTACGACACCGCCTTCTTCCTCAATCCGGTCTCCTGGTCGATTTCGGTCGAGTTGTTCTTCTACGTCACGTTCGCCCTTTTGCTCGCACAGGGCGCGCGGCTGCGCCTGGGGGTGATGGCCGCCTGGGTTCTGGCGGTCGTTGCCCTGGCCCTGTTCGTCTCTTGGTCGCCCGCCGCCCTCCCCTTCAGCCGGGAGACCGGCGCCAACGGCCTGCCGTCCGGCGTCGCCTCGCGCTCCTTCTTCCACCTGTTTCCGCCGGTTCGCATCGTCGAGTTCTTCGCCGGCATGGCGGCGTATTCCCTCTATGCCCGCGTCCGCATTCCCGAGCGCATCGTCGCCGCCGCGCAGCTTGCCTGCATCGTCCTGGTCGCGCTCTACCTGCCGCAACACAAGCAGATCAGGGATTTCCTGCGAGAGTTCGGCCCATCCGTGTTTGCGCAAAGCTATGTCCAGAGCGGCGTATTTCCGCTGTTTGCCTTCGTGGTCTACGTCTTCGCGCACCAGCACGGCCTGATCTCGAAGGCGCTGTCGACGCCCGTGCTGGTCCTCCTCGGCAATGTCAGCTTTGCCCTCTACATGATCCACCAGATCGTGATCACGGTCCTGGCGCGGCAGGGAGCGCCGGCGGCTTGGGGCGCGACCGCCGCCGCTGCCCTCGCCTTCGTCCTCAGCGTCGCCGCCGCCTGGGTGCTCTACCGCGCGGTGGAACTGCCGGCGCTGGCCTGGGCGAAGCGCACCTTTGCTCGGGCGAACTGACGCGAAGCGGCAGGTCGCATGCCCCCGCCGAAGGTGCGCCCCGCGCCCGCACCCCGCCTTGAAGCCCCCTCCGGGCCATTGCTTCAACCCGCGCGCAGGTATCCGGGATGTTGCAGAAGGCGGTGGACCGGCTTTTTCGGGAGGCATGGCGCGGTTACGCGCGGCGGCGATATCCGCGCCGATCGACACCCGCGTTTCCCGAAGGAGAACCGCATGACCACGACCGGCGCGCTGCGCACCTTCACCCTTGCCGCCTGTGCGGCGGGGCTCTCGTTCTGGGCCTACACGTTCTGGTACATCGCACAATTGCCGGAAGGCGACGGAACGGGCTTCCAGTGGCTCGCCGAAATGCCGCTGACTGGCGTCACGCTGATCTGCATGCTGCCGGCGCTGCTGATGTCGATATTCAACCGCGCCCTGCCCGTCGCCGCCCCCCTCGCCGGCGCCGGCCTCGTCATGTACGCGCTCTTGTGGATGCAGCTGCTGACCGAGTTCCAGCCGGGGTAACGGCGCGCAAGCGCCGTCTTCCTTGCCGCAACGACAGGCACAGCCCCGGCCGCTTCGCCGCTCAGCCGCGCCGCGCCGCCTCGATCTTGGCGACGTCGATCTTGCCCATCTCCAGCATCGCCTCGAAGGCGCGCTTCGCCTCCGCGCCGCCGGCGGCCATCGCCTCGGTCAGCACGCGCGGCGTGATCTGCCACGAGACGCCCCACCGGTCCTTGCACCAGCCGCAGGCACTCTCCTGCCCGCCATTGCCGACGATCGCGTTCCAGTAGCGGTCGGTCTCCGCCTGGTCCTCGGTGGCGATCTGGAACGAGAACGCCTCGCTCTGCCTGAACGCCGTCCCGCCGTTCAAGCCCATGCAGGGAATGCCGGCGACGGTGAAATCCACCGTCAGCACGTCGCCCTTCTTGCCCGACGGATAGTCCGCCGGCGCGCGATGTATCGCGTCGACCCGGCTGTCGGGGAAGACGGAGGCATAGAACCGGGCGGCGGCCTCGGCTTCGCTGTCGTACCAGATGCAGATCGTGTTCTTGGGGATGGGCATGGTGGGCTCCTTTCGATTGGCCGTCCGGTTCCGGCCATCTCCTCCGCGCGCTCCGGCGCTGTCCGGCCCGCGGGGACACGCGGCCGATGAAGGGTTAAAAGGTAACCCCCGAGCTCCAAGGAGCAAGACGGCAGCGGCACTCTGCTGACGTCTCCGGACAGGGGGTGAGCATTGGCTTTGCAGGGACAAGGCGGCCACTTTAGCGGCAGCGCAGAACGGCGGAGTGCCCCCTCGTTTTCGTCATCCTCGGGCTTGACCCGAGGATCCATGCCGTGGACTTGATTAAGTGTACGGCGGTACCGAGGCTTACGTCCCTTGAATATGTGGTCAGTGCCCGTTTCTACCGCCGGTACTGTCCGCCAGGTAACGGCATGGATCCTCGGGTCAAGCCCGAGGATGACGACGACACGAGACGACCGGCAAGTGTTTAAGGTGGCGCCTTCGCCGCAATCGAGGGGAAGACCGTGTTCCTTGGCTCCATCACCCACAATCTCGCGGGCCTGTTCCGCTTCTCGGGCAATGACACGCGTGGCCAGTTCTGGCCTTACGCGATCACGGTCTTCATTCTGATACTTGCGGGCTACACGTCGATCGTCATGCCGAAGATCATGGCGGCGATGATCGGCATGATGCGCGACGGCCAGGCCGCCTTCCCGGATTTCTCTGGCCTGTTGTGGTGGACGGTCGTCATGACGGTGGTCATGGTCGTCCTGCTCGCGGCCGCCGTGACGAGGCGGCTGCGCGACCGCGGCAAGCCGATCGGCTGGGCGCTGCTGCCGCTCGCCCTGGCCGCCGTGTTGCTGCCGCTCGCCGGCGACCCCTTCACGATGGTCCAGCGTCCCGGCTGGGTGATCTTCACCACCTTCGTGCTCAACCTCGGCTACCAGGCATCGCTGATCTACCTGATCGTGCTGCTCGCGGGCGCGGGGAGGACGCGGGCAGAACTGACTGGGTGAGCGCTGCGCCGCACTCGTGAATTTGGCCTTTTATTATTGCCTCGCGGACTCGGCGTCTACGTCTGCCCCTCAGCGCCGCAACACTGCGCTCAACACATCCCTGATCCCGATCGCCCCCACAAACCGCGACTGATCATCAAACAGCGCCACCGGCGAGGTCTGGCTCCGGTGCATCGCCAGCATCACCGTCTTGAGGCTCGTGCCCGGCCGGGCCCAGAAGACGTGCGGGGCGTCGTCGGGCAGGCTTTCCACGTCGTCGCAGGAGACCCACACCGCCGGTTTGCCGTCGCGCTCGGCCGCGGCGACGAGCCCGTCGGGGTCGATCTTGAAGCGCGTGGTGCGGCGCCGGTCGAGCCACAGCCAGCCCTCGCCGGCACTCTCCAGGTCGCGCCGGTCGCGCATGACGTTCCAGGCGGTCAGCACCGACAGCGGGTTCACGTTGGCGATGAAATCGCGGACGTAAGCATTCGCCGGCTTGAGCACGATGTCTTCCGGCGGGCCGGACTGGACGATGCGGCCGCCCTCCATGATCGTGATCCGGTTGCCGATCTTCAGCGCCTCTTCCAGGTCGTGGGAGACGAAGACGATCGTCTTCTTCAGCGTCTTCTGCAGCTGCAGAAGTTCGTCCTGCAGCTTGGTGCGGATCAGCGGGTCGAGCGCCGAGAACGGCTCGTCCATCAGCAGGATCGGCGCCTCGGTGGCGAAGGCGCGGGCGAGGCCGACGCGCTGCTGCATGCCGCCCGACAGCTCGTGGGCGTACTTGTCGGCCCACTGGTCGAGATTGACGAGTTTCAGCTGCCGCGCGACGCGTTCTTTCCGCTCGGCGTCGGGCACGCCGGCGAGTTCCAGCCCGAAGCCGACGTTTTCGGCGACCGTGCGCCAGGGCAGGAGCGCGAACTGCTGGAACACCATCGCCACGTTCTTCTGGCGCATGTGGCGCAGCGTGTTGTCATCGCAGGAGACGATGTCGACCATGCGGTCGCCGTCCTTGACCAGGACCTGGCCGCGGGTGACGACGTTCAGCCGGTTGACGGCGCGGAGCAGCGTCGACTTGCCCGAGCCCGACAGGCCCATGAGGACGGAAATCTCGCCTTCCTCGACGACCAGGCTGGCGCCCGCCGCGCCCAGCACGTTGCCGGTCTTGGCGAGAATCTCCTGCCGGTCGGCGCCCGCGTCGAGCATGGCGAGCGCCGCCTTCGGGTTTTCGCCGAAGACGATGTCGACGTTCCTGAAATCGACGGCGACGCTCATTGGACGCCTCCCATCTTCACCCGCGAAATGCGGTCGAGGATGATGGCGAGCACGACGATGGCGAGCCCGGCCTCAAGGCCGAGCGGGATGTTGACCGAGTTCAGCGCCCGCACCACCGGCTTGCCGAGGCCGTTGGCGCCGATCAGCGCGGCGATGACGACCATCGACAGGCACAGCATGATGCATTGCGTCAACCCCGCCATGATGGTGGGGAGTGCGGCCGGCAGCTCGACCTTCCACAGAAGCTGGCGCTTCGTCGCGCCGAAGGCCTGGCCGGCCTCCAGCATCGGCTTCGGCACCGAGGTGACGCCGAGATAAGTCAGCCTGATCGGCGCGGGCGCCGCGAAGATGACGGTGACGATCAGGCCCGGCGCGACGCCAAGACCGAACAGGATCAGCACCGGGATCAGGTAGACGAAGGTCGGCATCGTCTGCATCAGGTCGAGCACCGGGTTCAGCCAGGCCCAGGCGCGCGGATTGTGCGCCGCCCAGATGCCGACCGGGACGCCGATCGCCATCGACGCGGTGGCGGCGCCCACGACCAGGATGATCGTCTCCACCGTCTCCTTCCACAGCCCCTGGTTGATGATGAAGAGCAGGCCGAGCGCCACGAACAGCGAAATCCGCCACGAGCGCTGCAGATAGAAGGCAAGCGCGGTGATCGCCGCCACGACGATCACCGGCGGGAACCACAGGACGACGTCGATCAGCCCGTCGAGGACGAAGGTGGCGCCGTTGGCGATGGAATCGAAGAACCACTCGAAGTTTCGCGTCAGGAAGTCGAAGAACGACTTGCCCCATACCCCCACGGGGATCTTGGCGCTTCTGATCAGTTCGCTGAGCGGATCCATTTAGTCCCCCTTGGGTCCCTCCCGCTTGAGGGGAAGGGACGGTCGTCCATGCCGAGGCGCTCGCGCTGCCCCTCACCCGTACCCTCTCCCCGCCCGCGGGGAGAGGGGGCACCAGCGTTGGCGACCTCCCTCTCCCTGTCCTTCACGGGGAGAGGGTACGGGTGAGGGGCAGCGCGGTACGTCAAGCTTGCGGTAGCTGTCCCGCCAGTCGAAGAGCCGCCCTTACAGCGCGCCCTTGACCGCTGCCATCCCGTCCTTGCCGTCGAGCGTGGTGACGCCTGCGAGCCAGGGGGTGACCGCGTCCGGGTTGGCCTTCAGCCATTCGGTGGCCGCGACTGACGCTTCCTTGCCGTCGTTGAGGATCGCGCCCATGATCTCGTTCTCCATCTTGAGCGAGAACACCATGTTCTTGAGCAGCGTCCCGACATTCGGGCATTCTGTGGCGTAGCCGGCGCGGACGTTGGTCGCGACGATCGCGCCGCCGTAGTTCGGGCCGAACACGTCGTCGCCGCCGGACAGGTAGGCCATCTCGACATTGGCGTTCATCGGATGCGGCTCCCAGCCGAGGAAGACGACGTCCTCCTTGGCCGCGGCCGCCTTCTGCACCGCCGACAGCATGCCGGCCTCGGAGCTCTCGACCAGTTCGAAGTCCTTCAAGCCGAACTTGTCGGCCGCGATCATGTCGAGGATCAGCCGGTTGCCGTCATTGCCGGCTTCGATGCCGTAGATCTTGCCGTCGAGCTTGTCCTTGAACTTGGCGATGTCGGCAAAGTCCTTCAGGCCGGCTTCGTAGGTGAACTTCGGCACGGCGAGCGTGTATTTCGCGCCTTCGAGATTGGTGATCAGCGTCTCGACGGTCTTGGCCTCGAGATAGGGCTTGATGTCGGCTTCCATGGTCGGCATCCAGTTGCCGAGGAAGACGTCGATGTCCTTGTTGGCAAGCGACGTGTAGGTGACCGGCACCGAGAGGAGCTGCGTGGACGGCTCGTAGCCGAGCGCGGTGAGCACGACCGAGGCCGTCGCGGTGGTGGCGGTGATGTCCGTCCAGCCGACGTCGGCGAAGCGCACCGCCTTGCAGGTCTCCGGATCGGCTGCGAGCGCCTGCGCGGCGACAAGGCTTGCGCCCAGCGCCAGAAGCACTGATTTGGTCTTCAGCATAGGTAGTCTCCCATCATTGCCCCGATTGCGGGGTATCCCTTTGTTGTTCCCCGAACGAACCACCATTCTTCCGTTCTTTCAAGCGGCTCGCCTGTTCTCTGGCCGTCACATCGCTGCTTGTCCGCGACGCGCGGCGCAGGCTTCGGGCAATTTTCGGTGGAACCGGCGGGCGCCCCCTCCCCGTTTAGCCGCCGAGGCGTTAAAGGCGGGCGATGGCCAAGCTCTATTTCCAATATGCGACGATGAACGCGGGCAAGTCGACGATGCTCCTGCAGGCGTCGTACAACTACCGCGAAAGCGGCATGCACACGCTGCTTCTGGTGGCCGGCCACTACCGCAAGCAGGACCAGGGCTACATCTCCTCGCGCATTGGCCTCGAATCCGACGCCGACATGTTCCGCGACGGCGACGACCTGTTCGAGCTGGTGGCCGAGCACCATCGCCACCGGCGTATCCACTGCGTCTTCGTCGACGAGGCGCAGTTCCTGGAGGACGGCCAAGTCTGGCAGCTCGCCCGCGTCGTCGACCGGCTGGACGTCCCGGTGATGTGCTACGGCCTAAGGACCGACTTCCAGGGCAACCTCTTCTCCGGCTCGAAATCTCTGCTGGCCATCGCCGACGAACTGCGCGAGGTGCGCACGATCTGCCCGTGCGGCCGCAAGGCGACGATGGTGGTGCGCCTCGGCGCCGACGGCAAGGTGGCCAAGGAAGGCGACCAGGTAGCAATCGGCAAGGACGTCTACCGGTCGCTGTGCCGCCGCCACTGGGAAGAGGAGATGGGCCGCATCGCGCCCGAGGACTTCATCGGCTTCGCCGGCGGCTGACGCACCCGGAGCCAAAAAAAGCCAGATATTACCGATAATTAATGCAACGTAACCGTCTCGCACCCGTTTGCCCGCACTAGGGACATCACCAGCGAGGCAACACATGACGAATTTCAGATCCACTCTCTGCGCGGCTCTCGCGCTCACCTTCGCCGCGGGTACGGCGCTGCCGGCCGCCGCTGCGCCGGCTTTCGCGCCGAGGCCTGCACAAGCTGAGGCAGCCGGCGGCGACGTCGTCAACGTCCAGATGTACCGCGACGAGCGCAAGCGCCGGTTCGACCGCCGTGAATACCGCGGCGAGACGCGCTTCGACAACCGGCGGGACCGTCGCGAGGCTCGCTTCGAGCGCCGCAACGGCAGCTACTATTACAATGGCCATCGCGGCTATCGCGACCGTCGCGCCGGGTATCGCCACTACAACGGCTACTGGTTTCCGGCAGGCGCCTTCATCGCCGGCGCGATCATCGGCGGGGTCATGAACAATGCCCAGCCCTCGAGCAGCTACGGCTCGGGCCATGCGAACTGGTGCCACGACCGCTTCCGCACCTATCGCTCGTCGGACAACACCTACATGTCGTCCGCCGGCTACCGCAAGGAATGCAACTCGCCTTACAGCTGATCGGCGACTAACGCTGGCCACGACGCCCGTCCCGGCTCACCGGGGCGGGCTTTTTCACGCGCCGGCCACCGCCCGCTACATTCGTTTGTCCCCGCGACTTTCAATCGATACACACGACACATATATTCGCCGCGACTACCTGGCGTCGGCTCCGGAGGGAAATTCATGGCGACACTGCAGAACTTCGATTCCGAGATCGAGAAGACCAAGCGCACCGTCGAGGACATGCGCTCCAAGATCGAACAATCTGGGATCCTGCTGGAAAAGTTCGCCAAGACCGACGCCAAGATCGGCGAGGCCGATTTCGACATCGAGAACGCCCGCATCGAGGACGTGCTCAAGCAGCAGAAGACGATGGAGGCGAACATCGCCGACCTCATCATCGGGCTCGAGGACGCGACGAATGTGTTCGGCACCGAATTCGAGACGATGAAGAGCTACACCGGCTGGGAAAACTTCATCGGCATCTTCTCGCAGCAGCGCCGGCAGCGCATGCGCACCGAGCGCGTGCGCAACATGTCGCTTGCCGGCAATCTGCAGGAACTGCTGGCCAAGTCCGACACGATCGTCGGCATTCTCCGTGAACAGAAGAACGTCCTCGAACAGCGCTACAAGACCTCGGAGACCAGCCTCGGCCAAGTCATCGAGCGGCGCAAATCGACGATGACGAGCCTGACCGCGACGCAGAAGCGGATCGAGGAACTGAACCCGCTGCTGCTCGACATCGAGAACAAGATCGCCGCCTCCACCAGCCAGCAGGAGCGCACGCAGCTGGAGGGCGAGCGCTCGAAGCTCGCCACCGAATACAACGAGAAGCAGGCGAAGGAGCAGGAGCTCTTGGCCGAGAGCCAGACGCTGGAACGCTACACCTCGATGTTCCAGACTTTTGTCGATTCGCTCAACAACCAGATCGCGGCGCAGAACACGCTGATCAACAAGCTCACCATCGACACCGAGCAGCGTATCGTTCTCTACAAGGCGCTCGAGGATTCATTGAAGACCGCCGCCCAGCAGGACGTGGCGCACAAGATCAACACGCTCGGCAGCCGGGTCGATACCGCGGCGGAAGAGACCATGGCCGGGATCGGCGCGGCGTCGCAGAAGCACATCGGCGACCTTCTGGAAATGCATGAGAAGAACATGCTCTCGACGCAGGACATCCAGCGCCGCAAGAAGCTTGCCGACGATGCCTTTGCCCGGCGGTTCTCCGAGGTTCTGGAGAAGCACAACTCCGCCAATTACGTGAAGCCTTAGGGCATCGGACCAGAAAGTGGGGGCCGGTTCTTGGGTGATCCGATGCGCATTTATTCAGCCGCGATGAGATCGAG
>JBDRCE010000045.1:0-7161 GCA_043822005.1 Pseudomonadota bacterium | reverse complement strand
CGCAACCCGCTACGACCGATGCGCCCACACCTTCTTCTCGGCCATCTGCATCGCAGCCGCCGTCATCTTCTGGCTTTGATCAATGAGTCCTGACCCTAGTAGTCGCTGTTCAGTGAGCGCCCGACATGTTGACCAGCATGTGGCGTAGCGCGGACCAGCAGCTCTGACGGACCGTCCGGTTTCAAGTGAAGGCTAAGCCTGGATGAAACGCCGACTTGGGGCGCACAGCTCTCATTCGGGCAGCACCTCGGAAGTAGATCGCGCTCCTCGTTCCCAGGCCAGGGAATCCCCCGCCGAAACAATTCGTTAACGCCTGAATCCGAGCCGCGAAAAAAATAGGCCGTCGCCCACTTTTTCCTTGATTGTGACACCCCCCATCCATATATCCGCGCTTGCCCAAAGTCGCACGTGCCTGTGGGCGTCCCCCGAACCTCGGAATGGCGAGGCGAGGGCAGGTAACCGGGGAGTAACGAACCCGGTCGGTTCAGCGGCCAACCGCCGATCCGAGGACGCCTTGAAGCAACGACGGTGCGGGCCTTTTGGGAAGCCGGTTGTCCACATGCCGGTCTCCTTCGAGGCACACCCTCATTGCCGGCAGTGCGGACGGGATCTCCCTCCAAGCCAAGGCAGACAAAGCGGATCAAGGCCGGGCGGCCATGATCCATCGCCGCGAGACGGCTTTCGATGGTTCCGGGGTCTCCACCGGCTGGTTCCATCGGATACGCGTCCCGCCTTTGTTTGACCGCGACAGCGTGGCTGCGTGCCCGCTCGCTCGCAGCGATGGCGCGCACTTGCGCGATGGAGAGACCCAATGGCCACCCAGCGCATCCTCGACTTTCTCGCCACCCGACGTCCCGCCGGCCCCTGCCTGGTGGTCGACCTCGACGTAGTCGCCGACAATTTCCGCGCCTTCGAGAAGGCGCTGCCGGAGAGCAAGATCTACTACGCGGTGAAGGCGAACCCGGCGCCCGAGATTCTGCGCCTGCTCGCCTCGATGGGCTCGTCCTTCGACACGGCTAGCGTTGCCGAGGTCGAGATGGCGATGGACGCCGGCGCGCCGGCGGAACGCATCTCCTTCGGCAACACGATCAAGAAGGAACGGGATATCGCCCGCGCGTACGAGCTCGGCATCCGCCTGTTTGCGGTCGACTGTGTCGAAGAGGTGGACAAGATCGGCCGCGTCGCGCCCGACGCCAAGGTGTTCTGCCGTGTGCTGACCGACGGCGAGGGCGCCGAGTGGCCGCTGAGCCGAAAATTCGGCTGCGTGCCGGCGATGGCGGTCGACGTGCTGCGCCATGCCAATGCGCTGGGGCTCGACGCCTATGGCGTGTCGTTCCACGTCGGCTCGCAGCAGACCAACCTCGACGCCTGGGACAAGGCGCTGGGTGACGCCAAGCAGGTGTTTGCGACGCTCGCCGAGGAAGGCATCGTGCTCAAGATGGTCAACATGGGCGGCGGCTTCCCGACGCGCTACCTGAGGGACGTGCCCACCGCGCAGGCCTATGGCCAGGCGATCTTCCAAGCGCTGTCGAAGCATTTCGGCAACCAGATCCCGGAGACCATCATCGAGCCGGGTCGCGGCATGGTCGGCAATGCGGGTGTCATCAAGTCGGAGGTCGTGCTGATCTCGAAGAAGTCGGCCAACGACAACGTGCGCTGGGTCTATCTCGACATCGGCAAGTTTGGCGGGCTGGCCGAGACGATGGACGAGGCGATCCGCTACCCGATCTCGACCGTGCATGACGGCGACGAGACGGCGCCTTGCGTGCTCGCCGGTCCGACCTGCGATTCGGCCGACGTGATGTACGAGAAGACGCCGTATCCGATGCCGCTGTCGCTGACGATCGGCGACGAGGTGCTGATCGAGGGCACGGGCGCCTACACGACCACCTATTCGGCGGTTGCGTTCAACGGCTTCGAGCCGCTCAGGTCGTATGTGATCTGAGGCCTCTTCCAGGGCGGGGCCCGCTGCCTTTGGCAGCTCCCGCCCGTTCGAAGTCTCTCGTCATGCCACCGGCATGACGAGTTCGCCTGCGGCGAACTGACTTCTTACTCCCTGCAACCTGTTGTTTTGGGGTGCGTTGGCTCGCACACCTGAGGACAATGAAGTGAATACAGTGCCTGCCATCCTTCCCGCTTTCGCCTTCACGATCGAGGCCGAGACGCATCGCGACATCGCAGCGCGCGAGGCGCTGCTCGATCGTGCCATGGGACCGGGGCGCCGGCGAAAGTCGTCGGAGAAGATCCGCCGCGGGCGTCTGCCGGCGCAGGGGCTCGCCTTTGTGGCGCGCGGCGAGGACGGGCGCGTGGTGGGAACGGTCAGGCTGTGGGATGTCGAGGCGGGCGCGTCGCGCGCGCTGCTGCTCGGCCCGCTGGCGGTCGATCCGTCGCTGAAGTCGGCCGGCATCGGCTCGGCGCTGATGCGTCACGCGATCGCGGAGGCAATGCTGCTCGGCCATGGCGCGATCCTGCTGGTCGGCGACGCGCCGTACTATGCCCGCTTCGGGTTCTCGGCGGAAAAGACCGATAGGCTCGCCATGCCGGGACCTTACGAGAAGCACCGCTTGCTGGCGCTGGAGCTGAAGGCCGGCGCGCTCGACGGCGCGCAAGGCGTGCTGAGGGCGGCGGGGCGGAAGGTCGAGATGGCGAAGGTGGCGTTGGCGGCCTGAGTTTCCGTTCCCAAGAGCGGATGGCCCCGAGCCACGCGCCGGGTGTCTTGCTGCTCCGTCATCCTCGGCCTTGAGCCGAGGATCTATTGACGTCGGCGATTACGAGAAATGGCGAGGCAAACCTGCCGGCCGCAGCAGATCCTCGGCTCAAGGCCGAGGATGACGCCGCACTGCGGGTTGCTTGACATCCCGCTCCAGAGGAATTTACATAAACAGTTATATAACTGCCTATGGAGGCTTCGAATGGTCGAGGATGTCGTGCGAGCGCTGGGTTATCTGTGCCTCGGCACGCGGCTCAAGCGGATCGGCGAGCGGCTGCAGTCGGATACGCAGAGGATCATCGACGAGTATGACGCACCCGTGCAGCCGGCGCTCTATCCGCTGCTCGCCGCGCTCGACCGGCTCGGCCCGCTCGGCATCGGCGAGATCGCCGAGGCGCTGGGCATCACGCAGCCCGGGGCGACGCGCTCCGTGTCGGAGCTGACGAAGATGGGGCTGGTCGCGGCGGAGGCGCCGGCGGACGACCAGCGACGCCGGGTCATCACATTGACGGATGCCGGGCGCGAAGCGGTGCGGGAAGGCAAGACGGTGATCTGGCCGCGCATCGAGGCGGCGGTGGCCGAGGTCTGCCGCAACCTGCCGGATGGGCTTCTGGCACAACTGGCGGCGATCGAGGACCGGCTCGCCGAGCGGCCGCTCCTGCGGCGGGCGGAGGGGGAATGACGATGGCACACCTTCTCGACCGACCGATCTGGACGACGCTGAATTCGCGCCACGCGGCGCTGGCCGAGGGCGGGCGGCTTGCAAAGCGCTATCCCGCCGACATGTCTGCCTTTGCGGCGACTTCCGACGAGACGGCGGAGAGCATAGCGGCGCTCGGGGAGCTCGCGGTGCCCGGCGGCACGTTGCTTCTGGTTCAGAAGCATCCGATCGCGATGCCGGTCGGCTTCGAGGCGACGACGCAGGCGACGCTGGTGCAGATGATCGCCGACGGCCCCGTCGCCGTCGCCGACGACGAGCGCATCCGACCGCTCGGGCGGGCCGACGCGGCCGACATGCTGGAACTGGCGACGTTGACGAAGCCCGGGCCGTTTTCGCTGAGGGCGCAGGATTTCGGCCCGTTCTGGGGCATCCGCGAGAATGGAAGGCTGATCGCCATGGCCGGGCAGAGGCTGGGGCAAGCGGGACTGCGGGAACTCAGCGGCGTCTGCACGCATCCGGACGCGCAGGGGCGGGGGCTCGGGCGGCTGATGTCGCTCTATGGTACGCGGAAAATCCAGGAGGCGGGCGACACCGCCTACCTGCATGCCTATGCGACGAACACACCGGCGATCAGGCTTTATGAATCGATCGGCTTCCGGCTGCGCGAGACGATGAACATGGCGATCATCCGCAGGGAGGAATGATCGCCATGGGAATCACACGATCTGGCTGAGCGCCATGGCGACCGACATGTCGCCGGCGACCTTGATCTTGCCGGTCATGAAGGCGGCGGTGGGGTTCAGCTCGCCGGCGATCAGGTCCTTGAAGTCGTCCATCGAGATGGTGATCGTGCAGTCGGCGGGCGCGTCGGTGGTCGAGACGTTGGTGCCGTCGATGACGATGACGCCTTCGCCCTTGAGGTCAAACTTGACCGAACGGTCGAAGCCGCTCGCGGCGACCTTGTCCTTCATCTTCGCGGCGATGTCTTCAACGCTCATGGCGTCCTCCTCGGTTCGCATGGCGCGCCGGCCTGCGGTTGGTTGATCTGTCGCCCGGGTCGTTTCGGGGGCTGGTGTGTGCATACCAGTCGTTTGACGTTTACGTCAACGTAGTCTAGCGTTTCGGCCACCTCGGGAGGAGGCCAATGGGATATCGCAGCATACTGCGACAGGACTGTTTCAACGGACAGACAATCGTGGTGACGGGCGGCGGATCGGGCATCGGCCGCTGCGTTGCGCACGAACTGGCGAGCCTCGGCGCGCATGTCGTCATCACCGGACGCAAGCAGGACAAGCTGGACAGAGTGCTGGCCGAGATTGCCGAGGATGGCGGCTCGGCGGAGGCGCGCGCGTTCGACATTCGCGACGAGGAGGCGGTGAAGGCGGCGGTCGGCTCGATCGTCTCAGTGCGGGGGCGGATCGACGGGCTGGTCAACAATGCCGGCGGGCAGTTTCCCGCGCCGATGGAGACGATCTCCAAGAAGGGCTTCGACGCCGTCGTCGCCAATAATCTGACGGGCGGCTTCCTGGTGATGCGCGAGGTGTTCGTGCAGTCGATGCAGGCGAACGGCGGCGCGGTGGTCAACATGGCCGCCGACATGTGGCGCGGCATGCCGGGCATGGCGCATTCGGGCGCGGCGCGGGCGGGTATGGTCAATCTCACCAAGACGGCCGCCTACGAATGGGGACCGGCCGGCGTGCGGGTCAATTGCGTCGCCCCGGGCTGGGTCGCCTCGTCGGGCATGGATACCTATGACGGGATGACCAAGGCGCTCATCCCGACGCTGAAGAAGCACGTGCCGCTGGGACGCATCGGCGTCGAGGCGGAGGTGTCGTCGGTGATTTGCTTCCTATTATCGCCGGCCGCTTCCTTCGTCACCGGCGTCACGGTGCCGATCGACGGCGGGTCGCCGCTCGGCTCGGCGCTGTTCCCGATCGGCAAGGGCAGGGGGACCGAGCCGTTCGACGGGTTCCACAGGGCGGTCGTGCCCGAGGTGCTCGCGGAGAAGCGCGACTGATGCCGGTGCTTTCGTCCGCAATCGACACCGCCTCATCCGCCTTCAAAGCCAATGCCGGGGCGATGGCGGCGAAGCTCACCAAGGTGCGCGAGCTGGAGGAGCGGGTGCGGCAGAACTCGGCTGCGCGGCGCGAAACCTTCGAGAAGCGCGGCCAGATTCTGCCGCGCGAGCGCGTCGAGAGGCTGCTCGACCGCGGCGCGCCGTTCCTCGAAATTTCGTCGCTCGCCGGCTACCGCATGCATGACGACGATGGCGGCAGGAACATCATGGGCGGCGGCTCTATCGCCGGCATCGGCGTCGTCGCCGGCAAGCGCGTGATGGTGACGGCGAACGACAGCGGCATCAAGGGCGGGACGATCCCGCCGATGGGGCTGAAGAAGGCGCTGCGGCTGCAGGAGATCGCGCTGGAGAACCGGCTGCCGATCGTCTCGCTGGTCGAGAGCGGCGGCGCGAACCTGCTCTACCAGGCGGAGATGTTCGTCGAGGGCGGGCGATCCTTCGCCAACCAGGCGCGGCTGTCGGCCGCCGGCATTCCGCAGATCGCCATCGTGCACGGCTCGTCGACCGCGGGCGGGGCCTATCTTCCCGGCCTGTCGGACTATGTCGTGCTGGTGAAGGGACGATCGAAGATCTTTCTCGCCGGGCCGCCTTTGGTGAAGGCGGCGATCGGCGAGGATGCGAGCGACGAGGAGCTCGGCGGCGCCGACGTGCACGGGCGGGTGACAGGGCTTGGCGAATATGTGGCGGACGACGACGTGCAGGCGCTGGCGATCGGGCGGGAGATCCTGCGCAACCTGAACTGGGATGACGTCGGGACGTCGGTGGAATCGAACGCTCCGCTGTTCGATGCGGACGAACTGCTCGGCATCGTGCCGGCGGACGACAAGGTGCCGTTCGACATGCGCGAGGTGATCGCGCGGATCGTCGACGGCTCGGACTTCCTCGAGTTCAAGGCCGCCTACGGGTCCAAAACGGTCTGCGGCCATGCCGCCGTCGACGGGCACCGGGTCGGGATCATCGGCAATAACGGGCCGATCATGCCGGATGGCTCGACCAAGGCGGCGCAGTTCATCCAGCTCTGCGACCAGTCGGGCACGGCCCTGGTCTTCCTGCAGAACACGACCGGCTACATGGTGGGCAAACAGGCCGAGGCGGACGGCGCGATCAAGCACGGGTCGAAGATGATCCAGGCGGTGGCGAACGCGCGGGTGGCGAAGTTCACCTTCGTCATCGGCGGCTCCTATGGCGCGGGCAATTACGGCATGTGCGGCCGGGGGTTCTCGCCGCGCTTCATCTTCTCCTGGCCGTCGGCGCGCACCGCGGTGATGGGCGGCGAGCAGGCGGCGCGGGTGATGGAGATCGTGGCGCGCGGCAAGGCCGCGCGGGACGGAAGCGCGGTCGACGAGGATGCGGTTGCCAAGCAGAGCGCGATGATCCGCGGCGGCATCGATGCGCAGTCGGACGCGCTGTTTGCAACCGCGCGCCTGTGGGACGACGGCATCATCGACCCGCGCGACACGCGCGCGGTGCTGGCGCTGTGCCTGGCGGTGGTGGCGGAGGGGGATGGGCGACAGTTGCGGCCGAACACGTTCGGCGTGGCGAGGATGTAGGGCGTTCCTCTCCCCGTTTACGGGGAGAGGATGCCGGCAGGCAGGTGAGGGGCAGCGACAACATTGCAGGACCAAGGCGCGGGGGCCCCCCCCCCCCCCCCCGCCCCCCCACCCCCCCCCCCCCCGGGGAGGCCCCGGCGGGGCGCGCAGGAGGAAACACCCC
>JBDRCE010000044.1:0-78113 GCA_043822005.1 Pseudomonadota bacterium | reverse complement strand
CATCGGCGCCGCCATCCTCGGGGCCGGGCTCGGCCTGCTGTGAGGGCGGCGGCAGGTCCCCGGCCGGCGTCTCGTCGGTGAACTGGACCTCACGGATGCGCTCGCCGCTGCGGGTGATCTTGCGGGTCGATTTGGTGATGTCGTCGATGTCCCTGTTGGCCAGCGCGAAATGGCTTTGCAGGGTGCCGACGCGTTTGTCGAGGCGGACGATGTCGTCCAACATCTTCTCGGCCTCGACTTGAATCCGTCCGGCCTGTTCCTTCATCCTCGCATCCTTGAGCACGGCGCGCACCGAATTCAGCGTGCCCCACAGGGTGGTCGGCGAGACGATGGCCACCCGGCGCCGGTGCGAGTCCTCGACGACGTTGGGGAAGTTGGCGTGAAGCTCGGCGTAGACGGCCTCGGAGGGCAGGAACATCAAGGCCCAGTCGGCGGTCTCGCCGGGCACGATATATTTCTCGGCGATGTCGCGCACGTGCTTGGCGACGTCGCTGCTGAAGGCGCGCCTGGCGGCGACGGTCGCCGCGTCGTCCTTGGCCTCGCGCAGGGCCCGGTAGCTCTCCAGCGGAAACTTTGCGTCGATGGCGATGGCCCCCGGCGGATTAGGCAGGCGGATGACGCAATCCACCCGCTTGCCGTTGGCCAGCGTCGCCTGCTCCTCGAAGGCGTTCGGCGGCAGCGCGTCGCGCACCAGATCGATCAGCCGGATCTCGCCGAAGGCGCCGCGCGTCTGCTTGTTGGAGAGAATTGCCTGCAGCTGCACCACCTGGCCGGCGAGCGACTGGATGTTGCCCTGCGCGGTGTCGATCACCGCCAGGCGCTCCTGCAGCTTGGCGAGGCTCTCATGCGTCGAGCGGGTCTGCTCGGTCATCGTCTGGCCGATGCGTCCGGTCATGGCGTCCAGCCGCTGGCCGAGCGACTGGTTGAGTTCGGCCTGACGCGCGCTCAGCGCCTCGTTCATCTGGCCCATCCGGCCCTGCATCTCGACCTGCTGGCGCATGATCTCGGCCATGCGCATCTCGGCGTCGCGGGCAAGCTGCGCGGCTTCCATCGCCGCGCCTGCGCGGGCAGTCGCCGAACGCCAGAGCGCGACGGCAAGCAGAATGACGAACAGGACAACGACGCTGCCGGCAGCGACAAGCGCCTGACCCAGCGTGACGATCGATGCCCCGAGTTGAAGTACCGGTTGTTCAAGCAGGGCGAAGAGATCGTTCATCGCGCCAGTCTATGCGATTCGGCGGGCCGCGTCAGATCAAAACGTGAACGGCCGTCTTGCCGATGTTGACGCTGCCGGGCCGACGTCTTAGGTGAGCCGGATGTCGATCAAGCCGCTCATTATCCTGCCCGATCCGCTTCTCCGCCAGGTGTCCAAGCCGGTGGAACGTGTCGATTCGCATCTGCTCAAGTTTGCCGGCGACATGCTGGACACCATGTACGATGCGCCGGGAATAGGCCTTGCGGCCATCCAGGTCGGCGAGCCTCTGCGGCTCATCGTCATCGATATCGCCAAGGAAGACGAGCCGCCCGCGCCGCAGATCTTCTTCAATCCGGAGATCGTCGCGACCGGCGACGGCTCGAACGTTCACGAGGAAGGCTGCCTCTCGATCCCCGATTACTACGCGGAAGTCGAGCGGCCTGACGCGGTGACGGTGCGCTATGTCGACAAGGACGGCAAGCAGCGGGAAATGGCCGCCGACGGGCTGATGGCGACCTGCCTGCAGCACGAGATCGACCATTTGAACGGCGTGCTGTTCATCGATCACATCTCCAAGCTCAAGCGCGACATGGTCGTGCGCAAGTTCAAAAAGCTGGCCCGCACCGCCTGACGGCGAAGGCAACCCGGGCCTCCCGGAGAGTTCCGGAAAGCCCGGGCCCGGCCGCCGGTTCGTGAACGCCAACCCGCCCTGGCGGCCGTGCTTCAGATACGTGTGGGGTCGCGGGAAAGTTCCGCGATCGGGCGTCCGGACACAGAAAGGCCCGCCGAAGCGGGCCCCGCCGTTGGTTTCGGGAAATCCGGCTACTCGGCCGGCGTCGGTTTCTTCTTGAACAGGCCGACGAGATTGTCCCAAAGCTCGATCTTGGCGCCCTGGCGCTTCATGATGATGCCCTGCTGCAGGATCGACAGCGAGTTGTTCCAGGCCCAGTAGATCACGAGGCCTGCGGGGAACGATGCCAGCATGAAGGTGAAGATCACCGGCATCCAGGTGAAGATCATTGCCTGTGTCGGATCCGGCGGGGTCGGGTTCATGCGCATCTGCAGGAACATCGTGACGCCCATGATCAGAGGCCACACGCCGACGAGCAGGAAGGCGGGCACCGCGTAAGGCAGCAGGCCGAACAGGTTGAAGATCGAGGTCGGGTCCGGAGCCGCGAGGTCCTGGATCCATCCAAAGAACGGCGCGTGCCGCATCTCGATCGTGACGTAGAGCGTCTTGTAGAGCGCGAAGAAGACCGGAATCTGGATCAGGATCGGCCAGCAGCCGGCGAGCGGATTGATCTTCTCCGTCTTGTAGAGCTCCATCATCGCCTGCTGCTGCTTCATCTTGTCATCCGCGTATTTCTCGCGGATTTCGAGCATCTTGGGCTGCACCTTCTTCATGTTCGCCATCGAGGCATAGCTCTTGTTGGCGAGCGGGAAAAAGACGGCTTTGACAATGACGGTGGTGGCGAGGATCGCCAGGCCAAAATTGCCGAGCAGCTTGTAGAGGTGGTCGATCAGCCAGAACATCGGCTTGGTGATGAAATAGAACCAGCCCCAGTCGATCAGCAGATCGAACTGGCGGATCTGGCGCTCGGCCTCGTAGGCCTGGATCTTGTTGGTCTCCTTGGCGCCGGCAAAGACCAGCGTCTCGACACTGGCCGACGCCCCGGGCGCGACCTGGATCGGGTCGGTCAGGTAGTCGGCCTGGAAACGGGGGCGTCCGTCGTCGAACCAGGAGAAGTTGGGCTGGAAAGGCTGCGCGCCCGAGGGAATCAGCGCCACGGCCCAATACTTGTCCGTGATGCCGAGCCAGCCGTCGGTCGATTTGCCGGGAGAGACGCGCTTGTCCTCCTCGAGCGTGGCATACTTGATCTCTTGCAGACCTTCCTCGCCGGTGACGCCGATCAGGCCCTCGTGCAGCACATAGACGCTGGCATTGAGCGGCTTGTCGAAGCGGGTGACGCGTCCGTAGTTCTGGATGGAGACGGCGGCCGTTCCGGTATTCTCCACCTTGTCGCTGACCGTGAACATGTAGTTCGCGTCCACCGCGATCGTGCGCGTGAAGGTCACGCCCTTGTCGTTCGTGAAGGTAAGGCTCACCGGAGTGGACGGCGTGAGCGTTGCGTTCGCCGGGGCAGTCCAGACCGTCTCGGGCCCCGGCATCGCGCCGGCATCGGTGTTCCCCACATAGCCGATCTCGGCATACTGCCCGTTCGGAAGCGATGCGGGGTTGAGCAACTCGATGTTCGGCGAGGTCTTGTCGACTTCCGTGTGATAGGCCTTGAGCTTCACGTCGTCGATGCGCGCGCCGGTCAGGTTGATCGATCCGGAAAGGGCAGGCGTGTCGATCTTGACGCGGCTGCCGGCTGCGACGACCGCATTCCGATCGACGCCGACTGGCGCGGTCGGCTGGCCGGGCACGCTGGCCTGTGGCGCTCCGGGCACCGAAGTTGCGGCAGGCTGGCCGGGCACCGGGGCCGCCGGCTGGGATTCCGACGCGATCCGCTCCTGTTCGATCCGCGCGGCTTCGCGCTGGGCCTCGATCCGCGGCTGCATGAAGAACACCTGCCAAACGGTCAGGATGACGACCGACAGCACGATCGTGATGAGCAGGTTGCGATTGTTATCGGTCATCGGTCGGTTCCGCGGATACGCCGGGCGAGCTCGGCCTTCAATGTGCTGAACGGTGCGGCAAGCACGTCGCGCCGCGCGACGATCACATAGTCGCTCCCCGCCGCCATGTCATTAGCGGCATGGACGCGCATCGCTTCCTTGAGGCGGCGTCGGATGCGATTTCTCACCGCAGCGTTGCCGACCTTCTTGGTCACGGTCACGCCGAAACGCGGCGCGCCTTCGTCACCGCGATCGAGAGCTTCCACGAGGAAAAGCCGCCCGCGGCGTTTTTCGCCAGCCCGGACGGCAAGGAATTCCGCGCGTTTGCGCAGCCTGTTCGGCGGCCGGTTCTCCACCGGCTCGTGACCCCGGATCAGGCCGACAGCCGCTTGCGGCCGCGGTTGCGACGGGCCGCGACGACGGCACGGCCGCTCTTGGTGGCCATGCGCGCACGGAATCCGTGGCGACGCTTGCGAACGAGCTTTGAAGGTTGATAGGTGCGCTTCATTTATTTGATACCGCGGTGTGCGGCCCTTCTTGGTTCTGTCTTTTGAACAGGAGCGTTTGCCAGGCAGGCGTCGGCGCAACAACAATTGCGCCGGACCGACGGCCCGAGCGTGCGCGGGCTTTTAAGTCAAGAAACGCGCCCGAGTCAATCTCGGGAAATCCCTGCGTCCGTTTGGCAGCGCCCCGGCCGCCTGATACACCGGGCGCTCGATTCGCGGGGACGGGAAACGCGTATGGAGCGGCTGGCCGGCAAGGTCATTCTGCTGTGGGGATGGAGGCGCGCGCTCGTGGCGTTCGCCGCCGGCGCATTGGCAACTCTCGCCCAGGCGCCGTTCGATTTCTTCGCGGCCTGCCTGGTGTCCTTTCCAGTCCTCGTCTGGCTGATGGACGGGGCCGTGGTGGAGGGCCGTGCGCGCCTCCTCGGCCGTCTCAAGCCGGCTTTCTCCGTCGGCTGGTGGTTCGGCTTCGGCTATTTCCTCACCGGCCTCTGGTGGGTGGGCAACGCCCTTCTCGTGGAAGCCGAGAGCTTCGCCTGGGCGCTGCCACTCGCGATCGTCGTGCTGCCGGCGGGCCTTGCGATCTTCTACGGCCTGGCGGCGTCGCTTGCGCGCCTGTTCTGGTCGAACGGGATCGGCCGCATCTTCGCGCTCGCGTTCGGATTCGGCGTCGCGGAATGGCTGCGCGCGGTCGTGCTGACGGGCTTTCCGTGGAACGCGATCGGCTATGCGGCGATGCCGACCTCCCTTCTCATGCAGCCGGCGTCGGTCGCCGGGCTCTACGGCATGAATGCGCTGGCCGTCTTCGTCTTTGCCATGCCGGCGCTGCTTGCGTCCCGCCGGCATGTCCGGATCGGTGCGCTCCTCGTGGTGGTGCTGGTTGCAGCCGATATCGCTTTCAGCATGTTCCGCCCGGAGCCGGTGGCGGACGGCAGGACGATGGCTGTGCGGATCGTCCAGCCGTCGATCGATCAGTCCGAGAAATGGAATGCCGCCGTCCGTGACAGAATCTTCAAGACCTATCTGGACATGACCGTCGCGCCGCCGGCGGAAGGAAAGCGGCGCCCGACGGTGATCGTCTGGCCCGAGACCGCCGTGCCGTTTCTCTTCACCGATCGGCCGGACGCGCTCGCGGCCCTCGGCGCCGCGCTCGAAGACGGACAGATCCTGCTGGCAGGCGCGGTGCGCTCGGAAGGCAGCGCGGGCGAGAGCGGCGAGGCCCGCTACTACAACTCGATCGTGGCGATCAACGACCGCGGCGAGATCGTCGGCGCCTCCGACAAGATGCATCTCGTTCCGTTTGGAGAGTATCTGCCGTTCGAGAAACTGCTGACCCGTCTGGGGATGAAGAAGATCGTCTCGACGCCGCTGAGTTTCTCGGAAGGGACGGAACGCCGACTGCTCGACTTGCCCGGCGGAGTGCGGGCGCTGCCGCTCATCTGCTATGAGGCGATCTTCCCCGGCGAGGTCGGTCCCTCCGTTGCCGGGGCCGATGTCATCCTCAACGTGACCAACGATGCCTGGTATGGCGACACGCCCGGACCCTACCAGCACTTCCGGCAGGCGCAACTGCGCGCTGTGGAATATGGACGCCCGCTGATCCGCGCCGCCAACAACGGCATTTCCGCGATCGTCGCACCGGACGGGCGGATACTCGATGGCTTCGCGTTGGACGGCATTGGCAATCTGGACATCGAATTGACGATTTCGAAGCGGCCTCCTCCACTCGGTTCGCCGGATATTAACGGTTTGCTCATCGTCGGCTTTTTCGCAATCTGCGCGTGTGCTATGTATTTGTTCGGGCGAACGCGCATGAATTGACAAGTGTTGAAGGGTGTTCACATTGTCGATTGCCAGTCGTGGATTGGCTCTTTCGGGCATGAATATTGGGGCCTTGTGCCGGAAGAGCAGGGAGGTTGGCGGGAAAACCACCAAACGGCCGTGTAAAGCGGCGAGGAAAAAATGGCAGAGAACAAGAAGAAACCAAACCCGATCGATATTCACGTCGGAAGCAGGATAAGACTGCGCCGGAACATGCTCGGAATGAGCCAGGAGAAGCTTGGCGAGAGCCTCGGAATAACCTTTCAGCAGATTCAGAAATATGAGAAAGGCACGAATCGCGTCGGAGCCAGCCGGCTTCAGGCGATTGCGTCGATCCTCAGCGTGCCGGTCTCCTTCTTCTTCGAAGATGCGCCGGGGCAGGATGGCGCACCGGCCGGGGGCTTCGCCGAGGACTCATCCACCAGTTTCGTCGTGGACTTTCTGAACAGCGCCGAAGGCATCCAGCTCAATCGGGCATTCGCGAGAATCACGGACGTGCGGGTTCGCCGCAAGATCATCGATCTCGTGAAAGTGCTGGCTTCCGACGAAGACTGATCGTCGGGCAGGTGCGTGATCTAGAAGGATACCGTCCGCAGTTTTGACGGCGCCGCCGGATTCACGTCGATTCCGGGGTCAATGAACCCTGGTGCCCGGCTTGACGATTCCCTGCCGCTTTTCTAACAGAGGCGCCGACCGTGCGGGCGATCGTGTCGAGCCGGCTTTTCCAGAGGGGACACCCCGTGGCGCGTCTGAATTACCTCTTCACCAGCGAATCCGTTTCCGAAGGCCATCCCGACAAGGTCTGCGACCGCATCTCCGACGAGATCGTGGATCTGGTCTACCGCGAGGCAAAGAAGTCCGGGATGAATCCGTGGGACGTTCGCGTCGCCTGCGAAACGCTGGCAACGACCAATCGCGTCGTCATCGCCGGTGAGGTCCGCGTGCCCAACTCGCTGCTGAAGAAGAACAAGGACGGCTCGATCATGCACGATGCCGCCGATTTCCCGGTCATCAATCCGGCGAAGTTCAAGTCCGCCGCCCGCAAGGCGATCCGCGAGATCGGCTATGAGCAGAGTGGTTTCCACTGGAAGACGGCCAAGATCGATGTGCTGCTGCACGGCCAGTCGGCCGATATCGCGCAAGGCGTCGACAATGCCGCCGACAAGCAGGGCGAGGAAGGCGCGGGCGATCAGGGTATCATGTTCGGCTATGCCTGCACCGAGACGCCCGACCTCATGCCGGCGCCGATCTACTACAGCCACAAGATCCTCGAACTGCTGGCCGCCGCGCGTCACAAGGGCGAGGGCGATGCCGGCAAGCTCGGTCCCGACGCGAAGAGCCAGGTGACTGTCCGCTACGAGAACGGCAAGGCGGCCGAAGTGACTTCCATCGTGCTGTCGACCCAGCATCTGGACGAGAGCTGGGATTCCAAGAAGGTCCGCAAGGTCGTCGAGCCCTTCATCCGCGAGGCGCTCGGCGACCTGAAGATCGCCGACGATTGCAACTGGTACATCAATCCGACCGGCAAGTTCGTCATCGGCGGACCGGACGGAGACGCGGGACTGACCGGCCGCAAGATCATCGTCGACACCTACGGCGGCGCGGCTCCACATGGCGGCGGCGCGTTTTCCGGCAAGGACACGACCAAGGTCGACCGGTCGGCCGCCTACGCAGCCCGCTATCTGGCGAAGAACGTGGTTGCAGCCAAGCTTGCCGACCGCTGCACGATCCAGCTCTCCTACGCGATCGGCGTGGCGCAGCCGCTGTCGATCTACGTCGACCTGCATGGCACGGCCAAGCCGGGCGTCGACGAGGACAAGGTCGAGGCGGCGATCCGCAAGCTGATGGACCTGTCGCCGACCGGTATCCGCAAGCACCTCGATCTCAACAAGCCGATCTATGCGCGGACCTCGTCCTACGGCCATTTCGGCCGCAAGCCGGGCCGCGACGGTTCCTTCTCCTGGGAGAAGACCGATCTCGTGAAGGCGCTCAAGGAGGCGGTCGCCGCCTGATTCCCCTGATGTCTGAGGAACGCCCCACGCGCACCGCAGAGGCGTTCTTCGGCCGCCGGCACGGCAAGACCATCCGCCCGATGCAGGCAGTCGCTCTGGCCGATGTCCTGCCGCGGCTAAGGGTAAATCCAGGCGTCCCCGCGCCGACGGATCTGCGCGAACTGTTTCCCGTTCCGGTCGGGCGCGTCGTGCTTGAAATCGGCTTCGGCGGCGGTGAGCATTTGCACCACGCGTCCGGAATTGAGCGCGATACAGGCTTCATCGGCGTCGAGCCCTTCGTCAATGGCATGGCGAGCCTGCTGCGCATGCTCGAACGCGAGCCTCGCGCAAACATCCGTCTCTACGACGACGACGCAACCGTCCTCCTCGACTGGCTGCCAGCGGGATCGCTCGACCGGATCGATCTTTTCTATCCGGATCCCTGGCCGAAGAAGAAACACTGGAAACGCAGGTTCGTGAATCGGGCGAACCTCGACCGCTTCGCCCGGGCATTGAAGCCCGGCGGGACGTTCCGCTTTGCCTCGGACATCGAGCACTACGTCAACTGGACGCTGCTGGAGGTCGCACGGCAGGGGGACTTCGTCTGGCAGGCAAAGACGCCCGACGACTGGCGCAAGCCTTATGCAGGCTGGCCCGGAACGCGCTACGAAGCGAAGGCGCTCCGCGAGGGCAGAACACCCGCCTATCTCGCGTTCGATAAGCGCTGAGGCAGCTCAGAATCTCCTGATCTGGCGGAAGCGCTCCGGGTCGATGCCGAGCCGACGCAGCGCCCGTGCGTCAGGCTGCTTGCCGCTCTCGACAGCCGCGGACGCGGATATCGCGCAGGCAGCAACTTCGATGAAGCCGCGCAGGGAATTGGCGAAAGCATGGGGGGTCATTGTCGCACCTGTCCGTTGAAGACAGCTGAGGCTAGCGCTTATGCCGCTAATGCGAAATAAACTATTGTGCAGCGCAGCAATGCGCTGGACACATATGGGCGATGCCGGGACGGATGACGGCGGTGCGACGCACAAAGCCCCGCAGCGCGGGCCACGGGGCTTTGAACACGGAAAACCGGCGCGCTCAGAAGCGATTGATCTCGCGGAAGCGTTCCGGGTCGATGCCGAGACGCTGAAGATCGCGAGGGTCCGGCGCACGATGATTGCGGGTCGCGGCCGCAGCCGAAACGACACTGCCGAAAACGTCGAGAAGGCCGAGCAGCCTTCCGGAGAAGATGCCACGGGTCATGGGAATACCTATTTCTTCTGTTGATGCGCCACTGATATAGGCGTTTGCAGCTTCATCGAGCAGGTCGTGCCGCGCATTTCAGCCATGCGTGCCACGCATTGATGCGCGACATCGCTCATGTCCCGGCTTTCCCTTGCATTGAACACGGAAATCGCCTATCTCATCCGTAAATTCTTGGTCGGTATGACGAAGAGTGGGTCCACCCGGTCCCGCTCTTTTTTGTTACCTGCGCCGGGAATCCGCCTGGAGCAACGATGGACGACAGCAACGCAACGACTGGGGGCGACGATCGCATCATCCGCGAGAGCGGCATCGATGCGCGGATCGCGCTCATCGTCGAGCCGGTGCTTTCCGCCATCGGCTATCGCCTGGTTCGCGTGCGGCTGACCGGCCAGAATGGCCTGACGCTGCAGATCATGGCCGAGCGTGCCGACGGCACGATGACCGTCGAGGATTGCGAGACGGTGAGCAGGGCAGTGTCGCCGGCGCTCGACGTCGACGATCCGATCGACAAGGCGTATCACCTCGAAGTCTCTTCTCCCGGTATCGACCGCCCGCTGGTGCGCAAGTCCGACTTCGCGAACTGGCAGGGTCATCTGGTGAAGCTCGAGACGTCGGTGATGGTCGCCGAGCGCAAGCGCTTCCGTGGCCGGATCGCGGCCGCCGACGATGCGGGCATAACGATCGATCGCGATGCGCCAGGCTATGGCGAAGAACCGAGCGTGCGCGTTCCCTTCGAGGCGATCTCGGAAGCGCGGCTGATCCTGACGGACGACCTGATCCGCGACGCGCTCTCGAAAGACAATCAGGCGAAGAAACAGGCCCGCAAGAAGCGGGGCGATGACGACTCCGAAACCGGCGGGCACGAGCCAGCCAACGACAATTGATTTAGGAACCGCGGCCGATTGGCTGCGAGGGAGATCACAATGGCAGTCAGCGCCAACAGACTCGAACTTCTGCAGATCGCCGATGCGGTTGCGCGCGAGAAGTCGATCGACAAGTCGATCGTCATCGACGCGATGGCCGATGCCATCCAGAAGGCCGCGCGTTCCCGGTATGGCCAGGAGACCAATATCCGCGCCGACATCAACCACACCACCGGCGAGATGAAGCTGCAGCGGCTGATGGAGGTCGTGGAGCAGGTCGACGACTTCGCGAAGGAGATCTCGCTCAAGGATGCCCGCCTGCGCAATCCCGACGCACAGGTCGGCGATTTCATCGCGGAGCAGCTCCCGCCGATGGATTTCGGCCGGATCGCGGCGCAGTCGGCCAAGCAGGTCATCGTCCAGAAGGTGCGCGAGGCCGAGCGCGATCGCCAGTTCGACGAGTACAAGGACCGTATCGGCGAGATCGTCAACGGCACGGTCAAGCGCGTCGAATACGGCAACGTCATCGTCGATCTCGGCCGCGGCGAGGCGATCATCCGCCGCGACGAGCTGATCCCGCGCGAGAACTTCAAGTATGGCGACCGCGTCCGCGCCTATGTCTACGACGTGCGTCGTGAACAGCGCGGCCCGCAGATCTTCCTGTCGCGCACGCATCCGCAGTTCATGGCGAAGCTGTTCACGATGGAAGTGCCGGAGATTTATGACGGCATCATCGAGATCAAGTCGGTGGCCCGCGATCCGGGTTCCCGCGCCAAGATCGCCGTGATCAGCCGCGACTCCTCGATCGATCCGGTCGGCGCCTGCGTCGGCATGCGCGGTTCGCGCGTCCAGGCGGTGGTCGGCGAACTGCAGGGCGAGAAGATCGACATCATTCCGTGGTCGCAGGACGCGGCGTCCTTCATCGTCAACGCGCTGCAGCCGGCGGAAGTCGCCAAGGTCGTGCTCGACGAGGACGCCGAGCGTATCGAGGTCGTGGTTCCCGACGACCAGCTGTCGCTGGCCATCGGCCGCCGCGGCCAGAACGTTCGCCTCGCCTCGCAGCTGACCGGCTGGGACATCGACATCCTGACCGAACAGGAAGAGAGCGAGCGCCGCCAGAAGGAATTCGTCGAGCGCTCCAAGCTGTTCATGGAAGCTCTCGACGTCGACGAGATGGTTGGCCAGGTGCTGGCTTCGGAAGGCTTCACCTCTGTCGAGGAGGTGGCTTATGTCGACGCCGACGAGATTTCCTCGATCGATGGCTTCGACGAGGACACCGCCTCCGAGATCCAGACGCGTGCACGCGAATACCTCGAGCGGATCGAGGCCGAACACGACGCGGAGCGCGTCAAGCTCGGCGTTGCCGACGAACTGCGCGACGTGCCGGGGATGACCACGGCCATGATGGTCGCCGTCGGCAAGGACGGCGTGAAGACGGTTGAGGATTTCGCCGGCTACGCGGTCGACGATCTCGTCGGCTGGAAAGAGCGCAAGGACGGCGAGACCAAGACCTTTGCAGGTATTCTCGGCGAGTTCGGCCTCAGCCGCGCCGAGGCCGAGCAGATGGTTCTGGCGGCGCGCCTTCAGGCCGGCTGGATCACGGAAGACGACCTCGCCGGCGAGGAAGTCGAAGAAGACGCCGAAGCAACGGCCTGACGGTCATGTTGAGGCCCGGAGCGACACTTGAACGAGATGAACGACCGCACCTGCATCGTGACGCGTCAAGCGGGAGAGCCTGAAGGGCTCATCCGTTTCGTCGTGGGTCCCGACGCGTCCGTCATTCCCGACATCAAGAGAAAGCTACCGGGCCGCGGCTGCTGGGTAACCGCCGATCGCCGCCACGTCGATGAGGCGGCGCGGAAGAATCTGTTCCGCCGCGCCTTCAAGTCGGAGGTTTCCGTATCGCCGACGCTCGGCGAGATGGTCGATCGCATTCTCGTGCAGAACGCGCTCGGGGCGATCGGGCTGGCCCGCAAGGCCGGAGTTCTCGCCCTCGGCGCCGCCAAGGTCGAGGCCTCGGTACGCAGCGGGGAGGCGGCGGCGGTGCTGCATGCGCATGAGGCGCAGGCCGACGGCGTGCGCAAGATCACCCAGGCGCGGCGAGCGACGGTCCATCTCGGCGGGCCCGATATCCCAGCGTACAAACTCTTTTCGGAGGCCGAATTGGGTTTGGCATTGGGGGGGGCAAATGTGATACATGCAGCCGTGCTCGCCGGGGACGCGGGCAAGGCGGCGCTGAAGCGCGTGGTAGCGCTTGACCGGTACCGGGGCGGTTCCCCGGAAGACGGCCTCGGTTTGGCGACCATCGAATCCGTCGATGGCGCATCTAAGGATATGGAATGAGCGATACGAAATCTGGTGACGACAAGACGCTGAGCGTCAATGTGAAGAAGACCTTGAGCCTGAAGCCGGCCGGCGTGACGCAGGGCACGGTTCGTCAGAACTTCTCGCATGGCCGCACGAAGCAGGTCGTCGTCGAGACCAAGAAGCGGAAGTTCCCGCTTCCCGGCGAGAAACCCGCGCCGGCCGCGCCCGTGCTCGTGCCGAAGCCGGTGGCCGCTCCGGTCGTCGCCAAGCCCGTCGTGGTCGAAGCGCCCCGGCCGAGGCCTGCGCCGGCGCCGGAACGTTCGAGCGTGGTTCTGAACGAACTGTCGCGCGAGGAGATGGACGCACGTCGCCGCGCGCTCGAGGGCTCGAAGGCCCGCGAGGCCGATGACCGCCTGCGCGCGGTCGAGGAAGCGCGCCGCCGGGCCGAGGAAGAGGACCGTCGCAAGAAGGAGCGCGAGGAATCCGCCCGCCGCCAGGCCGAGGAGGAAGCCCGCCTCAAGCGCGAGGCCGAGGCCCGCAAGCGTGCCGAGGAAGAGGCGCGTCGTCGTGCGCCCGTCGCCACCGCCGATGCGATGGTGCCGGACGAAGACGAACCGGCGCGTCCGCGCGGCAAGGTCGGCGGAGCTCCGGCCAGCCTGCCGCCGCGCCGCATCGCGACACCCGAGGTGGCTCGTCCGGCAAAGGGCAAGACCGACGAGGAACGCCGCCGCGGCAAACTTACCGTCACCGCCGCGCTGACCGACGGCGATGGCCGCGGACGCTCGCTGTCTGCGATGCGCCGCCGCCAGGAGAAGTTCAAGCGCGGCATGTCGAACGAGCCGCGCGAGAAGGTCATGCGCGAAGTGGTTCTGCCTGAGACGATCACCGTCCAGGATCTGGCCCAGCGCATGTCGGAACGCGCCGTCGACGTGATCAAGTATTTCATGAAGCAGGGCCAGATGCTGAAGCCCGGCGACCTGATCGATGCCGATACGGCGGAACTGGTCGCGGTCGATTTTGGCCACACGGTCAAGCGCGTTGCCGAGTCCGACATCGAAGGCGGCATCTTCAGCGTCGAGGACAAGGCGGAGAACATGCGCCCGCGTCCGCCGGTGGTCACCATCATGGGTCACGTCGATCACGGCAAGACGTCGCTGCTCGATGCCATCCGCAATGCCAAGGTCGCCGCCGGCGAAGCCGGTGGCATCACCCAGCATATCGGCGCCTACCAGATCGAGAAGAATGGCCACCTGATCACCTTCCTCGACACGCCTGGCCACGAGGCGTTCACCGCCATGCGTGCCCGCGGCGCCCAGGCGACGGACATCGCCGTTCTGGTGGTTGCCGCCGACGACAGCGTGATGCCTCAGACGATCGAGTCCATCAATCACGCCAAGGCAGCCGGCGTCCCGATCATCGTGGCGATCAACAAGATCGACAAGCCGTCGGCCAACGCGCAGAAGGTGCGCACCGAACTGCTCCGGCACGAGGTGTTCGTCGAATCGATGGGCGGCGAAGTGCTGGACGTCGAGGTGTCGGCGACCAAGGGCACCAATATCGACAAGCTGCTCGAGGCGATCCTCCTGCAGTCCGAAGTGCTCGACCTTAAGGCGGATCCGGATCGCACGGCCGAAGGCGTGGTCATCGAGGCTCGCCTCGACAGGGGCCGCGGCCCGGTCGCGAGCGTGCTCGTCCAGGCCGGCACCCTCATTCCCGGCGACATCATCGTCGTCGGCAACGAGTGGGGCCGTGTTCGCGCCCTCATCAACGATCGTGGCGAAGCGGTCGAGGAGGCCGGACCGTCGATGCCGGTCGAGGTACTCGGCCTGCAGGGCGTTCCGCGTGCGGGCGACCATTTCGGCACCGCCGAGAACGAGGCCAAGGCGCGCGAGATCAGCGAATACCGTCAGCGGCTCGCCCGCGACAAGGCGGTGGCCAAGCATGCTGGCCAGCGCGGTTCGCTCGAGCAGATGATGACGCAGCTCCAGACGGTCGGCGTGAAGGAATTCCCGCTGATCATCAAGGGCGACGTGCAGGGCTCGATCGAGGCGATCGCGTCGGCGCTGGACAAGCTCGGCACGGACGAGGTGCGTGCGCGCATCGTCCATTCCGGCGCGGGTGCCATCACGGAGAGCGACATTTCGCTCGCCGAGACGTCGGGCGCCGCGATCATCGGCTTCAACGTGCGTGCGAACCCGCAGGCGCGCCAGGCGGCCGAACAGGCCGGCATCGAGATCCGCTACTACAACATCATCTACAACCTCGTGGATGACGTGAAGCAGGCGATGTCGGGCCTCCTGTCGCCGGAGCGTCGCGAGACGTTCCTGGGCAATGCGGAGATCCTCGAAGTCTTCGATATCACGAAGATCGGCAAGATCGCCGGCTGCCGTGTCACCGAAGGCCGTGTCGAGCGCGGGGCGGGCGTGCGCCTGATCCGCGACAACATCGTCATCCACGAAGGCACGCTCAAGACGCTGAAGCGCTTCAAGGACGAGGTCTCCGAGGTTCCCGTCGGTCAGGAATGCGGCATGGCGTTCCAGAACTACGAGAACATCCAGGCCGGCGACATCATCGAGTGCTTCCGCGTGGAGATGGTGACGCGGACGCTGTAGGATCCGGTTTCGGAGCCTGCCGCTTCCGTCGATCGCCATGAACGAGGCGCCGCACATTCCCATCCGCACGCTCAGCTACAGTCTGACGCGTGCGGATGCATTGGCGTATAAGCTCCTCAAGCACGAGTTGACCGGTCGGGAAAAGTTTCGCCTGCTGGTTTTCATCGGGTGTGGCGGTCTGATCGTCGGCGTCGTTCCAGATGATCTTTCGCCAGTCGCCTGGTGGAGCATCGCCATCGCGGTGATGGGCTTTTTCAGTGTGCTGACCATCGTCTGGACGAATGTTTCAGTCCGTCGCCAGGCAGCCGCCATTCCGCTGCCGAGTGGCACGTTGGAATTGGAGGAGTGGGGCGACCACCTCGCGGAGCGATCCACCGAAGGCGTCCGGTTCGTAGCCTTCGAAAAGATTGCGCAGGTGATCCGGACGGACCGCCACATTTTCATCCGGGAAGGAGCGGTTCCGCTTATCATCCCGAAAACTGCCTTCGAAGACGCGGACGACATGCGGGTTTTCGCGGAAGGCATCGATAGAGCGAGTGACCGGGCGCAGCCCTGAGATGTCCGGCGCCGGAACGACGAAACGATAGGTGAAACCATGCCCGGCCCTGCTACGAAAGGCCCCTCCCAGCGCCAGTTGCGCGTCGGCGAACAGGTGCGCCATGCCCTTGCCGATGTGCTGGCGCGCGGCGAGGTTCGCGACGAAGTCATCGAGCAGACGGTCATCTCGGTCTCGGAGGTGCGGATGTCACCCGACCTCAAGATCGCGACGGCCTTTGTCGCGCCGCTTGCCGCAAAGGACAACGACGCGGTGATCAAGGCGCTGGCCCAGAACGCGAAGTTCATCCGCGGCCGGGTCTCCAGCGCGCTGCGCCAGATGAAATACATGCCGGAGTTCCGGTTCCGGCTGGACACCAGCTTCGACAACATGGCGAAGATCGACCAGTTGCTCCGGTCTCCGGAAGTGGCGCGCGATCTCGGCAAGGAAGACGACGAGTGAGCAAACCCCGCAAGAAGAAGGGCCGCCCGGTCTCCGGATGGGTCGTGCTGGACAAGCCGGCGGGCATGGGCTCGACCGAGGCTGTGTCGAAGGTAAAATGGCTCTACCGCGCCGACAAGGCGGGCCATGCCGGAACGCTCGATCCGCTCGCGTCCGGCATGCTGCCGATCGCGCTCGGCGAAGCGACCAAGACCGTTCCCTACGTGATGGACGGCGCCAAGATCTATCGCTTCACCGTCGCCTGGGGCGAGGAGCGTTCGACCGACGATCTCGAAGGCGGTGCCACCGCGACATCGCCGGATCGCCCGACCGAGGCGCAGATCCGCGCGCTCCTGCCGAAATACACTGGCGTGATCATGCAGGTCCCGCCGCAGTTCTCCGCCATCAAGATCGACGGCGAACGCGCCTACGACCTTGCGCGGTCCGGCGAGACGGTCGAGATCGCCGCGCGCGAGATCGAGATCGGCCGGCTCGACATCGTGTCGATGCCCGACGAAGGCCACACTGTGTTCGAGGTCGAATGCGGCAAGGGAACCTATGTCCGCTCTCTCGCGCGTGACATGGGACGCGACCTCGGCTGCTACGGCCATGTCAGCGATCTGCGGCGCGAGCTGGTCGAGCCCTTCGAGGTCGAGGATCTCGTCACCGTCGCTGAACTCGAGCAGGCAGCGGGCATTGTCCGCACGCCGGAGGGCGGCGAAACCCGGCCCGATCCGGAGGAAGTGCCCGACGCGTTCGCGGCTCTGGACAATCTGATGGTCGACACGATCGTCGCGCTGGACGCTCTCCCGTCGGTGCCGCTGGGCGACGACGCGGCGCAGAAGGTGCGGCTGGGCAATCCGGTGATCGTGCGAGGCCGCGACGCCCCGGCGGAAGCCGCCGATGCCTACGCTACCCAGCGCGGCAAGCTCGTCGCCATCGGTTCGGTGGAAGCGGGCATGTTCAAGCCGCGGCGCGTCTTCACCGCCTGATTGTCTGTCGCTTCGTCCTCGAACTTGCTATCCGAAAGGGGAGCAGGACTGGGATCATGGCGGCAACCAACTCTACGACATCTTCGGCGAAACGCGTCCGGCACAAGCGGTCACCGATCGGCGCGCCACCCGGCACCCTGGTCGCCGATCCGGCAGCACCCCAGCCAGCTCTGACTCTTACCGGCATCTCGCAGGACAGCTCCATGCTGTTCGAGAACGCCAGCATCGAAGCGATCCGCAATTGCCGGACCGAATGGCCGCTCGTCTGGATCGATTGCGTCGGTCTCGGCGACGTCGACCTGATCCGCGAACTCGGCACGATCTTCGGGCTGCATCCGCTTGCGCTGGAAGACACCATCAACACCAGCCAGCGTCCGAAGGCGGATTTCTACGACGACCATGCCTATGTCGTCGTCCGCATGATCGACGACACTGCGTCCCAGCGCTGGGAACAGATTTCGGTCTTTTTCGGCGACAACTTCGTCATCACCTTCCAGGAGCGCGCGGGCGATCCCTTCGCGCCGGTGCACAAGCGCATCCAAGCACCGCTGCCGAACCGCCTGCGGACCCGCAAGGCCGACTATCTCGCCTATGCGCTCATCGACGCCATCGTCGACAGCTACTTCGTGCCGATCGAGACGATCGGCGACGCGATCGACCGGATCGAGGACGAGATGCTGGCCGCGCCGGGCAAAAGCCATCTTCGCGACCTCCACCGGCTGCGCCGCGAGGTCGTCGCCTTGAAGCGCGCGCTGTGGCCACTGCGCGACGCGCTGGCAGCTCTCACCCGCGCGGACACGCCCTATGTCCACCGCGAGACGGCGGTCTACTTCAACGACACGCTCGACCATTCCGTCAGGCTGATCGATACGGTGGACACGGATCGGGAGTTGCTGACCGAGCTTCTAGACACCCACAATTCGCTGTCGCAGGCGCGGGTCAGCGAGGTTATCTCGATCCTCACCATCGTCTCCGCGATCTTCATTCCGCTGACCTTCCTGGTCGGTGTCTGGGGCATGAACTTCGACACCGCGGTCTCGCCATGGAACATGCCGGAACTCGAATGGCGCTACGGTTATCCCGCCGCGCTCGGTTTCATGTTCGTCGTCGCACTTTCGCTGCTCGGCTATTTCAAGTGGCGAAAGTGGCTGTGACGCATGCCGGCGCGGGCGCGACATGCAGGATACACTCGCCGTCCAAAGTCATTGCGTAACAGGAGACATCGCATGCGCCGGATCGCCCTTGCCCTCGCCATCAATCTCGTCGGTCTCTCGGCGATCGCCTGCGACGGGCCTCCGGTCTGCACCGTGGTCGACCCGACCGGTACACCCCTCAACGTCCGCGCCGGGCCGAATGGCGCGATCCTGTCGACGCTTAAGCGCGGCGCCAAGGTCGAAGTGGTCGAGCACAAGGATCATGACGGCAAGCGCTGGGCACTCGTCGGCAAATATTCCGAAGCCTGGGGCTACGTCTTCGGAGCCTATCTGAGATGCGAGGGCGAGGACGAGATGGGCAAGATCTGCACGGTCGCTGATCCGACCGGCACGCCGCTCAACATCCGCGAGGAGCCGAACGGCAAGATCCTCGGCACCTGGGACAACGGCGTCCGCGTGCGCCCCTATGAAGAGAAGAAGCTGAACGGCAAGACCTGGTATGCTGTCGAGCGTCTCGCCGACGACAATGCGATCGGCTGGGTGTTCGACCCCTATCTCAAATGCGAAGAGGACGAGGGCCACTGAACAACGGTCGAAATGGCGCCGACGGTCGATTGGAGACGGCATTTCTCTGCCCTTCAGCCGCAACGGAATAGGGCTGGCTTTTCCACCCGACATGCAGTATACGCGCCGCAGCAAAGACCTTATTCGGCTTTGCGAACTGGCCCCTGCTGGACGACATCCTGGCTGTGGGCATCCCGTTTCCTGAAAAAACAGAAAGGAAAAGCGCGATGTCGCTGACTGCAGAGCGTAAGACTGAACTGATGAAGGAATTCGCGACCAAGCCCGGTGACACGGGTTCGCCAGAGGTGCAGGTCGCCATCTATTCCGAGCGCATCAAGAACCTGACCGAACACTTCAAGGACCACAAGAAGGACAACCACTCCCGTCGTGGCCTTCTCGCCCTTGTCTCCCAGCGCCGCCGCCTGCTCGACTATCTGAAGGGCAAGGACGAGGCGCGCTACAATGTGCTGATCGAGAAGCTCGGTCTGCGCCGCTGACGAATTCGCCGCCGGATCCGGAAACGGGTCCGGCGGCGCTGCAATGGGCCGCCGCTCGCGGTCGGCCCGCCCGGTTCCGGACCTGGACCACCTACGCATGAATCCGGAACCGCCCATGAACAGGTCATGGGGCAGGATTGCCGGATGCTTGTTGCGCGCCAAAGCGCGAAAACGCCAAGCCTCCCGTTGTCTTGCCCATGGCTCGTTCGACATGAAGCCAAGGGATTGCATGGCGCTCCGGATGGACCGGAGCCGCCCGTCCCGCATTTGAAGGACAAGACATGTTCAATCACCACAAGGTGGAAATCGAGTGGGGCGGTCGTCCGCTCATTCTGGAAACCGGCAAGATCGCACGCCAGGCTGATGGCGCGGTGCTCGCGACCTACGGCGAGACCGTCGTTCTCGCCACCGTCGTCTCCATGAAGGAACCGAAGCCCGGCCAGGACTTCTTCCCGCTCACCGTCAACTACCAGGAAAAGACCTATGCCGCCGGCAAGATCCCGGGCGGCTATTTCAAGCGCGAAGGCCGCCCGAGCGAGAAGGAGACGCTGGTCTCCCGCCTGATCGACCGCCCGATCCGCCCGCTCTTCCCGGCCGGCTACAAGAACGACACGCAGGTCGTCGTCACCGTCATGCAGCATGACCTCGAAAACGATCCGGACATCCTGTCGCTGGTTGCGGCCTCCGCCGCCCTGACGCTGTCCGGCGTTCCGTTCATGGGTCCGGTGGGCGGCGCCCGCGTCGGCTTCATCGGCGGCCAGTACGTCCTTAACCCGCATGTCGACGAGATGCCCGAGTCGAAGCTCGACCTCGTGGTCGCCGGCACCTCCGACGCCGTGCTGATGGTCGAGTCGGAAGCCCAGGAACTCGACGAGCAGACCATGCTCGGCGCCGTGATGTTCGGCCACAAGGGCTTCCAGCCGGTGATCGACGCGATCATCAAGCTCGCCGAGGTCGCCGCCAAGGAGCCGCGCGACTTCACGCCGGACGATCTGTCGGGTCTCGAGGCCGAGATGCTCTCGATCGTCGGCGACGAGCTGCGCGACGCCTACAAGAACATCGACAAGCAGAAGCGCTACGCCGCCGTCGATGCGGTCAAGGCCAAGGTGAAGGCAGCCTTCGCCCCGGTCGGCGACGCGCCCGCCAAATACGCAGCCGACAAGGTCGGTTCGGTGTTCAAGGAGCTTCAGGCCAAGGTGGTCCGCTGGAACATCCTCGACACCAAGAGCCGTATCGACGGCCGCGACCTCTCGACCGTCCGCAAGATCGTCTCCGAGGTCGGTGTTCTGCCCCGCACCCACGGTTCGGCGCTGTTCACCCGCGGCGAGACACAGGCGATCGTCGTCGCCACGCTCGGCACCGGCGAGGACGAGCAGTATGTCGACTCGCTGACCGGCATGTACAAGGAGAAGTTCCTCCTTCACTACAACTTCCCTCCCTACTCCGTCGGTGAGACCGGCCGCATGGGTTCGCCCGGCCGCCGCGAGATCGGCCACGGCAAGCTCGCCTGGCGCGCCATCCGTCCGATGCTTCCTTCGCCCGACACGTTCCCCTACACATTGCGCGTCGTCTCCGAGATCACCGAGTCGAACGGCTCGTCCTCGATGGCCACGGTGTGCGGCACCTCGCTCGCCCTGATGGACGCCGGCGTTCCGCTGGCCAAGCCGGTCGCGGGCATCGCGATGGGCCTGATCAAGGAAGGCGAGCGTTTCGCGGTTCTCTCCGACATCCTCGGCGACGAGGATCACCTCGGCGACATGGACTTCAAGGTTGCGGGCACCGCCTACGGCATCACCTCGCTCCAGATGGACATCAAGATCGAGGGCATCACCGAGGAGATCATGAAGATCGCCCTCGACCAGGCCAAGGACGGCCGCATCCACATCCTAGGAGAGATGTCGAAGGCCTTGTCCGGCGCCCGCGCCGAGCTCGGCGAGTTCGCCCCGCGCATCGAGGTGATGCACGTTCCGACCGACAAGATCCGCGACGTGATCGGCTCGGGCGGCAAGGTCATCCGCGAGATCGTCGAGAAGACCGGCGCCAAGATCAACATCGAGGACGACGGCACGGTGAAGATCGCGTCGTCGAACGCCAAGGAGATCGAGGCGGCCAAGAAGTGGATCCACTCGATCGTGGCGGAGCCGGAAGTCGGCGAAATCTACGAGGGCACGGTCGTCAAGACCGCCGACTTCGGCGCCTTCGTCAACTTCTTCGGCCCGAAGGATGGCCTCGTCCACATCTCGCAGCTCGCCAGCGACCGCGTCCAGAAGACGACCGACGTCGTCAAGGAAGGCCAGAAGGTCTTCGTCAAGCTCATGGGCTTCGACGAGCGCGGCAAGGTGCGCCTGTCCATGAAGGTCGTCGACCAGGCGACCGGCAAGGAGATTCCGCGCGAGAAGAAGGCGGAAGGCACGGAAGACGCGGCCTAAGCCGCCTTCCCGTATTCCTGAGATCGGGCGCGGAGCAATCCGCGCCCTTTTTCTTTGAGGCGGCTTCCGGCGGGTCGCCGAGGATGGCGGCAAGCGTCGGGGACAGTCCGCCATTTGCGCAAGCGGTCGCGGCCCGCGCGAGGGTCGCGCAGGCGCAATAAGGGAAACCGTCCCAAGGATGCCTGCGGGTTACGAGGTGTCGCGGAACTCGACGGGAAAGGGGGCGGCTTTCCGAAGTCTCCCGATGAATGCGACGAGGCTGTCGGTCGGGTCGCCCTCGTTGCCGGCCTCGTCGGAGGCCTGATCCCGCCGCAGGAACGACAGGCGGCGCAGATGCGCGGCCATGGCCTGCATAAAGTGCGCAAAGGCTCTGAGCGAGGCGGCGAGATCCTGCGCGTCAGCGGGGTGGGTGCCGAAACCGACCGGCATCGGGTCGGACGACCGCAATCTGCCTGCGGGGGTGCGTGAAGAGCCTTCCACGTAGTCCCTGAGAAGCGCGTTGGCCTGCCAGGCCGCCCACAGCACGCACCAGCGGACCCACGGCGACCGCAGGGCGGCACGTTCGGCGAGATCGGCGAGCGCGAGCAGCGTCGATACGATGCTGACCAGCACCTTCTGCTCCTTCTCTGCCTTCGCCCTCCAACCCACCGCCCGGCTCCCGTATGACCGGCCGTAGTGTCGTGCATGCCGGAAAGGAGGGGATGGAAAAAGATGACGTGCAAACGGGAACAAGGGGTTGGCTGGGAGCGGGCGGAAATCGATCCACGGGAGGGCTCATCCATGCTCCGCGCGACATAGGCCTCGCACGCCCCCTCCACCGCCTTCGGCGGTCCCCCTCCCCCGTAAACGGGGGAGGATTGGGTCGCGTCCGTGCGGCAGCCGATCCTCCCCTGCGAAGCGGGGGAGGGGGACCACGCGAAGCGTGGTGGAGGGGGCGTGGGGAACAGGGCCATGCGCAGCATCGGGCGCTGGTCCGTCATGCGAATGATCGCCGCGACGCAAGACTACGAGGCACTCAAATCCGACAGAGTTGGTGACGGCGCGGGTGAGGGGACCTATGTATGTGGATGTGCCGGTATCCGGCGGTGTGAGCACCTGATGAACAAGGCAACGATATTGGCGGCATTGAGCGAAGCACCGGCCATCGGCCGCTTCGACAATTCCTATGCGCGCCTGCCAGGCGGATTCCACGCGGCGGCGGAGCCTGCGCGGGCGGCAAGTCCACGTCTTGTGAAGTTCAACCGACCGCTGGCGGACGAACTCGGTCTCAACGTCGAGGGCGTGGATGACACGACGCTGGGCGAGATCTTCTCCGGCAATCTGATCCCGCAGGGCGCCGAGCCGGTCGCGCTCGCCTATGCCGGCCACCAGTTCGGCAACTTCGTGCCGCAGCTCGGCGACGGCCGGGCGATCCTGCTGGGCGAGGTGGTCGGTGCGAAGGGCCGCCGCGACATCCAGCTCAAGGGCGCAGGACCTACCCACTTCTCGCGCCGCGGCGACGGGCTGGCGGCGATCGGTCCCGTGCTGCGCGAGTATCTCGTCAGCGAGGCGATGGCCGCGCTCGGCGTCCCGACGACGCGTTCGCTGGCGGCCGTGACGACCGGCAATCCGGTCTACCGCGAGACCCGCCTTCCCGGCGCTGTGGTGACGCGTGTGGCGTCGAGCCACATCCGCGTCGGCACCTTCCAGTATTTCGCCGGCCGCAGCGATGTCGACGCGATCCGCACGCTCGCCGACTACGTCATCGCGCGGCACTATCCCGAGGCCGCAACCGCCGCGAACCCCTATCTCGCACTCTATCAGGCGGTGGTTTCGCGGCAGGCCGCGCTGATCGCCAAGTGGATGCAGCTCGGCTTTATCCACGGTGTGATGAACACCGACAACATGGCGATCTCCGGCGAGACGATCGACTACGGCCCCTGCGCTTTCATGGACGAGTACCACCCGGCCAAGGTGTTCTCTTCCATCGACATGCACGGCCGCTACGCCTTCTCCAACCAGCCGCACATCGCGCAGTGGAACCTGGCGCGGCTGGCCGAATGCCTGCTGCCGCTGCTGCATGACGACCCGGAACAGGCCGTCCCGCTCGCTCAAGGTGCGCTTGGCGCCTTTCTGCCGGCGTTCGAGCGGACCTTCATCGACGGCATGCGCGCCAAGCTCGGCCTGACCACGGCTCGCGAAGAAGACAAGGCGCTGGTGAAGGGCCTGCTGGAGACCATGGCCGCGTCGGGCGCCGACTTCACGCTGACGTTCCGCACGCTGGCCGGGGACGCGGCCCTCTCGCCGGAAGAGGTTGTTCGGTCGGCGACGCGCAAGCTTTTCGCCGAGCCGGCCGCCTTCGACGCCTGGGCGCGGCTGTGGCTGGAGAGGCTCGCGCTGGAGGACGAAAACCCGGAACGCCGCGCGGCGCTGATGAACGCCAGCAACCCGAGGTTCATCCCGCGCAACCACCTGATCGAGGAACTGATCGCTGCCGCCGTCGAACGCGACGATTTCGGCCCGTTCCACGAGATGCTCTCGGTCGTCGCGCAGCCCTACGACGAGCAGCCCGGCATGGAACGTTACGCCGAGCCGCCGGGGCCCGAGGAACGTGTCCTGCAGACATTTTGCGGGACGTGAGCATCGTGGCCGAATCCGGATGGACCCCTTTTCCACCGCAGCCGGTCGGTGACGGGAAGCTTCGTCTCCACCTGCTTGAGGTCCCGGAGATGGACGCGGGCGCGCCAAAGCCTGCAATCGCGGCGGACGAGCATTGTCTCGTCTTCGCCTACGAACGCTCCGACGGGGGACAAGCCCCGCAGCAGAACGTCGCCGTCGTCCGTTGCGATTCCTGCCTCGCAATCAAATGGGGGCCGCCGAACGACGAGGCGTTGGACGGGCATCCACATTACGAGGCCGGACTCGGCTACTACGGCGTGTTCGAGGTCACGGACTCCGATTGGGTAATGGAGCTGGAGCGCCAGAACTCGGTTCACTCCAAGCACGTTCCCGGGCTCTTTTCGGGCTACCGACATTTCATCGTGACGTTTAAGGACAGCACGCTCGAATTCCTGGCTAAGGAGCCTGATTTTCGGTTGACGGCCGGCTCGCCCGTCGAAGCGGCGTTGCGCGCATTCGAGGAAGAAACCGAATCTTGAACGACGACGCGCAGCGCACACTCTTTCATCCCTTCGAGACAGGCGACCTCGACCCGCCGGGCAAGGGCGCGCGCGTCTTGTTCCTGGGCGCCGAGCCGGGGTTCCGGCTGCCGGACGGTTTTGACGCCGAGCTGACGCTCGTGCAGGGGTTCAGGCCGGACTTCCTCAAACTGAGGGCCGGCAAGCATAAAGTCCTGCCCGAGCCGGAGGGGGAGGGGTATGACCTCGTCCTGGTTCTTGCGGGCAAGCACAAGGGATTGAACGAGATACTGATCGCCGAGGCTATGCGTCGCGGTTCGCCGTCATCCGTCATCCTCGTGGCCGGCAGCAAAGAAGACGGGATCGCGAGCCTGCGGAAACGGCTGGAAGTCTTGACCCCGCTGGATGGAAGCATCTCGAAGTTCCACGGCCAGGCCTTCTGGCTCCATCGACCGGCTGACGCACTTGCCATCGCTACTATGCTGGAAAACCCCCGCAATGAAGCACTTGTCGCCGGCCGCTTCCGCACGGCGCCCGGCATGTTCTCCCATGACCGCATCGATGCCGGTTCCCGTCTGCTCGCGCAGCATATCCCGACCGATCTCTCCGGCGCGGTGGCGGATTTCTGTGCCGGCTGGGGCTATCTCGCGTCGGTCGTGCTCGACAATTGTGCGAAACTGACCGCGCTCGATCTCTTCGAGGCGGATCACGCGTCGCTCGAGGCCGCCAAGGCTAACCTCGCAGAGGCTCGCGTCCCCGTGGGCTTCCATTGGGCAGATCTCGCCGCCGAACCCGTGCCGCGCACATTCGACGCCATCGTGATGAACCCGCCCTTCCATCAGGGCCGCGCGGCGGAGCCGGGCATTGGCCACGCGATGATCCGCGCCGCGAGCGCTGCGATCAAGCCGGGCGGCCGCCTCTTCATGGTCGCCAACCGTGGCCTGCCTTACGAAGCGGCCTTGTCGGCCGGGTTCCGGCAGTCGGGCGAACTCGTTCGCGACCAGACCTACAAGGTGCTCTGGGCGAAGCGCTAGACCTCATCTCGGTCTTGTCAGTCCCGCCCGAAGCGGGAGTGTTCGAAGACGAAGATCACCACGATCGCGATGACGAAAGGCACGATCAGATAGAGCAGCCGGAACACGACCAGTGCCGCGATCACGTCGGCCGGGTCCATTTCCGACAGCGCGTGCACGAACACCAGTTCGAGCACGCCGAGCCCGCCCGGCGCGTGGGAAAGCAGCGCGACGGAGAACGAGATCAGGAAGATACCGAGAATGATGAGGTAGCCGGGGTTTCCCGCCTCCGGCAGCGCGAAATAGACGATGCCTGCCGCGCCGATGATCTCGATCGGGCCGATGACCAGTTGCCGCGCCACGATCGGCAGCGACGGATAACGCAGCTCAAAGCCCCGAATGGTCAGCGGCCGCAGCTTGAACAGGCTGCCGGCAACGTAGAGCCCGATCACCGCAAGCAGCAGATAGCCGGTTCCGCGCGAATAATCCGTGGGAAGGATGTCGACGAAACGATCGGTGACCTGCGGCTCGATCACCAGGACCAGTCCGGTGAGGAAGATGACGCCGATGACGAAGGTGAAGGAGCAGAAGGCGACCAGCACGCCGATCTCGGCGGCGCTGAGTCCCTTCGAGCCGTAGGCCCGGTAGCGCACGACCGCGCCGGACAGGACCGATGCGCCGACATTGTGCGAGATCGCGTAGGTCGTGAACGAGCCGATGGCGATGAAGAGCCAGGGAACCTTGCGGTTGAGATAGTTCAGCGCGATCCGGTCGTAGCCCGCCAGGGCGCCGTAGGCGACGAGGGTCGAGAGGATCGCCAACGCCCAGTTCCGCGGCGGGATGCGGACGAAGCTGGCCTTCATCTCCTCGAGGGAAACGCCGCGCAGTTCGTGATAGAGCAGCCAGATCGAGAAGATGACGGCTGCGCTGCCGACGATTGGCCAAAAGAACTTCCTGAGCTTCATCCCGCCCGGCGCCACCCCACCGACTTCCTCTGGAGTCCGCGATCCCCCCGCGAACGCTGAGTGAGAGGTGATGGACGTTCGCGAAACCGGGGTCAAGGCAAAATGCCTTGACCAGGTCTAGTGAACGGTGGCCATCGCCGCCGATGGCGCGGTGGTCAGCCCGACAACGGCCAACGGACCCGGCTTTCCATAAAGGTAGCCCTGCACGACGTCGCAGCCGGCGGCGCGCAGGAGCGTCGCCTGGGCCTCGGTCTCGACGCCTTCCGCGATCGTGTGGACACCGAGCGCGCGCGAAAGCCCCACGATGGTGGAGACGACTGCGCCGCCATTGTCCTTGTCGATGCGATCGACGAAGGAGCGATCGATCTTCAGCTTCTGGAACGTGAAGTCGATCAGGTAGCTGAGGTTCGAATAGCCGGTGCCGAAATCGTCGACGGCGACCGAGATACCCATTTCCGTCAGCTGCCGCATGACCTGGGCCGCGCGTTCGCGGTCCTGCATCATGGCGGTCTCCGTCACTTCCAGCTCGAGACGCGACGGGTTCACGCCGCTCTCGGTAACCACTGCGCGGACGCGCTGGATGAAGTCCCTCGTCATCATCTGGACAGGCGAGATGTTGACGGCGATGGACAGGTCCTCGGGCAGCGTCTTGAGGTCGGCGCACGCCTTGCGCAGCACCCACTCGCCGATCGGAACGACCATGCCTGTCTCCTCCGCCACCGGCACGAACTCGGACGGCGGGATCATGCCGCGCTTCGGATGCCGCCAGCGCAACAGCGCCTCGTATCCGACGATCTTGCCCGTCGCGAGATCGTGCTGCGGCTGGTAGTGCAGGTCGAAGTCGCCGCGCTGGAACGCCGCGTGCAGCTCCGCCTCGATCCACTGGCGATATTCCGCGAGGTGGCCCATGTCGGGATGGAAGACCGACCAGTTTCCGAGGCCGCTCGCCCGTGCGTTCTGCAGCGCGAGGTTGGAGCGCCGCAAGAGGACGATCGGATCGCGGCCGTCCTTGGGCATCGCGACCATGCCGACCGACAGGTTCACCGATTGCAGATGCGTCGTCAGGCGATAGGGCTCGATCATCTTTTCGATGAGCTTCTCGACCATCCGGTCGATCGATGTGGCCCGGCCGTCGGGAACCAGGACTGCGAATTCGCCGGCGCCGATACGGCCGATCTCGGCGCCTGGCGGCACATGGTCGCGCAGGCGCGTGGCGAACGCACGGATCAACTCGTCGCCCTGCGTGTAGCCGATCGCGTCGTTGATCTGCTTGAAACGGTCGATGTCGATGTCGATGAGGAAGACCGGCTTTCCGTCCTGCACGGTGGCGGCGGCGGCAGAGGCGATCCTGCCGATCATGGCCTGGCGCGAGTGCAGGCCGGTCAGCTTGTCGATCTGCGTCTCGTTGTGGACGAAGGTCGCGGATTCATCGACGCCGGCGAAGAAGGACAACGAAGCCAGCGACGCGGCGAGCGCGCACAGGGACGCAATGATCCCGCCCAGCACTTGCGCCGACATTCCGCCGAGCTGTTCACCGAAGCCGAACCGGATGCCCCAGAGACCGATGACAAAGCTGGACATGCCCGCGGCAGCGATCGTGATCAGCCGGAAAACCGGGGTACGTCTCGGATTGGTGTCGGCCTGCATACGCAAAACATCCCTAAGTGGATCGATGCGTACAGGAAATCTCCTTAAAATCAGTTTCGCACGATCGTTCGAATTGTTCGATTGTGCGAAAAACGAAGGTCAAGCCCCTTCGTCCATCCGCTTCAGTTCGTCCAGGGTCGGCATCGACACGATGTGGTAGCCGGAATCGACATAGTGGATTTCTCCGGTCACCCCGCCGGAGAGCGTCGAGAGAAGATAGAGGGCCGACCCACCGACTTCTTCGAGCGTGATCGACCGCCTGAGGGGAGAATTGCGGGCCTGGTAGGAGAACATGTGCCGGGCATCCGAAATGCCGGCTCCCGCGAGCGTGCGCACGGGTCCGGCCGAAATGCCGTTGACGCGGATGTTGCGCGGTCCGAAATCGTTGGCGAGGTAGCGGACGCTGGCTTCCAGGCCTGCCTTGGCAACGCCCATGACGTTGTAGTTCGGCATCACCCGCACCGAGCCGGCATAGGTCAGCGTGATCATCGATCCGCCCTCGTTCATCATCGCAGCCGCCTTTCGCGCGACCTCGGTGAACGAGTAGCAGGAGATCACCATCGTGCGGACGAAGTTCTCCTTGGTGGTGTCCGCATAGAGACCTTTCAGTTCGTTCTTGTCGGAGAAGCCGATGGCGTGGACGATGAAGTCGATCGTCCCCCATTCGGCCTTCATCGCATCGAAGACCGAGTCGATCGAAGCGCTGTCCTCGACGTCGCAGGGCAGGACGAGCTTCGCCCCGACCTTCTCGGCGAGCGGCCTGACGCGCCGGCCGAATGCCTCGCCCTGGTAGGTGAATGCCATTTCCGCGCCATGCGCGTGCAGCGCCTGGGCGATACCCCAGGCAATGGAGTGATCGTTCGCGACACCCATGATCAGGCCGCGTTTGCCCTTCATCAGTCCGTCCATGCGGGAATTGCCCTCAGTCTGCAAGACGCTGGAAGACCAGCGTCGCGTTGGTGCCGCCGAAACCGAACGAGTTCGAAAGCACCGTATCGATCTTGGCGTTGTCGATACGCTTGCGCAGGACCGGCATGCCTTCGAACTCCGGGTCGAGATTCTCGATATGCGCGCTTTCGCCGAGGAAGCCCGCCTGCATCATCAGGATCGAGTAGATCGATTCCTGCACTCCGGCCGCGCCAAGCGAATGGCCGGTGAGCGATTTGGTCGACGAGATATGGGGTATCCTGTCCCCGAAGACCTCGCGTATCGCGCCCATCTCCTTGGAATCGCCGACGGGTGTCGAAGTGCCATGCGTGTTGATGTAGTCGACCGGTCCTTTGACGGTGGCCAGCGCCTGGCGCATGCAGCGCACCGCACCTTCTCCAGACGGGGCGACCATGTCGTAGCCGTCCGACGTCGCGCCGTAACCGACCAGTTCGCAGTAGATCTTCGCGCCGCGCGCCTTTGCCCGCTCCAATTCCTCGAGCACCACCACCCCGGCACCGCCGGCGATGACGAACCCGTCACGATCGACGTCATAGGCACGCGAGGCGACCGTCGGACGGTCGTTGAACTTGGACGACATGGCGCCCATCGCGTCGAACAGGTTCGACATCGTCCAGTCGAGATCCTCGTGACCGCCGGCGAACATCACGTCCTGCTTGCCCCACTGGATCATTTCCGCGGCATTGCCGATGCAATGCGCCGAGGTCGAGCAGGCCGACGAGATCGAATAGTTCACGCCATGGATCTTGAACCAGGTTGCGAGCGTTGCCGAAGCTGTCGACGACATCGCCTTCGGCACCGCGAACGGCCCGATCCGCTTCGGGCTGTGGTTCTTGATGGTGATCTCCGCCGCCTCGACGACAGTGCGCGTCGACGGGCCGCCCGAGCCCATGATGATGCCGGTGCGCTCGTTGGTGATGTCGCTTTCCTCGAGGCCCGCATCCGCGATCGCCTGTTGCATGGCGACATGGTTCCATGCCCCGCCCTTGTGCAGGAAACGCATCGCGCGACGGTCGACGAGATTGGTCGGGTCGAGCGTCGGCGCGCCCCAGACCTGGCAGCGGAAGCCGTGCTCGGCGAAATCCGGCGAGAAGCTGATGCCCGACTTCGCTTCGCGCAGCGATTCGCGCACTTCGTCCGCATTGTTGCCGATGGACGATACTATGCCGAGACCGGTGACGACGACTCGTCTCATGGAATGCTCCTTGTGCCGTGTGCCGCCGCGCTAGGCCGCTGCTTCCTGCTTGGCGAGGCCGACCTTCAGGTCGGTCGCCGTATAGATGGTCTCTCCGTCCGCCTTCAGCCAGCCGTCGGCGATGCCGAGCACAAGTCGACCGCGCATCACGCGCTTGAAGTCGACGCCGTATTCCACCAGCTTGGTCTTTGGCGTGACCATGCCCTTGAACTTCACCTCTCCTGTCGAGAGCGCCATGCCCTTGCCCGGTTCGCCCAGCCAGCCGAGGTAGAATCCGGTCAGCTGCCACAGTGCGTCGAGGCCGAGGCACCCTGGCATGATCGGATTGCCGATAAAATGGCATGGGAAGAACCAGAGATCGCGATGGATCGCGAATTCGGCACGGATGAAGCCCTTGTCGAACGCCCCGCCTGTCTCACTGATCTCGGTAATGCGATCGAACATTAGCATCGGAGGATAGGGAAGCTGGGCATTGCCGGGGCCGAACAGATCGCCCTTAGCGCAAGCAAGGAGGTCTTCGTAGCCGTAGCTGGTTTTCTTTTCGGCCATGTCTGCTCCCGTCGAGGCTCCCTAGCGAAGCACATTCTTCTGTGTGCAGGCGTATCCTCGCCGGACTCCACGACGAAGCAAGCTGCCGGCTTCGATTAGCTTGCCGGTTCGGAGCGGTCAATGTGCCGCTATTGATCGGCGACTTCCGCCGGAATATATGCTGGATACAGCAATGGCTGGAAAATGTCTTTCGCGGTGAGCCGTAGGCCGGCTCTTCCGGCACGTCGGGACGAGATGGAACAAGCGACCTACAGCGGCGGACGGGATGTGGAGACGCGTGTGCGCGACGCGGGCCTTCGCCCCACGCGCCAGCGGATTTCGCTGGCGTCGCTTCTGTTCGCCAAGGGCGATCGCCACCTGACGGCCGAGGAGTTGCACGAGGAAGCGCAAGGCGCCGGGGTCGCGGTCTCGCTTGCGACCGTCTACAACACGCTGCACCAGTTCACCGACGCGGGAATGCTGCGCATCCTCGCCGTCGAAGGATCGAAAACCTATTTCGATACAAACACGTCGGACCATCACCATTTCTATGTCGAGGGCGAGAACAAGGTGCTCGACATCGATGCGGGTCCGGTGACGGTGGGCAACGTGCCGGAACCGCCGCCCGGCATGGAAATCGCCAATATCGATATCGTCATCCGCCTTCGCCCGAAGCGCGGCTGACATATCCCCTCAATCGTCGATCGTCTCGTCCGGATATGCACCCCAGATCAGGTTCTGGGGCACCCAGCCCTTGTAGCGGTCGAAGCGCATCTGGCACCATGTGCCGTTGCAGGCTTCGATTTCGCCCATGGCGCCGGGTTCGATCGATGCCACCAGCCGCGCGTCCTCCGCGGGCTGGGCGCGCATCGGGACGATGGTCTCCTTGCCCTTGAACCAAGGCGCCGCGATGCCGCTGCGCTTGCCCGACAGCAGCGACTGGTTGATCCAGCCCTCGGTGCCTTCGGAATCGCGAATGCGCCGCCAGTTGTCGAACTCCTGGATGACTTCGACCGGCAGTCCGGACTTCAGGTACATCCAGTCGACCGGGTAGTCGCGGCCGGGTCCGATGCGCAGGTTCACCCGCCCCGACTTGAGCGTGACGAAACGGGGAATCGGCAGGCCGCTCGTGTTCGGCCCGACGGCCTGGGCGGACGCCTCGCCGATCGACGGCGCGAGCACAGAGGCGGAGTTGAGCGCGAAACCCGCCAGCCCCGCGCACAGTGCCAGTCGAAGCGACAGAAAACGCGACACGATCCACTCCTGGCACCGAAGGCGGGCGCATCCCCGGGCGACGCCTTTTTCTTTGTCATCACCCGCGCGGCTTGTTAGAGAGAAGCCGGGCGGGCGCTGGCTACAAATGTCGCCGGTCTTGGTTAAAGAGGTCTCAACAGGACCCGGGATGCCGTCCGCAAAGAGGAAATAATGCCGGGGAAGAAGAAGCCTCTCGTCGTCATCACCCGCAAGCTGCCCGATCCGGTCGAAACCCGGATGCGGGAACTGTTCGACGCGCGGCTCAACCTCGACGACCATCCGATGAGCCAGCCCGAGCTGGTGGCCGCGATCCGCGAGGCGGACGTGCTGGTTCCGACCGTCACGGACCGCATCGACGCGGCCCTGATCGCGCAGGCCGGACCCAACCTGAAACTCATCGCCAATTTCGGCAACGGCGTCGACAACATCGACATCACCGCGGCGCAGAAGCAGGGCATCACCGTCACCAATACGCCGAACGTCCTCAACGAGGACACGGCCGACATGACCATGGCGCTGATGCTCGCCGTGCCGCGCCGTCTCGTCGAGGGGGCGAACATCCTGCAGGGCGAAGCCGGATCCTGGCAGGGCTGGTCGCCGACATGGATGCTCGGCCGCCGCATCTGGGGCAAACGTCTCGGCATCGTCGGCATGGGCCGCATCGGCACCGCGGTTGCGCGCCGGGCGAAGGCCTTCGGCCTGTCGATCCACTACCACAACCGCAAGCACGTCTCTCCCGCCGTCGAGGAAGAGCTCGAGGCGACTTATTGGGAGAGCCTCGACCAGATGCTGGCGCGGATGGATATCGTCTCGGTCAATTGCCCGTCGACGCCCGCGACCTATCACCTGCTTTCAGCCCGCCGCCTCGCGCTGATGCAGCCAACCGCCTATGTGGTGAACATCGCCCGCGGCGAGATCGTCGACGAGGACGCACTGGTCAAGATGATCGAGCAGGGCAAGCTCGCAGGCGCGGGCCTCGATGTCTTTGCCCACGAGCCGGCGGTCAGCCCCAAGCTCGTGAAGCTTGCCAAGAAAGGCAAGGTCGTGATCCTGCCGCACATGGGCTCGGCCACACTCGAAGGCCGCATCGACATGGGCGAGAAGGTGATCATCAACATCCGGACGTTCTTCGACGGCCACCGGCCGCCGGATAGGGTGCTGCCGTCCAGGGGCTGAACGGCTAAGGCGCTATCTCGACCAGCGGCATGAAGCGGCGCATGGCCGCCTTCTCGACCTCCAGCACGACCATCAGCAGAACGCCGATCCCGATGATCGGCAACCCGTCCTTCAACGCGATGGGCGCGGTCCCGAACAGAGCCTGCATGAACGGTGCGTAGGTGAACGCCAGCTGGGCGGCCACGACCGCGGCGATCGCCAGCAGCACGGCGCGCGTGCCCATGGCGCCGATCAGGCTGAACGAGGTCATGTGCATGTAGCGCACGTTGAAGAGATAGAAGATCTCCATCACCACAATCGTGTTGACCACCATCGTCCGTGCGACGTCCTCGCCGAGGCCCTGGCGCATTGCATATTCAAAGACGAAGAAGACGCCGGCGGTAAACAGCAATGAAACGAGCACGACCCGCCATGCCAGGAACCTGGACAGGATGGGTTCGTCCCGCCTGCGTGGGGGCCGGCGCATGGTGTCGGGCTCCGAGGGCTCGAAGGCCAGCACGAGGCCAAGCGTGACCTCGAGGACCATGTTGATCCACAGGATCTGGATGGCCGTCATCGGCAGCGCAAGGCCGAACGCGATGGCGATGATGACGCACAGCATCTCGCCGCCATTGGTCGGCAGCGTCCAGGCGATGACCTTGCGGATGTTGTCGTAGACCGTCCGGCCTTCCTGCACGGCGGCGACGATCGAGGCGAAATTGTCGTCGACCAACACCATTTCGGCCGCTTCCTTGGCGGCCTCCGTTCCCTTCCGCCCCATGGCGACGCCGACATCCGCCTGCTTGAGGGCCGGCGCATCGTTGACGCCGTCGCCGGTCATGGCGACGATGTGACCGTTGGCCTGCAGGGAGCGGACGATCCTCAGCTTGTGCTCGGGCGTGGTGCGGGCGAACACGCTGACGCGCGCGACAACCTCCTGCAGTTTCTCGCTGGAGATCGCATCGATTTCCCGCCCCTCGATGGCGACAGGTTCGTTCGCGATGGCGAGCTGGCGGGCGATCGTCGCCGCGGTGCCGACATGGTCGCCGGTAATCATCTTGATGGCGATGCCGGCCGAACGGCAGGCGGCGACGGCTTCCATGGCTTCGTCCCGCGGCGGATCGATCAGCCCGACGATACCCAGAAGGACGAGGTTCCCGGCCTGGATGGCATCGAACGACAGCCCTTCCATATCCGGGCCGGCCTCCATCGCCGCGAAGGCGAGAACGCGCTCGCCGCGACTGGCAGCGTCGGCGATCCGGCCGATCCAGTATTCCAGGTCGAGCGGTGTCTCCACACCTTCGGATGCCTGCGTGCCGCACATGCCGATCACCCGCTCGGGAGCCCCCTTGACGAAGATCTGTCGCAGGCCCGACGGATTCTCGTTGAGCGTTGCCATGAAGCGATGCTGCGCATCGAACGGAATCTCGTCGATCCGCCTCCACAACTCGCGCGCGGTCTCGACATGGAACCCGGCCTTGACGGCCAATGTCACGAGCGCGCCTTCCATCGGGTCGCCGACGACGCCCCATCGCCCGTCCTTCTCGACAATCTCCGCATCGTTGCAGAGCAGCGCCGCGAGCAGCAGACTGTCGCGAGCTTCATCCGTCGGAGCTTCTGCACCGTGGGTTTCGAGCGTCCCGTCAGGGGCGTAGCCCGATCCGGAGACGACCGTTTCGCCCGAGACGGTCGCGATGCGGCGCGCGGTCATCTCGTTTCGCGTCAGTGTGCCCGTCTTGTCGGAGCAGATGACCGAGGTCGCACCGAGCGTCTCGACCGCCGGCAGGCGGCGCACGACCGCGTTTCGCGCGGCCATGCGCTGAACGCCGATCGCGAGCGTGATGGTGATGACGGCCGGCAGGCCTTCGGGCACGACGCCGACCGCGAGCGCCACGACCACCATGAGCGCGTCGACCCACGGGTAGGCACGGACCAGCGTGGCAAACACGAAGACCGCCGCGGCGCTCGCGATGGCGAACCAGGTCAGGAGCCGGCCGAAATCGTCGATCTGCTGCAAAAGTGGCGTCGTGAGCGACTTGACGCGCCCGATCATCGTCGAAATGCCGCCGATCTCGGTGCCGGCTCCGGTGGCGACGACGACGCCGAGCGCCTGCCCCGTCGCCACGAGCGTGCCGGAATAGAGCATGGAAAAGCGGTCGCCGAGCTGTGCGTCCGCCGCGACCGGATCCTCCTGCTTCTCGGTGGGAACGGATTCTCCCGTCAGGATCGCTTCGTCGGCGAGCAGCCTGCGCGCACGCACGATACGAAGATCGGCCGGCACCTTGTCGCCCGCCTCGACCGCGACGATGTCGCCCGGCACGATTTCGCGCGCGTCGACGACGTGCCGTACGCCACCCCTGAGGACAGTGGCGCGCGGCGCGATCATGTCGCGGATTGCGTCCAGCGCGCGCTCCGCCCGCCCCTCCTGCACGAAGCCGACGACGGCGTTGACCACCACGACGAGGACGATGACCGCAGCGTCGACGATGTGCTCCAGCACGGCTGCCGCGACCCCCGCCGCAAGCAGGAAGTAGATCAGCGAATTGTTGAACTGGCCGAGGAAGCGCAGCACCGGATGGACGCGCCGCGGCGCCGGAAGCTCGTTCGGCCCGTAGCTCGCAAGGCGGCTTACCGCTTCGGCCGGATCGAGCCCGTCCGGATCGGTAGCGAAAGCCTCGATGACCGCCTGGTGCGGCGCGGCATGCCATGTGGCCTTGGCGGACAGGGTCGAATTGGTACTGTCCGCCACGGCGATGCTCATCCGGTCAATTCCCTCGGCATAACCGTTACTGCGCCGTGTAGCCGCCGTCGACCAGATGATAGCTGCCGGTAATGAAACTCGCGGCATCCGAAAGCAGGAAGCAGGTGAGGGCGGACACTTCCTCCGAACGGCCGATGCGTCCCACGGGATGGAGGCCGGCAAGCATGCCGAGCGTCGCGGCATCGAGATTGTTCGACAAAAGCGGCGTGTCGATATAGCCGGGACCGACGGCGACGACGCGGATGCCCTGCTGCGCGTATTCGAGCGCCGTCGCCTTCGTCAGCCCGAGCAGGCCGTGCTTGGCGGTCACATAGGCGCTCGAGCCCGGCGTGCCGACGGAACCAAGAATCGAGGCCATGTTCACGATCGCGCCGCCGCCGGACTTCAGCATCGCGGCGATCTCGTATTTGACGCAGAAGAAGACGCCGTTCAGGTTGATGTCGATGACCGACTTCCAGCCGTCGAGCGGATAGTCTGCGACCGGGGCGATCGGACCGCCGATACCGGCATTGTTGACCGCCAGATGAAGCGCTCCATAGGTCTTGACGGCGAAGGCGACCATCCGTTCGACCTCCTCGGCATGGGCGACATCTACCGCGAAACCCTCCGCAGCTCCGCCCGCCGTCCGTATCTCTTCGACCACCGTGTCGGCGTGCGCCTTGTCCAGATCGGCGACGATCACCTTAGCGCCGCCCTTGGCCAGATCCCGTGCGATTGCCGCGCCGATACCCGACGCGCCGCCTGTCACGATCGCAACCTTGCCCTTGAAGTCGTCCATGGCTCTAGTTCCTTGATTTGCTTGTTGAAGCCTCGGAAGCGAGGCTGAGAATTTGAAGACCCTGGCTTTCCGTGGGCCGGTTGTCGGTCAACGCCTTTCGGCGAAATAGGATGCGCAAACGGCGGATTGCTTTTTCCGAACGAGGCATTCAGCGCGGCGCCGCCTTGAAGCCCGGCAAAAACCAGACTAGCGGGGCCGGCGACTTTCGCCTTGATCGGGGTCAAACAACAGATGTGCGGGCGCCGGACGGGGGAGCCGATCCCGAAATCGTCAGGGAGCCCGATTCGGAAATGGAGCCGCCCGTAGCGACCGTCGGGGATGTGCCGCGAAAGGGAGCGAATTGGGAACGATCCAGCCGCACCGCCACCGGCGTTTCCCAGCCCATTTCCCTTGCTACGATCAGGCCGAGCAGCAGGATCGCGTCGGGCTCGTGCAGCACCAGCGCGGCCGGCGCGTGGCCGTTGTGGACCAGCTCCAGCAGTACGGCGGAGGCGGACGACGAGCCGATCGTGCCCGGCAGGAACAGCACCTTGCCGGCGATACTCTCGCCGTGCTGCGGATGACGGACATCGGCGATGCGGCCGGTTTTCGGATCGACGCCGCCCCAGAAGGAGATCGGTGCGTCGAGCACCAGCGCCTCGCCCTGCCCGGCGCGTCCCTCGACAAGGATCTCGCCCTGCATCGCGTTCATGGAGCAGTCTCCGCAAGCGCGGGCCGTCCGGATACCGCGCTTTCGACGCAGTCGGCGAGCGAGCCGTAGATCACGCCATAGCCGGTGTTTCCGGGCGCATAGTGGGCGAACTTGCCGGAATTGGTCATGAGCACGCCGCCCGGAGCAGGCGCCATGATCGGCGTGACGACGACGCAGGTGTCGGCGACGATCGTCACGCCTGCCGCCTCGAGTCCTCTGCGCAGGCCGCATTTGTCGAGGTGGGCGAGCGCATGCCGGCCGGTGCAGGCATAGAACGGCACGGCGAGCCGCCGGCCGCCGATCAGCCTCGCCAACTCCTCGAACTCGCGCGGCGACAGATGAGGGCTGCCGATCGCCACCGCGTCGATCCGGTCGACTTCGCCCGCGGTGCTAAGACGCAACTGTGCCTTCCGTGCCATGTCGGGAGTCACCACGATCGTCCGCTCCGGTTCTTCGCCGCCCAAGGCCGTCGCAAGATCGGGCGCTTCCGGGGTGACACCTGCGACATGGAACAGGCCGACGGCGCCCGACGAGGCCGCCGCGGCGCCAAATGCCTTCAGCGCGTCCTCGCCGGGATGTCGCGCAATGCCAGCGACGACACCGACATCGTTTCCCGCCTCGCGCCCGTAGAGGCTGCCGAGCACGGGCCAAGCGATTTCCGAGGCGAGGAAGGAGGGCGCGAGAGCCGAGACGTCGAAAACGAAGCGCGCCCGCCGGTTTTCCGGCCGGTGCAGGCCGTAGTCGGGCGCATATCCGGCAATCGCGCAGGCGATGTCGAGGAAGTCGCCGTAGCGGTTCGTCCGCGCGCCGAGCACGGAGTTGCAGAAGACCACGGCGTTGGACTCGCCCCAGGCGACGTCCGTTCCCTGCGCCGGTCTATGCCCCGCCTGATAGGGCGCGCAGGTCCAGCTCGGCTCGCATCCGAGTGTCCGGTAAGCCTCCATCATGCGTCGCGCCATGCCGCGCTCGTGTTCCGGCAGCCGGTCGCGGGAACAGCCGGTCAGGTCGAGCGCGCCGACATTCAGCGTCGCGCGCACGGATACCTTCGCGCCGCCCTCGACAAGCTTTTCGGCGAACAGCGTGCCGGAATCACCGTGATAGAGCGCACCGTCGATATGCGCCGAGGCGATCGGGATCAGCCGTGGCGCGCCCAGCAGGTCCGCCGTCCGCGCCACGATCCGCATCGCCATGGCGGTGCCTTCGCCCCTTTCGCCGGACGCCATGGCGCGTTGGTCGTCGGTGAGGGCGAGTGCCAAACTATGCCCCGTCCTTCGGCGCCGAATAGCGGATCGTATCGAAACGGGCGCCGAGCGAATCGTAGAGCAGCAGCCGCCCGACGAGCGGTTCGCCGGCTCCGGTGATGAGCTTGATCGCCTCCATCGCCTGCAGCGTGCCGATGACGCCGGTCAGCGCGCCAACCACGCCGGCGACCGCGCAGCTTGGCACCATCCCGGGCGGCGGCGCTTCCGGATAGAGGTCGCGGTAGCTCGGGTTCGGCCGCCCCTTCTCGTCTTTCTCCCATGGGATCAGGACGGTGAGCGACCCGTCGAACCGGCCGACGGCGCCGGAAACGAGCGGCTTCTTCGCTGCCGCGCAGGCATCCGCCAGCACGTAGCGGGTCTCGAAATTGTCGGACCCGTCGACGACGATATCATATGCCCCGACGATACCGTCCGCGTTGGAGGCGTCGAGCCGGAGCACGTACGGCTCGATCGTCACATGCGGATTGACCCGCCCGATCGTCGCGCCGGCGCTGTCGACCTTCGTTCGGCCGACCGCCGCCGTGTCGTGGATTACCTGCCGCTGCAGATTGGACAGCGAAACCGTGTCGTCATCGACGATGCCGAGCGTCCCGACACCTGCCGCCGCCAGATAGAGCAGCACCGGCGCGCCCAGCCCGCCGGCGCCGACCACCAGCACCCGCGCGCGCTTCAGCTTCTGCTGGCCCGGACCGCCGACCTCCGCCAGCACGATGTGACGGGCATAGCGTTCGAGTTCGAGATCGGAGAGACGCGTGTCAGTCATCTGCGGCCCCTAGCATGAAATCCGCGACGGCTTTTGCTGCAATATCCAGATTCCCATCGAAGGTCGCGCCGGAGGCCTTGCGCGGCTTGAGGTCGTGGTCGCCGTCCGTCAGACATTCGACCCCGATCTTCGGCGACAGCGGATAGGCCGCCACCTCTTCGCGGGTGCCGAAGGGATCGCGCTCGCCCTGGCAGATCAGCGTTGGGCAGACGAGCTTTTCCAGATGGTCCGTGCGCAGTTTTTCAGGCTGGCCGGGCGGATGGAACGGGTAGCCGAGGCAGGCCAGGCCCGCGATCGCGCCGTCCTTGAACTGCTTGTCCGCGATCATGCTCGCCATGCGGCCGCCAAGCGACTTTCCGCCGATGAAGAGCCGGCCGCTCCGTTCGACCCCGGCGATTGCCCCGACATACTCGCCGATCAGCTTGTTTGCCGGCGAGGGCGGCGGGCGATTGCCGATGCGTCTCGCCGCCATGTAGCCGAATTCGAAGCGCGCGACGCGGATACCGTGGCCGGCGACCTTCGCAGCGACCGTGTTCATCCAGTCGGAATCCATCGGCGCGCCCGCGCCATGTGCGAGAAGAAGCGTCGCCTTCGCCGCCGCGGCGCCGTCATAGATGAAATCGGTCATGCCAGGTCGTCCTCGTTGCCCGGAAGCTATCGCCGGCCGGGGATCATCGCAATGCACGCCGGGTGGGACGGCCTGTCCTCTTGCAATCAACTGCCATGGGAGGCATGAGCGGGCCTCCGCAGGAAAGGATCGTCATGGCCGTCGTCTCCAAGAACATCCCCGCGCCCGACCTCGTTGCCGTCAGCCGCGCGCTGATCTCGGTTTCGGACAAGACCGGCCTGATCGATTTCGTCCGGGCTCTGACGAAACACGGCGTCGAGATCGTCTCCACCGGCGGCACCCGCAAGGCCATCGCCGAGGCCGGCATCGCCGTCACGGACGTCTCCGAAGTCACCGGCTTTCCCGAGATCATGGACGGCCGCGTCAAGACGTTGCATCCGCTGGTGCATGGCGGTCTTCTCGCGGTGCGAGGCGATCCCGAGCATCAGCAGGCGATGCACGACCACGGTATCAAGCCGTTCGATCTGGTGGTGATCAACCTCTATCCGTTCGAGGAAGTCCGCCGCGCCGGAGGCGATTACGCGGCCACCGTCGAGAACATCGATATCGGCGGCCCGGCGATGGTGCGCGCCTCGGCGAAGAACCACGCCTATGTCGGCATCGTCACCGATCCGGCCGACTATCCGCTGGTGCTGGAGGCGCTGGAGGAGAACACCGGCAGCCTATCCTATCAGTTCCGCCAGAAGCTGGCCGCCAAGGCCTTCGCCCGCACCGCAGCCTATGATGCCGCGATCTCCGGCTGGTTCGCGGAAACGCTCGCCATCGAGCACCCCGTCTGGCGCGCCTTCGCCGGCAAGCTGGAGCAGGTGATGCGCTATGGCGAAAACCCGCACCAGGATGCGGCCTTCTACGTCAACGGAGACCCGCGCCCGGGCGTGGCGACCGCCCGCCAGGTGCAGGGCAAGCAGCTCTCGTACAACAACATCAACGACACCGACGCGGCCTACGAGCTCGTCTCCGAGTTCGACCCGGCCCGCACCGCCGCGGTCGCCATCATCAAGCACGCCAACCCATGCGGCGTGGCCGAAGGGCTGAGCCTGAAGGACGCCTACCTCAAGGCGCTCGCCTGCGATCCGGTCTCGGCCTTCGGCGGCATCGTCGCGCTCAACCGCACGCTTGACGCCGAGGCGGCCGAGGAAATCGTCAAGACGTTCACCGAAGTGATCATTGCGCCAGACGCGACGGCGGAGGCAATCGCCATCGTCGCCGCCAAGAAGAACCTGCGCCTGCTCATCGCCGGCTCGCTCCCCGATCCGCGCGCCACGGGCCTGACGGTGAAGTCGGTCGCCGGCGGCCTGCTCGTCCAGTCGCGCGACTCCGGCGTGGTCGACGATCTTGAGCTCAAGGTCGTCACGAAGCGCGCGCCGGGCGACCGTGAACTGTCGGATCTCAAATTCGCCTTCCGCGTCGCCAAGCACGTCAAGTCGAATGCGATCGTCTATGTCCGCGACGGCGCAACCGTCGGCATCGGCGCCGGCCAGATGAGCCGCGTCGATTCCTCCCGCATCGCCGCGCGCAAGGCGGCCGACGCGGCTGAAGCCGCCGGCGGGAAGGAGCCGATGACCATCGGCTCGGTCGTCGCCTCCGATGCTTTCTTCCCCTTCGCCGACGGGCTGCTGTCAGCCGTCGACGCCGGCGCCACCGCCGTCATCCAGCCCGGCGGCTCGGTCAACGACCAGGCGGTGATCGATGCCGCCGACGAGGCCGGCATCGCGATGGTCTTTACCGGGATGCGGCACTTCAGGCATTGAACGCAAGCTGCCCGAATACGGCTACGCCGCGTCCGCGGTCACTTCGAGCTGTACGCCGGTTGCCTTCTGCAAGGAGGAGATGACCGTAAACAGGCTCGCAGCCGTCGGATTTCCCTTCGGCCCGAACATGCGCATCAGGCTCTTCGCCGGAATGCCCGACAGGGCAGCGAGCGACTCGAAGCCAACCGTAGCCTTGATGAAATTCCTCAGCACGGTCTTGCCGGTGTCGAGATCACCGGCAAGCAGCAGTTCGATGGCGTCAGAAAGCAGCGCCGCGCGAAATGCGGGGTCTCCGTCTGCCCTGGCTTTTAGTGTCGCCTTGAAATCGCGCGTGAGCGCCATGGCAAATCACCCTTTGCGTCTGCGATAGTCCGCCCAGCGTTCGACCGCCTCGCGGATATCGCGCTGCTGCCTCTGCTTGGTGCCGCCGCCCACCAGGACGACAATCTCCGTGCCGACCTGGCCGAAGTAAATCCGATAGCCGGGCCCCCAATCGATCCGATACTCGAATACGCCAGAGCCGACCGACTTGGCGTTGGAGAGGTTGCCGCCCTCCATGCGCGCCAGCGCGACGGTGACTTTCGAGGCGGCAGGAGCATCCAACCGTTCGAACCATGTGCCGAAAGGGCTCCTGCCCTCGGAGTTGGTATACTCTACAATCCTCATAATGGTAACGTAAAAGGTACCAAACTTCAAGAATTGAGGATCACGCCGCCGCCAGCTTGTAATCCCTGCTCTTCACCCAGGGCAGCAGCGCCAATCCGATCACGAACAGCGCCACGATCGGGGTGACGCCGAGGCGCTGCGCGTCCTCGTTGGAGAGGCCGAACGCCTCCGAGGCGAACCAGGCGGTGGCGAAGGCAATCGCAAAGGGCGCGATGAACGAGGTCGCGCGGCCCGACAGCGCGTAGAGGCCGAACGCCTCCGTCACCTTGTCGCCCTCGACCTGGTCGACGAGAAGCGTGCGCGACGCCGCCTGGATCGAGCCGCCCGCCGCGCCGATGAAGGCGCCTGCGATGTAGAAGACGATGTCCGGCAGGCTCGACCCGCTTCCCTCCGCGGCGACCGTCATGAACAGTACCTCGGTCTTGGTCGTCGAGATCACCGTCACGCAGCAGAGGATCAGGATCAGGATCGAGACGCTGATGACGGGCTTCGGCCCGAACCGCTGGTCGGCGCGGCCGCCGATCCAGGCGCCGATGGCGCCCGTCAGGTTGGCCAGGATGCCGAAGATGCCGATCTTGATGATCGGCCAGCCGAGCACGCCCGCCGCGTAGATGCCACCAAACGAGTAGAGCGCGTTGAGCGAGTCGCGATAGAACATGGACGACAGCAGGAACGAAAAGTAGCTGCGCTGCGCCGGCAGCGTGCGTACGGTTTCCCAAAGCTCGGAGAGGCCCCTCTGGATTGCGCCAACGGCGGATTCCCGGCGCTTCACGTCCGGAGTCCACAGGAACATGGGCAGCACGAAGACGAGATACCAGAGCGAGGTCAGCGGCCCAGACGCGCGGTCGCCCGCATGTGTCGCCGGGTCGAGCCTGAACAGCGGCGGGATGCCGATCAGCGTCTTGCCTGTCTCGGGGCTGGCCGAGAGGAAGCCCAGCACGATGACGAGCGAGATCAGCCCGCCGACATAGCCGAGACCCCAGGCGGAACCGGACAGGCGGCCGAGTTCGGCCCGCGGCACGAGCGTCGGCATCATCGCGTTGTTGAACACCGCGGCGAATTCCATGCCAACGAGCGCCAATACGATCGCCAGCATCGCAAAGCCGAGATTGCCCATGCCCGGCATCGCATACCAGAGCATCCAGCAGCCGATGAAGCCGAGGATGGAGAACAGCAGAATCCACGGCTTGCGCGGCCCCGTCGCATCCGCGATGGCGCCGAGGATCGGCGAGGTGAGCGCGATGATCGCGCCGCCGATACCTGCCGCATAGCCCCAGTATTCCTGCCCCTGCGCCGGGTTGGACGCGACCTGGGCCGCGAAATAGGGCGCGAAGACGAAGGTGATGATCAGCGTATGGAACGGCTGCTGTGCGAAATCGAACAGCATCCATCCCCAGATGCCGCGCTTCGGCGCCCGCGTTACGACCGGCTCAGTCATGTCCCCACTCCTTCCGGTCACATGCCGGCCAGATCGTTCATCAGTCCGGCCGCGACGGCGAGCCGCGACAGTGTGATTTCGCCGCTTTCGGTCAGACCCTGCAGCCTTTCCCGCGCGCGTTCGATGCGCTGGCCACCCGCCTGCACCCACGCGTCGACAGGGTGGTCGGCCGTGCCATGCGTGCGCAGCGCTGCCACGGCCATCCCCCGCCGTGCTGTCGCGATCATGTCATGCGCCCGCGAAAGAGCAAGGCCGTCGTAATAGTCGCTCGGCATGATCGTACGCGCCGCATCCTCTATCCGGCCGATCCGGAACAGGGCGTTGAGCGCGAGGATCGCCCGGGCGGCGGCATCGGCGGAGGCTTCGGCCAGCCGCGCGACCAGCGCCATTTCCGGCACGAGTTCCGAAAGCGACAGGCCCGCCAGCCGCTCCGCGAGCTTCGCGGGCGCGCCCGACCGCGTCAACTCGTCGACGCGGGCGAGATGTCGCGCCTTCATGTCCGCCGGCAGCCACGACGTCAGTTTCGGCTCGATCGCCTTGCGGGCGGCCTGCAACGCCGCAACCCGCTCGCCGAGCCCCGCGCTATCCGGGTTGCGGGCAAACCAGGTGGTCTGGCCGTGCACGAGGCGGCCCACCGCCTGGTAGAGCTGCAGCTGGGCCTGGCCATCGATCTTCGCGTCGAGCGCGTCGATTTCGGCATAGAGGCCTTCCAGGCCGAACCCGTCGCGCACGAGGACATAGGCCCCGACGATCTCGTTCGCCGGCACGCCGGTCGCGTCCTGAAGACGGCTGACGAAGGTCGGTCCGCCCCGGTTGATCGCGTCGTTCGCCAGCTGCGTCGCGATGATCTCGCGCCGCAACCGGTGGCCGCCGATCTCGGCCTCGTATTTCTTCGCCATCCTGTCCGGGAAATAGGCGAGCAGGTCGCGCTCCAGATAGGTGTCGTCCGGAAGCGGGCTTGCGACGAGGTCGTCGAGCAACACCATCTTGGCATAGGCGAGCAGCACGCCGATTTCCGCCCGGGTCAGCGGCTCGTTGCGCGCAGCACGTTCGGCGAGTGCTGCGTCGGACGGCAGCAGTTCCACCTTGCGATCCAGCAGCTTGCGCGCCTCGAGCCCGGCCATGAAGCGCTGCTGGTGCGCAATCTCGGCCGTCCCGCGCAACTGCGCCAGCGAGATCGCCAGCGTCTGGTGGTAGTTGTTGGCCAGCACCAGCCCTCCCACCTCGTCGGTCATCGACGCCAGCAGCTTGTTGCGGGCCGGCCGCGTCAGGCCGCCGGACCGCATGGCGGTCGCCAGCGCGATCTTGATGTTGACCTCGACGTCGGAGGAGTTCACCCCGCCGGAATTGTCGATCGCGTCCGAATTGCAGCGTCCGCCCGCGAGCCCGTATTCGATACGCCCGCGCTGGGTGACGCCGAGATTGGCGCCTTCGCCGATTACCTTGGCGCGCAGCTCGGCGCCGGTGACGCGGATCGCGTCGTTGGCGCGGTCGCCTACCTCCGGGTTGGTCTCGGTCGAGCCCCGCACATAGGTGCCGATGCCGCCGAACCAGAGAAGATCGGCCGGCGCCTTGAGGATGGCGTTCATGATCTCGGCCGGCGAGGCGACGGTCTTGTCGAGCCCGATCGCATTCGCAGCCGCCGGGCTCAGCGTGATCGACTTCAGCGACCGCGGGAAAATGCCGCCGCCCGCCGAGAGCTTGCTCTTGTCGTAGTCCTGCCAGGACGAGCGGGGCAGGGCGAAGAGACGTTCGCGTTCGGCCAGGGAGGCCGCGGCGTCGGGCGACGGGTCGATGAAGATGTCGCGATGGTCGAACGCGGCGACGAGGCGGATCTCGGGCGAGAGCAGCATGCCGTTGCCGAACACGTCGCCCGACATGTCGCCGACGCCGACCACCGTGAACGGCTCCGACTGGATGTCGCGGTTCATCTCGCGGAAGTGCCGCTTCACCGCTTCCCAGGCGCCGCGCGCGGTGATGCCCATCTTCTTGTGGTCGTAGCCGGCCGAGCCGCCCGAGGCGAAGGCATCGTCCAGCCAGAAGTCATGCGCCTGGCTGATCGCGTTGGCGGTGTCGGAGAACGTGGCCGTGCCCTTGTCGGCCGCCACGACAAAATAGGGATCGTCCGTGTCATGCCGAACGACGTCCTTCGGCGGCACGATGCCCTTGATGTCCAGATTGTCCGTGATCGACAGCAGCGAGGAGACGAAGTTGACATAGGCGCTGGTGCCGGCCGCGAAGACCGCGTCGCGGCTGCCGCCTGCGGGCAGGAGTTTCGGAAAGAAGCCGCCCTTGGCGCCGACCGGCACGATCACGGCGTTCTTCACCTGCTGCGCCTTGACGAGGCCCAGCACCTCGGTGCGGTAGTCCTGCGCCCGGTCGGACCACCTGAGCCCGCCGCGCGCCACCGGCCCGAAGCGCAGGTGCACGCCCTCCACTTCCGGCCCGTAGACGAAGATCTCCCGCCACGGCTTCGGATCGGGCAGCCCGGTCACGCTCTTCGAATCGAGCTTGATCGCCAGCGACACGCCCGGCTTCGCCGGCGCGAAATGGTTGGTCCTGAGCGAGGAATCGATCAGGTTGAGGTAGCGGCGGATGATCGTGTCGTCGTCGAGGCTCGGCACCTCGGCCAGCGCGTCGCGGATGGCCGACTTCAGATGCTTGCTCTCGACCTCCCGGTCGTGTGCCCGCGCCGGATCGAACCGGGCGACGAACAGGCTGTGCAGGGCGCGCGCAATCTGCGGATAGCGGTTGAGTACGCCGGCGATGAACTCCTGGCTCTGCGGAATGCCCGCCTGCTGCAGGTAGCGGCCATAGGCGCGCAGGATCAGGATCGCGCTGGGGTCGAGCCCCGCGGTCTGGGCGAGCGCGTTGTAGCCGTCATTGTCGGCCTCGCCATGCCACACCGACAGGAACACGCTTTCGAACAGGGCGCCGCCGTCCTTAAGGTCGATCGGCTTGCCGAAGGCGTTTTCGATTTCCATGTCGTGCAGGAAGATCGTGTCGCCGTCGCCGTCGGACACTTCGAACGTGCGCTCGCTGATGACGCGAAAGCCCATGTTCTCTAGGAGCGGCACACGCCGCGACAGCGACACGGGCCTGCCGAAATGGTGGATCTTCAGCGCTGCCTGCTGCGGCGACTGATCCTTCCGGCGGTAGTAGTCGATGGCGATCGGCCTGTGCGCGCTGACGGCGGCCACGCGGCGCGCGTCATGCAGCGCTTCCGCCGCGCTGAAACTGCCGCGATAGCTTTCCGGGAAGCGCAGTGCGATCGCCGCGAACGCGCTTTCGATGGCCAGCGTTTCCGCGGTATCGGCAATGGCATCGTCCCAGGTGCGCACGATATCGCGCACGCCGGCTTCGAGCTCCGCCGGATCGACCTTCGGCGTCTTCCCGCCGGAGCGGCCGATGATGAAATGCACCCGCGCCAGCCCGCTGTCCGGGAAAGCCGGGTAGTAGGCCGAGAGGCGACCCTCGAACATCGTCTTCAGATAGGCGCCGATCCGTTCCCGCGCGCGGCTGTCGTAGCGGTCGCGCGGCACGAAGACGATGATCGAAGCGAAGCGGTCGAACCGGTCGACGCGCACCAGCACCCTGATGCGCGGCCGCTCGCCGAGCGCGAGAATCGTCGCCGCGTGCTTGCGCAGCAGCGGCACGTCGATCTGGAACAGCTCGTCACGCGGATAGGATTCCAGCACGTTGGTCAGCGCCTTGCCGGAATGGTCCGTAGCCTCGAAGCCGGATTTCGCGATCACCTGCTGCGCCTTGGAGCGCAGATAGGGGATCGTCATCACCGAACGCGTGTAGGCGGTCGAGGTGAACAGGCCGACGATGCGCAGTTCGCCGAGCAGCTTGCCCTTGGCGTCGAAGGTCTTCACGCCGATGTAATCGAGATAGATGCGGCGGTGGACGAGCGACTTGGTGTTCGCCTTGGTGACGATCAGCGGATCGGGACCGTTCAGAAAAGCGCGGATTTCGGGCGTGGTCGTAACTGCTTCGGTGCCGCTGCGCAGCACGAGCGTGTTCGGGTCGGACAGCAGGCCGAGACCGGCCTGGCCGCTGCGCTCCAGCGTCCCGGTCTTCTCGTTGCCCTTGTAGAGGTAGTCGCGCATGCCGAGGAACGTGAAGTTGTCGTCTCTCAGCCATTCGAGAAACGCCACCGCTTCATCGACGGCGTCCTTCTTCAGCGGCACGTCCGCGTAGCGGAAACTGGAAATCGCCTGCTCCAGCCGTGCAAGCATCGGCTTCCAGCCGACCACGGACGAGCGGACCGCGTCCAGAACGCGCTGCAGCCCGGTTTCGAGGGATTTCGCCCGGGCTTCCGTCATCAGCGGCAGGTGAACGTGGATCAGGCTCACCCGGTCGAGGCCGGGGTCTTGCCGTCCCGGCCCCGCCTCGCCGACGATGCCGGTGACGCCGGACTTGCCGTGCGTAACCTGCAGCACAGGGTGAATGACCAGCAGCGGTTCCGCTGCGCCGTCCGTGATCTCGCCGATCACGGAATCGAACAGGAACGGCATGTTGTCATTGACCAGCGTGACGACCGAGACCTTGCGGCCCTGCCGCGTGATGCCCGGATCGCGATCGATGGCGATGACGCTGCTGCCCTTGCGGTGGCGCTTCAGCGCCGAATGAGCGAGTTGGATCGAGCGCCGGATGGCGTCGTCGTCATAGGCTGCGACGTCTTCGCTGGGCGCGCGGACCAGGAGGTGCTCGGCGAGCTCCGATGCGCTCCCCTTGTGGTCGGCCGCTGTTGCTGCGGCCGGAAGTTTTTTCCCCGTCGGCATGCCGAATCCCCTCCCGTTTCTGTTTTTTGAGGTATCGTATCAGAGAAAAACGCGGCGCAACGGCTCAATTCGCCGGCAATCTGCGAAAAGCATGTGAATGGAGGATGACGCCGTGGACGACCGTATCATCGCACTGGACTTGAAGCTTGCCGACCTGAGCGAGCCGACGAGGGCCTATTTTGCCAAGGCGAAGGACAAGCTGGGCATGATTCCCAACGTGCTCCTCGCCTACGCCTTCGACGAGAAGAAGCTGCGCGCCTTCACCGATATGTACAACGATCTGATGCTAGGCGAGTCCGGACTGACGAAGCTCGAGCGCGAGATGATCGCGGTCGTCGTCTCCTCCGTGAACCACTGCTACTACTGCCTGACTGCCCACGGCGCCGCGGTGCGCCAGCTCTCCGGCGATCCGGCGCTCGGCGAGATGATGGTCATGAACTACCGTGCCGCGAACCTCTCGCCGAAGCAGAAGGCGATGCTCGATTTCGCGGTCAAGCTGACCGAAACGCCGGCGAAGATCGAGGAGGCGGATCGGGCGGCCCTGCGCGCTGCCGGCTTCTCCGACCGCGACATCTGGGACATCGCCTCGACGATTGCCTTCTTCAACATGTCGAACCGCGTCGCCGCCGCCACCGACATGCGGCCGAACCCGGAATATCACGCCTTGGCGCGCTAACCCCGCGCCGCGATCGCAGCGGCGGCTCCAGCCATGGTGCCGGCGCTGATGCGGTTTGCGATCCTGACCGCGCGCGGGCTCTTGAGCAGCCTGCGCGCCTGGGCCGCGGCGAAAGCCCAGCAGCAATCGACCGCCATCAGCACGGCGAGCATGGTGAGCGTCAGCTCCGCCCAGCCGCCGACCGTCACGGTGGCGAGGTCGACGATCGTCGGCAAAAGCGCCAGGTAGAACATCATGATCTTCGGATTTCCGAGCGTCACCGCCATCCCGGCCAGGAACATGCGCACCGGCGCGTCGGCTTTCGGCAGATCTCCTTCGCCGACTTCGGCCGGCGCTGTCCACATCTTCCAGGCGAGGAAGGCGAGGTAGGCGACGCCGGCCCATTTCAGAACCACGAAGGCGAAATGGAAGGTCTGCGCCACATAGGCAAGGCCGAACACGGCGAGCGACAGCCACACGGCCTCGCCGATCCACATCGCCATCAGAAACGGCAGCACGCCCGAAATCCCGCGCGTGATCACCCGCGAGACGAGCGCAGCGATCGAGGGGCCGGGCGAGCCGGATGCGACGAACAGCGCGCCGGCGAAGATGAGAAGCGATGCAAGATCCATGGTCGTCCTCCTTCGATCCATATAGTCGACCTGACATGCCTCCGGAAGGGTGATCCCGGCGGAGCTGACACCCCCTAGCCGCCACCCAGGCCGACCTTGAACACCTCGACCCTTGATATCTTGACATTAAGATATCCGTCGATTTATCTTCTCATCAAGATAGATAACTGTCGATCCGATGGCCCTCCGGTCCTCGGGTCTCGCCGGTCATGATGCGCAAAAGCCGGTCGACCCGGCACGATGGGGATGAATTCGATGAGCAATTCGATGATGGTTGGACTTGGCTGGGCATTGAGCGGGATCTTCGCCGCTTTTCTCCTGATCGCCTCCGTCGCGCCGAAACTGGTCGGCGCTTCGGTAGCAGTCGACTCGACGCGACAGCTCGGCTGGCCGGACGGCTACGTGCTGATGATCGGCCTGATCGAGCTTGGCTGCGTGCTGCTCTATCTGTGGCCGCGCACCAGCATCCTCGGCGCGGTCCTGGCGATGGGATTGCTGGGCGGCGCGATGGCCACCCAGATCAGGGTGCAGAACCCGCTTTTCAGCCACGTGCTGTTCAGCATCTACCTCGGCCTGTTCATGTGGGGCGGGCTGTGGTTGCGCGACCCCGCCCTGCGGGCGCTCTTCCCGTTCAGGGCAGGCTAGCCGCGGACGAGGCGCGCTAACCTCAAACGGTCGCCTCGATCGGCTCGGCCAGCTTCGGGTTGGCGCGCGCGGCAACGAGACAGCCGGCGATGATGAGCCCGGCCCCTGCCAGCGTGGTCCAGGTCGCGGTCTCGCCGAAGAAGAACCAGCCGAGCGCGATGGCCCAGACGAAGGCGGTGTATTCTGTCGGGATAAGCGACTGGGCCTCGGCCCGGCCATAGGCCCAGCTCATCAGCAATTGCCCGGAGAGCGACAAGGCGGTGATGCCGGCGATCGGCAGCCACAGATCGCGCGGCAGTGCAACCGCCAGCCACGGCGCGGCGAGGCACATCAGGAACGCGAGCGACAGGTTCTGGAAGAAGGAGACCTCGATCGGCCGGGCCACAAGCGCCTGCCGGCGCATCAGCACGAGGTTGTAGGCGTAGAACACCGTCGAGAACAGCACCGCCCCCGTCCCCGCCAGCGCCGCCTCTGTATAGGCCGATCGGCCGAGCTGTCCTGCCATGATGATCGCGACTCCCGCGGTCCCGGCGACCGAGCCCCAGATTGCCTGCCGCCGGATCCGCTCGCCCAGCATCAGCGCCGCCAGGAACAGCGCGATCAGCGGCGCGACGAAGCTGAGCGCGATCGCCTCGGCCAGCGGAAGCCGCGCGAGGCCCCAGAAAAAGGAGATCAGCACGATGGCGATCACCGCCGCGCGCAGGGCATGCAGCCGGAGCACGGCCGGGCTCGGCCGCGTCCGCGCACCGGCAACCCAGGCGCTGCCTGCGATCACGGTCGCGAACAGGCTGCGCCACAGCACGGTATTGTAGACCCCGATCGCGATCACGAGGCCCTTCATAACCGCGTCCATGGCCGACAGCAGAAAGATCGCGAAGGTGCAGACCAGCACCGGGATCAGCGCGGAGACGGCGGGCGGTTTGGGAGAGGTCACGGCTGCGCTCACGAAACGGGTCGAGGCGGCGGTAGCCCGGTTCGGCGGCCTTCACCAGATGGCAGCGCCATCGAGCGGGCAGGCCAGCCGAGGATCGGCCCGCGCCTGTCGCGAAGCGGCACCGGACCTTTCGACACGCGCCCGCAAGGCGGGCGCGGCGGGAGGCGTGTCGGCGGCTTACGCCGCGCCGGCGACCTTGGCCGACTTTTCGAAGCGCTTGCGCTCGTTCGGATCGAGATAGAGCTTGCGCAGGCGGATCGACTTCGGCGTCACCTCGACCAGCTCGTCGTCCTGGATCCAGGCGAGAGCGCGTTCCAGCGTCATGCGGATCGGCGGGGTGAGGCGCACCGCCTCGTCCTTGCCGGCCGCGCGGATGTTGGTCAGCTTCTTGCCCTTGAGCACGTTGACTTCGAGGTCGTTGTCCCTGGAGTGGATGCCGACGATCATGCCCTGGTAGACCTTCACGCCGGCGTCGATGACCATCGGGCCGCGGTCTTCCAGGTTCCACATCGCAAAGGCGACGGATTCGCCCGCGTCGTTCGAGATCAGCACGCCGTTGGTGCGGCCCGCCAGTTCGCCCTTGTAAGGCTGGTAGGAATGGAACAGCCGGTTCATGACCGCCGTGCCGCGCGTGTCCGTCAGCAGTTCCGACTGGTAGCCGATCAGGCCGCGCGTCGGCGCGTGGAAGACGAGGCGCTGGCGGTTGCCGCCGGAGGGGCGCAGCTCGACCATTTCGGCCTTGCGCTCGCTCATCTTCTGCACGACGACGCCGGCATGTTCCTCGTCGACGTCGATCACGACCTCTTCGACCGGCTCCAGCAGTTCGCCGTTCTCGTTCTTCTGCATCACCACGCGCGGACGCGACACGGCAAGCTCGAAGCCCTCGCGGCGCATCGTCTCGATCAGCACCGCAAGCTGCAACTCGCCGCGGCCCGAGACGTAGAACGAGTCCTTGTCGGCCGATTCTTCGATCTTCAGCGCCACATTGCCTTCCGCTTCGCGCAGCAGGCGGTCGCGGATGACGCGACTGGTGACCTTGTCGCCTTCGGTGCCCGCCAGCGGGCTGTCATTGACGAGGAACGACATGGTCACGGTCGGCGGATCGATCGGCTGAGCATGCAGCGGCTCGGTCACCGACGGGTCGCAGAACGTGTCGGCGACGGTACCCTTGGACAGGCCGGCGATGGCGACGATGTCGCCTGCCTGCGCTTCTTCGATCGGCTGCCGTTCCAGGCCGCGGAAGGCGAGGATCTTCGAGATGCGGCCGGTCTCGACCAGCGACCCGTCATTGGCGAGCACCTTGACCGGCTGGTTCGACTTCAGCGTGCCGGATTCGATGCGGCCCGTGATGATGCGGCCGAGGAAGGGATTGGCTTCCAGCAGCGTGCCGATCATGCGGAACGGGCCGGGATGCACCGTCGGCGCCGGCACGTGCTTGATGATCAGGTCGAACAGCGGCGCGAGGCGCTGGTCCTTCGGGCCTTCGGGGTTCTCGGACACCCAGCCGTCGCGGCCGGAACCGTAGAGGATCGGGAAGTCGAGCTGCTCGTCGGTCGCGTCGAGCGCGGCGAACAGGTCGAACACTTCGTTGACGACCTCGACATGGCGCGCGTCCGGCCGGTCGATCTTGTTGATCACGACGATCGGCTTCAGACCGACCTTGAGCGCCTTGCCGACGACGAACTTGGTCTGCGGCATCGGGCCTTCGGCGGCGTCGACCAGGACGATCGCCGAATCGACCATCGACAGGATGCGCTCCACCTCGCCGCCGAAATCGGCGTGGCCGGGGGTGTCGACGATGTTGATGCGGTAGTCCTTCCAATCGACCGAGGTCGCCTTGGCGAGGATGGTGATGCCGCGCTCCTTTTCCAGGTCGTTCGAATCCATCGCGCGCTCGGCGACGCGCTGGTTCTCGCGGAACGAGCCGGCCTGTTTCAGAAGCTCGTCGACCAGCGTGGTCTTGCCATGGTCGACGTGCGCGATGATCGCGATATTGCGAAGGTTCATGATGCGTCCAGGGAATCGAGGGCGGGCCGACGCTGCGGCCGGCCGATGTTGGCGGGCTCATACAGGGTTTTTCGCAGATGCGAAAGGGGGACGCCTTTGTGGCGTCATCGTTGAACAGTCCGTGCTGTGATACCGCTATCAGGCATTTGCCCACCTGACCTATACTTGGCGCAACGAGAGCGCGCTATCGCGCCGAAAAAAAGGGGAAACGGCCATGCAGAAACTGCAGTCGCAGGGCGTTCATCATATCACGCTGACCGGCGCCGGCCGGCAGACATCGATCGATTTCTGGGAAGGTGTGCTCGGCATGCCCTTCGTGTTCGAGCAGCCCAATCTCGATCGGGCGAGCGAGAGCCATCTCTATTTCGATCCGGGGGACGGCCGGCTGATCACGATCTTCACGGACGAGGGCCGCAAGCCCGACCCGCGCCGCACTCCCACCGAACCCGGCTGCGTGCACCACATCGCCTTCTCGGTCTCGCGGGTGACATTCCTGCAGGCGGTTTCCCGGCTCGACGCCCGCGGCATCCGCCACAGCGGCGTCAAGGACCGCGGCTTCATGGATTCGATCTACTTCACCGATCCGCTCGGCCTGCTGATCGAACTGGCCTCCTACCGTTTCGAACCGCCCGCCGGTTTCACCCATGCCGACGTTCTGTTCGAGGCGCACCATATCCGGGTGGCGAAGGGAGACTACAACATCGCCGAACCGCATCTCGCCGATGCGATCGAGAAGTTGACGGAGCGCTCGCGCGCCTCGCTGTCGGCGGACCGTTCGCCGAAGAATCCGTACTGATCCGCCAAGAAAATCATCCAAGAGGGAGGAAATCGATGTCCATCAAGCTGAAAGTCATCAAGCCCAGTGTCAACAACATGTCGGTGCGTGTCTTCGTGCGCGCTGCCGGCCTCGACTTCGAGGAAAGCGACGTCTACGGCGTAACCCGCACGCCGGAGTTCCTCGCAAGGAACCCGGCCCATCTGACGCCGATGATCGAGGAGGCCGGTCTGCCGAAGGGCGTGATGTGGGAAAGCTGCGCCATCATGCAGTATCTCTGCAACAAGCACGGCCTCGAGAAGTTCTACCCGACCGATCCGGCGCGGCGCGCTATGGTCGACAGCGCGATGTTCTACCTCGTTGGCACGCTCTATCCCTACGTGGCGCGCGCGACCTACCCGACGCTGAAATTCCCGCAATATCCGGGAGAGGTGGGCGCCTCCTCCGCCGCCGACGATGCCAAGCAGGCCGCCGCGAAGGCCGCCGAAGACGCGCTTGCTGAGCCGCTCGACGTCTTCCGGTCGTTCTTCATCGGCGACAAGCCCTTCATCGGCGGGGAACATGCCTCGATCGCCGACATCCGCCTCGCCGCCACGCTCGAATTCCTCGCCGCGATCGACTACCCGCTGCCCGTCTGGGCAAAAGGCTACATCGGCCGCATGGAGAAGGATCTCGGAGCAGCCTATACGGAGCCGGCCGCCGACGTGCGCGGTTACGTCGGGTGGGTCAGGTCGCAGTAGGCAAATCCGCCACGGCCTTCTCCGCCTTCTTGTTCCCCCTCCGTTGCACGAGGGGGGACGAGGTCGAGGGCCGGCCGGGAAGCGTCCATCAACTGCCGTCCACCTCTATGCCGTGCCGCTCCACCACCTCCGGCTGGATCATGCGGGCATGGTGGGCGAGCAGCACGATGTCGGCATCGAGGCCCCTTCCATGCGCCAGCGCGGCGTCCACGCGGCGTATCGCATCTTCGACGGCCGTCTCGCCATTGGCCTGCGCGAAGGCGCCTGCCCCCAGCGCACAGTAGGCGAACAGCGCAGCCACGGGCGCATAGGCGCTTTCGGCCGGCTCCGTATCGCCATGGCGATCCTTGAGCAGGTTCACGAGCGCCAGCTTCACGCCCTCCGGCACCAGCGCCGGATGCAGGTCGCAGGCGCGCAGCGCGCCGTCGAGACTGCGCAGATCCTCCGACCGCCCGAACCGGCCCATGAATCCGAACGACGAACCGCGTCTTGCCATCGATCCTCCCGGCGCCTGCCGCCCTTCCGTCACGGATATGGATACTCTAACCTCCGCCGCCAAATCAGCGGGGGAACATTTCTTGATCACCGTCATCGGCTCCATCAATCTCGACCTGATCGCCACGGTCGGCCGGCTCCCATCTCCGGGCGAGACGGTGCCGGGCACCGGCTTCCGCTCCGCACCCGGCGGCAAGGGCGCCAACCAGGCGCTGGCGGCGCGGCGCGCCGGCTCGGCGGTGAGGATGGTCGGCGCTGTCGGCAGGGACGCGTTTGCCGCCGAAGCGCTGGCGCTGCTGAAGGAGGGCGGCGTCGACCTGTCGCTCGTCGCCGAGACCGATGCGCCCACCGGCACGGCGCTAATTCTGGTCGGCGCCGACGGCGAGAACATGATCGCGGTCGTACCGGGCGCCAATGGCGAGGTCGGGATCGCGGCGCTGGCAGGCTTTTCCTTCGCTCCAGGCGAACATGTCCTCCTGCAACATGAAATCCCGCTCGAGACCGTTGCTGCGGCGCTGAAAGCCGCGCGCGCTGCCGGCGCGGTCTCGATCCTGAACACCGCGCCGTTCCGCCCGGAGGCGGCGGGCCTTGTCGCCGATGCCGACTATCTCGTCGCCAACGAGACCGAGTTCGACCTCTATGCCGGGGAACTGGCCCTCTCCGGCGTCTCTCGGGAGGAAAAGATGGAGGCCTATGTCGGCAGGACCGGCCGCACGGTCATCGTCACGCTCGGGGCCGACGGCGTCGTCGCAGCCAGCCCGGCCGGCTCGCTCTCCATTCCGGCGATGAAGATCACCCCGGTCGACACGGTCGGCGCCGGCGACACGTTCTGCGGCTATCTCGGCGACGGCCTGGCGCGCGGGCGGCCGCTCGAAGCCGCGATCCGCCGTGCCTCGGTCGCCGGTTCGCTCGCCTGCCTCAAGCCCGGCGCCCAGCCGGCGATCCCGACCGATGCGGAGGTCGCCGCGTGTCTGTGACGCCCGCCGTTCGCTTCGTCAGGCGATTTTCCGGACTGCTGCCGTTGGTCATCGTCGCGGCGCTCTTCGCTGCGCCCGTCATCATCTGGATCGTCAAGGACGACGGTCCGGCCATCGTCACCGAACGGCTGAAGGGCCGGATCCTGTCCGTCGGCCCGGCCGAGACGGAGCGCCGCATCGTGGTCAGCCTGGAAGACGGGATGACCGTCGTGATCCGCACCGACAAGGTGCCGCCCGAGGCGAAGCCCGGCGACGACATCGAAGTGCTTCGATCCAAGCAGCCGACGGGCGTGATCGACTACGATCTGGATGGGTAGCGCCTACAGCCTTCCCAGCCGCTCCACCAACAGCGCGAAGAAGCCGTCATGGTCGATATCGCGCATGACCAGCGCGTTCTTCGGCCGCTTGGTGACGCTCCACCAGTCAATGACGGTCATGCCCATCGTCAGCTCCGAACCGGTCTCCACCGCCACGTTGCATTCCCGCCCGGAGAACAGCTCGGGCTTAAGCAGGTAGGCGATCACGCACGGGTCGTGCAGCGGCCCGCCGTCGGAACCGTATTTCTGCTCGTCGAAGCGTTCGAAGAACTCCAGCATCTGGGCGGTCGCGATGCCGACGCGGGTGCCGAGGTTGCGGAACGCCTCGACACGCGTCGCCTTGGTCAGCGCCTTGTGGGTGACGTCTAGCGGCATCATGACGATGGGCACGCCCGAGTGCAGCACCACATCCGCCGCCTGCGGGTCGACATAGATGTTGAACTCGGCCGCCGGCGTCACGTTGCCGCCCTCGAAGAAGCCGCCGCCCATCAGCACGATCTGCTTGATGCGCCTGGCGATCTTCGGCTCGCGGATCAGCGCGAGCGCGATGTTGGTCAAAGGCCCGAGCGGGCAGAGCGTCACCGTGTGGGCGTCCTCCGTCATCAGGGTCTCGACGATGAAGTCGACGGCATACTGCTCCTGCAGCTTCATCTTCGGCTCGGGCAGGTCGGGGCCGTTGAGGCCGGTCTGGCCGTGCACTTCCTCGGCCGTCACCAGGGTGCGAGCCAGCGGGCGGATTGCGCCCGCGAACACCTTCGTTTCCGGCTTGCCAGCCAGTTCGCAGATCTTGCGGGCGTTCTTTTCCGTCAGCTTCAGCGGCACGTTGCCGGCCACCGCCGTGATGCCGAGAATGTCGAGTTCGGGGCTGGCAAGCGCGAGAAGGATCGCCACGGCGTCGTCCTGGCCGGGGTCCGTGTCGATGATGATCTTCTGCCTGTCTGCCATGCTATGCCTTCTCTTGTCCCTGGACGTCTTTGTGGCGCCTTGAACTGCGGCGCGGCGCGGACCATATCAGAGGCACGCGCCGGAATGCCATCCGGGTTCAGGCGCTTTTCACGTCGCTCACAAGAGGACATGACATGTCGCGTATGACGCCTTTCTCGAACCCGCTGATGCTGGGCTTCGAGGCCATGGAAAAGACCCTGGAGCGTGTCGCCAAATCCGGCGACGGCTATCCGCCCTACAATATCGAGCGGATCAGGACCGGCGAAGGCGGCTCCGAACGGCTGCGCATCACGCTCGCGGTCGCGGGCTTCGCCGAAGCCGACCTCGACGTCTCGATCGAGGAAAACCAGCTCTGGGTCAGGGGCAGGCAGCAGGACGAGGAGCCGCGCGAGTTCCTTCACCGGGGAATCGCGGCGCGGCAGTTCCAGCGCACCTTCCTTCTTGCGGACGGAATGCGCGTGGTGGGCGCGGAGCTCAAGAACGGGCTTCTCGCCATCGACCTCGACCGGCCGGAACCCGAGCGGCTGGTACGAAAAATCAACATCTCGGTGAAAGACTGACCGGGTCGAACCGCATGATGCGGAACCGGAAGCTCTAACGCGGGTTGGTCCGATGAAGGACGCCCGCCTTTAGGAGGCTGACATGACGAACGAAAAGATCAACATCACCCAGGCCGAGCTCGCCCATGTGGGCGAGGGCGCCGTGGCTTATCTGCGCGAAATCGGCAGCGATGAGCTCACGGCGCGTTTCCCGGGCATGCCCGAACTGGAGTCCGGATTGAAGCTGTGGGCGCTGTTTGCCGCCAACGGCCAGCCGATCCTTCTAAGCGACGCCCGCGATACGGCTCTCGCCGGCGCGTTTCAGAACGACCTGACCCCGGTCAGCCTGCACTGAGCGGGGGAGCGGCTTCTCACGCGGCGTGAGAAGCCGGGGTCTCCGACAGGAAGGAATGGATGGCGGCCGGATCCGCCGTGGCGCGGATCTTGGCGACCGTGTCGCCATCCCTCAGCACTCTGGCGATGCGCGAGAGCGCCTTAAGATGATCCGCTCCCGCGCCCTCCGGCGCGAGCAGGAGGAAGACCAGGTCGACCGGCTGGTCGTCGAGCGCCTCGAATTCCACGGGCTGCTCGAGGCGGGCAAAAAGCCCGATGATCTTCTTCACCCCGGCAAGCTTGCCGTGCGGTATCGCGATACCGTTGCCGACGCCGGTCGAGCCGAGACGCTCTCGCTGCAGGATCGTGTCGAACACTTCCCGCTCGGGCAGGCCGGTCATTTCGGCGGCTCTCTCGGCCAGCAGCTGCAACAGCTGCTTCTTCGAATTCGCTCGCAGCGATGGCATGATCGCCTTCTGGTCGATCAGGTCGCTCAGGTCCATTGTTCTTCCCCTGCTTCCGCTTCGGGCTGCCGCGAAAATCGCACCTTCGGCCCGGGAGAGCGCGTGGATTAGGTGCCGCGGGTCTGCAGCGACGGGTCGATCCAGCCGATGTTTCCATCCGGCCGGCGGTAGACGATATTCAACTGGTCGCTTCCGGAATTGCGGAAAACGAAGACGGGACTGTCCTTGGCGTCGAGTTCGATCACTGCCGAAGCGACGGACATGGCACGCAGGGAAAGCACGCTTTCGGCGACGATGGCGGGAGCGTAGTCGGCGGGGATTTCCTCGTCCTCGTCGGGCAGCGCTTCCATGACGCGATACGACATGTCGATCGATTCGCCGTTCGTGCTGCCGGCACTGTGGGACTTGAGCCGGCGATTGTAGCGGCGCAGGCGCTTCTCGATCCGCTCCGCCGCCGCATCGAAGGCAGGAAGCGGATCCTGCCCCTGGCCGGTCGCCTGGAGGGTAAGGCCGGTGTCGAGATGAATCACGCAGTCCGCGTCAAACCGCGATCCCTGCTTCTCGACCGTCACATGTCCGGAGAACCCGCCGTCGAAATATTTGGCAACCGCGTCTCTGATCCGTTCCTGGATGCGCCCGCGGAACGCATCGCCGATTTCCATCTGTTTGCCCGAAATTCGCAGGTTCATTGAGAACTGACCTCTTCTGACCGGTTTCGAACTGGAGGAATCTTATACCTGTGGCAGCGGCGCACAAGGTTTGTGTCGGCTCTTTCAGCCGGAGTTCGACATTAGGTCCCGCATTGGGCCGGATCGCTTCCTGCTCGGCGCAGTGCCCGGAACCGGCCACCCGTTCCATGCGGCCGGGCTTCTAGAGACTCCGTTTCCGGATGTCAACGAAGGCCAGAGCGTCTGGTTGCCTTCGCGACGGCGCAGAAGCCGTCAGGCGCTCGCGTGTGCCATCGCGCGCTTTTCCCGCCGGCGTTGGACGGAGGACGGAATGTTCATGCCCTCCCGGTATTTGGCGACCGTCCGGCGCGCGATGTCGATGCCGGTTTTCCTCAGGATATCCACAATCGCGTCATCGGAGAGGACGTCGGCGGATTTCTCCTGGTCGATCAGGCTGCGGATGCGGTGCCGCACCGCTTCGGAGGAGTGCGCATCGCCGCCCTCGGCCGAAGCGATGGACGCTGTGAAGAAATAGCGCAGTTCGAACACGCCGCGCGGCGTCAGCATGTATTTGTTCGACGTCACCCGTGAAACGGTCGATTCGTGCATGCCGATCGCATCCGCCACGGTCTTCAGGTTCAGCGGTCGCAGATGGCTGACGCCATGCAGCAGGAAGCCATCCTGCTGCCGCACGATCTCGGCCGTGACCTTGAGGATCGTCTTGGCGCGCTGGTCTAGGCTGCGGGTCAGCCAATTGGCGCTTTGCAGGCACTCCGCGAGGAAGTCCTTGTCACCGGCGCTCTTCGCGACGGCGTTCACCCTCATGTAATAGGCCTGGTCGACGAGAACGCGCGGAAGCGTCTCCGGATTGAGCTCGATCGCCCAGCTGCCGTCGGGGGCCGCCTTGACGATGACATCGGCCACGATGCTGGTCGTCGGCCCGGTGGCGAAGGCAAGCCCGGGCTTTGGATCGAGCGCCCGGATCTCCGCCAGCATGTCGATCAGATCCTCCTCGTCGACACCGCAGATGCGCCGCAGAGTCTGGAAATCGCGCCGCGCGAGAAGCTCCAGATGTCCGACGAGCTTCTCCATCGCCGGATCAAACCGATCCTTGGCGCGAAATTGCAGCGACAGGCACTCCGCGAGGTCGCGCGCGAAAATGCCGACCGGATCGAACGTCTGGCAGGTTTTCAGGGCGCGCTCGACCGCGGCGGCCGAAGTGCCAAGTCGTTCGGCCGTCTCAGTGATCTCTCCGCGAAAATAGCCGGCTTCGTCCAGGGAATCCGCGAGGTCGGCAGCGATCAACCGCTCCGCGGGATCGGCGAAGGCGAAGGAAATCTGCTCGGTAATATGGTCGCGGAGCGTCACCGGATGGGCGGCGACCGAGTCGAGGTCGAAACTCTCGCCAGGGGGAAGCTTGCCGCCGGCATTGGATTTCCACTGCGCTGCGAGGTCCGGACCCAGGCGGTCCGTCATCCCGGGCTCGTCCGGGAAGACGTTTTCCAGCGAGCTGTCGAGCTTGCCTGAAATGCTCTCGGCGCTCCACTCGAGCTCCGGCTCGAGCCAATCCGAAGAAGCCTCCTCCGAAGCGGCCGACGGTTCCGGTGCTTCCTCGCTTCCGGAACTCTCGTCCGAACTGCGTTCGAGCAGGGGGTTGCGCTCGATCTCCTCGTCGATGAAGCGTTCCAGCTCGGTGTGCGTGTATTGCAGCAGGCGAATCGACTGCATCAGCTGCGGCGTCATCACGAGCGCCTGCGACTGCCGCATCTGAAGCTTGGCTGCTAACGCCATCTACCGGACTCGACCCCACCCGACCCGAGCCCGACACTTTGCCCGGCTCAGGCTTGCCGGGCAATGAAACTGGCCCGGCTCTTGCTTGTCAAGGCTAGCAGGCCGGCGTTCCTAAAGGGTAAAGCCTTCGCCGAGGTAGAGGCGGCGCACATCGGGGTTGTTGATGATGTCCGAAGCGCGACCGTGGGTCAGCACTTCGCCCGCATGCAGGATATAGGCGCGATCGATCAGCCCCAGGGTTTCGCGGACATTGTGGTCCGTGATCAGCACGCCGATGCCGCGGCTGGTCAGATGCCGCACGAGCTGCTGGATGTCGGCGACCGCGATCGGGTCGATGCCCGCGAACGGCTCGTCGAGCAGCATGAAGTTCGGGCGGCTGGCAAGCGCGCGCGCGATTTCCAGGCGTCTGCGCTCACCGCCGGAGAGCGCGATCGACGGCGCCTTGCGCAGGTGCGAGATGTGAAATTCCTCGAGCAGGGCGTCGAGCGACCGCTCGCGCTCGGCCTTGTCCTTCTCGACGACTTCCAGCACGGCGCGGATGTTGTTCTCGACCGAAAGGCCGCGGAAGATCGATGCCTCCTGCGGCAGGTAGCCGATGCCGAGCCGCGCGCGGCGGTACATCGGCATGTTCGTGACGTCGAAACCGTCGAGCTCGATCGTGCCCTTGTCGACCGGCACGAGGCCCGTGACCATGTAGAAGCAGGTGGTCTTGCCGGCGCCGTTGGGCCCCAGGAGACCGACGGCTTCGCCCGCGCGCACGCCGATCGACACGCCGCGCACGACGTCGCGACCCTTGTAGCTTTTTGTCAGACCGCGGGCGATGAGCGTGCCCTTGGCGCGCGCCTTGTCGGCGGCGCCCGCCGGACGCGGCTCGGCGGCGGCCTTCATGCCCTTTCTGGGGTCCGGCATCGAATTCAAGAGCTACTGACCCTGCTTCTGGGGCGAGAGCAGCATCTTTACCCGTCCGGTTCCCTTGCCGCAGCCGTCCAGCTTCGCGGCGCCCGTCTTCATCTCGACGGTGAGCTTGCAGCCGACGATGACGTTCTGGCCTTCGGTCAGAACGACCTCCTCGCCTGTAAGGGTCATGATCTCGGTCCCCATGTCGAACGTTCCGCGATCGCCGGTGGCGACCTGGGTCTTCGATTTCACGTAGACCTTTCCGTCCACTTCCATCCGCTCGATATTGCCGCCGCCGGGCATCGTGGCCGACGCGGTGTCCGCTGCTTTCTTCTCTTTCTTGTAGTGGACGGTCATCTTGCCCGACTTCAGCAGCGTGTCTCCCTGCACGACGCTGACATTGCCGGTGAATATGGCGATGCTGTCTGCGTCGCGCACCTCGAGCTTGTCGCTCTCGATCTGTATCGGCTTGTCGCCCTGGAGCTGAAGGCCGGTGAAGCTGCTGCTCCGCTCCTGCGCCGTCGCTGCCGTCGCCGCGAGGGCAAGTCCGACGCAGAGGCCGGCGGAAATCCTAGTTGACCGCATTGCTGCCCCCACTCGCCGCCTTGTCCGCAGATTTACTGGGTTCGATGTCGACGCGGACGCGATTCTCGAACACGATCACGCGGCCGTTGTCTGCCATGTTCATCGACAACGCGGTGATCTTCGAACCTTTGTATAGGATCTCGACAGGGTCGCCCGTCGACATCGACCCGGCATTCATGTCGAGGTTGGCCGAGTTCAGCCTGGCCGTCATGCCGTCAGTTGTCGTCACGGTCATCGGGCTGTCGAACACCAGCGTGTTCTTGGCGTTGTCGTAGATGCCGCTCTTGGCGACCACCTTGGCGGTATTCTTCGGATCGACCGGCAACTTGGCGTCGATGCCTTCGAGCCGGACCATGTTCGTATCCGTGAGGTCCTGCACCGCCCGCAGCGCCGTCATGGTATAGGGCAGCTTGTCCTTGGTAAAACCGTCGAGCTTCGGATTCGCCATCACCAGCTTGCCGTCGCTGATGCCGGCACCTTCGATGCTTATCCCTGCGACGGTCGGGATCGAGACATAAGACCAGCCGACAAAGCCGATCACGCCCGCAACGGCAAGGCCCGGCAACCAGACCTTGAGCCACCGCACACGGCGCGAATGACGCTGCGCGCGGGTGAACACATCGTCCGTGCGCGAGCCCGGTGCAACGGGCCGCGTCTGGGCACTGTCGATGCCTGTCGTCCTCGCTGCCGTCATGCCGTGGGTGATACTCCGGGTCTGCCTGATTGTGCATCGCAACAACGCACATGGAAATAGGTCCGCTTTCCGGCGGCGCAGCTCCAACTGCCGGTTACATCCCAATATGGTTATTTTTGGATAAAAGGACAGGGGCTGGCCGGCCGAAAGACAGGCAGGCGGGCGATATTGTGCAGCGCGGCAAGACGTTACAGCCAGATGTTCAGGGTGGCGGTGCGTTTCGCCATGCTCTAGAAACGGTGAGCCGACGACACTGCAAATCGCCAGGAGCGAGACCCGAGATGGCGCTGAGAGCCGACGAGATGATTGACCGCCGCCGCCTGAGGCGCAAGCTGACGTTCTGGCGTGTCGCCGCGATCCTCGTAGCGGCCGTCGCGATCGCTGCCACGACGGGCTGGGCAATGCGCGACAGCCTAGGCGGCGTCGCCGCCGCCCATATCGCCAAGGTGAGGATCGAGGGGACGATCACCGAGGATGAGGAACTGCTCAAGCGGCTGAAGGACGTCGCCGAGTCCGATTCGGTCAAGGGGGTGATCCTGTCGATCGATTCGCCGGGAGGCACGACCGCCGGCGGCGAGGCGATCTTCGAGGCCGTCCGCAAGCTCGCCGCGGCCAAGCCGACCGTCGCCCAGGTCGGCACGCTCGCCGCCTCGGCCGGCTACATGATCGCGAGCGCCTCCGACCACATCGTGGCGCGCCAATCTTCCATCGTGGGATCGATCGGCGTCCTGATCCAGTTCCCGAACTTCACCGGACTCATGGACAAGATCGGCATCACGCTCGACGAGGTGAAATCCTCGCCTCTGAAGGCCGAGCCTTCGCCTTTCAACGTCACGACCGACGAGGAAAAGGCAATGCTGCGGTCGATGATCATGGATTCCTATGAATGGTTCGTCGGCCTGGTCGACGAACGGCGGCCGCTGACGCGCGCCGAAGTGCTGGCGCTGGCCGACGGATCGATCTTCACCGGACGCCAGGCGCTTGCAAGGAAGCTGGTCGACGAACTCGGTGGCGAGGAAAAGGCGAAGGATTGGCTGGTTACCAGGGGGGTCGATGCCAAGCTCGACATCGTCGAATGGAAGCCGCGCAAGTCGACAGCCGACTTCTTCCTGTCGAGTGCGATGGGCCAGCGCGTGGCCGCCTTCCTGGGCTTTCCGGGCCTCGACGCGGACCTCCTGAAGAAGATCGGCGCCGACCGCATCTTTCTTGACGGTATGCTGTCGCTCTGGCACCCTGATATGGCGACCGTCTCGGACTAAGTGACGGATTTTCAAGCATCGTTCCTTTGCAGTCATGAGTTTTTCGAAGGGGGAAGCAGTCGCATGATCAAGTCCGAACTGGTTCAGCTTATAGCCAATCGCAACCCGCACCTCTTCCTGCGCGACGTCGAGAACATCGTGAATGCGATCTTTGAGGAGATCACCGATTCGCTCGCCGCCGGAAACCGTGTCGAACTGCGCGGCTTCGGCGCGTTTTCGGTCAAGAATCGGCCCGCGCGCACCGGCCGCAACCCGCGCACCGGCGAATCCGTCGAGGTCGAGGAAAAATGGGTCCCCTTCTTCAAGACGGGGAAAGAGTTGCGCGAGCGTCTCAACATCGAGGATTGACGCCGGCAGCCCCGCTGTTATGTCAGGCAAACCATGCTGAACCGCGTCCTCATCGTCGTCGTCCTGGTGCCGCTCGCGGTCATCCTCATTGCGCTCGCGGTGGCCAACCGCATGCCCGTGGCCTTCACGCTCGACCCGTTCAATCCGGGCAATCCGGGTCTGACGCTTCAGCTTCCGCTGTTCGTGATGCTCTTCCTCGCGCTCGGCCTCGGCCTGATCCTCGGCAGTTTCGCGACCTGGTGGAAGCAGGGCCGCTACCGCAAGGAGGCGCGGAACAAATCCCGGGAAGTGCAGTCGCTGATCCAGGAGATCGGCCAGCGCAAGCCGGCACCTCCCGCGCCGGCTGTTCCGGCATCTGGCAGCACGCTTCCCGCGCCACGCCATTGAGCCTCGCTACAAGAGTCCACCCATGCGCATGATCTCGGCCGCCGACGTCGACCGTGTGCTCGACTTCGCCGCACTGGTCGAGACGCTTCGCACGGCGTTTCGCGACGGCGCGGTGCAGCCGGTTCGCCACCATCATACGATCGAACGGCCGGACGGGGCGGCGTCGACCCTGCTTCTGATGCCGGCCTGGAGCGACCTCGTGCGCGCCGGCACGTCGGAGGGCGGCCACATCGGCGTGAAGATCGTCACCGTCTCTCCCGACAACAATGCGATCGGCAAGCCGGCGGTGATGGGCCTCTATCTTCTGCTCGACGCCCGCACCGGCGAGCCGCAGGCCCTGATCGACGGCCCGAGACTCACCCAGTGGCGCACCGCCTGCGCCTCCGCCCTTGCCGCCAGCTATTTGGCGCGGGAAGACGCATCGAGGCTTCTCATCATCGGCGCCGGCGCGCTTTCCCGGTTTCTCGCCAGTGCGCATTCCGCCGTCCGGCCGATTTCCCAGGTCCGGATCTGGAACCGCACCGCCGCCAACGCGGAAGCCGCAGCCGCCGACATGCGCCGGTCGGGGCTGAACGCATCGGTCGCCGCCGACCTCGACGAGGCGCTCGGCTGGGCCGATATCGTCTCTGCGGCGACTATCTCCAGCGCTCCCCTGGTGAAGGGCGCGCTCCTGTCGCCGGGCGCGCATGTCGATCTCGTCGGCGGCTTCACGCCGACGATGCGCGAGGCGGACGACGAGACGATCCTTCGCGCTCGGGTCTATGTCGACACACGTGCCGGCGCGACGAAGGAAGCCGGCGACATCGTCCAGCCGCTCGCGTCGGGCGTGCTGACGAATGACGGCATCGTCGCCGACCTGCATGAACTTGCGCGCGGCGAGAGGGCTGGCCGCGAATCGCCGGACGAGATCACGCTGTTCAAGTCCGTCGGCGCGGCGCTGGAAGACCTGGCCGCGGGGATCGCGGTCTACGAGAACATCGCCCGGGCGTAACAGCGACGCCGCCTTTCCGGTGCCGCCGGTTGCGGCCCCACCTTCACTGTGGCAGAAGCCGCCAACGCTCACGGGTGATGGAACAGGCTTGAAACCGCCGCGCGACAAACGTCGGCCTTCGAAGGCAAGAACGGGGCAGCCAGCACCGGCGGCGTTCCGCCCGCTGCCGGGTGGCGCCGCACCGCGCGCCCGATCGGCCCCGACCGAGGCCGCCGCGCCGAAACAGGCGCCTGCTCCTATACCCGCCGCGGCACGTCAGAAGGTCCCTCGCGGGACAGGCGCTCTGCCGGCGGAGAACCTGCCGCTCATTCTCGAAGTCCTGCCGAACGCCGACTATGCGCTTCTCGATTCCGGTGACGGCGAGAAGCTGGAGCAATACGGGCCGTACAGGATCGTCCGCCCCGAAGGCCAGGCAATCTGGCGCCGTGCGTTGCCGGAGCGCGACTGGGCGAATGTCGATGCCGTCTTCACCGGCGACACCGACGAGGAGGGCATCGGCCGCTGGCGCTTTCCAAGGCAGCCCCTCGGCGAGACCTGGCCGATGACCTATGATGGCCTGTCCTATCTCGGCCGCTTCACTTCCTTTCGCCACGTCGGGGTGTTTCCCGAACAGGCGCCCCACTGGAGCCACATGGAAGGACTGATCCGCGCCGCGAACCGGCCGGTGAAGGTGCTGAACCTGTTCGGCTATACCGGCCTCGCCTCATTGGTGGCTGCCCGCGCCGGCGCCGAAGTGACCCATGTCGATGCGTCGAAGAAGGCGATTGGCTGGGCAAGGGAGAACCAGGAACTGGCGCGCCTGTCGGACCGGCCGATCCGCTGGATCTGCGACGACGCGATGAAATTCGTCGAGCGCGAAGCGCGGCGCGACAGCCGCTATGACCTGATCCTGTTCGATCCGCCGGCCTATGGCCGCGGTCCCAAAGGCGAAGTCTGGCAATTGTTCGAGGACCTGCCGGCGATGGCAGACCTCTGCCGCCGGATCCTCACACCGAAGCCGCTGGCCGTGGTGCTCACCGCCTATTCGATCCGCGCCTCGTTCTTTGCCATCCACGCACTGATGCGCGACACCTTCGCCGGCATGGGCGGCCGGGTCGAATCCGGCGAACTGATCATCCGCGAGAAGTCCGCTGGCCGCGCGCTCTCCACCTCCCTCTTCTCGCGATGGGTGGCGAAATGACCGAACGGCGCGCAGTCGGGCAGGTGAAGGAGGTGACGAGCCTCGCCAACCCGATCGTCAAGGACATCAAGTCGCTGGCGATGAAGAAATTCCGCGACCAGCGCAACGCCTTCATGGCCGAGGGGCTGAAGCTCGTCATCGACGCGCTCGACCTCGGCTGGACCATCGATACGCTGGTCTTTGCGAAATCCGCCAAGGGCAATCCGGCTGTCGAGAAGGTCGCCGCCCGCACGGTCGCGTCGGGCGGCCTGGTGCTGGAAGTGACGGAAAAGGTCCTTTCTGCGATCACGCGGCGGGACAATCCGCAGATGGTGGTGGGCGTCTTCCACCAGCGCTGGAAGCCGCTGGCGGAGGTTCGCCCGGCCGCCGGAGACGTCTGGGTCGCACTCGACCGGGTGCGAGACCCGGGCAATCTCGGCACGGTAATCCGCACCGCCGATGCGGTCGGCGCCAAAGGCGTCATCCTGGTCGGCGATACGACCGATCCGTTCGCGGTGGAAACGGTGCGCGCGACGATGGGATCGGTCTTCGCGGTTCCTGTCGCCAAGGCGAGCGAGCAGGAGTTCCTTGCATGGCGCAAGGGCTTCGGCGGCCTGCTCGTGGGCACCCATCTCAAAGGTGCGGTCGACTATCGCAGCGTTCCCTATGCCGGCAAGCCGGTCGTGCTGCTGATGGGCAACGAGCAGCAGGGTCTGCCCGAAAATCTCGCCGCCGCCTGCGACAGGCTGGTGCTGATCCCGCAGGCGGGCCGGGCCGATTCGCTCAACCTCGCGGTCGCGACCGGCGTCATGCTGTTCGAGATCCGCCGCGACGCATTGAAGGTCGCCGCCCGCTGATGACGAAGCGCAGCCTCGCGATCTATGTGGTTCTCGCGCTCGCCGCCGCCGGGCTCGATCAGTGGGTCAAGCGGCTGGTCGTCGCCAACATGGAATTGCACGAGAGCATCGACGTCGCACCGATGCTGTCGCTCTATCACACCCGCAATACCGGCATCGCCTTCTCCTTTCTCTCCGGGTTCAGCGATACCGCGATGGTCGTGCTGACCGGCGCCGTCATGCTGTTCATCGGCTGGCTGGCGGTTCGCGCCGAGCATCACCAGCACCTGGCACGGGCCGGCTTCGCGCTGATCCTCGGCGGCGCGCTCGGCAATATCATCGACCGGTCGACACTGGGCTACGTCGTGGACTACATCCTGTTCCACACCGCGACCTGGTCCTTCGCCGTCTTCAACTTGGCGGACGCGTTCATCTCGGTCGGAGCGGCGATGGTGGTGCTGCAGGAGATACTGGACTGGCGCGGCCGTGACGACCCTGGCGGACAGGACCCGTCGCCGCACGCTTGAATGGCCTAGCCCGAAGCCGCAAGAATGTGACGATATCCGGAGGAATTGCTGAATGACCGATCGTTTCAAAGCCATTCTCATCTCGCGCGACGAGGAGAAGCGGCAGTCTGTCGCCGTCACCGAGCTGACCGAGGCCGATCTGATGGAGGGCGACGTGACCGTCGCCGTCGAAGCCTCGACGATGAATTACAAGGATGGCCTCGCGATCACCGGCAAATCCCCGGTCGTGCGGCGCTTCCCGCTCGTTCCCGGCATCGACTTCGCCGGAACTGTCATCACCTCCTCGCATCCCGACTGGAAGGCAGGCGACAAGGTCATCCTCAACGGCTGGGGCACCGGCGAAACGCATCACGGTGCGTTTGCCGGCCGTTCCCGCGTCAAGGGCGAGTGGCTGGTGCCGCTGCCCGCGGGCATGAGCGTCTTCGACGCCATGGCGGTCGGAACCGCCGGCTACACGGCGATGCTTGCCGTGATGGCGCTGGAACGTCACGGGGTAACGCCCGCGCGGGGGCCGGTCGTCGTCACGGGCGCAGCCGGCGGCGTCGGTTCGGTTGCAATCGCGCTCCTCTCGAAGCTCGGCTACCATGTGATCGCCTCGACCGGCCGGGTCTCCGAAGAGGCCTACCTGAAGGATCTCGGTGCCGCCGAAATCATCTCGCGTGAGGAGCTTTCCGGACCGGCAAAGCCGCTCGCCAAGGAGCGCTGGGCGGGTGGCGTCGATGCCGTCGGCAGCCACACGCTCGCCAACGTCCTGTCGATGACGTCCTACGGCGGCGCAATCGCCGCCTGCGGCCTGGCGCAGGGGATGGACCTGCCGACGAGCGTCGCTCCCTTCATCCTGCGCGGGGTTTCGCTGCTGGGCATCGACTCGGTCATGGCGCCCAAGGCGATGCGCCTGGAAGCGTGGCGGCGCATCGGGATCGACCTCGATCACGCCAAGCTTTCCGCGATCTCCACGAAGATCGGCTTCGACGGCATCATCGACGCCGCCAAGGCGATCGTCGACGGTCGCATCCGTGGCCGGGTCGTGATCGACATGGCCGGAGCCAAGTAGCTTTGGGCACAGGCGTTTTCGGCCGCTCGCTAAAGTTTTAGCGTTCGGCCCAAAGCTTTTTCCATCGCTGCCGGATTACGGTCCGGCACATGACGGGTGACAAGCACAAGAAGTCTGCCGAGCCTTCGCCAGGACCGAACCTGCCGAAGGGCGCGAACGGGCGTCTTGCTTTCAGACTGCTCGTCACGATCAGCGTCTGTGTGACGCTGCTCGGTTTTCTCTCGCGACTGACGGGTGCGCCGCTTTTCCTCGCGGTCGCGCTCGTCTGCACCGGTCTCGTCGGATTGGGCGCAGCCCGCTGGGCGGAGTTGCAGCTGGCGCGCGCGAAAGCGAGGGAACTCGACGCTGCCGCCCGCAACCACGCGGAAATCGAGACGCTCTCCGACCGCATGTGGGAGATGCAGGAGAGCGAAGAGCGTTTCCACGGCCTGATCGACGCTCTTGGCGACCTCGTCGTGCACCGCGACCGCGCCGGCCGCATCGTCTACGTCAACTCGGTCTTCGCTTCGCTTTTCGGAACCAGTCCGCGCGAACTCGCCGGCCGGACGCTAGCCGAACTCGGCATCGAGGTGGGACTCGTCCCGGACGCGGCCTTTGCCGAGGGCGAATGCCTGAGCTCGACGGACGTGCCGATTCATACCGGCGGCGGCACGCGATGGTTCTCCTGGATCGAACTGTCGGTGCGCGACAAGTCGAACGGCGCGGTCTCGCATCGCGCGATCGCCCGCGACATCACCGCCCGAAAGCGGGCCGAGAAATCGATGTCGGCCGCCAGGGCGCGTGCCGAGGAGGCGAGCCGCGCCAAGTCGCAGTTCCTCGCCACGGTGAGCCATGAAGTCCGCACGCCGATGAACGGCATCATGGGCATGGCCAAGCTGCTGGCAGATACCGAACTCACCGCGGAACAGCGGACCTATGTCGGCGCGGTCTCGACTTCGGCCGCCGCCTTGCTCGCGCTGATCGACGACCTGCTCGATTTCTCCAAGATCGAGGCCGGCCGCTTCGAGCTCGAGCCCCAGCCGATCTCGGCCCGCGAGCTTGTCGAGAACGTGGTCGAACTCCTCGCCGCCCGCGCCTACGGCAAGAATATCGGGCTGGGCTGCCATGTCTCGCCGGACGTGCCGGCGATGATCCTCGCCGATCCGGGCCGTCTGCGTCAGGTTCTGCTCAATCTCGTCGGCAATGCGATCAAGTTCACCGACGACGGCGGTGTGCTGGTTTCGGTGACGGTCGCGGGAACCGGCGCCGCGCGGCGTATCGCTATCTCGGTGGCGGATACCGGTCCCGGCCTCAAGCGTGAGGACTTCGAGCGCATCTTCCGTGAATTCGAGCAGGCCGACGGGACATCGACGCGCCGGCACGGCGGGGCCGGGCTCGGTCTTGCCATCTCCAGGCGTATCGCCGAGGCGATGGGCGGGCGGATCACTGTCGACAGCACGGAAGGAGAAGGGTCCGCCTTCACGCTGGAAGTGCCCGCCCCGGCCGTGACCGACGCGGCGCCACCGCAGTCGCGCTTGCTCGCCGGCTTCGGCGCGGTGATCATCTCGCACAACATCATCGAGGCCGAGGCGATCGCCCTGACGGTTCGGTCCCACGGCGGCTGGGCGGCGATCGCCCGCACGCCGGAGGAGGCGATCGAGCGCCTGCGCGACGGCGACGCCCGCGCCGTGCTCGTCGATGCCGCCCTCGAGGGCAGCGACGGCCGTATACTGGCCAAGATCCGTGCCGGCGTCGAACGCGAGCTTGCGGCACTTACATTGATTGCGCCGACCGACCGCGGCCGCCTCGCCGAATTTCGCTCCAATGGTTACGAGACCTTCCTGGCGCGGCCCGTCCGCGGCGAGACGCTGGTGCGGTTGCTCCTCCAACGGGAGACCGCCGTTTCCAGCGCACCCGGAGGTGCAACCGGGACCGTCGCTCGCCGCCGGGTGGGGAGTGGCCGGCTGAACGTGCTGCTCGCCGAGGACAACGAGATCAACGCGCTGCTCGCCCGCGTCGCGTTGCAGAAGGCCGGCCATCGCGTCGACGTCGTCACCAATGGCAAGGCCGCGGTCGACGCGATCGTCGAGAGCGCCAGCACGCACCGCTACGATGCAGTCCTCATGGACCTTCACATGCCCGTGATGGACGGCCTCGACGCGATTGCGATGATCCGGAAGTTCGAGGAGGAGAAGGGATTGCCGGCGATGCCGATCATGGTGCTCACCGCCGACAGCCAGGAAGCCACCCGCCATGGCGTGCTCGCCCATGGCGCCTCCGGCTTCCTCACCAAGCCGCTCGATCCGGCACAACTCGTCGACGCGATCGAGGAGAAGGCGGCGGCCGCCTGAACCATCGCTCCCGTGCTTGGCCATCTTGCCGACACGGTCCCGTCATGCTCCTGTTGCACGACGCAACTATGCCGCTGGCGATGGTGGCATTCGGAGGTCAAGCGATGCACACGACGCTGGAGCGCGCGCGCACCACTTTTCCACTCTCCCTGGCGGCCAGTCAGGCCGTCATCCCCGCGGGAGCTCTTCTCGGCCGTATCGGCCCGCTCGAGGTGCGGCTCGCCCGCAATTCCTCCGAGATCGCCGCGGCCCAGGAGGTGCGCTTCCGCGTCTTCTACGACGAACTGGGCGCCAAGCGCGATTTCGTCCATGAGCTAGAGGCGCGCGACGCCGACCGTTTCGACCCGATCTGCGACCACCTGGTTGTATTCGACACGTCTATCGGCGGGCCCGACCACAGGCAGATCGTCGGCACCTACCGTCTCCTGCGCCAGGAGGTGGCCGTGGACGGCGGCGGCTTCTATTCTTCCGGCGAATTCGAGATGGACGTTCTCGTCGCCCGCCATCCCGGCCGCAGGTTCCTGGAGCTCGGCCGCTCCTGCGTCCTGCCCGAGTATCGCTCCAAGCGCACGGTCGAACTGCTGTGGCAGGGTGTGTGGGCCTATGCGCGGCGCTACCGGGTCGACGTCATGACCGGCTGTGCCTCCTTCCACGGGGTCATCCCGGCCGCTCATGCCGAGGCGCTCTCTTTCCTCGCTCACCACTGCCAGGCCGATGCCGAATGGCGCACGCGGGCAATTCCCGCGCGCTTCCATACGATGGATCTGATGCCGGTCGAGGCGGTGGATCCGAAGGCGGCGCTGCTTGCCATGCCGCCGCTGATCAAGGGCTACCTGAGGCTCGGCGCCCGTTTCGGCGAGGGTTGCGTCATCGACCGCGACTTTGCCACCACCGACGTGTTCGTGATCCTGCCGGTCGAGCGGATTGCCGAACGCTACATCAACTACTACGGCGCCGACGCGAGCCGCTTCGCCGCCTGAGCGCCGATCCTTCGAGGCAGTTGATCTGTGTCAAGGCGTCCGGGTCCGCCCGGGATAGGCATCTTCCGTCCAACAGATGGAGGAAGCTGGATGCCTACCGAATCCGTGATCGTCGTCGCTGGCGTGCTTGCCGCCTTTGCCTTCTTTAGCGTCGTCCTGCTGTTCGTCGACATGACCTCGGCGGAGAAGTAGGCGCGTCCACTCCCGGAGGGGAGGGACGACCGGCCCTACCGCACCCGCCGCCCATGCTCGTCGATGACAACCTCGCCGTCGTCCTTGATGAAAGGGCCGATGTCGGGGCTGGGCAGGATGTCGAGCACGGTTTCCGACGGCCGGCAGAGCCTGGTGCCGAGCGGCGTCACCACGATCGGCCGGTTGATCAGGATCGGATGCGCCAGCATCTGCTCGATCAGCTGGTCGTCGCTCCATGTCGGATCGGCAAGGCCGAGTTCCGCGTAGGGCGTGCCCTTTTCGCGCAGCAGCCCGCGCGCGCCAATCCCCATCGCCGCGATCAGCTCGACCAGCTTCTCGCGCGACGGCGGGGTCTTCAGATATTCGATGACGACCGGCTCCTCGCCCGACTGGCGGATCATGGCCAGCGTGTTGCGCGAGGTGCCGCAATCGGGATTGTGGTAGATGGTGATCGTCATCTGCGGCCTCAGGATTTCGGGAACCAGTGCTGCGTGCGGTTGGCGAATGCCACCAGCGACAGCATCACAGGCACCTCGACGAGAACGCCGACGACCGTGGTGAGCGCGGCGCCGGAGTTCAGACCGAACAGACTGATGGCGACCGCGACGGCCAGTTCGAAGAAATTCGAGGTGCCGATGAGGGCGCAGGGCGCAGCGACGTCGAACGGCACCTTCCAGGCTCTGGCGGCGGCGTAGGTCAGGGCGAAGATGCCGTAGGACTGCAGCACGAGCGGCACCGCGATCAGCACGATCAGCAGCGGATTGGCGAGGATGACGTTGCCCTGGAAGCCGAACAGCAGCACCACGGTGGCCAGCAGGCCGATCACCGAGATGGGTTTCAGCCGCGCCGTGAACTCCGAGACCGCGCGCTCCGCGTCGACGCCGCGGCCGGCGCGCCCGACGAGCCAGTGCCGGGTCAGCGCTCCGGCGACCAGCGGGATCAGCACGTAGAGCAAGGTCGACAGCAGGAGCGTTTCCCACGGAACCGCGATGTCGGTTACGCCCAGCAGGAACGCCACGATCGGCGCGAAGGCGAAGATCATGACGACGTCGTTCACCGACACCTGCACCAGCGTGTAGGTCGCGTCTCCGCGCGTCATCTGGCTCCAGACGAACACCATTGCGGTGCAGGGCGCGGCACCGAGCAGGATCAGGCCCGCGATATATTGCTGCGCGTCAGCCGGCGCGATCCAGGGGGCGAAGACGTAGTTGAAGAACAGCACGCCGAGCGCGGCCATGGTGAAGGGCTTGACCAGCCAGTTGACCACCAGCGTCAGCACCAGCCCCTTCGGGCGGTCGCCGATGTGGCGCAGGCTGGCGAAGTCGACATTGACCATCATCGGGAACACCATCGCCCAGATGAGGACTGCGACGACGAGATTGACGGAGGCGTATTCGAGCCCGGCAAGGAAGGCGAACAGTCCCGGCAGCAGATTGCCGAGCGCGATGCCGGCAGCGATGCAGAGCGCCACCCACACAGAAAGCCATTTCTCGAAGAAGCCGATGCCGGCCGGAGCCGGTTCGCCGATGGTCAGGGCACGGTCCGTCATTTCAGATCCTCGGTCTCATCCGGCCTTCGGCAGGTCGCGGCCGATCTCGCGCAGGCGGCCCTGCAGGGTCAGCCGGTCGAGCGATCTCAGCGGCAGCGAGACGAAGATCGAGATGCGGTTGTTGAGCATGCGGTAGGCGTCGGCGAAGGCGAGGCGCTTCTCGGCCTCGGTGCCTTCGACCGCCGCCGGATCCGGCACGCCCCAGTGCGCCGTCATCGGCTGGCCGGGCCATACCGGGCAGGTTTCGGCGGCGGCGTTGTCGCAGACGGTGAAGACGAAATCCATCACCGGCGCGCCGGGGGCGGCGAACTCCTCCCAGTTCTTCGAACGGGCGAAGGCGGTGTCGTGGTTGAGGTGTTTCAACAGGTCTAGCGCATAAGGGTGCACCTCGCCCTTCGGCTGCGAGCCGGCCGAGAAGGCGCGGAAGCGGCCCTGGCCGGCCCGGGCGAGGATCGCCTCGGCGAGGATCGAACGGGCGGAATTGCCCGTGCACAGGAACAGCACGTTGTAGATCTGGTCGCTCATCGCATTCCCCTTCATCGCCCGGACCCGCCCGGGCCCGATCGTCAGCAGCGGCAGGTGACGGCGTCGATCACCGGGCGGCAAAGCTCCGGGCGGCCGTCGCAGCAATCTTCCATCAGATAGGCGAGCAGGTCGCGAAAGCCGGTCATGTCGGCGGCGTAGCGGACGACCCGCCCGTCGCGCTCCGGCCGTACCAGCCCGGCCTGCGCCAGCACCTTGAGGTGCGCCGAGACCGTATTCTGCACGGCGCCGAGCCGAACGGCGATCTCGCCGGCGGGCACGCCCTCATCGCCGGCGCGCACGAGCAGCCGGAAGATGTCGAGCCGGGTTTCCTGGCCGAGGGCGGCCAGTGCGTCGAGGGATGATCTCTTGTCCATGCATCCGCCTATCTGGATATGTCAGGCGATACAAGCCCGGCATGACAGGCGTGTGACGGCTTATCGCGCGAAGCGCCGCGCGCCGGCGACGCAGGCGATGACGGCGACGGTGACGGCGAGCATCGCCGGCGAGACGGCTTCGCCGAGAAGCGTGGCGGCGAGCGCCAGGCCGAAGAAGGGTTGCAGCAGCTGCAGCTGCCCGACCGCCGCGATGCCGCCCTGCGCCAGGCCGCGATACCAGAAGACGAAGCCGATCAGCATCGAGAACAGCGAGACATAGGCAAGCCCGAGCCAGGCCGGCGCGCCGATGCCGGCGAAGCTTTCGGGCAGGGTGAGCGCCATCAGCACGGCCATGACCGGCAGCGAGAGCACAAGCGCCCAGGAGATGACCTGCCAGCCGCCGAGTGTGCGCGACAGGCGCGCGCCCTCGGCGTAACCCAGCCCGCAGACGAGGATTGCGGCGAGCATCAGCCCGTCGCCGGCGAGCGACGCCTCGGCGCCCTGGGTCAGCGCGAAGCCGGCGACCAGCGCGCTGCCGGCAAGCGAAAAGGCCCAGAAGGCGGGCTTCGGCCGCTCGCCGCCGCGCAGCACGCCGAACAGCGCGGTGGCGAGCGGCAACAGGCCGATGAAGACGATCGACCGCGCTGAGGTGATGTGCTGCAGGGCGAGCGCGGTCAGAAGCGGGAAGCCGACGACGACGCCGAAGGCGACGATGGCGAGCGAGGCGAGGTCGCGCCGCGCCGGCCGGCTTTCACGGAAGGCGACGAGCAGCGCCAGCGCCAGCACGCCGGCGATCGCGGCGCGGGCCACGGTGAGGAACAGCGGGTCGAAATCCTGCACGGCGACGCGCGTCGCCGGCAGCGAGGCGGAAAAGATCACCACGCCGATCAGCCCGTTGATCCATGCCATCGTCGTCCGGTCCATCCGCCTGTCCTCTCCATGCCCGCGGGTTCGCCCCCCAAGGCGGCGCGGACCATGCGTCAACGCTGGCCCAAGATATTGGGCCAGAGCGGAGGGGGATGGAGGGGCAGGAGGGGGCGCCGGCTCAGGACGTATCGGGCCGCTGGAGCGCTTCGACGGCGAAATAGTGCAGGTCGGCGAGGATCTCATGCACCTCGCCGCGCCGGGGGTTTTTGGGCGATTTCTGCCCCGGCGGGCGGCCGGGGCGGAAGGGAGAGCTGCGCCTGAGGCGGACTGGCCGGCTGTTCCCGTTTCGCGTGCCGGCGGCGGGGCGCTGCGCGGCGGCGGCTTTTCTCTCCCGTGCAGCCGCAGCCGCTCGCGCCTGCCAGCGGGCGAAGCGCCGCGCCTGGCCCGGCAGGTCGTCGAGCGCGGCGGACAGCGCGCTAAGGCGGAGCACGAGGCGGCGCGCGTCGAGCAGATCGCCGGGCA
>JBDRCE010000043.1:0-2948 GCA_043822005.1 Pseudomonadota bacterium | reverse complement strand
CGGCCACTTCATCGAGCTGTGCAACCAGAACAACACGCCGCTGGTCTTCCTGCAGAACATCACCGGCTACATGATCGGCCGCGAATACGAGCGGCGGGGCATCACCAAGGACGGCGCCAAGATGATCATGGCGCAGTCCTGCTCGCGGGTGCCGAAGTTCACCGTCATGTGCAACGGCTCGTTCGGCGCCGGCAATTACGGCATGTGCGGCCGCGCATTCGATGGCCGTTTCCTGTTCACCTGGCCGAACCACCAGATCGGCGTGATGGGCGGCGACCAGGCGGCAAATACACTGGCCGAGGTCAAGCTCAACCAGATGAAGCGCGCCGGATTGGTCGACCAATCGGAGGTCGACCGCGTCTGGGAAGACACCCGCAAGGCCTACCAGGAGCAATTGTCGGCCTACTACTCGACATCGGAACTCTGGGACGACGGCATCATCGATCCGGTCGATACCCGCAACGCACTGGGCATCGCCATCTCCGCCTCGCTGAACGCCCCGTTGGGCGACCCCGGCTACGGCGTGTTCAGGTTCTGACCATGGCCAGTCCCGACCGGAAGGACCCGATCCGCTTCTATTTCGACTTCGCTTCGCCCTACGCCTATTTCGCGGCGAGCCAGATCGACGGGATCGGAGCGGAGTTCGGGCGGGCGGTCGAGTGGCGTCCGATCCTGATGTGGGCTGTGCTCAAGGCGCACGGTATCGCAGCACCCATGGATGCGCCGGTAAAACGCGCCTACATGCTGAACGACATGCAGCGCTCCGCGGCGTTCTTCGGCATGCCCTACAAGAAGCCGGCCAAGCTGCCGCTCTCCTCGCATCTGGCGGGCCGCCTCTTCTATGCGTTGCACGCGCAGGATCCGGACAAGGCGCTGGCGCTAGCCCGCCGCCTCTTGCCGGCCTTCTTTGCCGAAGGGCGGGACATTTCCGACGAGGAGACACTTTCCGATATCGCGGCCGAGGTTGGAATCTCCCCCGAAACGACGGCCGAATGCATGAAAGGCACCGTCGGCCGGGCCGGCCTTGAGGCGGCGGTGGCGGAAGCGGTCACATCGGGTGTCGTCGGCTCGCCCCATTTCCTGGTCGACGGCGAAGGTCTTTTCGGTGCAGACAGGCTGCCGCAATTGCGCTGGTTCCTGTCGGGAGGAAGGACATGACCGCCTACGAGGACATCACCTATTCCGTCGACGGCGGCCGCGCCCGCATCGCAGTCAATCGGCCCGACAAGCTCAACGCCTACCGCAACGAGACCGCGGACGAGCTCCGCGACGCGGTTCTACGCGCCGGCCGCGATCCCTCCGCCCGCTCGATCCTGCTGACCGGCGAAGGCCGCGCCTTCGGCGCCGGCTACGACCTCGCCACCGTGAAGCCCGACGAGGTTCCCGCGCTGGACGACGTGCTGCAGCGCCATTTCAATCCGCTGGTGCTGGCGATGCGCCAGTCGCGCCTGCCGATCGTCTCGGCCGTCAACGGCCCCTGCGCGGGCGCGGCCGTCGGCATCGCGCTCGCCGCCGACATCGTCATCGCCGCCCGCTCGGCCTATTTCTACGAACCCTTCGTCGGCATCGCGCTGGTGCCGGACGCCGGCAACACGCTGTTCCTGTCGCGCATGCTGGGGCGGGTGCGCGCGTCGGGCATGATGCTGCTCGGCGACCGCGTTCCCGCCGAGAAGGCGCTCGCATGGGGTCTGCTCTGGGACGTCGTGGACGACGCCGCGCTCGCCGCGACGGCCGAATCCATCTGCGCCCGCCTGTCGAAGCTCGACGCCGATGCGCTCGCCGGCACCAAGCGCCTGATCGACCGGGCCGCCGATTTCGACGCGGACGGACAACTGGCGCTCGAGCGCGACTTGCAGGGCGAGGCGGGACGATCGCCGGCAATGAAGGCGCAGATCGCGGCGTTCTTCGCGAAGAGAAAGGCCTGAGCGCTTGACGACGAATGCGGAACCTGAGCCGGAGTTGCTCGCCGACGGCTGGAAGCCCATCCGGCCGGGAGCGTTCATAACCCTCATCGGCCCGTTCTACATGCGCGAGGATACTGGCCGCACGCAATACTGCTTCCGCGTCGCTCCCAAGCACGACAATACGCGTGGACGGCCGCACGGCGGGATGATCATGGCGTTCCTGGACGAGGCGCTCGGCTGGTCGACGCACATAGCGCGCCCGCACGACAGCTTCTTCACGATTGGCTTCGACTGCCAGTTCATTGGCGGCAGCATGGTCGGAGATCTGGTCGTCGCCGAGACCGAGGTCGTCAGCGCGACGAAATCGATGATGTTCATGCGCGGCGACTGCAGGGTGGGCGACCGGATCATCGCCTCGGCCAGCGGCATCTGGAAAAGGGTGGGATCAAGGCCAACCGCGGGAGAACGGACATGGACGACACCCTGAAGCCGACCCGCTTCGTCGATGCCGACAGCCCGGTCGTGCGCGCCTATGCCGAAGCCCACGCGGGCTCCGGCGACGATGTCTCAAAGGCCGTGAACCTCTACTATGCGCTCCGCGACGCCGTCTCCTACGACATGCGCGCCTTCGCGCTGGACGAAGACCGGTTCGTCGCCTCGAACGTCCTTCAGTCGAAATCGGCTTTCTGCGTGCCGAAGGCGGTCGCGCTGGCGGCACTCGCCCGCGCGGTCGGCATCCCCTCGCGTATCGGCTTCGCCAACGTCCGCAACCACCTGGCTTCGCCGAAGCTGCTGGCGCTGATGGACGACGATGTCTTCTATTGGCACGCCTACACCTCGCTCTTCCTCGACGGGAAATGGGTGAAAGCGACGCCCGCGTTCGACATCCGCCTGTGCGAGCGTCATGGCGTGACGCCGCTCGATTTCGACGGGCGCGAGGATTCGATCTTCCAGCCGCACGACCAGGCCGGGCGCCCTCATATGGAATATGTCGCCTTCGTCGGCGAATTCGACGACATGCCCTTTGACGGCTTCGCCGACGCC
>JBDRCE010000042.1:0-63592 GCA_043822005.1 Pseudomonadota bacterium | reverse complement strand
GTACGCCTACGATACCGCGCTCTACCGCCAGCGCCACAAGGTCGAAAACCTATTCGCCAAGCTCAAGGACTGGCGGCGCATCGCAACCCGCTACGACCGATGCGCCCACACCTTCTTCTCGGCCATCTGCATCGCAGCCGCCGTCATCTTCTGGCTTTGATCAATGAGTCCTGACCCTAGGCGATTTGCGTCCCCTTGTAGGATATTTATGTCTCTGCCAGGAAATGCTGCCTTCAATGACTGGAGGGCTGCGCAATGTTCGGTGCTCGCATCCATGAAAACGAGCCGGTCAAATTCTGGCGTTACCTCGAGAGCAATCCTCGCCGAACCGCGACGTGTCTCAGTCCTAGCAGGCGCGGGCGCGTCAAATAAGTCGCCGTCCCGAGCTTCGACCCGGACAGTTCTGCTTCCTGTTCCAGCGAATGCGTCAATATACCAGAGTTGATCGAATTTCCGACGAAGAGCATACATGTACGCTTGAAGGTATTTTTCGACTAACTCGAGTTTGATCTCGGTGTGCTGTCCGCCGAATTCGTGCTCCTCAGCTGCCACGAGTCCCCCCCCCTCGGCCCATCACACGCTAATTTCCATCCTATGTCATCAATTCAATAGATGGACATGGCGCGTTGGTGACTAAGACTTTGCGGGACGAAAAATGCAACTAATTGATTGCGTCTTGCATTATCGACGTCCAGTCGTCAGTGATCTCTCGACGAAAGTGGCGATGTGGCTGCTGCCGGTTGGTTGTACGTAAGCAACGAGCGCTGTCTTGGAAGACCGCGGATTTAATACGCTGTGATCGGAAATCAGCATACCAGGTCTCCCGTTCGTCACCTGGGTGATACGTGGCAACAGGAATGGGCATCCGCAACAGACGGCCAACGCCCGGATCGAAAATCACGTAATTGTCCGGGAGTCGCTCCATTAGCGGCAGATATATCTCTGCCTTTAATGGCACTCCATTTTTCTCGGTCACATAATTCTTTCTGAGGCCCCTTTGTCGGGCAATTCGCCACATCCAATCCGCGTGCCAGTCTCGGTTGCTGAGACAAGGTTCGTAATGCTCCCAGCCGATTCCGTCAGGCCGGACAAGCAGGTTCAAATAGCCACCTAGATTGCGACCGGGCTCAAGAAACACTTTCGTGTGAGATATCTTCGCGGCCACTCTCAAGAATGCTGCCAGCTGATAGCTGCGACCCTTGGAACCCCGTTCGTTCGGTCTCTCAACACCCGCAAAGAATACAACCCAATCGCCAGGCCGCACGTTCGCGCGCACGTCCGGCCGACATACACCCCAAGTGATTGGCCCACCGTGATAACACGCCGAGAAAAAAGCCGGATCGTCGCCGATATCGTAGGGAAACGGATCTGCTAGGGATACAGCCTTATAGAATGCTTCTCCGCATGCCGTCAGATTTTGAGGCCTGCGTCGTTGCGCAAAACTCGGCGATAGATAGACCATTGAGTAGAGGTCAGGCATTCTACTCCGCCGCCTCGCGCTTCCGTCCCGGCCGCCGCTCCAAGAGCTCCTTCAAAAACCGCCCCGTATAGCTGCGCGGTTCCGCTACGATGTCCTCGGGCCTTCCCTGCGCCACCAGTTCGCCGCCGCCGTCGCCGCCTTCGGGGCCGAGGTCGAGGACCCAGTCGGCGGTCTTGATGACTTCGAGATTGTGCTCGATGACGACGACCGTGTTGCCCTGGTCGACCAGCTCGTGGAGGACTTCGAGGAGTTTTGCCACGTCGTGGAAGTGGAGGCCGGTGGTGGGCTCGTCGAGGATGTAGAGCGTCTTGCCGGTCGCCTTGCGCGACAGTTCCTTGGCGAGTTTTATCCGCTGCGCCTCGCCGCCCGACAGCGTGTTGGCCTGCTGGCCGACATGGATGTAGCCGAGGCCGACCTTGGCCAGCGTCAGCAGCTTGTCGCGCACGGCGGGGACGGCGGCGAAGAACTCGGCGCCTTCCTCGACCGTCATGTCGAGCACGTCGGCGATCGACTTGCCCTTGAAGGTGACGTCCAGCGTCTCGCGGTTGTAGCGCTTGCCGTGGCAGACGTCGCAGGTGACGTAGACGTCGGGCAGGAAGTGCATCTCGATCTTGATGACGCCGTCGCCCTGGCAGGCCTCGCAGCGGCCGCCCTTGACGTTGAAGGAGAAGCGGCCGGGCGCGTAGCCGCGCGCCTTGGCTTCGGGCAGGCCGGCGAACCAGTCGCGGATCGGGGTGAAGGCGCCGGTGTAGGTGGCGGGGTTGGAGCGCGGGGTGCGGCCGATGGGCGACTGGTCGATGTCGATGACCTTGTCGAGGAACTCGAAGCCCTCGATGCGGTCGTGCTCGGCCGGGTTTTCGCGCGCGCCCATGATGCGGCGCGAGGCGGCCTTGAACAGGGTCTCGATGAGCAGCGTCGACTTGCCGCCGCCGGAGACGCCGGTGACGCAGGTGAACGTGCCGAGCGGGATCTCGGCGGTGACGTCCTTCAAATTGTTGCCGCGCGCGCCGACGATCTTCAGCTTGCGGTTCTTCTTCACCGGCCGCCGCTCGGAGGGGACGTGGACCTCGAGCTCGCCGGTGAGATAGCGGCCGGTGAGCGAGCGCGGGTTGGCCATCACCTCGGCCGGCGTGCCCTGCGCGACGATGCGGCAGCCATGGATGCCGGCGGCGGGGCCCATGTCGACGACGAAATCGGCGGTGCGGATCGCGTCCTCGTCATGCTCGACCACGACGACCGTGTTGCCGATGTCGCGCAGGTGCTTGAGCGTGTCGAGGAGGCGGGCGTTGTCGCGCTGGTGCAGGCCGATGGAGGGTTCGTCGAGCACGTAGAGCACGCCGGTCAGCCCCGAGCCGATCTGCGAGGCAAGGCGGATGCGCTGGCTCTCGCCGCCCGACAGCGTGCCGGAATTGCGCGCCATGGTGAGGTAGTCGAGGCCGACGTCGTTCAAGAACTTCAGCCGCTCGCGGATCTCCTTCAGGATGCGGTAGGCGATCTCGTTCTGCTTGTCCGTGAGCTGCGACGGCAGCGCGTCGAACCAGGCGCCGGCCTTGCGGATCGACTGGTTTGTCACTTCGCCGATGTGCAGGCCGGCGATCTTTACGGCCAGCGCCTCGGGCTTGAGGCGGTAGCCGTTGCAGGCTGGGCAGGGCGTCGAGGCCATGAAGCGCTCGATGTCCTCGCGCGACCAGGCGGAATCGGTCTCCTTGTAGCGGCGCTCGAGGTTCGGGATGACGCCCTCGAAGGTTTTCGTCGTCCTGTAGGAGCGCAGGCCGTCGTCGTAGCTGAACGTCACCTGGCGGCTGCCGGTGCCGAACAGGATCGCGTCCTTCGCCTCCTCGGTGAGGTCAGACCAGCGGTCGGTGACCTTGAAGCCGTATGTCTTGCCAAGCCCGTCGAGCGTCTGGAGATAATAGGGCGAGGTCGAGCGGGCCCAGGGCGCGACCGCGCCCGATTTGAGCGTCGCACTCTCGTCGGGAACGATCAGGTTGCGGTCGACCGCCTGCTGGGAGCCCAGCCCGTCGCAGGTGGGACAGGCGCCGAACGGGTTGTTGAAGGAGAACAGGCGCGGCTCGATCTCGGAAATGGTGAAGCCGGAGACCGGGCAGGCGAACTTTTCCGAGAACAGCATGCGCTCATGCGTCTCGTTGGCCGACTTGTTGGCGCTGTCCTCCTGCGTCTCGCTGGCCGGCAGCGGGCGGTCGGCGAACTCGGCGACCGCGATGCCCTCGGCGAGCTTCAGCGAGGTTTCGAGCGAATCCGCCAGACGCGTGGCGATGTCCGGCCGCACCACGATGCGGTCGACGACGACGTCGATGTCGTGCTTGTATTTCTTGTCGAGCGCAGGCGCTTCGGCGATCTCGTAGAACTGGCCGTCGACCTTGACGCGCTGGAAGCCCTTCTTCTGCAGCTCGGCGATCTCCTTGCGGTATTCGCCCTTCCGGCCGCGCACGATCGGCGCCATGATGAACAGGCGCGTGCCCTCGGGCAGCTCCAGCACCCGGTCGACCATCTGGCTCACCGTCTGGCTCTCGATCGGCAGGCCGGTGGCCGGCGAATAGGGCACGCCGACGCGCGCGAACAGGAGGCGCATGTAGTCGTAGATCTCGGTGACGGTGCCGACCGTCGAGCGCGGGTTGCGGCTGGTCGTCTTCTGCTCGATCGAGATGGCCGGCGACAGGCCGTCGATCTGGTCGACGTCCGGCTTCTGCATCATCTCGAGGAACTGCCGCGCATAGGCGGAGAGCGACTCGACGTAGCGGCGCTGGCCCTCGGCATAGAGCGTGTCGAAGGCAAGCGAGGACTTTCCGCTGCCCGACAGGCCGGTCATCACCGTCAGCGAGTCGCGCGGGATGTCGAGGTCGACATTCTTGAGATTGTGCTCGCGCGCGCCGCGGATCGAAATGTATTTCTGATCGGCCATGACCGGTCCGCAGCCTCGTGCTGAAAGGGGATGACGGAGAACGCCGCCAGCCGCACATGTAGGTATCTTTGCCGCAAGGTCGAGAGGCCTTCGCCCTGCGAGGATTAGCGGGCGCGCGCGGAGGCGGCAAGCGAAAAGAACGGAGAGTGAACACATGCTCCTGACAAGACGATGTCAGGAGGCCGAAAGAGGCACCCTGCGCCGGGCCTGTAACATTCGATCACGATTTGGGCCGGGGGCCCGGAAATGTTTGACCTGACGGGCGCGCGGGAGCAGACTTCTGCCTGTCGGGAATGACGAGCGTGAGGCGCTCTCCGGGCCGATGGGCAGACTGCGAGACGCCGCAGACACCGGATCAGAGCATTTCCCCGACGAAGCGAAACGGACATTAGGAGGGAGCCATGACTCCACCGGACAGTCCCTTGCGGCCCCGCATCTAGACGGGGCCACGGCAGGCGCAGGCGCGGGTCAAAATCCGTCGAACCACGCAGTGCCGCCCACCCACAATCAGAGACCGCAGTCGGATCGATGGCTGACGCCATCTCGGCATCCGAAACAGAGCCGGTCCCTTGAAACCGGCTGATGAGCAAATGGCTCACAAACAAAGGCCCCGACCGCATTGAGTTGCGGCGGGGTCTGACTTTTCCGGCAGATGGCGCGCGGAAAGCCTCCCGGACTACCGCCCGTCGACCGGGCTGGAGGCGCCGACCTGGACCCAGACATAGCCGGAGACGGTGAGTTCCCACTTGCCGACTTTTTTCGTGCCGGACGCATCGGCCGGCGGTTCTGCCGGCTCGGGTTCGGGCGTGACGATCGAATAGGTGCTGTCGACGCCCGGCAGCGCGGTCTTCTTCGCCTCGTCGGCGAAGGAGTGCACCGCTGGGAGAACGGCAACGGTGGCGGCGAGCATGGCGGTCGTGAACTGGCGAAGCAGCAGAGGTCGAAGCATCATGCGGCAACTTTAATCCTGCGTGGCCGCGAATGCCACCCACGTTGCGGTGAGGCGCAAGGTCCCAGCCGGTTCCCGACGACACGCTTGCGTCGGTTGACGGATTGGACTAGAACATAACACGAACATACAAAGATGTGGACAGCAACAGGGTTTTCGGTGGGTTGCGCCCATCCCCGGGGCTGTTCGGGTAAGGTGCGGCTCGATCTGGTTTCGGACAAGCGCGGAGCGGTGTGATGGCGGGTAGCGTCAACAAGGTGATCCTGGTGGGCAATCTGGGTGCGGATCCCGAAATCCGGCGGCTGAATTCGGGCGATCCGGTCGTCAACATCCGCATCGCGACGTCGGAAAGCTGGCGCGACAAGGCTTCGGGCGAGCGCAAGGAAAAGACCGAGTGGCACAATGTCGTGATCTTCAACGACCAGCTGGCCAAGGTCGCCGAGCAGTACCTGAAGAAGGGCATGAAGGTCTATGTCGAGGGCCAGCTGCAGACCCGCAAATGGGAAAAGGACGGGGTCGAGCGCTATACGACCGAAGTCGTGCTGCAGAAGTTCCGCGGCGAATTGCAGATGCTCGACGCGCGCGGAGAGGGCGGCAGCGGACAGGTGTCGTATGACCGCGCGCCGCGTTCCGGTGGGTCCGATTTCGGCCAGTCCGGCCCGTCCGACTTCGGCTCGCGCGGCAGCTCGAGCGGCGGCGGGCGTGGCGCGTCGCGCGATCTCGACGACGACATTCCGTTCTGATCGGGCAGGCTGAGGAGAATGTGCCGCTGGTGCGAAGGTCCGGCCTTCGGGCTCGACGGCTTCGGCATCGAGCGGCGCGAGGATGCAACCCTCGCGGGGACGTTCTGGCGGGGTAGCCATGCCGACGCCGTGGCGGGCGGATTGGCCGCGACGCTCGTGCGCCTGCGCGAGCGCATTCTTGAAGAGGCGGCGTTCGCGCCCGGGCCTGTGGTGGTCGTGACGCTGGCAGGGCAGGGCGACGAGGTGAGGTGCTTCGCTGGCGCACGGCTGGCGAACGGCGCCGCGGCGCCTTCCGGCACGGAGGAATTCGCGGTCGCGGCGGCGGACTACGCGGTCGCCAACCATCACCGCCCGGATGGTGAGGTGCTGGGCCGCTACGCCGCCATGCTCGACTGGATCCGCACCGAGCGGCTCGCCCGCGACCGCTCACATCTCCAGCACCGCGAGGAATATCCGCTGCACGCCGATTTCGCCCGGCCGGAGACGGTGAGGCTGATGGTGCCGGTGAAGCCCGTCGACTGAAACGGGCGTGCGAGCGGCGTTGAAAGGCCAGACGAAAAGCCCGACGATGCCCATTCCGGTTCCGATCGAGGCGAGAACCTGAAGATGAGCCCTGCGGAACCTCAGCCTTGAGAGCTTCGTTGTTTGTTGGGCACAAAAAGATCGATGAAGTGCGCCCAGGCCTGTCCCGCCCGCCAGCCGTCTTCTTTTCTTAACGTCCGCTGCGCGCGACGGGCGCATTCGACGTAGTTCAGCCAGGCCTCTTCTAGCCGGCGGGTAATAGGGATCACGTTCGGGTCCATGTTCGGTCCTGCAAAGAAGAATCAACAGGACTCCACCATCGCCCATGTTTCCGGCGGCGGCGGTGGATTCTCATGAAACTGCCCACGATTCACAGGGGGGCAGATCGGTGGATATCCACAGGCTTGACACAGGCTACACACAAGTCTTCGGGAGCGGCGCTGCTCAATTATAGGCGCGCACACCCCCATTCCGCCGCCTCCCGAACTCCGCCTCGGCAGGTGCCCTCGACTTCGGCGCCACGTCGGGCATGATCGCGCCGACGTGGGCCTTCATTTTGCGACGGAGGCGGCATCTCCAATCTGCGTGATCTTCTGTGTCTTGGTGCTGCCGACCTCGCAGGTCGGGCCGTCGATGTTAAAGCCCATCGCGGCGGCCATTCCCATCGAGGATTCCGCGGTGCTAGCAGCTTGAGCAAGGAGGCCAGCCGGTCGGCCGTCGGCGCGCTATGCCGCCACCAGTTCCCTGATCCCGTCGGCGACGAACTGCACCGCGAGCGCGGCGAGGATGACGCCGAGGAGGCGCGTCAGGATCGAGCGGCCGGTCTGGCCGAGGAAGCGGTCGACCCGCTCGGCGAGGAAGAACACCAGCCAGGTCAGCAGGATGCCGGCGAGCAGGATGATCAGCAGCGCCAGCTGGCCGTAGAGCGTCGGGAACGAGCCTGAGAGCAGAACCGTCGCCGAGATCGCGCCGGGGCCCGCGATCAGCGGGATCGCCAGCGGGAAGGCGGCGATGTTGTGGATGTGGTCGCGGGTGATCGCCACGTCCGCGCTCTTTTCCTTGCGGTCGTTGCGGCGCTCGAAGATCATCTCGAAGGCGATGTAGAACAACAGCAACCCGCCGGCGACGCGGAAGGCCGGCAAGGTGATGCCGAACATCGCCAGGATCGAGGCGCCGGCGACCGCGAACAGCGCCAGGACGGCGAAGCCGATGACCGAGGCGCGCAACGCCACCTGGGCGCGCTCGGACCGGTTCATGCCGCGCGTCAGCGCCAGGAACAGCGGCGCCAGCCCCGGCGGATCGATGGTCACCAGGACCGTGACGAAGGCGTTGAACAGGCTCTCGATGGTCGGCATGGCTTCCCCTCCGCGCCGCCATGCTACTCCACGGGGACCGGAGCGCAACCGGCGCCGGCTCGCCTGATGATCCGCAGCGGAGAGCGACCGTGGAGCAGCAGGAGGAGGGTCAAAAGCGTCCTCGCGACTTCGACGCCGAGAAAGAGCATCGCATCCGTGACGGTCCAGACGGGGTCGGCCAAGTTGGGATAGGTGTAGAGTGCAAAGGCGTCGACGATACCTTCCGGCGAGATGACGAGGAACGCGAATATGTTGTTCGCCGCATGGTATCCCATGCACGCGCCGAGATTGCCGGTGACGACGAGCAGGATTGTCGCGGCGGTCGCGAACATGAGCACCGATCCCAGCGCGACGGCGTTCATGTAGGGCAGAGCCGCAGGATCCCAATGGGCAGCCGTGAACAGTACGACGGGCAGAGCAGCCCAGATCAGCGGGCTCGCGAACCTGTTGGCCAGGAGCTGAACCAGGTATCCGCGAAACACCACCTCCTCCGCGGAGGACTGCAGAATGATGAGGGCAGTCACGGGCACGAACGCGGCCGCCCATTCCGCAAGGGTCAGGCCGCTGCGCGCCGTGAGAAGGTGCGAAGGGTCGGGAACCAGAAGAAAGATCAGCAGGGTGACCAGACCGCATGCGATGAACGCATTGCGCAGCTCGGACAGCTCGATCCGTCTGTGCCACCCGAACAGCGTGGGCAGAGCGCGCTTGTGAACAATCCACAACACGGCCGGGGCGACGACCCATAGAACGACGATGGAGGCGAGCAACTGGACCGGCACGATGGGACCGCCGGAGCCGAGCGAGATGAGATCGGTTATGGAGCCGATTTCGTCGCCCACTCGCATCTTCGCGATGACCGATATGCCGATCATCGCGAAAAAGGCCGCCACGAGCCACAGCACCGTCATCAGGACGATCCCGACAGCGATGGACGGAATGCCCCAGCGGCCCTGCCTGGCCAGCGCGACAAAGGCGCGGAACGGCGAAGTGGTTTCGATCGCAGACAACGCCGTCTCCCCCTGAAGTGTCGCGACAGAAGGGCAAATCGCGTTCACAGTTTCAAGGGGTTGCAGGCGTCTGCGCGGCGCCTTAGTCGCCGATCGGCGTGCCGACTCCTCTGGCAGACCTCATAAACGCATGAAATGACTAGGGTCCGGACTCAGAACCAGTAACTGGCGGTTGCTGCGATGCAGACCGCCGCGACGAAGTTTGTAGCCAGCCGATCGTATCGGGTGGCGATGCGGCGAAAGTCCTTGAGCCTGCAGAACATGCGCTCAATGGCGTTGCGGTCCCGGAGAGGTGCGGCGAGAAGGAGTTCTTCCACTTCCGGTTTGCCTTCGGCGGGATGTTGGCGAAAGCGCTGCGCTCTTTGACCTGATCTTCGGCGTCACGTTCGTCGTTTTCATGTCAATCATCATCCGCTAAAAGGTCAGACAATGTACTTCATTCTCGCAATCGTTCTCTACGTGATCGGCATTGCCGTGGCGTCGGCCATCGATCCGATTTACGGAGTATTCGTTTTGGGCTTGATCTACTACACGTGGCCGATTTCGATCTTCTGTATCGTGGTGATTTGGTTGATCCTGCGCGCGCTGTTCGAGGGGCGCTTGAGACTTCCCCGATCCTAACTCATTCCCCGCGATGGCGCCGACGCAGGACGGCCAAGCTCGCCTGCGTCGGACGTGGGCGGACTGATCGACCTTATTCCGGCCTGCTGCAGAAGGCCTCCAGCCGGTAGCCGTCCGGATCGATGACGAAGGCGGCGTAGTAGTTCGGCCCGTAGTCGTCGCGGAGCCCGGGCTGGCCGTTGTCGGACCCGCCGGCTGCCAGCGCGGCGGCGTGAAACGCGTTGACGGCCGCGCGCGATGCCGCGTCGAAGCAGAAATGCAGGCCCGACGCCCTGTCCGCCGGCACGGGCCGCTCCGCCGCGTTGACCCAGAGCGCAACCCGGTCGCCGCCATAGCCGAGCGAGTCGGGACTGTCGCTAAGGCGGTTGAAGCCCAGCGGTGCAAGTGCGGCGTCGTAGAAGGCCTTGGCGCGGGCGACGTCGCGGACGCCAATCGACAGATGATCGAACATGTTTGTCCTCCTTGTTGAATTCGCGAGACAATCGGTCGTTCGCGTTGTGTCAGCAGAGGCGGCGAGAATGGCCGGGACCCGTTGCGGCGGCTTGGGAAAAACTGCTATTTTGCGCGCCATGACATCGACTGCACGAACCATTGCAGCCGGGAACGGATGGCGGGCGGACGACGTGGTCTGTATGGCCGCCCGCGGCGACCGGGCGTTCGAGGAGGCGCATGGCGACTTCTGCGTCGCCGCCGTCACCGCCGGCACGTTCCGCTACCGGACGACCCAGGGGACGGCGCTGCTTGCGCCCGGCGCACTGCTTCTGGGCAATGAAGGGTCGTGTTTCGAATGCGGCCATGAGCACGCGGCGGGCGACCGGTGCCTGTCGTTCCATTTCAGCGGCGATCTCCTCGACCAGATCCTGGAACACGTGCCCGGCGCGTCGCGGCTCGGCTTTGCAACGCCGCGCATTCCCGCGATGCCGGTATTGAGCCGGCTCCTCGCCGAGGCGGAGGCGGCGCGGGACGACGGCGAGCCGGCCGAGATGGAGGAGATCGGGCTGCGCCTGGCCGGGGCGGCGATGTCGCTTTGCGCCGGCGCCAGAACGGCGGCTCCGCCACGCCGCGCTGACCAGCGGCGGGTGGCCGAGGCCGTGCGCCTGATCGAGATCGACCCGGCGCGGCCGACCGATCTGTCCACGCTTGCTTCCGGCGCTGCGACCAGCCCGTTTCACTTCCTGCGCGTCTTCCGCCAGGTCACGGGCCAGACGCCTTACCAGTTCGTGCTCGCACGCCGGCTGAACCTCGCCGCGGTCAGGCTGCGGCGGACAGCCGAGCCGATTTCCGCCATCGCCTTCGACGCCGGCTTCAACGATCTGTCGACCTTCAACCGGCGCTTCAAACGCGTGATCGGGCTGACGCCGGCCGCGTTTCGCGCCGCCGCCGGCCGCGGCCGGACGCACGTGCCGAAGGGGAAAGTCGCAGGCGATTCCGGCGTGGCGGGGCGCATTCCGGCCAACGGCCGCGGGACAGTCCCCCCAGGCGTCTCGACAAATCATGCAAGCGATTGATTATGTTAGCCAATTATCGCCTTTGAAACAGCCGCACGAGGTTGGAGAATCCGCCCCGCTTCCTATATAAGGAAGTGTTGATTCTGCCAGGAAGTGTGACGCCAATTGAGTGACCTGACCAAGCCGCCGCAGGGCGAGGGGCCGGACGGCATCGAGCCCGTCTCCATCATCGAGGAGATGCAGCGCTCCTATCTCGACTATGCGATGAGCGTCATCGTCAGCCGCGCGCTGCCGGATGTGCGCGACGGGATGAAGCCGGTTCACCGCCGCATCGTCTATGCCGCGCATGAGAGCGGCTATCACTGGAACCGCAAGCATGTGAAATCGGCCCGTCCCGTCTCCGACGTGATGGGCAAATACCACCCGCATGGCGACGCCTCGATCTACGACGCGCTGGTGCGCATGGCGCAGGACTGGTCGCTGCGCGTGCCGCTGATCGACGGGCAGGGCAATTTCGGCTCCATCGACGGCGATCCGCCGGCGGCGATGCGCTACACCGAGGCGCGCCTGACCAAGGTCGCGCACGAGCTGATCGAGGACATCGACAAGGATACGGTCGACTTCCAGGACAACTACGACGGTTCGGATTCAGAGCCGAAAGTTCTGCCGGCGCGATTCCCGAACCTGCTGGTCAACGGCTCGGGCGGCATCGCCGTCGGCATGGCGACCAATATCCCGCCGCACAACCTTGCCGAGGTCTGCAACGCCGCGATCGCGCTGATCGACAATCCGGCAATCGAACTGCCCGACCTGATGGACATCATCCCGGGTCCCGATTTCCCGACCGGCGGCATCATCCTCGGCCGTTCCGGCATCTACTCCGCCTATTCGACCGGCCGCGGCTCGGTCCAGATGCGCGGACGCGTCGAGATCGAGCAGCGCCCCAACGACCGCGAGGCGATTATCGTCGACCAGGTTCCCTACCAGGTGAACAAGGCGACGATGATCGAGAAGATGGCCGAACTGGTGCGCGAGAAGCGCATCGAGGGCATTTCCGACATCCGCGACGAGAGCGACAGGCAGGGCTACCGCGTCGTCATCGAACTGAAGCGCGATGCGAACGCCGAGGTCATCCTCAACCAGCTCTACCGCTTCACTCCGCTGCAGACGTCGTTCGGCGTCAACGCGGTTGCGCTCAACGGCGGCAAGCCGGAGCAGATGACGCTGATCGACATGCTGAAGGCGTTCAACCAGTTCCGCGAGGAAGTGGTGAGCCGGCGCACCAAGTTCCTGCTGCGCAAGGCGCGCGAACGCGCCCATGTGCTCGTCGGCCTGGCGATCGCGGTTGCCAATATCGACGAAGTGATCAGGGTGATCCGCAGCGCGCCCGATCCGCAGACGGCGCGCGACCAGTTGATGACGCGCCGCTGGCCGGCGCAGGACGTGGAATCGCTGATCCTGCTGATCGACGACCCGCGCCACCGGATCAACGAGGACGGCACCTACAACCTGTCCGAAGAGCAGGCGCGCGCCATCCTCGAACTGCGCCTTGCCCGCCTCACCGCGCTCGGCCGCGACGAGATCGCCGACGAGTTGAACAAGATCGGCGCGGAGATTTCCGAATTCCTCGACATCCTGGCGTCGCGCGCGCGCATCCAGGCTATCGTCAAAGATGAGCTTGCCGCCGTGCGCGACGAGTTCGGCACGCCGCGGCGCACCGAGATCGTCGACGGCGGCGCGGACATGGACGACGAGGACCTGATCCAGCGCGAGGACATGGTCCTGACCGTCACGCATACCGGCTACATCAAGCGCGTGCCGCTCTCGATCTACCGGGCGCAGGCGCGCGGCGGCAAGGGCCGCTCGGGCATGGCGACCAAGGAGGAGGATTTCGTTACCCGCCTGTTCGTGGCCAATACGCATACGCCGATCCTGTTCTTCTCGTCGCGCGGCATCGTCTACAAGGAAAAAGTCTGGCGCCTGCCCATCGGCACGCCGCAGTCGCGCGGCAAGGCGCTGATCAACCTTTTGCCGATCGACAGCGGCGACCGCATCACGGCCATCCTGCCGCTGCCCGACGAATCCGAGTGGGACAAGCTCGACGTGGTGTTCGCCACCACGCGCGGCACGGTGCGGCGCAACAAGCTGTCCGACTTCGCCGACGTGAAGCGCAACGGCAAGATCGCCATGAAGTTCGACGAGGAGGGCGACGCCATCCTCGCGGTCGAGACCTGCACGGAGAACGACGACGTGCTTCTGACGGCCGATTCCGGCCAGTGCATCCGCTTCCCGGTCACCGATGTGCGCGTCTTCAAGGGCCGCGATTCAACCGGCGTGCGCGGCATCGCCATGGGCGAGGGCGACCGCGCGATCTCGATGACCATCCTCGAGCATGTCGATGCTTCGGCGGCCGAACGCGCCGCCTATCTGAAGCGCTCGGTCGCCGAGCGGCGGCTGGCCTCGGCGGAAGGCGAGGAAGGCGTGGAGGACGTGGCGCTGACCAACGAGGAAGTCGGCGAGGAGACGGAGCTGTCCGACGAGCGCTACGAGGCGCTGAAGGCGCACGAGCAGTTCGTGCTGACCGTCACCGAATACGGCTACGGCAAACGGTCGTCGTCCTATGATTTCCGCGTCATCGGCCGCGGCGGCAAGGGCATTCGCGCAACCGACGTGTCGAAGGTCGACGAGATCGGACGGCTCGTCGCCGCGTTCCCGGTCGCTGCCTCGGACCAGATCATGCTGGTCTCGGACGGCGGACAGGTGATCCGCGTGCCGGTCGAAGGCATCCGCTTCGCCAGCCGCGCCACCAAGGGCGTGACCGTGTTCAAGACGGCGGAAGGCGAGAAGGTTGTCTCGGTCGAGAGGATATCCGACGCGTCGGAGGAAGACGGCGAGGGACCGGCGGACATGCCGGCGCAGCCGGAAACGCCGACGGAGTAATTTCTCCGTCGGTTCTGCTCAGTCGTTCAGGCCGAAGGGCCGGGTGGAGCGGATCTTCTGCTCCTGGCGGGCGCGGCGGCTTTCCTCGTGAAAGCCGAAGGCGGTCGCGATCAGCATGGCGATGGTCATTGCGGCGGCAAGCATCAGAATGATCATGGCGTCGTCTCCTTGACAGCAGTAACGGGCGAAAGCCGTTTCGGTTTCACTGTCTTGCCCCGCACATTGCCGTGATCGCCTTGAACTTGATCTGAGCGGGTCGTTCATTCGCCGTTCATGTCCACTACCGTGATCGCGAATTGCCTTCTGTGAGCGAGATCACTAGAAGCACCGCCATGACAAAACGCATCGCCATCTATGCAGGCTCATTCGACCCGCTGACCAACGGGCATCTCGACGTGCTGAAAGGCGCGCTCACCATTTCGGACAAGATCTTCGTGGCGATCGGCATACAGGTTTCCAAGACGCCGGTGTTCAGCCTCGAGGAGCGCGTCAAGCTGATCGAAGCGGCGGCCCGCGACGAACTCGGCGAGGACGCCGGCAAGCTGGAGGTCATCTCCTTCGAGGGGCTGCTGATCGACGCCGCGCGCAAATATGGCGCGCAGATCATGATCCGCGGCCTGCGCGACGGCACCGATCTCGACTACGAGATGCAGATGGCCGGCATGAACGAGACGATGGCGCCGGAACTCCAGACCGTGTTTCTGCCCGCGAGCCCGTCGGTGCGTACGATTACCGCCACATTGGTCCGCCAGATCGCGTCGATGGGCGGCGACATCCGTCCCTTCGTCCCGGCGGTCGTCGCGAAGGCGCTGGCGGCCAAGTTCGCATCCTGACCTTTCCGGAGCATTGCATGAACAGACGCATCTTCGTTTCCGCCCTCGCGCTCGGCGCGATGCTGCTCGGGCAGCCGGCCTTCGCCGCCGATCCCGAGAACACGATGATCATCACGCTGAAGGACGGCGATGTCACGGTCGCGCTCAGGCCCGATCTCGCTCCCAAGCATGTCGAGCGGATCAAGGAGCTGGTGCGCGAAGGCGCCTATGACAACGTCGCCTTCCACCGCGTGATCGAGGACTTCATGGCCCAGACCGGCGATGTGCAGTTCGGCGATATGGAAGACGGCTTCAACGCTTCACGCGCCGGAACGGGCGGTTCCGACAAGCCCGACCTTCCGGCCGAATTCTCGTCGACGCCCTTCGTGCGCGGCGTGCTCGGCATGGCCCGCTCGCCGGACCCGAATTCCGCCAACTCGCAGTTCTTCATCATGTTCACGGAATACCCGTCCCTCAACGGCGACTACACGGTCGTCGGCGAGGTGGAGAAGGGCATGGAATTCGTCGACAAGATCAAGCGGGGCACGGGCGGCAATGGCGAAGTCGCCGACCCCGACCGCATGATGAAGGTCCGCATCGCGGCCGACAACAAGTAGAAAAGAAAGGATACCCAATGGCCGAGATCACGGATCCGGAAAACACGCTCATCATGGAGACGACCAAAGGCAAGGTCGTGATCCAGCTGCTCCCCGACGTCGCGCCCAAGCACGTTGCCCGGATCAAGGAACTCGCCCGCGAGAAGTTCTACGACGGCGTGGTCTTCCACCGCGTCATCGAGGGCTTCATGGCGCAGGGCGGCGACCCGACAGGGACCGGCATGGGCGGCTCGGACAAGCCGAACCTGCCCGCCGAGTTCAACAACATGCCGCACGTGCGCGGCACCTGCTCGATGGCGCGGTCGTCGAGCCCGAACTCCGCCAATTCGCAGTTCTTCATCTGCTTTGGCGACGCCGCCTTCCTGAACCGGCAGTACACGGTGTGGGGCCAGGTGATCGAAGGCATGGACAATGTCGACAAGATCAAGCGCGGCGAGCCCGTTCGCGATCCGGACTCGATCAAGACCATGCGCGTAGCCGCGGACGCCTGATCATGAAGCGCGCGCTTCTCGCCGCATTGCTGGCATGTGTCGCCCTCCCGGCCCAGGCCACGGGTGAACTGACCTGCAGCGGCGAGGGCGTGAGCATCGACCTGCTGGTCGGACACATGGACGTGCTGTCCATCGCCCGCGCAGTGATCACCATTGGCAGCGAGAACTGGTCGACGGACCCCGGCATCATGCCGGGGACTCCGATCACAGTCGGCCAGGGTTTCGAGGACGACCGCATGCTCGTCGTCGATTTCACCGACGAGAACGTCAACGAGGTTCTCGGAAAGCTGAGGGTGATCAAGGCCGAGGAGGGCGACAGCCGGGTTGCCGGTGGCGTGTTCACCTTCAAGGGCAAGGGCGCCTTCGTCGTGGACTGCTCCGAAGTCCAATGAAGGTCGACCTGTTCGATTTCGACCTGCCGGAGGACCGCATTGCGCTGCGCCCGGCGGCGCCCCGCGATGCGGCGAGGCTGCTGGTCGTCAGGCCGGGCGAAGCGCTCGCCGATCGCATCGTCAGCGATCTTCCGGGCCTTTTGCGTCCCGGCGACGCACTCGTCTTCAATGACACGAAAGTCATTCCCGCCCAGATCACGGGCCTGCGCCGTCGCGGCGAAACCTCCGCGCAGGTCGACGCCACGCTGCACATGCGCGTAGGGCCGGACAGCTGGCGCGCCTTCCTGCGTCCGGCCAAGCGCGTGGCGGTGGGCGACCGCATCTCGTTCGGCCACACCGAGAACCTCTGCCTGATGGGCGCGCTCGACGCGACCGTGGAGGAAAAGGGCGAGGGCGGCGAAGCGCTGCTGCGTTTCGATTTCTCCGGTGCGACGCTGGACGAGGCGCTGCACACGGTGGGACATATCCCGCTGCCCCCCTATATCGCGTCGAAGCGCCCGGATGACGAGCGCGACCGGACGGACTACCAGACCATCTATGCCGACGAGGAGGGAGCGGTCGCCGCACCGACGGCGGGACTGCATTTCACGCCGGAGCTTTTCGCGGCGCTCGATGCGGCCGGAATCGAGCGGCATTTCGTGACGCTGCATGTCGGCGCGGGCACGTTCCTGCCGGTCAAGGCCGACGACACCGCCAATCACAAGATGCATGCCGAGACTGGCACGATCTCGGCGACGACGGCATCGGCGCTGAACGCGGTCAGGGCGCGGGGAGGGCGCATCGTCGCCGTCGGCACCACGTCGCTCAGGCTCATGGAGAGCGCGGCGAGCGAGGACGGGACGCTGTCCGCGTGGACGGGGCCGACGGACATCTTCATCACGCCGGGATACCGCTTTCGCTTCGTCGACGTGCTGATGACGAACTTTCATCTCCCGCGCTCGACGCTGTTCATGCTCGTGTCGGCGTTTTGCGGGATGGAGACGATGCGGGCGGCGTATGCGCATGCGATCGCGAGCGGGTATCGGTTCTATTCGTATGGTGACGCGAACCTGTTATTCAGGGCGCAGCCATGACGCCGACCTTTCAACTTACCCTCCACGCCACCGACGGCGCGGCGCGCACCGGCGAGATTTCCATGCCGCGCGGCACGATCGCGACGCCGGCCTTCATGCCGGTCGGAACAGGCGGCACGGTCAAGGCGATGTATATGGACCAGGTGCGGGGGGCAGGCGCCGACATCATCCTGGGCAACACCTATCACCTGATGCTGCGCCCTGGCGCTGAGCGCGTCGCGCGGCTCGGCGGGCTGCACGAATTTGCGCGCTGGCCGTGGCCGATCCTGACCGACAGCGGCGGGTTCCAGGTCATGTCGCTGTCGAAGCTGCGCAAGCTGACCGAGGACGGCGTGACCTTCCGCTCGCACATCGACGGCTCGCCCTGGCACATGTCGCCGGAGCGCTCGATCGAGATCCAGGGGTTGCTCGATTCCGACATCCAGATGCAGCTCGACGAATGCGTGGCGCTGCCGGCTGCGCGCAAGGAGATCGAGCGGGCGATGGAACTGTCGCTTCGCTGGGCCGAGCGCTGCAGGGCGGCCTTCGGCGACCAGCCTGGCAAGGCGATGTTCGGCATCGTCCAGGGTGGCGACGACGCGGACCTGCGCGTCCGCTCGGCGCAGGCGCTGAGGGCGCTGGAGCTGAAGGGCTATGCCGTCGGCGGGCTGGCGGTGGGCGAGCCGCAGGCGGTGATGCTGGAGATGCTGGAGGCGACCTGTCCCGAACTTCCGGCCGAGAAGCCGCGCTACCTGATGGGCGTCGGCACGCCCGACGACATCGTCAAGTCGGTGGCGCGCGGCATCGACATGTTCGACTGCGTGATGCCGACGCGCGCCGGCCGCCACGGCCTTGCCTATACGCGCCGCGGCAAGATCAACCTCAGGAACGCCCGCCACGCGGACGACCCGCGGCCGCTTGACGAGGAGAGCGACTGCCCGGCCGCGCGCGACTACAGCCGCGCCTATATCCACCACCTGATCCGCTCGGGCGAGGCGCTGGGCGGCATGCTGCTCACCTGGAACAACATTTCCTACTATCAGGACCTGATGCACGGCCTGCGCGCGGCCATCCGCGAGAGCCGCTTTGCGGACCACGCAGCGGCGGTCACGGAAGGCTGGGCGAGGGGCGATATCGCGCCCGTCTGAATTCGCGCGCCGTGGCGGAAACTTCCGGGCCGCTATCATCGTATCTGCGGCCGTGTCCCTCTCTCGCGAAGGCCCCGGATGAGATATGTTGCCGCCTATCTGATCGCTCTTGCGATCTTTCTCGTTCTCGACGCGCTGTGGCTCGGCCTTGTCGCGCGCGGCTTCTACATGTCTCGGATCGGCGACCTGATCCTCGACCAGCCGCGCTGGGGCGTGGCGGCCATATTTTACGCGCTCTACGTGGTCGGCCTCGTCTATTTCGCCGTTTCGACCGGGCTCGACCCGGCGCGTCCGGCCGTCGCGGCGCTCAACGGCGCGCTGTTCGGCTTCTTCGCCTACCTCACCTACAATGCCACCAACCTGTCCACGCTGAAGGGCTACAGCGCACTGGTCGCGGCGGTCGATACGACATGGGGCACGATCATGGGCGCCGCCGTCGCCGGTCTGACGGTTATCGCGCTCGGGCTGCTCAGGATGGCCGATTGATCAAATGGTGAGCGCGTTCGAGGCGCGCAGGCTGCATCCGGTGATCTTGTGCGTTCCGTCGGGCTGCAGCTCGATCGTATAGACGGCTTCATAATCCTTGCCGTCCGGTCCGACGATCAGCACCTGCTGGACGATCGAAGTCGGGCCCGTTTCCTCGACCTTGCCGAAGGCATAGGTCTTGGGCCGACGCACCGGCGCGTAGCCGTTGGTCACCATGCCCATGAAGGCCTCTACGGTCGGAAAGATGCGCTTGATGTTGGGCGCGGCGAAGCTGTAGGCGGCGGCGCCGTCGTCGGCCAAGAACGCCTTCAGCTGGCCGTCGATCGCCGACTGGCCAGAGCGGATTTCGGCCTCGCCGCCGAATGCGGGCAGGGAGAGCGTGGCGGACAGGATGGCGGCAAGCAGGATGCGCATGGCGGTGCTCCCCGTCCCGTCGTGACCGCCCGATATCGCCAACATGGCTGAGCGCGGCTGCGGGACTTTGAGATGATACGCAGGAAATCGCCGTCCGGTTTCACATCTTGGAGAGCAGGACAGGCTTTGCTTGCCTTGAAACCGCGCCTCCTTCCTGCGAGAGTCCGCCCGCTCAACAGAAGAGGCAGTCGGAATGCAGGCGCTGTTCGTCCAGGTCAAATGCGATCTCGGCAAATCCTACGAGGTCGCGGGCGCGATCGCCGACAAGGAGATCGCCTCCGAGATTTATTCCACGGCCGGCCAATGGGACCTGCTGGTGAAATTCTACATCGAAGACGGGACCGACATCGGCCATTTCGTCAACGAGCAGGTGCATTCCGTCCCCGGAATCAGGGACACGCTCACCATCATGACCTTCCGCGCATTCTGAGCGCGGCGTTGCGCCGCCCGGTTTGCGGTCAGGTGCACGTTCAAGAAACATGCAGCGTGCCGTTGTGCTGTGCAAAATCCGACTTTGGCAGTGCTTTGTGCATCTGACGCGCGATTGCGCTTGCATTCCCGCCACTTGCCCGATGAAATGAAGGCATAGGGGAGTAAGGCCGATTGGTTGCGTTCGACGAAATGCGCCCCGACGGGTCGGGGGTTCGGAAGCCGTATGCGGGCTACGAACAATGGCTTCTGAAGCAGGATCCGGCTCGCCTGACGGAGAAGATGAGCGATGCGGAGCGCGTCTTCCGCAAGACCGGCATCACCTTCGCCGTCTACGGGCACGAGGATGCCGCGGAAAAGCTGATCCCCTTCGATATCGTTCCACGGATTCTCTCGGGCCAGGAATGGCGGCGACTTACCCAGGGCATCGAGCAGCGTGTCGTCGCGCTCAACGCCTTTCTCGATGACATCTACCACCGGCAGGAAATCCTGAAGGCCGGCCGCGTCCCCAAGCACCTGATCGCCGGCAACGAGGCGTTCCTGCCCGAAATGATCGGGGTCAGGCCGCCGGCCGGCGTCTATACGCACATCATCGGCGTCGACATCGTGCGCACCGGCGAGAACGAGTTCTTCGTCCTCGAGGACAACGCGCGCACACCCTCGGGCGTCTCCTACATGCTGGAGAACCGCGAGACGATGATGCAGCTCTTCCCGGAGCTGTTCCAGCACGTGAAGGTCCGGCCGGTCGAGAACTATCCGCAATTGCTGCGCCAGTCGCTGGCCAACGTGAAGCCGGAGAGCTGCACGGGTACGCCGACGATCGCGGTGCTGACGCCGGGCATCCTCAACTCGGCCTATTTCGAGCACGCCTTCCTCGCCGACCAGATGGGCGTCGAACTCGTCGAAGGCTCCGACCTGCGCGTCGTCGACGGCCACATCGCCATGCGCACGACGCAGGGCTACAAGCCGATCGACGTGCTCTACCGCCGCGTCGACGACGCCTATCTCGATCCGCTCACCTTCCGGCCAGATTCGGCGCTCGGCGTGCCGGGCATCATGGACGCCTACCGCGCCGGCAAGATCACCATCGCCAATGCGCCCGGCACCGGCATCGCCGACGACAAGGCGATCTATTCCTACATGCCGGAGATCATCGAGTTCTATACCGGCCGCAAGGCGATCCTGGGCAATATCCCGACCTGGCGCTGTTCGGAGCCGGACAGCCTGAAATACGTCCAGGAACATCTGGCCGAGCTGGTGGTGAAGGAAGTCCACGGCTCAGGCGGCTACGGCATGCTGGTCGGCCCGACGGCGTCCAAGAAGGAACGCGAGACGTTCGCGGCCAAGCTCGCCGCCAAGCCCGCCAACTATATCGCGCAGCCGACGCTGGCGCTCTCAACCTGTCCGATCCTGGTCGAAGGCGGGCTTGCGCCCCGGCACGTCGACCTGCGGCCCTACGTTCTCGTGTCGGACAAGATCCAGATCGTGCCCGGCGGGCTGACGCGCGTCGCGCTCCAGGAAGGCTCGCTGGTTGTGAACTCGTCGCAGGGCGGCGGTACCAAAGACACTTGGGTTCTGGACGACTGAGCATGCTTGGACGGAACGCCAACGGCCTCTACTGGATGAACCGCTACATCGAGCGGGCGGAGAATATGGCGCGGCTGGTCGATGCCGGACTTCGCCTGGCGCTGACGCGCACCGCGAACCCAACCGACGAATGGACCTCGGTCGTCGTCTCGGCCGGCGTCGAGTTCTCGTTCCTGCAGAAGCACACCGAATTCACGGCCAACACTGTCGCGGACTTTCTGCTGCGCGACACCTCGAACGACTCGAGCGTGATGTCGGCGATCGAGACAGCGCGCAACAATGGCCGCATGGTGCGCACGGCGCTGACACGCGAGACCTGGGAAGCCGTCAACGAGGCATGGATGTCGATGACGCGGCTGTTGAAGGCACCGATCGACGAGCGCGACCTGCCGCGCATCCTCGACCAGATCAAGCGCGAGACCGCCTTCATCCGCGGCTCGTTCTACGGCACCATGCTGCGCAACGAGATCTTCGACTTCAGCCAGATCGGCACATTCATCGAGCGCGCCGACAACACGGCCCGCATCCTCGACGTGAAATATTACGTGCTGCTTCCGTCGGTGTCCTGGGTGGGGTCTTCGCTCGACAATTATCAGTGGGAATCGATCCTTCGCTCGGTCGCGGCGCACCGCTCCTACCGCTGGGTCTACGAGGCGGAGTACAAGCCGACCAACATCGCCGACTTCCTCATCCTCAACGGACGCATGCCGCGCTCGCTCGCCTTCTGCTACCGCAACATCGCCGAAAGCCTCGGCTTCCTGGCGACGGAATACGGCAGTCGCTTTGGCTGTCACGACACCGTCGAAACCACGCTCGGCAAACTGCGGGTCGGGTCGATCAAGGACATCTTCGACCGCGGTCTTCACGAGTTCCTTGTCGAGTTCATCGGCGACAACAACCGCCTCGGCGCCCAGATCGCCGAGGAATACCGGTTCAACTGATCCCATGCGACTGAAGATCCTCCACCGGACAGAATACGGCTATGACGCACCGCTGAGCTACGGGCTGCAGCGGCTGCGGCTGACGCCGCAGAGCGGGCGGACGCAGACGGTCATCTCCTGGGAGATCAAGGTCGAAGGCGCGCGCGAGGAACTGCGCTATGTCGACGGTTTCGGCAACGAGACGAGGCTTCTCTCAATCGAGGGAGACCCGCGCAGCATCGCCATCACTGCGTCGGGCGAGGTGGATACGATCGACACGGCAGGCGTGACAGGGCCGCATCGCGGCTTTGCGCCGATGTGGCTGTTCGAGGCGGAGACGCCGCTGACCGCGGGAGGCAAGAAGATCGCGGCGCTCGCCAAGGGCATGGGCGAAGGCGACGATCTGGAGCGGCTGCACCGTCTCAAGGACCAAATCGCCGACCGTGTCGAGTACAAGACCGGCGCGACGACCTCCGCCACCACTGCCGAGGACGCCCTCAAGATTGGCGCCGGCGTCTGCCAGGACCATACGCACATATTCATCGCGGCAGCCCGCCTGTGCGGCTTTCCTGCGCGCTATATCAGCGGCTACCTGATGAAGACGGGCGAACAGGCGGCGAGCCATGCCTGGGCCGAAGCCCATGTCGCCGGCCTCGGATGGGTAGGCTTCGACCCCTCGAACCGCATGTCGCCGGACGAGACATACGTCACCCTCGCCACGGGGCGGGATTATCGCGATACCGCGCCCGTATCGGGAATTCGGTTGGGACAGGCACTGGAAACGCTTGCGGTTCACATTACGGTCGAGCAGTAATCCCCGACCCATCCGCTGCGGATCGATTCCATGACCTATTGCGTCGGCCTGAAGACAGATCGCGGGCTCGTGTTCATGTCGGACACGCGCACGAACGCCGGCGTCGACAACATCTCGACCTTCCGCAAGATGCGTGTCTGGTCGGAGCCTGACGAACGCGTCATCGTGCTCCTGTCGGCCGGCAATCTCGCCACCACCCAGGCCGTGGTCAGCCTTCTCGATGAGCGCACCAAGGCGGTGGGCGACAGGGTCCCGACACTGCTGGAGACGCCGTCAATGTTCCGGACGGCGCAGATTGTCGGCAATGTCGTGCGCGACGTGATCAATGGAACAGCGCTGGAGGGACAGAAGGCCGAGACGTCCTTCAACGCCTCCTTCATCCTCGGCGGCCAGATCAAGGGCAGCGAGCCGCGCCTGTTCATGATCTATCCGGAAGGCAATTTCATCGAGGCCGGCGGCGACACGCCCTTCTTCCAGATTGGCGAGTACAAATATGGCCGGCCGATCATCGTGCGCGCCTATGACCCGACGATGAGCTTCGAGGAGGCGGCCAAGCTGCTTATGGTCTCCTTCGACTCGACCTTGAAGTCCAATCTGTCGGTCGGCCTGCCGCTCGACATGCTGTTCTACGAGAAGGATTCGCTGCGGGTGTCGTTCCAGAAGCGCATCACCGGCGACGATCCCTACTACCGCACCGTGTCCGCCGGCTGGTCGAGCGCCCTCAAGGCCGCATTCAAGGACCTGCCCGACTTTCCGATGAGCTGACGCCATGCGGGACAACGAGTTCCGCGAATGGTCTGCGCGCGCCGCCGAGTGGGGCGCCGACTACCGTGCGCGGCTGCGCGACCTGCCCGTCAGGGCGCAAACGAAACCCGGAGACATCGCCGCGCAGCTCGAGGCGAGCCCGCCTGAGGCCGGTGAGCCGATGGACGCGATCTTCGCCGACTTCGAGCGCATCGTCGTGCCTGGCATGACGCACTGGCAGCATCCGCGCTTCTTCGCCTATTTCCCCGCCAATGCTGCGCCCGCATCCGTCGTTGCCGAATACCTCGTCTCCGCCATGGCGGCGCAATGCATGCTCTGGCAGACCTCGCCGGCTGCCACCGAGATGGAGACCCGCGTCGTCGACTGGATGCGCCAGGCGCTCGGCTTGCCTAATCGTTTCACCGGCGTCATCCAGGATTCCGCGTCGTCGGCCACGCTCAACGCGGTGCTGGTGATGCGCGAGCGGGCGCTGAACTGGAAGGGCAATATCCACGGGCTGTCGGGTCAGCCGAAACTGCGGATCTACTGTTCCGGGGAGGTGCACACCTCCATCGACCGGGCGATCTGGGTCTCGGGCATAGGCCAGGACAATCTGGTGCGCATACCCGTCCAGGGGCCGAACCGCTCCATGGATCTCGGCGCGCTTCATGCAGCAATCCGCAAGGACATCGAGGACGGACATCTTCTGGCCGGCATCATCGCGTCGGTCGGCGGCACCAGCGTTGGCGGGACGGACGATGTGGCTGGTGTCGTCGAGATTGCTCGGCAGCACGGCCTTTACGTCCACGTCGACGCGGCCTGGGCCGGGTCGGCGATGATCTGCCCGGAGTTCAGGCACTACTGGCAGGGCGTCGAAGGGGCCCACTCGATCGTCTTCAATCCGCACAAGTGGCTGGGCGCGCAGTTCGACTGCTCGGTCCAGTTCATCGCCAACCCGGACGAACTGGTGCGCACGCTCGCCATCCAGCCGGAATACCTGAAGACGCATGGCGCCGACGGCATGATCAACTATTCGGAATGGTCGGTGCCGCTCGGCCGCCGCTTCCGTGCGCTGAAGCTCTGGTTCCTGCTGCGCGCCTACGGGCTGGAACATCTGAGGGGGATGATCCGCAACCATGTCGCATGGTCGCGCAAGGTGGCGGAGCGACTGGCTGCCGAGCCGGGCTTCGAGATCGTCACGCCGCCGATGCTGTCGCTGTTCACCTTCCGCCATCTGGCGGCGCGGGACGGCCATCTCGACGCGCACAATTACGAGCTTCTTCGCCGTATCAACGACGACGGGCGCATCTACCTGACGCAGACGAAGGTCGACGGCAAGGTCGCGATCCGCTTCCAGGCCGGCCAGTTCGACATGCGCGAGGAGGATGCGGACATGGCGGTGGACGTCATCCTCGAGATTGCGGGAAACATCTCGGCCTGAAGCCTTTCCGACACTTTCGTTTTCGGCTAGCTTCGCGAAAAACGAAAACGGGAGGACGTGCGGTGCTTTTGACGCCCAGGCATTCTGAGATCATCCAGCTCGCGAAGGAAAGGGGCAGGGTGCTGGTCGAGGATCTCTCGGCGCATTTCCAGGTCACCCCGCAGACGATCCGAAAGGATCTGAACGACCTCTGCGACCAGCGGCTTCTCACCCGGATCCACGGCGGAGCGCTTTTTCCGTCCGGAATCGAGAACCTGCAATACGAGGCGCGGCGCAAGATCGCCGCCGACGAGAAGGACGCAATCGGCAAGGCGGCGGCGAAGCTCATTCCCGACAACGCCTCGCTCTTCGTCAACATCGGCACCACGACCGAGGCTGTGTCGAAGGCGCTGCTCGACCATCAGGGCCTCATGGTCATCACCAACAACATCAATGTCGCGAACAGGATGCGCGTCTATCCTTCGATCGAGGTGGTGATCGCTGGCGGCGTCGTGCGCGGCTCCGACGGCGGCATCGTCGGCGAGGCGGCGGTCGACTTCATCCGTCAGTTCAAAGTCGACTACGCGGTGATCGGCGTTTCCGCGATCGACCATGACGGCGCGCTGCTCGACTTCGACTATCGCGAGGTAAAGGTCGCCCAGGCGATCATTGCGAACGCGCGGCACGTCATTCTGGTCGCCGACAGCACCAAGTTCGAGCGCACCGCGCCGGTGCGCATTGGCCATCTCAAACAGATGAACACATTCATCACCGACCGTTGCGACATTGCCGCCGTCCGGGCAATTCTCGCCGAGGCGGAGGTCGAATTGATCGAGACCGCGGCCTGATCGAAGTTGATTTCGTTTGACATTCGAAAGCGGTTCGAAACATTTCCTTTTCGGCGGTGACTCTCTCCGGCGAGATGCCGGCTACCGGTGCGAAGTGCTTTGGGAGGAAGTGATGACGTCACAGGCGAGGCGGCCTTCGGTCGCGCATTCGGCGAGGAGGCCGGCATGAGCGGACATGTTCTCGCCATCGACCAGGGCACGACCTCCAGCCGCGCGATCGTCTTCGACGGCGACATGAACATCACGGCCAAGGCCCAGAAGGAGTTCACGCAGATCTATCCGGCGTCGGGCTGGGTGGAGCACGATCCGGAGGAGATCTGGTCCTCGACCCTCGCCACCATGCGCGACGCGCTGAAGAAGGCGAAGCTCAAGGCGAGCGACATTGCCGCGATCGGCATTACCAACCAGCGCGAGACGGTGGTCATCTGGGACAGGGCGACCGGCAAGCCGATCCACAACGCGATCGTCTGGCAGGACCGCCGCACCGCGCCGGTTTGCGCCAGGCTGAAGAAGGCAGGCCTCGAGCCGCGCTTTTCCGCCAAGACCGGTCTGCTGCTCGATCCCTATTTCTCTGGCACGAAGATCGCCTGGATCCTCGACAAGGTGAAGGGCGCCCGCAAACGCGCCGAGAGGGGCGAACTCGTCGCTGGCACCATCGATACCTTTCTGATCTGGCGGCTCACGGGCGGGCGGGTGCATGCCACCGATGCCACCAATGCCTCGCGCACACTGCTCTACAACATCTCGACAAATCAATGGGATGACGAGCTCCTGGAGCTGCTGCGCGTGCCCCGGGGGCTGCTGGCGGAGGTGAAGGATTGCGCCGACGACTACGGCGTCACCGACAAGGCGCTGCTCGGCGCGGAAATTCCCATTCTCGGCGTGGCCGGCGACCAGCAGGTCTCGACGATCGGCCAGGCCTGATTCGAGCCGGGCATGATGAAATCGACCTATGGCACCGGCTGCTTCGCGCTGCTCAATACCGGAACGCAGATGGTGCGCTCGAAGAACCGCCTGCTGACGACCATCGCCTACCGGCTCGGTGGCAAGACGACCTATGCCCTGGAAGGTTCGATCTTCATCGCGGGAGCGGCGGTGCAGTGGCTGCGCGATTCGTTGAAGGTGATCGACAAGTCGGAACACTCCGGAGAGTTGGCGGCGAAGGCCGACGAGACGCAGGGCGTCTATCTCGTGCCCGCTTTCGTCGGCCTCGGAGCACCGCATTGGGATGCGGATGCCCGCGGCGCGATGTTCGGACTGACGCGCAATTCCGGCCCGGCCGAATTTGCCCGCGCGGCGCTGGAATCCGTCGCCTATCAGACCTTCGACCTGCTTTCGGCGATGAAGAAGGACTGGAAAGGCGCCGCGGTGAAGACGGTGCTGAGGGTCGACGGTGGGATGGTGGCCTCCGACTGGACCATGCAACGCCTGGCCGACATTCTCGACGCACCCGTGGACCGGCCGAAGATCCTCGAAACGACGGCGCTGGGGGCGGCATGGCTTGCCGGGTCCCGCGCGGGCGTATGGCCGAAGGAGAAGGCGTTCGCCAAACGCTGGGCGCTCGACCGGCGCTTCGAACCGGCGATGGATGCCGCCTCGCGCAAGCGCAAACTCGCGGGCTGGCACGACGCCGTGTCGCGGACGCTCACCCGCTAATGAAAAGCCCCGCGCCTTGCGACGCGGGGCCTGTCATTCCGGATCGGTCCAGCTTCAGCTATAGGGCGAATAGCAATGCCGGCGCGGGCCGTGATAGGGCTGGAACGTGTTGTCCCACTCACGATACGAACGGTAGCGGTTGTAGCACCACCGTACGTGCGCGCTGCCGCCGTGATAGTAGCGGGGCGGATTGTTGAGCGCGCCGCCGATGATCGCTCCAGCGATGAACGCGCCGGCCGGGAACCACCAGCCATTGTAGTAGCGGTAGCCTGGGCGCTCGTAGCGATAGCCGCGATGCCCGTGGTAGTAGTAGTAGTCGCCTCTCTGGTAGAAGTTGCGATCGCGGCGCAGACGATAGAGCGGCTGTTGCGCTTCCTCGATCTGCGCCCGCGTCTGGACCTCGATCACCCCGCTGTTCGCGCTTCCGTTCGGAACGAAAACCGGGGCGGCGGTTGCCGGAGAATAGGACAACAATGCAAGCGACACGGCGACGGCCGTGCACAATGTTGAGGTGAATTTACGCATGAATGCCTCCTGGGAGATGGCGATCCTGTCCCCAGGACGAATAATGCGCGTTGCGGCGGTTCGTTCCTTGATCTAGCGCAATAAAATACCCCGCGAGGCAAGCCACTCGAAAAGAAAGCCGGTCTTGCGACCGGCTTTTCAGTTTGGGCGGGACGGGCTGGGGGTGAGGGGGACTGCCCGTCTCGACCTGTTAATGCGCTCGGCTGAAGTTGGTTCCCGCGCGGCTACGATTTTGATGGGCTCTTGCCCTTGGCCCGCGAACCCGCGCCCGACTTGCGGCCGGAGACCATGCCGACCACCGCTCCGGCGACGCTGCCAGCGATCGACGCCACGCCGCTCGCCATATTGCTTGCGCCGGCAACCAGGGTGCTTGCCGCGCTCTTGCCCTTGGGCGCCTTCGAAGTGGCTCCGCTGGAATTCCTGGCGCCCTTCGCCTCTGGCTTGGCTGCGGCTTTGGCCGTGGGCTTGGGGGATGTCTTGGACGATTTCGCCGAGGCCTTAGGCTTGGCCGCGCTGGATGTCTTTGTCGTCTTGGACGTGTCGGCGGCTTTGGTCTGTTTCGGCGACGCCTTCTTTCCGGGCGCGGCGGATTTGGCGTCCTTCGATCGCTCGGCAATCGCCGCGCCGGCGCCCGACCTGGCTTCGAGAGGCTTTGCGGTCGACGGCTTTTTCGCTGAAATGGTCTTGCTCATTGGTGTCCCTCCGAAAGAAGCTGCAATCGGCATCAACGGGCGACTTGACTGGAAGTTCCGGCGGGTTCGGGGACGCCCTGAAATCGCCCGGATTTCCGGTTGACCGCGCTGGGCGCCGTCCCTATGTTCCGCCGCACTTTCGAGGGGGCCTTCGTGCCGCCCGACGGGCGCGTAGCTCAGCTGGTAGAGCAACGGACTTTTAATCTGTAGGTCATGGGTTCGAGTCCCATCGCGCTCACCAACCCCAAGCTCGTTGAATCCCTCGCGACCACACGCCACGCCAAGGTGAATGGCGCGTGACGGTGGGGGCGGCTATATCGGGCGCGGACTTTGCATTCGAGGGCGCGGCGTGGCGATCGACATCGGATATCTGAGCGCGGTGGGGGCGGGCGCCTTGTCGTTCCTGTCGCCCTGCGTGCTGCCGCTGGTGCCGCCCTATCTCTGCTACATGGCGGGCGTCTCGGTCGAGGAGTTCCGCAATCCCGACCAGACCGCGACCGCCACGACCAACCGCACGGCGCTGCTCACCGCCTCCTTCGCCTTCGTGCTCGGCTTCTCGACCGTGTTCGTAGCGCTGGGCGCCGGCGCTTCGTCCGTCGGCCAGCTGCTGCGCACCTGGCAGCAGCCGCTGGCAATGGCGGCGGGTCTCGCCATCATCCTGATGGGATTGAATTTTCTCGGCGTCCTGCGCATTCCGCTCCTGTCGCGCGAGGCGCGCTTCCAGGCTGGCGGGCGGCCGGCGAGCATGACGGCGGCCTATGTCATGGGACTGGCCTTCGCCTTCGGCTGGACGCCCTGCATCGGACCGGTGCTCGGGCCGATCCTGACGCTTGCGGGAGGCCGCGAGACAGTCGCCGACGGCGCAGCGCTGCTTGCCGCCTATTCGGCGGGGCTCGGCATTCCGTTCATCGTCGCGGCGCTCTTCTCCGGCGCGTTCATGCGTTTTGCCGGGCGCTTCCGCGTGCATCTCGGCCGGGTCGAGAAGGTGATGGGCGCGCTCCTGGTGATCGCCGGCGTGCTGTTCCTGACCGGCGGCATCCAGACCGCCTCCTACTGGCTGCTCGAAACCTTCCCCTGGCTCGGCAGGCTCGGCTGACGCGGAGCCTTCCCGGCGGGGAAGGTTGCGAGGATCACGCCGCCCATCACCAGCGCGATGCCCGCCGCGTGGAAGGGCTGGAACGTCTCGCCGAGAAAGACCACCGCCATCGTCACGGCGAAGGGCGGCATCAGATACATGAAGATGCCGGCAAGCGAGGCGCCGAGCGCGCGCACGCCGTATTGGAAGCCTGAGAAGGCCAGTAGCGAGGCGAAGACCACGATGCCGGCGATCGCGACCCAGTCGCTCGCCTGGTCGGGCATTGATCCGCCAAGCATGAACTCGACCAGCGCCATGGGCGCCAGCATCAGGGTCGCGACCAGCGCCACGAGGCCGAAGAGGCCGAGATTCGACACGGCGCGCAGATCGGGCGAGCGGTAGAGGATCGAATAGACCGCCCAGCAGAAGGCGGCGGCGACAAAGACCAGGTCGCCCCAGTGGAAATCGAGCCGCACGAGCGCGCCGAGATCGCCCTTCAACACGATCACCGCCACCCCGGCAAAGGCGATCGCGGATCCGATCGCCTCGCGCAGGCCGATGGCGCGGCCGAAGAAGGCGGCCTCGATCAGGATGATGAAGACCGACGAGCTGGTGTAGATCAGCGTGCCATTGGTGGCAGTGGTGCTGGTCAGCGCGACATAGACCCCGGCGCCGCAGATCACCATGCCGAGGACGGACAGCGTTGCGATCAGCCCCGGCCGGGCGGACAGCACTTTCCTCAAAGCACTTCGCTCGCGCAGCAGGAACGGTGCCAGGATCAGCGCCACCAGCGCCCAGCGCACGAAGGCCAGCGTGAATGGCGCCACGTCGCCGATCACTGCGCGGCCGAAGATCAGATTGGTCGAGAACAGAAGCGGCGTCGCCACCATCACGAGGACGGCGAGCGCGGTCGTTCCAGATGTCTCGTTAGCCATTCGTTCGCCAGCTCCGCTCGCCTCGCATTGGAGCGGGCGTCGCCGGGTGATACAGATGCGCCGAATCCCGATCAACACGCACCGCGGATCCTTGCATGAGCCAGAGAAGCTGCCTGACGATCATCCTCGCCGCCGGCGAGGGTACGCGCATGAAGAGTGTAATGCCGAAAGTGCTGCACGAAATCGCCGGCCTGCCGATGGTCGCGCATGTGGCCAAGGCGGCGATCGCGGCGGGCGGCTCGGATGTCGCCATCGTCGTCGGCAGCGGCGGGGAGGCGGTCCGCAAGGCGGTCACGCCGTTTGCGCCGCGCGCCGAGACCTTCGAGCAGGTGGAGCGCCTCGGCACCGCGCACGCGGTGCTGGCGGCTCGCGCGGCGATTGCGCGCGGCTATGACGATGTCCTGGTTATGTTCGGCGACACGCCGCTGATCGCACCGGCGCCGCTCGCCGCCGCACGCAGGCTGGTGGCCGATGGCAACGCGGTCGCGGTGATAGGTTTCCGTACCGACTCACCCTCCGGCTATGGCCGCCTGATCGAGACGGATGGCCGACTGGTCGCGATCCGCGAGGACAAGGATTGCTCGCCGGAGGAAAGGAAGATCACCTTCTGCAATGGCGGGCTGATGGCGATCGACGGGCGCCAGGCGCTGGCGCTGCTCGATGCCGTCGGCAACGCCAACGCCAAGGGCGAGTATTATCTGACGGACATCGTCGAGATCGCCAATGCGCGCGGCTTGAGGGTCGGCGCCACCGAGGCCGACTACGAGAACGTGCTCGGGATCAACAACCGCGCCGAACTGGCAGAAGCCGAAGCCATCTGGCAGAAGCGCGCGCGGCGCGAGGCGATGCTCTCCGGCGTGACGATGATCGCTCCCGAGACGGTGTTCCTGTCGCACGACACCGAGATCGGCGCCGATACGATCGTCGAGCCCAACGTGGTCTTCGGACCTGGCGCCAGGATCGCGTCGGGCGTCACCATCCATGCGTTCTCGCATATCGAAGGCGCCACGGTCGCGACCGGCGCCAGTGTCGGGCCGTTCGCCCGCCTGCGGCCGGGCGCCGACCTGAAGGAGAAGGCGAAGGTCGGCAATTTCTGCGAGGTGAAGAAGGCCGTGGTCGGCCCCGGCGCCAAGGTCAACCACCTGACCTATATCGGCGACGCCACGATCGGGGCCGGCGCCAACATCGGCGCAGGCACGATCACCTGCAACTATGACGGCTACAACAAGCATCTGACGCAGATCGGCGCCGGCGCCTTCATCGGCTCCAACTCGGCGCTGGTCGCGCCGGTCTCGATCGGCAAGGACGCCTATGTCGCCTCCGGCAGCGTCATCACCGAGAACGTGCCCGACGAGGGCCTCGCCTTCGGCCGTGCGCGGCAGGAGATAAAACCCGGCCGGGCAAAGGCGCTGCGCGAAAGATACGCTGCGATCAAAAGCAAGGCGCACGAGTAAGACTTCCTGAAAACTATCGTGTCATTCTGGGACCATGGCAGTGGCTGTCCGCTGCAATGGATTGAAACCAAGTTTGACTTCCGGCCGGGCCGTGCGCTGCCTACATGTGCGACGCATCGACGAATTCCGGGCGAATCGAGGGGTAGGTCTGCATGTGCGGTATCGTGGGCATCGTCGGCAGCACGCCTGTCGCGCCGTTGATCGTGGAAGCGCTCAAGCGGCTCGAATATCGCGGCTACGATTCCGCGGGCGTCGCCACCGTCGAGCATGGCAGGCTGGAGCGCCGCCGCGCCGAGGGCAAGCTGGTCAATCTCGAGCGCAAGCTGAAAGGCGAGCCGCTCGACGGCTTGATCGGTATCGGCCACACCCGCTGGGCAACGCATGGCGTGCCGAACGAGCTCAACGCGCATCCGCATTTCTCGAAGGATGTGGCGATCGTCCACAACGGCATCATCGAGAACTTCGCCGAACTCAAGGCCGAGCTGCAGAAGGACGGCTATGAGTTCACCTCGCAGACCGACACCGAGGTCGTGGCGCATCTGGTTTCCCGAGAGCTTTCGCGCGGCAAGGCGCCCGAGGAGGCGGCGTTCAATGCCCTCAAGCGGCTGGAAGGCGCCTTTGCGCTCGCCATCATGTTCCGTGGAGACGAAGACCTGATCGTCGGCGCCCGTAACGGACCGCCGCTGGCCGTCGGCCACGGCGACGGCGAGATGTATCTCGGTTCAGACGCGATCGCGCTTGCGCCCTTCACCAATTCGATCACCTATCTCGAGGACGGCGACTGGGTGGCGGTGCGCCGCGACGGGATGCAGATCCGCGACATGACGGGTGCCGCGGTTGAGCGCAAGCGAACCCAGTCGGCCGGCACGTCCTTCCTCGTCGACAAGGGCAACTTCCACCACTTCATGCAGAAGGAGATCCACGAGCAGCCGGAGGTCATCTCCCATACGCTCGGGAATTATCTCGACTTCACCACCGGCACGGCGAAGGCGATCGAGCTGCCGTTCGACTTTGCCAAGATCGACCGCCTGTCGATTTCGGCCTGCGGCACGGCGTATCTGGCGGGGCTGATCGGCAAATACTGGTTCGAAAGGCTGGCGCGGCTGCCGGTCGATATCGACGTGGCGTCGGAATTCCGCTACCGCGAGATGCCGATCTCGCCGAACAGCGCGGCGCTGTTCATCTCGCAATCGGGCGAGACGGCCGATACGCTCGCCTCGCTGCGCTATTGCCGCAAGGCCGGCGTGCCGATCACGGCAATTGTCAACGTGCGTGAATCGACCATCGCGCGGGAGTCGGACGTCATCTTCCCGACGCTGGCAGGCCCGGAAATCGGCGTCGCCTCTACGAAGGCCTTCACCTGCCAGCTCGCCGTGCTCGTCTCGCTCGCCGTCCGCGCCGCCCGCGCGCGCGGCCACATCGACGCCGAGCGCGAGCATGTTCTGGTGCGCCAATTGTCGGAGACCCCGCGCTTCGCCACCCAGGTGCTGAAGCTCGCCGACCAGATCGAGAAGGTCGCGCGCCATCTGTCCAAGGTGAAAAACGTGCTCTATCTGGGCCGCGACACCAACTATCCGCTGGCGATGGAAGGAGCATTGAAGCTGAAGGAAATCAGCTACATCCACGCGGAAGGTTATGCGGCGGGCGAGCTCAAGCACGGCCCGATCGCGCTGATCGACGAGAAGATGCCGGTCATCGTCATCGCGCCGCACGACCGCATTTTCGAGAAGACGGTGTCGAACATGCAGGAGGTCGCGGCCCGTGGCGGCAAAATCATCCTCATCACCGATCAGAAGGGTGCGTCGCTGACCAGCCTGAAGACGATGGAGACGATCATCCTGCCCGACGTGCCGGAGATCATTACCCCGATCATCTACGCACTGCCGGTCCAGATGCTCGCCTACTACACGGCCGTGTTCATGGGCACGGACGTCGACCAGCCGCGAAACCTGGCGAAATCGGTCACGGTGGAGTGACCGCTTTACGCGGTTCATTTTCCTGCCGCAGTGCAATATGAAGGAGGCCATGCACGCCTCTTTCCGGGTCGACCGATGACACGTCTGCGGAACTACTTCCTTGCCGGGCTGATCGTCTGCGCGCCGCTCGCGATCACCACCTACCTGGTCTGGTCGTTCATCCAGTGGGTCGACGGCTGGGTGAAGCCATATATTCCCAACATCTACAATCCCGACAACTACCTGCCATTCGCGGTGCCGGGCTTCGGCCTCATCGTCGCGCTCCTGATGATCACGCTGGTCGGCTTCCTGGCCGCCAACTTCATCGGCAGGTCGATCGTCCACAGCGGCGAGCGGATGGTCGGGCGCATTCCGCTGGTCACCAACCTCTATGGCGGCCTGAAGAAGATCTTCTCCACGGTGCTGGCAAACCGGTCCGACCTGTTCAGCCGCGTCGGCCTGATCGAATGGCCGCGCAAGGGTCTGTGGTCGATCGTGCTCGTCCCGCGCCAGCAGGATACCGAGATCAACAAGGTGCTGGAGGACAAGGTCGGACGGACAATCGCAGTGTTCCGGCCAATCTCGCCCAACGTCACCACCGGCTACATCATGTATGTCGCCGAAGAGGACGTGATCCCGCTGAAGATGTCGATCGAGGAGGCGGCCCGCTTCCTGATCTCGGCCGGGCTGGTGGCGCCGGACGAGGACAATGTGGCGGTGGTCGCCGACAACGCCCCGCGCGCCGGGCCGGAAAAAGGTTAGGCTCCCCTGAGCCCGTGATGGCCTTCGGCACCGGAGGGCGTTACGTAGATCGGGCGACTAGGCAGGAACGTATGTCAACCTGATCACATTCTCGTCGACCATATCGCTGGCTGAGAGACGAAGCGCGGGCCGGGGGCCGCGGAAGAATGGCTTGCCACCGCCGAGCACGACGGGGTGGAAGTAGAGCCGGTATTCGTCGACAAGCCCAAGGTCGGTCAGGCTTCCGGCGAGGTCTGGTCCAGAAACCGCAATCTCCCCATCGAGATCGGACTTCAGCCGACGGATCGTCGCCTCGAGGTCATTGGCAACAAGAGTGGCGTTGGGGCCGACCGAATTCAGCGTGTTCGATACGACCCATTTCGGCTGTTGCCGCCAAACCGCCGCGAACTCGCGCCGCTCCGCGCTCCACTCAGGACTGTCCTCGTCCCAGTACCGCATGATCTCGTACATGCCGCGCCCGTACACGCTGCCTGACAGGCCGCGCACATGCTCAATCCAGTGACGGAAGAGCGCGGGGCCCGTGTCCATTTTGTCGTAGTCGACGTAACCGTCGAGGGACTGGTTCATACCAAAGACAATCTTCGCCATGCCACCAAGTCTCCTCCTCAGGTTCTTCAGGCTAGCTCGAACAAACGGTGCGCACAAACGAGTCGCGGATCTCGAGGACACTATCCGGCGCGCAACAGCCGCACTGCCTCGTCGCGGCCGAACAGGTAGAGCAGGATCCGCACCGCTTCGCCGCGCGGCGAGACGAGGTCAGGGTCGCGCGACAGGAGCAGGCGCGCGTCGTCGCGGGCGATCTCGAGCAGGTCGGCATGGAACTCGATCCGGGCGACCTGGAAGCCCGGCGTGCCGGACTGCTTGGTGCCGAGCAGATCGCCTTCGCCGCGCAGCTTCAGGTCCTCCTCCGAGATCAGGAAACCGTCTTCCGTCTCGCGCAGCACCGACAGCCGCTTGTGCGCCGTCTCGCCGAGCGGCGCCTTGTACAGCAGCACGCAGGTTGACGCTTTGTCGCTGCGTCCGACACGGCCGCGCAGCTGGTGCAGTTGCGCCAGGCCGAAGCGCTCGGCATGTTCGATGACGATGATGGTGGCGTCGGGCACGTCGACGCCGACCTCAATGACGGTGGTGGCCACCAGGACACGCGTTTCGCCGGCCTTGAAGGCGCGCATCGCCTCGTCCTTCTCCGCGCCCTTCATCCGGCCGTGCACAAGGCCGACGTGGTCGCCGAACACCGGCTTCAGCGAGGTGTGCCGATCCTCCGCCGAGGTCACCTTGATCTCGTCGGATTCCTCGACGAGCGGGCAGATCCAGTAGATCTTCTGGCATTCCGCAACCGCCGCTTCCATCCGCCCGACCAGATCGTCCAGCCGGTCGAGCGGCACGGTGACGGTGTTGATCGGCCGCCGGCCTGCGGGCTTTTCGGTCAGGCGGGAGACTTCCATATCGCCGAAGGCGGTCAGCACCAGCGTGCGCGGGATCGGCGTCGCCGTCATCACCAGCATGTCCGGCGCCTTGCCCTTGGCGGTGATGGCGAGGCGCTGATGCACGCCGAAGCGGTGCTGCTCGTCGACGATCGCCAGCCCGAGGTCATGATACTCGACGCCTTCCTGGAACAGCGCATGCGTGCCGACGACGATATGGATCGAGCCGTCGGCAAGCCCGGCCAGCACGTCGGCCCGCTCGCGGCCCTTTTCGCGGCCGGTCAGCACCGCCGCCTTCAGCCCGGCCTTCGCCGCCAGCGGCGCGATCGTCGCCAGGTGCTGCCGCGCCAGGATTTCCGTCGGCGCCATCAGCGCTGACTGCGCGCCGGCCTCCGCCGCGCGCGCCATGGCGAGCAACGCCACCACCGTCTTGCCTGAGCCGACATCGCCCTGCAGCAGGCGCAGCATCCGCTCCGGCTTCTCCATGTCCGCGTGGATCTCGGCGAGCGCGGTCACCTGCGAGCCGGTTAGCGAATATGGCAGTGCATCCCGGATCGCCTGTTCCAGGCGTCCGTCGCCGACGAGCGGCCGGCCGGAGAGGCGCAGGGTCCGCGCGCGCACCAGCGCCAGCGACACCTGGCCGGCCAGCAATTCGTCATAGGCGAGCCTGTGCCAGGCGGCGTTTTCCGGCGACACGTCAATCGGATCGGCCGGGTTGTGGATCCGTGTCAGCGCCTCGGCGAAGGGCAGGAACGTGTGCGCCTTCATCACGCTCGCGTCCTGCCATTCCGGCAGGGCCGGCAGCCTCGCGAGCGCCTGTCCGACGGCCTTGCGCAGCGTCCGTCCCGACAGGCCCGCGGTCAGCGGATAGACCGGCTCGACCAGCGGCAGGTCGTCGCTTTCGCCGAGAAGGGCGATATGGTCGGGATGCACCATGGTCGGGCGGCCGTTGAACCATTCCATCCGGCCGGAGATGACGACCGTCTCGCCGACCGGCAGCTGTTTTTCCAGCCACTCGCGATGGCCGCGGAAGAAGGTCAGGCCGATCTCGCCGGTGTCGTCATGGGCAAACACGCGATAGGGCACTGAGCGATTGCCGCGCGGCGGCGGCTGGTGGCGGTCGACGCGCACCTCCAGTGTCACGATCGCGCCTTCCGGCGACAGCGCGATGCCCGGCCGGTTGCGCCGGTCGATCACCGAATGCGGCAGGGTGAACAGGAGGTCGCCGATGCGCGCGCCGCGCCCGGTGACGTCGGCCGGCACGACATTGTCGATCAGCCGCGCGGTGCGCTCGCCGACGCCGTCGAGCGAGGTGATCGGCGCGAAGAGCGGATCGAGGAGCGAGGGGCGCATCGCGCGAACATAGCTGCGCAAGGAGGCCGTGCAAGGCTGACATCGAACGATTGGCGCGCTATATGCGCCGTCTCTGAAGGATTTTCCCCATGACCGGAACCACCCGTTCCAGCGCCGACCTCGATCCGCGCCGCCGCAAGGCGCTTTTCCGCTCGTGGCACCGCGGCATGCGCGAGATGGACCTGATACTCGGCGGGTTCGCCGACGATCATATCGGCGAGCTGACCGACGAGGACATGGATGTCTACGAAACGCTGCTCGACCAATCCGATCCTGAGCTCTTCAAATGGTTCACCGGTGAGTTGCCGCTCCCCGTCGACCAGGACACGGCCGTCTTCCGCAAAATCCTCGACCATCGCCGCCACAGGCAGTTCTGACGCATGCAACTGATCGATTCCTACGGCTTCGACGGCATCGACGCCGCGCAGGTCACCATCGACGGTGTGGCCGAGGGCTTCGAGCCCTTCGCACTGGCGCGAATCGCGGCGGAAGCGGGCAGGGACCGTCCGGTCATCTTTGTCGCGCGCGACGGCCAGCGCCTGCCGGCGATCGTCGATGCGCTTGCCTTCGCCGATCCGAAGCTGCCCGTGCTCGAACTGCCGGCGTGGGACTGCCTGCCCTACGACCGCGTCTCGCCCGGCGCCGACACGGCGGCGCGCCGCCTCGACGCGCTGTCGGGCATGATCGCGCTACGCGACAAGCCGCACCGCGCCGTGGTGCTGACGACCGCCAATGCGATCCTGCAGCTGATCCCGCCGCCGGAGATCATCGCGGCGCAGGGCTTTGCGGCGAGGCCGGGCAACCAGGTCAACATGAATACGCTGATCGCGCGGCTGGAGGGCTCGGGCTTCGACCGCGTCGGCACCGTGCGCGACGTCGGCGAGTTTGCCGTGCGCGGCGGCATCCTCGACCTCTATGCGCCGGGTGCGAACGAACCGCTGCGCCTCGACTTCTTCGGCGACACGCTGGAGAGCGTCCGCGCGTTCGATCCGGCGACGCAGCTCACCACCGGCTCGCGGCCGCAGGTTTCGCTGCAGCCGATGAGCGAGGTGGCGCTGACGCCTGAGACGATCAGCCGGTTCCGCCGCGGCTACATCGATACGTTCGGGGCGCCGTCGCGCGATGACGCGCTCTACGCGGCGGTCAGCGAAGGCCGCCGCTTCGCCGGTATGGAGCACTGGCTGCCGCTGTTCTACGAACGCCTCGTCGCCGTGTTCGACTACCTGCCGGACGCGCCCGTCGTGTTCGATTCGCTGGCGCACGAGGCGATCGCCGAGCGGCGGACGCAGATCGAGGATCACTACGATGCGCGCCTGCGGACCGCCGAATCGAAGAGCCTTGGCGAGGCGGTGCCTTACAAGCCCATCGCGCCGGACCGGATGTATCTCTCGGCCGAGACGCTGGCCAAGGCGGCCGGCGGACGCCTCGCGGTCGACCTGACGCCGTTCGAGGTGCCGCATGTGCCCGGCCGCCGGCTGGTGCACGGGCGCAGCCGATCCGGCCGCAGCTTTGCGCAGGAGCGGGCGGATCCGTCGCAGAACGTCTTCGACCATGCGGTCAACCACATCGCCGCGCTGCGGGCGGGCGGCCGCAAGGTCGTGGTGGCGGGCTGGAGCGAGGGCTCGCTCGACCGGCTGACGCAGATCCTCGACGACCACGGCCTCGGCAACATGGAGCGGGTCGCCTCGCTGGCGGCACTCGAGGCGCTGTCGCGCGACAAGGTGGGCTTAGCCGTCCTGCCGCTGGAGCACGGGTTCGAAACGGACAAGCTCTCGGTTGTCGCCGAGCAGGATTTGCTGGGCGACCGGCTCATCCGCCGGGCGCGAAAGAAGCGCGCCGCCGATTTCATCTCGGAGGCCGGATCGCTGTCGACCGGCGACATCGTCGTCCACCAGGACCACGGCATCGGCCGCTTCATCGGCCTGAAGACGATCCAGGCGGCGGGCGCGCCGCACGACTGTCTCGAGATTCACTATGCCGGCGACGGGCGCCTGTTCCTGCCGGTCGAGAACATCGAGCTCTTGTCGCGCTTCGGTTCCGACAATGCCGAGGTGGCACTCGACAGGCTGGGCGGCGGCGCCTGGCAGTCGCGCAAGGCGAAGCTGAAGAAGAAGCTGCTGGAGATGGCCGGCCAGCTGATCCGCATCGCCGCCGAGCGCAAGATGCGCGGCGCGCCGTCGCTGGTGCCCGCCGACGGGCTCTATGGCGAGTTCGCGGCGCGCTTCCCCTATGACGAGACCGACGACCAGCAGGGCGCCATCGACGCGGTGCTGGACGACCTGTCGGCCGGCAGGCCGATGGACAGGCTGATCTGCGGCGACGTCGGGTTTGGAAAGACGGAGGTGGCGCTGCGCGCCGCCTTCGTGGCGGCGATGGAGGGTTTTCAGGTCGCGGTCGTGGTGCCGACCACGCTTCTGTCGCGCCAGCACTTCAAGACCTTCTCCGAGCGCTTCAAGGGACTGCCGGTGCGGGTGCGCCAGGCGTCGCGGCTGGTGTCGACGAAGGAACTGGCCGAGACCAAGACCGGCATCTCCGACGGCACGGTCGACATCGTCGTCGGCACCCACGCGCTGCTCGGCTCGTCCATCAAGTTCAAGCATCTCGGCCTGCTGATCGTCGACGAGGAGCAGCATTTCGGCGTCAAGCACAAGGAGCGGCTGAAGGAGCTGAAGAGCGACGTGCATGTGCTGACGCTGTCGGCGACGCCGATCCCGCGGACGCTTCAGCTGGCGCTCACCGGCGTGCGCGAGCTGTCGCTGATCGCCACGCCGCCGGTCGACCGCATGGCGGTGCGCACCTTCATCTCGCCCTTTGACCCGCTGGTGATCCGCGAGACGCTGTTGCGCGAGCGCTACCGCGGCGGCCAGAGTTTTTACGTCGTGCCGCGGATCAGCGATCTGGCCGACATCCAGGAGTTCCTGAAGCAGACCGTGCCGGAATTGAAGGTCGCCACCGCCAACGGCCAGATGCCGCCGGGCGAGCTCGACGACGTCATGAACGCCTTCTACGACGGCCAGTACGACGTGTTGCTCTCCACCACGATCGTCGAATCCGGCCTCGACATCCCGTCGGCCAATACGCTGATCGTGCACCGCGCCGACATGTTCGGCCTGGCGCAGCTCTACCAGCTGCGCGGGCGGGTCGGACGCTCGAAGGTCCGCGCCTATGCGTTGTTCACGCTGCCGGCCAACCGCAAGCTGACCGACACCGCCGACCGGCGCCTCAAGGTGCTGCAGTCGCTGGACACACTCGGCGCCGGCTTCCAGCTCGCCAGCCACGACCTCGATATCCGCGGCGCCGGCAACCTGCTCGGCGAGGAACAGTCCGGCCACATCAAGGAGGTCGGCTTCGAGCTCTACCAGCAGATGCTGGAGGAGGCGGTGGCCGAGGTGAAGGGCGAGCCGGAGGCGACCGACGGCACCTGGTCGCCGCAGATCACCGTCGGCACCGCCGTGATGATCCCCGAAAGCTACGTCTCCGACCTGCAGCTGCGCCTCGGCCTCTACCGTCGTATCGCCGACCTCGAGTCGATCGAGGAGATCGACGGCTTCGGCGCGGAGCTCATCGACCGCTTCGGGCCGCTGCCGGACGAGGTGCAGCATCTGCTGAAAATCGTCTACATCAAGGCGCTGTGCCGCAGGGCCAATGTCGAGAAGCTGGACGCCGGCCCGAAGGGCATCGTCATCCAGTTCCGCGAGAAGACGTTCCCGAATCCGGTCGGGCTGGTGAAGATGATCGCGGAGCAGGGGTCTCTGGCGAAGATCAGAGGTGACCAGAGCGTGGTGTTCATCCGGGATTGGCCGACGCCGGAGAAGCGGCTGCAGGGCGCGGCGGTGGTCGTGACGCAGCTGGCGAAGATGGCAGTGGGGTAGGGCCGGGGGTAATGGAAATGGAGGAGCCGGCCGAGCGATTAATCTCATTCTGGTCCCAAGTCGACCCTGCCGACGGCGTACAAGTTCATCGCGACGATCGGTCGATTTTCGATACCCTGACAGCGTCAATCCGCGATCATATGCCTTCTACGCCGAAAGATTGGATGCTCGGTGCGCGCGCCGGAAAGATCGAGCTTGGACTGGTTCCGGCTCCTTACTGTGGCGACATTAGGAATGCGAAAGTCTTTATTTGCATGCTTAACCCCGGCTTAGCCGACGTCGATTTCTATGCCGAGCAAAAGCAGGACTATCGGGCGAGATTAGCGCGTCAGCTTCGGCAAGAAGGCTTAGAGAGAGACGAATTCCCCTTCCTTCATCTGGACCCGACATATTGTTGGACAGGTGGTTATCGCTGGTGGATATCTAAACTAGATGGAATTATCAAATATTTCGCAGAGAAACGCAATATGGACTATTTCCAATCCTCTAGATGGCTCTCGACGAAGGTAGCTTCTCTTGAGCTTTTCCCATACCATTCGAAGAATTTCCGCTCCCATCGCCTACTTAAGACGCTTCCGTCCGTGAAGATAATGTTGGAATTTGCGCAGACGCTTGCCGCCCGTGGCGACTGTCTGATCGTGTCACGACAAGTAGGCAGTTGGGGTCTGAGCGGCCGTGGCGTCCTTACTTATGACGCGAAGCATGCACGCGGCGCATCTCTTTCGCCCATCTCCAAAGGCGGAAAAAAGGTCATCGAAGTTCTCTCAGCTAGCCAGTAGCCTACTCCGCCGCCAGCTTCCCGCTCGCCTTCATCGCCGCCACCTGGCGGATCGCGTCGGCGAGCGTTTCTGGGTCCTGCGCGCCGCTGATCGCGTATTTGCCTTCGAGGACGAAGAACGGCACGCCGGTGACGCCCATGCGCTGGGCCTGTTCGATCTCGGCCAGGACAGCATCCCTGTCGGCGTCGGTGGCGAGAAGGCCGGCGACGACGGCTTCGTCCATGCCGTTCTCGCCGGCAATGCGGGCGAGTTCGACCTTGTCACCGATATATTCGCCCTTCTCGAAATTGGCCGAGAACAGCGCCTTGGTCACCCGGTTCTGCACGCCTTCGCCGGCAGACGCGGCCCAGCGGATGACGCGGTGGGCGTCGAGCGTGTTGGCGGCGATCCTGATGTCCTGGAAATGGAAGTCGATGCCTTCGGCAGCACCCAGCGGCACGATGCGGTCGTGAATCTGCTTCAGCTTCTCCTCCGAGCCGAACTTGGCGAGCATATAGGCCTTGCGGTCCTTGCCTTCGGGCGGAATAGTCGGATCGAGCTGGTACGGCCGCCAGCGCACGTCGACATCGATGCCGGGCAGCGCGGCCACCGCCTTTTCCAGCCGCTTCTGGCCGATGTAGCACCAGGGGCAGACGACATCGGAAATGACGTCGACGCTGACCTCTTGTCTCTCGCTCATCTCGGGTCCTTTCGGAGAATCAATTCGGTTGGCGCCACCAGGTGGTGAGCTGGTAGCCGGTGAGCGGCGTCTTGTCCGGCCGGCCGATATGGTTCCAGCGCGCCACCCATTGCTCGGGCTGATGATAAAGCGGAACGACCCAGGCGCCACTCAACAAAACGCGATCATAGGCGCGCACCGCGTCCTCGAAGGCCGGCCGGTCGCGGGCGTTGAGCAGCGCGTCGATCATCGCATCGACCGCCGGCTCGCCGACGCCGGCATAGTTCATCGACCCTTGCGCGTCCTTCGAGGCGCTGCCCCAGCGGCCGACCTGCTCGACGCCGGGCGACAGTGACGACGGGTAGAAATTGAGGATCGCGTCGAAATCCCACGAGATCAACCGCTGCTGGTACTGGGCGTCGTCGACGGAGCGGAGGTCGAGCCGGATGCCGAGCAGCGCCAGCGTCCGCTGCCAGGCCAGCGCCACCGGCTCGCCGCCCTTGCTCTTCAGCATGATCTCGAAGGCGACCGGCTCGCCGCCCGGCGTCAGCATCGCCGAGCCCTGGCGCTTGTAGCCGGCGCTCGTCAGAAGGTCGAAGGCCCGCTTGACGAAGGCGCGGTCGCGACCGGACCCGTCCGAGACGGGCGGCTTCCAGGTGCCGGCCATGATCTCGGGATCGACCGCATCGGGGAAGGGGGCGAGCAGCGCCTTTTCCGCCTCGCTCGCCGGCTTGCCGAAGGAGGACAACGAGGAATTGTCGTAGAAGCTCTTGGTGCGCGTGAAGGACTTGTTGAACAGGTTCTCGTTGACCCATTCGAAGTCGAGCAGGTCGCCGAGCGCACGGCGCAAAACCTTGTCGGCGAGAAGGGGCTTGCGCGTGTTGAGGACGAAACCGAGCATACCCGAGGGCACGCCGCTCCTGAACGTGTCCTTGACGACCTTGCCGTCGGCGACGGCGGGGAAACCGTAGTCCTTTGCCCAGCGCCCGCTGTCCGCCTCGATATGGACGTCGATGATGCCTTTCTTGAACGCCTCGAACATGGCGTTCTCGTCGCGGAAATAGTTGATGCGGATCTCATCGTAATTGTTGAAGCCGCGCCGCGAAGGGAGGTCGGCGGCCCAGTAGTCGGGCCGGCGTTTCAGCACGACCAGTTCGCCCGGGCGGACCGACTCGACCCGGTAGGGACCGGAGCCCGTCAGCGGCGTCAGCGATGACTTGCCGAAGGTCTCGGGGTCGATCGAGTGCCTGGGCAGGATCGGCATCAAGCCGAGGATCAAAGGCAATTCGCGGTCGGGCCGGGCGAAGGTGAGTCGAACGCCGTTCGGCGCGACCTTCTCCAACTTCGACAGCTTCTTGACCGTCGTCGCGTAGCGCGGCCAGCCCTTGTCGCGGAGCAGTTCCAGCGTGAAGATCACGTCGTCGGGCGTCACCGGCTGGCCGTCCGAGAACTTCGCCCGCTCGTCGATCTGGAATTCGACGAAGGTCCGGTCGTCGTCCGTCTCGACGGTCTTAGCGAGCAGCGGGTAGAGCGTGAACGGCTCGTCGGCGGAGCGCTGCATCAGCGAATCGATGACGTTGTAGCCGCGCTGCAGGTCGACAATGCCGGAGGCACCCTGTCCCTGGACGATGAACGGGTTGAGGCTGTCGAATGTGCCCTGGATCGCATAGTTGATCGCCCCGCCCTTGGGGGCATCCGGGTTCGCATAGGGGAAATGGTCGAAATCGGCCGGCAGCGCCGGCTCGCCATGCATGGCGATGCCGTGCGACGGCTGCGCGACAGCGGTTCCGGCAAGGGTCAGAAAGGCCGCGACAGCGAGGGAAAGTGCCCGCAACATCAGATCAATCCCTTCATCGCCTAAAGGTCCGCCGCTTCGAATCGCCGAAGCGGTCTAGCATGTGATCGCAAGCCTTTGCCAAGCTGTCCAAACCCGTCGCGCAAACGTGTTTCGCGCTGGATTCCGCCCGCCATGCGGTGTAACAGGCGCGCACAAGTCATCCTGTTGCCTCAATTGGGCAACAATGAGCTTCGCAACGCTCCGTCATTGCGGGCACGGTTTCGTCTGAGAGGAAACATTTGATGAGCAGCAAAGCTACTCGCGTCTCGGTCATCGCGGTAAGCCTTCTGGGCCTCGCCGCGGCGGGCGTGCCTTCGGCCTTTGCCCAGCAGGCCCCCGCTGCCGGACCGGGCGGAATGCCGCGCGGCTGGTTCAAGGTCTGCGGCAAGGAACAGGATTTCGACATCTGCAACGTGCAGAATCAAGTGCTTGCCCAGACCGGACAGATGCTGACTGCCGTCCAGCTCGCCGAGTTCAAGGGCAAGGTCAATCGCCGCGCCCTGCAGGTCTCGGTCCCGGTCGGGCGTCTGCTTCCCGCCGGCGTGACGATGCAGATCGACGGCAACAAGCCGACCAAGATGGAATTCACCACCTGCTTCCAGGATCGTTGCGTCGCCGACGCGCCGCTCACCGACGCCGTCGTCGCGGCGCTGAAGAAGGGCACGGACCTGACGCTCACCACCTACAATTTCCAGAACCAGCCGAACCCGATCAAGGTGTCTCTCCAAGGCTTCACCGGCGCCTATGACGGCGAGCCGCTGCAGCAGGGCGACATGGCCGAGCGTCAGAAGGCCGCCGAGGAATATATCCAGCGCAACCAGCAGAAGCTCGCCGAGCAGCTCAAGGCCGCGCAGGAAAAGGCCAAGGCCGGCAACTGAGCTATCGGGATATTCGATACGAGGACGGGGCCGAAAGGCCCCGTTTTCATTTCATCCCCGCCGTCTTCGCCTTTCAATGCCGCGCGGTGCGCTTGCGCTCGTAGCGGCCGTCGGGGAGGGAATCGAACATTTCACCCAACTGCGCGTGGCGCACCGGCTCGCCGGTCTCGTCGGGCAGGAGGTTCTGTTCCGAGACATAGGCGACGTATTCCGTCTCGGCGTTCTCGGCCAGAAGATGATAGAACGGCTGGTCCTTGCGCGGTCTCACCTGCGCGGGGATCGCCTCATACCACTCCTCTGAGTTGGCGAACTCCGGGTCGACGTCGAAGATGACGCCGCGGAACGGAAAGACCCGGTGTCGCACGACCTGGCCGATCTGGAATTTCGCCTGACGGATCTGCGCCATCGCCTACCTCTTTGGTCCTATTTGGCGCAGGAACGGTTCGGATTCAATGGCGCTGGCGCTTGACGCGCCGTGACCCCGCACGATAGCGCGAACATCCATGTATGACGTCTTCGGCCTCGTCCTGCCGTTCTTCGGCCTGATCTTCCTCGGCTTCGTCGTGGCGCGGATCACGCGCCAGCCGCTCGAGGCGCTCGGATGGATGAACACGTTCATCATCTACGTGGCGCTGCCGGCGCTGTTTTTCCAGCTTCTCTCCAAGACCCCGATCGAGCGGCTGACCGAGTGGAGCTACATCTTCGGCGCGGTCGCGTCGACCTACGCCGTGTTCTCGCTGATGTTCATCGGGTCAATGCTGACGGGCCGGAATATCGCCGAATCGACGATCAAGGGCCTGGCCTCCGCCTACGGCAACATCGGCTACATGGGGCCGGGCCTGGCCCTGCTTGCCTTCGGCGAGGAGGCGGCGGTGCCGGTGGCGCTGATCTTCTGCTTCGAGAACATCATCCATTTCGCGGTCGCGCCGATGATGATGGCGCTGTCCGGCGGCGAGAAACGACCGCCCGCCGCGCTCGCCGCCGATGTCGTGAAGAAGATCGCGCTGCATCCGTTCATCATCGCGACGGCGGTCGGCGTGCTCGCGGCGGCGGTTCACTTCAAGGCGCCGGTGCCGGTCGACCGCCTGTTCGAAACGCTCGCGCGCGCGGCAGCACCCTGCGCGCTCTTCGCCATGGGCGTGACGCTGGCGCTGCGCCCGCTCAAGCGGGTGCCGAAGGAGCTGGGCTTCATCGCCGCCCTCAAGCTCGTCGTCCATCCCGTGCTCTGCTACGTGGTGCTCTCGGCGGTCGGCGACTTCGATCCGGTGTGGGTCTATGCCGCGGTGCTGCTTGCCGCGCTGCCCACCGCGACCAATGTCTTCGTCATCGCCCAGCAATACGGCGTATGGGTCGAGCGCGCATCCGCGAGCATCCTTTTGACCACGCTGCTTTCGGTCGGCACCGTGACGGGCCTGCTCTACCTGATCAAGACCGGCGCGTTACCGCCGGACCTGTTTGCGCCAACCTGAGGCGATCCGCGCGAAGCCGCTGCCGGGCTGCATCCCCTCGCGCATGACGAATTCACGCAGCGGCGAGATACTGGCCATCAGCCCAAGCCCCGCGCTGCGGGCGATCTGGGCGGGCAGGAGATCGGACAGGAGCGCCATGTTGAGCGAATTGACCGCCGTCTGCCGCGCGAGCACATCGAGGCGGCGGGCGGACCGGTAGGCGGACAGCGCCCTTTCCGAACCCGGATCGCCGCGATGCGACATCGCCACGTCGACGAGATCGGAGACGTCGCGAATGCCGAGATTCATGCCCTGCGCGCCAATCGGCGGGAAGACATGCGCCGCCTCGCCGACGAGCGCGACCCGGTTTGCCGCCATGGTGGAGGGGAGCAGTGCCGACATCGGATAGATTTGCCGCCCTGGCTCGGCCCTGACCTTGCCCAGGATGGACTGCATGCGATCCTCGATCCGCGCGGAAAGTTCCGCGTCGCCGAGCCCTGCGAGTTCGACGGCCATCTGCGGCGAGACGATCCAGACGAGGCTCGAGCGATCGCCGGGCAGGGGCACCTGCGTGCAGGGGCCGGTTTCGGTGTGGAACTCGGTGGAGACGAAGCCGTGGCCGCGCGAATGTGAGAAATTGAGGACCAGCGCCGACTGAGGGTAGTCGCGCTTCGCCACGGAAATGCCGGCCGCCTCGCGCGCGGGCGACATGCGCCCGTCAGCGGCGACGGCGAGATATGCGGAGAGGACCTTGCCGTCGGGCAGCACCGCGCGAGCGCGATCGTCGCCAAGCCGCCATTCTGCGACCATCGCGTCGACGCGGACGATACGGGGTTCGGCCTCGACGGCGTCCTTCAGGACCCGGAGGAGGACCGTGTTCGGGATGTTGACCCCGAATCTCCCGGCACCGATCTCGGCGGCGCGGAAGGTCACCGGGGCGCTGCGCACGAGGCGCTGCGTGGCGTCGATGATCCGCATCACCTCGAGCGGCGCAGTCTCCTCCGGCGAAAAGGACGGGAGGCCCAGTTCTTCCAGATAGTCCAGCGCGGGCAGCATCAGCGCCGTGGTGCGCCGGTCGTCGCCCTTCGGCTGCGGACCGACGAGCGCGACGGAAAGACCCTGCCGCGCCAGTGCGATGGCAGCGATCGAGCCGACCGGGCCGGCTCCCGCAACGATGACGTCAACTTCGTTCTCTGTGGACATGTTCGCGCCCGACGCTGTTCGCCTCAGTCATCGACTATCCGCGGCGATATTGCCAGCGCATATAGTGGCGCAGGGACAGTGGGCCTGCCCGACAGCCTTTGCAATCGCGCCTTACCGCTTGTGCCAAAACGATGCCTGCCTGTATCTTCCCCACGGAATGGAGGGATCGGGCGTGAGTTGGGATGGGGAGTATCGAGTCTCCGAGGGATCGGCATCCGGGATTGCCGATGAGCTTTCGCCCTTGGCACTCGCCGGCAACCGGGTCTACCGGCGGTGAGGAAGCCGACCAAAGTGACATGGCCCCAGGCAAGGGCCTTTTCCGTCCACCTCTTCACCGCGTCGGGCTCCTTCCTCGCGTTCGTTTCGCTGGTCGCCGCGAGCGAGGAGCGCTGGACGGCGATGTTCTGGTGGCTCGGTCTCGCGCTCCTGGTCGACGGCATCGACGGGCCGGTCGCGCGCAAGCTGCAGGTGAAGGAGATCCTTCCCACCTGGTCGGGCGAACTGCTCGACAACATCATCGACTACGTCACCTACGTGCTCATCCCCGCCTTCGCGCTCTACCAGCGCGGCTTCATGGGCGAGAACCTGTCGTTCATCTCGGCCGCCATCATCGTCGTATCGAGCGCGATCTACTATGCCGACACCGGGATGAAGACGAAGGAGAACTTCTTCAAGGGCTTCCCGGTCGTCTGGAACATGGTGGTGTTCACGCTCTTCGTCATCGAGCCGGGCGAGTGGGTCTCCTTCGGCGTGGTCGTGGTCGCCGGCATCCTGACCTTCGTGCCGATGAATTTCCTCCATCCCGTCCGCGTCGTGCGGCTGAGGTGGCTGAACCTGCCGATCACGCTGCTGTGGTGCGGTTTCGGGGCGATCGCACTTGCCCAGCAGATGGAAGCCTTCGACTGGGTCAAGATCGGCATCGCCGTCACCGGCGCCTACCTGTTCGTGATCGGTGGCATCATGCAGTTCTTTCCGAAACTCGGCGCAACAAGGACCTGACCATGACCAAGGCAATCCGCGTTTACCAGACCGGCGGACCCGACGTGATGAAATGGGAGGAGATCCCCGACCCGGTTGCCAAGGCCGGCGAGGCGGTGATCCACCAGACCGCTATCGGCCTCAACTTCCTCGACTGCTATTACCGTTCGGGCCTCTATCCATCGCCGATGGGTATGCCTCTCATTCCGGGCAGCGAGGGAGCGGGCATCGTCACCTCGCTGGGCGAGGGCGTCACCGGCCTCAAAGTGGGCGACCGCGTCGCCTATGCCGGGCCGATTGGTGGATATGCGCTGGACAGGTCGATCGCGGCGGATCGTCTGGTGAAGCTCCCCGACGGGGTCAGCGACCGCCAGGCGGCGGCGATGATGCTGAAGGGAATGACCGCATCGTTCCTGCTGAGACGCACGTTCAAGGTGAAACCCGGCGACACGATCCTCTTCCACGCGGCCGCCGGGGGCGTCGGCCTCATCGCCGGCCAGTGGGCCAAGCATCTGGGCGCAACCGTGATCGGCACCGCGGGGTCCGACGACAAGGTCGAACTGGCCAAGGCCCACGGCTACGACCACGTCATCAACTATCGCAAGCGCAACTTCGTCGAGGATGTACGCGAGATCACGGGCGGCAAGATGTGCGACGTGGTCTATGATTCCGTCGGCGTCGACACCTATATGGGCTCGCTTGATTGCCTGAGGCCGATGGGCATGTTCGTGGCGTTCGGACAGTCGTCCGGACCGATACCGCCCTTCAACCTCGCCCTGCTCGCGCAGAAGGGGTCGCTCTATGCAACCCGTCCGACCCTGTTCGTCTATATCGCGAAACGCGAGGATCTCGAAGAGATCGCGGGGTCGCTGATGGATGTCGTCGCCAGCGGCGTGGTCAAGATCGAAGTCAACCAGACCTACGCCCTTGCCGACGCGGCCAAGGCGCATACGGACCTCGAGGCGCGCAGGACGACCGGCGCGACGATACTCCTGCCCTGAGCATTGCCTGCTATCCGCGCAGAAATCGTTGAAGCACTTTCAATGTGCAAAACGCTTTGCGTTTGATTGTCCCGCCGCCTACGATCCATTCGGGAACACGAACGAGCTGGAAAAATCAGCGCATGGGGACTGAACTGGCGGGCGGACCGGCAATGGAGCCGGGGCTCCTTCTCGACGTGAGGGGGCTCACGAAGGTCTTTGGGTCGCTCACTGCCTGCAACAGCGTCGACCTGCAGATCGCAAAAGGCGAGATCCACGCCCTTCTCGGGGAAAACGGCGCCGGCAAGTCGACGCTGGTCAAGATGCTGTTCGGCACGCTGGCGCCGAATGCCGGCGAGATCCTGTGGAACGGCAAGCAGGTGCGGATCGGCAGCCCCGGCGAGGCGCGGCGGCTCGGCATCGGCATGGTCTTCCAGCACTTCTCGCTGTTCGAGGCGCTGACGGCGGCCGAGAACATCGCGCTGTCGCTGGACAGCACGACGCCCATTTCCGCCATCGCCGCCAAGGCGAAAGAACTGTCGCACAGCTACGGTCTGCCGCTCGATCCCGGTTCTCTGGTCGGCGACCTGTCGGTGGGAGAGCGCCAGCGCATCGAGATCATCCGCTGCCTGTTGCAGGAGCCGGACCTGATCATTCTCGACGAGCCGACCTCCGTGCTCACCCCGCAGGAAGCCGACAAACTGTTCGAGACGCTGGAACGGTTGCGCGGCGAAGGAAAATCGATCCTCTACATCAGCCATCGGCTGGAGGAGGTGCAGCGCATCTGCGACCGCGCGACCGTGCTGCGCCACGGCAAGGTCGTCGCCCACTGCAATCCGCGCCAGGAGACGGCAGGCTCGCTCGCCCGCATGATGGTGGGCGGCGACGTGCATGAGGTGCACCGCGAGCACCCCGATCATGTGGAAGGCGCGCCGCTGATCGAGATCCGCAACCTGTCGCAGGCCCCGAAAGGGCCGTTCTCCATGCCGCTCAGGGACATCAGCCTGACGGTGAGGGCCGGCGAGGTGGTGGGTATCGCGGGCGTCGCCGGCAACGGACAGGGCGAATTCTTCGACGCGGTCAGCGGTGAAGCGGTCCAGGCGAATCCCGCCACGGTACGTATACGCAGCATCGACGCGGGCACGCTCGGGATCACCGGCCGCAGGCTGCTCGGTGCCGGCTTCGTGCCCGAGGAGCGGCTCGGCCACGGCGCGGTGCCGGGGATGAAGCTCTCCGACAACATGCTGCTCGCTCGGCACACGTCCGACGCGAAGGCGTTTCTCGGCGGCGGTGCGCTCGGCTTCATCCGCCGCGATGCGATCGAGGCGACGACCAAGCGGGTCGTCGAGGAGATGGACGTTCGCAAGAGCGCCGAGGATCCGGAAGCCTCCGCGCTGTCGGGCGGCAATCTGCAGAAATTCATCATCGGGCGCGAACTGGATCGTAAGCCTTCGGTCCTGATCGTCAACCAGCCGACCTGGGGTGTCGACGCCGGTGCCGCGGCCCGCATCCGCCAGGCCCTGATCGACCTGACGCGAACGGGCTCGGCCGTCATCGTCATCAGTCAGGACCTCGACGAACTGTTCGAGATCTCCGACCGCATCGCGGTGATGGCGCATGGCGAGATGTCGCCGACCATCCCCATACAGGAGGCCACGCGCGAGAAGATCGGCCTCTTGATGGGCGGCGCGGACACGGGAGCGCATTGATGCGGCTGGAACTCGCCAAGCGGCCGCAGCACTCGAAGCTCTTCAGCGCGCTGTCGCCCTTCATCGCCTTCGTGCTGACGGTGATCGCCGGCGCCATCCTGTTCGCGCTCCTAGGGAAAAGCCCCGGCGCGGCGCTCTACGCCTACTTCATCGCGCCGCTGACCGACCTCTGGTCGCTGCATGAACTGGCGATCAAGGCCGCACCCCTGATCCTGATCGCGGTTGGACTCGCGGTCTGCTATCTCTCCAACAACTGGAACATCGGCGCCGAGGGCCAGTTCGTCATGGGCGCGGTGGTCGGCGCGATGCTGCCGATCCTCTATCCGGGCCTGCAGCAGTCGCCGCTGGCGTTGCCGGTCATGCTCGTCATGGGCGCGCTCGGCGGCGCGGCCTACGCCGCCATTCCCGCTTTCCTCAAGGCGCGCTTCAACACCAACGAGATCCTGACGAGCCTGATGCTGGTCTATGTCGCGCAGCTGTTCCTTGACTGGCTGGTGCGCGGCCCCTGGCGCGACCCGGCGGCGATGAACTTTCCGCAGGCGCCGCGCTTCACCGGATATGCGGTGCTGCCCGAACTGCTGCCGTCGGCCGGCCGGGCTAATATCGGCATTCTTTTCGCGCTGATTGCAGCGGTCCTCGTCTGGATCCTGCTCACCCGCACCAGGAAGGGCTTCGAGATCCGCGTCATCGGCATGAGCCCGCGGGCAGGGCGGTTTGCCGGCTTCTCGACGCGGGGAGCGATCTTCTTCTCGTTCCTCCTGTCCGGCGCGCTCGCAGGGCTGGCCGGCATTTCGGAAGTGTCCGGCGCCATAGGCCGGCTGCAGCCGTCGATCTCGCCCGGCTACGGTTTCGCCGCGATCATCGTAGCCTTCCTCGGCCGGCTCAATCCGCTGGGCATCGTTGCGGCCGGCGTCGTTTTGGCGCTGACCTATCTCGGCGGCGAGGTGGCGCAGATCGAGGTCGGAGTCTCCGACAAGGTCGTGCGTGCCTTCCAGGGCCTGCTGCTCTTCTTCGTGCTCGCCTGCGACACGCTCATCCACTACCGCATCCGCTTCGTGCCCAGCGAGCGCCCGGCGGCCGTGCTTCCGGAGGCGAAGTCCGATGCTTGAGTCGATCCTCCTCACGATCGCCACGGCCTCGACGCCGCTGCTCATCGCGGCGATCGGCGAACTGGTCGTCGAACGCTCCGGCGTGCTCAACCTCGGCGTCGAGGGCATGATGCTGATGGGCGCCGTCATCGGCTTTGGCGTGGCGCTGACCACGGGAAATCCCTGGCTCGGCGTGCTGGCGGGAATCGTGGCCGGCGCGGCGTTCTCGATGCTGTTCGCCTTCCTGGCGCTGACGCTCGCGACCAACCAGGTCGCGACGGGCCTGGCGCTGACCCCTGCTCGGCGTCGGCGCGTCGGGCATGATCGGCGAGGCTTTTGTCGGCCAGCCGGGCGTCAAGCTGACGCCGATCTACATTCCGGGGCTAACCGATCTGCCGTTCGGCAGGTTGTTCTTCGGCCAGGACCCGATGTTCTACATCTCCCTGCTGCTGGTAGCGGGAGTCTCGTGGTTCCTGTTCCGCACCCGGGCGGGCCTGACGCTGCGGTCCGTCGGCGACAGCCATACCTCGGCGCACGCGCTGGGCATCAAGGTCATCCGCATCCGCTATGCGGCGGTTGCCTTCGGCGGCGCCTGCGCGGGGCTCGCCGGCGCGCAGATGTCGCTGGTCTATACATCGCAGTGGATCGAGAACATGACGGCCGGCCGCGGCTGGATCGCGCTGGCGCTGGTCGTCTTCGCCTCCTGGCGGCCGACACGCGTCTTGCTGGGAGCCTACCTGTTCGGCGCGATCACCATCGCCCAATTGCACGTCCAGGCGCTGAGCCCCAACGACATCGCCGTCGGCGCCGGGCCGTTGTGGTTCCTCAGCGAAGGCGGGCGCTGGCTGCTTTCCGTCCTCAAGTCGGTGCCGGCGCAGTTCCTGTCCGCGCTGCCCTATCTGGCGACGGTGGTGGTGCTTGTGCTTATCTCGCGCAACCGGCGCCTGACGCTGATCAATACGCCCGCCTGTCTCGGGCGACCCTTCGTGCCGGACCGCTGAGGCCGGCTCAACCGAAAGCCCGGAAGGCTTGCAACCACAGAGGAAGAAACCATGAGAAAACTCATCATAGCCCTCGCGGCATCGGCAGCCGCGATCATCGCGTCCGGCGGCGCATTCGCGGCCGACAAGGCCAAGGCCTGCTTCATCTATGTCGGCCCGATCGGCGATTTCGGCTGGTCGTACCAGCATCACCAGGGCGCGCTTGAGATGCAGAAGAATCTCGGCGGCGAGGAGAAGGTCGAGATCGCCTATCTCGAGAGCGTGCCGGAAGGCGCGGACGCCGAGCGCGCGATCGAACGTTTCGCCCGTTCCGGCTGCAACATCATCTTCACCACCTCCTTCGGCTACATGGACGCCACCAACAAGGTCGCGGCCAAGTTCCCAGACGTGAAGTTCGAGCACGCCACCGGCTTCAAGCGCGATACCCCGAACATCTCGACCTACAATTCGAAGTTCCACGAGGGCCGCTACGTCCAGGGCGTGATCGCGGCCAAGATGTCGAAGGCGGGCGTTGCCGGCTACATCGCGTCCTTCCCGATTCCGGAAGTGGTGATGGGCATCAACTCCTTCGTGCTCGGCGCGCAGTCGGTGAACCCCGACTTCAAGGTGAAGGTCGTGTGGGCGAACACCTGGTTCGATCCGGGCAAGGAAGCCGATGCGGCCAAGGCGTTGCTCGACCAGGGCGTCGACATCATCACCCAGCACACCGACTCGACCGCGCCGATGCAGGTCGCGCATGAGCGCGGCGTGAAGGCGTTCGGACAGGCCTCGGACATGATCAAGTTCGGTCCCGAGACCCAGCTCACGTCGATCGTCGACAACTGGGGTCCTTACTACACCGAGCGCGTCAAGGCGGTGATGGACGGCAGCTGGAAGCAGGTCGACGTCTGGGGCGGCATGAAGGAAGGGCACGTCGTGATGGCGCCTTACACCAACATGCCCGACGACGTGAAGAAGGCGGCTGAAGAGACACAGGCGAAGATCGTCGCCGGCTTCAATCCGTTCACCGGACCGATCAAGAAGCAGGACGGTTCTGAATGGCTGGCCGCCGGCGCGACCGCTCCGGACGGCGATTTGCTCGGCTTGAACTTCTACGTCCAGGGCGTGGACGACCAGCTGCCGAAGCAGTGATCGGCTTCTGATGGGGATAGGGAAGGGCGCCGCGAGGCGCCCTTTTCTGTTGAAGCGCGGAGTATCAGGCTGGTTGAGGCGGTCCCGACCTCAGGGGCAGGCGGCTCAGGACCGGCTTTATGGCGCGCATCAGCCGATGGCGCAGCGGCGTTTCGATCCATCGCCAGATCAGCCAGGACAGCGTCAGCATCGCCGCTGCCACGAGTGCCGCCGCCAGCCATTTGCCGAGAACCGGGGCGGTCGCATTGATCGCGACGTAGCCGATGTGCTGGTGCAGCAGGTAGAGCGGATAGGTGAGCCCTCCAAGCGCAAGCGACAGCCCTGTCGGGCTGACTTTCGCGCGCAGCAGGACAGCGCCGATCAACAGGCCGTGCATGGCGAGATTGGCGATCGCGAGGCCCGCCATGGGCACGGATACGCCGTAGTGGCCCTGCATCCAGCCCTTGCCGACGGCCATCAGGCTGGTCGACAGCATGAAGGAGGCTGCGAGCAGCACCAGCGCCTCGGCGGAGCGGCCGCGGGTCTGGATATGGTGGATGAGGATCCCGGATGCGAAGAGTGGCCCGTATTCGGTGAGGAACAGCAAGCGCATCGCCTCGCTGCCGATCGAGAATTCGTTCACCGCCGAAAGCACCAGCCATGCCGCGACAAATTCGAGCCTGAGCGCCTGGAACGCGCCGGACATCAGCGCGACCGTGACCCAGCCATAGAAGATCAGTTCGAGGATGATCGACCAGTAGACGCCGTCGACGAACCCTTCGCCGAGCGCGGGCGCGAACATGATCAGGTTCGCCACATACTGCCTGACGGTGACGCTTCCCCATTCCGGCTGGACGGCGAACATCACGGCGAAGGTGAGGGTCATGCAGACGAGGAAGCCGGGATAGAGACGGACGAACCGGGCGACCGCGAAATCGACCCAGCCGCGCCCTTCCGCCGACCATGCGATGACATAGCCGCTGATCAGGAAGAACAGATGGACCCCGAGATAGCCGTAGATGGCGATGCCGGCTGCCTGCGGATATCCGCTGTCGAGCAATCCGTCCGCCGCCGCGCCGCGGAAGAGATAGTGAAACGCCACCACGGCCAGCGCCGCGACGAGGCGGAGCCAGTCCAGAGTGGCGATACGATCGGCGAGTGACACATTCTGGGACATGCCGTCTGCAATGCAAGTTGCCTGCCAGAAGCCGGGAACTCCGTCCGACAACGCGAATTGTCTGGGGATGGGAGTGAATTGGTTCGGCGGGCGTTGAGCGCCTTTCCTGACAAAGGGATGTCAGGAGGGATGTGCTAGGCAACGCGCATCGACGGGAACAGCAAAGGAACGACGATGCTGAAATTCTACCATGCACCTTGGTCGCGGGCGTCCGGCACGCTTTGGCTCCTGGAGGAACTCGGCGTCGACTATCAGTTGGAAATGGTCGACATCCGCATGGAGGGAGGGTTGCCGGAGGCCTATCGGCGGATCCAGCCGAACAAGAAAGTTCCGGCGATCGAGCATGACGGCGTGATCATCACCGAACGCGCGGCGATCACGACCTATCTCGCGGATGCCTTCCCGCAAGCGGGACTGGCCCCGACCATCGGCGACAAGGACCGGGGGCCCTATCTGACGATGACGGTCTATTGCGATTCGGTATTCGACCCTTGCGTCGCCGCCCGGGCCCATGGCCTGAGCTACGAGAGCAACGACTATTCCTTCGGCGTGTTCGACGACATGGTGGCCTATGTCGACCGGATCCTGAACGAACGGACCTATGCGGCCGGCGACCGTTTCACCGCGGCGGACACGCAATTGGGCTCGGCCGTGCATTTCACCATGAACATATTGAAAGTGCTGCCGGAAAAGCCGTCCTTCACCCGCTATCTCGAGCGGATCGCCCAGCGTCCCGCGTATCAGCGCGCGCAGGCGAAGGACATGGAAATGGCGCGGAAGGTTCCCGCATTCGCCAGCCGGTTCGAGAAGACCTAAGGCTCAGACCGCCGTGCCGTAGAGGTCGTAGGCGTCGGCGCGATCGATCTTGACAGTGAGGATATCGCCGACGCGCATCGGGCGGCGCGACTGGATGTGGACGTTGCCGTCGATCTCAGGCGCGTCGTATTTGGTGCGGCCCTTGGCGGCGAGCCCGTTTGCCTCGTCGACAATGATCGGGAGCCGCTTGCCGACCTTCTTCTGCAGCTGCGCGGTGGACACCTTCTGCTGGCGCTGCATGAAGCGGTGCCAGCGGGCTTCCTTGATCTCCTGCGGAACCGCGGGAAGGCCGAGCGTTTCGGAACGCGCGCCCGCCACTGGCTCGTATTTGAAGCAGCCGGCGCGGTCGATCTTCGCTTCGTCCAGCCAGTCGAGCAGGATCTCGAAATCCTCGTCGGTCTCGCCCGGATAGCCGACGATGAAAGTGGAGCGGACGGCGAGGTCGGGGCAGATCTCGCGCCAGCCGCGGATACGCTCCAGCGTCTTTTCCTGATGCGCAGGGCGGCGCATGTTTTTCAGGACGTTCGGAGCGGCGTGCTGGAAGGGGATGTCGAGATAGGGCAGCACCTTGCCTTCCGCCATCAGCGGGATGACGTCGTCGACATGCGGGTAGGGGTAGACGTAGTGCAGGCGCACCCAGATGCCGAGGTCGCCCAATTCCCGCGACAGGTCGAGGAACTTTGCCCGGACCTCGCGGTCCTTCCAGACGCTGGTCTGGTACTTGATGTCGACGCCATAGGCGCTGGTGTCCTGCGAGATCACCAGCAGTTCCTTGACCCCGGCATTGGCCAGTTTTTCCGCCTCGCGCAGCACGTCGGCCGCCGGGCGCGAGACGAGGTCACCGCGCAGCGCCGGAATGATGCAGAAGGAACAGCGGTTGTTGCAGCCTTCGGAAATCTTGAGATAGGCGTAGTGGCGCGGCGTCAGCTTCACGCCCTGCGGTGGGATGAGGTCGAGCCAGGGTTCATGGGCTGCTGGCACGGCTTCGTGCACGGCGGCCATGACGCTCTCGTAGGCCTGCGGACCGGTGATCGCGAGCACGTTGGGGTGTTTTTCGCGGATCAGCTCGGGCGTGGCCCCCATGCAGCCGGTGACGATCACCTTGCCGTTTTCCGACATGGCCTGGCCGATCGCGGCGAGGGATTCGTCGCGGGCGGAATCGAGGAAGCCGCAGGTGTTGACCACCACGAGGTCGGCTCCGTCATGCTTGCGGGCGATCTCGTAACCCTCGGCGCGCAGGCGCGTGATGATGCGCTCGGAATCGACGAGCGCCTTCGGGCAACCGAGACTGACGAAGCTGACGCGCGGGGCGGTCATGGCACGATACCTGTTGGGCGGAAGCCGCGCCCTATGACACAGCGCGCCCGAAACGACAACCTCCGCAACGCCGCAGCCGCTTGGCGCTACCCGGCGAACCCGCCGTCGGCGAGGAATTGCAGCTCCTCGGCGGAAGATTCCCGGGCGAGGATCGGGTTGCGGTGCGGGAAGCGGCCGAAGCGCGCGACGATGTCGCGATGGCGTCGCGCGTGCTTCATCATTTCCTCGCCGAGATGTTCCGACAGCGCGCAGGCATGGTGCTGGTCGGCGAGATCCTCGGAATGCGAGAACGGCAGGTAGAAGAAGAGGCGCACCGCTTCCTCGACCGCCTTGTCGTGTCCTGCCGCAACCGAGAGGCGCGCGTGGTAGCGCGCCAGCGGATCGGTCGCATACATGTGGCCGGTGCCGCGGAAACAGTTGCGCGGGAACTGGTCGAGCAGGATCATCAGCGCAAACGCGCCTTCGGCGGAGGCCTGCCAGTCGTCGAGCTCCCGCCGCGCAGCGCGCCAGTGCAGTGCCTCGAACCGCTGCCTGAAATCGCTGTCGAACGCCGCGTCCTTGCGGAACCAGACTTCGGAGCCGGCGGCTCGCCAGAAGCCGGTGATGGCGGAGATATCGGCCTCGCTCATGACTTCGATCCTTGCCCGGTTGCCGCCGGATCGCCGCGCAGCAGGTCCTCGGCTTCCTTGTTGAGCGCCTTGCCGGCGCGTTTCGGCGTGGCGACCGGGGCCGGCAGCGGCTGGTTGCCCTTGAACAGATTGCTGCCGGCATAGATATCGCCGGCGAGCTGCAGCGTGAACCGCTCCTGGTCCCGCCTGCGCACTTCCTCGACCGTCTCGGCCGCCTCCGCGTAGGGCACGCCGATGAACTGTATCACTTCGCTGGAGAAGGTCAGCGCCGATTCGAGCGTCTCGCGCAGCTGGAATTCGACGCCCGCATGAACGAGCTTCAGCGCGGCTCCACGATCGAACGCGCGCGCGAAGACCGGGACCATCGGGAAATTGGCCTTCAGATGTTCGGCGATGAGCACGGCTGCGTCGGCCTTGTCGACGCAGATCAGCACAGCCTGCGCCTTCTCGGCGCCGGCCGCGTGCAAAATGTCGAGCCTTGTGCCGTCGCCGTAATAGACCTTGAAGCCGAAGCGGCCGGCGACCTGGATCATCTCGACGTCGTTGTCGATGATCGACACGTCGACGCCGCGGAGGATGAGCGGCTGGCTGACGATCTGGCCGAAGCGGCCGAAGCCGATGATCAGGATGTTGCCGCTGAGCCCATCCACCACGTCGATGCCGTCGAGAGACTGCTCCTCCGGCGGCAGGACGCGCGGAAGCAGCATGATCAGCAGCGGAGTCAGCGCCATGGAAATGATGATCGTCGCTGTCAGCGCCGCGTTCTTGTCGGCGGTGAAGATGCCGACGCTGGTGGCGGCCGCGTAGAGCACGAAGGCGAATTCGCCGCCCTGGGCCATGTAGATGGCGCGCATCAGCGCCTCGCGGTGCGACGACTTGAGGAAGCGAGCGACCGTGTAGATGCCGATCGACTTCAGGACCATGTAGCCGGCGACGCCGGTGGCGATGAGCTGCCATTCGCGCGTCACCACGCCGAGGTCGAGCGACATGCCGACGCCCATGAAGAACAGGCCGAGCAGGATGCCGCGGAAGGGCTCGATGTCCGCCTCGAGCTGGTGGCGGAAGGTCGATTCGGAGAGGAGCACGCCGGCGAGGAACGCGCCCATCGCCATCGACAGACCTCCCATGTCCATCGCAAGTGCAGCGCCGAAGACGACCAGCAGCGCCGCCGCCGTCATCACCTCGCGCGCATGGGCAGCCGCCAGAAGCTGGAACATCGGGTTGAGCAGGTAGCGCCCCGCGATGACGAGGCCACCGAGCGCAGCGAGCGCGATGCCGGCTGTGGCCCATAGGGAACCGCCGTCGTCGTGGCCGGAATTCGGGGCGAGGAAGGCCACGATCGCCAGCAGCGGCACGATGGCGAGGTCTTCGAGCAGCAGGATCGAGACCATCCGCTGGCCACCCGGCGTCGCCATCTCGCCCTTCTCCTCCAGCAATTGCATGACGATCGCGGTGGAGGTGAGCACAAAGCCCATTCCGGCGACGAAGGATTGGATCCACGGGAAGCCGATCGCCATGCCGAACAGCATCAAGAGCAGGCCGCAGACGGCAACCTGCGCGGCGCCGAGGCCGAATATGTCGCCCCGCAGCCCCCACAGCCGCGACGGCTGCATTTCGAGGCCGATGATGAAGAGGAACATGACGACGCCGAGTTCGGCGACGTGCAGGATCGCACCCGGCTCGGTGAAGAGCTGCAGGCCCCAGGGGCCGATGGCGAGGCCGGCGGCGAGATAGCCGAGGACCGACCCGAGCCCCAGCCGCTTGAAGATCGGCACCGCGATGACGCCCGCGCCGAGCAGCGAGACTACGGAGATGAGTTCGCTCGCGAGCGATGCATGACCTGCTGCTTCACCCGCCATAGATGTCCCCGCTCTCCGATGCGTCTACGTTGTTCGACTCTGCGGGGTGCGCGCGAGAGGGTCAAGCCGCCCGAGCGGGGAGGGGGATTTCTATCCGCGCCATGCTGACGATTGGCAGTCCGTGTCGGCCGGAGAAGCAAATTGGCGTGAGACAAAAAGAAGATGGTGCTCTGTCGCGGATTCGCTTGAAACCGATATCTATTTAGATTGACGACGGAATTTTGGTCTTATTCAGAAGCGTTGCCCGCATAATTGCGCGCCAGCCAGGCCATACCGGCGGTTCGGTTCAGGGCGAATGCCGCGGCGCCCAAAACATGAAAGGAAAAGCCCGCTACCTGCCGCATCCCCGCAACGCGGGAATCATCGGCTAACTGAGTCACTTCTCGATGAAAATCTCGGGTCAGATCTCGGCGGCAATCAGCGGTCTTAGGACAATTTGTTAAGCCAACGTCGACGTTTGTAGCGGAGAATAGAGTGTGAGCCCGTGGTTCTGCCTGGGTTGGCGGCTGCGTCCAGGTTCTGGCGGAAAGGGGCGCGTAGATGGAAAACATCCAGACCAGCCGAGTCGCCAGTGTATGGGTGGGAGACGATGGCATTGCCCGCATCATCCACTTGCCTGGCGCGGAAGTGACTCTGGCCGATGCCCAGGAGACCATGGCCGCCTACCAGAAGCTGAACAACGGCCGGAGGCTGCCCCTCTTCATCGACACCAAGAAGATGAAGTCTCTTTCCAGGGACGCCCGTCAATTTTATGCGAGTGAAGAGGCAGCCGCGTGCGCCAGCGCGGCTGGCATTATCGTCGGTACGCCCGTCAGCAGGGTATTGGGCACCTTCTATCTCGGCCTCAGCAATCCGAAACTTCCGAGTCGGCTGTTTTCCGACGACGACGAAGCTCTCGCGTGGTTGAAGGGGTTCATCGAGTGAGCCAGCCGTCCACAAGCGACGATGACCCACGGCTCGCGGAGATACTCGAGGTCATATTCAAGTTCGCTGTGGGGGACCTGACGGCAAGGGGAACCTTGTCTGACGATGACAGCGCCGTGGATGGAGTCATGGCGGGCGTCAATACCCTCGGCGAGGAACTGGCGGCCCATGCTGCTGAGCGCAAGCGGGCCGAGGAACAACTGCGGCTGGCATCGCGCTATGCGCGCAGCCTGATCGAGGCCAGCCTGGATCCGCTGGTGACGATCAGCGTGGAGGGCAAAATCATGGATGTGAACGAGGCGGCGGTTGAGGCGACGGGTGTGCCGCGCGAACAATTGATCGGCAGCGATTTCGCCGTGTATTTCACCGACCCGGTCAAGGCGCACGAAGGCTATGAGGAGGCGTTCACGAAGGGTGTTGCCCGAAACTATCCGCTGACTTTGAGGCATGTGTCGGGGAGGCAGATGGAGGTTATCTACAACGCCAGCGTGTACCACACCGAGAACGGTGAGATCGCCGGGGTGTTGGCCGTAGCGCGCGATATAACTGAAAGCAAGCGCGCGGAGCAGGCGGAAGAACTGGCGAGTCGCGACAGCCTCACTGGACTCTACAACCACCGTACATTCTACGCATTGCTGGAAGAGGAGACTGTCCGTACGCTACGCTTCAATCGTCCGGTGTCATTGCTAATGCTCGACATCGACTATTTCAAGGCCGTCAACGATACCTACGGCCACCAGGCTGGCGACGTCATCCTCAGAAGTCTGAGCGACTTGCTGGTGAAGCAGGCGCGGGCGGTCGACCGCGTGTGCCGTTACGGCGGCGAGGAATTCATGGTGATCTTGCCCGAGACCGACGCGGTCGTGGCCATGCAGATTGCCGAACGACTCCGCGCGGAGGTGGAGCGCCAGCTCATCGATGTCGGCGCTGGCAGGACGGTCACCATCACCGTGAGTGTCGGCGTAGCGACCTATCCACAACAGGCGGACTCGGTGAAGGAAGTCGTCAAGGCCGCCGACCTTGCGCTCTACGCGGCCAAGCAGGCTGGACGCAACCGGGTGTCCCGTTACGCAGCCGCGGAGTCGGGCGGGATCAATCAGCTTGTCGCGCCCCGCCGGATGGGGCCAATATGAGCTGGAGATCAAGGCTATCTCATTGAATATACACGATCTATGTGACCGTGGAAAAAGGGTGGTGGTGCCCAGTCTCGGATTCGAACCAAGGACACGCGGATTTTCAATCCGCTGCTCTACCAACTGAGCTAACTGGGCACTGGCTTTCGCGGGCGAAAGCGGACCGGAGGGATCTCCGGGCGGTGGCGTTGGCGGCCACCTGA
>JBDRCE010000041.1:0-29134 GCA_043822005.1 Pseudomonadota bacterium | reverse complement strand
CCGCCATGCGGCCGCATCTCGCAGAGCTTTCATCCGTCGCCGACACGTTCACCTGCGCCTATCCCAATGCCGGCCTGCCCAACGCCTTCGGCCAGTACGACGAGAGCCCCGAGTTCATGGCCGCCCAGGTCGAGGAGTTCGCGCGCGAGGGTCTGGTCAACGTCGTTGGCGGCTGCTGCGGCTCGACGCCCGAGCACATCCGCACCATCTCCGAAGCCGTTGCCCGTCACGCGCCGCGCGCAGTGCCGGAGCACAGGCCTCTGATGATGCTGTCCGGTCTGGAGCCCTTCACGCTCACGCAGGACATCCCCTTCGTCAATGTCGGCGAGCGCACCAACGTCACCGGCTCGGCAAAATTCAGGAAGCTGATCACGGCCGGCGACTACGCCGCCGCGCTCGACGTCGCGCGCGACCAGGTCGCCAACGGCGCGCAGATCATCGACGTCAACATGGACGAGGGCCTGATCGATTCGAAGAAGGCGATGGTCGAGTACCTGAACCTGATCGCCGCCGAGCCCGACATCGCCCGTGTGCCGGTGATGATCGACAGCTCCAAGTGGGAGGTGATCGAGGCCGGACTGAAATGCGTCCAAGGCAAGCCGATCGTCAACTCGATCTCGATGAAGGAAGGCGAGGAAGCCTTCCTGAAATATGCCAGGCTTTGCCGGATGTACGGGGCGGCGGTCGTCGTCATGGCCTTCGACGAGCAGGGCCAGGCCGATACCAAGGCGCGCAAGGTCGAGATCTGCACCCGCGCCTATACGCTCCTGACCGAACAGGCCGGCTTCGCGCCCGAGGACATCATCTTCGACCCGAACGTCTTCGCCGTGGCGACCGGCATCGAGGAACACGACAACTACGGCCTCGACTTCATCGAAGCTACGGGCGAGATCACCTCGACCCTGCCGCATGTCCACATCTCCGGCGGCGTCTCGAACCTGTCCTTCTCGTTCCGCGGCAACGAGCCGGTGCGCGAGGCCATGCACGCCGTCTTCCTCTACCATGCGATCCAGCGCGGCATGGACATGGGCATCGTCAATGCCGGCCAGCTCGCGGTCTACGACTCGATCGAACCGGAGCTGCGCGAGGCTTGCGAGGATGTCGTTCTCAGCCGCGCGCCCAAGGCGGGCGGCACCGCGACCGAACGCCTGCTGGAGATCGCCGAGCGCTTCAAGGGCACCGCCGGCAAGGACGCGAAGGAGCGCGATCTCGCCTGGCGCGACTGGCCGGTCGAACAGCGGATCAGCCATGCGCTGGTCAACGGCATCACCGAATTCATCGATGCCGATACCGACGAGGCGCGGCTGAAGGCCGAGCGGCCGCTGCATGTCATCGAAGGTCCGTTGATGGCCGGCATGAACGTCGTCGGCGACCTGTTCGGCGCCGGCAAGATGTTCCTGCCGCAGGTGGTGAAGTCGGCGCGCGTGATGAAACAGGCGGTCGCCGGCCTCCTGCCGCACATGGAGGCGGAGAAGCTCGCCAATGCGGCGGCGGGCATCGAAAACGGCGAGCGCAAGACCGCCGGCAAGATCCTGATGGCGACCGTCAAGGGCGACGTCCACGACATCGGCAAGAACATCGTTGGCGTCGTGCTGGCCTGCAACAACTACGAGATCATCGATCTCGGCGTGATGGTGCCGGCGACGAAGATCCTGCAGACTGCGCGCGACGAGAAGGTCGACATCATCGGCCTCAGCGGGCTGATCACACCGTCGCTCGACGAGATGGTTCACGTCGCTTCCGAAATGGAGCGGGAAGGCTTCGACATCCCGCTCTTGATCGGCGGTGCGACCACGAGCCGGGTGCACACGGCGGTGAAGATCCATCCGCGCTACAATCGCAGCCAGGCCGTCTATGTGACAGACGCGAGCCGCGCCGTCGGTGTCGTCTCCAGCCTGCTCTCCAACGAGGCCCGCCCCGGCTACATCGAGACGATCCGTGCCGAATACCGCAAGGTGACCGACGCCCACGAGCGCTCCGAACGCGACAAGCTGAGGCTGCCGCTGGCGAAGGCGCGCGCCAATGCCCACCGTATCGCCTGGGATGACTACGAGCCGCCCCGGCCGTCCTTCCTCGGCACGAGAGTGTTCGAGAACTGGGATCTCGCGGAGCTTGCCCGCTACATCGACTGGACGCCGTTCTTCCAGACCTGGGAGCTGAAGGGGCGATACCCGAAGATCCTCGAGGATGAAGCACAGGGACTGGCCGCGCGGCAGCTCTTCGAAGACGCGCAGGCGATGCTGGCGAAGATCATCGCAGAGAAATGGTTCGCGCCGAAGGGCGTGATCGGCTTCTGGCCGGCTAACGCGGTCGGCGACGACATTCACCTCTTCGCCGACGAAAGCTGGTCTGGGGAACTCGCGACCTTCTTCACCCTGCGCCAGCAGCTCGCCAAGCGCGACGGACGGCCGAACGTGGCATTGTCCGATTTCGTCGCGCCGCTGGACGGCGGCAAGCTGGACTACGTCGGCGGTTTCGTCGTCACCGCGGGTATCGAGGAGGTCGCAATCGCCCAGCGCTTCGAACGCGCCAACGACGACTATTCCTCGATCATGGTGAAGGCTCTCGCCGACCGCTTCGCGGAAGCCTTTGCCGAGCGCATGCACGAGAAGGTCCGCACCGAATTCTGGGGCTATGCCCCGTATGAGAACCTGTCGCCCGAGGACCTCATCGGCGAGCCCTACCGCGGCATCCGCCCTGCCCCCGGCTACCCGGCGCAGCCGGACCATACCGAGAAAGTGACGCTGTTCCGCTTGCTCGACGCGGAGCGCAACACCGGCGTTCGCCTCACCGAGAGCATGGCGATGTGGCCGGGCTCCTCGGTCTCCGGCCTCTACCTCTCGCATCCGAACAGCTATTATTTCGGCGTCGCCAAGGTCGAGCGCGATCAGGTCGAGGACTATGCCGCGCGCAAGGGCGTGGCGGTGGACGAGGTCGAGCGCTGGCTCGGTCCGATCCTCAACTATGTCCCGGTGCCGTTCGCCGAGGCCGCGGAATAGCACGGTCTGGGTAGCGTCGGCGACGATCGCGTTTGTTCCGCCTCAGGCGGGCACAAGCGGGCTGGCGACTTCCTGTCTGGCCGCGCTCGCCGCGGTAAGACGCAGGCCGGTCTCGCGGTCGAAGGCATGGAGTGCGGCGGCGGGGAAATCCAGCGCGAGCCTGTCGCCTTCGCGAAAGCTGACGGCTTTCGGCAGAACGACCGCGATCTCCTGCTCGCCCACGGAGCAATAGGCGATCCGGCTTCCGCCGAGTTCCTCGATCAGGTCGATCCGAGCCAACAGACCGGCTCTCGCGTCCCTCGACACGACGATGTCCTCGGGCCGGATCCCGAGCGTGATCGCGTCGCGCCCGGGGCCGAAACTCCCCGTCTCTATCGCATAGTCGGACACGCGCTCAAGTATCGCCCGCGTTCCCGCGAGGCGGGCCGGCATGAGGTTCATGGCAGGCGCACCCATGAAGCCGGCGACGAAAGTCGAGGCGGGTTGGCGGTAGATGTCCACGGGCGAACCGATTTGTTCGACAAGCCCGGCATTCATCACGATCAGCCTGTCGGCAAGCGTCATCGCCTCGATCTGGTCGTGCGTGACGAAGATCGAGGTGGCCTTGAGACGGCGGTGCAGGCGCTTGATCTCGATGCGCATGGTCACGCGCAGCTTGGCGTCCAGATTGGACAGCGGCTCGTCGAAGAGAAAGACGCGCGGCTCGCGCACCAGGGCGCGGCCCATCGCGACGCGCTGGCGCTGGCCGCCGGACAATTGCGCCGGCCGCCGGTCGAGATAGGCCGTCAGATCGAGCATATCCGCGGCCTCGCCGACGCGCTTTTCCCGCTCGGCTTTCGCCATCCGCGCGATCTTCAGCGGGTAGGCCATGTTCTCGCGCACGGTCATGTGTGGATAGAGCGCATAGTTCTGGAACACCATCGCGCAGCCGCGATCGGCCGGGTCGAGATCGTCGACCCTCTCTCCATCGATCGAGATCTCGCCCTCCGTCACGTCTTCCAGGCCGGCGATCATGCGCAGCAGCGTCGACTTCCCGCATCCCGACGGGCCGACGATGACGACGAACTGGCCGTGTTCGATCTCGATGTCGACGCCATGGAGGACCTGCTTTCCCTCGTAGCGCTTCTTCAACTGTCGGATGGAGAGCTGGGACATCATGCAATCTCCGAAAGGCGGGCCCGGAGGCGTTCCGCGGAGGTTTCCTCAAGGCCGATGGCGGACAGATACGTCGCGACGGAGCCATGGCGTCCGGCGATGAAGGCGAGCGTCCGAGCCATCGTCTCGGGTTCGCAGGCCAGAAGCGAACGGAAGCTCTCGACGTCGACCCCGCGCGCCGCGGCGTCGGCGACGAAGTCGGCGATCGCCGGTTCGAGGAACGTCTTCGTCAGCGCGTAGTCCTCGACGATCTGGTCGTCCTCGACGCCGGCCAGGGCAAGCAGCAGCGCCGCGATCAGGCCGGTCCGGTCCTTCCCAGCCGTGCAGTGGAACAGGACGATCCCGTCAGGTGCGTCGGCGATTGTGGTCAGGACGTCGACAATCCGGTCGCCGCGGCCCATCAGCGCCTGGATGTAGAGGTCGTAGAGCACATCGTCCGCGGCCATGGCCGACGGCGCGAGCTCGTCGAAGAGCGAAATGTTGACGTAGGTGACGTCCGGCTCGCCGGTGAGCGGATTCGGATGCTGCTCCAGTTCTTCTGCGCGGCGGAGGTCGATGACGGTCGAGACGCCTGCCCCTTTCAGCGCGGCGACGCCGTCCGCGTCCAGCCGATGAAGCCCGTCGCCGCGCAGGACCCTGCGCCAGCCGGTCGACCCGCCGGCGAGGCCGTAGCCCCCCAGGTCGCGGATGTTGAACGTTCCGGCAATCGCCAGGCGGCGCTCAAATGGCATGTGCATCACCGGATACCCGATTTCGTGAAGGATTGGATCACCTGCTGCTGCAGCAGGACGTAGATGGCGAGGATCGGCAGGCTGGCCAGCGTGGCGGCCGCCATCAGAGGGCCCCAGGCCGTCCCTTCGGAAGTCATGAACATCTGGATGCCGATCTGGATGACGCTGTTCTCCGGCGTGCGCGACAGAAGAAGCGGCCAGAAATACTCGTTCCAGGTCGAGATGAAGATCAGGATCGCCAGCGAGGCGATCGTGCCGCGAAGGTTCGGCGTCAGCACCTCCCACAGGATGCGCCAGTTCCTGGCGCCATCCATGCGCGCCGCCTCGATGACCTCGGTCGGGAACGACCGCATCGCCTGCGCCAGGAGAAGCACCGCCAGCGCACCGGCGAAATGCGGCAGGATCAGCGCGGCCAGGCTGTCCAGCAGCCCCAGATTCGCGACGAGCAGGTAGTTGGGGATCATCACCACCTGGAACGGCACCAGCCAGGTCAGCGCGATCAGCGTGTAGATGAGCTTGTCGAACGGAAACCGCCAGCGCGCGAAGGCGTAGGCCGCGAGCAGCCCGGTCAGGAGTTGGGCGACCGTCACCAGCGTCGAAACGACGAGCGTGTTGACCAGCATCCGGCCGATCGGGATCGCGTCCAGCGCATAGACATAATTGTCGAGCGACGCCGCCGTAGGCCACAGGCTGGTTTCGAAGATCGAGTTCGCCGGACGGAACGAGGTGACGATCATCCAGTAGACCGGGAACAGGCAGAAGACCGACAGGACGACCATCAGCATGTGCCCCACCGCGGTGTCGGTGCGTGATGCCTGCCGCTTTCCGCGACGAGGCGCGCTGCGGATCGCGGCCGATCGGGGCGTATGCGCTGTTCGGAACGTATCAGTTGTCATGGAACGAATACCTGTCCATCAGCCGGAACAGCACGAACGCCAGCACCCCGAAGCCGAGGAACAGGATGATGGCCGCGGCGGAACTCCAGCCGACCGAAAGCGTCGAGAAGCCGAAATCCCACAGGATGTAAAAGATGTTTGTCGTAGTTCCGAGCGGCCCGCCGCCGGTGAGCACGTGAATGTAGGAGAAGCTCCACTGTGCCCCGAGCAGGATCGTCATAAGCGTCAGGAACAGCACCGTCGAACGCAGCAGCGGCAACCGGATGTCGCGGATGATCTCCCAGCGCGACGCGCCGTCCATGCGCGCGGCCTCGATCAGCGACGGGTTGATGTTGGCGTTCGCCGCCGAAAGGATGAGCGTGGAGAAGCCGATCAGCTTCCAGCCGGTCAGCACGATGATGGTCCAGATCGCAATCTTAGGATCCTGGAGAAACCGCACCGGACGATAGCCGGCTAATCCGATGATCTCGTTGATCATGCCGTGACCGGGATCGAGCAGCCAGCGCCAGACCGCGGCCGCGACCACCGGCGCGATGATCATCGGCACGAAGATGATTGCCCGGTAGATGTTGCGCGAGCGCGGCGGTAGATCATGGGTGTAGATCGCGATCGCCAGAGGGATCGCGACCGCGAGAGGCAGGAGCCCGAGTATGTAGATACCGGTGTTGCGCAGGGCCTGCCAGAATTTCGGCAGCGCGAAGATGTTGGCGTAGTTCTGCCAGCCGACGAAATTCATCGGCGAATTCGGCAGCATGTTCCATTCGTAGAAGCTGAGCCTGAGCGCATCCAGCAGCGGCCAGTAGATCCAGAGTGCCAGCGTCGCGGCGGCCGGCGCGAGGTAGAGCCAGGGCGCGATCTGCCATCGCAGCGTCGCGCGCTTCGCCGCCGGCTTGGCCTGGATATCGAGAGCGATGGCGGTCATGTCGGGCCTCGGCTGGTGAGGAAGAAGGCGGCCCGCCCGGGGTTGGGCAGGCCGCCTTGCCTGTCACTTCGGCATCAGGGCCTGGCCGTTGTCCTGCGCGGCTTTCATCGCCTCGGCCGGATCGACCCCGCCGAACACCGCGAGTTCCGCGCCTTCCATCATGGTCTTCTGGATCTGGCGGTAGTTCGCCCCCGGGAAGGATTCCCAGCGCTCGAGGATCGCGAGCTGCTCGAGGTTCGGCTTGATCAGCGGATGCTTCTTCACCCACTCGCCGAGATATTTCGGATCGTCAACGATATCGGTGCGCAGCGGCAGGTAGCCGATCTGGGACGTGATGACGGTGTAGGCCTCCTTCGAGGTCATGGCCTTCATCAGCTCCCAGGCCGCGCGCTGCTTGAGCGGATCCTTGCTGAGGATCACCAGCGCGCTGCCCGAATTGTTCGGACGCTGCGGCTTTTCGCCGAAGCGGGGCATCGTGGTGGCGCGAAGGTCGAACTTGCCTTCCGCGCCCTTCACCAGGAAGCCCTGGATCGCCGAGGTCTGCAGATACATGCCGATCTTGCCGGATGCCATGCCTTCCATGGCAGCCTGAACCTCGACGTTCGTGTAGGCGCCACTGTCGTAGAGATCGCGCAGCATGGCCACCGCCTCGACCGAGGCCGGCTCGGCGAAGGTCAGTTGCTTGCGGTCGGCCGAGATGATCCCGCCATTGTTGGAGCGCAGCACGCCCTGGAACAGCCAGTCGCCGGCCGACGGTCCAAAGATGCCGGTGGCGATGCCTTCGGCGTCGGTCTTGTCGACGATCGCCAGCGCGGCCGCCTTCACCTCCGCCCAGGTCTTGGGCGGGTTTTCCGGATCGAGCCCGGCCTGGCGGAACAGGTCGGCATTGTAGAACAGCACCGGCGTCGAGAACGTGTAGGCCAGCCCGTAGGTCTTGTCATTGACGACGCCGAGCTGAAGCCCGTTCGGCGAGATGCCCTCGAAATGTGTCTTCATCTCGTCCGCCGGGACGATGTCCTCGAGCGCAACGGCGCCGAGATTGTCGACGGTGAAGTTGAGGTCGGAGAAGATCATCTGGACGACGTCGGGGATCCGGCCGGCGGCGACGTCGGCCTGGATGCGGCTGGTGATGTCCGCCGGGCTCGCGCCGACACCTTCGACCTTGATGTTGGGGTTCGCCTTCTCGAAGTCGGCGATCATCTTCTTGGTCGCCTCGGCGCCGTTGCCGGCCGAGGCGAGGTTGTAGTTGTAGTAGCTGATCGTCACCGGCTGGTCGACCGTGGCGGGGATCGCCTGCGCGAAGGCGGGCATCGACAGGCCCACCGTGGCCAGCGCGACGGCGCCGGTCAGGAAAGTCTTGCGGTTCATTGGATGTGTCCCTGGTTTACTCGGCTGCCAGCGCGGCGGCTGCCGCGTCGGTTTCGTAGTGCTTGATCAGCTCGGACATGCCGTCGAAGGTATGCACCTTCAGTTCGCGGCGATCCGCCGGCTGCGGCACGAAGGAAATGCTGAGGCCCGACTCGCGGATCGTGCCCAGCGCGAACGACGCGCCGGCGACCATGCGCAAGCCCTCGTGCAGATAGAGGACGTCGGTGGCCGCGTGGTGGCCAATGCCGACGACGACCGGGATGCCGTACCAATGGCTGACGCGATCGTAGTGGATGTGTCCGGAGAGGATGCCGAGGATGTCGTCGCGCCCCTCGAGGAGGTTGCGGAGTGCTTCGGTTCCCTCGAAGGAGAGCGATTCCCATTCCAGGCTCGGGTGATCGAAGTCGAGCGCGGGCGCGTGGTGCATCACGATCAGCTTCGGCAAGTCGGGGTGCTGGTCCAGTTCCGCCGCCAGCCATTCGAGCTGGCCGGGTTCGAAATGGCCGCCTATCTTGAACGCTACGCTGGTGTCGACGAGGACGACGTGGATACCGTCGACGACAGCGGAATGATCGTAGGGTTTGTCGACGTTCTCGGTCTGCCCGAGCATGACGGGATAGAAGCCCGAGCGCTTGTCGTGATTGCCGAGAGTGTAGAGGATCGGCACATCCAGCCCGGCGTCGGCGATGATCGCCTTCAACTGCTCGTAGCTCTCCTGGTCCCCGGTATTGGTCAGGTCGCCGCTGGCGACGATGAAGCGGGGCTGCGGCACGAGCCGCTTCACGTCGGCCAGGATCGCCCGCAGGGTTTGCGACGTGTCCGTGTAGAGATGGTCGTCCTGGACGGCCGGGTTTCCGATGTGCAGGTCGGTGATATGAACGAATGTGAGGGCGTCGGCCATCGATAGCTCCCTGTGCGGTCCGATGTCGGACACGGCGCTTGCGCTTTGACGAGGTGACGGGTAGCTGCTAAGTGTGACAGGTGAATGAATGTTCATTCACTCTTGGGGGAGCCTGTGGACGCCGTAGTCAACGACAAGCGCGAGCGCATTCTGGCAGCTGCGTCTGACCTGATTGTGAAAAACGGGCTGCAATGCTCGATGGCCGAGATTGCCCAGACGGCCGGGGTCGCGACGGGCACGCTCTACATCTACTTCTCCTCGAAGGAAGAGATGGTCCGCGGCGTTTATCAGAGGCTGACGGCGAAGGTCGGCGCCTCGCTTATCGTGGAGTACGGGCCCGACGTCTCGCACGAGGCGAGGGTTCGCCGCTACATCGACGACTACATCCGCCTCATCTGGGCCGACCCAGCGCGGGCGATTCTGTTCGAATATCTGTCCAACGTGCCGCTGCTTCCGCCGGGCGAGTTGCGGCGGCTGTTCGCGCCGGTCACGGACTTCACCGCCAAGGTGTTCACCGAAGCGCGCGCCGCGGGCGTCCTACGCGATTTCGATCCCAACGTCATGGGCGCCTATGTCGGCGGCGGCATCCGCAATACGCTGAAATGGCGTCGCGCGAACGGCTCTCCGCTGACCGAGGCGGAGCACCGGCAGATCGCCGGGATGTGCTGGTCCGCCATCGCGAGGAGCACGCAGGAACAGGCTCTACCCGGTGCTGCCGAGCGTCAGAATTAGCGTCGACGGAAGCGTTGGACGCAACAATCGGAATCGCCCGCCTCTAGGTGCACCCCCGCGCGTTGACGTAGACCGACCGCAGCGTCGTGGTCGCGCAGATGAACAGGCGATTGCGCTTCGGACCGCCGAAGCAGACATTCGCGACGACCTCATCGATGAGAATCTTGCCGAGCAGCGTGCCGTCGGGCGCGAAGCAGTGCACTCCGTCGCCGGCCGACGACCAGATGCGACCCTCGGTATCGACCCGGAACCCGTCGAACATGCCGGCGTCGCAAGCGGCGAAATCGACACCGTCTGCGAGCGACGCTCCGTCGGCCGACACGGTGTAGCGGCGTATCTTCGGGACGCAGTCCGGGAAATGCGATCTGCCGGTGTCCGCGACGTAGAGGAAGGCCTCGTCCGGCGAGAAGGCGAGCCCGTTCGGCTGCTTCATGTCGGCGACCACCCGCGTGACGCCGCCTCCGGCGTCGATCCTGTAGACATGACGGCCGTCCTGCTCCATCGGCGCCGCATCGCCCTCATAGTCGCTGTCGATCCCGTAGGACGGATCGGTGAACCAGACCGATCCGTCGGACTTGACCACGACGTCGTTGGGCGAGTTGAGGCGCTTGCCCGCGAAACTGTCGGCCAGGACGGTGCGCGTACCATCGATCTCGTATCGGCTCACGCAGCGTCCACGGTGTTCGCAGGCGATGAGACGACCCATCCGGTCCACCGTATGGCCATTCTGGTTGCGGCACGGCTGCTCGAAGGTCGCAACCTCGCCGTTCATCTCGTCCCACCGAAGGATGCGGTCGTTGGGGATGTCCGACCAGATCAGATAGCGGCCGGCCGGGAAGTAGGCGGGGCCTTCGCACCAGCGGCCTCCCTGCCAGAGGATTTCGGGACCTGCGTTCTGGTGGATCAGGCGGCCGAAACGTTCGTCGTGAACCTCGTAGTCGATGGCGGGCAATCTGACCTCCCTCCCTGAGCGCTGAACCTCGATGCCGGAAGGATGCAGGGCTTCCGAAAGCTCGACGATCAGCCGATTTCCACGATCGCCTTGATCAGTCCCGCCTTCTCGTTTGTCCAGTGGGGAATGTCGCGCACCGCCCCTTTCAGGTCGGTACGGTGCGTGATCAGCCGGTCCACCGGCACCGAACCCTGCCGCATTGCCTCAATGACACGCTCGAAATCCTCGGCCGTGGCGTTGCGGCTGCCGAGGAGCGTCAGTTCCTTCCTGTGGAAGTCGGGATCCATGAACCGGATTTGTTCCTTCACCACGCTGACGAGCACATAGCGGCCACCATGCGCGGCATATTCGAAGCCCCGTTCCATCGCGCTCGAACTGCCTGTCGCATCGAAGACCACGTCGAACCCTTCGCCCGAGGTGAACCGGTCCAGCTCCCGCGATCCGTCGGCATCGGCTGCGAACGGCGTGACGCCGAGGATGGCGGCCGTTGCCCGCGCGCGGTCCGTCTCGCGATCCAGCACGGCGACAGCGCCGCCGGAGAGCCGCGAGAACAGGGCTACGCCGAGCCCGATCGGGCCGGTCCCTACGACGAGCACCCGGTCCTGTGCTGTCACAGCCGCACGGCGCACCGCGTGCGCGCCGATCGCGAGGAACTCGACGGTCGCCGCCTGGTCGAGCGACAGGCCGTCGATCGGGATCAGGTTTCCCGGCGGAACCGCAAGCAGACCCGCCATTCCGCCGTCCTGGTGCACCCCCAGCACGGAGACGCGCACGCAGCAATTGGGTTTGCCGCGCCGGCAGGCAATGCATTTGCCACAAGACAGGTACGGGTTGACCGCGAAGCTCTGCCCGGGCTCGATCCCGGAGCCGGCCGGCGCATGCACCACCTCGACGGCGAGTTCGTGGCCCATGATCCGCGGATACTGCAGAAACGGATGCTTGCCCTCGAAGATGTGATAGTCGGTTCCGCATATGCCGACGCGGCGGGGGCGCACCAGCGCGTAGGACGGGTCCGGGGTCGGGGCCGGGCGCTGCTCGACGATCAGCTTGCCTGGCTCGACGCAGACGAGGGCTTCCATGGACTGCACGTAGGTGTCTTTCGATGTCCGTGCGGCGGGCGCACTCTCGGAGGAAGATGAGGGCCGGCTGCGCGCCGGCCCTCGCATCAGCTACTTGAACTCGGCCATGTTGGCCTTGGTGACGAGGGCCGCGCCGGAGTCGATCAGCGATTCGACTTTCTCGCCCCGGATCGCCTTGACCAGCGCCTCGACGCCCAGCGATGCCATCTTGGTCGGGAACTGCGCGACGGTGGCATTCTCGATGCCGGCCTCGAGTGCCTCGGCCTCGCCGCAGCAGAAGTCGAAGCCTACCAGGATCACCTTCCCTGACAGATTGGCGTTCTTGATCGCCTGGGCGGCGCCAGCCGCCGGAGGACCGCAGGCCGCATAGATGGACTTCAGCTCCGGATTGGCGGTGAGGAGATCCTGCGCCACGTTGATGCCCTTCTCCTCGGTGCAGTCGGTCGCGCCGGTGCCGACGATCTTGACGTCGAGCCCGCCGAGCCCCTCCTTCATGCCCTTGACGCGATCGTCGAGCGAAGGAACGCCGGGCACGCCCTCGAGGATGCCCATCGTGTCGCCGGGCTTCAGCACTGACTTCAGATACTCGCCAGCGATCTTGCCGGCGTTGTAGTTGTTGGTGGTGGCCAGCGCCGTTCGTCCGGTCCAGCCGGGGATGTCGTTGTCCATCAGCACGACCTTGACGCCGGCGCCGATAGCCTTGTCGAGCGCCGTGGCGACGGTCGGATCGACCGGCGTGATGGCAATGCCTTGCACGCCCTGCGTCACCATCGACTCGATCTGCGCGATCTGGCCTTCGATGTCGGTTGCCGAGGCCCCCTGTCCAAAGATCATCTCGATGCCTGGATTGGCCGCCGCGTAGTCCTTGGCCGCATTCTCCATCGTGGCGAAGAACGGCACCGGGAACTTGGTGATGAAGCCGATCTTGACGGCATCGGCTGCGGTTGCAGGTGCGGCGACGCTGAACGCGACGACCGCTCCTGCCAGTATTGATCGGAACCTCACAGTGCTCCTCCCTCTTCTATGGACCGCTCCCCTTGAGCGATCTCTGGATCGCCTCCATTTCCCGGAGGCGAATTCGTTCAGGCCTCCGCGCCGACGATCAGCGACACCAGTTCCTGCTGGTTGGCGCGATCCGGCTTCAGTTCGCCCACCTTGCGACCCTGTCGCAGCACGACGGCGCGGTCCGCGAGGTCGATGACCTGCTCCATGTTGTGGGTGATCAGGATCACCGCGTTGCCCTCGTCGCGGAGCTGCCTGACCAGATCGAGCACCTTTCGCGACTCGCGCACGCCGAGCGCGGCGGTCGGTTCGTCGAGGATGACGACCTTGCGGGCAAACACGGTCGCGCGCGCTACGGCGATTGCCTGCCGTTGGCCGCCCGACATCAGCGCCACAGGGGCGTCGAACCTGGGCAGCCTGACCTTCAGGCGATCGATGACCGACGCGGCCTCCCGGTCCATCTCGCGGGCGCGAAGGAATCGCAGGCCGCGCGGCAGCCACGCGGGAAACGCAAGCTCGCGGCCGCAATAGAAGTTCTGCGCCGGCGTAAGATTGTCGAACAGCGCGAGGTCCTGGTAGACCGTCTCGATGCCGGCGCTTCGCGCGAGCGCGGGCGTCGACAGTGACGCCACGTCTCCGTCGAGGCGGATCTCGCCTTCGTCCAGCGCGTGCACGCCGCTGATGCAGCGCACGAGGGTGGACTTGCCGGCGCCGTTGTCGCCCAGAAGCGCCAGGACCTCGCCGCGATAGGCGTCCAGGCTGACGCCCTTCAGGGCGTGCACCGCGCCGAAGCGCTTGTGGCCGTCACGGACAGAGAGAACCGGCGCGGCGCTCATTGGGCCCTCGCCTGGTTCGCCCGCGCCCGCCCCTCGAGATAGTTGCGCAACACATCCGCCTCGACGGCGAGCACGATGATCAGCCCGATCGCGATCATCTGGTAGAAGACATCGACATTGAGCAGGTTCAGTGCGTTGCGGATCACGCCGATCATCAGCGCGCCGACCAGCGCGTGGCCGAGATGGCCGCGGCCGCCGAGGAAAGAGGCGCCTCCGATGATGACGGCAGCGATCGTATCAAGCTCGAGCAGATTGCCGTAGAGGGGCGAACTGGCACCCGTCCGGCCGGACAGGACAACCGCGCCGATACCGGCGCAGAGGCCGGCGAAGGCATAGGTCGAAACCAGCACCCACTTGACCGGGATACCCATCTCCACGGCCGCCTTCGGATTGCCGCCCACCGCATAGGTCCAGCGGCCCCAGACCATGGATTTCATCATGACCAGCACGAGAAGCGCGACGCCGAACACGACGAAGAAGGAGTTCGGCACGCCAAGCGACGACGTCTCGCCGAGATAGTTCACCTCCTCGGGCATGCCGCGCATGGTCGTGTGGTTGATCGAGAGTTCGAGCGCCAGGCCCCTGCAGATGCTGAGCGTCGCCAGTGTGATGATGAAAGGATGCGGCAGGCGGCCGAACACATAGACCGCACCGTTGACGAAGCCGACCAGCGTGCCTGTCGCCAGCATCGCAAGGACGACCAGAAAGGCCGAATCCGAGACGCGGAAGACCAGTCCGCCGATGACGGTCGCGAGCGCGAGATTGGCCCCAACCGAGAGGTCGATGCCGCGCGTCAGGATCACGAGCTGCTGTCCCATCGCCACGATGGCGATGACGGCCGTCTGGGCAAGTATGTTTCCGATATTGACCGGCTTGAGGAAGTTCGGCGCCAGAAGGCTGATGGCCAGCACGAGCAGCGCAAGGATCAGGATCGGACCGAAGCTCAGCAGCTTCAGGCCGAGCGCCACCGCCGCAGCACCAGCACGATCTTCATTGCCGCGGGTCCCGGACATTGCGTCCGGATCCCTCGTTGCTTCGGCCAACACGGCCTCCTCCCTATTGGTTTCTTATAGAGAAAAAGCCAAAGGACAGCGCTCGTCAAATTGTTTTTTATCGATTAAAAGTCAGGGAATAGTTGCCAGGGAGGAGACGGATTTGAAGTCGGACACGGTGTTCAAGCGCGCGTTCAACGACGCCATCGACCTGATGTCGCGCCTGGAGGACGGCGAACCGCTCCCCTCGGAGAACACTCTGAGCATCCGCCTGGGCGTCAGCCGCACGACCGTGCGCAAGGTCATCGCGTCGCTTCGGGCGAGCGGAGTGGTTTCCGGCTCCGGGCGGGAGCGCAACGTGCACCCCGCGAGCGAAGCGATGCACAGGTTTCCGCAGGACGAGACCGTGCCGATGGCGGCGCAGGTCGAGGAGCGCTTCATGGAGTGGCTGCTGCGCGACAATGCGCGGCCGGGCACTGCGATCAACGAACTTGACCTCGCCCGCAAGTTCGGTGTGGCGACGACCGGCATTCGCGAGTTCCTCAACCGCTTCCAGCGCTTCGGGCTGATCGAGAAACGCCCGAATGCCGGATGGGTTTTCAAGGGCTTCACGACGAGCTTCGCGCTGGAGCTTTTCGAGATCCGCGAAATGTTCGAGCTGCGCTCGGCGCGCGCGCTGGCGGCTCTGCCCGACAGCTCCCAGCACTGGCGCCAGCTCGAGGCGCTGCGGCAGGAGCATCTGGCGCTGCTCGCCGAGATCGAGACGCGCTACCATGACTTTTCCGATCTCGACAGCCGGTTTCACCGGCTCATCAGCACGGCCGCGCCGAACCGGTTCATCGACTCCTTCTACGACATCATCACGGTGATCTTTCACTACCACTACCAGTGGAACAAGCACGACGAGCGGCAGCGCAACGAGGTCGCGATCCGCGAGCACCTGACCTACATCGAAGCGCTCTTCAGCCGGAACATCAGCATGGTCGAGCTGGCATGCAGGGCGCATCTGTCGTCCGCGCGCGACACCCTGCTGCGCTCCACATCCGGCCAGTAGTCGCTCAGCCGCGCCTCGCCGTGATCGCAAGTGCCGCGATGATGATTGCCCCCTTCGCGATGAGCTGTATGTCGATCGGCACGTTGAGGATGTTCATCCCGTTGTTCAGGATGCCGAGGAAGAAGACGCCGAGCAGCGTCCGCACGATCGAGCCGTTTCCGCCCATGATGCTGGTGCCGCCGAGCACGACGGCGGCGATGACGTCAAGCTCCGTTCCGAAAGGTCCGTAGGTCGCCAGTGCGGTGTGAACCTGGGACGATTGGATGATGCCGGCCAGCGCCGCGCCGAGCCCGCAGATGACATAGACGAGCGTCTTGGTGAGCCGCGTCCGGTGACCGCTGAGCCGGGCCGCGCGCTCATTGTCGCCGATGGCCGCGACCAGCAGGCCAAGCGGCGTGCGCCTCTGCACCAGGATCATGATGACGGCCACCGCCGCGAAGATATAGACCGAGACCGGCAGGCCGAACATGCTGCCCGTGCCGATGAAGCTGTAGGCCGGCTCGTTGCGGATCAGGTGCTGTTCCGGTCCTCCGACAATCAGCGCCGTGCCGCGCACCATGCTCAGCATCGCCAGCGTCACGATGATGGGTGGAAGCTGGAGGAAGGCGACGATCATTCCGTTCGCAAGCCCGACGACGGCTCCGACGGAGAGACCGGCGAGGATGACGACCGGCAAGGGATAGCCTGCGTCGAGGCAGTAGAATGCGGCCAGTCCCGCGAGAGCCAGGACGGGACCCACCGAGAGGTCCACCCCGCCTGTCATGATCACGAAGGTCATGCAGACAGCCATGATTCCGATGATCGCGACCTGCCGGGCAATACCGACGAGGTTGTCGGTGCTGAGGAATGCCGGTTCGGTCAATGCAAAGATCGCGATGATGACCGCCACGGCGATGGGGAGCGCGTTCGGCGCGACATGAGCGGAGAGAGCCGCCGGTAGGGAAAGACCCCGCGCGCTCACGCCGGACCTCCGCCGATCTCGCGAACGATATCGGCCATTCCCACGGTGCCCGCGTCGTGCACGGCGACCAGCCGGCCCGACACCATCACGCCGATCCGGTCGGCCACGGTCATCACTTCCTCGAGGTCCGACGAGACGATGAGTATCGCCGCGCCCTGCTCGCGCTCGCGCCTCAGGATCGCATAGATCTCCGCCTTGGCGCCGACATCGACGCCGACGGTCGGCTCGTCGAGGATGAGGATGCGGGGACCGCGGCTCAGCCATTTGCCGACCAGCACCTTCTGCTGGTTGCCGCCCGACAGGAGCCGCACCACCTTGCTGCCGTCGCGGGGTTGCACCGACAGATCCTCGATCGCCTTGCGGCCGGACCGGACCATTCCACTGCGGCTCAGGAACGGCCCGCGGCAATGGCGCTCGAGGGTGGCCATCGCAAGGTTCTCCGTCACGTTCATGTCGAGCATCAGGCCTTCGCGGTGCCGGTCCTCGGGCACGAAACCGATGCCGAGCGACATGCCGTCGAGGGGGCTGCGCGGCGTGACGGCGCGGCCGTCGACCTCCAGCGTTCCGGTGTCGAAACGGTCCGAGCCGAACAGGGTGCGGACCAGTTCGGTGCGCCTGGAACCGATCAGCCCCGTCAGGCAGAAGATCTCACCGGCATGAAGGTCGAACGACACGTCGGCAAAGACACCGCTCTTTCCGAGCCTCCGCGCGCTGAGACGCACGGCGCCCGTGCCGCGCGGACGACGCTGCTGCAGCGCCGCATCCGCGGATTCGCGCGCGAGCTTCTCGCCGACCATCAGGTGGACGACGCGCGGCCGGTCGATGTCTGCCACTGCGCTCTCGGCGACGACCCGCCCGTCACGCATGATCGTTACGGTGTCGCAGACCGCGAAGATCTCGTCGAGGACATGGCTGATATAGACGATGCCGACACCGCGGGCCTTCAACGTCCGGATCGTATCGTGCAGGCGCACCACATCCGCTCCCGCAAGCCAGCCGGTCGGCTCGTCCATCAGGATCACGCGCGCCTCCAGCGCCAGCGCCTTCAGGATCTCGACCTCTTTCTGTTTGACCGTCGACAGCGTGCCCACTCGCGCGTCGAGATCGATGTCGATGCCATGATGCGCGAGCAGTTTCTCTGCCTCGAGCCGCTGGCGGCGGGTGTCGACGAAACCGAAACGGCGCGTGGGCTGGCGGCCGAGATAGATGTTGTCCAGCGCCGACATGGCCGGTGCGAGGTTCGAATGCTGGTAGATGCAGGCGACCCCGCGCCTGATCATCTCCGAAGGGTCGCCGAGTGCTGCTTTCTCCCCGGAGATTTCAACGCTGCCGCGCGTCGGCGTGACCGCTCCGGTCAGGATCTTGATCAGGGTCGACTTGCCTGCGCCGTTCGATCCGATGAGGGCGCGAACCTCGCCGGCATTGACTGCGAAGTCCGTATCGTCGAGCGCGACGAAGTTGCCATAGGTCTTGGCGAGGCCGATGCCGCGCAGAAGAGGGGGGCCAACCGCGGTCATGTCGCGGCCGTCGAGGCGGCGGTCAGCCGGCGCTGGCGCCGCACGGAGAGCAGGCGGTCGTATCCCACGGCCGCGAGGAGGATGGCTCCGGTAATGATCTGCTGCACGAACTGCGGCACGCCCTGAAGCGTCAAGCCGATCAGGATCGCGCCGAGAAGAAAGGCGCCCAGCGCCGGCCCGAACATGGCGCCGACGCCGCCGGCGAGGCTGACGCCGCCGATGACGGCCGCGGCGATGGCGGTCAGCTCCATGCCCGCGCCGAGCGCCTCGGTAGCCGTCGTGAAGCGTGCGACCATGATCAGCGCGGCGATGGCCGCGGACAGGCCCGCAAGGGCGTAGGCTGCAATGATCACGCCGTTGACCCGGATTCCCGCAAGCCTGGCCGCTTCATGGTTGCCTCCGGTCGCGTAGATGTCGCGGCCGAACCGCGTCGATGTCAGCAGGACCTGGAATACCACGAACAACACGAGCATGATGACAAAGGACAGCGGCACCCAGGGCGTGTTCACGAGCCGCGAAAGGCCCAGCCAGCGTCCGACGTCGAAGTAGGTCTCGATGCCCGTCAGCCACGGATCGCGGATCGGCGTGGTCGTGAGGCCCGGCACCAGTTGCCTGCCGGAGATCGCGTAAGTGAGCCCGCGATAGGCGGCAAGCGTCGCCAGCGTGGCGATGAAGGGCTGTAGCCTCAGATGGACGACCAGGACACCGTTGACCGCGCCCGCCAATGCCCCGGCGAGCAATGCCAGCGGCAGGATGAGATATCCCGGCAGCTGCGCGATCAGCGACAGGTCGAACACGATCATCCCCACCAGCCCGACGATCGCGCCGATCGACAGATCGATGCCGCGCACCAGGATCGGGAAGGCTTGCCCCATCGCCAGGATGGCGACGAACGAGAACCCGGACATCAGGTTCTCGACGGTCGACGCCGACGCGAAACGCGGCGCGCTCACGCTGAAGAAGACGATGGTGCCGGCGAAGAAGAGCGCAAGCGCCGCTGACGCAGATCGCATGTTCACGATGGCGCTTATCCGGAAAAAGGAGGCCACGGCAGGCTCTGCCGCGGCCCCGAGTCAGGGAGCGTCTACCAGCGCTGCGACGGCTGGATCGAACCAACATTCGCCTTGGTCGCGATCACATAGGGCATCAGCAGACGTGACTGCTGGGCGAAGGCTCCTGCCTCCACGCCGCCGGTCGCGAGCACTGTCGCAGCGGCCGCCGCGAGCCTGCCCTGCTGATACACGTCGGTATACTGCGTCCCGGTCAGTTCGCCGGCCTCGATCGATTCCAGGGCCGCGGTCTCGCCGTCATTGCCGAAGATGGCAATCTTGCCGAGCAGGCCCTTCTCCTTGGCCACGTCGACCGCGCCGAGCGCCATGGAATCGTTGACGCCGTAGACGCCACCGAGATCGGGGTTGGCCGCGAGGATCGTGTTGAGCACGTCCTGCGCCTTCTTGCGGTCCCAGTCGGCGACCTGATCGGCGACGACCTGGATGTCGGGATGGTGCTTCTTCAGTCCGTCGACGAAGCCGTTGGTGCGCTGGTCGCGGATGATGATGCCCGGAGGCGCGTTGAGGATCGCCACCTTGCCCTTGCCTCCCATCGCATCTCCCATCGCCTTCGCGATGTCCATCGCGCCGTAGTAGTGGTTCATCTCGACATGCGAGGCGTGCGGTTCGGTCGCGTCGATGTTGAGGGTAATGACGGAGATGCCGGCACGCTTCGCCTTGGCGATCGATGGCGCCAGTGCCACCGAGTCGATCGGTTGCAGGAAAATCACCGAGGCGCCCTGGCTGATCAGCGTCTCCACCAGGCTGACCTGCACTTCGACCTTGTTCTGGCCGTCGAGCAATTCGTAGTCGATGACCTGCTGCGGACCGAGAACCTCCTCGATCCCCTTCGACCAGGCCGCCGGCACGGTGTGCGGCTGCCACTGGATGAAGGCCGTCTTGTAGCGCGTGCCCTCAGCACGCGCCCGCGGGACCCCGATCGCGAGTGACCTGTCGCCTGGAGCCGAGAACATTCCTGCACCGACACCCGCGACCGCGGCCGAACCAAGCGCGATTGTCTTCAGGAAATTGCGTCTGTCATTCGTCTTGTCTACCTGCATTTCTTCCTCCCCAGGTGAATGGTACCCCTTGGCCGGCTGCGAGGCCTGACAGGCCATTCGGAACACGGTGGTTCTCGCCGGCATTATTCTTTTATCCATAGAAGCCCATTGAAACTTCGCTTTCAAATTGTTTTTTATGGATAAATAAATACCGATGAGACTGGCCGTCTCGTCATCGCGGCTCGCGCGACGACTGCGCCGTCGGTCGGGATTATCCGACCTTTCGCTTTGAGAACTGCTGGTCCGCCAGCACCCCGATCAGTATGACCGACCCCATCACGGCGAAGTTGAGCGAGCTCGGGATGCCGAGCAGGTTGACGAGGTTCTGCAACACCTGCAGCAGCACCGTGCCGAGCACCACGCCGAGGATCGACCCCTCGCCGCCCCTGAGCGAACAGCCTCCCAGCACGGCCGCCGCGATGGCGTAGAGCTCGTAGAAACTGCCGTGCGACGAAGGCGAAATCGAGCGCGTATACATCGCGATGAACACCGCCGCGACCGCCGTCAATCCGCAGCAGATGACATAGGCGGAGATCACGACGCGCGTGGTGTTGATGCCGCTGTAGCGGGCCGCTTCCTCGCTCTTGCCGACGGCGAACAGGTGCCGCCCATAGACGGAGCGGTGCAGCACCACGCCCATCACGATGGTGATCAGCAGGAAGGCGATGAGGCTGTGCGGCACCCCGTAGAGGCGGCCGGCGACAAGCCATTCGAGTGTCGGGAAACTGGCCCCGAACGGGAAGCCCGCGGTCGCGTCCTCGGTGTAGTAGCGCGCGATGCCGCGATAGATCAGAAGGCCGCACAGCGTCACGACGAAGGGCTGCAGCCCGACCCGCGCGACGAGAAAGCCGTGCAGCAGGCCGATCAGGCAGCCGAGCGCAAGGACGACCAGGAATGCGATACCAGGTGAAAGCGTGCCGGCCGCCACCAGGTCCACGAACAGCACGCCGAGCAGCGCGATGATTGATCCGACCGAAAGCTCGATGCCGCCCGAGATGATCACGAACGCCTGCGCGACGGCGAAGATGCCGAACAGGCCGATCAGGTTGGCCGTATTCGACAGGTTGATCGGCGACAGGAAGCGCGGATTGATGATCGCCACCACCGTCCCCACGACGATGATGAGGATCAACAGCGACAGGTCCTTCCGGCTGATCATCATTCCATTCCCCCAGCAGCCCGGTTCATGCGGCCAAGCGGCCGACGGCAAGCGACAGGATGGCCCGCTCGCTCAGCTCCTCGCGACCGAGAAAGCCCGCGATCCGGCCCTCGTGCATCACCGCGACCCTGTCACTGATGCCGATGACCTCCTCCATGTCCGACGAGATCATCAGGATGCCGACGCCACGGTCGGACAGAGCGCGCATCAGACCGTAGATCTCGTTCTTGGCGCCGACGTCCACGCCGCGGGTCGGCTCGTCGAACACCAGGATCCTCGGCGCCATCGACAACCATTTCGCCAGCACGACCTTCTGCTGGTTGCCGCCCGACAGCGCGCCGACCAGCACGGACACCGACGGCGTGCGGATGTCGAGGCTGCGGCGCTGTTCATCGGCGCTTGCCTCTTCGGCGTGACGATCCACCAGTCCGAAGCGCGAATGCGCGTCCATGCTGGCAAGCGTCACGTTGCTGCGGATCGGAAAGTCGAGCAGGAGGCCCGAGCGCTTGCGATCCTCCGGGATCAGGTAGAGGCCGTGGCCGATCGCGGCGCGCGGCGACGTGATCGCGACGGCCGTGCCTGCAATGCGGATCTCGCCGCCCTTGAGCGGATCGAGGCCGAAGATGGCGCGCGCGAGTTCGGTACGTCCGGAGCCGACGAGACCGGCGAGGCCGAGAATCTCGCCCCGCCGCACATCGAGGCTGACCGGCTGTTCCGGACGATACGAGGTGCGCACGCCGGCAAGCTGCAGCACCGCCTCGCCGGGCGGTTGCGCTGGCACGCGATAAAGCGTCTTCAGGTCGCGCCCGATCATCATCCGGATCATGGTTTCGGCCCGGATGTCGGCCCTGTCCAACTCACCGACGCATTTGCCGTCGCGCAGCACCACGACCCGGTCCGCGGCCTGCTCGATTTCCGCCAGCCGATGCGAGATGAGGATGACCGACACACCTTCGGATCTGAGCCGCGAAATCACGGCAAGCAGACGCTCGGTCTCCGTCGCGGTCAAACTCGACGTCGGCTCGTCCATGATGATGAGACGCGCCTTCAGCGACAGCGCCTTGGCGATCTCGACGAGCTGCATCTGCGCCAGGGAAAGCGCTGCGACGGGCGTGTCGGCGGAGAAGTCCGCGCCGAGTTGAGCGAGCAGGGGCGTCGCGCGGCGCTTCAGTTCGCCCTCGTCGACAAGTCGCAGAGGCCCTCCCCGCCGGGGCTCGCGGCCGATGAAGATGTTCGCCGCGACGGTCAGGTTCTCGAACAGATTGAGTTCCTGGTGCACGAAGGCGATGCCGCCGCGCATCGATTCCGCCACCGTCATGCGTGACAATTGCTGGCCGTCGAGCACGATCGTGCCCGAACTCGGCTCGGTGACCCCGCCGAGGATCTTCATCAGCGTCGACTTGCCGGCACCGTTCTCGCCCACGAGTCCGACGACCTCCCCCTTTCGGACCGAAAAGTTGACATCGCTGAGCGCCCTCACGCCGGGGTAGCTCTTCGAGATGCCGACCACCTCCAGGTAAGGCTGTTGCATGTGGGATCGCAATCTCCGTGCAGTCGCCAAACAGGCCGGCCGGGAGGCCGCACCGGCCTGTTCGCTCCAAGGCGTCAGCCGCCGATGCGCGACTTCAGCTCCGCCTCGAACGCGTCGACATTGCCCTTGTCGATCATTTTGGTCGGCACGATGATCAGCTTGTTCTCCGGCACGACCGACTTGTCGCCCTCGAGATACTTCGCCATCAGCTTCATGCCCTGGTAGCCCCATTCATAAGGGTCCTGCACGACCGTGCCGGCGATGGTGCCTTCCCTGACGCCGCCGAGCGTGATCGGATCCTCGTCGAAGGCGACGACCGTCACCTGGCCGAGCTTGCCGGATTCCTTCAGCACTTCATAGATGCGCGGCGGGTTGTAGGAGTAGAAGCCGACCATGCAGTCGATGTCCGGATTGGCCGCGAGCGCGTCCTCGACATTGCGCTTGGCGCGGGTCATGTCGATGTCGTCGCCACGCACGTCGATCAGTTCGATCTTGGATCCCGCGATCGTCGCCTTCATGCCTTCGATGCGCTCGCGCGCATTGTCGGCCCCCGGCAGTCCAACGAAGCCGATGCACTTGCCGCCATTCGGCAGCGCCTTCAACGCGATCTCGCCCGCCTGCTTGCCGGCCTCCACGTTGGACGAGCCGATATAGGCGATGCGGTTGGTATCCGGCGCGTCGCTGTCGGTGGTGAACAGCGGCACCTGGCCTCCGACGCGGTTGAGCGCGTCGGTCGACGACTTGGGATCGACGGCGCTGACCATGATCGCAGACACGCCGGCTGCAACGAGGTCGTCCATCAGCCGCTGCTGCACGGCGGCGGCCGCCTGTTCGGGATATTTGAACTGCAGATCGTAGTTGGGCAGTTCGCCCTGCGCCTTCTTCACGCCCGCTTCCGCGAGCTTCCAGAAGTCGGACGCGCCGTTGACGACGAAGGCCATCGCCTTCTTGTCCTGGGCGAGGCTGGTGGATGCCGTCAGCGCGGCGACGAGCGTCAGGGCGACGGTTGAAAATCGCAGTCTCATGTCACTCTCCTTCGGTTTCGAATGGGCAAAGACAACCGCTCCGCGCGGCGCATGCGGCGCGGCAGGCCGGTCGGTGGATGCCGCCAGGCACGGAGCCTGGCGGCGGGGTGGCGATCAGCCGCCGATGCAGGTGGCGGCGGTCTCCTGCGTGCATTCGTCGAGACCGGTGAACATCGGATCCTCGACCTTCTCGCCCTTGATCAGCTGGATCAGCACGTCGGGCGCGCGCAGGCCCATCTCGAACGGCCGCTGGCCGACCTGGACGTGGCTGTGACCGGCCTTGAGCGCGTCCATCTGCGGCGGCAGCGTGTCGCCGGCGATGATGACGAGGTCCTTGCTCTTCAGGCGCGGCTCGAGCGCGGTCGTAGTCGCCGCGTAAGCTTCGGGGCCGAACTGGGCCCAGCCGCCGACCAGGATGAAGGCGTCGAGATCGGCATTGGCGCCGGTCACGTCGGCGAGCTGCTGGTTGGCCGTCGGGATGTCGTCATTGGTGTAGAGCGGGCAGCCGTCGATCTCGGTCCAGCCGCCCTCTCCCTTCAGGCGCTCGGCGCCCTTGGCGCCGCTGACCGTGTCGCGGAAGCCCGCCGCACGCTCGTTGATGTTGGCGGCCGCCACGTTGCCGAGCTGCAGGCAGACCGTGCCGCCCTCGGGCTTCAGCGTCTTCAGGTGCCCGGCCATCTTGACGCCCATGTCGTAATTGTAGGTGCCGAGGTAAGTCTTGCGCAGCGCTGCGTCCTCGGGAAGCAGGTCGGCGTCGATCGTCATGATCGGGATCTTCGGCGCCTTCTCCTTCAGCATGGAGGCCATGGCTGGCGCGTTGGACGGCGAGATCGCTATGCCGGCCACGTCCGGCCGGGCGATCAGGTCGGCGACGAGCTGCACCTCGCCCGCTTCGTCGGACGACAGCGCCGGGCCGGTGTAGAGGCAGGTGTATTCAGACGTCGGGTTGTTCTCGTTCCACTTCGCGCAGCCATTGCCGAGCACCGTGAAGAACGGATTGTCGAGACCCTTGACCACCACGGCCAGCGTCTTCTTCTCCTGCGTGATGGCCTGACCGGTGGTCAGGGCAAGGACCGCGACCGCGGCCAGAAGCATTGTCTTTCTCATTTCATTCCTCCCTTGGCTTGATGTGACTTCACGGGAACTTCCCCGCCTCGCTTCCTCACCCCGGATACCAGACCCGCCGCGGCTCTTCGGCCGGCCGGACGTAGTCCCAGGCTGAATCGATCAATCGTCGAAGGTCGTATGCCGGGCGCCAGCCGAGTTCGGCCTTGGCGCGGCTGTTGTCCAACCAGTTGCTGACATAGGACGCCCGCACAGGTGTCGCCGGCAGGCCACGCGTCTCGGCGAGATGGGCGGCGACCGCCCCGTAATCCACCGGTTCGTCCATCGCGATATTGTAGAGGCGCTGGCGCGCGACCGGCGCGGTGAGCGCCAGCACGATCGCCTCGACCAGGTCGTCGACATGCACGAAGTTGCGCTTCAGCGGCGTTCCGTCGGCCTCCTGCAGCAGCGGCACGGCACCCTCGCGGCGGGACCGCTCAGCGACATCCTCAGGCACCATCGTCTTCCAGTCCGGTCCGCCGAAGACGTCGTCGCCGAAGGACAGGCTGTAGCGGAAGTCGTCCTTCTCCATGATCCAGGGCGCCCTGAGACAGCACCAGTCGATCCCGTACTGGATGCCATACTGCTCGACCATCACCTCCTCGAGCACCTTGGACAGCGCATAGCAGCCCGGATAGGCCATGTGCGGCGCGTCCTCGGTGATCGGCGCGGGGTGGCGATGGAAGAAATGGCCCACCGCGGCGTCGCCGCCCATCAGGACGAAGCGCTTCGCGTCCGGGCTCTGACGGAACTCCTCGAGCAGCCAGAACAGACCCTTGACCGTCACGTCCATGACCTCGTCCGGGGTCTCCTTGCAGGTCGCGAGATGGACGACATGCGTGACCCCGCGCATGGCCTCGCGACAGACCGCCCGGTCGGAAATCGAGCCGGCGACGACGGACAGCCCGTCCTCCTCCGGCAGCCTGCGGTTGTGGCAGAGCGCCCGAATGGCAGGCGCGGGCATCTCGCGCCTCAGCCGCGAGATGAAGGCGCGCCCAACCTTTCCGGTGGCTCCCGTAACCAGGATCAGCATGCGTTTCCTCCCGCGCCCATAAAAGCGTAGCGCCTGCCCTTGCGTCAATATATTGTCTGATAAATCCGATAAATCTTTTTTCGACCTATTGACCGGGATGGGATTTGGCTTGCAAATGAGCAGGCGACGACGGCGGGTGAGGGCATGACGGCGCTGAGACTAACGAACATTTCCAAGCACTTCGGGGCGATCCACGCGCTCAACGACGTGTCGCTGTCGCTCGAGCCGGCAGAGGTGCTGGGGCTGATGGGCGACAACGGCGCGGGCAAGTCGACGCTGGTCAAGATCATCGCCGGCAACTTCCCGCCGACCGCGGGGACGATCCATATCGAGGATCGCGAGGTCCATTTTTCCGAGCCCGTGGACGCGCGCCGCAACGGCATTGAGATCGTCTACCAGGATCTCGCGCTGTGCAACAATCTGACGGCCGGCGCGAACGTCTTCCTCGGCCGGGAGTTGCGGAAGGGCTGGGGCCCGTTCAAGATTCTCGACTACAAGCAGATGTATGCGCGGGCGGGCGAACTCTTCGCCGAATTGAAATCCGAGACGCGGGCGCGCGATCTCGTTCGCCAGATGTCCGGCGGCCAGCGCCAGGCGGTGGCCATCGCCCGCACGCGCCTGTCGCAGCCCAAAATCGTGCTGATGGACGAGCCGACCGCGGCGATCAGCGTGCGCCAGGTGGCCGAGGTGCTGAACCTGATCCGCCGGCTGCGCGACCACGGCATCGCGGTCGTGCTGATCAGCCATCGCATGCCCGACGTGTTCGCGGTCGCTGATCGGGTCGCAGTGCTGCGGCGCGGTCGCAAGGTCGCCGACAAGCCGATATCGGCCTCGTCGCCGGAAGAGGTCACCGGCCTCATCACTGGCGCGATCGAGACCGCCTGACCATCGCGAGGAGATGTCCGGACCCATGGCCGTCACGCTTCAGGACACGATCGACAAGCAGCAGCACGGCGCTTTGGGCCATGTGCTAGCGAGCCAGACCTTCTGGGTCTTTCTCGCGGCGGTGCTCGCCTTCGCCTACCTGTCCTTTGCAACGCCGTCCTTCGACACGCCGCAGAACCTGTTCAACGTGGCACGCAACTGCGCCTTCGTCGGCATCATCGGGCTCGGCATGACAGCGGTCATCATCACCGGCGGCATCGACCTGTCGGTGGGCGCGGTGCTCTGCCTCGCCGGCATGGTCGCCGGCATGATGATGAGCTGGAATTATCCGATCTGGATCGCCGTTCCCTGCGCGCTCGCCGCCGCTCTCGCCTGCGGCTTCGTCAACGGCTTCCTGATCGCCCATGTCGGCATGCCGCCCTTCGTCGTCACGCTGGCGATGATGTCGTTCGCGCGCAGCGTCGCGATGGTGCTCTCCGGCAATCAGATGGTCTATCAATTCGGCGTCGACCACGCCAAGATGGTGGCGATCGGCGGCGGCTCGACCCGGGGCTGGTTCAACACGATGGCGGCCGGCGTAGGACCCGACAGTAGCCTCGGCGGCCTCTTCGTCTGGCTCGGACAGAACATATTCGTCCCCAATCCGGCGGTCCTCCTCGTTATCTTCGCATTGATTTTCGGCTTCACCTTCCGCTGGACGCGCTGGGGGCGTCACATCTTCGCCATCGGCGGCAACGAGCACGCCGCCACGCTGACCGGCGTGCCGGTGAAGCGCATCAAGGTCAGCGTCTACATGCTCTCGGCGCTGATGGCGGGCATTGCCGGCATCCTGCAGGTCGGCTGGCTCGGCACGATCACCACGGGCATGGGCACGGGCATGGAACTCGTCGTCATCGCGGCGGTGGTCATCGGCGGAGCCAATCTTGCCGGCGGCGGCGGCACCGCCTTCGGGGCGGTCGTCGGCGCGGTGTTGATAGAGATGATCCGCAACTCTTTGACCCTTCTCGGGATCAATCCTTTCTGGCAGGGAGTATTCGTGGGGTCCTTCATCATCACAGCCGTCGCGTTCGACCGGATTCGGGCGAGCCGCAACCCGGGAAGCTGACGCCGCCATGTCGAAACTGGAGCATTGAATGGCGACGAAGCCGCGAACCGTCGGACGGGAGGCCCCGCGCATCGGCGGAACTTTCGTGCATTTCTCGGTCGCCAACGAGATCGGCCAGCGCATCGTGCGCGGCGACTACCCGCCGGGCACGATCCTGCCCAACGAAGCCGAGTGGTCGGCGATGTTCGGGGTCGGCCGTTCGGTCGTGCGCGAGGCGATCAAGATGCTGATGGCCAAGAACCTGCTTGCGTCGCGGCCGAAGATCGGCAGCTGGGTGGAGCCGCGGGAGCGCTGGAACCTGCTCGACCGCGAAGTCCTCACCTGGTACGCGGCCTCGCCGGAGCGCCGCACTTTCCTCAAGACCGTGCAGGAGTTCCGCTACATCATCGAGCCGGAAGCCGCGGCACTCGCCTCCCAGCGGCGCAGCGAACCCCAGATGGAATCCATCAGCAAGGCCTGCCACGAGATGGGCATGGCGCGGACGCTGAGCGAGCGCACGGCGGCCGACACGCGCTTCCATCTGGCGATCCTGCGCGCAGCCGGCAACGAGTTGCTCCTGCCGCTGGGCGCCCTGATCGACTCGGCGCTGGAAGGCCTGTTCGTCTTCGTGACCCGCGAGGTCAACGACCTGCGCCACGCCCAGGACCTGCATGAGGAGATCGAGCGGTGCATCCGCCTGCAGCGCCCGGAAGCGGCGCGCAAGGCAGTAAGGCGGCTGCTCGCCAACACGGACGTCGTGATTGCCAGTCAGGACTCCGGAAGATCGGGCGTCCGCAGCACCGTCGGCGCATCATGACTGCGGCAGCCGCGTGGAAGAGCACGGGCGGCAAGCCGGCATGAAGGCTTCCGACACCATCTCGCTGCGCGCTACGCGCCCGGTCTCGCTGACGCGGATGGGATTTGGCGGCGCGCCGCTCGGCAATCTCTACCGCAGAATTTCGGATGAAGACGCCCAGGGCGCGCTGCGGGCGGCGTGGGAGGCGGGCATCCGCTACTTTGACACCGCACCGCAATACGGCCTCGGCCGCTCCGAGCAGCGCGTCGGCACCGCGATTCAGGGCTGGGACCGCCGGGCGCTGACCCTG
>JBDRCE010000040.1:0-19005 GCA_043822005.1 Pseudomonadota bacterium | reverse complement strand
GCCGGTCATCGGCCACATGAAGCAGGACGGCCATCTCGAACGAAACGCACTCAAGGGCGCCGAGGGAGACGTCATCAACGTCCTGCTTTGCGCCATCGGCCACAACCTTAGGCTCCTCCTGGCATGGTTCAGGACGCTCTTATTGCTGATCCTGGCCGCAATCCTGTTACCGAGCAGCGCGGGACACATGCGCGCGGCCTGAAAAAACGGGATTCTGCACGGGCGACCAGCTACGATTACGTCGACCGCGCCAAATACATGATCAAGTCCGGCGGCGAGAACATCTACCCGGCCGAGATTGAACGCGTCCTGCTTTTGGACCCGCGCGTCAGCGACGCGATCGTGGTGCGCCGCAAGGACGAACGCTGGGGCGAGGTTCCGATCGCCTTCGTCTCGCGCAACGACAACAGCCTCTCCGAAGAGGAAATCGAGGCGCTGTGCCGCAAGGAGCTTGCCGGCTATAAGCACCCGAAGGCGGTCCACTTCATCCGCTTCGAGGATTTCCCGCGCAGCACCACAGGCAAGATCTTGCGCCACGAGATCGAAGCGCGGCTGAAGGCGGCACTTGAGGCACACCGCCCGGCCCGCCGTTCAGTGGACGGCGGCGTACATGATCTTCTCCTCCGTCGCCTCGTCCGGCGCAAACTCCTCCACCACCCTGCCCGATCGGCAGACAAGAATACGGTCGGAGAGATTGAGAATCTCAGGCAGGTAAGATGAGATTACCACGACGGCGAGGCCTTCGTCGGCCAGCCGATTGATGAACTGGTGTATCTCAGCAATGGCGCCCACGTCGACGCCGCGCGTCGGCTCGTCGAAGATGATGACCTTCGGCTTCTGCACCAGCGACTTCGAGATGACGACCTTCTGCTGGTTGCCGCCGGAGAGCTCGATGACGCGGGCGTTGGCGTTGATCGCCCTGACGTTGAGGGTGCGGGTCCACTCGGTGGCTATCGCCCGCATCTCACCCATATTGACGACCTGGCCGCCGGTGAGCCCGGCGGCGAGCGCGCCCATGTAGAGGTTTTCCGGGATCGTCATCGTCTCGAAGAAGCCCTCGATCTTGCGGTCTTCGGTGACGTAGACGATGCCTTCTTTCATCGCCTGGCGCGGCACGCGGTAGCGCACCGAGCGGTCGCGCAGCCGGATCTCGCCGCCATTGAAGAAGTTGCGCTTGACGACGCCCGAGATGATCTTGGCGACCTCGGTGCGGCCCGAGCCGATGAGCCCGAACATGCCGGTGATCTGGCCGGAATAGATGGAGAAGGACGTGTTGCGCACGATGGTGCCCATCGACACGTTCTGCACCGAGATTACCTTCTCGCCCACCGAGCGGGCGGCCTCGCCGGTCTGGTGGCGGTAGAGCGAGTTGGACAGCGAGCGGCCGACCATTGCGCGGATGATCTTGTCGCGGTCGAAGTTCTTCGTCAGGTCGCTGGCGACCAGCTCGCCGTCGCGCAGCACGGTGATGCGGTCGGCGATCGCCAGCGCCTCCTCCAGCGCGTGGGAAATGAAGATGATCGACACGCCGCTCTTCTTGAGGCGTTCGACAAGCGAGAAGAAATGGCGCTTCTCCTCCGGAGTCAGCGAGGCGGTCGGCTCGTCGAAAATGATCACCTGCACCTTCTTGCGCACGGCGCGCGCGATCTCGACCATCTGCTTGTGCGCCGCGCCCAGGCCGGACACCAGCGCCGTCGGGTTGACGTTGAAGTTGAGCGACTGGAGGAAGGTCTGGGCCGCGATGTTGAGCCCGCGGATGCGGTTAAACAGGTTCTCGTCGCCGAGATAGAGGTTCTGGGCGACCGTCATCGACGGTACGAGGCTCGTCTCCTGGAACACCATCGCCACGCCCTGGTCGAGCGCCTCGGCTGGCGTCTCGAACGAGACAGGCTTGCCGTTGAGGAGCATCTCGCCACTGGTCGCCTGGGTGACGCCGCACATCATCTTGGTGAGCGTCGATTTGCCGGCGCCGTTCTCGCCCAGCAACGCGTGGACCTCGCCCTTCTGCAGCACGAAGTTCACCTTCGTGACCGCCGGCACGCCGCGATATTCCTTGGTGACCTCTCTCATCTCGATCAGCGGCTGCATCAGCGGGCCTCCCTCTTCGCCAGCGGAATGGCAATGATCGCGTCACCCCCCCTGGCCGCGGCGAGCAGCCGATCGCCGTCTGGCAGGCAGGAGAACACGCCGTGGCGGGTGCCGTCGGCGCGGCTGTGCCAGGAGGCGACCGGGCGGAACGCCTCGTCCAGCTTCACGACGAGGCCGTAGGAGCGCGTCGGCGCCCAGGGTTTCAGCATGCCGAGATGCTTCTGCGCTCCGCCCTGCAGCGGCTCGAGGAAGGTCTGCGAGGGCTTCAGCGAGGGAGCAGCCCAATAGGCCTCGTCGATCTCCTCGAACATGCGGGCAAGGAAGGCCGGCTCGCGCTGGACGAATTCGATGATCTGGTTGCGCGGGGCGAAGACCGCGAGCACATAGCCACCCGTCGCGACGCGCCGTATGCGGGCCGGATAGCCGGGTAGGTCGGCGAGCATCGCCTCCGGCTGCCTGCCCTCGACCAGCGCGACAAGCCGGTGCCTCCAGCTCTCGGAAACGATCAGCCGACCGTCCGGCGCAACGACGATGCCGAGCGGCCAGCCGAGGCCCGCGGCAAGGCGCGTCTGGCGCGTGCCATCCGTCGCGACCCGCCAGACTGCGCCATCGGATCCGCGTTCCATCAGATCGCGCTTCCACTCCGAACGGCTGCGCTTCGCAGAACCCTGTGCGACCAGAAGCTCCTGATCGGACGAGAACGACAGCGCCGTGATGCAGGTGGCAGGCGCGTCACCCAGCTTGCCGATCACGGCGCGTGCTCCGTCCGGCTGGATGATCGTCACGCCGCCGCTCACGAGCGCCGCGGCGATGCGTCCGTTCCGCGCCGCGATAGCGGTAATTTCCGAACCGAGGTCGGCCATCGTTTCCGCAGCTGTCGCTCCGAGGCGCACAAGCTTCGACCCGCTCGAGAAGACGACGCTTTGGCCGTCGTGCGCGAGGTCGTCGGGCGCCTCGGCCGTCGCCACCGCGGGCGCCTCCTCCAGCAGCCGGTTCGGACGCAACGCGCCGTCCATCGGCGGCACGGTGACCGCCGCTTCCCCACCGCCGCGGAAATTGTCCCAAGCCCGCCTGACAGCGCCGATCACGACTTCGCTCCCCAGTAGTCCGACAGCGAGGTCCAGCTTGGATCGGCGCCCGGAACCCTGTACCTGCCGACCCGGTTGTTGTATAAGCCGCCAAGATAGAGCCAGCCCTTGTGCTCGCGGATCGAGGTGATCATCGGATGCGCCTCGCCGCCGAGGTCCCACAGCACGTCGAGAATGGCCCCGTCGGCGTCAAACTTGATCACGCAGCCGGTGTTCATGTTGGGATAGAGCCAGTCGTCGCGACCGACCTTCTGCACCATCCGCCGGCGGAAGCTCGGCATCTTCAGGGCAAGGTCGAAGACCGGCGCGCGCATGCCGCAAAGCGCGCACCAGTAGTTGCCGTCGGAGGCGCGGTTGATGTTGTCGGGGTAGCCGGGCAGGTTGTCAATGACGACTTCCCTCTCACCCTTCTTCGGCCCGTCGAAATACCAGCGGGTGATGCGGCAGCCCCAGGTCTCGGCGAAGAGCAGCGACTGGCCGCCCTTCTCGACGCAGATGCCATTGGGGAGCTGCAGGTTGGGCAGCACGGTACGCGAGGAGTTGGTCTTCGGGTCGTAGCAGATGATGCGACCGTTGCCGCGGCCTTCGAGTGCGTCGACCATCCAGTCGTACATCTCGTAGCGGACGGTCGCCTCGGAGAAATAGACCTTGCCGTCGGGGGCGATGTCGAGGTCGTCGGCGAGCCTGAGGCGCGAGTCGTCGACGATCGAGAGCAGCGAGCGATTGGTTTCGTCCGACAGCTTCGTCACCTCGCCGGCCGGCGATACCTTGTAGAGGCCCATGCCGCCGACGCAGGTGTGCAGGTTACCCTCTCTGTCGAAGGCGAAGCCGAGCGGATGACCGCCGATATGGGCGAAGACCTCCCAGCGCTTGTGGTCGGGCGCGAAGAAGCGGATAACGTCGCCGTGGCGCGAGCCGCAATAGAGGTTGTCGTTCTGATCGAAGATGACGTCTTCCGGCCCGTCGAGTTCGCCGAGCCCGATGGCCTCCGCGCCGCGCAGCTTGTCGTTCAGCGCATAGGGCGAGCCGGAGCCTTCGGCCGTATCCGGCAGCGGCGGCAGGCTGAAATAGGTCGGTGAGACATAGGCGCGCGCCAGCACCTTGTGCCGGTTCTTGACCCAGCGCACGTCGATGGCCACAGCGGCGAGCAGCAACAGGCCGAGCACCAGCGAACTGGTGCCGCTGGTGAGGCCCATGCGGATCAGGCTGTTCTGCACGAGCAGGATGATGATCGCGCCGAGCATCGCCTTGACAATCGAGCCGCGGCCGCCGCCGAGGGAGATGCCGCCGAGCACGGCTGCGGTCAGCATTGTCACCTCGAGGCCCTTGCCGACATCGGTGCCGGCGCTGGAAAGGCGGGCGGCGTAGAAGGTGGCGGCGAGCCCGGTCAGCACGCCGGAGAGGACGTAGGTGGCGCAGATGGTGCGCTTGACGCGGATGCCGGCATTGTAGGCGGAGCGACGCGAGCCGCCGACCGCCATGACGTGCCAGCCGAAGCGCATGCGGGTCAAGACGACATGGCCGATCACCGCGATGACGCCGGCGACGACGAGGCTCGACGGGATGCCGAACACCTTGCCGATCGCCATGAATTCCCAGGCGGCGGACGGGTTGAAGCCGCGCATGATGGCCTGACCGTAGTCGAGCAGGCCCTGGTCGACGATGGCGCGCACGATTATCAGCATCACCAGCGTGGTGAGGAACGCCCGCATGCCGAGGTAGCCGATGAGCAGGCCGTTGATCAGGCCGATAAGGCCACCCAGCAGCATGACAGCCGGGATGCCGACGGCGAGGTTGATCTGCATCGAGTTGATGAGAAGTAGCGCCGCGAGGTTGCAGAAGGCGAAAACCGAGCCGACGGTCAGATCGATGCCGCCCGCCATCATCACGAAGGTGATGCCGACGATGACGATCAGGTATTCGCCGTAAATCTGGGCGATGTCGGACAGGTTCGACCCGCCGAGGAAACCAGGCATGCTGGTGCTGAAGAACGCGAAGACGGCGGCCAGGATGACGACCGGTATAAGAGTGTCGATCCAGCTCTTGGACAATATTTCACCGACGAACTTGTCCGGAACGTACCGGTATCGCCAGCGTGTCCAGCTTTCCGAAGACGCCATCTGGTTTCTCCAAAGGTGAGGCGGGAACGGGACCGGCGCTTCTGCGCCGGTCCAGGTCGCGTGATGGGCCTAGCCGCCGAACTGCTTCAACTCTTCGAGCGTCCAGCACGACGAGGGCGTCAGCGTATCCTTGGTGATGCGCTTGAGAGGCGTATAGAGGGCGAAGGGAGCGCTGCCCGGCTCTGGCTTGGTCTGGAGGAGGATCTTCACCGCCGCGTTCAGGTCCCGCGCCTGCCCCGGAACGTCATAGCTGAAATAGGCGTCGAAATTGTTGTTCTCGACGTTGTCGCAGGCAGCGGCTTTGTTGCCCCCGCCGGAACTCACCAGATAGACCTGATCCTGCATGCCGGCTTCCCGCATCGCTGCGGCCGTGCCCGTATCCTGACCGTCCCAGACACCGAGTAGGCCACACAGGTCAGGATTCTGCTTCAGGATGGTCGAGGTGATCGCCTGCGCCTTGGCCGGATCGAAATCGGCGGCCTGCTTGGCGACGATCTGGATTTCGGGATTCTGAGCGAAGACATCGTCGAAGGCCATGTTACCGATGACGGTGGTCGGCGTTGAAGCCTGGCCGGTGATGATCGCGATCTTCCCGTTCTTGCCCGAATCCTTGCCGCAGGCCTTCACGATCTCTTCGGCCTGCTTGTAGCCCATCTCGTACCAATCTGTGCCGACGAAGGCGTCGCCGTTGGTCACGGATTTCATGTTTATCTGGACGACGTTGATGCCTTCCGACATGGCCTTCGGCACGATCCGGTTATAGGCCTGCTGGTCGAGCGCATGGAGGATCAGCACGTCCGGCTTGTCGGCGATGAAACCGTTGGCCGCCTGGACGCCTGCCTCGACATTCCAGTTCGGATCGCGCACGTCGACGGTGTAGCCGAGCGCCTTGGCCTGGTTCTGCAGGCCCGCGTTCCAGCCTTCCGTCAGGTCGAAGCCCATCGACAGCGGCACGAAGGCGACTTTCTTCCCCTTGAGTACGTCGTAATAGTCCTTCGACTGGCCATCGTCATAGGGCTCGGAGACGGCGACCCCCGCCGTGACCACCAGCGCGGCCGTCGCGGCCAAGACCTTGAAAAGCTTCATTCCGGTCATGTCAGTTTCCTCCACTTGAAATGACGATTCAGATGTCGCCGTGCTGAGCCGTCTGCTCATCACGGGGGTTGAGAAGCGTGTCGACCACGATCGCCGCGAGCAGGATGACGCCCTTCAGAATGCTCTGGACGGCGTAGGTCAGGTTCATGATCGTCATGCCGTTAAGCAGGATGCCGATCAGGATGGTGCCGACGACGACATTGCGGATGCCGCCCTTGCCGCCTGAGAGGCCGATGCCGCCGAGGACGACGACGAGGATGACGTCGTAGACCATCGTCGACAGCGCGAGCCGCGTGTTGATCTGCGACAACGCGGTGGCCATGACGATGCCGGCGATCAGCGCGATGATCGAGATCAGCACATATTGGACAACGATCATCGGCCGCACCGGGATTCCGGTGATGCGCGCGGCGGCGGGGTTGTCGCCGATGCCGTAGATGAAGCGGCCGGGCTTCAGGTAGCGCAGGAACAGGTAGGCTACGAGAGCCACCAGCGCGAAGACGATGACCGGCGTCGGCACGCCGAGCACACGCCCGCTGCCGATCGAATAGAACCACGACGAGTGGCCGCCGCTGATGTAGACGGCCTCGATCGGCACCAGATAGGCCTTGCCGAAGCCGTAGATGGCGATACCCATGGCAAGGGTCGCAAAGATCGCCGGGATCTCGACATAGGCGATCAGCACGCCGTTGACGATGCCGACGACGATGACGAAGGCGAGCGCACAGAGCAGCGCCAGCCACAGCGGCAGCCCGTCATTGACGAGCGAGATCATCCACGCGACCGAGATGGGCATCGTCGACAGCACCGACAGGTCGATACCACGCCCGATGATCGCGATCGCCATGCCGACGCCGAGGATGCCGAGGATCGAGACGTTCTGGACGAGCGACAGCAGGTTGCCCGGATCGAGGAAACCGGTCAGCGCGACCGAGAACGCAACGAACAGCGTCACCGCGATCACCAGCACGATACGTTCCTGAGAGAGGCCTCTCAACATCAGTGTGGTCTCCTCCCCACCGCACCCACCCGGGCCGCGAGATTTAATGAATAATATTCACTAATACACGGAACTGTCAATTGGATTTTCAATGCCGGCAAAAAGAATAGCACGGAATATGCGGCTAATTCTGCAATATTCGGGCACACCTCCACCATGACGGAACACTAATAAATTAGGCCCATCAAATTCCGATCCACAGCGCCCTGCGCTCGTCAGAGCGGATAGCCGACGATCTTCCCGTCCTCGATCCGCTCGATGTATTCGGTCATGCCGTAGCCGACCTGATCGTCCCAGGTGAAGCGGGTGAAGCCTTCCGCGACTCGGCTGACCAGCACGCCCTCGTCGGTCTTGCGGCGATTGCGCAGCGGCGCGAGCTTGAGGATCTCGCCGTCGATGCGGACCTTGCGCTTCGCCGTCATCACGCCGAGGCGCACGAAGGCGGGATCCTGGCTGTCCGTCCAGTCGGTCTGCACGTCGAGGTCCAACACCTCCTCGTATTCCCCGTCAACGAGCAGCACGCCCTCGCGGCGCACCTTGCCTTGCTGGTCGGTGATCTTGAGCAGCATGAAACCATCGCCATTCGGGAAATTGGCGATGAACAGGCGGTAGAAATAGATCACCTGCCAGTAGCGCGGACCCCATGAGTGATCGCGCCAGCCATGGCCGTCGATCTCCCAGCTCTCGTCGCCGACCTTGATCACGCCCTTGGCGCGGCCGTGCTGGTTGAAATGGCCGAGCGAGAAGTCGCGGCCGTACATCGTCTGCACCGTATCGTCGACCGGCTCGCCACCGTGGACCGGCGACTCGGCGACATGGGTCCAGGATACGTGGCCCGGCAGGCGCGGACCTGTGGCAAACAGCTCCTGCGGATTGCGCAGGTCGTCCGGATTGTCGACGATGATGAGGTCGCCGTCATAGCTCATCGTCACGCTCTTCAGGAGCTCGTTGACCGTATATTTGATGCCGCCGGCCTCATGCTTGTCGTTCGTCACGATCGCCGGCCGCTGAAACTGGCAGGCGATGCGCCCGTCCGGCAGGTAGAGGCAGACCGAGAGTTCGGCATAACCTTCGTTGACGCGGTTGCCGAGCCGCATCCAGCCGCCGAAGGCCGACGTGGGGTCGAACGCGTTGGTGTAGACGCTCTCGTTGAAATTGGTCGACAGGTCCGGCTCGTGGCTGAACTCGTGCTCGGGCCGCATGATGTATTTGTCGCTCATTGTCCTGCCTCCACCTTGTCGTCCAGCCGCACGATGACCTTCATGCGTCCGCGCTGGATCTGTTCGTCACGCTGGTTGAGGACCTCGAAGAGATAGGTCGCGAGCCCCCGACCCGGCTTCGAGGTCGGACGCACCTCCTCGACCGTCACGCGCGAGCGGATCGTGTCGCCGATCTTCACGACGCCGGCGAAGTCCCAGTTGATGTTCACCATCCCGATGACGCGCTCTCCGAACAGGCCGGTATGTGTCGCCATTCCGATCGCGGTGGACATCGAATGCGGACCGTGCGCGATGCGCGTCCCGTGCGGCGATGCCTTGGCGAAGGTCTCGTCGATGTGGATCGGCGTGAAGTCGCCCACGAGGCCGGCGAACAGGTTCACGTCCCCCTCGCCGATCGTGCGCCCGGCCGAGACGACCGTGTGGCCGACTTGCAGTGGAATCATCTCATGTCCCTCAGTTAAGTCGCGCCAGTTCGACACGGGCGAGCGCCTCGCGGTGGACCTCGTCGGGTCCGTCGCCGATACGCAGGAAGCGGGTTTCGGCGAAGGCCTCGGCGAGGAAGAAGTCCTGCGACAGGCCCGCCCCGCCATGCACCTGGATGGCGCGGTCGATCACCTTGCCGGCGGTCTCGGGCACGACGATCTTGGCGATCGCGATCTCGTTGCGCGCGGCCTTGTTGCCGACTGTGTCCATCATCCAGGCGGCCTTCAGGGTCACCAGGCGCATCTGCTCGATGTCGCAGCGCGACTGGCCGATCGCCTGGCGCACAGCGCCCATTTCGGCGAGGCTCGACCCGAAGGCGACGCGGGACTTCGCCCGCTCGCACATGATCTGAAGCGCGCGCTCGGCCAGGCCGATGAAGCGCATGCAGTGGTGGATGCGCCCGGGCCCCAGCCGCCCCTGCGCGATCTCGAACCCGCGCCCTTCGCCGAGCAGGATGTTTTCCGCCGGCACCCGCACGTTATCGAAGACGATTTCCGCATGGCCGAGCGGTGCATGCTCGTAGCCGTAGACGCTCAGCGCCCGCTCGACGCGCACGCCCGGCGCGTCCATCGGCACCAGGATCATCGACTGCTGCTTGTGCTTTGCGGCCGACTTGTCGCTCTTGCCCATCACGATCGCGACCTTGCAGCGCTGCGACGGCGCGCCCGTCGCCCACCACTTGCGGCCGCTGACGATGTAGTGGTCGCCGTCGGGGCGGATCTCGGTCTCGATATTGGTCGCGTCCGAGGAGGCGACGCGCGGCTCGGTCATCGCGAAGCAGGAGCGGATCTCGCCGGTCAGCAGTGGCTTCAGCCAGCGCTGCTTCTGTGCCTCGGTGCCGTATGTGGAGAGAATCTCCATGTTGCCGACGTCGGGAGCGTTGCAGTTGAAGATCTCGGGCGCGGCGAGCGAGCGGCCGAGAATCTCGCAGAGCTGCGAGTATTCGAAATTGGACAGGCCCTGCCCTTCCGGCCCGTGATTGTAGAACAGGTTCCACAGGCCTTGCGCCTTGGCCTTGTCCATCAGCGCCATGGCGAGCGGCCGCGGCGCCCAGCGCTGCGCCTCGGGCGGCGGCTTCAGCAGCTCGTGCTCATTCGGATAGACGTGCTCGGCCATGAAGGCGACCAGGCGGTCGCGAAGATCCTGGGCGTGCGGCGACAGGTGAGCGAACATTGATTTCCTCCGTCAGACGCTCTTCACGCCGACCTTTTCGCGTTTGATGGTGATTCCCGCCTTCTCGCGGTCCCAGGTGTCCGCGGTCAGGCCTTCCTCCCGCAGCTTCACCTTCTCGATCTTGGCCGTCGGCGTGCGCGGCAGTCCGTCGACGACGCGCACGTAGCGGGGGATCATGAAATGGGCCATGCGCGGCCGCAGGAACTCGATGAGTTCCGCCGGATCGAACTCCACGCCTTCCTTGAGGGCGACGATCGCCATGACTTCGTCCTCGGCGACCTCGCTCTTGACCGCGACGGCGGCTGCCTCGCGGATCGCCGGATAGGCCAGCACTTCGGATTCGACCTCGAAGGAGGAGATGTTCTCGCCGCGCCGGCGGATCGCGTCCTTCAGCCGGTCGACGAAGAAGAAGTTGCCCTCGGCGTCCATGCGGAACCCGTCGCCGGTGTGGAACCAGCCGTTGCGCCAAGCCGCGGCGGTGGCCTCTGCATTGCCGGCATAGCCGTGGTTCATCGCCCACGGGCAGTCGGTGCGCACGACCATCTCGCCGACCGTGCCGACCGGCACCTCACAATCGTTGGCGTCGACAAGCCGGACCTGGACGCCCTCGCGCGGACGGCCGGCGCTGCCGAGCGCCGTCGGGTTCGCCTGCGACACGATCGGCATCGAGATCTCGGTCATGTTGAAATGGGTGTGGATGTCGGTGCCGAACCGTTCGTGGAACTGCGGCGCGGTGTCGTTGAGCGGCACGTAGGTGCAGGTCCGCAGCGTGTGGTTCTTGTCGTCGTCGCTCGGCGGCCGCTTGAGCAGGAAGCTTCCCATCACGCCGAGCAAGATGACCGTGGTGATCTGCGCGCGGCGGATGGTCGGCCAGAAGTTCTCGGTGTTGAACGACCCGACGATCGCGATCGAGCCGCCATGGATCAGCATCGCGGTCACCGGCATCACGCCGCCCGAATGGAACATCGGCAGCGTGATCAGGTAGCGGTCGTCGCCGTCGAGAAACGGCGCGGCCTTGGCCATCTCGTGAAGGTGCACATAGGACGACAGCACGCCCTTGGACGGACCGGTCGTTCCGGACGTGAAGATGATCGACTGAAGGTCCCAGGGCGCGATCTCGCGTTCCAGTTCCGGCGCCCGCCCGTCTGTCGAATGGAGCGACGACTCCGGCAAAACCTCCAGGCCGTCCATCGGCTGGCCCTCGCCGCCCAGCACGACGATCGTTTCGAGCTGCTTGCGGTCGATGTCCCCCAGCCGCTGATGCAGGTCCGCGTGCACGATGCCGAGGCGCGCCTCCGACAGCTTCAGCGCGTGCTGCAGCAGGTTGCCGCGATAGGCGAGGTTGAGCGGCACGAAGACCGCGCCGAGGTAGTTGAGCCCGAACCAGACCCGCAGGCAGTCGGCGCTCGTCGGCAGCCAGACCATCACACGCTCGCCCTGCTTGACGCCGAGCGCCCACAGCGCGTTGGCGGTGCGGATCGTCACGTCGAGCGTCTGCGCATAGGTCCACGTGCTGCCGTCGGCAAAGATTGCGAACACCTTGTCCGGCTGGACGGACGCCCAGCGCTCCAGCATGGACCGCTGGATACAGGCCTCTGCCGCCGGCATTCTGGGATCAAGATGATAGGTCATGCCCACCTCCCTCAGCTCTTGGCACCCTCGCCGCCGCTCGCGATTTCCGCGAACAGGGGCTTGCGCGTCATTTTCAGTTCCGCCGCCATCTCGTCGTGCAGATGCGCCTTGATGAGCGCCGCCGCGCGGCCGAACGCCGCCTCGTGCCGGCGCGGCCAGATCAGCGCGATCGCGTCGCCGATCGCGGCGTCGAGCCGCCCCTTGGCCGCCAGCAGATCCTCCGCGCTGTCGAGGTCTGCGGGAACATCTCCCACCGGCCCGACATCCGGCACCAGGCCGCAAATCTCGGCCAGAAGTTGGCGCTTGGCCCCGACGAGACGCGCCAGCGGCGCCTGCGCCCATTCCACCCGCGGCGCGATGTTGTTGAGAAGGTCGATGACGCCGACCGCCTGCCCGCGCGCATAGGAGTCCGCGACATGCGGGATGACGTCGCTGCGCATCGTCGCGATGATGCCTTCGATGAGGCGGGCGAGCGGTATGTTCACGATGCGCGCTCCATCGCCGTTTCGAGCTGCAGCAGCATGCGCGGGATCTGCGCGCCCATGCCGGCCATCCTGAGGTCGTTGAAGCCGCGCCGCGCGAAGCAGTCCGTTGCGCCGTAATGCGTGATCGCCAGCTTGTAAGTGCCGAACGCCTCCCAGTAAGCCATGTCGGCGAGCGTCACCTCGTGCCCGGTCAGCGCGGCATAGCGGTCGCGTAGCTCCTCGCGTTCGAAGAAGTGGCACATATAGGGCGAGCGCCCGCGCCAGGCCTGCAGGCAGACCCAACCGAGATCCTCGACCGGGTCGCCAAGCCGGACCAGTTCCCAGTCCAGGATCGCGGTGATCTTCCCGTCCACCTCGAGGAAATTGCCGATCCGGTAGTCGCCATGCGTGATCGAGATGCGCGATGCGACAGGCGCGTTCTCGCGCAGCCAGGCGGCGGCCATCTCCAGCATCGGCACGCGGTCAGGCGACCAGCGGCCAAGCAGGTCCATCCAGTGGTCGACCTGGTCGATCGCCGTGCGGGCAGCGTCCTTGGTGCCGTCGATGGTGGCGACGGGCGTGTCCTGCCATCTGAAATCGTGCAGGGCGGCCAGCGCGCCGACGAACTGCGTGCCGAGCAGCACTCGCCGCTCGTCGTCGAAGGCGGGGCCGCCGTCATGGGTCCACGGAATCGGCGCTTCTCCAAGCACCAGGTCGCAGACGAAGAACGGCGCGCCGAGGATCGAAAGGTCGTCGCTGGACCAGTAGACGCGCGGCACCGGCACGGTGCTCGTCTCAAGCGCCTTGAGAGTCACGAATTCAGGGTAGGCCTTATACGGACCGAAGATGCCGGTTGGCGGACCGGCCCGCAGGATCAGGTTGCGCTCGACAGCGTGGCCTGCCTCCGACCAGGTGGCGCGGAAGCCGTAGGTCACCCAGGAAAAGCCGACCGTGAAGCGTTTCAGCGGTCCGATCTCGACGGGGCCGCCGGTCTGCGCCCGCACAAAATCGGCGAGCGTCGAGCGGATGCGCTCGCTGTCGGTCGGGTCGAACGCGGCCGGGCTGCCCGGCCGGGCGCGAACAGCAGTCGCGCTCATATCGCCGCGCTCTCGTGGTGGACCTGAACCTCCTCGACGGGCCGCAGCCCGAGCGCACCGCGCACGTCGCGGACCAGGAGCCGGCCCATCTCCAGGATCATCAGGACGAAGGCCACCGGCATCATCACAAGTATCGGCCAGAGTGGCAGGAAGTTGGTGCCGATCTGCATGGTCCGGTTGTCCATGATCGAGCTCCAGACGAACTTTGACACATGCCAGAGGAACAGTCCGTAGACCGCGATCTCGACCACCATCACTACGGCCGCGAGCAGCGCCCGGCGGCGCGGCGCGAGCGCGTCGGAAAAGCTCTCCAGCCGCGGGAACATGCCCTCGCGATGCGCGATCGGCAGTGCCCAGAAGACGAGCAGCGGGAAGATGATGCGCTCAATGATGTTGTAGGCGCCGGGGACCAGGTCCATCTGCAGGAAGTAGCGGCCGAAGACGCTGATCACCGTGATCATCATCATGATGAACAGCATCGAGCCAGCACCGACCGCGGCGAGGCCCCATTCGAACGCCCAGAGGGCTCTCCAGAAACGCATGGTCAGGTCCTCAATTCAGGTGGCTGGGCAGCCAAGTCGCGATGCCGGGGAAGAACATCATCGCGGTGACCACGACAAATGCGGCGATCGAAGAGAAGGTCAGGCACGGCCGGAAGACCGGCCCGACCGGCGTTCGCGCCGCCGTCGCCGCCGAGAACGCGACGAGGCCGACCGGCGGTGTGAGCAGGCCGAGCGAAATGACGAAGCAGGCCATGACGCCGAACCAGATCATGTCGACATTCGCCGCCTGGACCATCGGCAGGATGATCGGGATCGACAGCACGATCGTCGTCACCTCCTCGAGGAACATGCCGGCGGCGAACAGGCCGAACATCAGCACCAGTACCAGCACGGTCGGATTGGCGACCAGTGGCTCCGCGAAGTGCAGGAGCTCCGTCGGCAGGCGCGAAAAGGACATGAAGCGCGAGAAGATCTGTGCGGCGATCAGTAGCATCAGCAGCATCGCCGACACCTTGACGGAATCGACCAGCGCCTGGCCGATGTCGCGCGCCGTGACCCGGCGCATGGCGATCATGCCGACAAAGGCTGCGAAGGCGCCAAGAGCGCCGGCCTCGCCAACGGTGACGACGCCGCCGTAGATGCCGCCGAAGACCACCGTCATCAGGGCGACCACGAAGGCGAAGGCGCTGACCGAGCGGCGGGTCTTGGCGGGATCCTCGTCCTCCGTGTCGCCACGGACGCCGTCGACCGCGCCGGGCACGACGTCGCCGAGGAAGTAGAGGCAGGCGATGTAGACGAAGATGCAGAGCACGCCAGGGCCGATCGAGCCGATGAAGAGGTGTCCGATCGGCGTTTCGGTAAGCGAGCCGTAGATCATGATGAGCAGGCTCGGCGGAATGATAACGGACAGAGAGCCGGAGATGGCTGCAAGCGCAACGGAAAAGGATTTGGTGTAGCCGACGCGCTGCAGCTCGGGTCCGGCCAGCGTCGCCAGCGCGGCGGCGCTCGCGGTGCCGGAGCCGGAGACGGCACCGAGCAGGCCGCCGGTGATGATCGTGGCGATGCCGAGCGGAAAGCGGCGGTAGCCGGCGATACGATGACCGACGCGGAAGAGGTCGACGATGACGCCGCCCTTGAGCAGGAGCTGCGCCATCAGCAGGTAGAGGGGGATGATCGACAGCGTATAGGTCGACGCGGTGTAGAACGTGTCGGTGCCGATGATGCCGTTCAGCACACCAGGACCGATCCAGAGCACGATGCCGAGGATGCCCGCGCCGAGCAGGCAGGTGGCCACCGCCTGGCCCGCCATCATGAAGACGACGATCCAAAGCGTGACGGCCCAAATGATCCAGTCCTTGGACATGACAGTTCCGTTGCCCCGGGGTAGGAAACGGCGCCGCGACGAGCGCGGCGCCGTGTCTGTTGCCTTATTTGGCGAGGTAGTCGGCGACGCCGGCCGGCAGCGAGCCGCCCTCGGCCTGGATCAATTCGGCATAGAGCTTGGCCGCAGCCTTGGCCGGATGGCCATTGGCCTCGGTCTTCTCGATCCACGCCATCCAGGTGTCGGCGGCGGCCTTTTCTATGTGCTGCTTCATCGCGTCCGACAGCGTGTTGATCGAGGTGAACTCGCCGCCGTCCTTGGCAATGGACTCGTCCTTGACCTTGGTCAGGCGCGCCTGCCACTCGGTCGCGTTCGATGCAGCAACGTCGCGCGCAGTCTTGTCGAAGAGCGCCTTCTGTTCGTCGCTGAGGCCGTTCCAGGCGGCGTCGCTGATCGCCAGGTAGCTCTCCCAATGGCCGATCGACACGTCGACGATCGAATGGCGGAGCAACTGCTGCAGCGAGTAGGACGGCCAGTCGGAGATCGCGATCACGAGACCCTCGATCGTGCCGCGCGAGGCGGCCTCGAAGGCCTGCGAGCCGGGCAGCGTCACCGGCGTGGCGCCGAGCTTCTCCAGCATGATCGTATGCAGGGCCGAACCGGCGCGCAACGGCGTGCCGGAGAAGTCACCCGGCTCCTTGAGCACCTTCTTGACGGTCGAGATCGAGTATGGGGCGGTGGCGCCGAGCGCCCAGGCGCGGATGCCCTTATCCGCGATCTCGTACTGGTAGAACGTCTTCCCGTCCTTTAGCGCGACGTCGGAATCGAGCATCTTCTGGAAGGCGCGCGTGACCATCGGCGAGTCCGTACCGTAGGCTGGGAGCTGGGTCACGTCGGACAGCGGGAAGCGGCCCTCGTGATAGGGCGCCAGGAGCGGTGCCGCGACCGCGATGGTGCCGCTGGTCAGCGCGTCGAGCTCCTTGCCGACTCCGACGAGCTCGCCGGCATAGAAGCGGGTAAACCTGATGTCTGGGCTGCCCTTCTCGATCGCGTCCGCAAACGGATCCATGTGGGCGCCGACCCACGGATGCGGCTTGCCGAGGCCGGTGGAGATGATGAGGTCGGCGGCGCTCGCCATCGTCGTCAATGCCACGCCGAGAATGGCGGTCGCGGCGACAAGCTTTCGTGCAAATGAATTCACTATGCCCTCCCTTGGGACAGCCGGGATCGTTTCGAGACGGGGCCCGACATTCGCGGCGTGATTTAGATACGACCGGCCTCCACCGGCACCGGCAAACATCCCCTCTTGCCTTTGCAGGCTACTCCTCTAGGAACGCTCACGACATGCATGCTAGCTGCTTTTGCCCGTTTGTAAATAGAAATGAATCACGAGTCATAAATCATTTCAGTTTGACACATCCGCTTTGCGTCATTAGCGTTCGGTGATCCATGGCTACCAATTCGCCGACATCAGCAGTTGCACCGCTCTTGCCCCGCGACGTCCGCAAAACGCGGCCCACGCGCGCGGAAAAGGCCGAGGCGACACGGGCGCGTCTGTTCGAAGCGGCGATCGAGATCGTCGGCGAACTGGGCTATGCGGGGGCGTCGGTGGCGCTGATCACGGCGCGGGCAGACGTCGCGCAGGGCACGTTCTACAACTATTTCGAATCGCGGCAGGATCTGCTCGACCAGTTGCTGCCGTCGATCAGCGAACGGCTGCACGACCTGATCCGCCAGAGGGTCATGCAGTCTCCGGACGACCCGATCGAGCGCGAACGGGCGCGGCTGAGCGGCTTCTTCGAATTCCTCGAGAAGGAGCCTCACCTCTTCAAGATTCTCAGTGAGGGGCCCGTTCAGGCACCGCGGGGCTTCCGCGCTCATCTCGAGAAGCAGTCGGCAAGCTATCGCCGGGCCCTGGAATATGAGCGGCGGCGCGGCAATCTGTTGATCGATGATCCGCTGGAGATCGGCATCCTGATGCAGATGCTGATCTCGACCCGCGAATACCTGTCGGGCCGCTTCTGTTTCGAGGACGGCGATTTCGTGAGACCCGCGTCCAGCGTCGTCGACACCTATGTGAAGCTGCTGCGCGGCAAGGTGTTCAGATGAGTGCGGCCGGACCCGAGCGCGGCGACGTCACGGCGGTCTTCCACATCAACGTCAACTGCAGTGATTTCGACAAATCGCTCGCGTTCTATGGCCTGATCGGCTTCGAGGTCGTGAACGATTTCGCAGGCGACGCCGGCTTCGGCGAGGTCGGCCTCGGTCCGGTACTGCGCCTGCCGGAGGATTGCCGCGGCCGTGCCGCGCTGATGATGCTTAAAGGCGACAGCCGCGGCATGCGCCTCGACCTGCTCGAATGGACGTCGCCAAGGCTGCCCAGCCCGCCGCCGCGTTCGATGGCCCAGCCCGGCGTCGGCCGCATATGCCTGCGCACCGTCGACGCCGACGCTGTCTATCTGCGTCTCTCGGCGGCCGGATATCTCTGCTATACGCCCCCGACGCGAATCGTTCTTGGCGGCTCGGCGATCGGCGTCTTCTGCGCCGAAGATCCGGACGGTGTGGTGATCGAATTCATGCAGTTTCTGGGGGCGGCTTGAGGCGGTTGGCACAAAGCCCGTCCCAGCTAGTTCGCGCTGTCATTCATCGCCTTCGAGGGCACTTCTCCCCACAATGACGGGGAGAGGATAAGCGTGAGGGGCGGCTCGACGCATGCGTCGAGCCCCTACCCCTTGAAATAATCCGGCTTTCCGGTCGTCCAGGTCTCGCCCCAGAGCTGGCCGCCGCCGTCGACTGTCAGCAGTTCGCCGGTCACGAACTTGCCAGTCGGCCCGCCGAGATAGACGCATGCCTCGGCGATGTCCCAGGAGTCGCCGGCGCGCATCATAGGGTTGGAGCGGGGATAGGCGGCGCGGGCTTCGGGCGTGTAGACCTTCCAGCCGTCGGTCTCGATCGCGCCGGGCGCGACGCAGTTGATGCGGATGCCGAGCGGCGCCCATTCCACTGCGACACTCTTCGACAGGCCGACGACGCCGGCGCGCGCGGCGATCGTATGCGCGACGCCGTAGAGGCCGTGCGTGGTGACGACGACGACGTTGACGATGCTGCCCGGCTGGCCGGCGTCTCGCCACTTGCGCGCGGCAGCCTGCATCATGAACCAGGTGCCGTTTAGGTTGGTGTTGATGACGGCGTTCCAGCCCTTCACGCTGAAGTCGATCGCCGGTTGCGGGAACTGGCCGCCGGCGCTGTTGACGAGGATGTCGAGCCGGCCGTGTTCGGCCCAGACCTTGTCGAAAAAGGCGGCGACCCCCTCGGGCTCGCGCACGTCGACGGTGTGGCCGCTGCATTTCAGCCCCCTGGCGGTGATCGCCTTGACCACGTCCGCCACCTTGCCTTCGCTGCGCCCGGAGATGACGACGTGGGCGCCCATGCGCGCGAATAGCCAAGCTGTCGCGCGGCCGATGCCGCCGGCGCCGCCGGAAACGAGCACGACCTGCCCGGCAAGCGAACCCTCGGCATAGACCGTAGGGTGGGTCGCGAGGTCGGCGTCGGTGAAGCCGAACTTCTCCTCGCTCACCGTTCCATTCCCTTGAGCAGTTCGCCCGAGATGATCATCTTGCGCACTTCCGTCGTGCCGGCACCGATCTCCATCAGCTTGGTCGAGCGGAACAGGCGGTTGATCTCCGATTCCCAGATATAGCCCGTGCCGCCATGCACCTGC
>JBDRCE010000039.1:0-52080 GCA_043822005.1 Pseudomonadota bacterium | reverse complement strand
TACTTCTTCTTCATCGAGATCTGGCCGCAGGAGTTCTACATCGTCGCCGGCCTCCTGGTGATGGCGGGCTTCGGCCTGTTCCTGATCACATCGGCGGTCGGCCGCGCCTGGTGCGGCTACACCTGCCCGCAGACGGTGTGGGTCGACCTGTTCCTCGTCGTCGAGCGCGGCATCGAGGGCGACCGCAACGCGCGGATGAAGCTCGACGCCGGTCCCTGGACCGTCGAGAAAATCGTCAAGCGCGTCGCCAAGCACGCGATCTGGATCGCCATCGCGGTCGCCACAGGCGGCGCCTGGATCTTCTACTTCGCCGACGCGCCGACGCTGTTCGTCGACCTGTTCACCGGCGTGGCCGCGCCGATCGCCTACATCACCGTCGCCGTTCTCACCGCCACGACCTACACGTTCGGCGGCCTGATGCGCGAGCAGGTCTGCACCTATATGTGCCCCTGGCCGCGCATCCAGGCGGCGATGCTCGACGAGCATTCGCTCACCGTCACCTACAACGACTGGCGCGGCGAACCGCGCTCGCGTCACGCCAAGAAGGCCGCGGCCGCCGGCCAGAGCGTCGGCGACTGCGTCGACTGCAACGCCTGCGTCGCGGTCTGCCCGATGGGCATCGACATCCGCGACGGCCAGCAGCTCGAATGCATCACCTGCGCGCTGTGCATCGACGCCTGCGACAGCGTGATGGACAAGCTCGGGCGCGAGCGCGGGCTCATCTCTTACGCGACGCTTGCCGACTACAACGACAACATGGCGATCGCCACCGCGGGCAACACCTGCGCCATCACGCCGGCGCTGGTGCGCACGCCGCAGGGCAAGCTCACCGACAAGCTGGCGCATTTCCACATCCGCAAGATCTTCCGGCCGCGTACGCTCGTCTACTTCGCCGCCTGGTCGCTCGTCGGCGTCGGGCTGCTCTATGCGCTGCTCACCCGCGACCGGCTCGAGGTCAACGTGCTGCACGACCGCAACCCGCTCTACGTGACGCTGTCGGACGGCGCGATCCGCAACGGCTTCACCGTCAAGCTCTTGAACAAGATCCCCGAACCGCGCACGATCATCGTGACGCTGCAGGGGCTCAGAGGCGCGGAGATGAGCGTCGTCGGTATCGACCAGCCCGCCGACCGTTCGTTTGCGATCCGCGTCGAGCCCGACAAGCTCACCACGCTCAAGGTCTATGTTCGCCAGCCGGCGGACCACATCGAGGGCAAGGTGCAGCCGTTCCGCTTCGTCATCGAGGACAAGTCGAGCTTCGAGACCGACAGCTACAACGCCCAGTTCGAAGCGCCGGAGGCATACAAATGAGCCGCACCGAGAGGGAATTCACCGGCCGCCACATGCTGGCGACCATGCTGGCCTTCTTCGGCGTCATCATCACGGTCAACGTGACGATGGCGGTGTTCGCGAACACCAGCTGGACCGGTCTCGTGGTCAAGAACAGCTATGTCGCGAGCCAGCAGTTCAACGAGAAGGCGGCCGAGGAACGCGCCCAGGCGGCGCTCGCCTACGTCCCGACACTGCGGATCGATGGCGCCGCCATCACCTACGCCATCGCCGACAAGGACGGCCGGCCCGTTCCGATCGCGTCCGCGTCGGCCACGCTCCACCGGCCCGTCACGACGCGCGAAGACACGCATGTCGCCTTCGCGATCGGCAACGACGGCGTCGCGCGCGGCACGGAAGATCTGACCGATGGGGTGTGGATCCTGGAACTCACCGCCGACATCGGGCGCGAGCATCCCTGGCGCGACATGCGCCGCATCGTCATCCGCGGCGGAGAAATCCAATGAGCTGCTGCGCTCCTGGCGCCGAATTCGACGCGACCCAGGCCGCCATCCCTTCCGACGAGGAACTGCTGCTCGCCAGTCGCAGCCTCGGCAATGGCAAGCGCCAGGTCGAGCTTGCCCTTCCCGCTGTGCACTGCGCCGCCTGCATCCAGACCGTCGAGCATGCGCTCTGCGACCTTCCCGGCGTCGAGGCCGCGCGCGTCAACCTGTCCACCAAGCGCGTTTCGGTGAAATGGCGCGACGGAAATCTGCCGCCCATCACCTCGACGCTGACCCGGCTCGGTTACGCACCCAACCTGTTCGACGAGGCGATCGCCGGCCGCGACGGGACAATGTCGGATCTGCTGCGCGCCGTCGCCGTATCGGGCTTCGCCGCCGGCAACATCATGTTGCTTTCCGTCTCGGTCTGGTCCGGGGCCGAGGGCGCCACGCGCGACCTGTTCCACTGGGTCTCGGCGTTGATCGCACTACCCGCGCTCTTCTACGCCGGCGGGATCTTCTACCGCTCCGCCTGGAGCGCGCTCAGCCATGGCCGCATGAACATGGACGTGCCGATTGCCATTGGCGTCACGCTCGCCTATGCGATGAGCCTCTACGAGACCATCAACCACGGCTCCCACGCCTATTTCGACGCCTCGGTGACGCTGCTGTTCTTCCTGCTGATCGGCCGCACGCTCGACCACATGATGCGCGACCGCGCCCGCGAAGCCGTCATCGGTCTCGCCCGGCTCGCCCCGCGCGGCGCGCTGGTCGTCTCGGAAGACGGCGCGCGTGACTACCGCCCGGTCGAGGAGATCCAGCCCGGCATGCGCGTCCTGATCGCCGCCGGCGAGCGCATCCCCGTCGACGGGCGCGTCCTCGATGGGCGCTCCGATCTCGACCGCTCGGTGGTCACCGGAGAAAGCGCGCCGGTCCTGATCGCCAAGGGCGACTTGGTCCAGGCCGGCACGCTCAACCTTACCGGCCCGCTGACGCTGGAGGCGACGTCGACTGCGACCTCCTCGTTCCTCGCCGAGATGATCCGCATGCTGGAAGCGGCCGAGGGCGGCCGCGCCCGCTATCGCCGCATCGCCGAGCGTGTTTCAGCGCTCTATGCGCCCGTCGTCCACCTCACCGCCTTCGTCACCTTCCTCGGCTGGATGGCTTATGGCGGCGACTGGCACCAGGCGCTCACCATCGCGATCGCCGTCCTCATCATCACCTGCCCCTGCGCGCTCGGCCTCGCCGTGCCGATCGTCCAGGTCGTCGCCGCGCGGCGGCTGTTCGAGGCGGGCGTCATGGTCAAGGACGGTTCGGCCATGGAGCGCCTCGCCGAAGCCGATGCCGTCGTCTTCGACAAGACCGGCACGCTGACGCTCGGCCGTCCGCGCCTCGTCGGCGCCGAGCGGATCGATCCGGCCGTGCTCGGGCTTGCCGGGTCGCTCGCGGCCCACTCGCGCCATCCATTGTCCCTGGCGATCGCCGCGGAGACCGGCGGCGACGCCACCCGCTTCGACGACGTCACCGAACAGCCGGGCTACGGCGTCGAGGGCCGCGCCGACGGCCATGTCTGGCGGCTCGGCCGCGCCGCCTGGGCAACCGGCGCAAAGGGCGACGGCACGGTCCTCGCCCGCGACGGCGTCGAGGTCGCCCGGTTCGAGTTCGAGGACAGGCTGCGCGCCGGCGCCCGCGACACGGTCGCCAAGGCGGAGCGCACGATCGGCCCGGTGGAACTGCTGTCCGGCGACAGCGAAGCGGCCTGCGCGCGGGTCGCCGCGTCGCTCGACATCGAACGGTTCAGGTGCGGCATGCTGCCGGCCGACAAGGTGGCGCGGCTGACCGAGCTGTCGCTGTCGGGCCACAGGGTGCTGATGGTCGGCGACGGGCTCAACGACGCGCCGGCGCTGGGTGCCGCGCATGTCTCGATGGCGCCGGCAAGTGCCGCCGAAGTCGGCCGCAACGCCGCCGATTTCGTCTTCCTGCGCGAGAGCCTGGAGGCGGTGCCGCTCGCCCGCGACATCGCGGTTCGCGCCGGGCGCCTCATCCGCCAGAACATCGCCATCGCGATCGTCTACAACGCCATCGCCGTGCCGATCGCGATCCTCGGCTACGTCACGCCGTTGATCGCCGCGATTGCCATGTCGGCCTCGTCGATCATCGTCATCGCCAATGCGCTGCGGCTGTCGCCGTCGCGCGAGGCCAAGGCCGAGACCGCGCAGACGGGAACCGTGGTCCGCGCGACGAGGCCGGCATGAGCACGCTCCTCTACCTCATCCCCGTCGCGCTGTTCCTCGGCGGCCTTGCGCTGGTCGCCTTCCTCTGGGCGCTGCGCAGCGGCCAGTACGAGGATCTCGACGGCGCCGGCGAACGCATCCTGATCGACGACGAGGAGCCGAAGAAGCGCGCTACGCCGCCCGCTCCATCACCCTGATCTGCCCGATCTCTTCCTTCTTCGCGCTTGCCTCGGTCGCCAGCTCCCACGCCGTCTGAAAATTCATCCAGAATTCCGGCGTCGTGTCGAAGAACTTCGCCAGCCGCAGCGCCGTATCGGGGGTCACGCCAATCTCCTCCTTGACGATCCGCTCGACGCGCGTGCGCGGCACGCGCAGCTCGCGCGCCAGCGCTCCCGCACTGATGCCCAGCGGCACGAGATACTCTTCCCGCAGAAATTCGCCGGGATGGACTGGACGGGCAAACCTGATGCTCATGACGATGGCTCCTAGTGATAATCGACGATCTCGACGTCCTCGGCACCGGCTTCGGTCCACACGAAGCAGATGCGCCACTGGTCATTGATCCGGATCGAATGCTGGCCGGCGCGATTGCCCTTCAAGGCTTCCAACCTGTTGCCCGGTGGGGAACGAAGGTCCGACAGAACATGTGCATTATCGACCGCCTGCATCCTGCGCTCGGCGACCGCGAGCAACTCGGCCGGAAAGCCCTTGATGGCCCTACCGGCAACCACAGCCTGCGCGAACTTTCCTTTCAGCGAAACGATCACTCATCGAGAGTATCATCCGCTGATACATGTTTCAAGAGATTGGTTCGACCGCCAAGCCGCACATGACTGTATCAGCGCGGGATAGAGATCGCAATTTTCCCAACTACAACAAGCCCCGCACATTTTTCGATCCACACCCCTTCCGACCTGGTGGACCATGGCGCCGGTGCGACGGAAAGGGCGCGGGCGATGGACTGGAATGCGAAAACAGGGACGGACGTGCTGAACAGCATCGTTGCGCTGCTGCTTTCGCTTGCCGACCTCGCCGAACGCGCCGCCGTCCGGTCCCCCTGGGTCCGTTGGTGCGTGCTGTGGAGCGCCTGGCAGGCCGATCTGATCGCAAGGGACTACGTCGCCGGTTCCGCTTGGAACGAGGCCGGCAGGCTCTGGTCGCCCGTCCTGCCGACGGTCCGCTACGGCACCGAACCCGCCGTTGCGATGGACCTCGCTGCGTCGCTTCGCTCGCTTGCGCTGATCGTGCGGACCATGGCGGCGCGACGCCGCCGCCAATCGCGCTTGGAGCAGTATGACGCATCCGGCGGGTGCCGGCACGTCGGGAAACCGCACCATCACGGCTTGCAACGCATGTCAGGTGCTGCTTTCGCGCCGGTCGCGCTTCAGGTCCTGGGACGTCACCCACGACACCTCCTGATCGCGCTTAGGAGTCCGCCTTGCCTCGGTGGAGAGAGCGGCCTGTTCGCGAACGCAATTCCCCATGGCAAAGGGCGAATTTGCGGTCGACGCATTCGCGCGAGCATAAAATGCCAACTATCTCAGGGACTTGCCTTGCAGTTTGGCGTCATCCTCGGGCTCGTCCCGAGGATCTGCGACCGTCTCTCATCCTGGTGAAACGAGACTTCGAGGGCGCCCGGCTGAACTCCTCGAACGCGGCAGATCCTCGGGACGTGCCCGAGGATGACGACCTCGCAGGGTCCAAGCTAGGACCGCAAATCCTCCGGCAGCAGCGCCTCCGGCATGTTCTGGAACGACACCGGCCTCAGAAAACGCCGGATGGCGAGCGTGCCGACCGACGTGGCCGACGCATTGGTGCTCGCCGGATAGGGTCCGCCATGCATCATCGCGTCCACCACCTCGACCCCGGTCGGAAAGCCGTTGGCGAGGATGCGTCCGGCCTTGCGCTCCAGCACCGGCATCAGGCTGCGGGCGAGGTCCGTATCGCCGGCGTCCATCTGCAGCGTCGTCGTCAGCTGGCCGTGCAGGCCCTTGGCGATCTCGACCATCTGCCCGGCGTCGCGCGCCCTGACGATGATGCCGAGCGGGCCGAACACTTCCTCGCCGAGCTCCGGATTGGCAATGAACGTGTCGCCGTCGGTGGCGTAGAGCGCGGGTGCCGCCGAGCGCGCCGCGCAGGACCCTTGCGTCACAATGCGCACCGCATTGCCGGCGGCCATTTTTGCCGACCCGCGGCCGAACGCCTCGGCGATGCCGATGGTCAGCATCGTCGCCGCGCCGGTTGCGCCAAGTGCCGCGGAGGCCTCCGCCTCGAACGTGTCGGCCGGCGCGCCGTCGGCAATAACCACCACGCCGGGATTGGTGCAGAACTGGCCTACGCCCATGGTCAGCGACGCCGCCCAGCCCTTGGCGATCTCGGTCGCGCGGGCTTCCGCTGCCTCGGGCAGCACGAAAACCGGATTGACCGACCCCAGTTCGCCGAAGAACGGGATCGGCTCCGCGCGCCGCGTCGCCAGGTCGAACAAGGCGCGGCCGCCACGCAGCGAGCCGGTGAAGCCGACGGCCTTGATCAGCGGATGCTGGACCAGCGCCTCGCCGGCCTCGTTGGTGTTGGACTGGACGAGCGAGAAGACGCCCGGATGCTGGCCGGTCTTGAGAATGGCCTCCAGGATCGCCTCCGCGATGATCTCGCCGGTGCCCGGATGGCCCGGATGGCCCTTCACGACCACCGGGCAGCCGGCGGCCAGCGCCGACGCGGTGTCGCCGCCCGCGGTCGAGAAGGCGAGCGGGAAGTTCGACGCGCCGAAGACGCCGACCGGACCGATCGGACGTTCGACCAGCTTGATATCGGGGCGCGGCGCCGGCTTGCGGTCGGGCAGTGCTGCATCGTGGCGGCGGTCGAGATAGGCGCCGTCGCGGATATGGTTCGCGAACAGGCGAAGCTGGCCGGTCGTCCTGCCCCGCTCGCCCTCCAGCCGCGCCTCCGGCAGGCCCGTCTCGGCCGAGCCGATGTCGGTGATCGCCGCTCCCCTCGCCTCGATCGCGTCGGCGATGGCGTCCAGGAAGGCGGCGCGGTTGTCGCGCGAGGAATAGCCGTAGGACCAGAACGCCTCCTCGGCGGCCTTCGCGGCGCGGTCGATTTCGGCAGCCCCGCCAAGAGCGAAGCGGAACGCCTCGCCGCGCGCCGGATCGGAGGCGAAGGTCGAGCCTCCCTCGACCCAGTCTCCGGCAATGAGGTGGCGGCCCGTGGGGGAATAGGTCATGGTCAGGTCTTTCGCTTGCAGGTCAGAACTCGAAGGCGTCGACGACGATCCGCCGGCCGAGCGTCAGCGCGTCGGCGACATGGATCATCGGGGCGAGGTCTACGTCGGACCGGCCGTCGCGCACAAGACCGGCCATGCTTGCATAGAGCGCCGGATACTCGCCGGTGATCGTGTTCTCGCCGGCCGCGGCCTTGCCGCCGATCTCCAGCACGTTGCCGCCCATGCGCAGCGCCATCGGTCCGGCGTCGGTGTCGATCTCGATGTCCCAGGTCTGCGGGCCTTCCTGGCGCCAGTCGAAATCGGCGGTGACATTGCCGGAGAAGCGGAGCTTCGCGGCGATCGGCGTCTGCCGGTTGGCCGGAAACTCCAGCTCGGCGCCGGTCAGGTGAACAGGCCTCGGCAGAATCTCGCTTAGGATCGACAAGGCGTTGATGCCCGGGTCGAACACGCCCATGCCGCCGGGCTCGAACACCCAGTCCTGGCCGGGATGCCATTTGCGCACGTCCTCGCGCCAGGTGATGTGCGCGCGGTTCACCACCTTGCCGGCCAGCCACGCCTTTGCCGGCGCCACCGCGTGGGCCATGCGCGAATGCCATGTGGCGAAGAGGGTCAGCCCCTTCGCGTCGGCCGTCGCCTGCAGTTCGAGCACCTCAGCCAGCGTCGCGCCCGGCGGCTTTTCCAGCATCACGTGCCGTCCGGCCTTGAGTGCTTGGGCGGCATAGTCGAAGCGCGGCACCGGCGGCAGGCAGAGCGACACGACCTTGATGTCCGGCCGCCTTGCGAGGAGCGTGGCGAAATCGGTGAAGGCGGGGACGCCCTCGACCGAGCCGTGCCGCGAGCAGGTCGCGGCGAGCTCCCAGTCGGGCGACGCACCGATCGCCGGCACGTGCTGGTCGAGCGCGATCTTGCCGATGCCGACGAGGGCGACTTTCAGACGTTCAGCCATCAGTGGGAATCCTTGCCGACCTCGCGGCCGCGGCAGCCCTTGAGGAAGTCCAAGTCGGCGCCGGTGTCCGCGCCCTCGACATGGCTCTGGTGCAGCCAGGCATAGCCGGACGCGGGTATCTCGTGCGACGGCGTCCACGCCGCCAGCCGCGCCGCAAGCTCCTCGTCCGAGATCTCGACGGTCAGCGACCGGTTCGGCACGTCGAGCGAGATCATGTCGCCGTCGCGCACCACCGCAAGCGGCCCGCCGGCGGCCGCCTCGGGCGAGGTATGCAGCACGACCGTGCCGTACGCGGTGCCCGACATGCGCGCGTCGGAGATGCGGACCATGTCGGTGATGCCCTTGCGCAGCACCTTCGGCGGCAGGCCCATGTTGCCCACCTCCGCCATGCCCGGATAGCCCTTCGGGCCGCAGTTCTTCAGCACCATCACGCAGGTCTCGTCGATGTCGAGCGCCTCGTCCTCGATCTTGGCCTTGTAGTCGTCGATGTCCTCGAACACCACCGCCCGGCCGCGGTGGACCATCAGGTCAGGCGTCGCCGCCGACGGCTTCAGCACCGCGCCTTTCGGCGCGAGATTACCTTTCAGCACCACGATGCCGCCCGACTGCGCCAGCGCCTTCTCCGCCGGCAATATGACGTCCTCGTTCCAGTTGACGACGTTCTTCACCTCGTCCCAGATCGCCTCGCCGGATACCGTCAGCGCGTCCTTGTGCAGCACGCCGGCCTCGCCGAGGCGCTTCAGCACAACGGGCAGGCCGCCGGCATAGAAGAATTCCTCCATCAGGTATCTGCCCGACGGCATCAGGTTGACGATCGTCGGGATGTCGCGGCCGAGCCGGTCCCAGTCGTCGAGCGTCAGGTCGACGCCGACGCGGCCGGCGATCGCGAGCAGGTGGATCACCGCATTGGTCGATCCACCGATCGCCGCGTTGGTGCGGATGGCGTTCTCGAAGGCTTGCTTCGTCAGGATGTCGGAGGGTTTCAGATCGTCCTTGACCATCTCGACGATGCGCCGGCCGGTCATCTGCGCCATCACCCGGCGACGCGAATCGACCGCGGGGATCGCCGCATTGCCCGACAGCGCCATGCCCAGCGCCTCGGCCATCGAGGCCATGGTGGAGGCCGTGCCCATCGTGTTGCAGGTGCCGGACGAGCGGCTCATCGAGGCCTCGGCCTCGAGGAACTCCTCCTGCGTCATCTCGCCGGCCTTCACCGCCTCGGAGAAGATCCACAGATGCGTGCCCGAGCCGACGCGCTCGCCGCGGAAATAGCCGTTCAGCATCGGCCCGCCGGTGACGACGATCGAGGGGATGTCGGTCGAGGCCGCCCCCATCAGCAGCGACGGCGTGGTCTTGTCGCAGCCGACCATCAACACCGCGCCGTCGATCGGCTGGCCGCGCATCGCCTCCTCGACGGCCATCGCGGCAAGGTTGCGGAACATCATCGCCGTCGGCCGGAAGGTGTTTTCGGAGGCCGAGAACACCGGCACCTCGACCGGGAAGCCGCCGGCCTCCCACACGCCCGCCTTCACCTTCTCAGCGAGCTCGCGCAGGTGGCCGTTGCACGGCGTCAGGTCCGACCAGGTGTTGAGGATGCCGATGATCGGCCGTCCGTCGAACAGGTCGTGCGGGTGGCCCTGGTTCTTCAGCCAGCCGCGATGATAGATCGTGTCGCGCGAATTGCCGCCGTACCAGTGCTGCGACCTCAGCTTGCGCGGCCATTCGGCCTTCTTGAATGTCATGTCCTCACCCTTTCAAAGCACGCGCACGTCGACCCGCCGGCCGGCCGGCGCGGCCTCGACAGCCAAGCTGTTGCGCAGCGGCAGGCCGAAGCCGGCCGCCTCGATCTCGAACTCGTCGCCGGCCCGCGTCCGCACCCCGTCGGCGAAGGACAGAGTCGCGGTGCCGAACATGTGGACATGGATATCCCCGGGTCCGCGGAAGAGCCCATACTTGAAGTGATGATGCTCGAGATTGGCAAAGGAATGCGACATGTTCTCCTCCCCCGACAGGAAAGGCTTCTCGAAGATCACCTTGCCGTCGCGACGTATCCGCGAGGTGCCGCGGATGTCGGCCGGCGGCGCACCGATGCGGATTTCGGGACCGAAGGAGGCCGGGCGGAGTTTCGAATGGGCGAGATAGAGATAGTTCCTCCGCTCCATCACATGGTCGGAGAACTCGTTCGACAGCGCAAAGCCGACCCGGAAGGGCGTGCCGTCGTCGCCGATGACGTAGATGCCGGCGATCTCGGGCTCCTCGCCGCCGTCCTCGGCAAAGGAGGGCGAGGTCAGCGCTCCGCCCGGCGGCACGAGGGTGGTGCCATTGCCCTTGTAGAACCATTCGGGCTGCACGCCCGGCGAGCCGTCAGCCGGCTTGCCGCCTTCGAGCCCCATGCGGAACATCTTCATCGAATCGGTCAGCGTCTCGTCAGCCGCGCCGGCCTTCTGATGCATCGCGTCGCGCGTGGCGGCGGAGCCGAGATGGGTCAGGCCGGTGCCGGTGAGGTGAAGGTGCGCCGGGTCCGGATGGGTGATCGGTGGCAACAACCGGCCCTCTTCGAACGCGGCTTCGAGGTCGACCGCGGCGCCGAGGCCGAGAGCGGCGACGTGCGAAGCCAGGTCGGCGCCGCCGGAGCGGATGCAGTCGCGCACCAGATCGTAGGTGCTGCGCGCGCCTTTGACGGCATGAGCTTCCTTGCCCTCGCGGGCGACCACGGTGATCGACCCGTCCGGATTCCCGACCTGCGAAAGCAGCATGCGACGCATCCTCCTGGAAATGGTCTCGGCCGTTTTTCTGATGCAGCCATATATCGAATTCCGCGGTTTACAAAAGTATTATTATATGATTTTTCTCTCCGCGGGCCGATGCGCCCTCGTATTGGGAGGAAATCCATGTTTGCCAAGACCCTACTTGGCGCGAGCCTGCTCGCGTCGATGACTATCCTTTCGTCCGCCGCACTGGCGCAGACCATCGGCTTCTCGCAGATCGGCTCCGAGTCCGGCTGGCGCGCTGCCGAAACCACGATCACCAAGCAGCAAGCCGAGAAGCGCGGTATCGATCTCAAGTTCTCCGATGCTCAGCAGAAGCAGGAGAACCAGATCAAGGCGCTGCGCAGCTTCATCGCACAGGGTGTCGATGCCATCCTCGTAGCACCGGTCGTCGCCACGGGCTGGGACGCCGTCCTGAAGGAAGCCAAGGAAGCGGAGATCCCGGTCATCCTGCTCGACCGCATGGTCGATTCCGACAAGGACCTCTACCTGACCGCGGTCGGGTCCGATCTCGTCCACGAGGGCGAAGTGGCCGGCAAGTGGCTGGTCGACGACGCCGCCGGCAAGGAATGCAACGTGGTCGAGCTGCAGGGCACGACCGGCTCGTCGCCGGCGATCGACCGCAAGAAGGGCTTCGAGCAGGGCATCGCGGGTGCAGCCAACATCAAGATCATCCGCAGCCAGACCGGCGACTTCACCCGCGCCAAGGGTAAGGAAGTCATGGAGAGCTTCCTCAAGGCGGAGAACGGCGGCAAGAACATCTGCGCCCTCTACGCCCACAATGACGACATGGCCGTCGGCGCCATCCAGGCGATCAAGGAAGCCGGCCTGAAGCCGGGGACCGACATCAAGGTCGTGTCGATCGACGCCGTGCCGGACATCTTCCAGGCGATGGCCGCCGGCGAGGCGAACGCCACCGTCGAGCTGACGCCGAACATGGCGGGCCCCGCTTTCGATGCGCTGAAGGCGTTCAAGGACAACGGCACCGTGCCGCCGAAGTTCATCCAGACCGAGTCCAAGCTCTACACCCAGAAGGACGACCCGGCGAAGGAATACGAAGCCCGCAAGGGCCTCGGCTACTGATCTCCGGCCCGGCCGGCGGCTTGCCCGCCGGCCACCTCGCTGGCACGATCCCGCCGGCCGCCCGCCAGGGCCGCCTGGGGAGCCTTTCAGTCGGAACGATGACCGTGGTTTCAAGCCAGAGCCAGCCGCTGCTCGCCGCAGTCGGCCTCAGCAAGACATTCCCCGGCACGCGGGCGCTCGACGGCGTCGATTTCGAGCTGCGGGCGGGCGAAGTGCATGCGCTCCTCGGCGAGAATGGCGCCGGCAAGTCGACGCTGATCAAGTGCCTCACCGGCGCCTACCGGCGCGACGGCGGCGACATACTGCTTGACGGTGCCTCGATCGATCCGCGCGACACGCAGGAAGCGCAGAGGCTCGGCATCGGCACCGTCTACCAGGAGGTCAACCTCCTGCCCAATCTGACCGTCGCGGAAAACCTCCTGCTCGGCCGCCAGCCGCGCAGCTTCGGCCTGGTGTCGCGACGCGAGACCAACCGGACGGCGCGCGAGATGCTGTCGCGCTACGGGCTTGCGATCGATGTGGCGCGCGCGCTCGACAGCTATTCCGTCGCCATCCAGCAGATCGTCGCCATCGCCCGCGCCGTGTCGCTCTCCGGCAAGGTGCTGATCCTCGACGAGCCGACAGCGAGCCTCGACCGCGACGAGGTGCGCATGCTGTTCGATGTCGTCCGCTCGTTGCGCGCGCAAGGACTCGGCATCGTCTTCATCTCGCATTTCCTCGACCAGGTCTTCGACATATCCGACCGCATCACCGTGCTGCGCAACGGCAAGCTCGTCGGCGTGCGCGAGGCGGCGACGCTCGACCGGACGCAATTGATCAACATGATGCTGGGGCGCGAATTGTCCGAAGAGACCCGCGACCGCGGCAGGGGCGGGTTCGACTATGCGCAGGCGCCGTGCATCACCTTTGCCGGCACCGGGCGGGCCGGTGTCATCGCTCCCTTCGACCTCTCCATCCATCGCGGCGAGGTGGTCGGCATGGCGGGCCTGCTCGGCTCCGGGCGTACCGAGACGGCCGAGCTGATGTTCGCAGCCGCCCCGCGCGACGGCGGCACCGTAACCAAGGACGGCAAGCCGCTGAAGCTCGCCTCCCCGCGCGACGCAATAGCGGCCGGGTTCGGCTTCTCGCCGGAGGACCGCAAGACCAGCGGCATCATCGGCGACATGAGCGTGCGCGAGAACATCGTGCTGGCGCTGCAGGCCCGCCAGGGTTGGATGCGGCCTGTGCGGCTCAGCCGCCAGCGCGAGATGGCCGACGACTACATCCGCCGGCTCGACATCCGCACGCCCGACGCCGAGAAGCCGATCGGGCAGCTGTCCGGCGGCAACCAGCAGAAGGCGCTGCTCGCCCGCTGGCTCGCCACAAACCCAGAATTCCTGATCCTCGACGAGCCGACGCGCGGCATCGATGTCGGCGCGCATGCCGAGATCATCCGCATGATCGAGGACCTCTGCGCTTCAGGCATGTCGCTGCTCGTCATCTCCTCCGAGCTCGACGAACTCGTTACCTACAGCCACCGCGTCGTCGTCGTGCGCGACCGCGTCCATGTCGCCGAGTTGGTCGGCGAGGCGATCACCACCGACAGCATCGTGGCGGCGATCGCCAAGCCGTCGCCGGCCCCGGAGACGAGCGCATGAACGGGACGCTGGTACGCTTCGCGCGCAGGATCGCCCCGCAGCTGATCACGCTGGCCGTGGTCGTGGCGATGATCGGCATCGTCTTTCCCGGCTTCTTCGACATCTCCATTGCCAATGGCCGGCTCTACGGCAGCCCTATCGACATCCTCAACCGCGGCGCACCGGTGGCGCTGCTCGCCATCGGCATGACGCTGGTCATCGCGACCGGCGGCATCGACCTGTCCGTCGGCGCGGTCATGGCGATCTGCGGCGCAATCGCCGCGACATTGATCGTCGAAGGCTACAGCCTGCCGGCGACGCTGGCGCTGTCGCTGGGAGCAGGGCTGCTGTGCGGCCTCTGGAACGGGCTGCTGGTCGCGGTCCTCGGCATCCAGCCGATCGTGGCGACACTGATCCTGATGGTGGCGGGACGCGGGATCGCGCAGCTCGTGACCGAAGGCATGATCCGGACCTTCAGCCATGACGGCTTCGCCTCGCTCGGCTCGGGCAATCTGCTCTGGCTGCCGACGCCGGTGGTGATCTGGGTCTGCGCCGGCATCCTGGCGACGCTGATCGTGCGGCGGACCGCACTCGGCATGCTGATCGAGGCGGTCGGCATCAACCGCCGGGCCTCGATGCTGGCCGGCGTCAACGCCCGCCTGCTGCTCGTCACCGTCTACATGGTCTCCGGCCTGTGCGCCGCGATGGCCGGGATCATCGTCACCGCCGACATCCGCGGCGCAGACGCCAACAATGCCGGACTGTTCCTCGAGCTCGACGCCATCCTCGCCGTCGTCGTCGGCGGCACGTCGCTGCTCGGCGGACATTTCTCGCTGATCGCCTCGCTGATCGGCGCGATGATCATCCAGGCGATCAACACCGGCATCCTGGTCGCCGGTTTTCCACCCGAGTTCAACCTCGTCATCAAGGCCTGCATCGTGCTGGCGATCCTCGTCCTGCAGTCGCCGGCGCTCCACGGCGTCGGCGTCCTCCTCGGCCACGCGAAGGATCGGCGATGAACCCCCGGCTCCTTCCCCTTCTGGCGACGCTGCTGATCTTCCTGGTCGCCTACGCGGTCTGCTACATCCAGTTCCCGGCGATGCTGTCGACGCGCGTCGCCGGCAACCTCCTGACCGACAACGCCTTCCTCGGCATCGCCGCGGTCGGCATGACCTTCGTGATCATCTCGGGCGGCATCGACCTGTCGGTCGGCTCGGTGATCGCATTCTCAGGCGTCTTCATCGCCGTCATGCTGCGCGACACGAGCCTGCATCCGCTCGCCGTCTTCGCCATCCTGCTCGCGCTCACAACGCTGTTCGGCGCGGCGATGGGAATGATCATCCATATCCTGCGGATGCCGCCCTTCATCGTCACGCTGGCCGGCATGTTCCTGGCGCGCGGGCTCGCCTACATCCTGTCGGTCGATTCCGTTCCGATCTCGCACCCCTTCTACGAATGGCTGCAAACGCTCTACTGGCTCCTCCCGGGCAAGGGCAGGCTCACGCTGATCGGCGGCGTAATGCTGGTGGTCTTCGCCTTGGGCATCGTACTCGCCCACCGCACCCGCTTCGGCGCTAACGTCTTCGCGCTCGGCGGCGGCGTCCAGACGGCGCGGCTGATGGGCGTGCCGGTGGCGCGCACGACCGTGGCAATCTATGCTTTGTCCGGCTTCCTCGCAGGACTGTCGGGCATCGTCTTTTCGCTCTATACCTCAGCCGGCTACTCGCTCGCGGCGGTGGGGGTAGAGCTCGACGCGATCGCCGCAGTCGTCATCGGCGGAACGCTTTTGACGGGCGGCAGCGGCTTCGTCGCCGGGACACTCATTGGCGTGCTGATCATGGGGCTGATCCAGACCTACATCATCTTCGACGGAACGCTTTCGAGCTGGTGGACGAAGATCGTCATCGGCGCGCTCCTGCTCGTCTTCATCGTGCTGCAGAAGGGCCTGCTCGGCCTGGCCGAACGCCGCCGGTCGCTGCGCACGGGCGGGGAGGCGTGACGTGATGTTGAAGACGGCGATCTCCGGCGAGCGGGCGAGAAACAGCCACGCGCTGGTCGTCGATGCACTCGGCAAGGCGATCGTCGGAGGCGAGTATCCGCGCGGATCGACGCTGCCGGGCGACCTCGAACTCGCCGCCCGCTTCGGCGTGTCGCGCACCGTGCTGCGCGAGGCGATGAAGACGCTGGCCGCGAAAGGCATGATCGTCGCGAAGGCCCGCATCGGCACCCGCGTCACGGACAAGTCCACCTGGAACTATTTCGATTCCGACATCCTGCGCTGGCACCTCGAGCTCGGTGCCGACAGCCGGTTCATGGCGCATCTGGCCGAGATGCGCCTCGCCTTCGAGCCCTATGCGGCGCGTCTCGCCTGCCGCCACGCGACGCCGAGGGACATCGAGCAGATGCTCACGCATGCCGACGCGATGGAGAAAGCCACGTCCCAGGAAGGCTTCGCGCTCGCCGACCTCGCCTTCCACATGGCGCTCGCCGAGGCCTCGAAGAACCCGTTCATGTATTCGGTCGGCGCGCTCGTGGAGGCAGCGCTCGTCACGAGCTTCCGCCTCAGCTCGCCCTTCGGCGAGGCCGCGCGCCAGTCGATGTCTGCGGAAAATCATCGCAGGATCGCGCTAGCCATCCAGCTCAAGGACGAGGCGAAGGCGGCCGCCGCCGTCGAAGTGGTCATCGCGGAAGGGCGCGATCGCGTCGGACTGAAGCTCGGCGAGGCGTAGGCCGCAGTGGAGCGGCGACTGCTCCGGTCCGTTCCACCCGGGATGCATCCTACATATTCGAGGCGATATCGTCGTTGCGCGGCGGACGCGGTTTATAGCATGCGACCTGAGACCGGTCGCGTTCGCGCCGTTGACGCACCTCGTCCGCCGGGCCACGCGGCTTCGGCTCGATCGCATCCAACGCCACCTGATATGGCTTGAGCTTAGTTCTTTTCAGCCAGCCAGCCGAAATCTCGGCCAGGAAGCTCCGCAGTACCGGTTGCATGACGTCCTCCCATGACGCGACATCAACGAGGAGGAACGCCTCACGGGCACTTGGGTTCCGCGATTGCAGAGGGAGATTTCGCTGCCCTTCGCGTTCAGCGAATGACTTTCCGCGGGATCTCAACGGCCCGACCCTCGCGCGCCGAGCGCTGCGCGGCGAGCCCCATCAGGACAGCCCAGCGGCCGTCGTCCAGCGATACATCCACGGGACCCGATCCACGCACGGCGTCGACGAACCGGCGATGTTGGTAGAACGTCGAACCGTTGTGGTCGCCTGCTGCGAGCAGAGTCGGATCGACCGGGATGTCGAGGACGCGCGGGCCGGCGGGCTGGCGCGGACTGACGATGACCTGCGCCACCGGAGGTGCGCCAAGGTGCTGCGGCCAGAAACGGGTCGGCCCGGGCACCACGCATTCGATCTTGCCGGTCGCCCCAACCGCCGAGATCTCCTCCTGGTAGCGGCTGCCTTCGGCGAACATGCACAGTTCGAGCATGGCCCGCGCGCCGTTGTTGAAATCGACCAGCGCGTAGCCGTGATCCCAGATATCGGGCGTTTCGCCGCCGTAGCGCTCGTCGCGATGGTTCACCGCGGAGCCAGCGCTCGCCATGACGCGCACCGGATCGGCGTTGAGGATCAGGCGCATGAGGTCGAAGAAATGGCAGCACTTCTCGACGAAGGTGCCGCCGCTCGTTCGCTCGAACCGGTTCCATGCGCCGACCTTGTCGAGAAACGGATAGCGGTGCTCCCGGATGGTCAGCATGCGGATGCCGCCAGTCGCCCGGTCGGCCTCGGCGATGAAGCGCGCGACCGGCGGCATGTAGCGGTATTCCATCGCGACCCACAGCAGAGGCAGGAGCCTTCCGGCGGCGGCCGCGCGCTCCTCGTCCTCCGGCGTGGTGAACAGCGGCTTTTCCACCAACACCGGAAGCGGCCGGATGCGGGCGATCTCTTCGAGCTGCTCGACATGGCGGTGATTGGGGCTGGCGATCAGCACGCAGTCGACGTCCCGATCGGCGAGGAGGTCCGCCACCGAGCTCACGGCCCGGGCGCCCGGTGCCAGCGCCAGCGATTTCGCCAGCATGCCGGCGTCCGGCTCGAAAACCGCCGCCACGTGCGCGTCGCCGAGCAGGCTTATATTGCGGATGTGCTCCTGCCCCATCATGCCGCAGCCGACGATGCCGTACCCTATCGATGCCTTGGCCAAGCTGGTCTTCCCCGATCTATCTGAACCGTGACACGTAGCGGGCGACGCCGGGATCGAACCACGAGCGCGAGAACTCGACGCTGTCTCCATCGCCCGCCCAGGCGATGCGCTCGATATAGCCGCAGAGCGCCGGCGCAGGCGCGCCGAACGCATCGGGCGCCCAGTCGGGCGCCGGCGCGACGGAGACTCTGTCCTCGATGCGGGCGATCGAGAAGCCGAGCGCGACGCGGTAGTGGAGATAGAGAGACTCCGAGAGATCTTCGGCCGAGAGTGCCTGCGTCCGCGAACCGTCGAGCCATACCTCTTCGAGCGCCGCCGGCATCCCGTCCAGCCGACGCAGGCGCCTGATCCGATGCGCGAGGTCGGATGAGCCGAACGCTGGCAGATCTGAAGGCTTCTCCATCCTCTCGACCGAGATCAGGTCGGCCGTCGGCAGCCCGCCGCCGCCGATACGCTCCAGCCGGAAGAAGGCGTAGACGCCCTGCAGGTCGCCCCGCGAGCGGATATAGTTGCCCGAGCCGTGGACGCGTTCGAGAAGTCCCCGCTTCGTGAGATCGGCGAGTGCCCGCCTGAGCGTGCCGACGGCGATGCCGAGTTCGGCCGCCATGTCGCGCTCGGGCGGCAGGCGCGCGCCATCGGCCAGCCGCCCGGCCGCGATCTCGCGGATCAGCATCTCGCTGATCTGCATGTGCACCGGCAGCGGTCCACGCATCTGCGTCGACCTGCGCCCGGGCTCCACCCGCCTCACCTGAACCAATCCGCGGCCGCCTCAGAAAATTGATACAGCATTGATCTACATCAATGCGGATGCTACGCAAGACAAAAATGCGCAGCCAGAACGAGATGGCCGCGGGCCGCAGGAAGGAACCCATGACGATCGTTCCCATCACCTCCCCTGACCTCGATGCGGCGGAAGTGTCCTGGTTCGCGGCGCTCTGCTCGGACGACTATCGCTATCTCGGCGTGCCCGACGGCGCGCTGCGCTCGAGCTGGGCGCACTGCTCCGACATCGTGAAGGAGGCGGAGGAGCTCGGTTTCCGCAACATCCTGTGCCCGTCCTCCTACCAGGTCGGCCAGGACACGCTCTCCTTCGTCGCCGGCTGCGCGCCGATCACGTCGAAGATCAATCTGCTGGCGGCGATCCGCTGCGGCGAGTTGCATCCGATCATGCTCGCCCGCACGGTGGCGACGCTCGACCACATGCTGGAAGGGCGGCTGACGCTCAACGTGATCTCCTCCGACTTTCCAGGCCAGAGCGAAGACAGCGCCTATCGCTACCGCCGCTCGCACGAGGTGGTCGAAATCCTGCGCCAGGCCTGGACGCGCGACCGGATCGATTTCGAGGGCGAGATCTACAACTTCAAGGGTCTCACGACCGACCCAGCGAAGCCCTACCAGCAGAACGGCGGACCGCTGCTCTACTTCGGCGGCTATTCGCCCGATGCGCTCGAACTGTGCGGCGCGCAATGCGACGTCTACCTGATGTGGCCGGAGACGAAGGAGGAACTCGCCGGCCGCATGAAGGCGGTCCACGAACGCGCCGCCGCGCATGGGCGCACGCTCGACTACGGCTTGAGGGTCCACATGATCGTGCGCGACACCGAGGCCGAGGCCCGCGACCATGCGCGCGAACTCGTCTCTAGGCTCGACGACGAGCAGGGCAAGGCGATCCGCGAACGCGCCCACGACGCCCGCTCGCTCGGCGTCTCGCACCAGGCGAAGAACCGCGAGATCGCCGACGACGAAGGCTATGTCGAGCCGCATCTGTGGACCGGCATCGGCCGGGCGCGCTCGGGCTGCGGGGCGGCCCTCGTCGGCTCGGCCGACCAGGTGCTCTCCGAGATCGAAGCCTACCGGAAGATGGGCATCCGCGCCTTTATCTTCTCCGGCTACCCCCATCTCGACGAGTGCCGCCACTTCGGCACCAAGGTCCTTCCCGAGCTGAAGACCTGCTCGCTGCCGCACGCCTACGGCCGCGTGCCGGCGACCACGCCGGCCACGCCGCTCGGCATCGGCGAGCGACGCTGATGCAACGGGTCGCCCTCACGCCCGACCTGGCCATGTCGCGCAACTCGATGTCCCCCGATGCCGACACCTGTTCCAATGCCGTATTGCCCAGCTTTGATCCGAAAATCCTGCGCGGTGCGTTTGGCAGGTTCGCAACCGGACTGACCGTCGTCACCGCTGCGTCCGAGGACGGACCGGTCGGCATCACGGCCAACAGCTTCTCCTCCGTCTCGCTCGACCCGCCGCTGGTGCTCTGGTCGATCGCCCGTTCCTCGCGGCGCTTCGACGCCTTCGCAGGTGCGCGCTTCCAGGCCATCCACATCCTCGGCGCCGGCCAGATCGACCTCAGCCGCCGCTTCTTCCGCGACGGCCGCGACTTCGCCGGCCTGGACACGGTGCCCGGCCTCGGCGGCGTGCCGCTGATCAGGGGCGCGCTGGCGTTGCTCGAATGCGAGATCGTCAGCCGGATGGACTGCGGCGACCATCTTGTCCTGATCGGCCACGTGCGCGCCATGGAGACGTCTGACGGCGAACCGCTCGTCTTCGCTGCCGGGCGCTACGGGACGCTGGCGGCCTTTGCCTCATGACCGACGGGCCTTGCCGGAGCCGTCGACTGGCGCAGCACCAGGTTGCAGGCGAGCTCGATGCGGCGCGGCGGCAAGGTGGCGAGCGACAGATCGTCGAGCAGAAGGCTCAGCGCCGCCGCGCCAATCTCGCGCATCGGGATGTGCATCGTCGTCAGCGGCGGGTTGCAGAAGGCGGACAGCGGCAGGTCGTCCATGCCGACCACCGACACGGCGGCGGGCACACTGAAGCCGGCGCGCTCGACGCCGCGGATCGCGCCATAGGCCAGACTGTCGCCGGCCGTCAGGACGGCGGTGAAGTCGAGCCCGCGCTCCCGGATGCGGGCAGCGATCGCCTCTTCCGCCAGTTCCGGCAGCCAGTCCGGCACCTCGACGACCAGATCGTCGATGCCGGCGACACCTTTCGCGGCCAGTGCGTCGCGCCAGCCTTCGAAGCGGCGCTCGATGGTGCGCCGGCCGCGCCGCATCAGGAACAGGATGCGCCGGTGGCCGAGCGACAGCAGGTGCTGCGCGGCGAACTGCGCGGCGGAGCGGTTGCAGGGCGTGACGCTGGAATGGCGCATCGCCGGGTCGTCGCCATTGACCAGCACGATCGGTTTGCCGAAACCCTCGGTCAGCGTCAGGACGTCGTCATCGTCGAGCGTCAGGAACAGGCAGCCGGCGACCGACGCATCCTCGCTCGCCTCGCGCAGCAAAGCCACCTCGTCGTCGGGGGTCGCCACGGGCCGGGTGACGAGTTCGACGCCGAGCGCCTGCGCGCGCTCCTTCAGCCCGTCCAGCACGTGGAAGGTGAACTGGTTGCGCGAATGGTCGATCATCGCGACGCTGCTGGCCGCCAGGATCACCTTGCGATCGGCGATCGAGGCCGGGATCGCATAGTGCAGCGCCCGCGCCGCCTCGATGATTTCCGCGCGAAGCTGATCGCGCACGCCGACGGCGCCTGCCAGAGCGCGCGACGCCGTGCTGACCGAGACGCCGCAGCGCTTGGCGACTTCCTCAAGTCGGATACGACGGTTGGGCCGCCCCCTTTTGGCCTGCGCGATGATCACCTCCCTCGTGCTCGTCACCATGCTGCAAAAAATTTTCAGATTGCGCAAGAAAATTTGATATGGGAGGTTTCTCGGCAAGGCGGCCGACAAGGGACGCCATCGGGAGGAGTTATGGCTGTATCAGCCGCGCACGTTCGCACGGCCCTCGACAGGCTGGTCGCCGGCATGACCGGCCTGCGCGCCGACGGACGTTTCGACGAGCCCAATCTCGACGGCACGCCCGGCGACTATGTCAGCTTCGACAGCTGGGAATGGCCGCAGGGCGTCGGTCTCTACGGCCTGGTCAAGCTGTGGGCCCGGACGGGCGATCGGAGCCTGCTCTCCACCATCGAAGACTGGTACGACCGCCGCATCGCCGCCGGCCTGCCGCCGATGAACGTCAACACGACCGCGCCGATGCTGGCGCTTTCCGAACTGTGGCGGCGCCAGCGCCAGCCCCGCTTCGAGCCCGTGCTGCGCGACTGGGCGCGCCGCGTCGTCGAGACCATGCCGCGCGCGCCGGAGGGTGGCTTCCAGCACAACGTCTCCGACCGGATCAACGACGACGAACTGTGGGACGACACGCTGTTCATGGTCGCGCTGTTCCTCGCCTCCTTCGGCCAGGCGAGCGGCGAGCGCCGGTTCGTCGACGAGGCGGAGCGCCAGTTCCTCGTCCATGCGCGTTATCTCGCCGATACTCGTTCGGGCCTGTGGTTCCACGGCTGGACTTTCCGCGGCCGGCACAATTTTGCGCGTGCGCTTTGGGGCCGCGGCAATTCATGGATCACGGTGGGCATCCTCGACCTGGTCGACATGGCCGAGATCTCGCCTTCGGTGCGGGCGCACCTGCTCGGCGTTCTCGAAACGCAGATCGCAGCGCTGTTGAAGCTGCAGGCGCCGTCGGGCGCGTGGCGCACCCTGCTCGACGATCCGGCGTCCTACGAGGAGATCTCGGCCACTGCCGGGTTCGGCTACGGGCTGATGAAGGCCGCCCGCATCGGCCTTGGACCGGCCGAATGGCGCAAGGCCGGCCTGAAGGCGCTGGCGGCGGTGCTTGCCAATGTCGGCGACGACGGCGTGGTGGCCAACGTGTCCTACGGCACGCGGATGGGCCACGACCTGCAATTCTACCGCGACATCCCGCTCCAGCCAACCGGCTACGGCCAGGCGCTGGCGATCCTATGCCTCGCCGAGGGGCTGGAGAATCCGAATGAAATGACGGAGGCCGCATGATGCGTGTGCTCTACGGCGCCTCGCCGGCCGACATCGCCGCCATGGACACCGACCGGCTGCGGGCCGAGTTCCTGGTCGAAGATCTGTTCGCTCCCGGCGAACTGGTCTTCGTCTACACCCATGTCGACCGCATGATCCTGAGCGGCGCGGTGCCGCTCGCCGAGCCGCTCGTGTTCGGCGACGGCAAGGACGTCGGCACCGACCTGTTCTTCACTGCGCGCGAGATGGGCATTGCCAATCTCGGCGGCGCCGGCAGCGTGACAATCGACGGCACGCGCCATGCGGTTGCGAACCGCGACATCGTCTATGTCGGCCGCGGCGCCCGCTCGGTGACGCTGGAGAGCGATGACGCGGCGAAGCCTGCCCGGTTCTACATGAACTCGGTGCCGGCGGGCGCCGACATCCCCCACCGCCTGATCACGAGGGCCGAGGGTAAGGCACTCGACCTCGGCGACGCCGCCCGCGCCAACAGGCGCAGGCTGGTGATGTACATCCATCCGGAGGTCGCGCCGTCCTGCCTGCTGTTGATGGGCATCACAGACCTCGCGCCCGGCAGCGTCTGGAACACCATGCCGCCGCATCTCCACGAGCGGCGCATGGAGGCCTATTGCTACTTCGACCTCGCCGGGGAAGACCGCGTCATCCACCTGATGGGCCGGCCCGACAATACCCGCCACCTGATCGTCGCCAACGGCAACGCGCTCATCTCGCCGGCCTGGTCGATCCACATGGGATCGGGCACCGGGCCCTATGCCTTCGTGTGGGGCATGACCGGCGAGAACCAGGCCTATACCGACGTCGATCCGGTGGCCATCAAGGACCTTCGATGAACATGGCCGCCCGCAGCCTCTCTCCGAATTCCGCGCTCCGCCGACCGCTCGGCGCCGGCCAGCCGGTCGTCTACTGGCGTCTCGGTGCCACGCAGGAGGCGCGCTACGACGTCGCCGACCAGCCGATGAACGGGGAAATGGACCCCTTCTTCTTCCTGACCAAGCACAAGAACTTCATCCCGCACGAATATCCCTGCCGCACGCAGTTCGCGACCGAGCGTCGCGGCAAACGCCCGACGCCGACGGTCGACGCCGCCGCGCATCGCGTCTGGCTGCCTTTCGCCTCGCCGCGCGTCGACCTGTCCGGCTTCTGGTTCCGCCCGACCGTCATCGGCACCTGGGCCGAGACCACGATCGACGCGCAGGCCGCGGGAACGGCACGCCTGCGCCTGCGCACCTGCGGCGGGGCGATTCTCTTCGTCAACGGCGAGGAAGCCGGCTGGATGGCGCCCTACGGCCGCAACCTCGAATCCGCCCAGGAGTTCGAGGTCGCGCTGCGCGCCGGCGGCAACGAGATCCGCATCTGGTTCGACGACCTCGCCGAGCGCGACGCCCGCTACTACTTCCAGCTCGACTATCTCTCCGGCCCGGCCGTAGCGCACGCCCTGCCGGTGCCGGTCGACGCGGCGCTCGCCGATGCGATCGAGACGGCGCTGGACGGCATGCATTTCGAGCGTCCCGCCTATTCCGACGGCGAGGTGGCGCTGCTGCTCGAGCGGCCGCTGCCGGTCGATGTCGGCGTCGCGGTCCAAATCGAGGGCGACTTCATGTCGATCGAGGCCCCGGTGCGCTTCGAGAGCGCGCTGAAGGCCGGCGCCAGGCGCATCGCGGTGGCCGACTCCGAGGCGCTGCCGGCCGATTTCCGCCACTTCAAGGTTTCGCTGTCGGTCGGCGATTTCGCCGCCGCGCGGACCTACGGCGTCGAGATCTGCCATGCGCGCCGCCAGGGCGAGGCGCCGGCGACGCTGAAGGCGCGCATCGACGAGGCGCTGACCGAGGTGGCCGACCACGCCGAGGCCGACACGGTGAGGGCGCTGGCGCGGCTCGCCATCGGCCGCACGGGTGCCGAGACCGAGGCGATGATCGCCGGGGCGCTGCCGATGATCGAGGATTGCCACGACTGCGCAGACTTCATTCTCGTGCCGCTCTTGTGGTCGCGGCAAGCGTATGCCGGCGCTCTCGATCCCGCCCTGAGCGAACGGATCGACCGCGCCATCCTCGGCTACCGCTACTGGATGGACGAGCCCGGCAACGACGTGCAGTGGTATTTCTCCGAGAACCATGCGCTGCTGTTCCACACCGCAGCCTACCTCGCCGGCCACATCCTGCCCGACGCCCGCTTCGTCCGATCGGGGCGCGCGGGACGGGAGCAGTCGGCGGTGGGTGCGGCCCGCGTTCGCGCCTGGCTCGACCATTTCGAGGCGTGGGAAATGGCCGAATTCAACTCGGCTCCCTATTTCCCGATCGACCTCAAGGGCCTCTGCGCACTCTATGCGCTCGCCCCCGACGCCGACATCTCCAGCCGCGCCGGCAAGGGCATCCTCCGGCTTCTGGAGGTCGTGGCCCGGTCCGCCCATCACGGCATCCTGACCGGCGCGCAAGGCCGATCCTACGAGCATACGCTCAGGGCTTCGCGTTCGCTGGAACTGTCGGGCATCAGCAGGATGGTCTGGGGCAAGGGTAATTACGGCATGCGCTTCCATGCCCTGCCGCAGCTTGCGCTCTGCCTGCGCGACCACGGGCTAGTCGTGCCCGATGACCTCGCAACGATCGCGTCGATCGCCGACGACAGCGCTTGGGAATGGTGCTTCGCCCAAGGCCAGGACAGGTTTGCACGGCTCTACCATCACAAGACGCGCGACCACGCGATGGGCAGCGCCGCCGGCTACCGCTGGAACCAGTGGGGCTACCAGGAGACGGTGATCCACATCCGTCTCGGTTCTAACCCGGACGCGCAGATCTGGATCAACCATCCGGGCGAAATCCTGCAGTCGGGCTATGGGCGCCCGTCCTACTGGGGCGGCAGCGGCACCCTGCCGCGAGTGCACCAGTATCGTGATCTCGCGGTCGTCCGCTTCGACTGTTCCGACGAGCAGCCCGATTTCACGCATGCCTGGTTCCCGCAAGGCGCCTTCGACGCGACGCGGCTGGCCGATAGCACGGCGCTGGCGGAAGCCGGCAACGCCTTCGCCCTTTTGAAAACGTCGGCGCCGCTTTCGCAGGTTTCCAGCGGTCCGACCGCCGGCAACGAACTGCGCGTTGCGGGACGAAAGGCGACGTGGATCGTCAGGCTCGGGCATCGCGCCGCGGCGGGATCGCTCGACGGGTTCGCCGCGACCTTCGGCGGGCTCGAAATCATCGAGGGAGCCGACGGCGAACTGGTGGTGCAAGATCCCGACTACGGCACCGTGCGCTTCCTGAAGGATGGCGGCGCACATGCCGAAGGCCGCGTCGTCGATCCCTCACAATGGACGGTGCGCGGACACGCGACCCGCCTCGGCGGATAGGAGACCGAAACAGCTTGGCCGGAGGCAACTGGGCCGACAACGATAACTAGTCAGCGGGAGAGGAACCCGCATCAACGGAGGAGAATGAGATGAAGAAGACAGGAACCGTCCTGGCGGCATTCGCTGCCAGTCTGCTGGCCACCAGCGCGCTCGCTGGCGAGGTCAGGGTCATGTGGTATTCCGATGGCGTGGAAGGCGAGGTCATCCAGGACCTGCTCAACCGCTTCATGAAGGACAACCCGGATATCAAGGTGACGCTCGACAACGTCGCCTACAAGGTCATCCAGGAACAGCTGCCGATCCAGCTCGAATCCGGACAGGGGCCGGATATCGCCCGCGTCACCAACCTCAAGGAACTGGCGCAGCACTGGCTCGACCTGCGCCCGCTCGTCGCCGACGCCAAATACTGGGACGACAATTTCGGCGCACAGGCCGACTGGATGCGCCCCGACGGCTCCAACGCCATCTCGGGCTTCATGACGCAGCTCACCCTGACGGGTGGCTTCGCCAACAGGACGCTGTTCGAGCAGGCAGGCGTCGCCATGCCTGGCGACAAGGCCACCTGGGACGACTGGATCAAGGCCTCCGCCGAGGTGATGAAGAGCCAGAAGACCGCGGCCGCCTTCGCCATCGACCGGTCCGGCCACCGCATCTCGGGTCCGAACGTCTCCTACGGCGCCAACTATATCGGCGCCGACGGCACTCCCGCCAAGGTCGACGACGGCACCAAGGCCTTCGCCACGAGACTGGTCGACTGGACCAACCAGGGCCTGATGCTGAAGGAGACCTGGGTCTCCGCCGCCGGATCGACCTATCGCGCCGCCGCCGACGACTTCATCAACGCGCAGATCCCGTTCTACTATTCGGGCAGCTGGCAGGTCGCCAACCTGTCCACCAAGATCGGCGACAGCTTCGACTGGGTCGCCACCGGATCGCCCTGCGGCACCGCTGGATGCTCGGGCCTCAAGGGCGGTGCCGCGCTCGTCGCGGTCAAATACACCAAGAACCCCGCCGACGTGGCGAAGGTCATGGACTACCTCGCAAGCGAAGCGGTGGTGAAGGAGTTCTCCGAGCGCACCCTCTTCCTGCCGGCCCACAAGGCTGTCGTCGAAAAGGGCGGCCTCAACTGGGCGACGAAGGACAAGAATGTCGGTCCGGCGCTCGACGCCTTCGTCAAGTCGTCCAACGCGACCCTGCCGGCCGCCGATGCGCTGCCGGCATGGAAGTGGGGCACCGCCTACTACGGCGCGCTCGTCACCCGCATCAGCCAGGTCATGGCCGGCGAGATGACCCTCGACGACGCATGGGCCAAGATCGACCAGGACATCGCCGACAAGGTCGCCCAGGCGAAGTGACAATGGTCGCCCCGATCGGAAAAGCACTCGGCGCCGCAGTCGCGGCGCCGGTCATCTGGCTGGCGTCGGCCCTCAATCTGCCGCTCAAGGCGTGGCAGAGGGCGACCGGCACCAACGGCATGGCCGCGTTCTTCCTCGCCCCGAACATGGCGATCTTCGCGGTGTTCGTGCTTACGCCGTTCGTCATCAACTTCTTCTACTCGGCAACGTCGGGCACCGCCTTCTTCCTCGCCGACCGCGCCTATGTCGGCGCCGCGCAATACGAGCGGCTGTTCGACTGCGCCAGCTATCTCGACCCCTCCACCTGCCGCGAGGACCTGTTCTGGAAGGCGGTGCAGAAAACCGGCCTGTTTGTCGTCGTTCAGGTCGCGCTGATGACGCTGGTGTCGATCATCACGGCGCTGATCCTCAACCGCGAGATCGCCGCACGCAGCTTCTGGCGCGCCGTCTTCTTCTTCCCCGTCCTGCTGTCGCCCGTGGTCGTCGGCCTGATCTGGCGCTGGATCCTGCAACGGCAGGGCCTGCTCAATTACATGCTCTACTCCGTCGGGCTGGAACCGCACGACTGGCTGATCGAGCGCGGCTCGGCCTTCACCGCCGCCGTCACCGTCTCGGTCTGGGCGCATATGGGCTTCTACACGCTGATCCTGCTCGCCGGCCTCCAGGCCATTCCGCGCGACCTCTACGAAGCGGCGGAGATGGACGGCACGCGTCCCGCACGCGTCTTTTGGCGCATCACCTTGCCGCTTTTGATGCCGAGCCTCCTGGTCGTCGTCATCCTCACCCTCATCCGCGCCGTGCAGATCTTCGACGAGGTCTATGTCCTGACGGGCGGCGGCCCGGGAACCTCAACCCTCTATATTACGCAGTACATCTACGAGGTCGGCTTCGCCTCGCTGCTGCGCAATCCCGGCCTCGCCGCCGCGGCCTCGATCCTGATGGGCGCCGTGCTGGTAGTGCTGACGCTGCTCCAGCTTCAGCTCGGCCGGCGCGGCGAGAAAAAGGGAGCGCGCGAATGAGCGCCGTCGTCTCGTTCCTCACCCGTCGTCGCGGCGGCAGGGGCTGGCACTGGACCGACGTGATCACCTGGGTGTGGCTCGTCGGAGGCCTGATCGTCATGTTTGGCCCGGCGATCTGGCTGATCGCCTCCTCGTTCAAGACGCCGGCGCAGCTCGCCGAGTTCCCGCCAACCATCCTGCCCTATGTCGGCCAGCAGGCCACGGTCGAAGGCTACGACAAGCCGCTGACGCTCTACACGGTGAAGATGCCGGACGGCATGTCGCGCATCCTCGCCGAGGTGCGGCGCGTCGGCATCGTTTCGCAGATGGTCGATCCGAACGCGCCTGGCGAGATCGTCAAGATCAACATCGCCGACCGGACGCCGGTGCGCGAAGTCGGTTTGGCGACCGAGAACTACGTCGTTCCGCTGGAGCAGAACGATTTCCTGCTCTACCTGCGCAACTCGGTCTTCGTCACCTTCATGGCGACGATCATCACGCTTTTGACCAACTCGATGGCGGCGTTCGCGCTGTCGAAATACCGCTTCCCCGGCCGCGACGCCGTCATGCTGCTCATCGTCGGCACGCTGATGGTACCGCTGTCGGTCGTGCTTGTGCCGCTCTACTCCGTCGTGAGCGCGGTCGGCCTCTACGATTCGCTGTGGGGCATCATCCTGCCGACGGTAGCCACGCCCACCGGCGTCTTCCTGCTGCGCCAGTACATGCTGACCATCCCCGACGAACTGCTCGATGCGGCGCGCATGGACAATGCGTCGGAGTGGCAGATCTACTGGCGGATCGTCCTGCCGCTCGCGGCGCCGGCGCTCGCGGTGCTGGCGATCTTCTCGGTCGTCTGGCGTTGGAACGACTTCCTGTGGCCGCTCGTCGTGCTCTCCCGAAAGGAACTCTACACGCTGCAGGTCGGCCTCAACACCTATGCCGGCGAGCTCAACGTGCAGTGGCACTACATCCTCGCGATGACCGTCGTGACCATGATCCCGGTCGTGCTGGTCTTCGTCTTCCTGCAGCGTTTCATCACCTCCGGCATCGCCGGCAGCGGACTCAAGTAGGCGGACATGGGACAGATCAGGCTCACCGACATCGACCGCTCCTACGGCAAGCTGAAGATCCTGCACGGGATCAGCCTGACCATCGAGGACGGCGAGTTCGTCGTGCTCGTCGGCCCTTCGGGCTGCGGCAAGTCCACACTTTTGCGGCTGATCGCCGGCCTCGACCAGCCGACGGGCGGCATGATCGAGATCGACGGCAAGGACGTCACCAAGGTCTCGGCGGCGCAGCGCGGGCTCGCCATGGTGTTCCAGTCCTACGCGCTCTATCCCCACATGACAGTGCGCCAGAATCTTGCGTTCGGCCTGGAAAACCAGCGCATGGCGAAGGACGAGATCGACAAGCGCATCGCAGAAGCGGCACGCATGCTGGAGATCGAGGCCTATCTCGATAGGCGGCCGGGCCAGCTCTCGGGCGGGCAGAAGCAGCGAGTCGCCATCGGCCGCGCCGTCGTGCGCAATCCGACCGCCTTCCTGCTGGATGAGCCGCTGTCGAACCTCGATGCCGAATTGCGCATCTCGACGCGTGCCGAACTCGCGGCGCTGCACGAGCGCCTCGGCACCACGATGATCTATGTGACGCATGACCAGATCGAGGCGATGACGTTGGCGGATCGGATCGTGGTGATGCGCGCCGGCCGCATCGAGCAGATCGGGCGCCCGCTCGACCTCTACAATTCCCCGGCGAACCTGTTCGTCGCCGGCTTCATCGGCGCGCCGCGGATGAACCTGATGGATGTGACGGTGACGGAGGCCGGCCCACTCTCGGTCACCGTCGAGGGACCAGGCTTCATCGCGACCCACGCAGGCGATGGTTCGGCGCTCCGACCCGGAGACAAGGTGACGCTCGGCGTGCGTCCCCACGACATCGCAACGGTCGACCGAGGCGGCGTGGAAGCGAAGGTCACGCTGATCGAGGCGCTGGGGCCGGAAACGGTGGTCCATGCCTCGCTTGCCGACGGCAAGAAGCTCGTCGCGGTCCTGCAGGGCCAGGACGCCTCCCCCGCCGGCGGAACCGTCCGGCTCGGCTTCGACGCCGGGCGGACTCATCTGTTCGACGCATCGGGTATGCGTGTTCCCGACTCTCAGGCCTCACCGGCGAGGTAGCGTTCGAGGAATCCGAACACCGCCGCGCGTATCGCCTGCGTCTCGACGTGGCCGGTCTCGGACTCGCGGATGAGTGTTAGGGCCGACGGTGCGCCCGCCCGGGCATAGGCATCCTGCGTCTCGGCAAGCGCGCGGTCCACGGCCGCCGGCGGCGTCAGCGGATCGCGGTCGCCCACCGCGATCAGTTGCGGCCTCGGCGCGACCATGCCGGCGATGACGCCGTTCGAGGCGATGCCGAGCAGGCCCGGGATCGTCAGGTAGATGCCGTGCAGATCATGCGCGCTGCTTTCGATCAGCGCCTCGAAATCTGCGTAGCAGCACAGATGCGCGACGCAGGCGACGCGGGGCTCGACGGCGGCGAGCCAATAGCCGAGGGTCGCTCCCATCGACAGCCCGAACACGCCGACCCGTTCGGAAACCACGTCGTCGCGCGCGGCGAGCCATTGGAAGGCCGCCTGCTGCTCCGCCACCATCTGCCCCGCCAGCGATCGACCGCGCCAGAGACAGGCTTTCGTACGGGCGCTTTCGTTTGGCTCGGCCCGGGTGCCGAAGGCGGGCATCTCGATCATCAGCGTGACGAAGCCGAGACGGGCGAATTCGGGTCCGAGCGGTCCCAGCAGTGCCGGGCGGCCGTCGAGCAGTTCGTCGACGCCGATCTCGTAGCGCGCGCCATGCGCATGGATGTAGAGCAGCGCCGGCCGCCGCCCCGGCGCGATCGGCCGGGTCAGCACGCCACGTACCGCCTCGCCCTCGGCCGTAACGAACTGGAGGCGTTCGACGGCGTAGCCGTCCTCCTCAACGACCTGCCGGAATACTAACGTAAGCGAATGCTTACCTATCTCGAAGGCTGTCCGCAACTGGTCGCGCTGTGACATCGAATCCATGGCCGCAGTCGAGAACGATCGCCCGGCCGCGTCAAGCAGTGCCGGCTCCGCAGACGCGGTGCTCCGCAGGGCAAGCTGAGCGCTCAGCTTGCGCGGCCGGACATCGTATGGAAAGGAACGTCTCCTGATGGCGTCGTTCCGGAGATGGGAATGATCTACGATTTCACCGTCGTGGGAGGCGGCATCGTCGGCCTCGCCAGCGCCATGAAGCTCCTGGAGCGCAGGCCGGGAGCCAGTCTCCTGCTGATCGAGAAGGAAGACGTTCTCGCCAGTCACCAGACCGGCCACAACAGCGGCGTCATCCATTCGGGCATCTATTATCAGCCCGGGAGCCTCAAGGCGGACCTGTGCCGCCGCGGCGCCGAAGCGACGCTCGCTTTCGCGCGCGAGCACGCCATCCCGGTCGAGATCTGCGGCAAGCACATCGTCGCCACGAACGACCTCGAACTGCAACGCCTCGACGCGCTCTTCGAACGCGCGACCCAGAACGGCATCGTCGCCGAGCGGATCGATGCGGCCGAACTGCGCCGCCGCGAACCGAACATCGCCGGCCGTGGCGCCGTCTTCACCCCATCAACCGGCATCGTCGACTACAGGCGGGTCTGCGAGGCCATGGCATCGGCAATCGTGTCGGCGGGCGGTGAGATCGTGCGCGGGACCGAGGTCGTCTCGATCCGGGAGCGGGGCGACGAGGTCGAGATCGCGACGCGCGACCGAAGCTGGAAGGCGGGCCGGCTGCTCGCCTGCGCGGGGCTCCAGTCCGACCGTCTGGCGCGTCTTGCGGGGATGCGCATCGACCATCGGATCGTGCCTTTCCGCGGCGAGTATTTCCGCTTGCCGCCGCATCTGAACCGCATCGTGTCCACCTTGATCTATCCGGTTCCCGACCCCGACCTGCCTTTCCTCGGCATCCATCTGACGCGGATGATCGACGGGAGCGTCACGGTCGGACCCAACGCGGTACTGGGCTTTGCCCGCGAAAGATATCGCCGTTTCGGATTCGACGCGCGGGACACCGCAGACTGGGCCAGCTATCCCGGACTGTGGCGGGCGCTTGCAACGCACTGGCGCTCGGCGACTGTCGAACTGCGAAACTCGCTGTGGCGGAGCGGCTATCTCGAGGAATGCCGCAAATACTGCCACTCGCTCACCCTTCCCGATCTGTCGCTTCATCCGGCGGGCATCCGTGCCCAGGCCGTCATGCGCGACGGCGCCCTGGCGCACGACTTCCTGTTCGTCGCAAGCGAACGCCAGCTTCATGTCTGCAATGCGCCATCGCCCGCAGCCACATCCGCGATCCCGATCGGCGAAATGATCGCCGAACGGCTGCTGCGGCCGGACTGAGATCACGGGTCGCCACAGACGCGCCGATTCACAGCGCTTTAGAATTCTAACACATTGGTTCTATTAGAAATAAATGGCGCGCCCGAAGAGATTCGAACTCCTGACCCCCAGATTCGTAGGCCGCTGGCTTGAGGCGCAAAGCGCTTTAAGGGTCTATTTTCTTTCAACGCGACGAACGCGGGCCTTCCGACCGCCTGAAGCGCCGTTAAGTTCACGCGCGGCCTCGACCGCGAGTGCGATGCAGTCGCGCGGCACCGGTACCAACACGTTGACGTATTGGGCGCCGTAGCGAGCGAGATAGGCATAGGTGATGGTGAGCATCGGGGGCTTCCCATCCTCCAGACTTGCGGCCGACAGCCAGGAGAGAAGACCGCCCCAGACATGCAGCACGCCATTCACGAGAAGGCCGCGCCGGCCTATGATGACTTCGCCCGTGCGGAAGATGAGATGCTTCCGGCGGATGCGATTGCTCCACAGGTAGGCGAGGATGATGAGGAAGGCGACGACGACGCCGATCGATAGCATCATCGGCGCTGCTTCGATGTCGTAGATGGCGAAGGCGCCGAAGGCGAGCGCCAGAAGCACGAGGATGAAGGTCAGCGCGCTGCGTTTTTCTGCGTGGTCGCGGGCATCGGCCCGCGGGCCGAACGCCGCGAACTCCTTCGGATCGACACTCCAGCGCGCTAGCACGTCGCGCCCGGCGAGGAGGTCGGCCTTTACGCGCACATAGTTGCGGAAAAGCAGCGATACCGCCAGTCCGGCGGCGGTCAGCAGGATCGAGAAATACGTGATTGCATGCTGGAAATAGCCGAGCCTTTCCCAAATCTCGTCGCCAGCGAGCCAGAGTGCGATGAACCAGAGGACGCCGAGGCCGGCGACGATGAACGATCCGACGAGGCCGATGCGGGGATCACTCAGCATGGCCGGACCATGCGCCGTGAGTTGCAGCCGAGACCCTGGCCATCACGGCGTCCAAGAGAATCCGCCGTGGAAGCGGATGCCGCGCATCAGGCCCGCCACGAGCTTCGCGGTGCAATTGTTCAGCGCTTCCTTGCCGAGGTCTCTTCCGGACCCGAGGTTGAGCAGTCGCGTCGCGTTCTCGACGCTGGCGCCAAGCGCGGCGAGGTCCTCGCCAAGCTCCGGGTGGCTGCCGACGAAGAGAAGTCCGAACATGTGATACCAGGGTCCTAGCCGCTCCTCGGCCTGCTTGTCGTAGACGGGGCGGATATCGCGAAGCTTGTCATTGATCAGGGCGGGATTGCGGATGATGAAGTCCCGACCGGCCCACACGCCGTTGTCGCCGAAGTAGCGGGCATACTGTTCCTTCAGTTCCTTTCCTTCGGGCGTATTGCTTGTCGCCGGCGCACCAAGAACTTCCGGAATGTGCCCGATCACCATCGGCTGGCCCAGCCGTTTCGCGTAGGCGGCCTCCTTCAGGAGGTTGTGGGCGATGAGCATGCCGAGCGGCAAGTCGCCGTTCGTCACCTCGAGCGCCATGCGGAAGACATCCTTCGGGTCGAGCGACGCGGGAGCAGCAAGGATCCGCTGCGCCAGCGCCATTTCGTAGCTGAGCGAGCGTTTCTCTCCTGCGATCGGGTTGCCGGCTGCGTCGGCCGGCGGAAATGTGGTCTGCGCGCTGATCGTCTTGGTGATGAAAATGTACGGATTGTCGCCGGTGTTGCTCGGCATGTCCTGGTCGGTGAGCAGTACGCCGAGCCCGGTTTCGTCGTTCACGCCGACGCCTATGAAGTTCTTCAGCCTGTCGATCAGGGCATCGACCGCGACCTCCGTTCCACCTTCGCGCGGAACCATGTTCTCCAGAAATGCCGCGGTGGCCTCCTCATCGCTGAAGATCGAATGGTTCTTGCGGTCCTTGAACTTTCCGCCGTCAAAGAGGTAGACCGCGGTGAGGAGGATGCCCTCCAGCTTCTTGCAGACGTCCTTCCTGTATTTCTCCTGAAGCATCCCGACCCGGTCGACGGCGCCGTCGACGAAGCTCTTCGAAAGACCCGGGGCCGTCGACGCCGAGCAACGCGCCCACAGGCCTGGATCGCTTGGCAGGTCGTACGAGACGCATCCCCAGTTGCCGCCCTTGCAGGGGGCGCTGTTCCGGCAGTCTGCGGTGGGCTCGGGGTGGTAGCTGATAGACGCGCCCATGATCGAGTAGCTCTGGCACAGACACGAATAGAACTCGCCCGGCACGCTGATATCATTGCGCCTCGCGAATTCCTGAAACCGCTCGTGCCCGAGATTCGACAATGCCGAGAGGATAGGCAGCTTCCTCTGCAGATAGTCGAACTTCGGGCTGACGTCGGCACCGAAATCACCGGTGGAAGCGGCGAGCTTGGCGAGAAAGATCCGCTCGTCGATCGCATCGGCAGCCTGCTGGTCGGTCGCCCCGCGCTTTTTGAGCGCATCGATCTCGGCCTGCCTTCCGGCCACCCATTGTTCGACCAGCTTTTCCGCCGCAGCCTTCTGCGCGGCGTGGTAGCGCTTTGCGCCAGTGAGAAGATCCTCCTCGTATGTCTGGGTCGTCGGCGGTGGTACCTTGATCATTGTATCAAGGGTTGCAGCGCCGGCGCCTTGCACTCCGCCAAGGGCGAGAGGGAGAGCGAGGGCGGCGGCGCGGAGCCATGCGGAATACTTGCCCAACATCGGAAAATTCTCCTCGATCAAGGCTCAGGCCAGGGAGCTGCGACAGCGAGGTCCTCGAGGTAGGCGTCGGCGTCGAAGGCATCCTTGGGGAGCAGGTTCCAGCGCGCGAGAGCGGTCATGCCCACCGGCGTAACGAGACCACGCGTGATCGCGTTCAGCGCGAGCGAGGTTGAGAAATTCTCCAGCTCTGCATGCGCCTGAATGCTGGCGAAGAGCGCGTTGCCTGGGCTGGCCGAAATCTGGCCGCAGACCGCCGGCCCCTGCGGCACGCGCATGCAGGCGTGGTTGAGGCCGATATCGAATTCGAGCGTGCCGTCCCAATAGGCATCCATCCACGCAGCGGGCACCTTGCGGCTCCACTGGCTGTAGGCGTTGTGGTGGAGAAAGAGCTCGTAGGCCGGCTCGCCTTTGAGCCGCCCAACGGAAAACCAGGCCTGATGTCCCAGCCACATCTCCGCGAGCTTGTCCCAGGCGAGTGCCAGCGCAAAGCGCGTCGTGCGACGCGGATCGACGGTGAGCGTCAGGCGCGTCGGCGTCGAAAAGATGCGCTCGTCCAGAACGACGAGGGGCTTTGCCGAGATCAACCCCGTCTTGCCCCAGCTGTGGCCCTCGGGAACGTCGATAACGAGCGCGCCGTCGTCCCAGCGCGCGAACCGATCGAAATTGCCGCCTGCGATAGCGGCAGGTTCGAACAAGGTGTCCGGCTTGCCTACGAAGACCGTCTCGGTCGGGAGTGGCTCGACGCCAACGGCCGGTCCCGTCTTAGGTGGCACCGTGGCGTAGGTTCGGGTCACGCGGATATCCTTCAGCGCCATCTTCGCCGGAAGGTTCACGTCTGCCGGATGCGAGAAAGCGTAGATACGGAATCCGGATCCGTTGCTCATATCGAGCGCTTCGCGTTCCGCGATCTTGACGCCGTCCATCTCCACGCTGGCGCGGCCTGGCCTTAGGATGAAAGTGACGGTTCCGGGAGAATCAGGCGCAACAGTCGCCGAGAGGAAATCTCCGTCGCGATGGGGGTCGACATGAAAATCGGTGCGTGCCGACATGCCATCCTTCGCGCGTATCCAGTAGAATCGCACGCCGGGGAAGCTAGGGTCGTTGCCCCTCACGCCGCCCCAGCCGGGCTGCGTCAGCGCCACGGCGAAGCCGGTGGTCTTGCCGGGATCGAGCGTAAACGTGACCCGGACCTCGGCGTCATCACGGAAGTCGTCCAGCCAGATGAGCGGATCGTTCGTGAGGAGGCCGGCCTTGCCCCAGCCGTTGCCTTCCGGCACGTCGACGACCAACTCGCCGTCCTCGTAGCGCGCATGCTTGTCGAAAACGCCGCCGTACGCCTGATGCGGCAGGAAGAGGCCGGTCTGCTCGCCGACGAATAACACCTCCTCGAGCGGCGAGCGCCAGCTGTCCTGGGTTGGCGCTCCGACCCCCGCGCCCGCATCGGCCGGCGTCTCGTCCGGGATTTCGGCGGTGTCGGGTTCCGCCTCCGGCTGCGCCTCAGCCTTGTCTTCCGTTGCCTCGGCCGCCGGGGATGATTTGCCGCCCGCGCTCAGCGACTTCGCCATGCGGACGGTGATCTCTTCGAATTCCCCCTTCAAGGCTTTCACATAGGCGATCTCGAACGTATGCACGGTCGCGCCGTCCTCCGAGAGCAGGATCTTGCGATAGAAGATGTCGCCGTCGCGATAACCGGAGAGCACATACCAATCGTCGCCGCTGCGGCGATAGGTTATCAAATCCCCCTCGGCGGCGGCGATATCGTCAGCCATCAGCTCGGGGATCGTCTTCTCGAAAACGTTGTGGCTGCCGGATACGGTGAAGCGGGTCCTGCCGTCGCGGGTGGTGAAGCTGCGGCCGTCGTCGTTCTCGGGCGGAGGCTCCATTCGGAAGAAGGCGGCGGGGTATTCGATCGTGGTGCCGAAACGCGCATTGGAGTAGGTGCGCCAGTCTTCGGCCGTGACCTCCTGCGCGGGACTGTCGGCGGGTTCTTCCGGTGGAGGCGTCGCTTCCTCAGCCTCTGGCTCATTACCGTTCAACGCCGGGCCGTCTTCCTCCCAGCCCGCTTCGTACTCGGGAGCTTCGTCGTAGCCAGGCGGCAAGCCCGGGGCGACGTATCGGCCAAACGCCCACCCTTCGGTCCCGTCCTCCATACGTACGCGCAGCCATTGGCCGCGCCGCGCGAGAACGACCAGTATCGTATCCGGGCCCAGGCGGCGGATGATGCGGAAGGTCGTGTCCGGACCGGCGCGCAATGCCAGGAAATTGTCGCCATGGGGGTCCAGCCCGGCGACATATTCCGCATGCCCGGCCGAGTGCCACAGGAGGATCGGCAAGGCGACGACAAAGAAGCGCGCGATAGATGCCAGACGCATCCGCTCACTCCGGGAGAGGTTGGACAAACAGGATCTTGAGATCGTCTTCCGGAGAGTAGTCAGCCGACGAAAACTCCAGGGTTGTCGGGCTTGTGCGCCTGGCGCTGGGCGCGCAAAACGACACCAGCGTGTCCAATGAAGCCGTTTCGACGGTGAGCCGGAACTCCGCGATCGGGCCGAGCCAATTGCCCGCCGTCGTCAGGACATATTTCAGCTCGCGGCCGGCAAGTGCGCCGTACTCCGCCTCCGGCCTCGCAAGCATGGTCCGCGCTTTGCGATCGAACTCCTTGTCGATGCAATAGGCGCGGCGAAGCCCGGCATCCGGCGCCAGGTCTTCCTCGGCGAAGAAGAAGTATCGCGGCACCGGCCGATAGCGGTGGGTGATCTCGACGGGGCGTCCTGCCGGGAATTTCTGGAACCAGTAGAAGGTGATGTGCGTGTCCCAATGGGGGTTCGCGGTCGGTTCGCCGCCCGTCTTGTAATTCGTCGCCCAATCGGCGAGCCCGTAGCGTTCGAGTTCGCGCCGGGCTTCTTGCGGCAATCGGTCGAGCCGCTCGATCTCCTTGATGTAGGCGTCGACCTTGCCGGCATTCATCGTCAGCGGAATGTCATGGCTCTTCAGCACGGCTGTGACGTCGACGCCGTTCAGCGTCGCCTTGACCTCCACCGAGGGGACTACCTGCTCCCCGTCGGCACTGACCTCGAACCCGAGGACATTGATCGGATCGGCGCCGGCGATGACGTAGTTGCCTTCCTCGCCCACCGACAAGGTGGGGAGCGGAAAGGCGACGAGCGTCTCGACGTCGTCGCTTCCGATGTTGCGGAAGCGATAGCGGACGCGGATCTCCCGCAGTCCGATGTGAAGGTCTTCGGCCTCCATGGTTATGGCGCGGTTCTCGACGAATTGCAGGCCGCCGGCGGCGAGGCTGGCGCTCGAATCGTTCGCGTGTGCGAGAGGTGTCGGCAACACACTGGCCAACGCTGCGAGCCCAGCCAGCAGGATGCGGAAATCGTTCGTCATGTCGAGCGTCCCCAGGAACAGTGCCGGCTTCAGGCGTTTGTCAGTCGCAGCCCTTCCGTCTCTCCGACTTGCGGATCTCGTCGACCCGCCGCTGAAGTGGCGTAGGCGAAACGGCCCCGCGGGAGGAGGCCTGTGAATGCCATAGGGACCGCCGGAGCCAAGTTCGCTTCTTCGTAGGCTAGGCGGTCGGGCTGCGCATTGATGGAGATCAACGTTTCCGGTCAAAGGCGGGATCGGTCCTGGTCCCGATCGCCCGCTTGCGGCCGCCGCGCCGGCGAACGGCGAGCTTTTCCTCCCGGTAGAGCGGAACGGCTTCTTGTGGTTCAGGACGAGGCCTTCGCGCCTCAGCATCACGAGAAGACGCCGGTAGCCGAACCGGCGGCGTTCCTGCGCGTGAAGCCTTCGCAGATGTCAGTCTCGGTGCGATGGCCGCTCGCAGCCTCGTCCGCAAGCCCTCAGTTGAAGCCGACGGAGAACTTGAGCGAGCCGCCAAAGAACTGCTGCTCTCCGCCGAACTCATAGTTGCCATCAAGGCCGAGCGAAGCCCCACCGGGCATCGTTATATCGAGCCGCGGCTCGATCCGGCCGAGGAAGGTCGCGTCGGAGTCATTCAGCGTGTTCGATACGTTGCGGGCCACGACATCGAAGCGCAACGCTGGCCGCAGCACCGGGCGTGTCATCCCCGAGCAGGGCAATCAGGTCGATCAAGCTGCCGTCTTCACCGCCCACGCCGTCTAGACGTCCTTCTTGACGAAGCGGCGCGCATTAAGCGTCGCTACGAGCCGCTCGGCTGCCGGCGTGTTCCCTGGACTCCGGCAAGCGGTCCATCGTCGCACCCGTCGCCGCTGTTGCGTGTATGGCCAGGGCCGGCAAGGATGGAATCTCGGCAGTCATCTCAATCTCCAAAAAGTTCAGTGAGGCAGCGTTCGGCCTTCGACGATTCGATCGATAAGGCCCTCGATCGCGGATTCGTCATGGCGCGCGCCGGATGCGCGCTGGCGGAAATGCGCGACCGGTTCGCGGAGGATTTCATCGAGATCGTCCGACGCTTCGAAATCGCCGACGAGGCACCGGATCTTCGAATTGTCGAAGACAGTCGGCCGGACCTTGTCGCCAAGGAGCGGGCCGCGCCATTCGCTGTTGTGCTCCGCCAGCGTCTCGGCCGGCACGTGCACAATCCGCGCCTCCACCCCCAGCGCGCGCGCCAGCGCCCGGTAGATGTCGTTCCAGCCGTGTCCCCTCCCGGAGGCGATGTGAACTGCCTCGCCGAATGCGTCTGGCCGGCCGAACAGCCGCACGAACGGCACCGCGAAATCGGCGGCGCGGGTTAGCGTCCAGGGCACCTGGCCGTCGCCCGCGACGAGGATGGGTCGTCCGGCGAGCATGCGCTGGCCGATCACATCGCCCTCGGCCATCATCGTCGGCAGCCTCGCCCTGATCGTATGGGCCGGCCGAACGATGGTGAAGGCGAGCCGGTCCTGATCCTGAAGCACGCGCTCGCAGGCGATCTTCCGTTGCGCATAGGACCAGAGGCTGTTCTCGACCGGAGCCTCTTCCGTAAGCGGCAGGCCGGCGTTGCGCTTGTCGTAGACGCAGGCCGAAGAGACGAGGATGTAGTGCCCTGTTTTGCCCGCGAAAACGGCAAGGTCGCGCTCGACCTGATCAGGCTCCAGAGCCAGAAACTGGCAGACGACGTCGAAGCGATGTGCCTGGAGGTCTCGATATGCGGCATGTTCCGCGATGTCGCCGGCAATGACATCAACCTGCGCCGGAAGGCCCGCCAGATTTCTTCCGCGATTGAAGACCGATACGCGGTGCCCCGCGACAACCGCCTCGATCACGCAGGGCAGCGAGATTTCGCCCGTGCCGCCTATGAAGAGGACATCCATCGACCCGGGCCTAAACGTCCAAGATCAGGCGCGACCCTTTGCAGCGCGAGACGCAGATCATCATCGTGTCGGTGGGGGAGCCCTCGAGAACGCAGTCGCGATGATCTGGCGCGCCCTCCAGCACCCGCGTCTCGCAGGTTCCGCACACGCCTTCGAGACAGGAGCCGAAGACGTCGGCGCCGGCCGCTTCGGCAGCATCGAGGATCGACTGACCAGGTTCGACCAGGATCGTCACCCCGGTGCGCGCGAGGTGAACCTCGAACGGGCTTTCCGGCTCGTCGCCGACATCCGGCTCGGGCCGGGCCGGCGCGGCGAAGCGTTCCATGTGCGGCTTCACGCCAGCCGCCGAACAGCGGTTGTCGACCTCCTGGAGAAGGCGCGTCGGGCCGCAGGCATAGATCGCCGCGCCTGGCGGAAGCCGATGCAGGACATTTGCCAGCGCGAGCGGCCGTCCCACGCTCTTCGGATAGAGCCTGACGCGCGAGCCGTGCCAGAGATCGAGTTCGGCGGCAAAGGCCATGCTGTCCGGCTTGCGCCCCGCATAGTGCAGCTCCCATGAACGCCCGGCGCGTTCGAGCGCCCCGATCATGGGAAGGAACGGCGTAATGCCGATGCCGCCGGCAATCAGAACCACATGTCCCGCCTCGCGAAGCGGAAAATGGTTGACCGGCGGGCTCGCCCAGACTGTCGTGCCTTCGAAGCACTTCTCGTGGATCGCCGCCGATCCGCCGCGTCCGTTGGGCTCACGAAGCACGGCGATGTCCCACCGGCCATCGTCGCGCGGATCACCGCACAGGGAGTACTGGCGGACATGTGCACTTCCATCGACGAAGACGTCGATATGAGCGCCGGGCGTCCAGCGCGGAAGCGGCTGCCCGTCTGTCCGCACGAGGCTGAGGAGGACGACATCCTCCGCGACGCGGCGGCGGGCGTCCACCACGAGCTGGATCAAATCGGTCCTTCGAACGGCCGCGGCGGGCGGCCGGATCAGTTCGTCCGCGTCCAAGGCCGATCCCTATCCCTGCACATCCGTGTCGATCTTCGGACGGCGGTCGCCATCGCCAGCCAACCGGGTGCGTTCGGCCTTGACCGCCTGCAGAAACGGCCGCGCCCATGCGCCATCCGGCGTCACATCCGAATTCTCGCGGGCGAGTTCGGCCAGGATCTTGCGGTACTCGACGGTCATGCGGTCGGCGCGGGTATGCATCTCGGTCTGCACGTCCAGGGGAAATTCCGGCCGGATGTGGGACAGGAGCTCGCGGTCCTCGGCCTGGATCCTGCGGTCGAGCGCGACGATCCCGGCACGCTTTGCCTCGTCCGGGTCGTCGTTCCGGGCGATGAACTGGCAGAACAGCGTGTGGCTGTCGTCGACCGGGGTCGCGGTCTTGAAGAGGACGTGCCTCAGCCCGTTCTCGTATTCCATGACGTCCTTGTAGACGAAGGGCTGGACCAGTTCGGCATTCGTCACGCGGATCGTGTGGTCGCCGGTGAGGCCCGTATTGGCCCGCAGCGCTTCCGTCAGGCGGGCGCGGTAGCTGACACGCGAGCGCAGCTTGTGGCCATTGCGCTCGATCTCGTAGCTCTCGAACTTCGGCGCCGTGGAATCCCCGATCGTGTTGCGATGGGTCCAGGCGACATGGGCAAGGTCGAGCGCATTGTCGATGACGCGCGGTGCCGATGTCGGCCAGACCTCCATCACCTCGTGCATGAGGACGAAACCGGGATCCTCCGCCTCCGGCAGCACCGGAATGGAGGCGCGCGGCATGCCCGGGCAGACCCAGACGAGTCCGTAGCGTTCCTCTGCGAGAACCGACAAGGCTCGGGCGCGGGGCGGGACCGGCTTGTCGTCGTCGTTCTGCGGAATGCGGGTGCAGGCGCCGCTCGTGTTGAACGCCCACCCGTGATAGGGGCAGACTATGTCGCCGTGTTCCAGCCAACCCTGCGACAGGCGGGCGGCGCGATGCGGACACTCGTCCACGGCGCATCCGAGCGATCCATCGGCGCCGCGCCAGACGACGTAATTGTCTCCGAGCAGCCGAACGGCGAGCGGCTTGTCGGCGACATCGCTCGAATAAGCCACCGGATACCAATATTCCCGGAAGGCCGGGACTTCGCTCACAAGCATGGGATGCTCCTGTCTTCGGTATCGGTTGATGTCGGGAACGTCACGATGTCACGCCCTCGCGAAAGGCTTGCCCACGCCGGCAGGACCGGAAGCACGGCCGACAAAGGTCGCGAGCGCGACGAGCGCCAGCACGTAGGGCAGAGCGATCAGCAGCTCGTGCGGGATGTCGCGCCACAGGATCTGCGCACGCAAGGCAATCGCGTCGGCAAAACCGAAGGCGATGCAGGCCAGCGCGCCGGGCCAGACCCGCCACTTGCCAAACACCATCGCGGCGAGCGCCAGGAAGCCGCGTCCCTGGGTCATCGACGCCTGGAACATATCGAGGGTGACGATCGACAGATAGGCGCCGCCCAGCGCGCCGAAGACACCGGAGGCGACGACGGCGAGGAAGCGCGTGCGCACGACCGGAATACCGGCGGCGTCGGCCGATTCGGCGGATTCGCCGCAGGCACGGATCCGGAGGCCGGCGTCTGTGCGAAACAGCACCCACCAGACCAGCACAACCAGCACCAGGCAGGCATAGTCGACCATTCCGAGCGACGAGAATATCCGCCCGACATAGGGCAGGTCGGCCAGCATCGGCACGCGTATCGTGGGGATCTTTTCCACGCTCGGCGTCAGCCCGTCGACGTCCCAGATCACCGGAATCAGCGCCGCGGTCAGGCCGGCTCCGATCAGATTGATCGCCGCCGACGCCACCACCTGGTCGCCGCGCAGCGTCACCGTCATCAGCGCCAGCGTGCTGCCCGAAAGGACGCCGGAGGCAAGCGCGCCGACGAGGCCGAGCCACGGATTGCCGGTGAAATAGGTCACCAGCACGGCGCTGAACGCGCCGATCAGCATCATGCCTTCCAGCCCGATGTTCATCACGCCCGAGCGTTCGCTGATCAGGCCGCCGAGCATCGGCATCAGGATCGGCAGCGCGAGATGGAGCGCACTGATGACCAGCGAAATCGTCAGAAGGCTGCTCATTTCGAAACCTCCGTTTCGGCGAGGCCGTCCGGCGGTATCGCACCGGCGAATCGGCGGCGCATGGCGGACAGAAGCCTGAGCGAAGCCGGCTGGGCGGCGACGAAGGCGACAACCAGACCTGACACCACGCCGACCATCTCGCGACTTATGCCGGCGACCGCCTGCAAGGGCACGGAGCCGGCATGCAGCACGGCGAAGAAGAACGCTGACGCGATGACGCCGACCGGCGACAGCGCGCCGAGCAGGGCGACCGCGATGGCGTCGAAGCCGTAGCCCGGCGAGAAGGCGGCGTAGAAGCGGCCATAGACGGCGAGCACCTGCACCGCGCCGGCGAGGCCGGCGAGCGCGCCCGATGCGAGCATGGCGAGGATCGTGACGCGGGCAATCGACACGCCGCTGGCACGCGCCGCGCCCTGATTGGCGCCCGTCAGCCTCAGCCGGAAACCGGCCGGCGTGCGGTAGAGCACCCACATGATGACGATGACGGCCGCAAGCGCGACGAGGAGACCGGCGTGAAGGCGGGTGCCCTCCCAGATGACCGGCAGCCTTGCCAGGTCCGGCACCCGCTCGGTCGCCGAAGGCTGGTCGGCCGCGACGAACGGGCCGGTCGGCGAGACGGCGTATTCGGATATCGCCGCGGCGACGAAATTCATCATGATCGTGGTCACTACCTCATGGGCCCCGCGATAGGCCTTGAGCAGTGCCGGAATCAGCGCGAAGACGGCGCCGCCCACCATGCCGGCAAGGATGCAGACGACCATCAGCAGCGCTGGAGGCAGATCGAGCGAAGCGCCGGCAACACCGGCGACGAGGCCGCCGAAGACAAGCTGGCCCTCGACGCCGATGTTGAACAGGCTGGCATGGAAGGCGACCGCGACCGCGAGGCCGGCGATCAGCAGCGGAACCATCTGCACCAACGTCTCGGCGATCGCCGGCCCGCTGCCCAGCGCGCCGCCGAAGAGCGCGCTCGCCGCGCGCCACAGGTCGGATCCGCCGATCCAGATCAGCGGCATCGAGGCGATGAGCGCGGCGGCGATGGTGAGCGTGAAGGTCAACACCTGGCCGCCGAGGTTGCCCGACAGGGCATGGAAATGTCCGACGAGACGTGGAAGGAATCCCGGGTTCTCCGCGGCGGCAACCGCGGCTTCGCAGCCCAGCGCTTCGGCCATCATAGCGGGATCCATCCGGGCCTGACGGCGGCCGGTGGAAATGTGACGGATCTGAGGGGAAGTGACGATCGAATTCATCGTCATTGCCGAGCCTCCTGATCGACGCCGGACATCCAGCTGCCTATCCTGTCGATATCGGCGTCGGCGGCTGTGGTCTCGCCCACGATACGTCCCTGGCGGAACACGACGATCCTGTCCGCGATGGTGAAAACCTCGGTAAGGTCGAGGCTGAGCAGGAGAACCGCTGCGCCGTGGTCGCGCAGCCCGATCAGCGCCTCATGAACGGCACCGGTCGAGCCGATGTCGAGTCCGCGGGTCGGCTGGGCGGCGATCATCAGCCGAGGGGCGCGGGACAATTCCCGACCGACCACCAGCTTCTGCTGGTTGCCGCCGGACAGGCTCGTCACCGGCGCCTCGACGGAGGAGGCGCGCACCTTGTGGCGCCGCACGATACCGCGGGCGAAGCGGACGCGCCTGCGCCGGGATAGCCAGAAAGGCGTCGGCGCGAAGGGCGCGCCGTCGATGAAGCCAATGCTCGCATTGTCGACCAAGCTCATTCCATCCGCGACGGCCAGACGGTGGCGATCCTCCGGAATGTGCGCGATGCCGCTCTGGAAGCGCTTCAATGTCGTCATGTCGGTGATGTCGCGATCATCGAGTGCGATGCCACCTCCCGCGGCTTTCCTCAGGCCGATCAGCAGTTCCACGAATTGCGTCTGGCCGTTGCCCTCGACACCGACGACGGCAAGAATCTCGCCGCCTTTCACGTCGAGATCGATCGGACCGAAGCGCTCGCCGTCGGACAGTTGGCGCACTGAAAGCACGGTCGGCCATATGTGGCTCGAACGCGACGGCACCTCCGGCCTGTTGCGGCCGATCATCAGCCGGACCAGCCTCGCCTCCAGCGCATGCCGCTCGCCGGTATCGGAGAACGCGCGCGGGATTTCGGCCTCGCCGGCCACGGCGCCATCGCGCAACACCGTCACGCGATCGCACAGCCGAATGATTTCCGGCATTTTGTGGCTGATCAGGACGATGGTCGTTCCCTCGCGCCGAAGACTCTGCAGCAGCGCATAGAGTTCTTCCGCGTCGGGGGGCGAAAGCGCCGCCGTGGGTTCGTCGAGCACGAGAGTGGTGGCGCCACCCCACAGGGCCTTGAGTATCTCCACCTTCTGTCGCGCGCCGACGGAGAGCGTTTCGCAACGGGCCGACGGATCGATGCCGAAGCCGAGCCGCTCGGAGAGTTCGATTGCCCGCCTGCGCGCTGACTCCAGGTCGAGCGGGCGCAGCCAGCGCGCCGCGAAACCGGATGTGGCGCGGCCCAGGATCAGGTTTTCGGCGACCGTCAGCTTGCCGATCAGGCTGAAGTGCTGCTGCACCATGCCGATGCCGGCGGCCAGCGCATCCGCCGAAGAGCGGAATGCGACCGGTCGCCCGCCTATTTCGATGCGGCCGGCATCCGGCCGGACCATCCCGAACAGGATCTTCATCAGGGTCGACTTGCCGGCGCCGTTCTCGCCGAGCAGGCCGTGTATTGATCCTTGCCGGACCGAAAGATCGATCGAACGGTTGGCCTTGACCGGTCCGAAGTGCTTGCTCACGCCGACGAGCCGAATGGCCGGCGGTAGGGTGTCGGGCCGCGAGGCGCCGTCTGCAGTCATCGTTTCCTCGCGGCCCGGGTTCATCACTTGCTGGCCGGGTTGAAAGACTTCAGGGCTTCCGCGTTGGCCGGCACGGCGATCGAGCCGTCCAGGATCGAGGCGGTCGCGGCTTCAACCTTCGCCATGATCTCGGGCGACAGCGTATCGATGTTGTCCGGGCAGAGCCCGACGGCCTGTTCCTTGAGGCCGAGGCTGACCGTGCCGCCCTTGAAAGTGCCGTCAGCCGCTGCCTTGTTCGAGTAGACGACCGCACCGGCAACGTCCTTGACGGCGGAGGTGAGGAAATTGTCCGGAGCGAACTGGCCCTTGCAGGTGTCGACGCCGATGACCCAGTAGCCCTTGCCGAGGCCCTTGGCCGCGTCGAAGATTCCGCGCCCGCCGCCGCCGGCGACATCCATGATCAGATCGGCGCCGAGATCATAGATGCCGAGGGCGAGTTCCTTGGCCTTGGCCGGTTCGGTGAAGGATCCGACATAGGTCGCGGAAACCTCGATTTTTGGGTTGATGTAGCGCAGGCCCGCCTCGAAGCCGGACAGGAAGCGGATCACCGGCGGGGTCTCCATGCCGCCGATGAACCCGACACGCGTTCCCTTGGTTGTCATCGCCGCGGCGATGCCGGCCAAGAAGGCCGCCTCGTGTTCGCGGAAGGTGATGCTGGCGACGTTCGGCAACGGGTTCTTGTCCTTGTCGACGGCGACCGCGTCGATCAGCGTGAATTTCGCGCCCGGGTTGGCGAGCGCGACTTCGGTCAGCGCGTCGCGGATGCCGAAGCCGACGCCAGTCGTCACGGTGGAGCCGCTGTCGACGGCCTGCTTCAGGTTCGGGACGAACTGCGACTGGTTGGAGGACTGAATCACCAGCGGCTTGCCGCCGAGTTCCTTGGCACTGGTCTCGACGCCGAGCTTGGCCAGGTCGTTGAAGCCCTGGTCGCCCAGGCCGGCCTGGTTGGTCACCATCGACCAGACAAAGTCCGCGGCGGATGCAGGGGCGGAGATGCCGAGGCCGAGCGCGAGAAACGCCGCCGAGGCCATCATGGCACCGAAACGGCGTCGGCTCGATATGGTCAACGCTTTGAGGAGTGCAGGCATGGTCATTTGCTCCTGTGGTTTGTGGATTGGAAGGGAAGGTAAAATCAATTCCATGGCGGCGCGGCTCATTGTCCGGCCCATCCCGTATGCGCTTCGAGACGAGTGCCGTGCCTCGGCTCCGATGCGCGTTCGAGAGCGATTGCGACGGCCTCTTCGGGGGTCGCTGCGAAGCTGATCTCGACGACGCGGCGCTCGTCGAGCCACTTGCCGTCCTCGATCGCGCCCCGGAGGCGGTCGGCCCAGCCGGACGTGCCTTCGAGGACCACCAGCGGAACGCCGGAATCGTAGGCGATGGTCACCTCGTTGAGGGTTCCGACCCCGCCGCCGATCATGATGACACTGTCGCAGCCGCGCGCTGTCAGGATGTTGCGGACGGTGCCCATGCCCGTGGCAATGACGATATCGACATAGGGATTGGCCCGCGACTTGTCGGCATAGGGCAGGAAGCCGATGGTGAGACCACCGCCTTCGCGAGCGCCCCGGCTGGAATGCTCCATCACGCCGCCCGTGCCGCCGTTGATCAGCGCCGCGCCGGCCGCCGCGATGCCGCGACCGACTTCGTAGGCGGCGCGGGAAATCGCATCAGGGAGCTTCTCTCCCTGCCGGGCACTTCGTCCGATCACTCCGATGGTCAGCATCGCGCGTCGGTACCCTTATTCGTTGACTGCGTTGAGTTCGGACAGGCCCCCACGGCGCCCTCCCAACAGGGAGGCGCGTCCGATCCGCCTTGCGCGACCGTGCAAGTGGCGCGCCCTCTGGCGCACCTGTCCGCGGTCGATGTCGATCAGAGTGAGCGGATCCTCGGTGGCGATGGCGAAGGATGCCGCGGCCGATCCCATCGCGGCCGCCTCCACGATGTCCCCGGTTGCCGCCATGCTGGCCATGAAACCGCCGCAGAATGCGTCCCCCGCACCGGTCGGGTCGACGGCGGGGACGTCATAGGCGGGGAGATGGAAAAGCTCGTCGCGCCACCGGACAAAGACCCCGTCACCACCAGCCTTCAGCACGATCGTTCGCGCGCCCCGCGAGCGGAGCCGCAACAGGATGTCGTCCACGTCCACTCCCGGCGCGACGACGTCGAAATCCGATGTGCTCGGCAGGAAAACGTCGATGGCGCCGAGTGTCACGGCAAGCTTGCCAAAGGCGTCGCCCGCCAGATCGGAGCGCGCCGGGCAATCCGATTGGAGCAGGCCCCGGCCGGCGCCAATGCGCTCGACGAGGCTGCGATGACGGTCCAAGGGAAGCAGCGGAAGGTGCCAGTGGTCAACCTCCTCCAGCCACGCGTCCGGCACGTCGGCGCCGCTCGGCGCGCCGAGCGGCAGGACGTCGCTCAGCATCGTGGTGTCTATGAAGGCCGCGCGGTCGGCTTCGGGCAACGCTCGGATCATTTCCTCCGGCACCGGCTGGAGCCTCGAACCATCGGCCATATGGGCGAAGGTGACGCGCACCGGATGCGAACGCCGGATGCGACGCACCGCGCTCGTGTCGATCCCGGCTGCGACAAGCGCGGACAGCACCTCCTGCGGGTAGTCGTCGCCAACCACGGTGATAATCCGCGGCGCGATGCCGGAAATCAGAGCGCCGAGCGACGACCACAGCGCATTGCCACCGACCTTTCCGACGACATGCCGACCGTCCTGGGTCAGCACGCTGTCGATGCTGAAGGAACCGGCGATTGCCAGAACCGGTTTACGGGCTGCAAACGTCATGCGTCTCGAACTCGCGCGGTGTGATAGCTGCACAATTGGTGTGCAACATCCTGATCTGCATATTAACTAAACCACATCACTGTGCATTGTTCAACAATGAATTTGGCACCAGCGTCGGTGGATGAATTTGCGCGTTAACGCACTGGATTCGTTGCGCCGGCACCTGGGCTGGAAGGAATATCAGCCGCCCCAGCCCCGTGCCGCGGTCGGTTCTCGGCGGCAGCGCTGACGATCGACAATCGCCCAGCGGGTCGCGCAGCGAACGAGCGGTGTCATCGCGTCAGATGCGCGCCGGCGAACGCCGCTGTTCCCGCTGCAGGCCTGGCGAGACCCAGCCCGCATTGCGCGGGTCGACATTGACGCCCGGCGCGACGACAGCGTCGATCGCGTCGAGCAGATCTCCGGGAAGCACCACGCTGTCGGCTTCGAGAAGCTGCGTGAGTTGTCCCTGCGTCCTCGGGCCGAGGAGAACGGACGAAACGCCGGGATGCTCCAGCGTCCAGGCGAGGCTCATCTGGGCCAGGCTGAGCCCGGCGTCGGCGGCGAGCCCGGCCAGCGCCTCGACCCGCTCCAGCTTTCGCTCGTCGTCCGCCCGGACGAAAGGATTGCCGCTGGCTGCCCGCGAACCGACGGGCGCAGGTTCCCCGCGCCGATACTTGCCCGTGAGCCACCCGCCGTTGAGCGGGCTCCAGACCAGCGTGCCGATCCCATACTTCCGGCAGACAGGCAGCGTTCCGGCCTCGATACCGCGCACGAAGATCGAGTATGGCGCCTGTTCGCTGACGAAGGGCAGCGCCCCGAGCCGCTCGGCTTCCCACTGGAACTCGACGATCAGCTCCGGCGGAAAGACGGATGAGCCGGCGGAGCGGATCTTGCCGGCCCTGACAAGTTCGTCAAAAGCCGATACGGTTTCGTCGACCGGCGTTGCCGGATCTGGCCGGTGCAACTGGTAGATGTCGATGTAGTCGGTCTTGAGCCGCCGCAGGCTGTCCTCGACGGCCTGAACGATCCAACGTCTCGAACCGCCGGAGCGCTCCCTGTCCCCGGTCATCGGCAAGCCGACCTTGGTGGCCAAGACCACGTCGTCGCGACGGCCGCGAAGCGCCTCACCGAGCGCTTCCTCGACAGCACCATTGTCGTAGACGTCGGCCGTATCGATGAGATTGATACCACGATCGAGCGCCTGGTGGACGAGGCCCGAAGCCTCCTTTGCATCCTGGGACGTGAGCAGAGACATGGTCCCCAAGCCGAACCGGGAGACCGAAGGCCCGCGCTTGCCGAGTGCTGTCTTTTCCATTGATTGCTCTCCTGGCGGACCTTCGGGCAGGCAGGCAGCCCGCGGGTCCGCACGCGCGCCACAAAGGTCGAACCGCCCGGCGTCGGGTTCAGACGTCATTCCGGGTAGAACAAGCCGCCGATCCCGCGTATTGAAAGCACGCAGGTGTCTATTGTTCAACAATAAACTCTCGCGGCTTGCGGGAGCGTCGCGCCAGTTGAGTCGCGTCCGTTGCCTAGGTAGGCTGCGGGTCCCCGAATCTGCCGGATGCAATCTATGGTCTGGCAGAGGATCGAGGAGGAGGCCGGACGTGGGTGGCAGGCGGGAAATGATGCAAGAAGACCATCAGTTGCGCATGCGCCCCGTCCGGGACCGCCGGCCGCTTTCAGTCCAGGTTTATGACCGCCTGGTCGAGGCGCTGCGCAAGCAGCGCCGCCCCGGCGACCAGATTCCGCCCGAGATCGAGCTCTCCGCCGAGTTGGGTGTCAGCCGCACAGTATTGCGGGAAGCGTTGCGTCTTCTCGAAGAAGACGGCGTCATCGAACGTGGGGTAGACCCGCGCCGCAGGCAGATCGCACAGCCGTCATTGCGACCGCCCTCCTTCAATGCTCCGCTCGAAGAGATGCTGCACGCACTCGGGCCCCTCAAGGTCAAGGTCATCCGGACGGAGATGATCGCCGCGACGAGCTGGAGCCGGGCACTCCTCGAACTCCCCGACGCCGCGGATCAGCTTCTCTGCCGCGAGAGTCTCATCCTGGCCGGGGCCGAACCCGTCGTCTCCGCGCTCGAGATGGTGCCGGCGGACAGCGCACTGGTTCCCATCCACCTCGTCGACCTGGACGGTAAAGACGGCCACCAGACATTGCTCTCAGCGCTCGGGCCGCAGTTCCGCTCGAAATGCATGCCGACCCTGTGGCGCATTGCAGCCGGCTCGTCGGTCGGCTCGCGCAGCGGCTTCGAGAAGCTGCGAAGCGATTGCCATATCACCAATCTGACGATGGTGCTCTCCCGCCAAAGCAAGCCGCTGTTTTTGGCAAAGCACCTCTTGAGGCTGGATCTCGTTACTCTTACGGTTGGCGAACCTCCTGAGGGATTGGAGCCGGGTGTGCTCGATCTGCTCTAAACGCTAGCGAATCCGCCTACTGTCGATCTCGGAAACGCCCTGCCTCGGTGCCCACGAAAACAGGCAGCAGGCGCACGACGCGCGCCGTCCGTTCTTCGGCAAGGGCGTAGCTGATGCTGCGCCCTTGCCGTTCGGTGACGACCAGCCTGTCGGCACGCAACCGCGCGAGATGCTTCGATACTTCCGATTGCGGCAGATCGACGAACTCTTCGAGCTCGCCCACGGTCGCATGGCCT
>JBDRCE010000038.1:0-162196 GCA_043822005.1 Pseudomonadota bacterium | reverse complement strand
GCTCCTGGCATGGCTGAGGATCTTTTGCGCCTTGCTCCTGGCCACGCTCAGCGCTGCCGCGGCGCTGACCTCAATCACAAAGGGTCAACCGACGTTCGCCTAATCTCACAAATCGCAGAAATCGAGTTCTTCACGACCGACCCGCTACAACCGCACCGTGGCCGAGATCAATTCGCTGTCGAACCGCGACCTGTCCGACATGCGCGCCGACCGCTCCGAACTGCTCTACTGGGCCCGCAAGGATATCCTCGGCTGAGCATCTAACACCCGCGGCCGTCATCAACGGAGTTGATGACGGCGTTGGACGGATGTGTCAGACGATATACTGACCGCCATTGGCGGTGAGCGTCGATCCGGTGATGAATCCGGCCTCGTCGGACGCCAGGAAGACCACGCAACGCGCGATTTCCGACGGCTCGCCCAGCCGCCCGACCGGGATCTGGGCGATGATGGATTCGCGCACCTTTTCCGGCACGGCCATGACCATGTCGGTGCCGATATAGCCGGGACAGATGACGTTGACGGTGATGCCGGCCTTGGCGCCTTCCTGCGCCAGGGCCTTGGTGAAGCCGATGTCGCCGGCCTTGGCGGCCGAATAGTTCGCCTGACCCATCTGGCCTTTCTGGCCGTTGATCGACGAGATGGTGATCACCCGGCCGAACTTGCGGTCGCGCATGCCGGTCCAGATCGGATGCGTCATGTTGAAGGCGCCATTGAGGTTGGTGTTGATCACCTCGCTCCACTGTTCGCGGGTCATGCGGTGGAACATCGCGTCACGCGTGATGCCGGCATTGTTGACCAGAACGTCGACGGGGCCGAGATCGGCTTCGACCCTGGCGATGCCGGCGACGCAGGCGTCGTACTCCGCCACCGACCATTTGTAGACCGGAATGCCGGTCTCGGCCTTGAAGGCGGCGGCGGCTTCGTCATTGCCGGCATAGTTCGCGGCGACCTTGTAGCCGGCGTCTCTCAACGCGACTGAGATCGCCGCTCCGATGCCGCGGGAACCGCCTGTAACGAGTGCCGTGCGTGCCATTTGAAGTTCCTCCCCTGTGATAGCCTTGTTGTCGCCTACTGGTTCAACCTGGAGAAAGCATCTTGCATGACTTTCTCACCGACTCTCTGTCCATACAGGTTGGAAATCGTCTTGAATTCCTGCGTGCCTAGCTCAGTCACAGGGTAGTCGCAATCGACCGTGGCAAGACGGGCAACGCTTCCCACGAGAATCATTGCCAGCCCTTTGAGCGAAGACGAGTTCTCCTCGATTCCGGCGACGATCATTTTCTTCAGAACGTCGAGGTCTTCATCCGTTGCGTGCTCGAACATACAGTCAGCAGTCTTGTGAAGCCTGCTCTCGTCTGCTTCCGATTCGCCGATGCAAACGCATGCCAGAAGTGAGGCGACCGCAAGCGTTCGCACCATCCTGAACCGAGCCAATTACATCGCTTCGACGCACATCGCGACGCCCATGCCGCCGCCGATGCACAGCGTGGCGAGGCCCTTCTTCGCGCCGCGGCGGCGCATCTCGTAGACCAGCGTGTTGAAGATGCGGGCGCCGGACGCACCGATCGGATGGCCGATGGCGATGGCGCCGCCGTTGACGTTGACGATCGACGGATCCCAGCCGAGGCCCTTGTTGACGGCGCAAGCCTGCGCGGCGAAGGCCTCGTTCGCCTCGACGAGGTCGAGGTCGCCGACGGACCAGCCGGCCTTTTCCAGAGCCTTCTTCGAGGCCGGGATCGGGCCGGTGCCCATGATCGAAGGATCGACGCCGGCGGTCGCCCATGAGACGATGCGGGCAAGCGGGGTGATGCCGCGCTTCATGGCTTCTTCCTCGGTCATCAACAACACGGCAGCCGCGCCGTCATTCAGGCCCGAGGCGTTGGCGGCGGTGACGGAGCCTTCCTTGTCGAAAGCGGGCTTCAGCTTCTGCATGGCATCGATCGTCGCGCCGTGGCGGATGTATTCGTCGCTGTCGACGACCGTGTCGCCCTTGCGGCCCTTGAGGGTGACAGCGACGATCTCGTCCTTGAACCTGCCGGCCTTCTGCGCGGCCTCGGCCTTGTTCTGCGAGGCGACCGCGAACTCGTCCTGAACCTCGCGGGTGATCTGGAACTGGCGGGCGACGTTCTCGGCCGTGTTGCCCATGTGGTAGCCGTTGAAGGCGTCCCACAGACCGTCCTTGATCATCGTGTCGATGAGCTTGATGTCGCCCATCTTGGTGCCGGCGCGCAGGTGCTGGCAGTGGGGCGAAAGCGACATCGATTCCTGGCCGCCGGCGACGATCACCCTGGCGTCGCCATTGGCAATCTGCTGCATGCCGATGGCGATGGTGCGCAGGCCGGAGCCGCAGACCTGGTTGAGGCCCCAGGCAGTTGCCTCGATCGGCAGGCCGGCCGCGATCGCGGCCTGCCGGGCCGGGTTCTGCCCGGCGCCGGCCGTCAGCACCTGACCGAGGATGACCTCGTCGACCTCCTTCGCATCCACCCCGGCGCGCGCGAGCACCTCCTTGATCACGATCGCGCCGAGCTCATGTGCGGGCGTCGCGGCGAAGGCGCCGTTGAAGGAGCCGACCGCGGTGCGGGCAGCGGACGCGACGACGATGGAGGGGGAAGAGGACATTGGGCATCTCCGAAGAACCGGCGCCTCGGACGGACGCCGCAAGATCGCGACTTTCTTGCCCTTTCCGACATCCGAGTCAAACCGGAAAATGGTAGGGTTTGGTCCCCGGCGTCCCGGCCAGGCTGAGTTCTCCTTTCCTGTCCGGGACTTGCCGCAGCGCATGACGGTTTCACGCACTGCACAAAGCGCTTTCAATTGGTCTGGTTTTGCGCATATCCTCTGTGCAGCAATTGAGCGCAGCCGGCCGCCCACTTCACGGAACGGTCATATTGGGAGGGCCTCGATGGCCGTAAAGGGCGATCCGATCGTCATCAAGAAATACGCCAACCGCCGCCTGTACAATACGGGCACCAGCACCTACGTGACGCTGGAAGATCTCGCCGAAATGGTCAAGAAGGGCGAGGAGTTCAACGTCCAGGACGCCAAGACCGGCGACGACATCACCCATCCCGTCCTGACCCAGATCATCTTCGAGCTCGAGAACAAGGATGGGCAGAACATGCTGCCGATCTCGTTCCTGCGCCAGCTCATCGCCTTCTACGGCGACCAGATGCAGATGATCGTGCCGAGCTTCCTCGAGCAGTCGATGCAGGCCTTCACCAAGGAGCAGGAACGCTTCCGCGAGCAGATGAAGGCGACGTTCGGCAAGGCGCCGATCGATCTCATCAACATGCCGACGTCGATGAAGGCGATCGAGGAACAGACGCGGCGGAACATGGAGATCTTCCAGAACGCCATGCGCATGTTCACCGCCTTCCCGTCGGCCGGCACCACGGCGCCCGAGCCGGAGGAGGCGCCGAAGGCGAAGAAGAGTGACGAGCTCGCCGATCTCAAGGAGCAGATCGCCGCGATGCAGCGCAAGCTGGAGCAGCTGGGGAAGTAGAGTGGCGGTCCTTCTCCCCCTTGCGGGAGAAGGAGACGCGCGCTCACCACCCCAGGGCGCAGCCGTCCTTGCGCGGGTCGGAACCGCCGACCAGGAAGCCGTTCGCCTCGTCGATGACGATCATCTGGCCGCCGCCATGCGGCCGTGCCGCGTCGCGCACCAGATGTCCGCGCGCGGCCATTCCTTCGCGTATAGCGGACGAAACACCTGTCTCGGCATCCAGCACGCCGTCCTCGCCCCAGAACAGGCGCGGGTGGTCGATCGCCGCCTGAGGGTCCATGCCGAAGTCGACGAGGTTCGCGAAGACATGGGCGTGGCCCATCGGCTGGAAGTCGCCGCCCATCACGCCGAACGAGGCGAAGGCGCGGCCGTCCTTCATCGCCATGGCGGGGATGATCGTGTGCAACGGCCGCTTGCGCGAGCCGATCTCGTTGGGATGACCTGCGACCAGGTTGAAGCAGGCGCCGCGGTTCTGCAGCGCAATGCCCGATTGCGGCGTGACGACCCCCGAGCCGAATGCGTCGTAGGTCGAATTGATGAAGGAGATCGCGCGGCGGTCGCGGTCGACGACGGTGAGATAGACCGTGTCGGACGACGGGTTCTTCGGGAAGGCGATCGCCGGATTGCGCCGGCCGGGATCGAACTGGCGGGCGATGTCGCGGGTGAAATCGCCGGCAAGCACGGTCTCGACCGCGACCTTCATGGTGGCGGGGTCGGACACTTCGCGGTGCAGCACCGAATAGGCGATGCGGCCCGCCTCGATCTCCAGATGATAGCGTTCGGCACTGTCAGGTGGCAGCCGCTCGACGCCGAGCTCGCGCATCAGGTTGAGCATGATCAGCGCGGTGATGCCCTGGCCGTTGGGCGGGATCTCCAGCACGTCATAGCCGCGATAGCGGGTCGAGATCGGCGTTACCCAGTCGGCGGAGACCGCTGCCAGATCCTCCTCGGCGAGGTAGCCGCCCTTGGCCTGCACCACGGCGGCCATCTCCGCCGCGATCGGCCCTTCGTAGAAGGCGCGAGAGCCTTGAGAGGCGATGGCGCGCAGGGTGTTTGCGAGCGCCGGCTGGCGATGGCGTGTGCCGGCCGCGGGCGTCGCGCCATTCACGAGATAGTGCCTGGCTCCGCCCTCGTCGGCCGCAAGCGCCTCGACCTGCCTCGCCCAGTCCCAGGCAACGCGGGCGTGAACCGGGTAACCGTCATCGGCATAGCGGATCGCCTGCGAGAGCAGCGTACCGAGATCCCGCGAACCGAACCGGGACAGCATCGTTTCCCATGCCTTGATGGCGCCGGGGACGGTGATCGACAGGGGGCCGAATTCCGGTATCCCGGTGAGGCCGCGGGCGCGGTAGGCTTCGGCGGTCGCCGCAGCGGGTGCCCGCCCGGACCCGTTGAGCCCGTGCACGGAACCGTCCGGCTCGGCCAGGATGACGAAGCAGTCGCCGCCGATGCCGGTCATGTGCGGCTCGATGACCGTCAGCACGGCGGAGGCCGCCACGGCCGCGTCGACCGCGTTGCCGCCGGATTTCAGAACGTCGATGGCCGTGGCGGTCGCGAGCGGATGCGACGTCGCCGCCATGCCGTTCTCGGCGATGACCGGCGAGCGGCCCGGAAGCTGGAAGTCGCGCATCAGCGGAAGTTGACGTCGCGACCGGCGGAACGGATGGAGACCGAGAAGCCGGCGAGAACGTCGACCAGCGCGATCAGCATCAGCGTGAAGAAGACGGAATGCGCGGCTCCGGGCACGAGCAGGAATTCGACAAGGAACGCGACAAAGACGAAGGTCGACAGAAGGTGATCGATCACCGATGCGCTCGAGGTGCGCGTCGATTTCATGATCTCGACGAACAGGAAGATCAGGCCGATCAGCACCATCAGGTCGCCGAGCGTCATCGACCATGTGCCGCCCGACATCATCGGCATCGAGAAAAGGACCTGCGCCCACGGATCGGCGCCGCCGCCGAACAGGCCGATGAGGCCCATATTGTAGAGAACGAACGGGACGACGAGGAGGGGAATGCTGCCGATCATGCGAACCTCCGAACTGGGTTAGGAGCTTGTAGAGCGGTCCGGCAAGGCGGCGTCAAGCAGGCATGCGAAAAGGCCGGCGCGAGCGCCGGCCTTTTCAAAAGATCGTCACATCCCGGAGGGCGTGGATCAGCTTTCCTTGGGCTCCAGGACCTGCCGGCCGCGATACATGCCGGTCTTCAGGTCGATGTGGTGCGGACGGCGCATCTCACCCGAATTGCGGTCCTCGACATAGGTCGGGGCCTTGAGCGCGTCGGCGGAGCGGCGCATGCCGCGCTTCGACGGGGAGGTCTTTCGTTTCGGTACTGCCATGGTCCTGCTCCGGGCGTCTTGCAATGCCGGGGAATCCCGAAAATCGGGCGTCGCGCGCGGCGGGTCATCAGAAAGTCGCGTGCCTATACACGCCCGACCGGGATTTGGCCAGTCCCGGCCGGCAAAAAAGCGATCAGCCGCGGGATGACCCGCGGCGATGCTTGTGTCAGTGGCCTGCCTTGCCTTTCGACTTGCTTCGGCGCGCCAGCATGTTGAGCGACTCGACCAGTGCCGAGAAGCCCATCGCAGCGTAGATGTAGCCCTTCGGCACGTGGAAGCCGAAGCCGTCGGCGATCAGCGTCATGCCGATCATCAGCAGGAAGCCGAGAGCCAGCATGACGATGGTCGGGTTCTTGGCGATGAACTTCGACAGCGGCTCGGCCGCCAGCAGCATCACCGTCACGGCGCAGATCACCGCGATATACATGATCGCGATATCGTCGGTCATGCCGACGGCGGTGATGATCGAGTCGATCGAGAACACCAGATCGAGCAGCAGAATCTGGAAAATCGCCGCGCCGATCGACATCGAGACGGCGTCGCCGACCATCGTATCCTTGTGGTCCTGGGGATCGACCGTGTGGTGGATCTCCCTGGTCGCCTTCCAGACCAGGAACAGGCCGCCGGCGATCAGAATGAGGTCGCGCCACGAGAAGGGGTGGTCGAATGCCGTGAAGACCGGCGTGGTGAGTTGGACGATGAATGAGATCGTCGCCAGCAGCACCAGGCGCATGATCAGCGCCGCGCCGATGCCGAGCCTGCGCGCCCGTGCCTGCTGTTCGGCCGGCAACTTGTTCGTCAGGATCGAGATGAAGATGAGGTTGTCGATGCCGAGGACGATTTCAAGGACGACGAGCGTGGCGAGCGCCACCCACGCCGTCGGATCGCTCGTCCAGTCGAAGTAGCCGGTTAGCCATTCCATGATGTCGTGGTTCCGTGTTGGCCGGGGGCCCGGCACGCGGGTGAAGGATGGCGAGAGAAGTAGGGAGCGGGCGACGTCCCGTCAATGTAGGAGAATCGCATACGCGGCTTACGGTCGCGTCCTGGACGGATATCTAAAGCCAGAAGGACGGGACGGTCTCCTCGAGCCGTGGCCCGAGACGGAGGAGCCCGATGCTGTCGGCCAGCCCCGTGCGGTCGGAGATCTCGACACCGACGCCGCAGATGGTGGCCGGACCGGTCGCCGCCTCAAAGCGGCCTTTCGGGACCTTCGACAGGAAGCGGTTCAGCGGCTCTTCCTTGTCCATGCCGAGGGAGGAATCATAGTCGCCGCACATGCCGGCGTCGGACAGGTAGGCCGTGCCGCCGTTGAGGATCTGATGGTCGGCGGTCGGGCAATGGGTATGGGTGCCGACGACGAAGCTCGCTCGCCCGTCGACGAAATGCGCGAAGCACATCTTCTCGGACGTCGCCTCGGCGTGGAAATCGATCACGACAGCATCGGCCTGTTCGCCCAGCGGGCAGGCTTCCAGTACCTCTTCGCCGGCGACGAAGGGATCGTCGAGTTCGGGATGCATGAAGACGCGGCCCATGATGTTGGCCACCATGACGCGCGCACCATTTCTGGCAAAGTAAAGCCCGGAGCCGCGGCCGGGCGTGCCCTTCGGGAAATTGGCGGGCCGCAGGAAACGCTCTTCGCGTGGCGCGAAATTGAGCGCCTCGCGCTGGTCCCAGACATGATTGCCGGTGGTGACGACGTCGGCGCCCGCGCGCAAGGTCTCCTGGAAGATCTCTTCGGTGATGCCAAACCCGCCAGCGGCGTTCTCGCCGTTGACGATCACGAAATCGAGCCGAAAATCGGAGATGAGGCCTGGAAGGCGTTCCCACACCGCCGTGCGGCCGGTTTTGCCCACCATGTCGCCGAGGAAGAGAAGACGCATTCGGCTTCTATAAAGCCGGCGCAAAGCTGCGCAAGCCGGATTCCGTCAGGAATTCCGGAATGACGACATCGTGTGCCTCGTCCGGCACTCTCTCGACCTCCTGGCAGTCGAAGGCGATGCCGATGAGGCGAGGCGGTTGGGGTCCCGACTGCAGTTTCGCGATGGCGCGGTCATAGTAGCCGGCGCCGTAGCCGATCCTGTGGCCGCGGCGGTCGAAGGCGGCGAGCGGCACGAGCATCAGTGTGGGCTGGAGAATCTCGGCCTCCGGTCCTGGCCCGGCCGTGCCGAAACCCATGTCGATCAGCGGCGCGCCGCGCACGAGCTCGCGGAAGACGATCGTCTCCTTGTCGAGGATGGCCGGAAGACAGAGGCGGCCGCCCAGTTCGCGCAGTGCGAACATCAACGGCCGGACGTCGACTTCCGAGCGCATCGGCCAGAAGCCGGACACGGTCGCGCCCGGCTCCATGCCGATTTGGTGCGCTTCGTCGGCCATCCGCAGCGAGGCTTCGATGCGCCATTCCGGGTCGAGCGCGTCGCGCCGGGCCAGCGCCTCCTGCCGGAGCCTCTTCTTGATCGCACGATTGTCCATGACTGCACCTCCGCGAGCGACAATACCCGCGCGCCAGATGTTTGCGACAGCCGGCATGCGACGCAGATGAGCAGATAAGCGAAGGGGAAGCGACGATCCACGCAGACCGGTGGAGAGGTTGATCCCGGGTGCCTACAACGTAGGTGGGCGCCGTGTGAAAAGACCCACGGGTCTCTCCAGGGACAGCTCCCTTGGGATCAATAAGGCCCCGGGGAAGTGTTACTCCTGCCGCGAAGCGCAGACCGTCACGACCAATATAGGGCTTTCGCGACCCCGCCGCCAGCATGTTCGCCGGCATCGTTTGGAATGACGCCGCGCCAGCGTTTCGGCGCTGGTGAACGATCTGTTTTTCAAGGGAAATCCGGTCACAAGATCGCGACCCGGGCGTCAACTTTCTCTCCCTTTCTGTTGTTTTGTATGTGCGGCCGGACAGGCCCATCTGAGCGTCATCGGACGACGCACATATCGCCGCCCCGATTTCAGAAAGACGAAGGTCATGCCGGAAAGCCGGGTGGCCGCACATCAAGAAGGGATAGAAAATGCGTAAGTTCCTCATCGCCTCGGCCGCCGTGCTGAGCCTCACCGGCCTCGCTGCTGCGCAGGAAGCCCCGGCCCTGATCTACAGCGACGCCTTCGCGCAGAACGTCCTGAACGCCGGCATTCCGTCAGCCGACCACGGCCTGACCGTGTCCTCGCAGCGAAATGCGAGCGTGCCGGTCCAGAGCGGCAGCCAGAGCGTCAACGACATCCACAGCAACGAGAACTACTCGGGCCGCTAAGGCGCGAGAGGGCCAAATCCGCCGGCCATGATCTCCCAAGATTCGAAAGGAATCCTCCCATGAACAAGTTTCTTCTCGCCTCCGTCGCCGTTCTCGGCCTCTCCGGCGTCGCCGCGGCCCAGGAAGCCCCGGCGCTGATCTACTCGCAGTCCTTTGACCAGAACGTCGAGAATGTCGGAACCGCTCCCGCAGGCGGTGCCTTCACCGTCTCCTCGCAGCAGAATGCCAGCGTCACGGGCGTCGACGGCTTCGAGATCAATCTGAACCAGAACTATTCCGGCCTCTGAGGCCGGCGGGCGGCAGCCCGCCCATTCCCCTGAAAACGCCCGCGCTTCAATGGAGCGCGGGCGTTTCGCCTATTCGGAGCCGGGAATTCCGCACAGCCGGCTTTCTTATCCGTGTTAGAAAGCGGGCGCTTGCCCTTGCCGTGCGCTGTCCCTACTGTCGCCGCGGCTCAACGGAATGGACTCTGACGGATGCGTTTTGAAGGAACGGCGGCCTATGTCGCGGACAAGGACCTCATGGTCGCGGTCAACGCCTCCATCGCGCTGGAGAGGCCGCTGCTGGTGAAGGGCGAGCCCGGCACCGGCAAGACGGAGCTTGCCCGCCAGGTGGCGGCGGCGCTCGGGCTCGATCTCATCGAGTGGCACGTCAAATCGACGACCAAGGCGCAGCAGGGTCTCTACGAATATGACGCGGTCTCGCGCCTGCGCGACAGCCAGCTGGGCGACGGACGCTTCAACGACATCCGCAACTACATCAAGAAGGGCAAGCTCTGGGAGGCCTTCGCCACCGACCGCAAGGTCGTGCTGCTGATCGACGAGATCGACAAGGCCGACATCGAGTTTCCGAACGACCTTCTGCAGGAACTCGATCGGATGGAGTTCTTCGTCTATGAGACCGGCGAGACCGTGCGCGCCGTCAACCGGCCGATCGTCATCATCACCTCGAACAACGAGAAGGAACTCCCGGACGCCTTCCTGCGCCGCTGCTTCTTCCACTACATTCGCTTCCCCGACGTCGAAACGCTGCAGAAGATCGTCGATGTGCACTATCCGGGCATCAAGCAGAACCTCGTCCGCGCCGCGCTCACCCAGTTCTACGAAGTCCGCGAGATGCCGGGCCTGAAGAAGAAGCCATCGACCTCCGAGGCGCTGGACTGGATCAGGCTTTTGGTGACCGACGATGTAGAGCCCGAAGACCTTCGCGCGGACCCGAAGAACGCCCTGCCGAAGCTGCACGGCGCACTGCTCAAGAACGAGCAGGACGTACACTTGTTCGAGCGGCTGGCCTTTATGGCGCGGCGCAACGGCTGATCCGTCAGCCGACGCCACGGACCCGCATCAGGTCGGCCGAAGGCGCTTCCCAGGCGAGTTCGCCCCGACCTACCATGTAGTTCACATGGGCGTGGGTTTCGGAGAAGGCGAAGGAGAGCTGGTGCGGGTCGAGCGGGCGGGGAAAGAGCGCCGGCACGAGCTCGGCGACCGATTTCGCGCCTTCCGCGCAGGCCGACGCGAGGATCTCGCAGCGTTCCTCATGATGGGCCGCAAGCTGGCGCGCCCGGATATCGACCCCGCGGAACGGCAGTTGATGACCGGGCAAGACGAGGGCGTCGTGCGGTATGGCGGCCTCGATCTGGCGCAGGGAGCGCAGGTACAGACCCAGCGGATCGCCAAACGGATCGACCGCCCAGACGCTGACATTCGGCGTGATCTTGGCGAGGACCTGATCGGCGGCGAGGAAGACGTTCTCCTCGCGGAGATAGAGCATCAGCTGTTCCGCGGCATGGCCGTCGCCGGACATGACCTCGAAGCGGCGGCCGCCGATATCCAGCGTGTCCCCGGCGACGAGCCTGCGAAAGGTCGGCGGCAGCGGCGACACCATGTGCAGATAGCCGTTGCCTTGGGTGGCGACGAGCTGCGACGTCTCGTCCGACATGCCGTGGCTGCGGTAGAAATCCTGGTAAGGCTTATCGCCCATGGAGTTCGGGCTGAGCGAGATATTGATGCAGCCGAGATAGCAGGTCTGGCTGGTCAGGAGCGGCATCGAATGCCGCTCGCACAGCCAGCCGGCCAGACCGATGTGGTCGGGATGGAAGTGGGACACGATCAGGCGGGTCAACCTGCGGCCGGCAAGGGGACCCGCCGTCATCGCCTCCCAGACTTCCCGCGTGGCGCGGTTCGAGATCCCGGTGTCGAGGACCGCCCAGCCGTCGCCGTCTTCGATCAGGTAGATGTTGACGTGGTTGAGGCGGAACGGCAGCGGGATGCGGGTCCAGAGAATGCCGGGGGCGACTTCCATCAGCTCGCCTGTCGCGGCCGGCTGAGCGAACGGATAGGCGAGACCGTCGCCTTCGATCCGGCCTGTCGACTTCAACACTGGACCATCCTTCATCCTCCAGCGCCTCTTGCGGGCGGGGAAGTCTCTCGCTTAGCTGTCGGAGACGGCGCTGACAACCACCGCGATCCTGCCAAAGGGAGGGCAACCGATGCCGGACGTGCAGATTCGCAGGCTGGAGCAATCGGATCATGCCGACTGGCGGCGGCTATGGACCGACTACCTGACCTTCTACAAGACGGTGCTGCCGGAAGAGATTTACGCGACGACGTGGAAACGTCTGTTCGACCCCGGCGAATACGAGCCCAACGGCTTCATCGCGCGGCTGGACGGTCGTGCCATCGGCCTCGTCCACTACATCCTGCACCGTACCTGCTGGTCAACGAAGAACAATTGCTACCTGCAGGACCTCTACGCCGATCCAGACGTGCGCGGCACCGGCGTCGGACGAAAACTGATCGAGGCAGTCTATGCCGAAGCCGACCGGCAGGGGATCACCAATGTCTACTGGATGACGCACGAGACCAACACGACGGCGCGGCAGCTCTACGATCGTATCGCGAGAAGGACGGGGTTCATCGAGTATGAGCGGTGATTGCATTGGGCGGAATTGCGCAATATGATGCGCATAAAAATGGATGCCGATACCCGAAACCAACACCCGCAAGATCATCGCCCGTCTCTTGGAGGACGGCTGGATCAATATCGGCGGCAGCAAGCACGACAAGTTCGAGCATGCTGGTAGACCCGGAATTCTGATTGTGGTGCCCCGTCATCGCGAACAGTCGCCGGGCGTCGCGCGGTCAATCGCCAGGCTGGCCGGCTGGAAATGAGAGAAACCTGATGCACTACGTTGGAATTCTCGACGGAAGCGGCGATGTCTGGGGCGTTCGCATTCCAGATCTCGCAGGTTGCCATGGCGGAGGCGAGACGCCCGATGCGGCCATCATGGATGCCATATCGGCTATGCGCGAATGGGCGGAGACAATGCTGGCCAAGGGCAAACCGCTCCCGCGCGCTCGCTCTATCGCCGAATTGCTCAAGGCAGACGAAATCGATGTCGGTGCGGGAGAGTCGGCGGTCATGGTCCCACTCGTCGTCGACTCCGGCCGACCGGTAAAGGCGAACCTGTCACTCGACGCCGGATTGCTTGCCGCCATTGACGCCGAAGCCGCGCGGCGCGGGCTGACCCGCTCGGCTTTCATCGCCAGCGCCGCACGCGACAAGATCGAGAGCCAAAGATAGCGATGTTCATTCCCTTCTTCCTCGAGCTCAAGGCCGCCAGAGTTCCAGTGTCGCTGCGCGAATATCTGACGCTGCTGGAGGGCATGGAGGCCGGACTCGTCACCTATGACGTCGAGGGCTTCTACTATCTTGCGCGCGCCGCACTCGTGAAGGACGAGCGCCACATCGACCGTTTCGACCAGGTGTTCGGCCATGTCTTCAAGGGGCTGGAAGCGCTGTCGGGAGAGGGCGGGATCGACGTCGCGAACCTGCCGGAGGAATGGCTGCGCAAGCTCGCCGAAAAGCATCTGACCGAGGAAGAGAAGAAGCTGGTCGAGGCGCTCGGCGGCTTCGACAAGCTGATGGAGACGCTGAAGAAGCGGCTGGAGGAGCAGAAGGGCCGCCACCAGGGAGGGTCGAAATGGATCGGCACCGCCGGCACCTCGCCCTTCGGCGCCTACGGCTACAATCCGGAGGGCGTGCGGATCGGCCAGGCCGAGAGCCGCAACCGCCGCGCGGTGAAGGTCTGGGACAAGCGCGAGTTCAGGAATTTCGACGACACGGTCGAACTCGGCACACGCAACATCAAGGTGGCGTTGAAGCGGCTACGACGCTGGGTGCGCGAGGGGGCCGACGAGGAGCTCGACATTCCCGGCACGATCCATGCGACCGCCGAGCACGGCTATCTCGACGTGCAGACGCGGCCCGAGCGGCGCAACGCGGTGAAGCTGCTGATGTTCTTCGACGTCGGCGGCTCGATGGACGACCACATCAAGGTGGTTGAGGAGCTGTTCTCGGCGGCGCGCACCGAGTTCCGGCAGCTCGAGTTCTTCTACTTCCACAACTGCCTCTACGAAGGCGTCTGGAAGGACAACAAGCGCCGCCACCATGAGGTGACGCCGACATTCGACGTGCTCCATAAATATGGTCACGACTACAAGGTCATCTTCGTCGGCGACGCCTCGATGAGCCCCTACGAGATCGCCACGGCCGGGGGCTCCGTCGAGCACTGGAACCCGGAAGCCGGGATCGTCTGGCTGAACCGCGTCGTCCAGCAATGGCCGAACGCGATCTGGATCAACCCGGTGCAGCAGAAGCACTGGGGCTACACGCACTCGATCCAGATGATCCGCGACATCTTCACGGACCGGATGTATCCGCTGACGCTGCAAGGGCTGGAAAGCGCGACGAAGGAATTGTCGAGAAAGCACTGATCGCAGTCGGCTCGTCCGAATTCCCCTCAAAGACTACAGCGGGAAGACGGTTTGCCAATTCGCTTCCTCGCAAATGAACCTTCGCCCCGTCAGCTCGCGCAGCACGGCCCTCATGTGTCTAGCGCCGTAGATTACAGCGATGCGCTTTCTCGCTTCGAGTGGACTCTCGAGTTCGGCACGTAGGCACTCGATCAGCCGTCTGTCCCTGGCATGAATAATGGCGTTGTGGATGCCATCCATCGCAGGATCCCAACTCAGCGACTCCTCTGCTGATGCGAGATCCTCGAGGGCCAAATGCTTCGCGATGATTTCGCGGGATCCGAGGAGTCGCATGTAGATTCCGTAGAGTGGCGCCAGCAGCAGAAACATGGCGCGATACCCAAACGGAACCATACGCCATTCTCGCTCGAACTCTGCTGTCGACAGGTCGGCCGTGATGATGCGCGCGGCAACCGTTTCCTGCGGGGGAGTTTTCGGCTGCTGGACAAGGCCGAGCCTACCGAAATCAATCCAGCGATATGAGCGCGTTAGGTTTCGACCGACCGACGAGCGAACGCCTTCGACAAGAACGACATCGTGTGCAAAGGCTTCATCGAATGCTTCGCTAAAAAAGCGCGCCTCTCCTACATGCACCATCGGATAGATAGCGACAGAGACAGAGCTGTCACGATTTCGGAAAACCAAACGAGCCGAGCGTAATCCGAGGGAAGAGGTTTCGACGATTTGCATGAATGCCGGGTGATCCACTGGCGGCGATGCCCACCTCTGCAGCTATAGACACACACTTGGCCAAAACAATATCTGCTCCTAAGTTCGGAACTCACTAATCGGAGGCGCCTCCATGGACACCCACACCTATCCCGTCACCCGCACCGACGCCGAATGGAAGGCGCGGCTGACGCCTGAGCAGTATTACATCATGCGCGAGCATGGCACCGAGCGGCCGGGAAGCTGCGCGCTGCTTTACGAGAAGCGGCCGGGCACGTTCAAATGCGTCGGCTGCGACAGCCCGCTGTTCGAATCGACGCTGAAGTTCGAGAGCGGCACCGGCTGGCCGAGCTTCAACGATCCGGTTCCGGGGTCAGTGGAGACTACGACCGACCGCAGCCACGGGATGGTGCGCACGGAATGCCATTGCGCCACCTGCGGCAGCCATCTCGGGCACGTGTTCCCGGACGGTCCGCCGCCGACCTACAAGCGCTACTGCATCAACGGCGTGGCGCTGGAGTTCGTGCCGGCCTGAGATTGCATTGAACACCGAGGATGCGAAAACGCCGCCCTTTCGGGCGGCGTTTTCATTCGGATCAGTTTTCGGTGGCGGATCAGATGCGTCCCATCAGGACCAGGATGAGCAGGATGACCAGGATGACGCCGACGATACCGGACGGGCCATAGCCCCAACTGCGCGAATGCGGCCAGGCAGGGATCGCACCGAGCAGGATCAGGATCAGAATAACGATAAGGATTGTGCTGACGGTCATGTGTCTTCCCCTTCAAGAACAGTCTTGCAATGAGACCACAATGCACGGACGCCGAAATTGGTTCCAGCGCCCGGTTTTCCGCACGTTCGCGCCTATTCTGCCGCCTTCGGATAGGGCATGGCCGGCAGGTCCGTAGCCTCGGCCGAAGGTTCAGTCGCCTGCTTCGGCTTCATGCGGAAGAGTCGGCGGAAGAAGGCGTAGACCTTGCTGTCGTTGGATCGCGTGAACACCATCAGCATGGCAGGCGTCACCACCAGCGTCAACACGGTCGCGAAGGCAAGACCGAACACGATCGCCGAGGACAAGGCAATCCACCATTGCGTCGACGGTGCATTGATCGTCGTCTCGTGGTGGAAAATCTCCAGTCCGAGGCCGAAGGCGATCGGCAAGACGCCCAGGATGGCCGAAAGGGCCGTCAGCACGACCGGACGCGCGCGTTCGCGACAGGTCTGCAGCACCGCTTCCATCTTGTTCCAGCCTTCATGGCGCAGCCGGTCGTAGGTGTCGATCAGAACGATGTTGTTGTTCACGACCACGCCCGCGAGAGCGATCATACCAATGCCGGACATCACGATGACGAAGGCCTGGCCGGTCAACAGCATGCCGAGTAGCGCCCCGATCACCGCCATGATGACCGTGACCAGCACCAGCATCACGCTGGTGAACTTGTTGAACTGGGCGAGCAGGACGATGAAGATCAGGAACATGGCCGCGCCGAAGGCATTGCCCAGGAATGCCTGGGCCTCGGCGCTGTCCTCGTTGGAGCCGGCGAGCTTCCACTCGATGCCGGGCTGAGCCATCTCGCCCACGACCTTTGTCACCTCGGCCTGTACCGCCGCCACCTGGAAGCCGGAGGCGACGTTGCCCTGGACCGTGATGGTGCGCTTGGCGTCGATGCGGTTGAGGATACCGACAGTGCGCTCCGGCTTGCGGGACACGAAGTTGGAGATCGGCACGGAGCCTTGCGCCGTCTCGATCCGCAACTGGTCGAGCGAGGCAAGCGTCCTGCGGTCTTCCGGCAGGCGCAGCCGGATGTCGACCGCGTCGTCGGCGCCGGCGGGGCGGTAGTCGGTGAGCTTGAGGCCGGTGGTGACGAGCTGCACGACCGTGCCGACCGCCATCGGGCTGATGCCGTATTGCGCCGCCTTGGAGCGGTCGACTTCGAGCGCCCAGTCGATTCCGGGCGGCGGCAGGCCGTCCGAAACGTCGATGACGCCGGGGACCTTGGCAACGGCGGCGGCAACCTTGCCGGCATACTCGTTGAGGCCCGTGGGATCGACGGCGGCAAGGCGAACCTGGACCGGCTTGCCCGTCGGCGGACCGGCATCGGGCACCCGCACCTCGACGTCGACGCCGGGAATGCCGGCCATCACCACGCGTAAATCGTTCAGGATATCATGTGCCGACTTGCGCTCGCGCCAGTCGACGAACTCGTACTGGATGACGCCGACGACATCCTCGGGAATGTCCTGGGCGCCGCCACGCGTCTTGCCGGAACGGGTATAGACCGACTTCACGCCCGGCCAGCCGAGCAGGCGGTTCTCGGCCTCCCGCGTGGCTGCGTCCATTTCGGCCAGGGAAAGATTGCCGCGCGCATGCACGTAGAGCAGGCCGTAGTCCGGCTCGACCGAGGGGAAGAACTCCACGCCGTTGCCGTAGTTGACATAGGCGTACATGCCGCCGGTCAGCAGGCCCAGGGTCAGGACCAGCGCGGTGATGGGGAAGCGCACGGCCTTCTTCACGACGGCCAGGTAGAGGCCGTCGCGGTAATGCTCTTCGTCGTGGAGCGGCGCCTTGGCGATCAGCGATCCCAAAGCCGGCGCGAAGATCAATGCGTAGGCCATCGAGGCGGCGAGCGTGACGATCAGCGTGATCGGCAGGTATTTCATGAAGTCGCCGATGACGCCGGGCCAGAACAGCAGCGGCGAGAAGGCGGCGATGCGGGTCATCGTCGCGGCGATGACGGGGCCGGCCATGCGCTTGGCGGCTTCCTCGAAGGCGATCGCCCGCGGCGCGCCCTCACCCATGCGCCGCTCGGCATACTCCGTCACGATGATCGCGTCGTCGACGAGCATGCCGACCGCCAGGATCAGCGAGAACAGCACGACCATGTTGATGGTGAAGCCCATCAGCGCGAGGAGCAGGATGCCCATCAGGAAGGAGGACGGGATGGCGAGGCCGATCAGCAGCGAGGCGCGGCCCGACAGCGCGTAGAGTATGATGATGAAGACCAGGATGACGGCGATCAGCACGTGGTTCTGCAGATCGTTCAGCAGCTGATTGACGAAGACCGACTTGTCCTGCGTGTAGGTCACCTCCATGCCGGGAGGCGCCACCTTGACGAACTCGTCGGCGACCTTCTTCGCGCCCTCGATCGTCTCGACGATGTTGGCGCCGGTGCGCTTCTTGACTTCGATGGCGATCGCCGGCTTGCCGTCGAGGCGGGTGATGGTCTCGGCGTCCTTGAAGGTCGAGCGGACGGTGGCGAGGTCCTGCACGCGCACCACGGCATTGTTGTTGGCGACGACGGGCAGGTTGGCGACATCCTCCGGCGTCTCGATCAGCGCCGGCACCTTGATCGCATACTTGCCTTCGCTGCCTTCGAGCGCGCCGGCGGCGACCAGGCTGTTGGACGCACCGATGCCCTGTACGATCTGGTCGAGCCGCAATCCGTAGGACGACAGCTTGACCGGGTCGATGATCGCCTCGACGAGCTCCTCACGCGATCCCTGGATCGTGCCTTCGAGCACGCCGGGAACTTCCTCGATCTTGTCGCGCAGCGCCTTGGCGGCGACGGTCAGGGCGCGTTCCGGCACGTCGCCCGACAGCGTCACGACGAGAACCGGGAATTCCGAGACGTTGACCTCGTTGACCGACGGCTCTTCGGTGCCTTCGGGCAAGTCGCGCTTGGCGTCCTGAACCTTGTTGCGGACGTCGATCAGCGCGTCGGACAGGTCCGTCGAGGGATCGAACTCGACCAGAACGTAGCCGCCGCCCTGGAACGCGGCCGAGCGCATTTCCTTGAGCCCCTTGAGGCTCTTCAGCTGCGTCTCGACCGGGCGCAGCAGCAGACGCTCGGAATCTTCCGGCGAGATACCCTGATAGGCAAGGCTGACATAGATGACCGGGAAGGCGACGTCCGGCTCCGCTTCCTTCGGCACCGACATATAGGCGACGGCGCCGGCAAGGATGAGGAAGACGAGGACCGACAGGGTCAACCGCGCATTGCGGATCGCAAGCTTGACGATATCCATGACCGGGTGCCGCTAATTTGTGCCGGCGACTTCGCCGACGAGCTTCTTGATCAGCTGTTCGTCGGCCGCCACCGGGTTGACGATATCGCCTTCGGTGACGAGGTCCTGGCCCGCGACGACGACCCGGGCATCCCGCGGCACGCCGCCGAGCACGAGCCCGTTGGTCAAATCGTCCATCAGGTCGATCGGGTAGAAGACGATCTTGTTTTCCTTGTCGGCAACGCGGATGCCGAGGTCGCCATTGGCGCTGAGCGTCACAACCGAGCGCGGCAGGATCACCGCGTCGGTCGCGGCGGCGCGAACCGTAATCTCAGCGGTCATGCCGGCGGGAATGCGGTCGTCAGGGTTCGGGATCGCAACCTCGACACGGAACGTGCGCGTCGCGGCCGCCGCCTCACGGCTGATGTAACGAACCGTGCCGGTCACCTTCTCGCCGTCGACGAGCTTCGCTTCGGCGTTGTCGCCGGCCTTGATATAGACGAGGTCGCGCTCGCTCACCTCGCCCTTGACCACCACCGGGTCGAGGCTGAGCAAGGTGGCGATCTGCGCGCCCTGCGATACGGCGCTGCCGATCTCGACGTCGACGCTGTCGATGACGCCGGCAAACGGTGCGACAATCGTCATCCGCTCAAGATCCGACTCGGCTGCCTTGAGCTGGGATTCAGCCTGCGCCAGCGCCGATACGGCGGTGTCGAGGCTGAGCTTTGCCAGCGTGCCGGTCTTGGCGAGGCGCTGCGCGGCCTCAAGCTCGGCCTGGCGCTGCTTCACGAGCTGCTTGGCCGTATCGATCATCGCCGGCTTGTCCTCGGCGCTCAGAGCCAGGATTAACTGCCCGGCCTCGACCTTATCGCCTTGCTTGACAGGCAGCTGCTCGATGATGCCGGCGGCGCGCGTGGCGAGAACGGCGCGCTTGTCGGCCTGCGTCTGGCCCGACAGGTGAATGGCGCGCTCGTGCTGGACCCGCGGCGGCACGACGACCGCGACCGTGCGCGGCGCCTTGGGCGCGGCCTCGGCGGCCGGCGCGGGTTTCACCTCGCCCTGGGCCGTTTCCGTTTTCTCCGGCGACGCGCTGCCGACGGATGAGAACTTGCCCGTTCCCATCCATGCTGCGAACCCGACCAGCACGACGACGGCCGCTATCTTGTGGAACCTGAACTTCGCCATTCCGAATATCCCCTCATAGGGCGAACGACGCCCCTGGGACGTCACGACAAATCCGAGCACTCAGATGGGGGTGCGCCGGCCGGTCGTCAAACCGAAACGCTCTCTCGCTCCGGGCGGCGGTATCTACTCCAAAGTTGCATTGCACAAAAGTCAGAATTTTTGATGCTGACTTCACGGCGAAGGACAGGGTGCTCCCGCCGCCGCCCATTTCACCAAGGCCTCGAAGGTGGCCTGCGCCGATCCGGGAGCGGGTTCGCGGCCCGGTCCCGGGTCCCATCCCCAGCCGACGAGAGCGTCGTCGCGGACATGGATCGCGACCTCGTCCAGGGTACGATTGCCATTGCGGGCCGGATCCTTGATCTGGGCGCAGACCTCGGCCGAAGACTTGCCGAACCAGACCATCTCGGGTGGTGCCAGATGCCAGCCGGCGACACCGGGAGGACCGTGCAAGACACTGGAATTGCTATTGAAATGACAGGTCGTGCAGTGCAGGCCGGGATTGCCGAATCCCGACCCGTCAGCGCCGCCCTGCACGTTGAAGGCGTGGACGCGCGTGACGCCGTAATGCGCGCCGGACCAGCGCGGGCGGTTGTCCTCGACGTGGCAGTTGGCGCAACGGGGATGCGAGAAGACCTCGTAGACCCTGGCCCATTCGGACAGGCCCGCCGCGGGGTCCGCGGCGGGCGCCGGCGCCTGCTGCGCAAGCGCCGAAACGGCCAGTCCGACGATGGCGGCAGTTGTCAGCAATGTGAAGACGGCCCTCATGCGAAGGTTAAGTCCTTGGACAAGGGCAGCGCGCGGAAGCGCGTGCCCTTGAGCGCGGAGACGGCATTGGCGAGAGCCGCGACCGCCGGCGGCGTGCCGATTTCGCCGACGCCGCCCATCTTGTGGTAGTTTTCGAGGATCGCGATCTCGAAGGCCGGACACTGGAAGATGCGCATGGCGTCGAAGTCGTGAAAATTCGACTGCTCGACCTGGCCGCCGGAGATCGTGATCTCCTGGCCCATCGCCGAGGACAGGCCGAAGATCGCGCCCGACATCAGCTGCGCCTCGATGATGCCCGGATCGATCGCGGTTCCGACATCTGCGGCGATCCAGACCTTTTCGATGCGGATGCCCGACGGCGTGTCCTTGACCTGAACGATCTCGCCGACCCAGGAGCCGAAGGAGAGCGTAAAGGCGAAACCCTTTGCGGTTCCCTCAGGCAGTGTCTCGCCCCATTTCGCCATCTCGGCGACCTTGTCGACGACCTTTACGGCCGCCGGCTGCGCGGCCATCAGCTTGCGGCGCATCTCCACGGGATCGAGACCGCCCTTGGCGGCGATCTCGTCCACGAAGCCCTCGTGGAAAAAGCCGTTGAAGGAATTGCCGACGGAGCGCCAGAAACCGACCGGCACGCCGAGATCAGTCTTGACGCCAGAAACGCGGTAGTCGGCGATCGTGTAGGGCTGGTCGTGCGAGCCTTGCGTGATCGTGCCGTCGGGGCCTGCCGGCGACAGCGACGGGAAGGTGCGGCGCATGACGCTGCCGATGACGGAAGGCGCGGCGATGCGCATGTCGAGCGCGACGGGCAACCCGTCGTCGCCAAGGCGCGCGCGGAAGCGGCCCTTCGCCGCCGGGCGGTAGGTGTCGTGGCGGATATCCTCCTCGCGGCTCCAGATCACCTTGACCGGGCGGCCCTCGACGGCCTTGGCCATGATCGCGGCATAGATGGTGGTGTCGGCCTCGCGCCGGCCGAAGCCGCCGCCGAGCGATGTCGTATGCGCGGTAACGTCAGCGGATTCGATGCCGATCGCCGCGCCGCTGAGGTATTCGACGAGCGTGGGCATCTGGTTGGGCGCCCAGATCTCGAGCTTGCCGTCCTTGACCCTGGCCGTGGCGTTCATCGGCTCCATGCAGGCATGCGCCAGGAACGGAACCGAATACTCGGCCTCGATCACCTTGTCCGCCGGTGCGTCGGCGAAGGCCACGTCCACGTCGCCCTCGTCGCGCAAGCGCGACCCTTCTGTCGCGAGCGCGCCGCTCAGCGCCTTGTCGACGGCCGCGCTGTCGGCCGGATAGGCCGGCGTGCCCCAGTCCGCCTCGATCAGCTCGGCGGCCTTGAATGCGGCCCAGGTGTTTTCGGCGATGATGCCGAAGCCGTGGCCGTAGGTGGTCTCAAGCGGGACGATCTTGACCACGCCCTTGACGGCCTCCGCCTTCGACAGGTCGGCGGAGCGCGGCTTCTCCCAGAAGACCGGGTTCATCCTCACCGTGCCGAACAGCATGTCGGGCAGCATGACGTCGACGCCGAAGATCGGCGCGCCGGTGACCTTCGCCAGCATGTCGACGCGCTTCTGCGGCTTGCCGAGCAGCGTCCAGTCGGCCTTCTCCTTGAGCTTCAGGGAGGAGGGCGGCGCGATCTTCGCGGCGTCGAGTGCCAGTTCGCCGAAGGTGGCAGACTTGCCGGACGCCTTGTGGACGACAGTTCGCCCTTGGGTCTCAAGCTGGCCGGAGGGGACGCCGAAACGGTCGGCGGCGGCTGCCAGCAGTACATAGCGCGTCGCCGCGCCCGCTTGGCGCATGCGCTCGAAGCCGTCGCGGGTGGAGGAGGAACCGCCCGTGGCCTGCAGTCCGAGCACCTTGCCCACCGTCGCGAATGCGTCGCGGGCGATCGTCGCGATCAGGCTCTCGTCGAACCACGGGAAGGGCCCGGACTCCTCCATCATCGTGCCGTTGTAGTAGGCGAACGACGTCGACCCGTGCTCGACCTTGAGTTCCTCCAGCGGAATTCCGAGTTCTTCCGCGACGAAGGTGGCGAGCGTGGTGGAGATGCCCTGGCCCATCTCGGCGCGCGGTGCGATAACCGTGACCGTGTTGTCCGAGCCGATCTTCACATAGGGGTTGAACGTCGCTTCGCCCTCGGCGAGGCCGTCCTCCAGCGGGTTCTTGTAGGGGCGCGTGACATACCAGGAGCCGACGGCCACGCCGCCCGCGACCGCGGCCATGCCGAAAAGGAACGTGCGCCGCGCGATCTTGCCGATGCTTGCCATGGTCAGGCCCTCGCCAGCTTGAGGGAGGCGGCCTTCTTGATGGCCGTGCGGATGCGCGGATAGGTGCCGCAGCGGCACAGATTGCCGCCCATGGCGTTATCGATGTCCTCGTCGGTCGGATCGGCGATTTCTTCGAGCAGCGCGTAGGCACTCATGATCTGGCCGGCCTGGCAGTAGCCGCACTGGGCGACCTGCTCGTCGAGCCAGGCCTGCTGGACGGGATGGAGCTTGCCGTCGGTCGCAAGACCCTCGATCGTGGTCACGGCCCCGGTGACATCGCCGACCGGGAGGGAGCAGGATCGGACCGCCTGGCCGTCGATGACGACGGTGCAGGCGCCGCAGGCGGCGACACCGCAGCCGAATTTCGGACCGGTCTTGCCGGCCAGGTCGCGCAACGCCCAGAGAAGGGGCATGTCGGGCTCGGCGTCGAACTCGATGTCTTTTCCGTCGACGGTGAGGCGCATTCGACATCCTTTCCTGGCTGGGGCGGACGACCGTGTATCCGGTACCTTGCTCATACATCTTGACAAAATTCGTCAGTATGTCAACAGAGAGAAGGCGGGATGAAATTATCTTGAACGATCAGATCGGCACGACGGACCAATTGAGACGGCAGCGCATTCTCGACGGCGCCGCCAAGGTGTTGCTGACCTACGGTTTCCAGCGCACGACGATGGACGACATCGCGAAGGCGGCGGACATGTCGCGGCCGGCGCTCTATCTCCTCTTCCGCAACAAGACCGACATCTACCAAGCCCTGGCGCAGAGCTATTTCGACGCTGCGGTCGGCAATGCGCGGGACGTGTTGGCTGGCTCGGGTCCCCTGGAGGAGCGGTTGAACGCGATGCTCGAAGCATCGATCTTCGCCATGATGGAGGAGTTCACCCGGTCGCCGCACGGCCATGAGATCCTGGACATGAAGAAGCAGCTTGCCGGTGAGATCATGACGGACTGGAAGGAGACGATGACCGGCCTCGTCGCCGAGGCGATCGACCGGACCGCGGCGGCGAAGGGCATCGATCTGAAGGCGCGGGGGCATACCGCGACGATCCTGGCGAATCTCTTCTGGGACGCGATCGAGGGTATGAAAGCGCGGCTGGCGACGGTCGACGAACAGCGCGCCGCCTCGCGAAGCGTGGTGCGCGTCGTTGCGTCGGCGGTCGAATCCAACTGAACGTCAGGCGGCGGGCTTCCGGCGCGTCGCCAGGAACTCGAGCGTCCGCGCCCCGAGACTGCGCGGCCTGAGGCGCGGGGTTGCCGAAATCTCGCCGGAGACGTCGAGCGTCGACCGCTCGCCGACGGAATCGTAGTTCGCCACGAGCCAGTCTTCCGCGGCACTTCGCCCGAGATCGCGCAGATATTCGAGGAAGGCCCACTCGGCATTCACCTTGGACGATGCCGACAGATCCTTGAACGCCTCGTCGGCGTCGATGCGGTGCATGCGGATGTCGCGATATTCGTCGCGCGAGACCCGGCCTTGGTCGATGAGCCTGTGAACGAAGGCGATGGCGCGCAATTCGTGCAGCAGGCCGGAGTTGAAGGTGATCTCGTCGACCCGATTCTGGATCTCCTGCGCCGTTCTCGGTGCGCCTTCCCGCGTGACCGGATTGATCTGCACCAGCAGGACATCCTCGACGTGGTTGGCGTAGAAGAAGGGAAAAATCGCCGGATTGCCGCCATAGCCGCCGTCCCAATAGGGCTCGCCGTCGATCTCGACGGCGCGGAAGACCTGCGGCAGGCAGGCGGACGCCATCACGGCGTCGGCACTCAGCTCATCCCCGGAAAAGACGCGCAGGCGACCGGTCTGGACATTGGTGGCCGAGACGAAGACGGAGATGCCCTTGCAACTGCGGACATTGCCGAAATCGATCTCTTCCTCGACCACCTCCCGGAGCGGGTTCACATTCAGCGGGTTGGCGATGTAAGGCGAGAAGACGCGCGACATGGCATCGTACATCATGTAGCCGGGCGAATTCTCCACCGACCAGTTGCCCCACAGGACATCCCAGGGCAGGCGCTGCACAGGCGAAAACCGCCCCTTGCGCGCGACGCTCTTCCAGAAGGCGGACAATCGCTCGCGGGCGCCATCGCGTCCGTCGCGCATCCAGCCATCGGCAAGTGCTGCGGCGTTCATCGCGCCGGCGCTCGTGCCCGACACCGCGGCAAGGTCGAGCCGGCCGTCTTCGAGCAGGCGGTCCAGCACGCCCCAGGTGAAGGCGCCATGCGAGCCGCCGCCCTGAAGCGCCAGATTGACCGGTTTGCGGTTCACTGTGCCGTCCAACCGCCGTCGACGGAAATCGTCGTTCCGGTCACCGAGGCCGCTCCATCGGAGACGAGGTAGAGCGTGGCGGCGGCGATTTCGTCCACCGAGGCGAACTTTTTGCTCGGCTGCTTCTCGAGGATCACGTCGCGAATCGTCGTCTCGCGATCGAGCCCGAGTTCCTTCGCCCGGTCGTCGATCTGCGTCTCGACCAGAGGGGTCAGCACGAAGCCGGGGCACACCGCGTTGCAGGTGATGCCTGCGCGAGCGGTCTCGAGCGCCACCGTCTTGGTCAGGCCGACGACGCCGTGCTTGGCCGCTACATACGCCGATTTGTTCGGCGAGGCGCGCAGGCCGTGCGCCGAGGCGATGTTGACGATGCGGCCCCAACCGGCGGACTTCATGTGGGGCAGGGCGGCGGCCGTGGTGTGGAAGGCCGAGGTGAGGTTGATGGCGATGATCCTGTCCCACTGCTCGACGGGGAAATCCTCGATCGGGGCGACGTACTGGATCCCCGCATTGTTGACGAGGATGTCGACAGCGCCGAATTCCTTCGCGGTCCAGGCAATCAGATCGCGGCACTCGTCGGGCTTTGACATGTCCGCCTTGCGGTAGACGGCCCTCGCCCCGGTCTTTTCGGCGATCGCCTTGGCGACGGCGTGATCGGCCTCCTTGTCGGAGAAGGAGTTGACGACGACCGTATGCCCCAGGCCCGCCAGCGCTTCGGCGATGGCCAGGCCGATGCCGGATGTGGATCCGGTGACGACGGCGACCTTGGGGGCGAATGCGGACATTAGGGGCCTCTCAGATGGATTGTGCGCCGCAGCAGAGATAAGGCAGCGCACAATCAAAGCAAGGTGGTGGTTTCACCTACTCGGCCGCCGCCGGCTCGGCAGCGAATGCCGGCTTCTCGGCTTCGGCGGGCAGATCCTTCCTGGAAATGAACGTGTAGAACATCGGCACGACGAAGAGGGTGAACATCGTGCCGACGAGGATGCCGGAGAAGATAACCGTGCCCATGGCCGAACGCGCGGCAGCGCCGGCGCCGGAGGCGAGGATGAGCGGCACGACGCCGAGCGCCATCGCTGCGGTCGTCATCAGGATCGGCCGCAGACGGGTCTTGGCCGAGGCGATGATCGCGTCGCGGCGGCTCAGCCCGTTGGTGTGCCGCTGCTGGTTGGCGAATTCGACGAGCAGGATGCCGTGTTTGGTGATCAGGCCCACGAGCGTGATGAGACCGACCTGCGTGTAGATATTCAACGTCCCCAGCCCAAGGTTCAGCGGCAGAATGGCGCCGAAAATGGAGAGGGGGACGGACATCATGATGATCAACGGGTCGCGGAAGCTCTCGAACTGCGCGGAGAGGACGAGGTAGATCACCACCAGGGCGAGCGCGAAGGCGATGACGATCGTGTTGCCCTGCTGGCTTTCCAGGCGCGACTGGCCGGAATAGTCGATGAAGAATCCGTCCGGCAGCAGCGGCCGGGCGATCTCCTCGATGGCCGCGAGCCCGTCGCCGGTCGACACGGTCGGTATCGGTAGCGCCGAGATCGTCGCGGCGTTCAACTGGTTGAACTGCTCGATCGAGGCGGGCGAGGAGTTGGTCGAGATCGACACGACCGCCGACAGCGGCACCATGTCGCCCGAGACCGAGCGGATGAAGAACTCGCCCAGCTTTTCGGGATTGTCGCGGAACTCCCGCGGCACCTGCATGATGATGTCGTAGCTGTTCGAATCGCGGTCGAACTGCGCGATGGCGCCGCCACCGACGAGCAGACCCAGCGTCGTGCCGATTTCGCGAATCGGGAGGTTGGGCGCCGCCGCGCGGTCGCGGTCGATCGTGACCGTGACCTGGGGCGCGTCGAAGGCGAGCGAGTTCTGGACGACGATGAATCGCCCGGATTTCTGCGCTTCGAGCCTGATCTGCTCGGCTACCTCGTAAACGCGGGACGGTTCGCCGGTCGAGCGGATGACGACGGAGATCGGCAGGCCGCCGCCGGCGCCGGGCAGCGACGGAGGCGCGAAGACCAGTGCCTGGACGCCGGCGACCTTGGAAAGCCGCGCCTGGATATCGGCCTGGATCTCCTTCTGCGAGCGGGTGCGCTCGGCCCAGTCCTTCAGCGCCCAGACCGAGAAGCCGGAATTGGTCTGGCCGCCGGAACCGACGATCGAGAAGTTCGCCTTGACCTCCGGAATGTCCTTCGTCAGGTCGCGGATCTGGTCGACATAGAGCTGGGTATATTCCGACGTCGCATAGCGCGGCGCGTTGACGATGGCGAAGAGCGCGCCGGAATCCTCCTCGGGCGCAAGTTCGCTGGACGTCTTGAAGAACATGAAGCCTGTCGCACCGACCAGCGCGATGACCACCAGCAAGGTGACGGGGCGGTAGTTCAGCGAGCCGGAGACCCAGCGCTCGTAACCATTGGCGAAGCGGTCGAAGAAATGGTCGACCGCCGCCTGGAAACGGCTGTGGTTGCCGGATTTCAGGATCCGGGCCGACATCATCGGCGTGATCGTCAAGGCGACCAGGCCGGAGATGACCACCGCACCGGCCAGGGTGAAGGCGAACTCGCGGAACAGCGAGCCGGTCAGGCCGCCAGTGAACATCAGCGGGGCGAAGACGGCGGCGAGCGTGATCGTCATCGCCACGACGGACGTCGTGATCTCCGCCATGCCCTTGAAGGCCGCCTGCATCGGCGACAGGCCTTCCTCCATGTGGCGGTGGATGTTCTCGACCACAACGATGGCGTCGTCGACGACGAGGCCGATCGCCAGCACCATCGCAAGCAGCGAGAGCAGGTTGATCGAATAGCCCATCAGGAAGAGAAAGAAGCAGACGCCGACCAGCGACAGTGGAATCGTCACCACTGGCATCAGCACGGAGCGGAACGAACCGAGGAAGAGCAGGATAACGACAACGACGATCAGGACCGCCTCGCCGATGGTCTTGTACACCTCCTCGATGGAGGCGCTGATCGTTTCGGTCGAATCGTAGACGAGCGTGATTTCCATGCCGGCCGGCAGCGTCTGCTGGATGATCGGCAACTGCTCGATCACGCCGCTCGAGGTGTCGAGCGGGTTGGCCGACGGTGTCGGGAAGATGCCTATGAAGGTGCCTTCCTGGCCGTTGAAGTTGACGACCGTATCCTCGCTCTCGGCGGCGAGTTCGACCTTCGCGACCTCGTTCAGCCGCACGATGCCGTCTGCGTCGGATTTCAGCGGCAACTGTCCGAAGGCCTCGGGGTTCTGCAGCGTCGATCGGACAGTGATGGCGCTGGAGACGAACTGGTTCTGCGTCTTGCCGGGGGCGGAGAGGAAGTTCGAGGAGTTGATCGCCGACAGCACTTCCGCCGCAGTGATGCCGCGCGAGGCGAGCTTGATCGGGTCGATCCAGACCCGCATCGAATACTCCTTGGCGCCGAGAACCTGCACTTCGGCGACGCCCTCGATGGTCGACATGCGCGGGCGAATGACGCGCTCGATGTATTCGGTCAGCTGTTCGCCCGTCATGTTCGGGTTCTGCATCGCCAGATACATGATGGCGAACTGCTGGCCGGTGCCTTTGACGATCACGGGGTCGTCGGCATCGGACGGGAGCTGGCCGCGCACCTGGTTGACCTTGGCGATGACTTCCGTGAGCGCCGCATCGGGATTGGCGCCGAGCCGCATCTGGACGGTAACGACCGATGCCGACGGCCGGCTCTGCGAGGTGACGTAGTCTATGTTTTCCGTCGTCGAGACGGCGGCCGAGATCGGGGCGGTGATGAAGCCCTGGATCAGGTCGGCGCTCGCGCCGGGATAAGTGGTGGTGACGGTGATGACCGTCTCCTCGACCTCCGGATACTGGCGGATCGACAGGTTGAAGATGCCCTGCACGCCAAGCAGCAGGATCATGAAGGCCAGGACCGTCGACAGGACGGGCCGGCGGATGAAGATGTCGGAGAAGCTCATTTCGCGGCCGCCTTCTCGTCGGCGGACGGCTGCGGCTGGACGGTATTGTCGATCACGACCGACCCGCCGTTGGAGAGACGGTTCTGGCCGGCAGTGACGATCTCGTCGCCTTGCTTCAGACCGTCCAGGATCTCGACCCGTCCGCCGGAGCGGCGACCGAGCTTCACGAAGATCTGTTGCGCGACGAGACCGGGCACGGCCTCCGTCGCAGCGGGCGTCCCGGTCGCAGGTTTGGTTTCATCCCCGGCCGTGGTCGAGGCGGCCGGTTTCGCCGCGGCCGGGCGGACCGCATAGACGAAGTCGCCGTAGAGGCTGGTCACCACGGCTGTCTGCGGCACAGCGATGACATTGTCTTCCTCGGGCAGATCGACGCGCACCTGCACGAACTGGCCTGGCGCCAGTTTGGCGTCCGGATTTGAGATCTCGGCGCGGATCAGGACGAGCCGCGTCGAGGGATCGACCTTCGGCTCGATGCCGGTGATGGAACCGGCGAAGGGCATGTCGGCCTCGGTCACGCCGAAGCGCACGGGCTGACCGATCTTGACGAGGTCGAGACTCTGTTCGGGAACCGAGAAGTCGGCCCGCATCACGTCGAGGTTCTGCAAGGTGGCGACGGTCGTGCCGGGGGTGAGATACTGGCCGAGGTCGATCCTCGGTATGCCCATCGTGCCGGGGAACGGCGCGGTGAGCTGCTTCTGCTCCAGCACGGCTTCGAGCTTGGTGACCTGGGCGGCGGACGCGGTGGCGGCGGCCTGCGCTTGCTCGACCGTCGTCTCGGAGCCCACGCCGCGTTTCTGCAACTCGAGGGCGCGGTCGAGGTTCTGCCTGTCGAGCGCCGCCTGCGCGCTCTGGGCCGAGAGATCGGCCTGCTGCTGCGTGTCGTCGAGCTGCACGAGCAGGGCACCCTCCTCGACGCGCTGGTTCGAGTCGAACCTGATCTCCTTGACGATGCCGCTCGTTTCGACCGTGAGATCCACGCCGCGCGACGCGCTCACGGTGCCGATGGCCTGGATGCCCGGCGTCCACTTGACCGGCTCGACCTTGACCGTCGAGACGGGCGACGCCGCCACGGGCATGTTGGCGAAGAACTGGCTGATCGCGTTGTCGCGGAACATGTTGAAGCCGACGATACCGCCGACCACCAGCACGAGCAGCACGATGGCTATGAGGAAACGCTTGATCACGGGGGCACTCCGGCAAAAGCGATCGGCTATGAATTATGCAGCCGAAGGGATGGGTTCGGCAAACGGATTGGCGGTTCGTAACTGTACCGTCTGGACGGTATTGTCAATCCGGTGTATATGATATGCAGGAGGTCCGATGAGCATCCCGAGAGCAAATTCGCGTGAACGGATACTGGCCGCCGCGGCTGAAGTCGCGCGCGAAACCGGTCCGGGAAGTCTGTCGCTCGATGCGGTCGCCCACCGCGCCGGCGTGTCGAAAGGCGGGCTGCTCTACAACTTTCCGAGCAAGGCCAAGCTGATGCAGGGTCTCGTGGCGAGCCATGTCGAGGAGTTCGAGCAGCTGCTGGACGAAGCCGTGGCCGGCGGAGAGCCGCTGGTGTCGGCCTATCTGAGGCTGACGGCGGAAGCCTGCGAGAAGGACGAACCGGCAGCCTGGATCTTCTCCGCCATGGCGGAGGATCCGCACTTCCTGGAACCTGTTGAGCAGCATCGCCGGCGCCTGCTCGACCGCCTGAAGGCCGAGACCTCCAGTGCCACCGACCTTCTGGTCGTATTTTTCGCGATGGAGGGACTGCTAAGCATGAAACTCTTCGGCACGACGATCCTGAGCGCGGATGAGCGGAAAATGCTGGTGGAACGGCTGTCGCAGATCGCCGCCGGGCGCGGTGTCTGACACAGAAGTGTCGTCTTGCACCCGCAAGCTTGACACGGCGGGGCACGTCCGCCACCTGAAGGCCAGTCAATCAGGTCGCGGAGACCGCCCATGACCATCGCCCCCCAGATCCCGTCAGCGAGCCAGGCTGGCCCCGCGCCGCGCCGTGTCACCGTCGGCGTGGATGTCGGCGGCGTGACGGTGGGCGGCGGGGCCGCGATCGTCGTCCAGTCGATGACCAATACCGATACGGCCGATGTCGATGCGACCGTGGCGCAGGTGGCCGCGCTGCATCGCGCCGGCTCCGAACTCGTCCGCATCACCGTCGACCGCGACGAGAGCGCCGCGGCCGTGCCGCGCATCCGCGATAGGCTGGAACGGGTCGGCGTCTTCGTACCCCTGATCGGCGACTTCCACTATATCGGCCACAAGCTTCTGGCCGACCATCCGGCCTGCGCCGAAGCGCTGGCCAAATACCGCATCAATCCGGGCAATGTCGGCTTCAAGGAGAAGAAGGACCGGCAGTTTGCCGCGATCGTGGAGATGGCGATCCGCCACGACAAGCCGGTGCGCATCGGCGTCAACTGGGGCTCGCTCGACCAGGAGCTGCTGACGCGCCTGATGGACCAGAACCAGGCGAACGGCTTCCCGATGACGGCCGACGAGATCACCCGCGAGGCGATCGTGCAATCGGCGCTGCTGTCGGCGGAACTGGCGGAGGAGATCGGCCTGCCGCGTTCGAAGATCATCCTTTCGGCCAAGGTCAGCCGGGTGCAGGACCTGATCGCGGTCTATGGCGAACTCGCGCGCCGCTCCGACCACGCGCTGCATCTCGGCCTCACCGAGGCCGGCATGGGCACCAAAGGCATCGTCGCCTCGTCGGCTGCGATGGGCATTCTGCTGCAGCAGGGCATCGGCGACACGATCCGCATTTCGCTGACGCCCGAACCCGGCGGCGACCGCACCCGGGAGGTGCAGGTGGCGCAGGAACTGCTGCAGACGATGGGCTTCCGCCAGTTCGTGCCGATCGTCGCGGCCTGCCCCGGCTGCGGCCGCACGACCTCGACCGTGTTCCAGGAACTCGCCGAGAAGATCCAGGCGGATCTGCGCAAGAACATGCCGGTGTGGAAGACGAAGTATCCCGGCGTCGAGGAGCTCAAGGTCGCGGTCATGGGCTGCATCGTCAACGGGCCGGGCGAATCCAAGCATGCCGATATCGGCATTTCGCTGCCGGGCACCGGCGAGACGCCGGCCGCGCCGATCTTCATCGACGGCAAGAAGGCCGCCACCCTGCGCGGCGCCAATATCGCCGCCGAATTCGAAGCGATGGTCGCAACCTATATCGAGCAGCGGTTCGGAAAGGCCGGCAGTGAGGCGGCTGAGTAGACTTGCCGCTGCCGTCTTGCTCGCTGCCGCTGCGCCGGCGCGGGCGGAGCCAGTAAAACCACCCGTCACCATCGGCCGCATCTGCGACCTGATCTATGTGCACGCCCGGGTCAACCGCCTGCCTGAGGATTTCTTCGCACGACTGATCTGGAAGGAAAGCCGCTTCGATCCCGGCGCGGTTAGCCCGGCGGGCGCGGAGGGCATCGCCCAGTTCATGCCGGGCACGGCAGCGATGCGGAAACTCGACGATGCCTTCGATCCCGATCTCGCGATCCCGGCGAGTGCAAAATATCTCGGCGAGCTGAAGACCAGGTTCGGCAATCTGGGGCTGGCGGCGGCCGCCTACAATTCCGGCGAGAGCCGGGTGTCGCGATGGCTCTCCTCAGGCGGCTTCCTGCCGCTGGAAACGGAGAACTACGTGCTCGACATCATGGGCGAGCCCGCCGATGTGTTCGCCGACCCGGCCTATGCCGGGAAAGTGCAGTTACTCGACGAGAAGGCCGGTTTCGACGCCGCCTGCCGGGCAATGCCGGCGACAATGAGCACGGTGATCCCGATGGCCAGCATCCACACCAAGCCATGGGGTATCCAGGTCGCCGGGAATTTCCGGCGCGACGCTGCGATCCGGCAGTATCAGCGGGTCAAGGCGCGGCTGTCGCCCTTGCTTTCCGACTACGAGCCGGTCGTCAGCCGGGTGCGCTCGCCGATCGGCCGGCGCGGCATGTATGCGGTGCGCATCGGTGTCGACGACCGCGCCAGCGCCGATGTCATCTGCCGGAAACTGCGCGGCGCGGGCGGTTCGTGCCTCGTGCTCAGGAACAGGTAGCTCAGCTCTTCCGCTCGGCGATGAAGCTCGCCGCCTGCTTCAACATGCCTGCCTTGGCGCCGAACGGCTCCAGCAGGTCGTGCGCCTGGCCGACGAGCCCCCGCAACTGTTTGCGGGTCCAGTCGGTGCCGTGCAGGGAGGGCAGGGTCGCCTTGCCGGCGGCGGCGTCCTTGCCGGTCGCCTTGCCCATGGCCGAACTGTCGGCGGTCAAGTCAAGCAGGTCGTCGGCAAGCTGGAAGGCGAGCCCGATCGCCGAGCCGAACTCCGCCAGCCGCTCGCGCTCGGCGAAGGTCGCGCCGCCAAGGATCGCGCCAGCCTCGCAGGCATAGCGGATCAACGCGCCGGTCTTCATCGCCTGCAGCGTGATGATGCCTTCCTCGTCGGGCCTCGCCGTTTCCGCCTCGAGGTCGAGTGCCTGGCCGCCCGCCATGCCGCCGATGCCGGATGCGATGGCGAGGCCCTTGATCAGGTCGATGCGCTGGCGCGGCGTGATCGCATTGCGGAGGACATCGGAGCTCTCGGTCGCGAGGATGTCGAAGGCGAGCGTCAACAGGCTGTCGCCGGCGAGAATCGCGGTCGCCTCGTCATAGGCCTTGTGGACGGTGGGCTGGCCGCGGCGCATGTCGTCGTCGTCCATCGCCGGCAGGTCGTCATGGACCAGCGAATAGCAGTGAACGCATTCCAGCGCCGCGGCGGCCGCCAGCACGTCCTCGCCGGAACGGCCGAACAGGGTAGCGCTTTCGATCACCAGGAAGGGCCGCAGCCGCTTGCCGCCATTGAGCACGCCATGGCGCATGGCGGCGAGAAGACGTTCCGGCCGGGCGATCTCGCCCAAGCGCTCGCGGCCATCCAGCAGGCGGCGCAGTTCGCCATCGACCCTGGCCGCATGTGCGGCGAGCCGTTCTTCGAAGCCGTCCTGAACCGTGGTTTCCATGCCGGGACGCTTGCCGCCATTCCGCGGCGCGGTCAAGCATGCGGATCGGCCGGGAAAAGGCGTCCGGGCGATTGCCAGCCGCGGAACGCGCCTTTATGCCGGTCGGGATGGCAAGACGCACGGCAGAACCGAGCATTCCCGCCGTTGATCCGGAGCCGGACATGGCCGCGGGAGGTATCAGAGCGAGGAAAGGCAGGCGGGCCTGGGTCCGGCGCGCCGTGACGGGCCTCGTGGTCCTGGCGGCGCTGCCCTTCGTGCTGACCTTCCTCTATATCCTGCCTTTCATGCATCCGGTCTCGACGCTGATGCTGAAGGATCTCGCGACCTTCCAGGGCTACGACCGGCAATGGGTGTCGCTGGAGGAGGTGGCGCCGCCGCTGCTGCATTCGATCGTGATGTCGGAGGACGGCCAGTTCTGCTCGCATTACGGGGTGGATCTGCGCGAACTCGGCGCGGTCATCGACGACGCGATGGCCGGCGAGGCGACACGCGGCGCCTCGACCATCACCATGCAGACAGTGAAGAACCTCTACCTCTGGCACCGTCCGTTCGGCACGGTGCGCAAGGTGATCGAGCTGCCGCTTGCGGTGTTTTTCGATCTGGTCGTGCCCAAGCGCCGGATCATGGAGATCTACATCAACATCGCGGAGCTCGGCCCGAACATCTACGGCGCCGAGGCGGCGGCGCGGCACCATTTCGGCAAGTCGGCGAAAAACCTGTCGCGCCGCGAGGCGGCGCTGCTCACCGCCGCCCTGCCCAACCCGATCCTGCGCAATCCGGCCAAGCCTTCGGCCGGCATGCGCCGCATTGCCACCATCATCGAGCGGCGGGCACAAAGGGCGGGCGACTACGTGAAATGCCTGAAATAGACCTCAGACCCCGTCGAGGATGACGATCGTCGGCTGGCGCGGCAATGTCGACAGCGAGAGCGTGATCGAGCGCTCCGACCGGTAGTCGACGGCAAAGCCTTCCCCCATCAGCGACAGGAACTCGCCCATCGGGGTGGAATGGCGGTGCATCGGCAGGATCACCGAGGAATAGAGCCGTTCGGCGATCTTGCTCATATTGGTCAGCGACTGGGTCATGCCGCCGTCGACCGGCACCATCAGCACGTCGAGCCGGCCTATCGCGGCGTAATGCGCGTCGGTCAGGTCGTGGTGCAGATGGCCGAGATGGCCGATGCATAGTCCGGCCACCTCGAAGATGAAGATCGAGTTGCCGTTGATCTCCATTCCGCCTTCCCAGGTGCGGATATCGGTCGGCACGTTGCGCACGTAGAGGTCGCCAACCACGACGCGGTGCCTGGCAGGCTCGCCACCCTCGCCCCAGCCCGGAAGCGGAAACTCGATGGACGGGTCGGGACTTGGGGTGAAGTGGCCGGAATGCGCCTTGTTCATGGTGACGATGCGCGGCATCGGATCAACCGGATAACGCCCGGAATAATCGGTCGCGGCGCGGACGCCTTGCGGGGTTTCGATCAGATATGTCGAGTGGCCGACATAGGTGATGGTCACCTCGCCCTTCGCCAGGTCGGCCTGCGCCGGCTGCGGCGTGAAGTTGGCGTAGACGACGCTCGGCAGCGACTGCGCCATAGCGATGCAGGACGAGGGGACCGGGTCTTCCTGCTGGGCGCGGGCGCCGATGGGGAACAAGGCCAGGGCTGCGGCCACGAATGCCAGGCGGAAGCGGCGCATGTCGGTCTCCCGGTTCGTTCGATCGGGAGAGTATCCTCAAGCCGGCGTAGATTGGGTCATCACGATTGCGCGAGATGGCTTGGTTTGACGCGGCCTGCCGGTTCTGGACGAAAGGCGCGCATTTGGTGTAAGGCACCGCACCAAATCCAACCATCGCAGACCTGAAGGGCGTCATGGCCGGCCATTCCCAGTTCAAGAACATCATGCACCGTAAAGGCCGCCAGGACGCGATGCGATCCAAGGCCTTCTCGAAGCTCGCGCGCGAAATCACCGTGGCGGCCAAGATGGGCGCGCCCGACCCGAACTTCAATCCGCGCCTGCGCCTGGCGATCCAGAACGCCAAGGCCGAGTCGATGCCCAAGGACAACATCCAGCGCGCCATCAACAAGGCGATTGGCGGCGACGCGGAGAACTATGACGAGGTGCGCTACGAGGGCTACGGCCCAGGCGGCATCGCGGTCATCGTCGAAGCGCTGACGGACAACCGCAACCGCACAGCCTCCAACGTCCGCGCGGCTTTCACCAAGTCCGGTGGGGCGCTCGGCGAAACCGGCTCGGTATCCTTCCTCTGGGACCGCGTCGGCGAGATCGTCTATCCGGCCTCGGCGGCGAGCGCGGACAAGGTGATGGACGCGGCGATCGAGGCCGGCGCCGACGATGTCGCGTCCGACGACGAAAGCCATGTCATCCTGTGTTCCTTCGAGAGCGTGGGCGATGTTTCCAAGGCGCTCGAGACGGCGCTGGGCGAGGCCGAGTCGGTCAAGATGATCTGGAAGCCGCAGAACAACATCCCCGTCGACGAAGAGCGCGCGCAGTCGCTTATGAAGCTGGTCGCCGCACTCGAGGACGACGACGACGTGCAGAACGTCTACGCCAACTTCGAGGTCGATGAAGCCACGCTTGCCAAGCTCAGCGCGGCGTGACGACCCGGCCCTCCATCCGCATCACCTACTGCACCCAGTGCAACTGGATGCTGCGCGCCGCGTGGATGGCGCAGGAGCTACTGTCCAGCTTCGGCGCCGATCTCGGCGAGGTCACGCTCGTGCCGGACACGGGCGGGATCTTCGAGATCCATTGCGACGGCGAACTCATCTGGGAGCGCAAGCGCGACGGCGGATTTCCGGAAGCGGCGGAACTCAAGCGGCGCGTCCGAGACAGGGTCTGGCCGGAGAAAGAGCTGGGGCACGTCGAGAAGACATCGAAGCACGAGCCGCGCTGAGAACGTCTTCCCCCTCCCTCGCCGTCATCCTCGGCCATGTGCCGCGGGTCTGCCCAAGCTGGCGATTTCGAGAGGCGGCGAGGCGTGCTTCTCAGCGGCAGTAGATCCTCGGCACAAGGCCGAAGATGACGTCCTGCGGCAGTCGAGCTCCGCGACAGCCAAAAAAAAGCCCCGCCGAAGCGGGGCTGTTTCGTGTCGGCGGAATCGTCGGGCTCAAATGCCGAGATTGGCGAACTTGGACTTGAACTTGCTGATGCGGCCGCCGCGGTCCAACTGGTTCTGGTTGCCGCCGGTCCAGGCCGGGTGCGTGGTCGGGTCGATGTCGAGGTTCATCGTGTCCCCTTCCTTGCCCCAGGTGGAGCGGGTCATGTATTCGGTGCCATCGGTCATGACGACCTTGATCATGTGGTAGTCGGGATGGATCTTCTGTTGCATGGGTCTCGTCCTGAACGGCGGTGCGGCGATGCGCCCGGTCACTAAAGCTTGAAGCCGCGGCCATGGAAGGCTACGGCTTCGGAAACGGTCGGCGTGCCCTATACAGCACGACCCTGCGAAGCACAAGTCCGCCAGCCGACATTCCGTTCCGTGCTCCTTGTGGGACGGGCGAGGCATGAGGCAAGGTCGTCCTGTTTCAGGAAGCGGGGCTCTTGTCGGAATTGATCTCCCTCAAGGCTTTGCGGCACTAAGATGGACGATGAGAACACATTCCCGATCAAGCGGGACGAGGAACGCGAAGCGATGGCCGCCGAGACCATATCCGACGACGAGCGCAAGCGCCGCTCCCTTCGCCCGCTGGGGCGGCTCTTCCCATATCTCGGCCGCTACAGGGGCATGGTCGCGGCCGCGGTCTTCTTCCTGCTTCTCGCAGCCGCGACGACGCTTACGCTGCCACTCGCGGTGCGCCGGATGGTCGACAACGGGTTCAGCGAGAGCGATCCCACCTTCATCGCAAACTACTTCAGCATGCTGGTGGTGATCGCGGCCGTCCTCGCGCTTGCGTCGGCCTGCCGCTACTATTTCGTCATCACGCTCGGCGAGCGGGTGGTCTCGGACATAAGGCGCGACGTCTTCGCGCATGTCACGAAGCTCTCGCCCGCCTTCTTCGACCGCTCGCAATCCGGCGAAATCGTCTCGCGGCTGACCGCCGACACGACTCAGATAAAGTCCGCCGTCGGCGCGACCTCCTCGGTTGCCCTGCGCAACGCGATCATGGGTCTCGGCGCGGTGGCGATGATGGTCGTCACCAGCCCGAAGCTCTCGGGACTGGTGATTGCGGCAATTCCGCTCATCGTCCTGCCGCTGGTGGCCTTCGGCCGCTCGGTCAGGCGCAAGTCGCGCACGGCGCAGGACACGTTGGCCGAAGCCACCGCCTATGCCAGCGAGCAGATCGGCGCGCCGCGCACCATGCAGGCCTTCACCGCCGAGCGGATGGTGGTCTCGCGCTTCGAGCGCTCGGTGAACGCCGCCTTCGAGGCCGCCCGGTCGTCGGTGTTCGCGCGTTCGATCCTGACCTTCTTCGCGATTTTCACCATCTTCTCCTCGGTCGTCGCCGTGCTCTGGTTCGGCTCGCGCGACGTGCTGGCGGGCACGATGTCGGCGGGAACCCTCGGCCAGTTCCTGCTCTATTCGGTGTTCGCGGCGGGGGCGCTCGGCGCTTTGTCGGAAGTCTGGGGCGAACTCAGCCAGGCAGCGGGCGCGGCCGAGCGGCTGACCGAGATTCTCGCCGAAACGCCCGATATCGCCGCGCCGGCCAATCCGGTGGCACTGCCGTCGCCGGCGCTTGGCCGCGTGTCCTTCGAGAACGTCTCCTTCGCCTATCCGGCGCGCACGGACATGCCGTCGCTGCGATCTGTTTCCTTCACCGTCGAGCCGGGGGAAACCGTCGCGATCGTCGGACCGTCGGGCGCCGGAAAGAGCACGGTCTTCTCGCTGATCCTGCGTTTCTACGACCCTCAATCGGGCCGCATCCGCGTGGACGGCGTGGACATCCGTGAGACCGATCCGGAGGGACTGCGCAAGCGGATTGCCATCGTTCCGCAGGACACCACCATCTTCGCCGCCTCGGTGCGCGACAACATCGCCTTCGGCCGTCCCGACGCCAGCCAGATCGACATCGAAAGGGCCGCCCTCGATGCGCTGGCTTCCGAGTTCATCGACAAGCTGCCCGGCGGCTACGACGCGACCGTCGGCGAGCGCGGGGTCACACTCTCGGGCGGACAGCGCCAGCGCATGGCGATCGCCCGCGCGATTCTGCGCGACGCCCCGATCCTTCTGCTTGACGAGGCGACCTCGGCGCTGGACGCTGAAAGCGAGACGCTGGTGCAGACGGCGCTCGAGCGGCTGATGAAGGGGCGTACGACGCTGGTCATCGCGCACCGGCTGGCGACGGTGCTCAAGGCCGACCGCATCCTCGTCCTCGATGGCGGCGAGATCGTCGAGGAAGGCACGCATGCCTCGCTCGTCGCCAAGGGCGGCATCTACGCGCGCCTGGCGCGCCTGCAATTCGAAACCGGCGCGAACGCGTTCAAGAGCGCGGCGGAGTAGCAGCTAGTCGGACGCCTTGGCGACGTAGGAGAAATCGAAGCTCCATTTCGAATCCCGCCAGAAGTCGTCGAGCGTCTTGGAATAGGTCTTCAGGTAGCCCGGGGGATCCGGTCGGTGAACGTCATGAAGGTCCAGACCACCTGAAAGCTCGTATCCGTGGCCTCCGTCAGGGCCGTCAGAGCACCGAACGTGGCAAAGTTGGGCTTTGTCTCGTCGGGTGGAGAAAAACGCGCCTTCAGGTTGCGCACAAGCGCGATGTGTTGCTTGAAGACCGGCCTTCCCAACCAGACGGGAGCGGTGCGCCCTACGCGACTCGGAGTTGGAAATTCGCCGAGCGCGAAATCGGCTTTCAGCGGGAAATCCTTGATCAGATCGTCGGCTATCAGATCGGCGGCGTCGAGCTCGTAGCGCTCGGTTACCCTGATGATGTTCAGCTCGCGATCGTCGCTGAACTCCAGCGGCGCCACGCTGTGAATTCCGGGATACTGGCCGTTGTAATAGGCAACATAGTCGTTCGAGAGCTTAGCTGCGGATTCGTTCTTGAACCGGTAGCGCATCGAATCGGCCGACTCGGCCCGATAGACAGACAACACCGTCAATTTCAACGGATCGTTGTCCGAAGTCGGGAAATCGAATGTCTCGTGAATGCTGGCCGCGGGATCCGCGGGTTGCGGCCTTGGAATTGCTTCCAGCGCCGAAGCCCCTTCGGCCAACGGGAGTGCGAAGTCAAAGGGTGGCGGTACCAGCGTGTCGGCTCGCCCGCCTTGGAGGTAGTTCGTCGGATCGAGCCAGTAGGTCCGGTCCGCTATCCGAGCTTTCACTATGACATGGTCGAAGACCGATATTCCGGGAAGGCGCTTGGGCAATACGAGACCTTCCCGAGAATTGGTCAATGCCACGTCGGCATCAATTCCGAGCCACCGCAGCGCGGTCGCGAGCAGCAAGGACTTATCCTTGCAGTCTCCGAAGCCGCTTCTGACGACTTCCGCCGGCGACCGGGGGATGTAGGTTCCCACGCCCATGGCGAGGCTGACATAGCGCAGTTCGTCCTGAACGAGGCGCATGGCTTCGACTAGCCTATCCTGAGGCGCGGGATTGCGCTCCGCGATTGTCGCAAGCCTCTTCCGGAATTGTTCCGGGAGCTCCTGGGTCAGGACGTAGTGCGGCTTTGTAGCCGCGACAATGTCGGCCCAATTCTGCGTAGACGACAGCTCGATGATGCCTTGAACGGCCACATCCGGCGGTGCGTTCGGCTGCTCGGCAATCGGCTCCGGATCGACCTGGTCCCAGATATATGTAGTAACGCCCTCGTTCGAGCGGATCTCGGGTTTGAGGTCGGTCTCGCGGCTCGTATGGAACAGATGCACGTCCTGCGGGACTGTGACCTTGACCCGGAAACGCGAGACGGGGACATTCCACTCCACCCTGAATGCCCGGTGGATCAGTTCATCCGCCACCGCTGGCCGTCGGACCACGGTCGTCGCCCAGTCGACGATATCACCCACTCTCACATCCTCGAGGGTCAGATAGGCCGTCAGTCGTCCGTCGAAAATGCCTTTCTCGGCGTCGCGCTCCCTCCGCGCGATGTCTATCTTTGCCGTCTGCCTCAGGTCGATGATCTCTCCGTTGCGCACGATGTGCAGGCGATTGAGGGCGACGGTTTCGGCCTCGGGGTCGAACTCGATCTCAAGAGAAGCTGCGCTTTCGAGGCCAGTCCGGTCCACCACCTTGTAGGCGACACGGTCGTACATCGCCCAGCCTCTCTCCGCCGGCTGGATCTGGTACTCGGAAAGGAGGTATGCCTTGCCACCGCGTACCCTGTCGGCAAAGCGGCTCTCGGCCGGGATACTCAGTGTCTCGACCCAGTCTCCGGCCGGTCCGCGCGAGACCTCCGCCGCTGCCTGCGCGGTTGCACCGGAGAACAACACGAGCCAGAGCCAGGAAAGCGCTGTGATCAAAGCGGGTGCCGATTTCATAGGTAAGATGCCTGATGTTGCCGTCGAAAGAGATCGTAGCGAGCGTATCGCCCGCTCTCAACGGGGGTGAGCCAAATACTGGTCGTTCCGGTTCGACTGCCGGCACGACAGAGACGGCCTATTTCGGTAATCTGCGCTGCACTTGCTCCACCGTGCTCGCGAAACCTGTCTTCTCCATCTCGGCAACCGCCGCCATGATGGCCGCCGCGATCGGCGCAGCCATCCAATGCGCGGCCGCGAGCCTGACGACGGCGCCTTGCAGATAGTCGATCTCTGTGGGGCGTCCGGCGGCCAGATCCTCGGCCATGGACGAGGTCGCGGTCGGGTCGATCGCGAGCATGCGCCGCGCGACGATGCCGAACAGCCAGTCGGGAAGGCGAAGGATGAAGGGGATCGTGCGGGGGCGCACGCCTTCGATCGGCGGCAAGGCGATCCCCGTGGCTTTGGTGACGCGGAGCAGCTCGTCGATCTGATCGGCGAGGATACGGCGCCAGGCGCGATCGGACAGTTGCCGCTTCAGCGGGAGGCCAGAAAGCGCGTTGAGCGCATTGTTCATGTTGAGCGCCAGCTTCGACCATGCCAGCCCCGCCATGTCGGGGTGGTCGGCGCAGCCGACGCCATCGACGTCGAGCACCGCGACAAGGTCGGGCCGGCCGGCGTCAATTACGATCCTGCCGCTGGTGCCGCGGTGGAAGGACGGTGTTCCGTCTCGCCACGTCTGAGCGACGTTGAAGGGGACCATGCCCGCCACGACCCTGCCGGCGCCGAGCCGCTCGCGCAGCAACGGCAGATTGTCCACGCCGTTCTGCAGGCTGACGACCAAAGCGTCGGGTGAAGCGGAACGGCGGATCAGATCGGCCATGCCGGCGGTGTCGCCGCTCTTGACGGTAACGAGGATCACGCTCGCGCCGGCCAGCGCGGCGGCGGGGTCGGTCGTCGCCGCCGCGACACCTGGCGCAAGCGCGCGGTCGCGGCCGTCGAGATCACTGATCCGCATGCCGTGGTCCCGTGCCGCTTCGACGAGGCGCTGCCGAGCGAGCAGCACGACCTTCCGACCTGCCAGCACAAGGCACGCGCCGACATAGCAGCCGATGGAGCCGGCGCCGGCGACGACGATGCGGGCGTCCGGACCGATCATCGCGCCATGTCGCTAGACGGAGCGCGCGGCATGCCGGCCCGCGTTGCGACCCGAGAAGATGCAGCCGCCGAGAAAGGTGCCTTCGAGCGCGTTGTAGCCGTGGTAGCCGCCGCCGCCGAAACCGGACACCTCGCCGGCAGCATAGAGACCGGGGATCGGATTGCCGGCGGCGTCGAGCACCTGCGAATCGAGGTTGGCGTGCAGGCCACCCAGCGTTTTGCGCGTCAGGATATTGAGGCGCACGGCGATCAGCGGCCCGTGCGCCGGGTCGAGGATGCGGTGCGGCCTGGCGGTGCGGATCAGCTTGTCGCCGAGATAGGTGCGGGCGCCGTTGATGGCGGTGACCTGCGCGTCCTTGCAGAAGGGATTGTCGATCTCGCGGTCGCGCGCCTCGATTTGCATCTTCAGATGGTCGTGATCGATCAACCGCTCGCCGGTCAGCGCGTTCATGCCCTCGACGAGTTCGACCAGCGAATTGCGGACGACAAAGTCCTCGCCCTTCTCCTTGAAGGCTTCCACTGGCGGCGGAGCGCCCTTGCCGCGCCGGCTCTTCAGCACTGCGCGCCAGCTCTTTGAGGTGAAGTCGGGATTCTGTTCGGAACCGGAGAGCGCGAATTCCTTCTTGATGATCGACTGGGTCAGCACGAACCAGGAATATTCGTAGCCGGTCGACAGGATATGTTTCAGCGTCGACAGCGTGTCGAACCCGGGCAGGCAGGGCGCGGGCAGGCGATTGCCGCGCGCGTCGAACCAGAGCGACGACGGGCCGGGCAGGATACGGATGCCGTGGTTCGGCCAGATCGGCGACCAGTTGGCGACGCCCTCGGTGTAATGCCACATGCGGTCGGCGTTGATGACCGCTGCTCCCGCCTCCTGTGTGATGGCGATCATGCGGCCGTCGACATGGTGCGGCACGCCCGAGACCATGCGCTTCGGCGCGGGTCCGAGGCGAGCGACGGGCCAGACCTTCCGCACCAGTTCGTGGTTGCCGCCGATGCCGCCCGAGGTGACGAGGATTGCGCCGGCCGAGACCTCGAACGATCCGATGACGGCGCGGCCGGACTGCTGGCCGCGTTCTACGGTCGAGGGTTCGAGAATCTCGCCCGCGACGCCGGTGACGGCGCCGTTGGTGGTGACGAGGCGGCTAGCCTGATGGCGGAATTTCAGCTCGATACGGCCTTTGGCGACATGCTCGCGCACGCGCCGCTCGAAGGGCTCTATCGCGCCGGGGCCTGTGCCCCATGTGATGTGGAAACGCGGCACGGAATTGCCGTGGCCGTGCGCGTGGCCGCCGCCGCGTTCGGCCCAGCCGACCACCGGAAACCAGCGCATCCCCATGCCGTGGAGCCACGGCCGCATCTCGCCGGCGGCGAAATCGACAAAGGCCTCGGCCACCTTGCGCGGCCAGGCGTCCTCGGGCCGGTCGAACTGCGCGGAGCCCAGCCAATCCTGCATCGCAAGCTCGCGGCTGTCGCGGATGCGCAGCCGCCGCTGCTCCGGGCTGTCGACGAAGAACAGGCCGCCGAGTGACCAGAAGGCCTGCCCGCCGAGCGAGTTCTCTCCCTCCTGTTCGAGGATGATGACGCGCCGACCTGCGTCCGCGAGTTCGGCTGCGGCCACCAGTCCGGCCAGTCCGCCGCCAACCACGATGGCATCCGCATGTTCCGCCACGTCTTTCCTCCCCCTGTTCCTCTCCCGGGTTCGGAAGGATGGGCCGGGCATCCCCGGGCGATCAAGCGGAAAGTTGCGCGTCATGCCCGCGTCGTGCTCAATGAGGAGATCACGGGGGAACCTGCCATGATCGCCACTGTCCTCATCGCCCTGGTCGCGCTGCTGCACCTCTACTTCATGTATCTGGAGATGGTCGCCTGGGACACGCCCGCCGGGCGCAAAGCGTTCGGCACGACGCCGGAGTTCTCGGCGGCGTCGAAGGCGCTGGCGATGAACCAGGGGCTTTATAACGGCTTCCTCGTCGCCGGCCTCGTCTGGGGCCTATGGCTGGGTGACGCCGGCTTCGCGGTGAAGGTGTTCTTCCTCGGCTGCGTGCTTGTCGCCGGACTGTTCGGGGCGGCGACGGTCGGCATCAAGATCCTCTACGTCCAGGCGGTGCCCGCGATCGTCGCGCTCGTCGCGCTGATTATTGGACTCTGACGGAACGATTTCGCGACCCTGCCGTTCCTGCAGCAACGACCGTCACGACGAGCGAGGTGCTGCCATGTCCCTGAACTTCCTGAATGCACGCAAGGATGTCGAAAGCCGCCTCGCGGACCAGATTCAATCCCTGCAGGAAGAACTGAAATCGCTGCGGCGCCAGGCGGGGAAGCGCGGCGCGCAGTCCTATTCCGACGCGCGCGACAGCGCCGCCGACCTCGTGGAAGACATCCGCGATTCACTTGCCCCGACGATGGCGCAGATGCGCCGCCAAGCGCGGCACGCGGGCGAGAACGTCAGGAGCCATCCGGCAGCCTCGGTCGCGGTCGGACTGATCGTGCTTGGCCTGGCGGCCGCGCTTTTCGCGGGCCGATCGTCGTCGCGCTGAGATCTAGCCGAACAACCCGCCCGTCCCGGTCTCCTGACGCAACCAGATTGCGAGCAGGATGAAGAGGATGGCGACGCCGACGCCGGTCCAGTCCCATTGGCGCGTGCGCAGGAACTGGTAGAGCTTGTAGAGCGCTATCGCGCCGGCGATGGCGCAGACGACCAGCAGAATCAGACGCGGCATTTCCTGTCTCCAGCGGCTCCTGCAAGAATTGCAGCGCCATCATGGCTTGTTGTTGTCCGGCGGCAAGAGTCGGCGAAAAGATTGGTCCAGTCCGGGTTTTTCGCGCGCGCATCCCGTGGAACTGGTCTAGTGGATGGAGATATGCCGGCGTCCTTCCTTCCGCTCCATGTCACCTGATCCCTCCGCATCCGTTCATCGGTTCGCCGCCTTCCGCCATTCGGCGTTCGCGCGCTATTGGGCGGCACGGTTTCTCATCACATTCGCGACGCAGGTGGTTTCCGTCGCCGTCGGCTGGCAGGTCTACGATCTGACGCGCGATCCGTTCGATCTCGGGCTCGTCGGTATCATCCAGTTCGCGCCGTCGCTGCTACTCGTCCTCGTCACCGGCTCGGTGGCCGACCGGTTCGGACGCAGGCTCATCATGGCGCTGGCCGCATTCCTTGAGGCGCTGTGCGCGCTGGCGATCCTGATGCTGACGGTGCGCGGCCTCACGGGCGTCGGCGAAGTGTTCGCGATCCTGTTCGTATTCGGCATCGCCCGCGCCTTCTTCGCGCCGGCCTCGGCTTCGCTGGTCGCCAATCTCGTGCCGGCAGAGCATTTCGCCAATGCCGTGGCGTGGAACTCGTCGGCCTGGCAGACGGCCACGATCGTCGGACCGGTGGCCGGCGGCCTGCTCTACGGCCTGTCGGCCCAGGCGGCTTACACGGTCGCGACGGTCTTCATGCTCGCCGCCGGCGCGCTCATCCTGTCGATCCCCAAGCCTGCGCAGCATTCGGAAACGGAGAAGACCTCTCTCTCGACCATCTTCGCCGGTTTCCGCTACATCTGGTCGGAGAAGATCGTGCTCGGCGCGATCTCGCTCGACCTATTCGCCGTGCTGCTCTCGGGCGCGGTCGCGCTGCTGCCGGTCTATGCCCGCGACATCCTCGAGCTCGGTCCGTGGGGCCTCGGCCTGTTGCGCGCTGCGCCCGGCATCGGTGCGATCATGGTCGCGGTCTGGCTGACCAGCCATCCGATCCGCGACCATGCGGGTCTCGTGATGCTGTTCTTCGTCGCGATGTTCGGCATCTTCACCATCGTCTTCGGCGTGTCGACGATACCGTGGCTGTCGATCGTCGCGCTGGCGATGCTCGGGGCAACCGACATGATCTCCGTCTATGTGCGCGAGACGCTGATCCAGATGTGGACGCCGGATCGGGTGCGCGGGCGGGTCAACGCGGTCAACATGGTCTTCGTCGGGGCATCCAACGAACTCGGAGAGTTCCGTGCCGGCACGATGGCGGCGCTGATCGGCACGGTGCCGGCCGTGGTGTTCGGCGGCGTCGGTGCGATCGGGGTGGCGGGTCTGTGGGCTTTCCTCTTCCCGGCACTGCGCAAGGTGCGGCGGCTGGACGGCCGCGTCTAGGCTTTCTTTGCCCGGGTGACCGCCTGCTCCGGGCTCGCGGCACCGAAGATCCGTTCGAGGAATTCGCCCAGCCAGGCGCGCAGGCGGATGTCCCAGAGCATCCGGCCTTCGAGATGGTCGCGGCCGAGCTGGGCGCCGGGAAGATCGAAGCGGTGGGCGCCCCGAACCACCCAGCGGTGCATCATCGCCCGGGTCAGTTCGGCGTGGAACTGGATGCCCCAGGCATTGTCGCCATAGCGGATCGCCTGGTTCTCGTAGTGCTCGCCGGCGGCGAGCAGAGTGGCGCCGGACGGCAGCGAGAAGCCTTCGCGGTGGAAATGGTAGACCATGTCCGGCCAGTCGAAGACTTGCTTGCCCGCCTCGGTCGGGCGCAGTGGGTACCAGCCGATCTCGACCCTGCCATCGTCGCGGCCGCCGACCTTTCCGCCCAGGTGGTTCACCAGCATCTGGGCGCCGAGGCAGATACCGAGAAACGGCTTGTTCTCGGTGAGCGGAACCGCCAGCCAGTCCGTCTCGCGCTTGACGAACTCGTCGGGATCGTTGGCGCTCATCGGGCCGCCGAAGATCACCGCTCCGGCATGGTCGTCCAGTGTCTCGGGCAAAGGGTCACCGAGGGGCGGCCTGCGGATATCGAGGTCGAAGCCGCCCGCGACGAGGATTTGTCCGACCCGGCCGGGGCTCGACGCCTCCTGGTGAAGGACCGTCAGGATCCTGGGCCGCTCGGCCAACTCAGTCCGTTTCGACTTCATCTTCCCTTCCGGCGGAATCGGGACGGCGCTGTTCGATTTCACGTCGCAGCCTGATCCTGTCGGCCCTTTCGACGTGAAGCAATTCCGCGACGCGCCAGACGATGTTGTCCTCGACTTCGGTGCGCACGCCGTCGGCGTAGACGATCTCCCACATCATGCCGATGAACTCGATGCGGCCCTCCCGATCGAGATGCTCGCCGAGGACGCTGGTGAAGGCGTAGAGGTCGACGGATTCCTGCTCGGCCTTTTCGCCGGCGGCGATCACCTGCGCCAGCATCTCGCCGTGGACGTCGTAGCTCGCGGCGATCTCCTCCTCGAGGATCTTCCGCTCGGATTCGGCGCGCTCACCGTCGGCGTCCATCACGAAGAACAGCAGCGCAGCGGCGGCCACGGCCGGGTGATCCGCCCCCAATCCGGAGCCGGCATCGTCCTCGCCGGCAAGTTCTCTTATGAACGCAAGAAACCGCTCGAACATGGGCTGAGTCTGACCAACAGGGAGTTTCGACGCCCGAATCGGACGCATTCGGAAAATCTAACGCGATCCTCGCGCTCGGCAAACCGTTAGAACAGACGGAATCGCCGAGCTTCCTTCTCTCCGGCGGAGTCGGGGTCAACCCCCGGATCGTCGGGGATCGGCGGGACCGGCGCATCGCCCGCGACCGCGGCCGTCGCAATCGGAGCCGACGCGGGCGGCGTCGCCTTTTCCGGTTGCGGCTCGTCGGTCACGGAAGGCCTGGCGGTTTCCTGCGGCGGCACTGGGGGTGCGACGGGCACGGGCGCGGGGACCGGCGGGTAGCGATCGTTGGCCGGCACCGGAACGATCTCGGCTTCAACCACGTCCGCGCGGGCCGGAGCCGGCTCGGACCGCTGGACGACCGCCGGAGGCGCGATCCGCTCTGGTTCGGGGGCAGGCCCGTCGATGATCTGCGGCGCCTGCTCGATCACGTGGCCGACCCGCTCGACGGGAACGCGCCACTCGAAGGCGCCGATGCGGCCGGTCACGGGGGAGAAAGGCGCCCATTTCTCCGAGACCACGCCGTCGGCGGTCCAGGCCGGATCGGGCTGCGCCTTCACGGCGCGCGCGAGGTATTGGCGCACCTTGCCCTGCTCACCGCCGTCCGCCTCCTCGATGTCGGCGAGCAGCAGGAACACGGATTCGCGCGGGGCGAGCCGCATCGCCGTCTCCGCGGCTTCGCGGGCGGCCTTGAATTCGCCGGCCTCGAGAGCCGCCCGGGCGACCGCGAGCGAGGAATCCGCATTGTTGGTGCGCAGTTCGGCCAGCTTGCGGGCGCGCTTGAGCCGGTCAAGCGCCGAATCGCCGTGGCGCGCATGGATGTAGACATCCGCGATTTCGGGATGCGGCTGCAGTTTCCAGGCTGCTTCGAGGATCTTCGCGCCCTTGCGGACATCATCCTGCCTGAACAGCGACTTGGCGGCGATGACAGCGGCCGGCACCAGGCCCGGGTCGAGCCTGTTCGCCTCGACCGCGGCGTTCTTCGCCGCCAGCGGGTCGACATGCGACAGGTTGATCGCCTTGGCAGCGAGCAGAACCGCGCGGTTCTTCGTGGCCATTTCCCGCTCGGACGGCGTCGTCGGCTTCCTCGCGTCGAGCAGGCGAAGCGCACCGTCCCAGTCGCCATCGCGCATGCGCGATTCGAGCGCCGCGGTCGCCGCCCAGGCGAGTTGCGGCGCGGACGTGCTCGCCTGTTCGGCATAGTGACGTGCTACGCCGTGATCTCCCAGCCGCTCGGCCTCCAGATACAGGCCGCGCAATCCGATCAGCCGCATCTCGGGATCGTCGAGCATCGCCTCGAACTTCTTGCGCGCGGTGGCGTGGTCTCCGTCGAGGAGCGAGGCCTGCGCTTCGAGAAGGTGAAGCAGCGGCTCGTGGTCGGCACTGAGCAGCTTCGCGGATTCGCGATGCTTGCGCCGCGCCGCATCGGCATCGCCCGCGCCGGCGGCGATAAGGCCGGTCGACAGGGCCTGATAGCCGCGGTCGCGGCGGCGGACGCGGAAGTATCGGGAAATCGTGTAGGGGCTGTTCCAGATGCTCTTGACCAGCCACCACAGGATCATCACGGCGGCGATCGCGGTGGTCGCGATTGCCGCCGCGACCATCAGGGTGACTTCGTACTGATAGCCGTTGAAGGTCACCAGCATGGTGCCGGGCCGTTCCGCGAGCCAGGCGAAGCCGAGGCCGAGCGCGAAGACGAGGATCAGGAAGGACAGGATACGGAACATCGATCGACCCTCGGAAACGGAATCTGGCTCAGGCCTTGAGCGCGGCGGACAGGATCGTCCCGATCAGCCCGTCGGCCGCCTGACGCGCCTTGACCTTGGCGATGAAATCGGCGCCCGCCGCCTTGGCCGGCTCCGCAAGCTTGTCGTATTCGGCGACAGCACCAGCATAGTCGCCCTTCTTCAGTGCGACTTCCATACGCGCGACGATGGCAGGCGCGTCCTCGCCTTCGACCGTGCCCACAGGGCGCACCTGCACCAGCGACTGCGCGCTCGACATCAGCCGGTCGAGGAAGCCTGCGTTGGGATCCTCGGCTTTCGCCGCCGCGATCATGGCGTTGGCGGCGGCAGGGAAGGCATCGTCGATCGCCGTGCGCGACGGCACCCCGGCCGCTGCGAGGCCGCGCAGCGCGTCGATCTCCGACGATTGCGGTGCGATCGAGGCATAGGTTTCCAGCTCGGTCATGAACGGATCGCCGCGGTCGATGGTCGCCTTCAGCGCCGAGGCCGCGATGGCCAGCGCCGCGCTCGGCTGCTCGGCCTGTTCGGCGACCTTGCCGCCGAGTTCCTGGACCTTCGTCTCCAGCGACGCGATACGCTCTTCCAGCGGTGCTGTTGCGCCGGAGGCCGCCTGTTTCGCCTCGGCAAGTGCGGCTTCGAGTGCATCGAGGCGCTGGTTCAACGGGGCGAGATCGACGGCCTGACCGCCTTGCTGCGCCGACGCGACGGCGGTTTCTAGGGCCTTGAAACGCTCGTCGAGCGCGGCCGCGGCTTCCGGCGACGGTGCGCCTCCCGCCTGCAGCGCCTGGACCTGCGCGCGCGTCTCGTTCAGCGCGGCGGCAAACTCGTCAAGGCGCGGCGAGAGATTCTCCGGCGCCGGGGCGGCGGCGACCTGGTCGCGAAGCGTGGCGATTTCGGCGCGCAGCCCGTCGATTTCGGCGGTGGCGGCCGAATTACCGCCGAGCTGGGGCAGCACGCCGCCATACTGGAGCGCACCGGCGCCGGCGAGCGCGACGACGCCACCGATGAGGCCGGCGGCAATGGTCGAAACCCCACCGCGCCTGGATTCGGTGCGCGGCGGTGAAGGCGGCGGGCTCTTAGGCGGCGTCTTGTCCGCGGCCGGCGGCTGCGTCGAGGCGGCGGGCTGTTCGCGGCCGAAGGTCGGTTTGTTTCCGGTATCGCTCGAGGTCTTCGGAGCAATCTCGTCGAGCAGCGGCTTGTCCGCCACCTTCGCCGGCGCGCCGGTGTCCGCAGATGTCGAGGAGGCTTTTGCGGCGGATACGGCCTCGGCGGAGGCTTCGGCTTTCACCGGCTCAACATCCAGATCGATCGTCACCGGATCGCGGCGCGGCTTGGAATGCCGGATCTTCGGCGAATTGACCATTTGAAGCTCCCCGCGCACGACGTCAGCCGGTTTCGGCAATCACCGGAACCGGCCCGATGTCTACCGGCTACTGGACCTCATGAAAAGGGTGGCAGTATGGCGCGGCTAGACTGATGCAGCCAGCGCTTCGATCATTGCGGCCTCTGTCGGCTCTTGTGCAACGACGATCCGGCCCGCGAAAACCGCTTCCGCAGGCACCGCGGCACGCCGCGAGATCGCGACGAGACGCGTGGTTTCGAAGCTGTGCGCAACGGCTGGACGGACAGCAAGCGCCGCCAGCGCCTTCGTGGCCTCGGCCGAATGAACGAGCGCGGCGAAGAGGCGTCCGGAATCGAGCTTGTCCACCTCGCCGTCCGTGACCTCCGCCGGCACGGTGTCGTAGGTCTCGATCGGGATCACGCGGATGCCGCGGCTGCGGAGTCGCAGTTCGAACTCCGGCTTGCGCAACTTGCCGCAAAGGTAGAGCACCGTCGATCCAGGCGCCAGCGTTTGGCTCATGGCCGAGGCCAGACCGGCGGCATCTACCCGTCCGGCGGCGACATTTGCGAAACCCGCCTCGCGCGCCGCCTGGGCCGAGGTCGCACCGACCGCGTGGAGGGGAATTGCCCTGATCGCTGCCAGAAGCGAAACGGGGGCGTAACGGACTGCGTTGGCGCTGGTCAGTGCGATGGCGTCAACGGCGGGGAGGCCGGTTTCGGGGACCGGAAGCGGACGGATCCCGGTCAGCGGCAGGACGACAGGATCGAAGCCGGCAGAGCGCAGCGCCTGCGCCGTCGCCGACGCGCCGGGTTCGGGCCGTGTGACGAGCACGCGGCGCATGGTGTCAGGCCCAGCCGTCAAAGAACTCCTCGCCGGCTTGCGCGCGGACGATCCGCGCCGCCTCGCGGCCGAGGGCCTCTGCCTCCGATGCGTAGCCGTCGAGCGCGACTTGGTGCGACTTCGTGCCGTCCGGCGTCAGGATCAGCCCGGAAAACGAGATCCGGTCGCCCTCGATCTGCGCGTGGCCGGCGATCGGCGTGCGGCACGAGCCGTCGAGGGCACCGAGGAAGGCACGCTCGCAGGCGAGCGCCGTCGCGGTCTCGCGATGGTTGATCGGATCGAGCATGGCGGAAGCCCGCAGGTCGCCGGAGCGCTGCTCGATGCAGATCGCGCCCTGGCCGGGCGCGGGCGGAAACTCGTCGAGCGGCAGCAATTGCGTGATCTCGTGCGCGAGGCCGAGCCGCCTGAGCCCCGCATTGGCAAGCAGCGTGCCGTCGACCTGGCCTTCGGCCAGCTTGCGCAGGCGCGTCTGCACGTTGCCGCGGAAGGTGACGACCTCGAGGTCCGGGCGCATGCGGCGGATCAACGCCTGGCGGCGCAGCGACGAGGAGCCGACTACCGCGCCGGGCGGCAGTTCCTTCAGCGAAGGCACGGTGCGGCCGATGAAGGCGTCTCGCGGGTCCTCGCGCTCCAGGAAGGCGGAGAGTTCGAGCCCCGGCGGCAGCCGCGTCGGCATGTCCTTGGACGAGTGCACGGCGATGTCGATTCGCCGGTCGAGGAGCGCTTCCTCGATCTCCTTCGTGAACAGGCCCTTGCCGCCGGCTTCCGAAAGCGGCCGGTCCTGGATACGGTCGCCGGTGACCGAGATGATCTCGATCGGGAAGGCTTCCTCGGGCAGGCCGTGGGCCTGCATCAGAAGCGCCCGCGTCTCGTGCGCCTGCGCCAGCGCCAGTGCGCTGCCCCGCGTGCCTATCCTGAACAGTTCTGTTTGCATGATGTGCGGACCGTGATAACCCCTGCCGGTCCGGATCGGCCGGGCCCTCTCAGTATCATTCCCTAGCCAGGTGTCCATAATTCGGCAATGCAGGTGGTGAAACCAACACGCCTCATGCTCGGCATCGAAACGAGCTGCGACGAGACAGCCGCGTCGGTGGTCGCGCTCGATGCCGATGGCCGCCCGGAGATTCTCTCCAACGTGGTGCTGAGCCAGATCGAGGAACATGCTGCCTTCGGCGGCGTGGTGCCGGAGATCGCCGCGCGCGCCCATGTCGAGGCGCTGGACGGGATCATCGAGGCCGCGCTGCTGGAATCCGGCAAGAGTCTCGCCGACATGGAGGGCATCGCCGCGACCGCGGGCCCGGGTCTGATCGGCGGCCTGATCGTCGGACTGATGACCGGCAAGGCGCTGTCGAGCGTGAGCGGCAAGCCGCTCTATCCGGTCAACCATCTCGAAGGCCATGCGCTGGCGGCGCGCCTTGTCGACGATGTCGCATTTCCCTACCTGGTGCTGCTGGTCTCCGGCGGGCACACGCAGATCATCCTCGTGCGTGGTGTCGGTCGGTATCAACGCTGGGCCTCAACGATCGACGACGCGCTGGGCGAAGCCTTCGACAAGACGGCGAAGCTGCTCGGCCTGCCCTATCCCGGCGGGCCGAATGTCGAAACGACAGCGCTGGCGGGCGATGCGACGCGATTCGACTTCCCGCGCCCGCTGAAAGGCGAGGCGCGGCCCGATTTCTCCTTCTCCGGCCTGAAGACGGCCGTGCGGCAGGCGGCGACGTCGATTGCGCCCCTGTCGCAGCAGGACATCGCCGACATCTGCGCCTCGTTCCAGGCGGCGGTCGCGGAGACGCTGCAGGACCGGGTCTCGCGCAGCCTGACGCGCTTCCGCGCGATGTTTCCCGACGAGGAATTGCCGACACTCGTCGTGGCCGGCGGCGTCGCTGCGAACAAGGTCGTGCGCGCGGCGCTGGAGAATGTCTGCCGGCACAACGGCTTTCGATTTCTCGCGCCGCCAATGAAGCTGTGCACCGACAACGCGGCGATGATCGCCTGGGCGGGGCTGGAGCGGCTGCGCGCCGGCATCGAGCCGGGCGAGGCGATGCATTTTGCGCCGCGCTCGCGCTGGCCGCTCGACGAGAGTGCTGCGCCGCTGATCGGCGCCGGCAAGCGCGGGGCCAAGGCATGAAAGTCGCGGTTCTCGGCGGCGGAGCCTGGGGGACGGCGTTGGCGCTGACCTCGCTGCGCGGCGGCAATGCGACGACGTTCTGGATGCGCGACGCGATGGCGGTCCGTGCAGTCAACGAGCGGCACGAAAATCCGGGCTACCTGCCCGGCATCGCGCTCGATCCGGAACTGAGCGCGACGAACGACCTCGACGCGGCGCTCGACGGCGCGGAGTGCGTGCTCGCGGTGGCGCCGGCGCAGGCTTTGCGCGAACTGACCACGCATCTGGTCGGGCAGGTTCAGGCCGGCGTACCGGTGGTGATCTGCGCCAAGGGGATCGAGCGCAGTTCCGGCAAGCGGCTGTCCGAGATCGTGCGCGAGATCCTGCCCGGCAATCCGCCGGCCGCGCTTTCGGGACCGAGCTTCGCGACCGACGTGGCGCGGGGGCTGCCGACCGCGGTCACCGTGGCGGCCGAGGACGCGGACCTCGCCGCGACGCTCGCGCGGCACCTCTCCGCTCCGCAGTTCCGCTGCTATTCGTCGGACGACCTCGTCGGCGTCGAGATTGGCGGCGCGCTGAAGAACGTGCTGGCGATCGCCGCAGGTGCTGCGATCGGCGCCGGGCTGGGTGCGAGCGCCCAGGCAGCCATCGTCACGCGCGGCTTTGTCGAACTGCGTCGAATAGGGGCATCCTTCGGGGCGCGGCCCGAGACGCTGATGGGACTTTCCGGTCTCGGCGACCTAGTGCTCACCTGCGGTTCGGCGCAATCGCGCAACTTCGCCTATGGATTGGCGATCGGACGTGGCGACAGCGTGATTGGGATGAAACTCGCCGAGGGCGTGGCGACCGCCGGCATCGCGGCATCGATCGCCGCGCAACGCGGCATCCGCGCGCCGATCACCGACGCGGTGGACAGGATGATCGCCGGGACGCTGAGCATCGACCGGGCGGTGGAGGAACTGCTGTCGCGGCCGCTCAGGGCCGAGGACGAATGACGCCGAAGGAGGAAACCATGCTGTTTGTTTTCACCGGAACCGACAGGCCGGGCCAACTCGACCTCAGGGTGGCGACCCGGCCCGATCACGTCGCCTACCTGACCGGGCTGCATGACACGGGCGTCCTCAAGCTCGCCGGACCCTTCATCGACGGCAACGGAACGCCCTGCGGCAGCATGCTGGTGCTCGAAGCCGACACGATAGAGGCGGCGCGGGACATCCTGGCCGGCGACCCCTATGCCAAGGTCGGCCTCTTCGCGGCGACCGAGGTGAGGGCGTGGAACTGGACCTTCGGCAAGCCGGCCGGCAACTAGGGAGACCCCGATGGCGCACTGGCTGTTCAAATCCGAACCCGAAAAATGGTCGTGGGAGATGCAGAAGGCCGCCGGCAAGAAGGGCCAGCAATGGGACGGCGTGCGCAACTACCAGGCGCGCAACAATATGCGGGCGATGCAGATCGGCGACCGCGGGTTCTTCTATCATTCAAACGAGGGCAAGGAGGTCGTCGGCATCGTCGAGGTTTGCGGGCTCGCGCATCAGGACACCACGACCGACGATGCGCGCTGGGAATGCGTCGACCTGCGCGCCGTGAAGGACATGCCGAAGCCGGTGACGCTGGAGGACATCAAGGCGAACGAAAAGCTGGCGGGGATGGTGCTGGTCAACAATTCGCGGCTTTCGGTGCAGCCGGTAACGGACGCGGAATGGGCGGAAGTCTGCCGCATGGGCGGGCTCGAGGGTGAATGAAAACCGGCGCGTCGGCGCCACGGAGGCCTTCGTTCGCGCCAACACCGCGCTGATCGCGCCGCCGCACGTGCCGGAGATCGTTCTGCATCTGGCCGACGAGGCGCATGATCTCTGGCACCTCACCGAAGAGCAGCTCGAGGAGAAGGGCCTGCCGCCGCCGTTCTGGGCCTTTGCCTGGGCGGGAGGACAGGGTCTTTCCCGCTACATCATCGACAACCCCGAAATCGTCCGCGGAAGGAGGGTTCTCGACTTCGCGGCCGGTTCCGGGTTGGTCGGGATCGCAGCCGCCCGGGCGGGCGCCGCGAGCGTGCTCTGCGCTGACATCGACCCGTTCTGCGCGCCAACGATTGCCCTGAACGCTGCCGCGAATCGAGTGGTCGTCGACTTCACGGCCGACGACATGGTGGGAGCCGATGCGGGCTGGGACGTGATTCTCGCCGGGGACGTGTTTTACGACCGCGCCTTCGCCGATCGGCTGATTCCCTGGTTCTCGGCGTTGGCCGATCGCGGCGCGACGGTGCTGTTGGGCGACCCCGGCCGGGCCTACCTGCCGAAGGAGCGAATCTCGCAACTGGCGGAATACCAGGTTCCCGTCACCCGCGCGCTCGAGGACTCGGACGTCAAACGCACGAGGGTGTGGCGCTACTCTTGACGCCGCGCCGCGCGCGGCGTTGCATGCGCCATCGAGAGCTGGAGGGGGACATCATGGATATTTCTTCGATCAACTGGATCGCCGTCATCGCCGCGGCGGTCGTCGCGTGGCTGTTCGGAGCAGCGTGGTACATGCTGCTGAGCAAGCCGTGGCTGGCAGCCGCCAAGCTCGATCCGACGACGATGCAGCGCTCGATTGCGCCGTTCATCATCAGCTTCGTCGCCGAAATCGTGATGGCCGTCATCTTCTCGATGCTTCTCGGCACGCTCACCTTCGGCGAGCCGTCGGTCGTTGCCGGCGTGATGTTCGGCCTCATCTTCTGGTTCGGTTTCGTGTTCACCACGCTCGCCGTGAACCACCGCTACCAGGGCTTCGACTGGGGACTGACGCTGATCGACGGCGGCCATTGGCTCGGTGTGCTGCTGCTGATCGGCGCGGTGATCGGCTGGTTCGGCGGCCCTGCGATCGAGTAGCTACCGTCTCATCGGTCTAAGCGATCTCCTCGCGGGTTCTCCTTGCCTCGTCGAGCACCCAGTCGCTGAATGTACGCATCAGCGGGTCGTGGGCCGATTCCGGCGGATAGACCAGGAAGTAACCGAATTCGACCGGAACCTTGATTCCAAGTTCGAAGGGGCGGACCAGCCGTCCGGCCGTCAGGTCGGCAGCCACCATCGCGAGGTCGCCCAGCGCCACGACATCGCCGGCGATCGCGGCCTGGATGGCCTGCGAGGAATCGTTGAAATGAACACCCTTTTCGCCGTCGAAATCCTCGACGCCGGCGGCGGCCATCCACATCCGCCAGTTCGGCCAGGTCAGGCCGGAGCCGGTCCATTCGTCATGCGCCAGCGTATGCCGTAACAGATCGCGAGGTTCCCTGAGCGGCCCCGACGCCAGCAGCCTTGGGCTGCACACCGGGAATACCGTATTGCTGAACATCGGGTGGACGATCAGTCCGGGATAGTTCCCGCTGCCAAAGCGGATTGCGACGTCGACATCGTCGCGCCGGAAATCCCGCAGATCGAACGATACGTCGATGCGTATGCTGACGTCCGGACGTATCGCCCGGAACTTCTCCAGTCTTGGGACGAGCCATTTCGATGCCAGGATCGCGCATGTCGTGACCTTTAGCTGGTCCTTGCCGCGGCTCATTTTCCGGGCGCGAACGACCGCGCGCTCGATCTCGGCCAAGGCGTCCGCGGCGGATTCGTAGACAAGCGTTCCCGCTTCGGTGAGCCGCATCGTGCGACTCGTCCTGGCAAACAGCGCAAAGCCCAGCTGGTCCTCGAATTCCTTGATCTGATGGCTGACCGCAGCCGGCGTCAGCCCGAGATCTTCCGCCGCGCGCGTGAAGCTCAGCCTGCGTCCGGCCGCTTCGAGCACTTTTAGAGCACGTGTTCCGGGAACGTGAACGGCCATCTCGATCATCAAGAAAAACTACATGATAACGAAAACAATACTCGTTTTTCCGAGCCTTATCAATCCGGTACGGTCGTTCGCATGGATATCGTTCAATTCCATTTGAAGGTGAACAGCCATGCTTTCATCCTTGGCCTTAGCGTGTGGGTCTCAGATGCGAAACCGCGATAGAATTCTGCCGGGCGAACTGCTGAGGCGACTTTGGCGACGGTTTCGCGAACCGCGGAACAGTCTATCCGGGCTGACGGACCATCAGCTGCGAGACATCGGTGTCGATCCGAATCTGCTGACCAGGTCCCCAACGGGTGAGCCTGAGCGTATCGGTCTTCTGGATCTGGGATGGCAACGGCCCCGTCAGGCGCGCCGGGATTGAGCCGGCGCTACCGCGTGACGCGGAACACCGTATCCGTCGACAGAAGCGGCAGGAGGCGCTCCATGTCGCGCGGCGACAGCGCTATGCATCCCTCGGTCGGCAGATAGCCCGGCCGGGCGAGGTGCAGGAAGATCGCGCTGCCGCGGTTTCGGCGTCGCGGGCGGATGTTCCAGTCGAGCACGATGCAGATGTCGTAGAGATGGTCCTCGCGGCGCATCCGTTCATGGCTGGCCGGGTAGGGGAGCAGCACCGGCCGGTTGTAGTTGCGGTCTCCCGGCGCGTCGCACCAGCCGAGATTCGCTCCGATCGGCGTTAGGCCGAGGCGGTCGCGGCGGCGGACAACCCCGTCGATGCGGAAGTAGCCGCCGAGCACTCGCAGGTCCGCCAGTGGCGTCGCGCCGTCGCCCTCGCGCTTGCGTGCGGAGATTCCTCCCTTGCCGAGCGAACAGCGGAAGGTGAGGCCGCCGAGCGAGAGAATCCCCTGGCTGGCCTTGCCAGGCCGGCGCCTGACACCAAATATCGTGCGTCGAGAGCGGAATTCGGTCATTATCGCCATGCATCACGGATTGATGAGGATGTGGGCGCGGTGGAACAAATCACGGTGATCGGCTTCCGCCGGTTGCAGGTTCCTAATATGTGACGGCACGTCAACAGCCAATTCATTGCCAGACCACGGATTGAATCATGACCTCCCGGACCATTCTCATCGTCGACGACGATACCGACCTGCGCAGCACACTCGTCGAGCAACTGTCGCTCTACGAGGAGTTCGACGTGCTCCAGGAAGGCTCGGCCGGCAAGGGCGTGGCTGCGGCGCGCGGCGGCGTGGTCGATCTGCTCATCATGGATGTCGGGCTGCCGGACATGGACGGGCGCGAAGCGGTCAAGCTGTTGCGCAAGGGTGGCTTCAAGGCGCCGGTCATCATGCTGACGGGCCACGACACCGATTCCGATACCATCCTCGGGCTCGAGGCGGGTGCCAATGACTATGTCACCAAGCCGTTCCGGTTCGCGGTGCTGCTGGCGAGGATCCGTGCGCAGCTGCGCCAGCACGAGCAGAGCGAGGACGCGACCTTCACGGTCGGGCCGTACACGTTCAAGCCGAGCCAGAAGCTGCTTCTCGACCAGCGGGGCGCCAAGGTTCGCCTCACCGAGAAGGAGGCCTCGATCATCAAATATCTCTACAGGGCCGACCAAAAGGTCGTCACGCGCGACGTGTTGCTCGAGGAGGTGTGGGGCTACAATTCCGGCGTCACGACGCATACGCTCGAGACGCATGTTTACCGCCTGCGGCAGAAGATCGAGCGCGATCCTTCCAATGCCGAAATTCTTGTGACAGAAAGCGGCGGTTACAAGCTCGTTCCATAGCCAGCACGTGAGTCGCGCTGGCGGGAGGGGGACTGGAAGGGCCACATTCGCGCATGGCGCTGGAAGACGATATCCGGATACTGTCCGGCGTCCGGCTCTTCGATGGCCTGACGCATGAACAGCTTCGCCTGCTGGCCTTCGGTGCCGAGAACATCCGCCTGATCAAGGGCCGCGATCTGTTCCGCGAGGATACGGCGGCCGACTGCGCCTATGTGGTCGCCAAGGGCAGGATCGCCCTCTACCGGACGGTGGACGGGGAGCGCGTTCCAGTCGCCTATGCGGATCCCGGCGAGACGCTCGACGAGATGGCGCTGATCGCCCACTCACGCCGCACGGCGGGCGCCTATGCCGAGGAGGATTCGGAAGTGATCCGCCTCAACCGGACGTTGTTCCGGCGCATCCTGGAAGAATATCCCGAAGTCGCCGCGGCGCTCCGCGACCGCATCGCGGCCGAGTTCACCGACATGGTGGACCGCATCGCGACCCTGTCCCCCCGTTTCGAGAGCTGAGCCGAGAAAAAGTTTAGTGCGCTGCACGATCGAAGGTCGGCCGCTATCTTGCTGAATCGCGTCGGGTTTTGCTCTCGCCATATCTACAATCCGCGATTTCCAGCGTGTCTGGCGCGTCTTTCGTGCTGCATTGCAGCAACGAATGTGGCTTGCGATGTTTAGTAATCGCTGTTTCACTAAACAAATTACTAAACATTCGTCGCTTCGCCCAGCTGCGGATGTTCCTGCCCCGGAGGAGGGGTTTCGGGCTCTGAGGTCGCCGATCCGGGCGCCTCGCAAATGGGAGGAAGGCATGAATCGCATCACCAGGACTGCGTTCGGCCTGGCGTCGGGCCTGCTGGCCACGACCGCCCTGTCGAACGTCGCCGCAGCCGAGGACCTGACGCTGTGTTGGGCCGCCTGGGACCCCGCCAACGCTCTGGTCGAACTGAGCAAGGACTTCACCAAGGATACCGGCATCGGCATGAAGTTCGAGTTCGTGCCGTGGACGAACTATGCCGACCGCTTCCTCAACGAGCTCAACTCGAAGGGCAAGCTGTGCGACCTGATCATCGGCGACTCGCAGTGGATCGGCGGCTCGGCCGAGAACGGCCACTACGTCAAGCTCAACGATTTCTTCGACAAGGAAGGGATCAAGATGAGCGACTTCGTCGACGCCACCGTCGTCGGCTATTCGCAATGGCCGAAGGGCACCGAGAATTACTGGGCGCTGCCCGCCATGGGCGACGTGGTCGGCTGGACCTATCGCAAGGACTGGTTCTCGAAGCCGGAGCTGCAGAAGGAATTCAAAGAAAAATACGGCTGGGATCTCGACGCGCCCAAGACCTTCGACCAGCTGAAGCAGATCGCCGAGTTCTTCCAGAAGCGCGAGATCGACGGCAAGACCGTCTATGGCGCCTCGATCTACACCGAGCGCGGCTCCGAAGGGGTCACCATGGGCGTCATGGACGTGCTCTACTCGTACGGCTTCAAATACGAGAACCCGGCCAAGCCCTACGAGATGGAAGGCTTCGTCAATTCCGACAAGTCGGTGAAGGGGCTGGAGTTCTACAAGGCACTCTACGATTGCTGCACGCCGCCCGGCGCGTCCAATAGTTACATGGGCGAAGGCATCGACGCCTTCAAATCCGGCCAGGTGGCGATGCACATGAACTTTGCCTTCACCTGGCCCGGCCTGCAGAAGGACGAGTCGGTCGGCGGCGACAAGGTCGGCTTCTTCGCCAATCCGGCCGGTCCCGACGGCGAGCAGTTCGCCCAGCTCGGCGGCCAGGGCATTTCCATCGTCTCCTATTCCGACAAGCAGGAATCGGCGCTGAAATACATCAAGTGGTTCGCCAACAAGGACGTGCAGGCCAAGTGGTGGTCGCTCGGCGGCTTCTCCTGCCTGAAGGCCGTGGTGGAAGATCCGAAGTTCCCGGAGAGCCAGCCCTACGCGTCGACCTTCCTGGCGTCGATGGCCATCGTGAAGGACTTCTGGGCCGAGCCCAGCTACGCCTCGCTGCTGCAGGCGTCGCAGAAGCGCTTCCACGACTACGTGGTCGCCGGCCAGGGCACGGCCAAGGAAGCCCTCGATGGACTGGTCAAGGACTGGACCGAGGTGTTCGAAGACGACGGCAAGATGTAATCTTCGCCTCCCAGGCCCGTCCCGCGGCGTCGCCGATGCCGCGGGACGGTTTTCCATCCTGCCCGACATGCGAAGCGAACCTCGAACGTGACCGACGCCAACGCAACCCTTCTCGAACGCGCCGCCGAGACCGCTGTCCGGGCCACGCCCGCGCCGGTCGCGACGCGCGTGCGGGCATTGTCGGACCGCGCGGTCGCCTGGCTGTTCATCGCGCCGACGATGGTGCTGCTGCTCGCGATCAACATCTTCCCGCTGATCTGGGCGATCCAGCTCTCCTTCACCAATTACCGTGCCAACCGGCCGAACGAAACGGTCAAGAATGTCGGCCTGCAGAACTACGAGCGGATCCTCACCGATTCCGACACCTGGCTCGCGATGCAGGCCACGGCGCATTTCGTGTTCTGGACGATCGTGTTGCAGACGCTGATCGGCTTCTCGCTCGCCTACCTGATCGACCGCAAGTTCCGCGGTCACGCGTTCTGGACGACGGTCATCCTGGTGCCGATGATGCTGTCGCCAGCGGTGGTCGGCAATTTCTGGCGCTTCCTCTATGAGCCGCAGATCGGCCTGTTCACCTATATCGTCTCGTTCTTCAGCGGCATTCCGCCGTCGGAGATCGCCATGCTGTCCTCGGTGAAGCTGGCGCCCTGGGCCATCATCATCGTCGATACGTGGATGTGGACGCCCTATGTGATGCTGATCTGCCTCGCCGGCCTGCGCTCGATCCCCGACTACATCTACGAGGCGGCCGAGGTCGACCGCGCGTCGCCCTGGCGGCAGTTCTGGTCGATCACGCTGCCGATGGCGCTGCCCTTCATCATGCTGGCGGTGCTGTTCCGCGGCATCGAGAACTTCAAGATGTTCGACATGGTGAACCTGTTGACCGGCGGCGGCCCGGGCTCGACGACGGAGGTCGCCTCGATCACGCTGAAGCGCGAAGCGTTCGAGAAATGGCGTACCGGCTTCTCGTCGGCGTTTGCGATCATCCTGTTCGTCGCGGTGTTCGGCCTCGCCAACATCTACGTCAAGGTGCTGAACAAGGTGAAGAGCCGATGAGCGCCGCGGCCCACTCAGTCATCGAGCCCAGCGCCACATCGAAGCGCGTCGCGGGCGCGATCGTGATCCTCTACGCGGTGATCACCATGATCCCACTGTTCTGGATCATCGCGACCTCGTTCAAGACGCCGCCGGATTCGATCGCCTATCCGCCCAAGGTCGTGTTCACGCCCAGTATCGAGGGCTATTGCAACCTGTTCACGACGCGGACGCGGCAGACCGCCGAATATATTCAATCCCTGCCGCCGGCGACGAACTTCTGCGACGAAACCACGCGCAAGCGCAACATGGTGATCGCCGGGCAGTCGAATTTCCTGCCGCGCTTCGTCAACTCGCTGATCATCGCCTTCGGCTCGACCTTCTGCGCCGTCTTCCTCGGCACGCTGACCGCCTACGGCTTCTCGCGGTTCAAGGTGCCGCTGGCGGACGACCTTCTGTTCTTCATCCTGTCGACGCGCATGATGCCGCCGATCGCAGTCGCGATCCCGATCTACCTGATGTACCGCGAGCTCGGCCTGTCGGACACGGCGCTCGGCATGATCCTGCTCTACACGGCGGTGAACGTGTCGCTGGCGGTGTGGCTGCTCAAGGGCTTCATCGACGAGATTCCGCGCGAGTATGAGGAGGCCGCGATGATCGACGGCTATTCGCGGCTGCAGTCGTTCTGGAAGGTGGTGCTGCCGCAGGCGACGACGGGGATCGCCGCGACCGCCATCTTCTGCCTGATCTTCGCCTGGAACGAATATGCCTTCGCCGCGCTGCTGACCTCCGGCACGGCGCAGACCGCGCCGCCCTTCATCCCGACGATCATCGGCGAGGGGGGACAGGACTGGCCGGCGGTGGCAGCCGGCACCACGATCTTCCTCGTGCCGATCCTCGTCTTCACCATCCTGCTCAGGAAGCAGCTGCTGCGCGGCATCACGTTCGGGGCGGTGCGGAAATGAGTGGTCGGAAGCCAGTCCGCACATCCTCCTGGCCCCGCCTCTTCCGCCGCGGGCCGCTGGAGAACATTGCGACGGCGCTGATCGGCATCGGCTTCCTGATGCTGTTCCAGCCCTTCGCATTGTCGCTCTACACCTGGTCGTTCGTCACCATGCTCGTCGGCACCGCGATGTTCATCGTCGTGTCGAAGTTCCCGGAGTAGCACGATGGCCGAGATCCGGGTCGAACAGCTGCGCAAGGAATTCGGATCGTTCACGGCGGTCCAGAACTCGAACTTCGTCGTCGAGGACGGCGAATTCTTTGTCATGCTCGGCCCGTCGGGCTGCGGCAAGACGACGACGCTGCGCATGATCGCCGGGCTGGAGCTGCCCACGTCGGGCCGCATCCTGCTCGGCGGCGAGGATGTCTCGCAGAAGCGGGCGCGCGAGCGCGACATCGCCTTCGTCTTCCAGCTCTTCGCGCTCTATCCGCACATGAACGTGCGCAGGAACATCGGCTTCCCGCTGCTGGCGCAGGGAATGCCCAAGGTCGAGATCCGGAAGCAGGTGGAAGAGGTCGCGCGGCTGTTGCGCATCGACCATCTGCTCGACAAGCCGGTCTCGGGCCTGGCCGGCGGCGACCGTCAGCGGGTAGCGCTTGGCCGAGCGATCGTTAGGCGACCCAAGTGCTTCCTGATGGACGAGCCGCTGGGGACCCTCGATGCCGAATTCCGCGATCTGATGGTCCACGAGCTGCGCGAGCTGCACAACCGCATCCACGCCACGACCGTCTATGTCACGCACGACCAGCACGAGGCGATGGCGATGGCCGACAAGATCGCGGTGATGAACCACGGCGTGATCGAGCAGTTCGGTACGCCGCAGGAGATCTACGACCGGCCGGCGACGATGTTCGTGGCGGACTTCATAGGCTCGCCGCCGATGAACTTTCTCCGCTTCGGCGCGAGCCTGAAGAAGGGCGACCGCAAGGTCGGCGTACGCGGGGCCGACATCGTCATCCCCGAACTGCTGGAAGACGCGGGCGAGGCCGAGTTCGCGCTGGGCATCCGGCCGGAGCATATCCGCTTCGACGACGCGTCGAAGCTGCGCGGCGCGGTCTACGGCGCGGAATATCTCGGCACGACGCAGATCGTGGCCGTCGACACGGCCGACGGGATGCTCAAGGCGCGGGTTCCGGCGAACCAGACGGTTAGGGTCGGCGAGCAGGTGGGGCTGGCGCTCAACGGCGCGCGCCTGTCCGTCTTCGAGAAGGCGAGTGGCCGGGCGCTGCGCACTGCGCTGCATGACGAGGCGCTGAGGAGCCACGGACATGGCTGAGGTCGTCATCCATGGCGTCGACAAGGCATTCAAGGACAATCAGGCCGTGTCCGGGCTCGACCTCGCCATCCGCGACGGCGAGTTCGTCGTGCTGCTCGGGCCGACAGGCGCAGGCAAGACGACGACGCTGAGGCTCGTCGCCGGGCTGGAGAAGCCCGATGCCGGCACGATCCACATCGGCGGTCGCGACGTGACGCGTCTCGACCCGGCCTCGCGCGACGTTGCCTTCGTCTTCCAGCAATATTCGCTCTATCCGCACCTGACCGTCTTCGAGAACCTCGCCTTCCCGCTGCGCTCGCCGGCGCGGCGCGTGCCGGAGGACCAGATCAGGCGGCGGGTGGAAGACGTGGCGAAGCTGGTGCGCATCCACCACAAGCTCGAGAACAGGTCGACGAACCTGTCCGGCGGCGAGATGCAGCGCGTCGCGATCGGCCGGGCGCTGGTGCGCAAGCCGTCGATCTTCCTGATGGACGAGCCGCTGTCGTCGCTCGACGCCAAGCTGCGCGGCGATCTCAGGCTGGAGCTGAAGCGGATCCAGACCGAGCTCGGCGCCACCGTGCTCTACGTCACGCACGACCAGATCGAGGCGATGACGATGGCCGACCGGATCGGCATCCTGGCCGAGGGCCAACTGGTGCAGATCGGCACGCCGCGCGAGGTCTATACCGAGCCGGCGAACCTGCATGTCGCCGCTCGGCTCGGTCAGCCCGCGATCAACCTCCTCCCCGTCGGGCTCCTCCCCGACGGCGGCGCGCCGGCGGGAGCCAGAACCGTCGGCGCGCGCACCGAACACCTGACGATCGAGAGGTCTGCCAATGGCCATGCGGATGGCCGGGTCGACTGGGTCGAGCATCTCGGCGACCAGAACCACCTGCATGTGACGCTTGCCGACCGCAAGCTGATCACGCTCACCGACACCGACACACCCTTGAGAAAGGGCGACCCGGTGACCATAAGGTTGCGCAGCCCGCTGTTCTTCGACGGCGAAGGCAATCGCATCCGGGGAGGAGTGAGCACATGAAGATCGGGTTCTGCATGTTCCTGTGGACGACGAACGTCTCCACCAAGCACCGCGCGCTGCTGAAGGACATCAAGGCGACCGGATATGACGGGGTCGAGATCCCGATCTTCGAGGGCAGCCCGGACGACTACAGGCGGCTGGGCGAGATGCTGGACAAGATCGGCCTTGAGCGCACCTCCGTGTCGGCGATGGGCGATCCGGCGATGAACCTGATCGGTGACGCCGCCGCACGCAAGGCCGGCGTCGCCCATGTGAAGCAAACGATCGACTGCGCCGAGGCGCTGGGAGCCAAGTATCTTTCCGGGCCGCTGCATTCGACGCTCGGCCATTTTTCGGGCACGGGTCCGACGCCTGCCGAGTGGAAGCGCGCGGTAGACACGCAGCGCCTGATCGGCGAGCACGCGGCCAGGCACAGCGTCACGATCGGTCTCGAGGCGCTGAACCGCTTCGAATGCTACCTCGTCAACACGATGAAGGACCTATCGCGGCTGGTCGACGAGGTCGGGCACCCCAACATCAGGGCGATGTACGACACGTTCCACGCCAATATCGAGGAGGCCGATCCGATCGCGGCCTATACCGACAATGTCCGCAACATCGTCCACGTCCATATCTCCGAGAACGACCGCGGCGTGCCCGGGCGCGGCAACATTCCGTGGAAGAAGACGTTCAAGGCGATCCGCGACAGCGGCTATGACGGCTGGCTGACGATCGAGGCCTTCGGCCGCGGGCTGAAGGACCTCGCCGCGGCGACCAAGGTCTGGCGCGACTTCGCCGAGAGCCCGCAGGCGGTCTACCGCGAAGGTTTTGAACACATCCGCAAAGGCTGGAAGAAGGCCGCATGACCGAAACGCTCGCAATCATCGACCTCAAGGCGATCATCGCCGCCTGCGCCGCGACGATCTCGGCGCATTCCGACGAACTGACTGCGCTCGACCAGGCGATCGGCGACGGCGACCACGGCTACAACATGAAGCGCGGCTTCGACGCGCTTCTGGCCGAGGCCGACGCCTTGGCGGCGAAGCCGCTGCCCGACGCGCTGAAGGCCGCCGGCACCAAGCTGGTGATGACGGTCGGCGGCGCATCCGGGCCGCTGTTCGGCACGTTCCTGATGGCGCTCGGCAAGGAAATGCCGGCCTCGCCAGATCGCGCGGCCTTCGCCGCGGCGTTTGCCAGGGCCGTCGACGCGGTCGCCGCGCGGGGCAAGTCGGAGGCCGGGCAGAAGACCATGCTCGACGTGCTCTATCCGGTGCGCGACGCGCTGGTCGCGGGCAGATCGGCGGCGGAGATCGCGGCTGTTGCCGATGCGGCCGCCGAAGCAACCGTGCCGATGAAGGCGCTCCGCGGGCGGGCGTCCTTCCTCGGCGACCGCTCCATCGGCCACATGGACCCCGGCTCCCGCTCCAGCGCGCTGCTGGTGCGGACCGTCGCAGAAACGCTTGGAGCCTGATCGCATGAACGTCGGCATCGTCATCGTCTCGCATTCGCCCAAGGTCGCCGAGGGCACGGCCGACATGGTCCGCCAGATGGTCGGCGACGAGGTGCCGCTCGCCTGGTGCGGCGGCAATCCGGAGGGTGGGCTCGGCACGTCGGTCGGCGACATCATGGAGGCGATCGACCGGGCCTGGTCGGACGCAGGTGTGGCGATCCTGGTCGATCTCGGCGGCGCGGAGACCAATTCCGAAATGGCGGTCGAGATGATCGGCGAACCGCGCTCGAAGAAGATCGTGGTGTGCAACGCGCCGATCGTGGAAGGCGCGGTCATGGCCGCGACCGAGGCGTCCGGCGGGGCGACGCTGCGCGAGGTGGTCGCCACCGCGCATGAACTGGCTCCGGCCTGAGGAACGACACGCATGAGCGCCACAGCCGCAGCTTCGGTCCTGATCACCCACGCGGTGGGCCTGCACGCCCGTCCGTCGGTCAAGTTCACCAAGCTCGCCAAGACGTTTGCGGCGCGAGTCGAGATGGCGCTCGACGAGGCGGGTCCGTGGATCGACGCCAAGTCGATCGTCAAGGTGATGGCGACCAAGGCGCCGAAGGGCACCACGATCCATCTGCGCGCCGAAGGGCAGGCAGCCGAGGAAGCTGTTGGCGCGCTCGTTGCGCTGGTGGAGCGCGACTTCGACGAGGGCGACCATGCCAAGAGCGCTTAGACAGGCATGAACAACCGCTCGCCCATCGTGCTGACAGGCATTGCGGCGTCGCCCGGTTTCGCAACCGGGCCGCTCTGCCGGCTTGACGCAGTGACGGCGAGCTACCTTCCGAAGGCTACCAGCACCGAGGAGATCGAGGCGCTCAACGGAGCGATCGCCATGGCTTCGGCTGCCGTCGCCTCGCTGATCGAGCGTTCGAGCGGCGAGAGCGCGGACATACTCGAATTCCAGCTCGCCATGCTCTCCGACGACACGCTGGCCGAGCCGGCGCTGGCGGCGATCGGCCAGGGAGCGGATGCCGCGTCCGCCTGGGCGCGGACGCTCGACGCGGAGATCGCCGGTTACGAAGCCTCTGGCGACGACTATTTCCGCGCCCGATCGGCCGACCTCGGCGATATCCGCGACCGCGTGCTGCGCGCACTGGTGGGCACCGACACGCTCGCCACACTGCCTGGCGCGATCCTCGCAGGAGAAGACCTGGCGCCGACGCGCTTTCTCGAGACCGACTGGTCGGCCGGTGGCGGCATCGCGCTCGCCGCGGGCTCTTCCGCTTCCCACGTCGCCATGCTCGCCCGGTCGCGCGGCGTGCCGATGGTCGTCGGCCTCGGCGACGCACTGTCGACGCTGTCGGGTGATGTGCTGCTCGACGCGAAGGCCGGGATGCTGACGGCCTTCGCTGCGGCGGGCGACATCGCCCGCCATCGCGCCGCGGCCGCCGCCTTCGCCGCTGTGCGCTCCAGCGCGGCTGCCTATCTCTCGAAGCCTGCGCTCACGGCAGACGGCACGCCCGTGCTCGCCTATGTCAACGTCGCCGATCCCTCGGATGTAGATGCGATAAACATCGCCGCCTGCGACGGCGTGGGGCTGATGCGGACGGAGTTCCTGTTCTCGCGCGGCCTGCCCGACGAGGAGACGCAGTATCGCGCTTACCGCAAGGTCCTCGAATGGGCAGCCGGAAAGCCGGTGACGATCCGAACCGTCGATGCGGGCGGCGATAAGCCGGTGCCGGGCTTCACGGTGGCGGAAGGCAATCCGTTCCTCGGCCTGCGCGGCATAAGGCTGTCGCTGTCGCGGCCTGACATCTTCCGCGTGCAGATCCGTGCCTTGCTGCGGGCGGCCGTCCACGGCAGTCTCAAAGTCATGTTTCCGATGATCGCCGTCGAATCCGAATATGCGAGGGCGAAAGCCATGTTCGCGGAGGAAGCGCTGGCACTCTCGGCGCTGGGGACGGTGCACCGCATCCCGCCGCTCGGCATCATGGTCGAGGTACCGTCGGTGGCGATCGCGCCAGAGGCTTTTTCCGATGTCGCCTTCTTCTCGATCGGGTCCAACGACCTGACGCAATATGTGATGGCGGCGGCGCGCGACAATGCGTCGGTGGCGAGTCTCAACGACACGGCGCATCCGGCCGTGCTGCGGCTGATCGGAGAGGTGGCGGCGTTCGGTGCCGCGCACGGTATTCGCGTCAGCCTATGTGGCGACGCGGGCGGCGACCCGGCGCTGATCCCGCATCTGCTGAAAGCCGGATTGCGCGAACTCTCGGCCTCGCCGGCGCAACTGGCCGCTGCGAAAGCGGCCATCGCCGGTGTGACGCTGTGAAGGGCCGGACGCCAGACCTGCCGGCGCCGCCGCCCGATGCCGAGGGCGCGATCCGGGCCTACAAGAGCGTGCTCGCCTCGGTGATCGAGCAGCGACCGTCCGGCACGCGGCAACGGCTGGCGGATGCGCTGGGCAAACACCGTTCCTTCGTCTCGCAGATCGCCAACCCGGCCTATTCGATGCCGATCCCCGCCAAGCATCTGCCAGCGATCTTCTCGGTCTGTCACTTCAGTCCGGCGGAGCGCGAAGCGTTCGTGAATGCGTACGCAATCGCGCATCCCGGCAAGGCGCCGTCGAGCGCGACGCGGCGCATGCGGCATATTTCGCTTGCAGTGCCGGATCTTGGCGATGAGAAGCAGAACGCCGCGCTGGACCGCGCCGTGCTGGACTTCATCCAGAAGATCACGAGTATCGCCGGGAAGGGATGAGCCGGCGCGACATGGGAGGATACATATGAAAAAGCTGATGAACTCGGTCGCGACGATTCTCACCGACAGCCTGGACGGTTTCGTTGCCGCGCATGGCGACATCCTCGTCCTCGGCGAGGAGCACAAATTCGTCCGGCGGAGAGAGCTGAAACCGGGCAAGGTCGCGCTGATCTCCGGCGGTGGGTCGGGGCACGAGCCGCTGCATGGTGGGCTCGTCGGCTTCGGCATGCTGGACGCCGCCTGCCCCGGGCAGGTGTTCACTTCGCCGACGCCGGACCAGATGCTGGCGGCGGCGCAGGCCGTGGATACCGGCGCTGGGTGCCTGTTCATCGTCAAGAATTACGAAGGCGACGTGATGAACTTCGAGATGGCGGCGGAGATGGCGGACAACGTCGCCACCGTCATCACCAATGACGACGTTGCGGTGGAGAACTCCTCCTACACGACCGGCCGGCGCGGCGTCGCCGGCACACTGGTGGTCGAGAAGATCGTCGGCGCAGCGGCCGAGGAAGGACGCGACCTCGCGGCACTGAAGGCGCTGGGCGAGAAGGTCAACGGCGCAACGCGCTCGATGGGCGTGGCGCTGACCTCCTGTACGGTGCCGGCCGCTGGCAAGCCGACCTTCGAGATCGGCGACGACGAGATGGAGTTCGGGGTCGGTATCCATGGCGAGCCCGGCCGTCGCCGCGACAGGCTGAAAAGCGCGGACGCCATCGCCGAGGAGATCGTCCATGCGATCGTCGCGGACTTGGGCGACATGGCGAAGGGCGAGGCGCTGCTCTTCGTCAACGGTTTCGGCGGCACGCCCGCGATGGAGCTCTATGTCGTCTACAACTCGGCGCGGAAGCTGCTAGAGGGCAAGGGTGTCCGCGTGACGCGCTCGCTCGTGGGCTCCTACGTCACGTCGCTTGACATGGCGGGCTGCTCGATCACCGTCACCATGCTCGACGCCGAGATCACGAAGTTGTGGGATGCACCGGTGCATACCTCGGCGCTGCGGTGGGGGATGTGACCCAACGTCACCCCGGTTACGCGCAGGTGCCTCGTTGATGTGATGTCTTGGACGTGCGAGGTCCGGTATCCTTTGGAAACCGGATCGAACCATGTCCCTGAGACTCAATGTCATTACAGTCAGCACCCGCCCTGGCCGCATGGGACCGAAGATCGCGGACTGGTTCGTGTCCGTCGCCAGGGAGCACGGCGCCTTCGAGATCGTCCCGGTCGATCTCGCATCCTTCGAGCTGCCGGTCTTCGACGAGCCCAAGCATCCGCGGCTCGGGCAATACGAGCATGCGCACACGAAACGCTGGGCTCAGAGCGTGGCATCGGCGGATGCGTTCGCCTTCGTCACCCCGGAATACAATTACTTCGCGCCGCCCTCTTTCGTGAACGCGATCACCTATCTGGCGAAGGAATGGGCCTACAAACCGGCGGGCCTGGTCAGCTATGGTGGCGTAGCGGCCGGCACGCGCGCGGCGCAGTCGGAGAAGCAGTTGCTGACGACGGTCAAGGTGATGCCGATCCCCGAGGCGGTTGCGATCCCGATGTTCGCGCAATTCCTCCAGGACGGCGCCTTCGTGCCCAACGAGCCGCTGATCGAGGGCGCTAAGCTGATGCTGTCGGAACTGCACCGCTGGGCGACGGCGCTGAAGCCGATGCGCGGCTAGCCGCACCTTTCCGCCAGCCTTGCCCAGTGCGGCATTTTGATCGACAGTGATCATGGCCGGAGGGGGTGGGGATGCTGTCTTCCAGTGCACGTTCGCTGACACTCGCGGTGGCGGTGCTCTATGCCGTCCTCGGAACATTGCTCTTCCTGGCGCCGCACTGGGCCGCGCCGAACTTTGCCTGGAAGGTGTCGCCGCTGGTCGCGATGACGATCGGCGGCTGGTGCCTCGGAAACGCCTGGGCCGCCTATGTCGTGGCGAGACGGTGGCGATTTTCGCTCATCCTGTCGGGGCTCGTCTATCTCGCCCTGTTCGGCCTCTTCCAGACCGGTGTCGTGATCGCCTTCTGGCCGGTCCTCAAACTCGGCCATTGGCTGGCTTGGCTCTACCTCGCTGCGCTCGCGCTCAATCTGGTCCAGGCCATTGTCTGGGTTATTGATGCGCTGCGGACAAGACCTGCGATCGAGACGCTGGGCGGACGCACGAGCAGCCGCGACATCGCGGTCGACGTGGTGTTCATCCTGCTCGTCGCGTTTCTGGGGCTCTATGGTCTGCTCGCGCCGCAGGGCGCGCGGGGCCTGCATGGCGGGATCTTCCCCGAGATCCTCACCCCGTTCAGCCTGCGGGCCTTCGGCGCGTTCTATCTGTCGGTGGCGCTCGGGCCGCTGACCCTGCTCATCGTGCGCGGCGTCGATTCCGCGCTGACGCACATGTATCTGAGCTGGGGCCTGATCCTGTTCATCACGCTGGCCGCACTTGCCTTCATCGGCGTGTTCGATCTTGCCGGACGGCCTGGACAGTGGATCTATCTCGGCATTTACGTCGCCGTCGGCCTCGTCACGGCGATTTACATGCTGCGCGGCGGAACGGGTGCGCGCAGCGCGAAGGCAGTTCGAGAGGTCACAGGCCCTGGACGCTGACAAGTCGCGCCGAACTGCACTCGTCGCGGATCGACTTCAGCCCCTGGTAGACCGGGCCAAGATAGAATTCCTCCCACGCCTGGACCGACGGGAACTCCAGAAGCACGATCCGGCGCGGCCGCCAGTCGCCTTCGTAGACCTTGTGGGCACCGCCACGGGCCAGGTATCTGGCACCCGCCGCTTCGAGCGCTGGTTTCACGCCGGCCATGAATTCCTGGTACCGGGCCGGATCGCGGATCTCGACGTCGAAGATCACATAGGCTGACATGCATGTTCCTCCCCAAGGAGGTGAAGCATACAAGCATGGCAACGGGAGTCGACCGCGCCCTACCCTTGAGACGCGGCGATCTCTGCCTTCGATTCACCTGCTGCCGAGCCCTTGCCGCCCGGCGCGCCGGCATTGGCCCCCGGATGCGGCGCTTCCGCCGGCCGGCGGATCGTGGCGGCGGCTTCCTTCACGATCGGCGAGAGGCCCTCGCCGCCCGCGTCGAACACTTCGAAGAAGTGGCGGCGCATGCGCGGCTCCCAAAACTTGTTGATGTGTTCGGCCACGCCGGCCACGCCTTCGTCATGGGGCTTGGAGGCGAAGAAGGTTCCGATCTGGTTCGCCATGCGGACGATCTTGGCAATGACGTCGGTTGCGTGGTCCTGGTCAGGCGACATGGCGTGTCTTTCCCTCGGTCACGCGACCGGGATGCGTGAAGATATCGTATTCCTCGCCGCGCACGAGCGCGACAAGCGTCATGCCGGCCTCGTCCGCGGTGCGGATGGCGAGCGCGGTCGGCGCCGAGACGGCGATGATCAGCGGCGCGCCCATCGCGGCGGTCTTCTGCACCATCTCGACCGAGACGCGGGAGGTGACGACGACCGCGCCCGACGCTCCCGCGATGCCCGCTTTCGCCAGAGCGCCGGCCAGCTTGTCGAGCGCGTTGTGGCGACCGACGTCCTCGCGCGCCATGACGATGCCCTTGCCGGGGACATAGAAGCCGGCTGCGTGGACCGCGCCGGTCTCGGCATGCATGGGCTGTGCCTTTGCCAGCAACCGCACGGCGTCGGTGATTTGCTGCGCAGCAAATGTCATCGATGACTTACCGACTGGCGCTGCCGACCGCATCGCCTCGTCGATCGATTCGATACCGCACAGGCCGCAGCCGACCGGGCCCGCGAGACGCCTGCGCCGCGCCTGGAATTTCGTGTTCGCCTGGTCCCTCAGCCTGATCTGGATATCGACGCCCTCGCCGGCATCCTGGATCACTTCGATCGCCGCGATCTCGTCCGGCGACGCTACGATGCCTTCCGTCAGCGAGAAGCCGAGCGCGAAGTCCTCCAGGTCGGCGGGCGAGGCCATCATTACGGCATGGGTCGTACCGGCGAAGGACAGCGCCACCGGCGTCTCCTCCGGCACCATACGCGCGGCGGCGGACGTGCCATTGGCGCGGCGGGCGATACGGGTGGTGGAGGCAAGGGGCGGGCGAGTCATTCGACCTACTCAGCCGCCTCCAGATGACCCTCGATCCGCCTGCTCCGCTTCGACAGTTCTTCGTATTCCTCCTGCCAGGCGCTCGGGCCGTTGGATGGCGAGACCTGCACGGCGGTGACCTTGTATTCGGGGCAGTTGGTCGCCCAGTCCGAATAGTCGGTGGTGATGACGTTGGCCTGCGTGTCCGGGTGGTGGAAGGTCGTGTAGACCACGCCCGGCGCTACCCTGTCGGTGACGTCCGCGCGCAGCGTCGTCTCCCCGGAGCGGGACGCCAGCCGCACCCAGTCGCGATGTCGGATGCCGCGCTGCTCTGCGTCGTGCGGGTGGATTTCCAGCACGTCCTCGTCGTGCCACACGACATTGGCGGTGCGCCGCGTCTGCGCGCCGACATTGTACTGGCTGAGGATGCGCCCGGTGGTGAGCAGCAGCGGGAAACGCGGCCCGGTCTTCTCGTCGGTCGGCACATATTCGGTGCGGATGAACTTGCCTTTGCCGCGCACGAAGCCGTCGACGTGCATGATCGGCGTGCCTTCCGGCGCCTTCTCGTTGCAGGGCCACTGCACGGAGCCCATCTTTTCGAGATAGTCGTAAGAGACCATCGCGAAGGACGGTGTCGTCTGGGCGATCTCGTCCATGATCTCAGACGGATGCGTGTAGGCCCAGTTCAGCCCCATCGCCTGCGCGAGCTTCTGCGTCACCTCCCAGTCGGCGAGACCGTTCTTCGGGCTCATCACCTTGCGGACGCGGTTGATGCGGCGTTCGGCATTGGTGAAGGTGCCGTCCTTCTCCAGGAAGGTCGAGCCCGGCAGGAAAACATGGGCGTAGTTGGCCGTCTCGTTGAGGAAGAGGTCGTGCACGACGACGCATTCCATCGCCGCGAGACCGGCGGAGACGTGCTTGGTGTCGGGGTCGGACTGGAGGATGTCCTCGCCCTGGATATAGATGCCCTTGAACGTGCCTTCGACGGCCGCGTCCAGCATGTTGGGAATGCGCAGGCCGGGCTCGTTGTCGAGCTTCACGCCCCAGAGGCTCTCGTAGATGTCGCGTACGGCGTCGCCGGAGATGTGGCGGTAGCCCGGCAGCTCGTGCGGGAACGATCCCATGTCGCAGGAACCCTGGACATTGTTCTGGCCGCGCAGCGGGTTCACGCCGACGCCGCGGCGGCCGATATTGCCGGTCGCCATGGCGAGGTTGGCGATCGCGATGACGGTGGTCGAGCCCTGGCTGTGCTCGGTAACGCCGAGGCCGTAATAGATCGCGCCATTGCCGCCGGTGGCGTAGAGGCGCGCGGCACCGCGGATGGTCTCGGGGTCGACCCCGGCGAGCTTGCCGATGACCTCGGGCGAATTGCGCTCCTCGGCAACGAATGACGCCCAGTCCTCGAACTCCGACCAGTCGCAGCGCTCGCGGATGAAGGCTTCGTCGAACAGGCCCTCGGTGACGATGACATGGGCGAGAGCGGTGATGACGGCAACGTTCGTGCCGGGCTTCAGCGGTAAATGGTAGTCGGCCTTGGCGTGGACGGAAGTGACCGTCTCGGTCTCGCGCGGGTCGAGCACGATGAGCTTCGCACCCTGGCGAATGCGCTTCTTCATACGCGAGGCGAAGACCGGATGGGCGGCCGACGGGTTGGCGCCGATAACCATGATGACGTCCGACTCTTCGACCGAGTCGAAATCCTGCGTGCCGGCCGAGGTGCCGTAGGTCTGGCCGAGGCCGTAGCCGGTCGGCGAGTGGCAGACGCGGGCGCAGGTGTCGACATTGTTGTTCCCAAAACCCTGCCGGATCAGTTTCTGGACGAGGTAGGTCTCTTCATTGGTGCAGCGCGAGGAGGTGATGCCGCCGATCGAGCCGCGACCGAACTGATACTGGATGCGGCGGAACTCGGAATTGACGTGGGAAAAGGCCTCCTCCCAAGACACTTCCTTCCACGGATCCGAGATCTTCGCGCGGATCATCGGGTTGAGGATGCGCTCCTTGTGGGTGGCGTAGCCATAGGCGAAGCGGCCCTTGACGCAGGAATGGCCGCGATTGGCCTTGCCGTCCTTCCACGGCACCATGCGCACCAGCTCCTCGCCGCGCATCTCTGCCTTGAACGAGCAGCCGACGCCGCAATAGGCGCAGGTGGTGACGACCGAGTGCTCCGGCTGGCCGATCTCGATGACCGACTTCTCGGTCAGCGTCGCCGTCGGGCAGGCCTGCACGCAGGCGCCGCAGGAGACGCATTCCGATGACAGGAAATCCTGGTGCATGCCGGGCGAGACGCGGGAGCCGAAGCCGCGGCCTTCGATCGTCAGCGCGAAGGTGCCCTGCACCTCCTCGCACGCGCGCACGCAGCGCGAGCAGACGATGCACTTCGACGGATCGTAGGTGAAGTAGGGGTTCGACTCGTCCTTCGGCATCCAGTTGAAGTTGGCCGCTCCCGCATTCAGTTCACCGGTCTTTCGCTTGAAGACGTGATTCTCGCCGTCGTAGCCGTAGCGCACGTCGCGCAGGCCGACAGCGCCCGCCATGTCCTGCAGCTCGCAGTCGCCATTGGCCGCGCAGGTCAGGCAGTCGAGCGGATGGTCGGAGATGTAGAGCTCCATCACGCCTTTGCGGATGTCCTTCAGCCGGCCGGTCTGGGTATGGACCACCATGCCGGGCGCAACAGGCGTCGTGCAGGAGGACGGCGTGCCGGTCCGGCCCTCGATCTCGACCAGGCAGAGCCGGCAGGAGCCAAAGGCGTCGACCATGTCGGTGGCGCAGAGCTTGGGAATCTGGATGCCCGCATCCATCGACGCCCGCATGATCGAGGTGCCTTCCGGCACCGTGACCCTGAAGCCATCGACGGTCAGCGTCACCTGGCGCTCGGATTTCGAGGCCGGCGTGCCGTAGTCGATTTCGTGGACGAGACCCATGGTAGCTCCTAGCCGTCCGCTTTGCTTGCCAGCGTATGCGCGACGAGCGCGTTGGCATGGCCGTGACCAAGACCGTGTTCGGCTTTCAGCCAGTTCACGATCTCCATATGCTTCTTTCCCGACTGGGCGCGGATAAGCGCCGTCCAGTGCGCGATCGGCTTGCCGTAGGTCTTCTCGATCGACGGGAAGTACGAGGCGGGGCCTTTGACTTTTTCGGTCATTCGGCGGCCTCTGCGATCGGTTTCGGCGCAAAATCCTGCGGGAAGTGGTTGATGGCGCTCATCACCGGATAGGGCGTAAAGCCGCCGAGCGCGCAGAGCGAGCCGAACTTCATCGTGTTGCAGAGATCGGTGACCAGCGCGAGGTTCTTTGCCGGCTCGATTCCCGCGGAGATCTTGTCGATCGTCTCGACGCCGCGCGTCGAACCGATGCGGCAAGGTGTGCACTTGCCGCAGCTTTCGATCGCACAGAATTCCATCGCGAAACGCGCCTGTTTCAGCATGTCGGCGGTGTCGTCGAAAACGGTGATGCCGGCATGGCCGATCAGCCCGTCCTTCGCCGCGAAGGCCTCGTAGTCGAACGGCGTGTCGAACAGCGACGGTGGGAAGTAAGCGCCGAGCGGGCCGCCGACCTGCACCGCTTTCACCGGTCGGCCGGTCGCGGTGCCGCCGCCGATCTCGTTGACGATCTCGCCCAGCGTCATGCCGAAGGCCGCCTCGAACAGGCCGCCGTGTTTCACATTGCCGGCGATCTGGATCGGTATCGTGCCGCGCGAGCGGCCCATGCCGAAGTCCTTGTAGTGGCTGGCTCCCTTGTCGAGAATGACCGGCACGGAGGCGAGCGAGATGACGTTGTTGATCACCGTCGGCTTGCCGAACAGGCCCTGGATGGCCGGCAGCGGCGGCTTGGCCCGGACGATGCCGCGCTTACCCTCGAGCGAATTGAGCAGCGACGTCTCTTCGCCGCAGACATAGGCGCCGGCGCCGACGCGCACCTCGATGTCGAAGGCGTTGGGCGAACCGAGGATCGCGGTGCCAAGCACGTTCGCCTTGCGCGCGATGTCGATCGCGGCCTGCATCGCGGCGACCGCATGCGGATATTCCGAGCGGATGTAGACGAAGCCCTTGGTGGCACCGGTGGCGATGCCGGCGATCGCCATGCCTTCGATGAGGACGAACGGGTCGCCTTCCATGATCATGCGGTCGGCGAAAGTGGCGCTGTCGCCTTCGTCGGCGTTGCAGACGATGAATTTGCGCTCGGCCACCTGGTCGAGGACGGTCTTCCACTTGATACCGGTCGGGAAGCCCGCGCCGCCACGGCCGCGCAGGCCGGATTCGGTGACGGTCTTGACGATGTCGGCCGGCGTCATCGCCAGGGCCTTCCTGAGGCCGACGAGACCGCCATGCGCCTCGTAGTCGGCGAGCGACAGCGGGTCGGTGATGCCGCAGCGGGCGAAGGTCAGCCGCGTCTGCTTCGCCAGGAAGGAAATGGTTTCCGGCTTACCGAGCCAGAGATGGTGCTGGTCGCCCGACAGGAAACCGGCGTCGAACAACGACCTCACGTCCTTCGCCTTCACCGGTCCGTAGGCGACGCGACCTTTCTCGGTGAGCACTTCGACCATCGGCTCCAGCCAGTAGAGCCCGCGCGAGCCGGTGCGGACGATGCGGGCGGTTTCGCCGCGCGCCTTCAACTCGGCTTCGATTGCCTTTGCGACCTTTTCGGCGCCCATCGCCAGAGCGCCGGAATCCTTCGGGATGTAGATCACCGGGGTCATCGCCGCACCTCCGCGACGATCTCGTCCACCGACTCGGCGTCGAGACGGCCGATCACCTCGCCGTCGAGCATGGCCGCCGGCGCGCAGGCGCACAACCCGAGGCAATAGACCGGTTCCAACGTCACCGAGCCGTCCGGCGCCGTCTCGTGAAAACCGATGCTGAACGCGGCCTTCACCATTGCGGCGATGCGCTCCGAGCCCATCGACTGGCAGGCCTCGGCCTGGCAGAGCTTGAGAACGTGGCGTCCCGCCGGTGCGCGGCGAAAGTCGTGGTAGAAGGTTACGACGCCGTGGGCTTCGGCGTTCGAGATGTTGAGTGCCTCGGCGATCGCCGGCAGGCTCTCGGTCGGCACGAAGCCGAACTCCTCCTGCACGGCATGCAGGATGGGCAGCAGCGGCCCTTCGAGATGCGCATGGCTGGCGATCACCGCGGCCGTGCGCGCGGCGACATCAGCGACCTCAATCTGGGTACCCGACGGCTGCAAGGCAGCGCTCCTCCCTGGATCGGCGCCGTCACGCGCCATTTGCCAATGAAACCGGACAAAACACCGGAAATCAATAAAGCAAAATCGTTGCTTGATAGAGAATTCCTATCATTGACGATCCAGATACTACGGGAGGCCGGTCGTCACGGCGCGTCTGGCAGCGCCATCGCCTCTTCAGGGAGCGTCTTTCAAGCTGTCCACGCAGCGACCCTCGCCGGGCGGCTGCGAGCGGCTATCAAGGGGGCAAAGCAGTTCATTCCGCCCGTTCGTTGGGAGATTCCGGGACGATCACGCCGAAATCCTGGGACTTAGCGCCAGACTGTGCGGTGAGGAACCCATCGGCCGCCAACCCGCGCCGTAGCAGTTCGCGAACCGCTGCCGCGCGGCTGGGCATGCGCCGTTCAAACCTCCAGTCCTCCACGGCCCGAAGCTCTTCGGCGCTCAGCATGATCTGAAGACGTTCTGCCCGCTCAAGTTCCGACATGTGCCACCCCGAGGACCGTCGAATACTAGAAATGAGTAAATGACAATAAGGTTGCATCCGGGTCGTTCGCAATAGGGTGAGTAGGCTGGTCTCCCAGCACCTTCAGCGTCGTTCTGGGCGAGTGGGTCAAGTCTGCCCATGCCGCCAACGTGATATTTTGCTAACTATATGAAATAATTAGAAAATTTCTGATTTCTGATTGCCTTCCTGACGCGCCTCGGGTAGAGTTTTTCTATGATGAAATCAGGAACCCAGCACATGGTAAGGATCGTCTCGCAAGAACTTAGCCAGGATGTGGTTTCCGCTGTGGGACACGCTGCTGCCCAGCACGGGGTCGTCAATGTGCCGATGCTGGCGGAGGCAATTCGTCTGCGCAACGAGCGGGAGAATGTTGCTCGCGAGGATATCGAGGGGCTCGTCGTCCAACATGCGCAAGCGCTTGGCGCAGCGATGTCTTTCGAGTCCGTGGACTATCTGTCCGAAACGCCGGCCCCGGTGAGGATGCACGCCTAAACCTCGGTGTATGTCAGGACTTGAACTGCGTCGCTAGCGCGATTGCTTCGTCGAGCAACGCCTTGACCAGCGGCGTGTGCGGCTCGCGCGGCTGGACGACGAGGCCGACAATGTGGCTGGCGTCCGGCTCGACGATGGGAATGGCGCGGATCGGCTCGGCGAAGCCGAAGGTCTCGGCCAGGTTCAGCGGCATGATCGACGACCATTTGCCCGTGCGGATGTGAGAATAGAGCACGATCATCGAATTGGATTCGAGCGACGGGCGCACTGAAACGCCCGCTTCGGCCAGATGATAGTCGATGATGCGCCGGTTCTGCATGTCGGGCGTCAGGAGGCAGAGCGGCAGTTCCGACACCTCCGCCCAGGTGACGGTGGCGCGGTCGGAATAAGGGTTCCCCGCGGCTGTGATCAGCTGATAGCGCTCGGCATAGAGCGGCACCGACAGCACGCGCCCGAGCGGTTCGTTGTCGAGATAGGTGATGCCGGCATCGATGTCGAAATTGCCGAGCAGCGACAGAACCTCGATCGACGTGCGTGACAGGATCGAGAAGGTGATGCCGGGATGCCGTTCGCGCAACGGCGTGGTGAGCTTGGCCACCATGGCGAGCGCGGTGGGGATGGCGGCGATGCGGATGCGGCCGGACAGGCCGTGGCGGGCGGCGCGCATCTCTTCCTTCATCGCACGCGCATCGCCCGAGATGCGCCGCGCCCAGGCGAGCACCTGCTCGCCCTCGGCGGTCAGGCCTTGGTAGCGCGAGCCGCGCTTGACCAGCATCACGCCGAGTTCGCCCTCCAACTGCTTGATGGCGGCCGACAGCGTCGGCTGGGTGACGCCGAGATCTTCGGCCGCCTTGCCGAAATGCTGCGCGCGGGACAGCGCGATAAAGGCTTCGAGCTTGTCGAGCATGCGCCATCCTCACCATGCGTTCGGCACCAGCGTCAACCGCGGGCGAAGCGCTTGCGCCGGCAAAGCGACCGTCCTATGTTCGCCGTGCTCTAACGGGGTGCCGCAAGCGAGAGATCGCGATACGGCTGAGAGGCGAAAGCCAACCCGCTGAACCTGATCCGGTTTGTACCGGCGGAGGGATTAGACGCGTTCGGCTCACGGCGCATCTTCCCTTTCACACGAATGAAGGAGGCGCCAGATGCGCACGACGATACCGATACTTCTCGCAACGCTCGCCCTTGTCTCGCCCGCCGCGGCCGAGGACAAGCTCACCGTCTATACCTACGAGAGCTTCACCGCCGAGTGGGGCCCAGGCCCGATCGTCGAAAAGGCGTTCGAGGCCGAATGCGGCTGCGACGTCGAATTCGTCTCGGTCGCCGACGGCGTGGCGCTGCTCAACCGCGTCAGGCTGGAAGGCGCCTCGGGCAAGGCGGACGTCGTGCTCGGCCTCGACACCAACCTGACCAGGGAGGCCTCCGACACGGGCCTGTTCGCGCCGCATGGCCTTTCGCCCACCGACCTTACTGTGCCCGGCGGCTGGACCGACACGACCTTCCTGCCGTTCGACTACGGCTACTTCGCCGTGGTCTACCACAGCGAGGCGCTGAAGACGCCGCCGACGAGCCTGAAGGACCTCGTCGATGGCGACCCCGAGGACAAGATCGTCATCCAGGACCCGCGCACCTCGACGCCCGGCCTCAGCCTCGTGCTGTGGGTGAAGTCGGTCTATGGCGACAAGGCGGGCGAGGCCTGGGCGAAGCTCAAGGGCCGCGTGCTGACCGTCACGCCCGGCTGGAGCGAGGCCTACGGTCTGTTCACCAAGGGCGAGGCGCCGATGGTGCTGTCCTACACGACATCGCCCGCCTACCATGTCATCGCCGAGAAGACAGACCGCTACAAGGCGGCCGCCTTTTCGGAGGGCCACTACATGCAGATCGAGGTCGCCGGCATGACGAAGAAGGGGGCGGAAAACCCGCTGTCGGCAAAATTCCTCGCCTTCATGACCAGCCCCGCTTTCCAGGACGCGATCCCGGAAACGAACTGGATGTTCCCGGCCGCCAAGACGTCGAAGCCGCTGAACCCGGCGTTCGATGCGCTGGTGAAGCCGGCTAAGTCGCTGCTGTTCTCGTCCGATGAGGTTGCCGCCAACCGCAAGGCATGGGTGGAGGAGTGGACGGCGGCGATGAGCAGATAGGATGACTCGCCCCGGCCTCCTCGCGCTCGGCTTCATCGCACTCCTCATCGGCGGGGCCTTCGCGGGCCTCGCCGTCGAGGCGGCGCGGGACTGGTCGGGCGCGGCGGGTGCTTTCGACGCCGGCATGCTGCGCATCGCGGGATTCACGCTGTGGCAGGCGGCACTGTCGACGGTGCTTTCGGTCGCACCCGCGATCCTCGTGGCGCGAGCGCTGTCGCGGCATTCCGACTTTCCCGGCCGCGGCCTGTTGCTCAGGCTGTTCGCGGTGCCGCTCGGCCTGCCGGCGATCGTCGCGGCACTCGGCCTGCTGGCGCTCTACGGCCGCGCCGGTTTCCTAGCGGACATCGTGTCAGCGGCCGGCGCCGGCCGATGGCCGGGCATCTACGGCCTCAGCGGCATCCTCGTCGCGCATGTCTTCTTCAACCTGCCGCTGGCGACCCGGTTGCTGCTCGCAGCGCTGGAAACCGTGCCGCCCGACCAGTGGCGGCTGGCGAGCCAGCTCGGCATGCGCTCGGGCGCGGTGTTCCGGCTGATCGAGTGGCCCGCGCTGCGTGCGGCGCTGCCGGGCGTGGCCGCGCTGGTGTTCATGCTGTGCGTCACATCGTTCACGCTCGTTCTCACACTCGGCGGTGGGCCGGCCGCCACCACGCTGGAAGTTGCGATCTACCAGTCGCTGCGCTTCGACTTCGAGCCGGCGCGGGCAGTGGCGCTGACGGTGGTGCAGATCGCGCTCACCATCGCCGCCGTCTTCGCGCTCTCCCGCCTCGGCGCCGATGTGACCGGCGACGCCAACCTGCCCGTCGCCGGTCGCCGCCCACGAGCCGCCGAGAAGATGGAGACTCTCTCGAATGCGATAGTGATCACCCTCGCTGCCGCTTTCGTCCTTGCTCCGATGGCGGCGATCGTCGCGTCCGGCCTGCGGGCCGATCTCGGACGGCTTGCCACCGAACCGGCTGTGCTCAAGGCGACTGCCCAGAGCCTTCTTTTCGCCGTCGGCGCCGCGTTCCTGTCGGTCCTTCTTTCGCTCTCCCTGGTCGCCATGCGCCACAAACTCGAGACGGCGCGAAGGGGTGGGCGGCGATCGATCCTGGAAACGCTCGCCGGGACGGGAGCGAGCCTGGTATTGGTCGTCCCACCGATAGTCATCGGCGCCGGCTGGTTCGTGCTGCTGCGCAATACCGGCGGGGTCTTTGCCGTCGCACCGATTATGGTGGTGACGGTCAACGCGATAATGGCGATGCCATTTGCCACCCGCGCCATCCGCCCAGCCTACGACGCAGCCGCCATCCGCAACGACCGGCTTTCCACGCAACTCGGCATTTCCGGCGCTGCGCGGGCGCGGCTGATCGACTGGCCGGAGCTGCGCCGGCCGCTCGCCACCGGCTTCGCCTTCTCCATGGCGATGTCGCTCGGCGATCTCGGCGTCATCGCGCTGTTCGGCAGCGACAGCGTCCAGACGCTGCCGTACCTCCTCTATTCGCGCATGGGCAGCTATCGCACGCAGGACGCCGCAGGGCTTGCATTGCTGCTCGGCCTGCTGTGCCTTGTGCTGATGTGGCTCGCCGAACGGCTCGGAAGGGAAACGCCATGAGCCTCGGTGTTCCGCTGCGGCTCGACGGTGTCGGCTTCGCCTATGGCGAGACGAGAATGTCGTTCGATCTTTCCGTCGCCGCGTCGGAGATCGTTGCGGTCATGGGGCCGAGCGGCTCCGGCAAGACGACGATGCTCAATCTTATAGCCGGCTTCGAGACGCCATCGAAGGGCCGGATCCTGGTCGGCGACCGGGATGTCACGGCCGACCCGCCGTCGGAGCGCCCGGTGTCGATGATCTTCCAGGAGAACAATCTCTTCGCCCATCTCGACCTGTTCGCCAATGTCGCCCTCGGCCGCAGCCCGGCGTTGCGCCTCTCGGCCGAGGACCGAGCGGCGACCCTGGACGCGCTGTCGCGCGTAGGGCTGGCCGGCAAGGAAGGGCGCCTCCCGCGCGAGCTTTCGGGTGGAGAGCGGCAGCGGGCCGCGCTCGCACGCGCTCTGGTGCGGCGGCGCCCGGTGCTTTTGATGGACGAGCCGTTCGCCTCGCTCGGTCCCGGGCTGCGCGCCGAGATGGCGGAACTGGTCGGCGATCTCCATCGCGAGACCGGCATGACGATCCTCGTGGTGACGCATTCGCCGGTGGATGCGCTTGCGCTCGCGCCGCGCATGGTCTTCGTCGACGCAGGCAGGATCGCGGGCGACGGGCCGACGGAGGATCTCCTCGGGCAGGGGGGACCGGAAGCCGTCCGCGCCTATGTCGGAGAGAGCCGTTCACGATAAATTGCCCGCAATGCGACACATTTACCGGATATGGCCAAGGTGTGGCATCGGCGTCCTTGTCACGGCATTGCGGGGGTTCTAAGTCGCGACGTCCAAGGCCTGCCGGACCGGGATTCGACGCGCCCGACAGTTTCGAGGAATAAGCCTGCTCATAGGTTCCGACAGAATGAGTGCAGCCTTTCAGCGGACGGCGATAAGCCGGTTCCGGGTTCGCCGCGCCGTTGCCGCGACGGGCTTGGCCGTGCTGTTGTCCAGCTGCCAGATGATCGACACGTCGACGACGTCCGATCTCAAGCCGTCGCCCAATCCGGTGACGGTCGACACGGTCGGCCGCAACGACAAGTTCGCCGAGATCGCGCGCCAGCAGCATCCGCGCATCCTGGCCACCTATGGCGGCGAATATTCCGATGCCAAGCTGGAGCGCGCGGTCGCCAAGGTTGTCGGCAGCCTGACGCTCGACCCCGACAATCCAAACCAGACTTACCGCATCACCATCCTCAATTCGCCGAACGTCAATGCGTTCGCGCTGCCGGGCGGCTATCTCTACATCACGCGCGGGCTTCTCGCGCTCGCCAACGATTCAGCCGAGCTTGCCGCCGTGATTGCTCACGAGATGGGGCACGTGACGGCCAATCACGGCGTGCAGCGCCAGCAGCGCGAGGCTGACGAAGTGCTCGCCGCGCGTGTGGTGAGCGACGTGCTCGAAGGCGATGCGGCTGCGAAAGCGGCGCTTATCCGCGGCAAGCTCAGCCTGGCGCAGTTCTCGCGCAACCAGGAACTGGAGGCCGACGCGATCGGTATCCGTGCGATCGGCCGCGCCGGATATGACCCGTTCGCGGCGGCGCGCTTCCTCCAGTCGATGTCCTCCTATGCGGACTTCCGCAGTGTCAGCGGCGCGTCGGATGCCAGCCTCGACTTCCTCGCGAGCCATCCGGCCGCGCCCCAGCGCATCGATCTCGCGCTCGGCCATGCGCGCGCGTTCGGCGCGCCGGGTGTCGGCACCCGCGACCGCGACTGGCTGCTCGCCGGAATCGACGGCCTGATGTTCGGCGACACGCCGCAGGAAGGCTTCGTGCGGGGCCGCACCTTCCTGCATCCGGGACTGGGCGTCACCTTCACGGTGCCGGAAGGTTTCATCATCGACAATTCGGCGGCAGCCGTCACCGCCGCGGGCCCGGGCGACGTCGCGGTACGCTTCGACGGCGTCAAGGTGGCGCCTGCGATGTCGCTGGAAGAATATCTGCGCAGCGGCTGGATCGCCGGGCTCGACCCCGGATCCATCGCCGCAACGACGATCGCCGGCAACGAGGCGGCAACGGCGCGAGCGCGAGCCGACGGCTGGCAGTTCGACATCACCGTGGTGCGCGCCGGTGGCCAGGTCTACCGCCTGCTGACTGCCGCTCCGCTGACCAGCGCTGCGCTCGAATCGGTGGCGAAGTCGGTCAGCGCCAGCTTCCGCCTGCTCTCCGCTTCCGAGCGGGCGGCGCTGAAGCCGCTGCGGATTCGCGTCCGCACTGTTCGCTCCGGCGAGACGGTGCAGTCGCTCGCCAGTCAGATGCGGGGCGTCGACCGCAAGGTGGAACTGTTCCGCCTGATCAACGCGCTTTCAGCCGGCGAGAGCGTCTCGGCGGGCGACAAGGTGAAGATCATCACCGATCTATAGAGTCAGGCGACGGCGAAGTCCGGATTGTCCTTGATGAGCGCTGCCTTGAGCTTCTCCAACGCCCGGTTCTCGATCTGGCGCACGCGCTCCTTCGAGATGCCGAGCTTTTCGCCGAGGAGCTCCAGCGTGGCGCCTTCGTCCTGCAGGCGCCTTTCGCGGATGATCCGCAGTTCGCGCTCGTTGAGCACGCCAAGCGCGGCCCGCAGCCAGCCGCTGCGACGCTGCTCGTCGATGGCGCCGCCGACGACCTCGTCGGGCAGGGGATCGTTCGAGACGAGGAAGTTCATCCGTTCGGTCGAGCCGCTTCCGTCGTCCAGCACCGGCGCGTTGAGCGACGTATCCGGTGCCGAGAGGCGCGAATCCATCATCGCGACATCCGCCTTGGAGACCCCTAGCGCCGCCGAGATCTCGCTGTAGACGGTTTCGTTCGACAGCGTTTCGGAGCCTTGCGCCAGCCGGGCGCGCAGGCGACGGAGATTGAAGAACAGCGCCTTCTGCGTCGAACTGGTTCCGCCGCGCACGATTGACCAGTTGCGCAGGATGTAATCCTGCATCGAAGCGCGGATCCACCACGTCGCATAGGTCGAAAAGCGGACTTCGCGTTCCGGTTCGAAGCGGGCGGCGGCCTCCAGGAGACCGATGTGGCCTTCCTGAATCATGTCGTTGAGGGGCAGGCCGAAATTGCGGAACTTCGAGGCCATGGAGATGACGAGCCGCATATGGGCGATCGTGATGCGATGGAGAGCCGCCTGGTCGCGATGCTCCTTCCAGCGCACGGCAAGGTCGTGTTCCTCCTCGCGCGCCAGATAGGGCGCGCTCATGGCGGCGCGGATGAGGTTTGAACGTCCCGTCTCTGCTTTCACACGACCCTCCTCGTCTTGCCACATCCGTTCCGGTTCGCCATTACGGATGCGCGAGAGCAACCGTATCGGTGTCGATACGCAACCGGGATCGAAAGAGTTTCGTTTCCTTCCGCGCCAAGTTCGCAAACGCACAAAGACGGGAATCGTTCCTTGATACGCATTGACCGGCCCGACTTGTCCTTCCAGCTCTTCGAACTGCTCGACGCGGACCGGCTGAGCGAGGCCTCCCGTTTCGCCGACTGGGATCGCAGCGCGATCGACAATGTGCTCGATACCGCCGAGAGGATCGCCATCGACCACTTCCTGCCGCATGCGGCGGCCGTCGACGAGAACGAGCCGGAATTCGTCGGCGGCAAGGCGATCGTCGACCCGCGCGTCGGCGCCGCGCTCGCCGTCTACCGCGAGGCGGGCTTCTTCGGCGCCGGCTTCGACCATGAATGGGGCGGCGCGCAGATGCCGGAGACGGTGCGCATCGCCTGCGCCTACATGTTCTCCGCCGCCAATGTCGGCACCGCCGGCTATCCGTTCCTGACCGTCGGCGCGGCGAACCTCATCGCCAGCTTCGGCAGCGACGAGCAGAAGGCGCGCTTCCTCGCGCCGATGGTCGAGGGCCGCTTCTTCGGCACGATGTGCCTGTCGGAGCCGCAGGCGGGCTCTTCGCTCTCCGACATCGTCACGAAGGCCGACCCTGCCGGCGACGGCACCTATCGCATCAGCGGCCGCAAGATGTGGATCTCCGGCGGCGAGCAGGAGATGTCGGAGAACATCGTCCACATGGTGCTGGCGAAGATTCCGGGCGGGCCGGCCGGGGTGAAGGGCATCTCGCTGTTCATCGTGCCGAAATACCGCGTCGGCGAGGACGGCTCGATCGGCCCGCGCAATGGCGTGAGCCTCGCCGGCCTGAACCACAAGATGGGCTATCGCGGCACCACCAACACGGCTCTCAATTTCGGCGAGGCGGGCGAGTGCATTGGCCACCTCGTCGGCGAGCCGCACAAAGGCCTCGGCTACATGTTCCAGATGATGAACGAGGCGCGCATTGGCGTTGGCCTCGGTGCCACCGCGCTTGCCTCCGCCGGCTACCAGGTCGCGCTCGCTTATGCGAAGGACCGGCCGCAGGGCAGGCACCCGGACGGCAAGGACGCCGCGTCTAAACAGGTGCCGATCATCGAGCACGCGGACATCCGCCGGCTGCTTCTGGCGCAGAAGAGCGCGGTCGAAGGCGCGTTCACGCTGATCCTCTACTGCGCGCGGCTGGTGGACGGGCTGAGGACCCAGACCGACGAGGAGAAGCGGCGCGACGACGAATTGCTGCTCGACCTTCTGACGCCTGTCGCCAAGTCGTGGCCGTCGGAGTTCTGCCTCGAAGCCAACAAGCATGCGATCCAGGTGCTCGGCGGCTATGGCTACACGCGCGATTATCCGGTCGAGCGGCTTTACCGCGACAATCGGCTGAACCCGATCCACGAGGGCACGCACGGCATCCAGGGGATGGACATTCTGGGCCGCAAGGTCGTGCAGGCGAACGGGCGCGGGCTGGAGCTGCTGGCTGGCCGGATCGGCGCGACGGTGGCGGAGGCATCAGCCATTGCTTCGATCGCCGCCGACGCTTCGGACCTGTCTGCCCATCTCGCGGAGACGGTCGCGCTGACCCGCACGCTCGCCGGCGAACTGGCGAAGGATCCGCGCAAGGCCTTGGCCAACGCCACGATCTATCTGGACATGTTCGGCCATGTCGTCATCGCCTGGATGTGGCTCAGGCAGGCGCTGGTCGCCGCGCGCAAGCTCGATACCGGCGAAGGCGATCCGAACTTCCTGCGCGGCAAGCTCGCCGCCTGCCGCTATTTCTTCGCCTACGAACTGCCGAAAGCGCGCGTGCAGCGCGATTTGCTGGGCAAGCTGGATGAGACGATGCTGACGATGAAGGCGCAGTGGTACTGATTAGATATTATCCAGAACCGGAGCGACGACCTCCCGGGTTTCCTTGCTGGTCAATACGGGGACAATCTCAAACGTAGTTCCCGAGCCTCGCCATTTCAGGACCCATTCCTGGAGCAGTTTCAGGTCATCGCAGCGCATCAATTGGAAGCAGCGGCTGAAATTCGGCTCGACCCAACTATCGACATATTCGAGACCGTCGGGAAACATCCGTCCTTCATCGCGCACCCGCTTGTAGATCGGGAGCATATCGTTGTCGCGAAACCGTTCGATGATCATGAACAGCATAGGCAGCCTTCCGTTCCAGAAACATGTGAAGGCTACGACGTCACCTGCCCGTCATCAATCCCGTCAGGGCTCCTGGAACCGCTCTGGTTCTAGTGCGACGGCACGCCCTTGTAGGCGTCCGCGCCCCAGACTTCCTTGACGCGGGCGTCGCGGCCGCAGGCGAAGCGGTAATATTTGTACTTGGCCGGATTCACGTTGTAGTAGTTCTGGTGGTAGTCCTCGGCCTCGGTGAACTCGCCGGCCGGAGCCACCTCGAGGGCGAGCTTCGTGCCAAGCTGGGCCTCGGCATCGGCCTTGGCCTTTGTCGCGGACGCCAGTTGCGCGTCGCCGACCGCATAGACCGCCGTGGTGTAGGCGTGGCCGCGGTCGCAGAACTGGCCGCCCGCATCCGTCGGATCGATGGTGCGCAGGAAGGTCGTCACGAGCTTCTCGTAGCTGATCTTCGCCGGGTCGAACTCGACCTTCAGCACCTCGCGGTGGCCTTCGTGATCGTAGTAGCTGGGGTTCTTCTTCGCTCCGCCGGAATAGCCGGAGACCGTTTCGGTCACGCCCGGCACCTGATCCATGTCGGATTCCACGCACCAGAAGCAGCCGCCTGCGAAGATCGCCGTCTCGGCGCCCGCGGATGAGACGGCGAGGGGTTGCAAAGCAAGGGCGGTCGCGAAAGCGGCAGCGGCAAGGCGCATGGGTATTCCTCCGATTGCTGAGGAACGTAGCAGCGGGCGGCGCAGTTTCAAATCAAGCCGCCGCGACGAAGGCGTGATCCTTCCGTCAGTCGCTCCCGGCCAGCTTCTCGACCATCCGCCTCAGCGCGGAGACTTCATCTTCGAGCGCCGCGACCCTGGCCGCCAGATCCGGTGACGTCGTCTGGAAGGGCGCGGACGACGAGGTGCGCGTCGCCGCTTCGACCGGGCCGCTGAGAAGGTGCGCGTAACGGTCCTCGCGCTGGCCGGGGCCGCGCTCGACGAGTTGCACCAGCGGCGGCCGGCGGCCGATCAGGAGGTCCAGATCGGAGACGAGGTCGTCCACCGATCCGTACTGCGCCATGCGCTCGCTGCGCGCCAGCAGCTCGTGGGTCGTCTGCGGCCCGCGCAGCATCATCAGGCCGAGGATCGACGTCTGTCCGCGCGTCAGCGAGAAGCGCCGCGACAGCTGCTCCTCGTAGCGTTCGACGCGTGAGCCGGAGACCTGGCGCACGAGCCCCTTTTCCTGAAGCGACTTGAACGCGCGGTGGATGTCGGACGGCTCCAGCGCCATCACCGGCTCGCGCGCCGTCTTCTGGTTGGCGGCGGCCTGCGCGGCGTTGAGCGTCAGCGGATAGACGTCCGGCGTCAGCTCCTTCTTCTCGATGAGGGAGCCCAGCACGCGGGCTTCGATGGCGTTGAGGAGGGGGAGAGCGGGAGTATCCATGCCGGCTTATGTGGCAAAGGCGAGAGGACGGGGCAAGGGGTGGTTAGGACTGATGACGTATCGCGTCGCGCCGCCATGCTCGGGCCTGTCCCGAGCATCAGCTCACGCCGACAATTGGCGTTGTTTCGGAGTCGCTGCGCGCTGGCGAGAGCCGGCAGATCCTCGGGACGAGCCGGAGGATCACGACCTTTGGAGAAGGACTAAACCCTCCGCTCCACCATCATCTTCTTGATCTCGGCGATCGCCTTGGCCGGGTTCAGGCCCTTGGGGCAGGCCTGGGTGCAGTTCATGATCGTGTGGCAGCGGTAAAGGCGGAAGGGATCTTCCAGGTTGTCGAGGCGCTCGCCGGTGGCCTCGTCGCGGGAATCGATCAGCCAGCGATAGGCCTGCAGCAGGACGGCGGGGCCGAGATATTTCTCGCCGTTCCACCAGTAGCTCGGGCAGGAGGTCTGGCAGCAGAAGCAGAGGATGCACTCGTAGAGGCCGTCGAGCTTCTGGCGATCCTCATGGCTCTGCAGCCATTCCTTCGCCGGCTCGGGCGAGACGGTCTGCAGCCAGGGCTCGATCGAGGTCAGCTGCGCGTAGGGCACCGTCAGGTCCGGCACGAGGTCCTTCACCACCGGCATGTGCGGCAGCGGATAGACGCGCACCGCGCCGGAGATCTCCTCCATGCCCTTGGTGCAGGCGAGCGTGTTGGTGCCGTCGATGTTCATCGCGCAGGAGCCGCAGATGCCTTCGCGGCAGGAGCGGCGCAGCGTCAGCGTCGGGTCGATCTTGTTCTTGATGTAGAGAAGGCCGTCCAGCACCATCGGCCCGCAATCGTCGAGGTCGACATAATAGGTGTCGAGGCGCGGGTTCTGGTCGTCATCCGGCGACCAGCGGTAGATGCGGTATTCGCGAACATTCGTCGCGCCATCCGGCTTCGGCCAGGTCTTGCCGGGGTTGATCTTGGAGTTCCGGGGAAGGGTGAGTTCAACCATGATCTTTCCTTCCTCAGTAGACCCGCGCCTTGGGCGCGATCTTGGCTGGGTCGATACCTCCCTGGTTCACCGGCAACATCGTCTCAGTGTGCACCGGCCGGTAGCGGAGCGTCACCTTGCCGTCCTCGTCGACCCAGGCAAGCGTATGCTTGCGCCAGTTGGCGTCGTCGCGCGCGGAAAAGTCCTCGCGTGCGTGCGCGCCGCGGCTTTCCTTGCGGGCTTCCGCGCCGTGGACGGTGGTGATGGCGTTGGCCATCAGGTTTTCCAGCTCCAGCGTCTCGACGAGGTCGGAGTTCCAGATCATCGAGCGGTCGTGGACCTTCACGTCCTTCAATTCGCCCCAGATCGCCGACACCCGGCGGCAGCCGCTTTCGAGCGATTCCTGGGTGCGGAAGACGGCGGCGTCTTCCTGCATGGCGCGCTGCATCTTCTCGCGCAGTACCGCCGTGGGCGTCCCGCCGCTGGCATGGCGCAGCCGGTCAAAGCGGTCCATGATCTTGTCAACGGCGGCTGCGTTGGCCGATGGCACCGCCGCCTCGCGGTCCACCACCTGACCGGCGCGGATCGCCGCGGCGCGGCCGAAGACGACCAGATCGATCAGCGAGTTGGAACCGAGGCGGTTCGCGCCGTGCACCGAGGCGCAGCCGGCCTCGCCCACGGCCATCAGGCCGGGGAACACCGCGTCCGGATTCTCCGGCGTCGGGTTCAGCACTTCGCCGTAGTAGTTGGTCGGGATGCCGCCCATGTTGTAGTGCACCGTCGGCAGAACCGGGATCGGCTCCTTCGTCACGTCGACGCCGGCGAAGATCTTGGCGCTCTCCGAGATACCGGGCAGGCGCTCGTTCAGCACGGCCGGATCGAGATGGTCGAGGTGCAGGAAGATGTGGTCCTTGTTCTTGCCGACGCCACGCCCTTCGCGGATCTCCATCGTCATGCAGCGCGAGACGACATCGCGCGAGGCGAGGTCCTTGGCCGAGGGCGCGTAGCGCTCCATGAAGCGCTCGCCCTGCGAGTTGACGAGATAGCCGCCCTCGCCGCGCGCGCCTTCGGTGATCAGGCAGCCGGCGCCGTAGATGCCGGTCGGATGGAACTGCACGAACTCCATGTCCTGCAAAGGCAGGCCGGCGCGGGCGACCATGCCGTTACCGTCGCCGGTGCAGGTGTGCGCCGACGTAGCGGAGAAGAAGGCGCGGCCGTAGCCGCCGGTCGCCAGCACGACCATCTTGGCCGAAAAGCGGTGGATGGTGCCGTCGTCGAGGTTCCAGGCGACGACGCCGGTGCAGCGACCATCCTCGATGATCAGGTCGAGGGCGAAATACTCGACGAAGAACTGTGCCGAGTGCCTCAGCGACTGGCCGTAGAGCGTGTGCAGGATGGCGTGGCCGGTGCGGTCGGCGGCGGCGCAGGTGCGCTGAACGGGCGGGCCGTCGCCGTAGTTCATCATCATGCCGCCGAACGGGCGCTGGTAGATCCTGCCATCCTCGGTGCGCGAGAACGGCACGCCGTAGTGCTCGAGTTCGTAGACGGCGGCCGGCGCTTCGCGGACCATATATTCCTGCGCATCGGTGTCGCCGAGCCAGTCCGATCCCTTGACGGTGTCGAACATGTGCCATTGCCACGAATCCGGTCCCATATTGGCGAGCGACGCGGCGATGCCGCCTTGGGCGGCGACCGTGTGCGAGCGGGTCGGGAACACCTTGGTGATGCAGGCGGTCTTCAGACCCTGTTCGGCCATGCCGAGCGTGGCGCGCAGGCCGGCGCCACCGGCGCCGACCACCACCACGTCGAACTTGTGGTCGACATAGGTATAGGCCTTGCCGTTGGCCGCGGATGAGGATGTTGCCTTGGCCAAGGTCTCAGACTCCGAATGCGATCTTCAAGAGCGCGAAGAGCGAGACCGCGCCGATGACGATGGGGAAGAAGATGTTGAGCATGACGAGGACGACCTTCAGGCCTTCGCCGTGGATGTAGTCCTCGATGATCGACTGCATGCCGAGCTTCATGTGGTAGAGGGCCGAGGCGAGGACGAGGATCGTCAGCAGCGCCACCAGCGGGTTGGCGAGCGTCTCACGCACCTCCTGATAGCTCGCGCCGTTGAGCGACACGACCAGACCGACGAAGAACAGGATCAGCGGCACGTTGGCCACCGCCGTCAGCCGCTGGCGCCAGAAATGGTCGGTTCCTTCCCTGGCGGAGCCGAGGCCGCGTACGCGGCCAAGCGCGGTGCGCATTCCGGGCGACTTGCTCATGCTGCGCTCCTCAGGGCGAAGACGGCGACCCAGACGAGGATCGTCAGGATGATCGAGCCGATCAGCGTCGCCCAGGCGAGCTTGGTGGCCGTATGCTTCTCCATGTAGGAGGCAGTGTCCCAGACGAAGTGCCGGATGCCGCCGAGCATGTGGAACATCAGCGCCCAAGTGTAGCCGAACAGGATCAGCTGGCCGAGCCAGGATCCGATGATGCCGCTGACGAAATTGTAGTAGTTTTCCGAACCCGCCGCTGCGGTGATCCACCAGGCGACGATCAGCGTGCCGAAATAAAGAGCGCCACCGGTGATGCGGTGAGCGATGGACATGACCATCGTCGGTATCGGCTTGTAGATCTGCAGATGCGGCGACAGCGGCCGTGGCTTCAGGCGGGTGGCTGGTGCGGACATGGCTCCCCCGAGGGTGGCTAGGCCTTATCCCGCGGGCGGCATCAGGCTGGCCGAAATGCGACTTTTTCGTGCCAGCGTTCTAGTGCGGTTTTTGCAGCGCGTCAAAGCCGGAAAAGCGTGCCAAGTGCGGTATTTAGTACATGAAAAGTGATGCGGGAAGCTTCAATCGATTGAAGATTTCTGGCCTTAAGGGCGGTTCTCAGCGCCTGCAGGTGGCGGGAGCTGCCTTGGGGCGGAAGAAAAGCGCTTCCGTGCCGTCGAAGACGAAGGCGTATTGATCCTTGACATAGCGGGTGTGCGAATCGGCAGGCGAAGCCGGCAGTTCCATAACCGAGCCGTCGGCAAGGCCAAGCGCCACCTGCGTGACGGTGTTGTCCACCTCGAGGCTCTCGCCATTGTCGCAGCGATAGGTCGAGCGACCGGCATAAAGCGCGTTGTCCTCGTAGGCTACAGCCCCCGCCGCGTCGCTGCCCGTATCGGCGATGTCCGCAGCCGACGCGGACGCACCGGGCGCCAATGACATGGTGGCGGGCGACGCGCCATCCGATGCGCAGCCGGCCACCAGGCACGCCGAGGCCAACATTGCCGCAAGGAGAGTCCCGTGCGAGCTTTTTCGGAAGATTGCCCCCATCGCGATAGCTAGCCTCCTGTCGGGATGTTTTTCAAGCCGGCGCCCGCCTCGTTAACCATGTTTCTTAATCGCTGCGCCGCGGAGGACCGCCAAGCGGTGACAAAGGTTAAGAATTGGTTAATCCTCGTCCCTGGAAAAGACTCGGGCCTTTGCTCGGAAAGGACAGGCCATGCGTTCGAATTCGAAACTTCTGCGTGTCCTGCCGCTCGCGGCGGGATTGTTCGTTGCCGCGGCGCCGGCCGTGGCCGCAGATTCGTATGGCGAGAGGTATCACGCCGATTCGTTCGGCAATCTGATCGTCTACAGCCCGGCGGGCTACAAGCGCATCATCGTCGGCCAGGGCCATGTCCTGGCGGAGTACGAAGCCCAGGCCGCCGCCGAACCGCAGGGCTACGAGGACGACGGCCCCGCCGTCGAAGGCAATGCCTACCGCCACTGCTACACCGTGCCCGGCATGTTCAAGGGTCGCAGCTATATGTACGGGTTGCCGGACGGAGTGGTGCCGACGCCGGCGCGCCGGATTTGCGACTGAACTTGAACCTGCGAGATCAGCGCTTGTCGCGGAACGCGCGGCGGCTTTCCGCGCCGTTGCCGTTGCCGCTCGGATGGACCATTGGTGGGGCGACACGAACGCAATCGCGCCCGGCGTTCTTTGCCTCGTAGAGAGCCAGGTCGGCGCGGCGCAGCAATTCCTCGTAGGTTTCGCTGCCGTGGCGCTGAGCGACGCCGAACGTCGCCGTGCAGCCGTCACCCGACGGCAGGCCGCCGATCACGGACTGCGAAAACGCGACCCGGGCGCCTTCGGCAATGAGACGCGCGGTCGAAAGCTCCGTACCCAAAAGCAGGATCGCGAACTCGTCACCGCCGATCCGGCCGAGGGCATGGTCCCCCGCCACTTGCCTCATCACCTCGGAAAACGCCTGGACGACGCGATCGCCTGCTTCGTGGCCGTAGGTGTCGTTCACCGTCTTGAAATGATCGATGTCCGCGAGGACGAGCGTCACCGGGCCGCCCGAGCGGTCGGCGATGCGCAATGTCTCGTCGGCCCGCTCGACGAAGCCACGCCGATTGAGGAGGCCTGACAACGTATCGGTCTCGGATCGCAGATTCGCGTCCGAGAGCATGCGGCTGACATAGATGGCCAGGGTCATCAGGGCGACGGCGAGAGCGAGGACGATACCCGTGGATTGGGAGAGCAGGGCATAGACCGTATTGATATAGGACGCCGACGTCGTGCCGGGCCCTCCCGCCCCGATCGCGATCAGAGGCTTGATCACGAAATATGCGGCGCTCAAGGCGAGTATTCCCAGCAACGCCTTGTCCAGCGCTCCCAATCTGCTGCCGCGCAGCAATATCCACACCGAGACCGCCTGCAGCACGCCATAGGGTGCCTGCCAGAGGACATTGCGTGAGATCAAATCGCGCGGCAGGGTCTGCGTGTAGAGGTTCAGCAGCACTGAGGCGACCAGGAGGATGCCGAGCAGTCGCCAGGGCGGCGGGACCTGGTATTTCCGGGCGATGCCGACGGAATAGGACGCCAGCGCGAGGAGGAGCGTCGAATAGGCCGTCGTCGCCACTATTGTCGATGTCGGCCAATGCGATATGAGGAGTTCGAAACCGGAGTAAGCGATGCCGAATGCATAGGCGGCGCTGATCCAGCGGGCGGAGGCCAACGATCTGTCGTAATTGGCGATTGCCAGAAACGCGATCGCCAGCAGCGCCGAAACGCTGAGATTGATCATCAGAATGAAAGCGGCGCTGGTCATGGCATCCATCACATCGATCCCACTTCTAGAATCCAGCGAACGAACATCCGGTTAACTACCGGCAGGAACCACAATAGGGGGCTGGCAGTTCCCAGCCTCATTCAGGAGAAAAAGAATGACCGAAACCGTCACCCTCACCGATCATGATTCGGTCCGCGACTGGGCCGCCGCCCGGATGGGCACTCCCGCGATCGTCGACGTTTCGCCGGCCGGGGGGACACAGCCGATGCTGGTGATCGTGTTCGACCAGATCGCCTACCAGGACCAGGACCAGGCCGATCGCGCGCAGAGTTCCGGCGGGCGCGAACTGGTGGAATGGAGCGAATGGTTCGAGGTCTTCGACAAGGAGCAGCTCGCGCTCGTTGTCGCCAAGGACCAGCCGGGCGTAAGGGATTCGTGGTACGAACTCGTCAGGCGGTAATTATCAAACGAGAGAGGCCCGGACGTGCCGGGCCTCTTGCCTGTCGGTGCGGTCGCGGCCGGTTCAGTGCCAGTCGCGGATGTCGACGAAATGGCCGGCGATCGCCGCGGCTCCCGCCATGGCGGGGGAGACGAGGTGGGTGCGGCCCTTGAAGCCCTGGCGGCCTTCGAAGTTGCGGTTCGAGGTCGAGGCGCAGCGCTCGTGCGGCGCCAGCCGGTCGTCGTTCATCGCCAGGCACATCGAGCAGCCCGGCTCGCGCCAGTCGAAGCCGGCGGCGATGAAGATCTTGTCGAGACCCTCGGCTTCGGCCTGCGCCTTCACCAGGCCTGAGCCCGGCACGATCATGGCGCTGACGTGCGGGCTGACTTTCTTGCCCTCGACGACCTTGGCGACCTGCCTCAGATCCTCGATGCGGCCATTGGTGCAGGAGCCGATGAAGACGCGGTCGATGGTGATGTCCGTCATCTTCGTGCCGGGCTTCAACCCCATATAGTCGAGCGCGCGGTATTTCGAGGTTCGCTTGTTCTCATCCTCGATCAACGCCGGATCCGGCACCTCGCCGGTGACGGAGACGACGTCCTCGGGCGAGGAACCCCAGGTGACGATCGGCGGCAGCTTGGCTGCGTCGAGCTTCACGATGCGGTCGAAATGCGCGCCCTCGTCGGATTTGAGTGTCTTCCAGTAGTCGAGCGCCATGTCCCACGCGGCGCCCTTCGGCGCGCGGGGCTTGTCCTTGACGTAGGCAAAGGTCGTTTCGTCCGGCGCGATCAGGCCGGCGCGGGCGCCGCCCTCGATGGACATGTTGCAGATCGTCATGCGGCCTTCCATCGACAGCGCGCGGATCGCCTCGCCGGCATATTCGATGACGTAGCCGGTACCGCCGGCGGTGCCGATTTCGCCGATGATGGCGAGGATGATGTCCTTGGCTGTGACGCCGTCCGGCAGCTTGCCGTCGACCTGGACCAACATGTTCTTGGCCTTGCGCTGGATCAGCGTCTGGGTGGCGAGAACGTGCTCGACCTCGGACGTGCCGATGCCGTGGGCGAGCGCACCGAAGGCGCCGTGGGTCGAGGTGTGGCTGTCGCCGCAGACGATCGTCATGCCCGGCAGCGTGAAGCCCTGCTCGGGGCCGATGATGTGGACGATGCCCTGGCGGCGGTCCTTCTCCGAATAGTATTCGACGCCGAAATCGGCGGCGTTGGTGGCCAGCGCCTCGACCTGGATGCGGCTCTCCTCGTTCTTGATGCCGTTGACGCGGTCGGGCGAGGTCGGAACGTTGTGGTCGACCACGGCAAGCGTCTTTTCCGGATGCCGAACCTTGCGGCCGGTCATGCGCAGGCCCTCGAAGGCCTGCGGGCTGGTGACTTCGTGGACGAGATGACGGTCGATGTAGAGCAGGCAGGTGCCGTCCGGGTCGCGTTGGACGACGTGGTCGTCGAAAATCTTGTCGTAGAGGGTGCGCGGTGCGCTCATGGCTTTGATCCGTGGCTGGAGCATTTTGAATCCGGTGAGGGGCGGCATGCGCCGCGGCCGGTCAGCGGAGTCGGCAGGTCATCGCGCCGGAAATCGCCGCAAAGAAGCGCGCCGGCAGGCGCTTGCGGTCCTGCAGCGTGAACTGGCGATAGCTCGGGTTTCCGAACAGGCGTTCCATGGGGCGGCTCATACCACCGCGCACGAATTTCGGCAATTCGCTGATTCGCTCAGCGCGCCGGCTCGTTGCGGGTCGGATCGTCGCGCTTGGCTCTGATCTTCGGCTTTGCGGCCCCTTCAGTCGCGGTGTCTTCGCCCCTGAGATCGAGTTTCGTCTCAAGCGCATGCAGCAGGCCCAGCACGATGAGCGCGATGAGCGTCGCCAGGAGGCTGATCTGCCACAGGCCGAGGCCGCAGGCGACGCCGATCGCGCCCGCGAGCCACATGCCCGCGCCGGTGGTCAGCCCGTGCACCTCGCCCTTGGTGAAGATCACCACGCCCGCCGCCAGGAAGGCGACGCCGGCGGTCACCGCTTCGACGATGCGTATCGGGTCGACTTTGACTGAATCCTTGATCGCGTCGGCGGCGAACATCGGCGCGTGGACGATCTCGATGGTCAGGATCGCGAAGGAGGCCGCCGCCACGCAGACGAGGATGTGTGTGCGCAGCCCGGCGGGCCTGGCGCGCCATTCGCGCTCGAAGCCAATCGCCGCGCCGAACAGCGTCGCCAGGAGAAGCCGGGCAACGACGACCGGGAACGGCGTGAAGGTCGGATGACCGAACTCGGCGGCAAGAGTTTCCATGGGACGCCCCTCAGCGTGACAATGGAATTCAACGCCAAAAAGGCAGCGTATGTTCCGCGGCGTATCCGATCCCGCGCGCTTTCGCCGCTGGCCAAGGTCTGTTAGACGCGCCGCCATGAGCCTCTTCTCCATCCTTCTCGGCGGCGAGCTGACGGTGACGCCGCGCGTCGTCGCGCTGTCGGCTGGCGCGCGCGTCATCGCGGCGGATTCCGGCATCCGCCACGCGGCGGCGCTTGGCGTCGTGCCCGAACTCTGGGTCGGCGATTTCGATTCCTCGTCCGCCGAGGATTTCGAGCGGCATCGCGAGGTGCCGCGCGAGACCTTTCCCGCCGCCAAGGACAAGACCGACGGCGAGCTCGCCATCGATATCGCCATCGACAGGGGCGCGACGTCGCTGCTCATCCTCGGCGCGTTTGGCGGCGAGCGCGCCGACCACGAATTCCTTCACCTCGCGCTCGCCCTGCGCCTGGCCGAGCGGGGGTTCGACGTGACGCTGACGAGCGGCATTCAGGAGGGGCGGCCCGTTCTGCCGGGCGCGCATTCGTTCGACTATTCATACGGCACACTTTTCTCGATCCTTGGTTTCACCGATATCGAGGGCCTGAGCATATCCGGCGCCGAATGGCCGCTCGACCGCATCCACATGGACTTCGGCTCGTCGCTCACCATCTCCAATCGCGTGGCCGGCCCGCTGCACGTGTCCCTCGTCTCCGGGCGGGCGCTGCTCGTCGCGCAAACACTGGAACAGCAGTCCTGATGGCACCACCGCTTCTCAAGCTCGACCGGATCCGGCTCACCTTCGGCGGCACGCCGCTCTTGGACGGGGCAGACCTGTCGGTGACCGCGGGCGACAAGATCGCGCTCGTCGGCCGCAACGGGTCGGGCAAGTCGACCCTGCTCAAGATCGCCGCGGGCCTGGTCGAGGCGCAGGAGGGCGAGGTGTTTCGCCACCCGTCGGCCACCATCCGCTATCTCGCGCAGATGCCGGACATGGAGGGTTTTGCCACCGTCCGCGCCTATGTCGAGGCGGGCCGGGGGCCCGCGGACGATCTGCACCGCGTCACCTACCTGATCGAGCATCTGGGACTGACTGGCGACGAACATCCCGACACGCTGTCGGGCGGCGAGGCGCGGCGCGCTGCACTTGCCCGTGTGCTGGCGCCCGAGCCGGATATCCTGCTGCTCGACGAGCCGACCAACCATCTCGACCTCGCCACGATCGAATGGCTGGAGGACGAGCTGCTGCGCTCGTCGTCGGCGATCATCCTGATCTCGCACGACCGGCGTTTTCTCGAGCGGGTGAGCCAGGCGACGGTGTGGCTCGACCGCGGCCAGACCAAGCGGCTCGACCGCGGCTTTGCGCATTTCGAGGAATGGCGCGACCAGGTGCTGGAAGAAGAAGAGCGCGACCAGCACAAGCTCGGCCGCCAGATCGTGCGCGAGGAGCACTGGCTGCGCTACGGCGTCACCGCGCGGCGCAAGCGCAACATGCGCCGGCTGGGCGACTTGCAGTCGATGCGGCAGAAGTTCCGCGCCCATCGGGGCGCCGAAGGCCTGGCCAAGATGGCGGCGAGCGACGCCGCCGAGAGCGGCAAGCTGGTGGTCGAGGCGAAGAACATCTCGAAGAGCTTCGGCGACCTGGAGGTGGTGAAGAACTTCTCCATCCGGATCAACCGCGGCGACCGCATCGGCCTCGTCGGCCCGAACGGCGCCGGCAAGACGACGCTGCTGAAGATGCTGACCGGCGAACTGGCGCCCGACAGTGGCACGATCCGGCTCGGGGTCAACCTCGACATCGCGACGCTCGACCAGAAGCGCGAGAAGGTCGATCCGGAGGAGACGCTCGGCCATTTCCTGACGCGCGGTCGCGGCGACAGCCTTACGATCAACGGGCAGGAGAAGCACGTCGCGTCCTACATGAAGGACTTCCTGTTCAAGCCCGAACAGATGCGCACGCCGGTGCGGGAACTGTCGGGCGGCGAGCGGGCGCGGCTGATCCTGGCGCGCATCCTGGCGCAGCCGGCCAACCTGCTGGTGCTCGACGAGCCGACCAACGATCTCGACATGGAGACGCTGGACCTTTTGCAGGAGCTGGTCGCGGGCTTTGCCGGCACCGTCATCCTCGTCAGCCACGATCGCGACTTCCTCGATCGCACCGTGACCTCGACGATCGCGCCGGACGGCGACGGCAAGTGGGTCGAATATGCCGGCGGCTATGCCGACATGCTGATCCAGCGCGGCTCGAAGCGGTTCGAGCGCAGGAGCCGCAAGAGCGAGGAGGCGGAGGCGTCCGCTCCGAAGGCACAGGCGGCAGCGCCGCCCAAGCCGTCGTCGAAGAAGCTCTCCTACAAGCAGAAGTTCGCGCTGGAGAGCCTGCCGAAGAAGATGGAGGAGGCGAACGCGAAGATCGCGACGCTGGAGAAAAGGCTCGCCGACCCGACGCTGTTTTCCAAGGACCCCGCCGGATTCCAGAAGATCGCCGCCACCCTCGACGCCGAACGCGCCGGACTCCATGCGATGGAGGAGGAGTGGCTGGAGCTGGAGATGTTGCGCGAGGAGATCGAGGGGTAGCGAAGGGCGCGCGGGGACGATCGCCGGAAACGAACCGTCGTCGGAAGCGAGAGCAGAAGCGCATTCGCCGGATCTAGGACGTGTCGCGGAGTTCAACCGCCGACCAATCAGTGTCCCTGGCGACGGAAGCTTCGACATGCAGGATGCCGCAGACGCGGACGGCCTCGTCGAAGGCGTGACCCGACTGCCCGTGCGACGAGCGACGGCATTGCGCCGCCATGTTCAGCACCACGAGCGCGAGGGCGCGGAGCGAGACGGCGAGGGCAAACGCGTCGGCAGGACCGGTGCCGTAGCGGACCGGCGGCAGGGCAGGTGACCATTGCCTGCCGGCGGGATTCCAGGTGGAGCCGGCGACGAATTCCCGAACCACGGCATCGGCCTGCCAGATGTACCAGAGTGTGTTCCAGCGAGCCAAAAAGGAACCGCCGGCCGTCTGCTCGGCCAGGACGGCAAGCGCCAGCAGCGTCGCAGCGATGCTGTCCAACACGTCTGTCCTTTTCCTAGCCATCCGATGCACTACCCGGCTCCTTTCGCTCACAGTGTGGACGAGGCGCGGAGGGAGGTGGATGGATTTTCACTCGCCCGCGTCACGGGTGGTGCTTGGCGAGGCTGAGTCGGACCCCTGGGCGCTTGCCATTTTCCCAGCTAATTCAAAGGCCTGTCATGCCCCTCAGCGCGGCGTCAATCCCGGCGGTCGCAGGCCAGCCGGGATCCATTGCCGGTGGTTTATCCACACCAAAGAGGCCAATCGCGCAGAAGAATGGGTCCCGGATGGCCTCCGGCCTCCGGGAAGACGGCGCGCGGGGGAGGCTAGCGCGCGTCATGACCGTCCGCGAACGCGCGCCATCCCCGCAGTCGGTAGAGACGGACTAGCGACACACGCCTGAAGAGCTTGAACACGAGGACTACAGATGGATTTTGCAGTGGGACGTCTACGAGCTTGCGGGCTCCGGGCATGCGCATAGTATGCGAGCATGCCGACCAAGACACCGAGGATCCAGCGCGAGGCGACCAACGTGTCGCTGGATCAGGCTCTGATCGCCGAGGCGAAGGATCTCGGGCTCAACGTTTCGAAGATTGCGGAGGAAGGCCTTAAAAGGGCTATCGCCGCGCGCAAGTCGGAGCTTTGGCTTGAGGAAAACCACGAGGCGATCGAGGAGCACAATCGGTATTTCGCGGAGCATGGGCTGCCATTTGCCGAGTTCCGGAATTGCTAGCTGCCCCATAGATTTCCCGTAGCAGGGATTCTTATCGAGTCGAACGTCAGACGTGGGCGAGTTGCGACAGCAGGCTGCCTTTGCCGCCGAATACCGGATCCGTCTTCGGCACCTTCACCGCCGCGATCTCCGCGACCACCGCCTCGTCATATCCCTCGCTCGCACGCCTGACCGTGTAGTTCTCCTGCCCCGGTGGGTAGGCGCCGCAGATGGCGAAGTCGGGGGATGAGGAGAGCATGCAATGGCCCCAGCCGGGCGGCAGCACGAGCACGTCGCCGGGCTCGACCTCGAGCCTGCGGCCCGCCTCGCCGCCGATGACCAGCACCGCCGAGCCGCGCGCGACGCCCAGCACCTCGAAGGCGTCGGGGTGGAAGTGATGGTAGCGGAAGACCTGCCAGGTCCAGGTGCCGCCCCAGCCGTTGGTCTCGAAGAGGCGGCGGATCGAGCCGTCGGGATCGTTTGGCGAGGGATGGATGGCCGCGCGGGCGACGATCGCAGGGTGGCGGTCGTTGTTGGGGGTGCCGCCGTTCGCGGGGATGCGCAGGGCGAGGAGCCGGGCGGCGGGGTTGGGGGTGGCGGGGGAGGTCATGCGGATCAACGGGCGGCAGGGCGGATGGTTCGGCGGGCTATCCGGGCGTCGAGACCGAGATGTTCCGGGATGCAGGGCCGGGACCGCGAAAGCCGTCGCAAGGTCGTCATCCTCGGGCTTGTCCCGAGGATCTGCCGGCGTTGAAAAGTAAGCGTTATCATTATCTTGCACCGGCAATAGATCCTCGGGTCAAGCCCGAGGATGACGGCGCGGGAGTGAATGGCGTGTGTCGTTAAGCCTTCTTGTTCTGCCTGTTGCCGATCAGGTCGTCCACCACCGCCGGATCCGCCAGCGTTGAGGTGTCGCCGAGCGCGGCGAAATCGTCTTCGGCGATCTTGCGCAGGATGCGGCGCATGATCTTGCCGGAGCGGGTCTTGGGCAGGCCGGGCGAGAACTGGATCTTGTCCGGCGAGGCAATCGCCCCGATCTCGTGGCGCACATGCGCCACCAGTTCCTTGCGCAGTTCGTCGGTGCCCTGCACGCCCGCCATCAGCGTGACGTAGCAGTAGATGCCCTGGCCCTTGATGTCGTGCGGATAGCCGACGACGGCGGCTTCCGACACCTTGTCGTGGCTGACGAGCGCGGACTCGACCTCGGCCGTGCCCATGCGGTGGCCCGACACGTTGATGACGTCGTCGACGCGGCCGGTGATCCAGTAATAGCCGTCGTCGTCGCGGCGGCAGCCGTCGCCGGTGAAATACTTGCCCTTGTAGGTGGAGAAGTAGGTCTGGATGAAGCGCTCGTGGTCGCCGTAGACGGTGCGCATCTGGCCGGGCCAGCTATCGGTGATGCAGAGATTGCCGTCGGCGGCACCCTCCAGAACGTTGCCCTCGTTGTCGACGAGTTCCGGCTTGACGCCGAAGAAGGGGCGCGTCGCCGAGCCGGGCTTGAGGTCGGTCGCGCCCGGCAGCGGCGTGATCAGGATGCCGCCGGTTTCGGTCTGCCACCAGGTGTCGACGATCGGTACCTTCTTCTCGCCGACGACATTGAAATACCATTCCCAGGCTTCGGGGTTGATCGGTTCGCCGACCGAGCCGAGCACGCGCAGGCTTTTGCGCGAGGTCTTCTTCACTGGGCCGTCGCCGGAGCCCATCAAGGCGCGGATCGCGGTCGGCGCCGTGTAGAAGATGTTGACCTTGTGCTTGTCGACGACCTCCCAGAAACGGGAGACGGACGGGTAGTTGGGCACGCCCTCGAACATCAGCGTGGTGGCACCGTTGGCGAGCGGACCATAGACGATGTAGCTGTGGCCGGTGACCCAGCCGACGTCGGCGGTGCACCAGTAGATGTCCCCGTCCTGGTAGTCGAAGACGTATTTGTGCGTCATCGAAGCGAAGACGAGATAGCCGCCGGTGGTGTGCAGCACGCCCTTCGGCTTGCCGGTCGAGCCCGAGGTGTAGAGGATGAACAGCGGGTCCTCCGCCTTCATCTTCTCGGGCTTGCACTCGGGTTTCACCGTGAGAACCTCGTCGTGGTACCAGAGGTCGCGGCCGTTGGCCCAGCCGATCTTGCCGCCGGTGCGGCGCACCACCAGCACGTTCTTGACCATGACGAAGTTCTTCGCCGCGATGTCGATCGCCTTGTCGGTGTTCTCCTTGAGAGGAATCGTTTTTCCTCCACGCAGGCCCTCATCCGCGGTGATGACGAAGGTCGATTCGCAGTCGATGATGCGGCCGGCCAGCGCGTCGGGCGAGAAGCCGCCGAAGACGATCGAGTGGATGGCGCCGATGCGGGTGCAGGCGAGCATCGCGTAGGCGGCTTCCGGGATCATCGGCATGTAGATGGTGACGCGGTCGCCCTTCTTGACGCCGTGTTTCTTCATCACGTTGGCGAGGCGGCAGACGTGATCGTAAAGCTCGTTATAGGTGATCTTCTTGTCGTCGTAGGGATTGTCGCCTTCCCAGATGATGGCGGTCTGGTTGCCGCGCTTCTTCAGGTGGCGGTCGATGCAGTTGTAGGAAACGTTGGTCTGGCCGTCCTCGAACCACTTGATCGAGACCTTGCCGGTGAACGAGGTGTTCTTGACCTTGGTGTAGGGCTTGAACCAGTCGATACGCTTGCCGTGCTTGCCCCAGAACCGGTCGGGGTTCTTCACGCTCTCGGCATACCATTTGAGATAGGTGTCGTTGTCGATCAGCGCGTTCTTCTTCCACGCAGGCTGGACCTTGTGGACGTTCACTTCCGACATGCATTCCTCCCCGACTGTTCGTCCCCCGGCTTCGCGCCGACAGTTCCGCGGTCTCTGCATCCGCGAATTCGCGGGCATTATTAGCAATTTGGCCCGCGCCACAACATTAGACGTTGGATTCGCGTGGCGGCTTGACGCAGGGACACGGGACAGGCTTTCGGCGGCGCTGGCAGCACTCGCGTTCGTCTACTGCTAACATCTTAGATTCATTGAGTAAATCCGTTCATCTCACGAAAATGTCAATAGACGGGTAACGATCCGGGCGCACAGTTTCGCGTTGGGAGGACAGGAGAAACCACACGGGGACCACTCATGCGCGACGCACCGGAACTCGAACTGATGCTCAGGGGCTATGGCCTGACGACGGCCGAAATCCTCTATCGGATGCCCGATCATCCGAGCGTGCTGCAGACCTATCTCTGGCAGGACTACGACCTGGCGCCGAAGTTTCCGGTGCTGACAGGCTTCCTCGACTTCTGGCGTTCGAAGCTCGAAGGACCGCTCCATTCGATCCGCTACACGCATCGGAAGCTGATCTCGCCGACCGAATGGCGCAAGGTCGACGGCGAGATCCTGCTGCACTGACCGGGTGGTAACATTGCGGGGGGCGTCGTCACCGGCGTGTCATGGCGCGTCTCTAGAGAGGCGCCGGGACAAACGCAGCCGGAGATGCCACGCATGTCGACCCCTTCGCCCTTCCGAACCAGCCTCCTCGAAGAGAACGAGGGGCCGGGCCACAACCCGACGCTGAACCCTTCGATGGGCGAGATCATCTCGGCCCGCTTCTCGCGGCGCGGTCTTCTGAAGGGCTCGCTCGCTGTCACCGCGATCGCGGCGACGGTGGGCCCAATGGCGCTGATGATGGCCGACGAGGCGCGTGCGGAGACGGACAAGTCAGCCTTCACCTTCGATGAGGTCGAGGCGGGCATCGACGAGAAGCACCATGTCGCGGCCGGATACGACGCCGACGTGCTGCTGCGCTGGGGCGACCCGGTCTTTGCCGATGCGCCGGAGTTCGATCCGGCCGCCCAGTCGGCCGCGGCGCAGGCGAAACAGTTCGGCTACAACAACGACTATGTCGGGTTCATCCCGCTCGACGGCTCGCCCGAGCACGGGCTGCTGGTCGTCAACCACGAATACACCAACCCGCATCTGATGTTCGCCGGCCTCGTCTCGGTGGTGGAGAAGGACGGCAAGAAGAAGCTCGAGCAGAAGGCGCTGACGAAGGAGCAGGTCGACATCGAGATCGCCGCGCATGGCGGCACGATCGTCGAAATCCGCAAGGACGGCGGCAAGTGGCAGGTGGTGCGCGACGGCAAGCTCAACCGCCGCATCACCGCCGACACGCCGATGGAGATCACCGGTCCGGCGGCCGGCCACGACCGGCTGAAGACCGTGGCCGATTCGACCGGTACGAAGGTTCTCGGCACCGTCAACAATTGCGCCGGCGGCGTGACGCCCTGGGGCACCTACATCATGGCCGAGGAGAACATCCACGGCTATTTCTCGGGCGAACTGCCGGCCGATCACCGCGAGGCGGCGAACTACAAGCGCCTCGGCATTCCCGAAGGCTCCTACGAGTGGGCCGCCCACTACGACCGCTACGACGTCGGCAAGGAGCCCAACGAGCCGAACCGGTTCGGCTGGATCATCGAGGTCGATGTCAACGATCCCACCTCGATGCCGAAGAAGCGCACCGCGCTCGGCCGCTTCAAGCACGAGGGCGCCGAATCGATCGTGGCGAAGGACGGGCGCGTGGTCTTCTACCTCGGCGACGACGAGCGCTTCGACTATGTCTACAAGTTCGTGACCGCCGGCACGTTCAACGCGACGGATCGCGCCGCGAACATGGACCTCCTGGACGAAGGGACGCTCCATGTTGCCAGGTTCGACCAGGACGGCTCGATGGAGTGGATGCCGCTGGTGTTCGGCCAGGGCCCGCTGACGGAGGCGAACGGATTCGCCAGCCAGGCCGACGTGCTGATCGAGACCCGCCGCGCGGCGGACCTGCTCGGCGCCACCAAGATGGACCGGCCGGAGGACGTCCAGCCGAACCCGGCCAACGGCAAGGTCTACGTGATGCTGACCAACAACACCAAGCGCGAGGAGGCGGACGCCGCCAACCCGCGCGCCAAGAACGCCTTCGGCCACATCATCGAGATCACCGAGACCGACGGCGACTTCACCGCCACGAAGAGCACCTGGGACGTGCTGCTGAAGTGCGGCGATCCGTCGGTGGCGGAGGTCGGCGCGACCTTCTCGACCGCGACCACGGCGAACGGCTGGTTCGGCATGCCGGACAATTGCGCGATCGACGCCGCCGGGCGGCTCTGGGTCTCCACCGACGGCAATTCGCCGAAGGCGACCGGCCGCACCGACGGTCTGTGGGCGGTCGATACCGAGGGCGACGCGCGGGCGACGTCGAAGCTGTTCTACCGCGTGCCGGTGGGCGCCGAACTGTGCGGCCCTACCTTCACGCCGGACGACCAGACCGTCTTCGTCGCCGTTCAGCACCCGGCCGACGGCGGCGAGGACTGGAAGGAGTTCGGCCGACCGTCCTACTACGAGGACCTGTCGACCCGCTGGCCGGACTTCTCGCCCGACCTGCCCACGCGACCGTCGGTGGTGGCGATCACCAAGCAGGGCGGCGGCAGGATCGCGGGCTGACGACCCCGTTTCCCGAAAGACGCCGCCGCTTCCGGGCGGCGGCGCTGGCGGTCGACGCCCGACGCTGAGCGAGCGTAAACGTAGCGGACCGCGCTGAATGCACTCCCCGTCTCCCGCCGCTTGACATGCGGTGCGGCTTTGGCTTGTATTGGCAAATTGGTCAGGCCAATTTACCGGCGAGGAGGCCGGCGCGCCCGACCGACGGAGGATTCGGCCAGCCATGCCGTTCGAGACGATCACGCCGCCCAACCGGCTCTACCGGCAGGTCGCGGACCAGCTTCGCCACCTGTTCGACGCCGGCGAGTTCGCGGTCGGCGACCGGCTGCCGCCGGAGCGCGAACTGGCGGAGCGGATGGGCATCTCGCGGCCGACGATCCGGGAGGCGCTGATCGCGCTCGAGGTCGAGGGCCGCGTGCGCATCAGGGTCGGTTCCGGCATCTACGTCGCCGAACCTCCGCGCAGTCCAGCCGCCCCAACGACGGGTGAAGGGCCTTTCGAACTGCTGCGGGCGCGCGAGTTCATCGAGAGCGCGGTGGCGGAAGAGGCTGCGCGCCTGGCCGGTCCGCACGACATCGCGGCGATCGACGAGGTGCTCGCGCGGATGTCGGACGACGCGCATCCGAACCAGACCATCATCGCCCACGACCGCGACTTCCACACCGCAATTGCCGCGATCCTCGGGAATTCCGTTCTGGTGCGCGTGGTTGGCGACCTTTTCGACCAGCGCATGACGCCGTTCTTCACGCGGCTGTCGAGCTATTTCGAAAATTCGGATTCGTGGCGCTCCGCGCTGGCCGAACATCGGGCAGTTCGCGACGCGATCGCGGAGGGCAACCCAGCGCGCGCGCGGGCTGCCATGGGCGATCACCTGCGCAAGTCGCAGGACCGCTTCTCCAGGAGCTTCTCAACGCCAGGCGTCCGGCAGGGCGTTGTGTCGAAGGAGGTCGCCGGCGCGCGATAAGCGCCATTCACCTGTCCACACAACAGCAACACTGGGAGGAAATGATGAAATCACGACTGATGACGATGCTGGGCGCGGTCGCTGCGCTGGCGCTGACCATGCCTGCCGCGCTTTCGCAGACGGCGCTCAAATGGGCGCATGTCTACGAGACCTCGGAGCCCTTCCACACCGAATCCGTGTGGGCGGCCGAGGAAATCAAGAAGCGCACCGACGGGCGCTATACTATCGACGTCTTTCCGGCTTCGCAGCTCGGCAAGGAAAGCGACATCAACCAGGGCCTGACGCTGGGCACGGTGGACATCATCATCTCGGGCTCGAGCTTCGCGGCACGGTCCTTTGCCCGCATCGGCGTCACCTATTACCCGTACACTTTCCGCGACGCCGATCACCTCCTCGCCTACGCCAAGAGCGACATCTACAAGACGCTGACGGCCGGCTACGAGCAGGCGTCCGGCCACCACATCACTGCGACGACCTATTACGGAACGCGGCATACGACCTCCAACCGCCCGATCGCGAAATGCGCCGACATGGCCGGGCTGAAGATCCGCGTGCCGGACGTGCCGGCCTATCTCGCCATGCCGAGGTCCTGCGGCGCCAACACCGCGCCCATCGCCTTCGCCGAGGTCTATCTCGCGCTGCAGAACGGCACGGTCGAGGCGCAGGAGAACCCGCTGACCACGATCGAGGCGAAGAAGTTCTATGAGGTGCAGACCCACATCAACCTCACCGGCCATATTGTCGACCACCTGAACACGATCGTGTCGAAGTCGCGCTGGACCTCGCTCTCGGACGAGGACAAGAAGATCTTCACCGACGTGCTGCAGGAGGCCGCCGCCCGCGCCACCGAAAAGATCGTCGCGCGTGAGAAGGATCTGGTCCAGGCGTTCAAGGACAAGGGCCTGACCGTCGTCGAGCCCGACCTCGACACGTTCAAGAAGACGGTCATGGAGAAGGCCACCTTCGAGGAGTTCGGCTACGAGAAGGCCGACTGGGAAGCGATCCAGGCCGTCAAGTAGTCCGCTTCGCGGGTCCGTATCCCGGAGGCCCGGCGCCACAAAGCGCCGGGTCTTCGGGCGCGGCCTCCGGTACCGACCCTGCCGCCCAAAGCCGAGACAAGCCGATGGCCGAGACGTTTCACAGCCAGGTTACCGCCGAGGAACTTGCGCACGCCTTCGAGGAGGAGGCGCAGGCGGTGGACCTTTCCATGCACGCGGTCGAGGACTGGGTGACGATGGTGGCCTTCTGGGGCATGTCGGTCTGCGTCATCCTGCAGTTCTTCACCCGCTATGTGCTCAACAACAGCCTGGCCTGGACCGAAGAGATCGCGATCAACTGCCTGATCGTGACGGTGTTCCTGGGCTCGGCGATGTGCGTGCGCCTGTCGCGCCACATCCGGGTCGACTTCATCTACCGGGTCGTGCCGCCGGCGATCGGGCGTTGGCTGGCGCTGGCGGTCGACCTCGTCACCATCGGCTTCTATGGCTACGCGACGTGGTTGTTCTGGCGCTATGTCGCCATCGTCGGCAGCGAGCGCATGGTCACCGTCAACCTGCCGCGCGGCATCGTCTTCTATGCCGTGCTCGCCGCCTTCGCGCTCATGTTCGTCCGCGCCATCCAGGTCTTCGTGGGCGATATCCGCCGGGGGGCTCCTCGCCTCGATGAGGATGACAAGCCCGTGTCCGGAGCCTGATCCATGCTGGTCCTCATCGGCTCCTTCCTTCTCCTGATGCTCGTCGGCGCGCCCGTCGCGGTGTCGCTGGCGACGTCGTCGCTGCTCTACCTCTTCATCTACGGCGTGGCGCCCGACATCATCGCCGCGCAGCGCATGATCGCGGGCGTGGAAAGCTTCCCGCTGCTCGCCGTTCCCTTCTTCGTGCTCGCCGGCAACCTGATGAACATCGCCGGCGTGACCGGGCGTATCTATGCCTTCGCGCTCGCGCTTGTCGGCTGGATGCGGGGCGGACTGGCGCAGGTCAACATCATCGGCTCGGTCATCTTTTCCGGCATGTCGGGAACGGCCCTGGCGGATGCCGCCGGCATCGGCACGATCGAGATCAAGGCGATGAAGGACCACGGCTATCCGATCGAGGCGGCTGTCGGCGTGACCGCCGCCTCGGCGACGCTCGGACCCATCTTCCCGCCGTCGCTCCCCTTCGTCATCTACGGCATGATGGCCAACGTCTCGATCGGCGCGCTGTTCATGGCCGGCATCCTGCCGGGCATCGTGATGACGGCGTTGATGATGATCACCGTGGCGATCTTCGCCTATCGCAAGGGCTGGGGATCCGACACGCCATTCGAACTGCGGCGCCTCGCCTCCGCCGCGATCGAGATTGTCGTCGTCTTCGCCTTCCCGGTCAGCGTCTACCTGCTCCATGCCGCGGGCCTGTCGGTGAACGTCGCGGTGGTGCTCTGCCTCGTCGTGCTGGTCGCGCTCGACTGGTACTACGACTTCTCCGCCGTCATGGCGCTGATGACGCCCATCATCCTGATCGGCGGCATGACCATGGGCTGGTTTACGCCGACGGAGGCGGCGGTGGCGGCCGTTATCTGGTCGCTGTTTCTTGGCCTCGTGCGCTACCGGACGATGACGCTGCGGACGCTCGCGAAAGCGAGCTTCGAGACGATCGAGACTACCGCCTCGGTTCTCTTCATCGTGACAGCGGCCTCGATCTTCGCCTGGCTCTTGACGGTCAGCCAGGCAGCGACGGTGTTCGCCAACCTCATGTTCGCGCTGACCGACAATTGGTGGACGTTCCTGATCATCGTCAACGTCCTGCTTCTGGTCGTCGGGTGCTTCCTCGACACGATCGCGGCGATCACGATCCTCGTGCCGATCCTGATTCCGATCGCGGCGCGCTACGGCATCGATCCGGTTCACCTCGGGCTGATCATTACGCTCAACCTGATGATCGGACTGCTGACGCCTCCCGTCGGCATGATCCTGTTCGTGCTGTCGCGCATATCGAAGCTGTCGATCGAACGGACGACGATCGCGATCCTGCCCTGGCTGGTGCCACTGTTCATCGCGCTCGCGATCATCACCTTCATTCCGGCCGTCACCCTCTGGCTGCCCACCCAACTCGGCCTGATAAAATGAATGCCTATGCCGCCACGCTGTTCGGCCCCGAAGACCTGCGGGTCGTGGAACGCGACCCCGGCCCGCTTGAGCCGGGCATGGTCCGCATCCGCTTTGGCGCCGGCGGCATCTGCGGCTCGGACCTGCACTATTTCCGCCATGCGCGGACCGGCGATTTCGTCGTAACTTCGCCGCTGATCCTCGGCCACGAGGTGGCCGGTGAAGTCGTCGAGGTAGGCGCGGGCGTAACGGGACTCGCAGCGGGCGACCATGTGGCGGTGAACCCGTCGCGTTGGTGCGGCCATTGCCAGGCATGCCGCGAGCGCCGGCCGAATCTGTGCGAGAATATCTACTTCATGGGCTCCGCCTCGAAGACGCCGCACATGCAGGGCGGGTTCGCCAGCCTGTTCGACGCGGTTCCGGCGCAATGCGTCAAGGTGCCGGTCACCTTGCCACTCGCGGCCGCGGCGCTGGCCGAACCGCTCGCGGTGGCGCTGCACGCGGTCGCCCGGGCGGGCGACGTCGCCGGCCGTCACGTCGCCCTGTTCGGCTCCGGGCCGATCGGCCTCTTATGCCTGCTGGCGGCGCGGCTGGAAGGCGCGATGAGAATCACGGTCGTCGACATCGCCGCCGCGCCGCTCGATTTCGCCAGGAAGCTGGGAGCCGATGCGGCGGTCGACCTGTCCGGCGGGGAGGGTGCGCTCCTCGACCTTGCCAAAGCCCATCCGATCGATATCGCGCTCGAAGTATCCGGAACGGCGGCCGGCCTGGCGTCGGCGATCCGGGCGGTAAGACGCGGTGGGACGGTGGTTCAGGTCGGCAACCTGCCGGGCGGCGAGATCCCCGTGCCTGCGAACGCGATCATGGCGAAGGAACTGGACCTGAGGGGCACCTTCCGTTTCGGGGAGGAGTTCTATCGCGCGGTCGAGCTGATCGTGTCGGGCGAGATCGACGTGATGCGCCTCGTGACGGCGCAGCGGCCGCTCAGCGACGCGCCTGAGGCGTTCCGGCTGGCGCTCGACCGCAGCCGCAGCGTCAAGGTGGTGCTGACCGCGGGGTGAGCGCCGCCGCGCTCACGCCTGCCATGGATTGAACAGGCGCGTGCCAGTGTCGGCGAAGTCGCCGACGTTGCGGGTGACCAGCGTCAGATCGTGAACGAGGGCGGTGGCGGCGATGAGGCCGTCGGCCTCGCCGCGGGCCTTGCCGGTCGAAATCTGACCCCAGCGCAACGCCACTTCTTCCGTCACGTCGAGTATCCTCGTGGCGTTGTCGCGGCGAAGTCGGCCCAGCCAATCAGCAATCGTTTCGGCTTTCTTCGCATTCTTTCGCATGAGCATGTGAATGCCGCGCTCGATTTCGCCGATCGTGACCACGCTCAAATGGACGGAAAGCCTATCTACGCGCTCCAGCCAGCGGGTCGGTTCGGCGACGCCTTTGTAGGCATCCGACACGACATTCGTATCGAGGATATACATCGCCGTTCAGAACTCGATCGGCGGTCGACTCGGCGCTTTCGACCTGCGGTTAATCTCCTCAATGAATTCGTCGTCCCATTCCGGGCCACCTTCGAGAAGGTAGTCGACGATCGTCTTCGGCGGCGGGCTGAGCCGCTCGTAGTCCTCCGCCGAGATCACCACGGCGGCGGGCTTGCCGCGCAAGGTCACGGTCTGCGGGCCTTCGTGGATCGCCTTCTGCACGACCTTGGAAAAATTGTTCTTCGCGTCCTGGAGATGCCAGTTCATGGTAAATTCCTCGCTAGCTAGCCAGCTGGCTAGCTATATAGGCCATATTGTCCGAGAACGCTACCGGGTGCCGAAGATGGCGCTGCCGACGCGCACGCTGGGGGCGCCGAAGGCGATCGCGATGTCGTAGTCGCCGGACATGCCCATGGAGAGTTTCGCGACACCGGCCTCGGCGGCGAGCTTGGCGAGCAGGGCGAAATGGGGGCCGGGGTTTTCGTCCGCCGGGGGGATGCACATCAGCCCTTCGATTACGAGGCCGTGGACGTCGCCGCAGCGGGCGGCGAAGGCGGCGGCTTCAAGCGGGTCGATGCCCGCCTTCTGCGGCTCCCGGCCGATATTGACCTGGACGTAGAAACGCAGCCGCCGGTCCTGCTTCGCGACCTCCTTCGCCAGTTCCGCCGCGATCTTCTCCCGGTCGATTGTCTCGATCACGTCGAACAGGGCAACCGCCTCCTTCGCCTTGTTGGACTGAAGCGGGCCGATGAGGTGGAGTTCGAGATCCGGGAATTCTTCGCGCAGCGCCGGCCATTTCGCCTGCGCCTCCTGCACCCGGTTCTCGCCGAAGACGCGCTGGCCGGCCTGGAGGACGGGGCGGATGGCGCCGGCTTCGAAGGTCTTGGAGACGGCGACGAGCTGGACCGAACCGGGGACGCGGTGCGCCTGCCTTTCCGCGGCGGCGATGCCGGCGCGGACACTATTCAGATTCTCTACGGCGTCGGTCATCTGGAAGGCATTCGGCAAAAGAGCGAAAAATGTCACGCAATACGTGAATCTCACGCCAAAGGTTGAAAACGGGCGCGATCCGTGGTGAAGACCCGTGCCCAGTCAAGAAGGCATCGCTGACCTGTCAGCGCGCCTCGTTCTAAGCGATTTTCCGAGCATGGCAACCGAACGATACAATCCCCGCACTGCCGAGCCGAAATGGCGCAAGGCCTGGGACGACGCGAAGCTCTTCGAGACGAAGAACGACGATCCGCGCCCGAAATACTACGTGCTGGAGATGTTCCCCTATCCGTCGGGGCGCATCCATATGGGCCACGTGCGCAACTATACGATGGGCGACGTGGTGGCGCGGTGGCGCCGTGCGATGGGCTTCAACGTGCTGCACCCGATGGGCTGGGACGCGTTCGGCCTGCCGGCGGAGAACGCCGCGCGCGACAACAAGGTCAATCCGCGCACCTGGACCTATGCCAATATCGAGACGATGAAGGGCCAGTTGAAGACGATGGGCCTGTCGCTCGACTGGGCGCGCGAGATCGCGACCTGCGACCCGTCCTACTACAAGCACCAGCAGAAGATGTTCCTCGACTTCTGGAAGGCGGGGCTCGCCGAGCGCAAGTCGGCCAAGGTCAACTGGGATCCGGTCGACATGACCGTGCTCGCCAACGAGCAGGTGATCGACGGCAAGGGCTGGCGCTCCGGCGCGCCGGTCGAGCAGCGCGACCTGACGCAGTGGTTCTTCAAGATCACCTCGATGTCGCAGCAGTTGCTGGACGGGTTGGAAACGCTCGATCGCTGGCCGGACAAGGTCAAGCTGATGCAGTCGAACTGGATCGGCCGCTCGGAAGGACTGCTGCTGCGCTGGAAGGTGGCCGAGGGCACCGCGCCGGCCGGCGAGACGGAACTCGAAGTCTACACGACCAGGCCGGACACGATCTTCGGCGCCTCGTTCATGGCGATCGCCGCCGACCATCCGATGGCGAAGGCGGCGGCGGGGAAGAACCCGGCGCTGAAGAGCTTCATCGAGGAGATCAAGAAGGGCGGCACGTCGGCGGCCGAGATCGAGACCGCGGAGAAGATGGGCTTCGACACCGGCGTGCGCGTGGTGCATCCGTTCGACGCGTCGTGGACGCTGCCGGTCTATGTCGCGAACTTCGTCTTGATGGACTACGGCACGGGCGCGATCTTCGGCTGTCCGTCGGGCGACCAGCGCGACCTCGACTTCGCCAACAAATACGGCCTGCCGGTGATCCCGGTGGTGATGCCGCAGGACGCTGACGCGGCGAGTTTCACCATCACGGACGAGGCCTATACGGACGACGGCGTGATGATCAATTCGCGCTTCCTGGACGGCATGGCGCCGAAGGACGCGTTCGACGAGGTGGCGACGCGGCTGTCGGGTGTGACCGTCGGCAACCGGCCGCAGGGCGAGCGCAAGGTGCAGTTCCGGCTGCGCGACTGGCTGATCTCGCGCCAGCGCTACTGGGGCTGCCCGATCCCGGTGATTCACTGCGACGATTGCGGCGCGGTTCCGGTGCCGGCGGACCAACTGCCGGTGCGGCTGCCCGACGACGTGTCATTCGACAAGCCTGGCAACCCGCTCGACCATCACCCGACCTGGAAGCACGCCTCCTGCCCGCGTTGCGGCAAGGCGGCGCGGCGCGACACCGACACGATGGACACGTTCGTCGATTCGTCCTGGTATTTCGCGCGCTTCACCGACCCGTGGAACGAGGATCGGCCGACGGATCTCGCCCATGTCGACGGGCCGAACGGCTGGCTGCCGGTCAACCAGTATATCGGCGGCATCGAGCACGCGATCCTGCACCTCCTGTATTCGCGCTTCTTTGCCCGCGCGATGAAGGCGACGGGTCACCTGAACGTCGTCGAGGAGCCGTTCGAGGGCCTGTTCACCCAAGGCATGGTGGTGCACGAGACCTACAAGGGATCGCATGGCTGGGTCACACCGGCCGAGGTCAACATCACCGAGATCGACGGCAAGCGCAGCGCGGTCCTCGCGTCGGACGGAACGCCGATCGAGATCGGCTCGATCGAAAAGATGTCGAAGTCGAAGAAGAACGTGGTCGACCCCGACGACATCATCGCGTCCTACGGCGCCGATACGGCGCGCTGGTTCATGCTGTCGGATTCGCCGCCGGAACGCGACGTGATCTGGACCGAGGCCGGGGTCGAGGGCGCGCACCGCTTCGTGCAGCGCGTCTGGCGTCTGGTAGCCGAAGCGGCCGATGAATTGGCCAAGACGTCGCCCGCCGCCGCCCGTGAGGGGGCTGCCGGCGAGGTGTCGAAGGCGGCGCACAAGACGCTCAAGGCGGTCGGCGAGGAGATCGGGCGGCTGGGCTTCAACAAGGCCGTCGCGCGGCTCTACGAACTCACCAACACATTGCAGGGTCCTGTCGCCGACCTCGCGGCCGGCAAGGCCGATCCGGCGATGGCGGGCGCGGTGCGCCAGGCGGTCGAGTTCCTGATCGCGATGATCGCGCCAATGACGCCGCATCTGGCCGAGGAATGCTGGCAGGCGATCGGCGGCGAGGGACTGGCGGCGGAGCGCGCCTGGCCCGACTTCGACCCGAGCCTCGTCATTGACAACGAGATCGTGCTGCCGGTGCAGATCAACGGCAAGAAGCGCGGTGATTTGACAATCGCCCGCGACGCGGATCAAGCTACCGTCGAACGGGCCGCGCTCGCGCTTGACTTCGTCCAGAAGGCTCTGGAAGGAAAGGCGCCGCGCAAGGTCATCGTGGTGCCGCAGAGGATCGTCAATGTCGTTGCCTGAGATGAACCGGCGGCGTGTGGCGCTGGGACTGGTTGCCCTGGCGGGCCTTGCTGTCATGTCCGCCTGCACGGCGCGGCCGCTCTACAGCGACGCCGGCCTGCAGACCGGCGCGCTCGCCGGCAGCGCGGCGCGCCCGTCGATCCTCGTCAAGCCGGCAACGACCCGCGTCGGGCTCGAGGTGCGCAACCATCTCGTGTTCCTGCTGACCGGCGGCGGGGACGAGCCTGCCGATGCTGCCTATTCCTTCGAGCCATCGGTCTCGTCGGTGAGCACCAATACCGCGACGGTGCAGCGGACCGTCGATACCGAGCCGACCTCGGGGCAGGTCACCGTGACCGCCAGCTACAGGATCATCGACAACAAGACCGGCGCGCCGGTCGCCGCGGGCACACGCTCGATGGTCGCGTCCTACGACATTCCCCGTCAGGAGTTCGCTGCAATGCGTGCCCTGCGCGATGCCGAAAACCGCGCCGCGCGGGAACTGGCCGAGGTCCTGCGCCTTACGATCGGACAGGAACTGGCCCGGCTTCCCTCCACAACCTGAGTTATACATTCTCGGAACAAAGCCGTTTTTCCGCCGTTTTTCGCCCGCGTCATTCTCGCGTCACCGTTCTCGGCGAGAAGCTGAGGCGTCGAGAGCCGGAGGTAACATGACGACTTCCCAGTACGGGCTACTTTCCGGCCGGCTCGAAGCGCTGCGGACAGGTGGCGATCATGTCATCGACCAGCTCATCGCCGAGCGTACCACGCTGATCTCGACGCATCCGCTCTGGCCGCTGATCAGGCCGCTGCTGGTTCGTTTTCTTCATTACAAGCAAGCGGTTGCGATGGCGGACCAGATCGCCCGGCTCGACGGCTGGCGCGCGTTCGAGTTGATCAGCAACCTGCTTTCGCTCGATATCACGCTCAAGGGAGCGTCGAACCTTCCCGGCTCGGGCGGCTTCATCCTTGCACCGAATCACCCGACGGGGATCGCCGACGGTATCGCCATCTTCGACACGCTGAAGGCGGTGCGTCCGGACATGACCATATTCGCCAATCGGGATGCTCTGCGTGTCTCGCCGGGCTTCAGGGACATGATCATCCCGGTCGAATGGCGATCCGGCGAGAAGTCCTACGGCAAGTCTCGCGACACGCTGGAGATGACTGCGCGGGCTTTCGCCGACAACAGGGCCGTGGTGCTGTTTCCTTCCGGCCGCCTTGCCTACTGGAACGAGGGCAGGCTCACCGAACGGCCATGGCAGAACTCGGTCGTGTCGCTGGCGCGCCGCTACAACTATCCGGTCATCCCCACCCATATCTCGGCGCGGAACTCGGGCCTGTTCTATTTCCTGTCGAAGCATTCGACCGAAATCCGCGACATGACGCTCTTTCACGAGCTTCTGAACAAGAAAGGCCAGAAGTTCGCGATCTCGATCGGCCGGCCGATCGCGCCCGAGATGCTGGAAGGCGATCCGGCGGAGATCGCGGCAGCGCTTCAGGAACACACGGCGATCCGGATGGCGAGTGATCCCGACGCGGTCTTTCGGCCGATCGCGCCGCGGATGCCTGACGCGGCCTGACCATTTCCTTCCACTGCGGAATGATATTATCGTTGCCTTCCTCAGGAGGCAGGCAATGAAGAGACTCGCGGCGATGGCTCTGGTCTGCGCGGCTTTGGCCGCACCGTTGCCGGCGTCCGGCCAGGCAATAGCGCCCGGCGAGGAAGGGGAACTGGCGAACTTCCTCGAGCCGGAGGCGGGCAAGCGGATCTGCTACGCGCGGATCTATACGCCCGAGCATCTGGCCAAGCATCCGAAGCAGAAGGTGACGGAAATCGGCTTCCGACTGGCCTACTACCGCTTCCCGCCCGACGAGTTCTATCCGCAGGGCCAGCGCAACTACTATTTCGCGCTGACGGCCAAGCGCAAGGGAAGCGCCCGGCAGCTCACGGCACGGGGCGAATGCGGCCCGAACGGCAACAGCATCGGCTGCGGCGTGGAATGCGACGGCGGCGGCGTGAGCGTCACAAGGCGCCCGGGCGACAAGATCCTCGTCAGCCTCGGCAAGGGCGGCTGGATCCGCATGACCGAAGGCTGCGGCGACGAGGAAGAGAGCGCAGTCAATCTCGAGGCAGGCGAGGACGACCGCGAATTCCTGCTGAGCCGGCTGCCCGATTCGTCCTGCCCGCCCTACGGCGCGTGGTAGGGGCGCCGGGTAGGACGCGGGTCAGACGAAGGCGACGTCCATGCCAGGCAAATCGTAGTTCCCGACGACCGTCTGCCAGCGCTCTCTCGGCGCGATGGGAAGAGCGCGAGTGATCGTCCCGGTCGAGATCATGTCCCCCGCGCGTACGGGAGGTTCGTCCGGGTCCTCCGCGAGCGCGGCGACGAGGTGGGCGAGCGCCTGCACGGGGCCGTCCAGCACGTTGGTGCCGAGACCCCGGTCCAGCTCCACGCCGTCCCGGCCGAGGGAGATCGTCAGTTCGGCAAGGTTCCGCGGCAAGGTGCAGCGCTGGGCTTGAAGCACTGGGCGACGAGGACCCAGGAGGAGCATCCCGTGAAGGGCTCCGTCGGCGATGCAGTCGGCCGCACGGAAACGCCAGTCGGGGAATACGGACTGGACAATCTCGAACCCGTGCGCGACCCAGCCGATGCGTTCGGCGACCGCCGCCGCATCCATGCCCGGCTCAAGGTCGTCTTCCAGGCCGATGACGATCTCGGGTTCGATGCGCGGCTGCGCCAGGTGCCCGATCGAGATCTCCTGGCCGGCCAAGACATCGTGGACGGTCGTGTCCCACATGTCGCCCCAGATCGGGGCCCAGACATCGTATTCCGGCCAGATGCCACGATTGGTGAAACCGATCTTGCGGCCGATCCTGCGCATCCCGCGTGCCTCGCGCAGGCGGGCCAGTTCGCGGGCAACGGCCTGCGCCCGGCGCGTTTCGAGACCCCCGTCCCGGCCGGTGAACGGCGCAATCTGCCGGCAGTCGTCCAGTGCCGACAGAACCTCGCGGGCGATGTCGGCGACCGGACGCATGGAGCCTCAGCCGATCTTCTGGCCGGTCTTGGCCCAGTCCGCCAGGAACTGCTCCAGCCCCTTGTCGGTGAGCGGGTGCTTGACCAGCGCCTTGAGCGTAGCCGGCGGAATCGTGGCGACGTCGGCGCCGATCAGGGCCACGCGCTTGACGTGGTCCGGGGTGCGGATCGAGGCGGCGAGGATCTCGGTGTCGAAGCCGTAATTGTCGTAGATGTGGCGGATCTCGGCGATCAGCTCGACGCCGTCGAAGCCCATGTCGTCGAGCCGGCCGATGAAGGGCGAGATGAAGGTCGCGCCGGCCTTGGCCGCGAGCAGCGCCTGGTTGGCCGAGAAGCAGAGCGTGACGTTGGTCTGGCGGCCATCCGAGGTCAGCGCCTTGCAGGCCTTCAGCCCGTCCAGCGTCAGCGGCAGCTTGATGCAGATGTTGTCGGCGATCTTCGACAGGACGTCGGCCTCGCGCATGATCTCCGCATAGTCCATCGCCGTCACTTCGGCCGACACCGGGCCTTCGACGATGCCGCAGATCTCCTTGGTGACTTCCATGATGTCGCGTCCCGATTTCAGGATCAGCGACGGATTGGTGGTCACTCCGTCCAGCAGACCGAGATCGTTGAGTTCGCGGATGTCCTTCACGTCCGCGGTGTCGACAAAGAACTTCATGGCCGTCTCCTTCAATTCTGTGGCCGGCGTGGTCGCGGCCTAGGGCGGGCCGGCCCGCCCTTCGGCGGCGGAGCCGCTGTTGGCTGCGCAGCCGCCTTTGATCGGCCTTTGCTCTAGCCGAAACTAGATGCAAGGTCACGCCTCATGAACAGAGATTCGCCACGACCGAGGACGGCGGCGGTGCCCGTGCCGATGCCGGCCGAGCGGCCGTACACCTATGCCGTGCCGGACGGCATGCAGGTCGGGCCCGGATCGATCGTGCAAGTGCCGCTGGGGCCCCGCGAAGTGGCCGGCGTCGTTTGGGACGACGATCCCGGCAGCGTCGATCCGAAGAAGCTCAGGCCGATCACCCAGGCCTTCGACTGCCCGCCGCTGTCGGACGACATGCGCCGTTTCATCGACTGGGTGGCGGACTACACGCTGTCGCCGCCGGGTCTTGCCGCGCGGATGGCGCTGCGCGCACCGGCGGCCTTCGATCCAGAGCCCTGGATCGAGGGGTTGAGGCCGACCGGCAATGCGCCGGACCGGATGACCGACGCGCGGCGGCGTGTGATGGAACTGGTCGGCGACGGCTTCGCCTGGACGCGCTCGGGCCTGGCGCATGCCGCGGGCGTCACTCCAGCCGTGATTGACGGCATGCGGGCGCAAGGCGTCTTCGAGGACACACTGCTGCCGCCGCGTCCGGTAGTCGCGCCGCCCGATCCCACCTATGCGCGCCAGGAGCTCAATCCGGACCAGCAGGCGGCGGCGGAGCAGCTCGCCGCGTCGGTCAGTGCCGGGGGCTATTCTGTCACGCTCCTCGACGGCGTCACCGGGTCGGGCAAGACCGAGGTCTATTTCGAGGCGATCGCCGCGGCGGTCGAGGCCGGACGGCAGGTGCTCGTGCTTCTGCCTGAGATCGCGCTGACGCACGCATTCCTCGAACGCTTCCAGCAGCGTTTCGGCGCCAAGCCGGCGGAGTGGCATTCGGACCTTGCGCCGCGGATGCGCGAGCGCGTCTGGCGGCAGGTGGCCGAGGGGCAGGTGAGGGTGGTCGCCGGCGCGCGCTCGGCGCTGTTCCTGCCGTTCAACGAACTCGGCCTGATCGTCGTCGACGAGGAGCACGATCCCGCCTTCAAGCAGGAGGACCGCGTCTTCTACAATGCCCGCGATATGGCCGTGGTGCGCGGCCATATCGGCAATTTCCCGGTGATCCTGTCGTCGGCCACGCCCTCGGTCGAGACGCGGGTCAACGCCCAGACCGGGCGCTATGCGCGCGTGGCGCTGCCTGCGCGCTATGCGGAAGCCGCGCTGCCCGAGCTTTCGGCCATCGACATGCGGCGCCATCCGCCCGCGCGGGGCGGCTTTCTCTCCCCGCCGCTGATCGAAGCCATTCGCCGCACCCTCGAGAAGGAAGAGCAGTCGCTGCTGTTCCTCAACCGGCGCGGCTACGCGCCCCTGACGCTGTGCCGGGTCTGCGGCCACCGCTTCCAGTGCCCCGACTGCTCGTCCTGGCTGGTTGAGCACCGGTTCCGGGGGCAACTCGTCTGCCACCAGTGCGGCCACACCGAGAAGAAGCCGGAGGCCTGTCCGGAATGCGGCACGCTCGACCATCTCGTCGCCTGCGGGCCGGGCGTCGAGCGCATCGCCGAGGAGGTCGTGGCGCATTTCCCCGATGCGCGCACGATCGTGCTGTCGTCGGACCTCGTCGGCGGGGTGCGGCGGCTGCGCCTCGAACTCGAGGCGGTGGCGAAGGGCGAGGCCGACATCGTTATCGGCACGCAGTTGGTCGCCAAGGGGCACAATTTTCCGAACATGACGCTGGTGGGCGTGGTCGACGCCGATCTCGGCCTTGCCAATGGCGACCCGCGCGCGGCCGAGCGTACCTTCCAACTGCTCAGCCAAGTAACCGGCCGCGCCGGGCGCACCGGCAAGAAGAGCCGCGGCCTGCTGCAGACCTACCAGCCGGACCATCCGGTGATGCGCGCGATCGTCTCGGGCGACGCGGAGAGCTTCTACGAACGCGAGATCGCCGAGCGCGAGCGGGCCGGGCTGCCGCCCTTCGGCCGGCTCGCAGGCATCATCGTCAGCGCGGCGACGCGCGCGGAGGCCGAGAGCCATGCGCGCGGCCTGCGCCGCGCCGCGCCCGAGGCCACCGATATCCACGTGCTGGGCCCGGCGGAGGCGCCGCTGTCGCTCGTCGGGGGACGCCATCGCTTCAGGTTGCTGGTGCAGGGCGAACGGAAGTCGCACCTGCAGGGCTTCGTGCGCAGAATGCTCGCCGAGGGGCCGAAGGTGCGCGGAAGTGTGAGGGTGCAGGTGGATATCGACCCGCAGAGTTTTCTGTGAATGCGCCAGTTTCAGCCCTGATGTCGCTCCAAAAGCCGCCGCAGGGCCGACAGGGCGCGCGCAGCCTCGACCGTGTTCACTCCCTCAAGCTTCTCGGCGATCCCTTCGGTCCACGGAACGCGCCTTTCCTCGACCTTTGCGTGGAGGCTCTTGCCATTCTCGGTCGGGACAACGAACGGCGAGCGCTTGTGATCCGGATTGGGCTCGTATCCGACGATGCCTTCGCGGCTCATTTCGTTGACAAGCCGCTGAATGGACTGGCGCGACTGGCCCAGAATGCGGGCCAACTCAGAGGCAGTCAGCGGAGCGCGGCTCGCTGCCAGGGTGCCCAGGACCTGCCAGCGGGCGCTGGTAAGGCCGAGGTCGGCCATCAGGCCGTCGCCGGCGGCGATGAGCCGGCCGTGGAGGCGCAGCACCTCGTAGATCAGCGTTCCGGCGGCCAGTCCCCGTGGGGTCGGTAGGATTCTCATGCAGTGCGAGTATCATATTGACAACATGTTGTCATTCTCCTAATTGTCAACATGTTGTCAATCAGGAGAAGACCGATGTCCCTGGCCGCCCCCCAAGCCGCGCTTTACCGTATCGACAAGTTCGTCGTTCCAACCGCATCGCTCGGCGAGTTCGCAGCCCTGGTCGGGCGCACCCACGAAATCCTCCAGAGACAGGACGGCTTCGTCCGCGACATGGTTCTTGAACAGATATCAGGGCCTGGCGAGTTCAACATTGTCACCCTCGTCGAATGGGCGGATCATCGCAGTTATCAGGCGGCAGCCGAGGCCATCGCACGTTTCCACGAAGAGATCGGCTTTGACCGGCGCGCGACAGTGAACCGGCTTGGTGTCGAAGCCGATATTGGCGTCTATCGGGAAAGGTTGCCCGGCTGATCGGAATCGGCGCCGCAGGGGACGCGTGCGCACCGAGGACGGTATTGCGCGACACCGGCCTCGTCGCGCACCTTCTGCAAAGGCGCGAAACACGACCTTGCGCATGGCGACATAGCCTTTGCGGTTCCCATGTTCGAAGAGTATCTGAAGAGACAGTGGATGGATTGACCGGCGGAGAATCACGATGGAATTCGCATTTCCCTGGCCGTTCAGCCAAGGCGAGTGGCTGGCCTGGTCGTCGGCGGTTATCACGGTTCTGTTCGGGCTGATCCTGTTTTTCGCGCCCGGCCTGTCGTTGCGCCTGCTGCGTCTGCAGACGACGCCGGAACATCCCGAAGCGTTGGCGGAAGCGCGCGCGACGATGTCGGGCTTCTATCTCGGTCTCGGTCTCTGCTGTATCCTTTTCGCACAGCCGATGCTCTACATCGCGCTCGGCGTGTCCTGGGCGCTGACCGCGTTCGGGCGCATCGTCTCGATGATGTCCGACAGGGGAAGCACCCTCTACAACTGGGTTTCCGTGGCAGTCGAGATCGTGCTCGCCGCGCTGCCGCTCGCCTTCGCGTTCGGGCTCGTTCCCTGAGCCTCCGCAGATGTAGGGGCATCTGCGACAAAACTGCCGCAAAACCACGCGCCACGGCGTGTTGCGACTCCGGAATGCCTGTGCTAGACGGCAATCGACTTTTGGCCGGGGGATGCGGCAAGGCCACGCTTCCGGGTTGAAAAAATCAACAAGGCCAATGATTTAGCCAGAGTGTCATACTCCAGCGGACAATCCTTGCGCCTCTCAGGCTAGAGAAAAGACGATCTGTGGCAAAGTCTGGTTCGACCATCTCCGGCGTTGCGGAAAGATATGCGGGCTCGCTGTTCGAGCTCGCGGCCGAGACTAAGGCTATCGCAGCGGTCGAGAAGGATCTCGCGAGCTTCGAGACGATGCTCGCCGGCAGTGCCGACCTGAAGCGCCTCGTCGAGAGCCCGGTGTTCTCTTCCGACGAACAGTTCAACGCCATTTCCGCGATCGCAAAGAAGGCCGGCTTCTCGGCGCTGACGGGCAATTTCCTGCGCGTCGTGGCGCAGAACCGTCGCCTGTTCGCGGTGCCCGGAATGATCCGCGCCTTCCGCGAGATCGCAGCGGAGCATCGCGGCGAAGTGGCGGCCGAGGTGACCTCCGCCCATTCGCTCACGGCCGCCCAGCAGGCCGAACTCAGGACGGCGCTCAAGGCCGTCGCCGGCAAGGATGTCACGATGTCCCTGACGGTCGATCCCTCCCTTCTCGGCGGCATGGTGGTCAAGATCGGCTCGCGCCAGATCGACACCTCGCTGCGCACCAGACTCAATTCGCTCAAGCTCGCACTTAAAGAGGTCGGCTGATGGACATCCGCGCCGCGGAAATTTCCGCAATTCTCAAGGGCCAGATCAAGAATTTCGGCAAGGAAGCCGAAGTTTCGGAGGTCGGTCAGGTTCTGTCGGTCGGTGACGGTATCGCCCGCGTCTACGGTCTGGACAATGTCCAGGCCGGCGAGATGGTCGAATTCCCCGGCGGCATCCGCGGCATGGCGCTCAACCTCGAGACCGACAATGTCGGCGTCGTCATCTTCGGCGCCGACCGCGACATCAAGGAAGGCGACACCGTCAAGCGTACCGGCGCGATCGTCGACGTGCCGGTCGGCCCGGGCCTGCTCGGCCGCGTCGTCGACGCGCTCGGCAACCCGATCGACGGCAAAGGCCCGATCGTCGCGGCAGAGCGCCGCCGCGTCGACGTCAAGGCGCCCGGCATCATTCCGCGCAAGTCGGTGCACGAGCCGATGTCGACCGGCCTCAAGGCCATCGACGCGCTGATCCCGGTCGGCCGCGGCCAGCGCGAACTGGTCATCGGCGACCGCCAGACCGGCAAGACCGCCATCATCCTCGACACGATCCTGAATCAGAAGGCGATCCACACGTCGGGACCCGACAAGGAGAAGCTCTACTGCGTCTACGTCGCCGTCGGTCAGAAGCGCTCGACCGTCGCGCAGTTCGTGAAGGTGCTCGAAGAGCGCGGCGCGCTCGAATATTCGATTATCATCGCCGCCACCGCGTCCGACCCGGCGCCGATGCAGTTCATCGCCCCGTTCGCGGGCTGTGCCATGGGCGAGTATTTCCGCGACAACGGCATGCACGCGCTGATCGGCTATGACGACCTGTCCAAGCAGGCCGTCGCCTACCGCCAGATGTCGCTTCTGCTGCGCCGCCCGCCAGGCCGCGAAGCCTATCCGGGCGACGTGTTCTTCCTGCATTCGCGCCTGCTCGAGCGCGCCGCCAAGCTGAACGACGACAACGGCGCCGGTTCGCTGACCGCACTGCCGGTCATCGAGACGCAGGCCAACGACGTGTCGGCCTACATTCCGACGAACGTGATCTCGATCACCGACGGCCAGATCTTCCTCGAGACCAACCTGTTCTTCCAGGGCATCCGCCCGGCGGTGAACGTCGGTCTCTCGGTGTCGCGCGTCGGCTCCGCCGCGCAGATCAAGGCGATGAAGCAGGTCGCCGGCTCGATCAAGGGCGAGCTTGCCCAGTATCGCGAGATGGCCGCCTTCGCACAGTTCGGCTCCGACCTCGATGCATCGACGCAGCGCCTGCTCAACCGCGGCGCACGCCTGACGGAACTTCTGAAGCAGCCGCAGTTTTCGCCGCTGAAGACGGAAGAGCAGGTCGCGGTGATCTTCGCCGGCGTTAACGGCTACCTCGACAAGCTGCCGCTCAACCGCGTCGGACCGTTCGAACAGGGCCTGCTCGGCTACATGCGTTCCGAGGGCAAGGAAGTGCTCGACGCCATCCGCACGGAGAAGCAGATCTCCGACGGGACCCGCGAGAAGCTCAAGGCGGGCATCGACGCGTTCGCCAAGACCTTCGCCTGAAACGGTAGCGCCGCATGGCTTCCCTGAAAGATCTCCGGAACCGGATCGCCTCGGTCAAGGCGACGCAGAAGATCACCAAGGCGATGCAGATGGTCGCCGCGGCGAAGCTGCGTCGCGCGCAGGAGGCTGCCGAAGCGGCGCGTCCTTACTCGCAGCGCATGGGTGCGGTACTGGCCAACATCGCCGGCGCCGTCTCGGGCGGCGATGCGCCGGCCCTGATGACCGGCACGGGCAAGGACGACACGCACCTGCTGGTCGTGGCGACCGCCGAGCGCGGCCTGTGCGGCGGCTTCAACAGCCAGATCGCGCGTTTCGCGCGCGAGCATATCCGCAGGTTGCTGGCCGCCGGCAAGACGGTGAAGATCATCACCGTCGGCAAGAAGGGCAATGACATCCTGCGCCGCGAATATGCGTCGCTGATCATCGACCGGATCGAACTGCGCGACGCCAAGCAGGTCGGCTTCGTCCATGCCGACATGATCGCGAAGAAGGTCGTCACCCTGTTCAACCAGGGCGGCTTCGACGTCTGCACGCTGTTCTACTCGGAGTTCAAGTCGGTGATCAGCCAGGTCCCGACTGCGCAGCAGATCATCCCGGCCGCGCCTCCGGCGTCGACCGAGAAGGCCGCTGCCAATTCCGCGGTCTACGAATATGAGCCGGAGCCGGGCGAAATCCTCGCCGACCTGATCCCGCGCAACATCAAGGTGCAGATCTTCCGCGCGCTGCTCGAGAACGCGGCCGGCGAGATGGGCGCGAAGATGAGCGCGATGGACAATGCGACGCGCAACGCCGGCGACATGATCAACAAGCTGACGATCACCTACAACCGTCAGCGGCAGGCGCAGATCACCAAGGAACTGATCGAAATCATTTCGGGCGCCGAGGCGCTCTAGCCGCATCGCCCGGGCAACCGGGCGCATGTGGGCAACCGGATCGAAGAGAAGGGTCATCACGATGGCTAAAGCCGCAACTCCCAAGGCTCCCGCAGCCGCCAAGGCGCCCGCGAAGGCCGCCGCTCCGAAGGCCGCTCCCAAGGCGGCCGCAGCAAAGGCTGCTCCCGCCAAGGCGCAGACCTCGTCCGTCGCGACCGTAACGTCGTCGACCGGCACGATGTCGGGCAACAAGGCGATGGGCAAGATCGCGCAGGTCATCGGCGCCGTCATCGACGTGTCCTTCGAAGGCGCGCTGCCGCCGATCCTGAACGCGCTCGAGACCATGAACGGCGGCAACCGCCTCATCCTCGAAGTGGCGCAGCACCTGGGCGAAAACACCGTCCGCTGCATCGCGATGGACTCGTCCGAAGGCCTCGTACGCGGCCAGCCGGTCGCCGACACCGGCTCCCCGATCATGATGCCGGTCGGCGACGAGACGCTCGGTCGCATCCTGAACGTCATCGGCGAGCCGGTCGACGAAGCAGGCCCGGTCCGCACCAAGGCCCGCCGCGCCATCCACCAGGAAGCGCCGGCCTATGTCGACCAGTCGACGGAAGCGCAGATCCTCGTCACCGGCATCAAGGTCGTCGACCTCTTGGCGCCTTACGCCCGCGGCGGCAAGATCGGCCTGTTCGGCGGCGCCGGCGTCGGCAAGACCGTGCTGATCCAGGAACTGATCAACAACATCGCCAAGGCCCACGGCGGCTATTCGGTGTTCGCCGGCGTCGGCGAGCGCACGCGCGAGGGCAACGACCTCTATCACGAGATGATCGAGTCGGGCGTGAACAAGGACCCGCACGAGAACAACGGTTCGACCGAGGGCTCGAAGTGCGCGCTGGTGTTCGGCCAGATGAACGAGCCGCCGGGTGCGCGCGCCCGCGTCGCGCTGTCGGGCCTGACGATCGCCGAGCATTTCCGCGACCAGGGCCAGGACGTGCTGTTCTTCGTCGACAACATCTTCCGCTTCACGCAGGCCGGTTCCGAAGTGTCCGCGCTGCTCGGCCGCATCCCGTCCGCGGTGGGCTACCAGCCGACGCTGGCCACCGACATGGGCACGATGCAGGAGCGCATCACCACCACCAACAAGGGCTCGATCACCTCCGTGCAGGCGATCTATGTGCCCGCCGACGACCTGACCGACCCGGCGCCGGCGACATCGTTCGCCCACCTGGACGCGACCACGACGCTCAACCGCTCGATCGCGGAAAAGGGCATCTATCCGGCGGTGGACCCGCTCGACTCGACCTCGCGCATGCTCGATCCGCTGATCGTCGGCGAAGAGCACTACCAGGTCGCGCGCGCCGTGCAGTCGACCTTGCAGCGCTACAAGTCGCTGCAGGACATCATCGCCATCCTGGGCATGGACGAGCTTTCGGAAGAGGACAAGATCACGGTCGCCCGCGCCCGCAAGATCGAGCGCTTCCTGTCGCAGCCGTTCTTCGTCGCCGAGGTGTTCACCGGTTCGCCGGGCCAGCTCGTTCCGCTGGAGGACACGATCCGCTCGTTCAAGGGTCTCGTGAACGGCGAATACGATCACCTGCCGGAAGCCGCCTTCTACATGGTCGGCTCGATCGAGATGGCGATCGCCAAGGCGCAGAAGCTGGCGGCGGAAGCAGCGTAAGGGGTCGCATGAAGCCCGGCCTGCTCTTCGGATGGGCGCCGCATGTTGCAGCGCTCATCGTCACGCTAGGTGTCCCTGCCCCTGTGTGGGCGAGCATGGACACCGATGTCGTGTCGGGCAGGATCGGCCTCTACGAATGCGGCGACAACTGCTACCTGACGATCCGCACCGAAGACGGCGAGGATCTGACCGGTCTCTGCGCGGCGCCCGAGTGCGAGGCATGGAACGAGAATGCCGAGATGCCGGCCGATTTCGTCGGACGGGCCGTCACGGTGACGATCGAGATGGGCGAGCAGACCGACGCGGACGGAAACGTGATGGGCGAATTCCCGGCCTTCACCGCGATCACGTTCGACAATTGAGCATCTGGACCGGATAGGCTGACCGATATGGCTGAAGCGTTCAAGTTCGACCTCGTTTCTCCGGAGCGGCTCCTGGTCTCCGAGCTCGTGGAGTCGGTGATCATCCCCGGGACCGAAGGCGAGATGACAGTCATGGCCAACCACGCCCCGGTGATGGCTACTGTCAAGCCCGGCGTCGTCACCGTGAAGCCGGTTTCGGGCGCCGAGCAGCGCTACGTGGTGTTCGGCGGCTTCGCCGACATCCTGCCGGAAGGCTGCACCCTGCTTGCCGAATCGGCCGTGCCCGTCGCCGATATCAACAAGGCCGACCTCGCCCAGCGCATCCAGGACGCCAAGGACGACCTCGCCGACGCCAAGACCGACGAGGACCGCACCAAGGCCGAGGAGTTCCTGAACCACCTCGCGACGCTGCACGACGCGGTCTGAACTTCGAGCAAGGCGTATTCCAAGGCCGGGTCCAACGCCCGGCCTTTTTCGTTGCTGCATCGGCAGGCGAACCTTTCCCGTCTCCATTCGTTGCACCTCCTAGACATCGCAAGGAGCAGCGCATGCAACGGATACTTATCGCCGCGACGGCGGCCATACTGCTTTGCGGTCCCGCCATCGCCCAGGAGATCTCCGCCACGGCGAAGGTGACCGGCGCGGACGGCGCGGACAACGGAACCGTCACCTTCAACCAGACCAAGTCCGGCATGCTGCACATCATCGTCGAGATGACGAACCTCGCGCCCGGCTCGCATGGGCTGCACATCCACGAAAAGGGGGCCTGCGACGCCGCGGGCGGGTTCGAGAGTGCGGGCGGGCATTATGCCGGCGGCAAGGAACACGGCATCAACAGCGAGAACGGACCGCATGCGGGCGACCTGCCCAATGTCCATGTCGGCGAGAACGGCGTGCTGAAGGCCGAATTCTTCACCGACCGGCTGTCGCTCGGCGAGGGCGGCACCAATCCGCTGATGGACGCTGACGGATCCTCAGTGGTGCTGCATGCCGACCCCGACGACTATGCTTCGGCGCCGGCCGGCCATGCCGGCAACCGCGTCGCCTGCGGGGTGATCGAGCAACCGTCGTAAGGGTCAATCGAGCGGCGGAATCCGGCCTACCGTGAAGAAGCCCATCCGCATCTCGCCCTGCGAAATCGAGAGCGGCAGTTGCGGAGTGTCGCCCATTGCGGTCAGCAGAGCTTCAGCCTGGCCGAGCTGGGGACGCATGTCAGGAAATGCGCGCCGCAGGATGGAGATGAGCGTGGAGGGGTCGGTGATTGCGATTGTCAGCGTCGCGTCGACGAGCCCCGCCTGGTCGATCGCGAAAGGACCGGAGACACTGACGCCGGCGGTGCCGGACGTGACGGTCACGTTGCGGATGTCAGTCGATATTCCGCGCAGGCTGTCGGCGCCCGTCCGCAGGAGCGCAACGCCTTGCTTCAGCGTAACATCCCACGCGCCGTCCAGGGCGGGCAGATCGGGCGGGGCGCCGGTCCGCGGCTCCAGACGCAGCTGCGACACGCTGCCCGCGAGGTCGAGATCGTGGCCGCGCGGGCGCATGTGCGCCTGGGCGGCCGAAGCGGCGGCCAGTTTCGTTCCCGACAGCTCGGCGGCCAGAAGTCCGCTTCCGGCGACCGAAACCAGATCGGGCAGCGGGCTGGCGAGCCGGGTCGAATAGCGCAGATCCGACATGTCGATGGCGACACCGGCCCGGGCGAGGTCGATGGAGAGCCGGTCGAGCTCGCCGACGATGCGGCTCGGCTGGTAGATCTGGGCTGCGCTGCGCAGGCCGGTGCCTGAGAGCGAGACCCCGACCTTGCGATCGGAATAGGCGACGCCGTCGCAGAACAGGCCGATCCGGAAGGGATAGCCACGTGCCTGCGCCCTGGTGCAGTCGGCTTCCGCGCCGCGATCGCGGGCCTTGCCGATCGCCTGCGCGACGGCCGTCTCCAGCCTGTCGGCGAAATAGAACCAGCCGGCGGTGTAGAGCCCGATCGCGGCGATGATGGCGAAGGCGAGCCAGGCGAAGCGGCGGCTCATGCCGCGCCGCGGGGCGGGAGCCCTGTTTCCGTTCTGGTCGCTTGACGTCATCGGGTCGGATTCCTAAGCCGGTGGTCACTAACGGAATTGCGCCGTGAAACGATCCGGTCAGGCGATATGGGCGATTTTTGGGTTTTTGGCTACGGCTCGCTGATGTGGCGGCCGGGGTTTGCGCATGTCGAGACGCGCCGCGCGCGGCTGCATGGCTATCGCCGCGCGCTGTGCGTGACCTCGCACGTGCATCGCGGCACGCGCGAGCGGCCCGGCCTGGTGCTCGGGCTCGATCGCGGCGGCTCTTGCCTCGGCCTCGCCTTCCGCGTGCCGGACGAGCTGCGCGACGAGGTCGTCGGATATCTGCGCGAGCGCGAACTCGTCACCCTCGTCTATCTGGAACGCAGATTGCCGATCCGGCTGGACGGCGGGCAGACCGTGCCTGCGCTCACCTATGTCGTCGACCGGTCGCACGCGCAATATGCCGGCGCGCTCGACGTCGAGGAGGCGGCGCGGCGCGTGTCCGGCGCGGTCGGCGTTTCAGGCGCCAACGAGGAATATGTCCTCAACACCGTCGCCCATCTCAAGGCGCTGGGCATCCGCGACCACTGGCTGGATGCGGTGGCCGAGAGGCTGGCGTCGCCTCAGGGTTGAGCGGGCACCGCGACGCCGAGTTCCTTCAGCCGGCGCTGGGCGGTCGGCGGCATGGGCGGCGGGTTCGGGCCGGTCGCGATCTCTATCAGGATCGCGTCGCAGGCGGCTTCGGTTTCGCGGATCAGGCGTTCGCGGAACTCTTCCTTGGGCAGGCCGGCCGGAATCGGAGGCAGGAAGCGCGCCTTGATGGTGCCGGGGAAGCGCAGGAACTTGCGCCGCGGCCAGTAGAGGCCAGCCATGTGGGCGACAGGAACCACCGGGACATTGAGCCCGGAATAGAGCTCGACGATGCCGTATTTGTAATCCGGCACGTCGCCCGCCGCCCGGCGTGTGCCTTCGGGATAGATGATCAGCTGGCGCGGGTTGCGCGACATTTCCTTGTTGGTGGCCGAGATGACGGCTTTCAGCGCGATCGACCGTTTGCCGCGATCGACCGGGATCATCCGCATCTTGGCAACGTACCAGCCGAAGAACGGGATCCACATCAGCTCGCGCTTGAGGATGTAGAGCGGGTCCTCGAGATAGGGGAAGAAGGCGATCGCATCCCAGAAGGACTGGTGCTTGGGGGCGAGGATGAAGGGACCCTCGGGCAGGTTCTCCATGCCGGTGATGTCGGCGTCGGTGCCGGCGAGCCATTTCTGCAGCCACAGGCTCGAGCGCGACCAGAATTTCGGCACGAACCAGGCGAGACGCCGCGGCGCGAGGAAGTAGAACGGTGTGAAGACGAGCATCTGAACGATGAGGCTCAGATAGAACGCGAAATTGAACACCAGTGAACGGATGACGACCATAGGCCCCGCCAGGAAGGAGAGGCCTGTGGTTACACCAGCCGGCGGAAAACGCAACGGCGGACGGGTTCAGTTCAAGCCGCGGGCGTTGACTACTTCGATGTTATCCTGCCCGGCGGGATGGGAAAACGGCACGCGGGCAAGCGCGGCGAGATACTTGGTGTACTCGGTGAAGAGAACGCGGATTGCTTCGGGCTTTCTCAGCCAGCCGCCGCCGTCGAGGCGCGAGTTGACGACCGGATAGGGCTGAAGGTCCTCGTGGTCGAGCAGGCGGCGCATCTCCAGCATCGTGCGCGGGATATGGTAGTTGTTGGTGACGAGGATGACGCTGTCATAGGCGTGGCCGCGAACCCATTTGGCGCTTTCCGCGGCATTGCCGATCGTGTCGAGCGCGGCATGGTCGATGTCGACGCAGCAGGCGAACAGGTTGCGGTCGCCTCCGGTCGCGGCGCGCAGGTCCTCGCGTTTCGCCATCGGGTTGACGCCGCTGATCAAGAGACGCTTGCCTTTTCCGGTTCGCAGCAGGTCGACGGCGACATCGATGCGCGATTGTCCACCGGTCACGACGATGATGGCATCCGCCTGGCGCACCTGCTTCGGCGCGGTGAGACCGCCAATATGGCTGGCGAAGATCGCGAATCCGGCGAGGAACAGCAGGCACGCGCCAAAAACGCCGGCTATCAGCCAGCGCGCAGTTTGCCATGGACCGCGCCGCGCGAACCTCGTCGCCGCGCCGAGCGGGTCCTGATCGACTTGCCCCGTCATTGCGTTCACATGGTTAATCCCGAAACGGTCCCTTGAACAGTGTGGAGCCGGTATGACGTTAAGGAACGGAACGCGAGGCAAGCGGTTCCGCGTCGCCTTTCGTGAAAGGCGTCAGACATCGCCGTGTCCTGGCATATCAATGTCGTGAAGATAGGAGACGACGGTAATGTGGGACGTGGCCGCGGTGAGGATCGCGATCAGCCCGACGATCAAGGCGACGCCGATATAGCCCGCTACGCCAATGGCGAAATTGCCGAAAAGCGCGGCCGCCTGGTCAGCCTCCGGCGTCGCCATGTTGCGCGAAGACCACCAGCCGAAGACGATGAAGACGGCCACCGCCGCGAGCCCGCCCGCGGCCGCCCCCTTGGCTCCGGTCAAAAGGAAATGGCGTCGGAACTCCGTCGCGATGAAGCTCGATTCGGCGCCGACGAAATGCAGCACCTCGATGATCTGGCCGTTGCCGGCCATGGCGCCGCGCGTGGCGAAGACGACGGTGAGAACAGTCGCGGCGAGGATCAGGCCGAGCGTGGCGATGCCAATGGCGACCGTGGTCCGCGCCATCGACACGAGGCGGTCGATCCAGGTCCGGTGATCGTCGAGCTTGGCGCCCGACACGTCCTTCGCAAGGGCCGCGCGAATCGCGACGAAATCAGGCGGCGATGTCTCGTCGATGGTCACGATCACCAGCCGCGGCACCGGCAGCTCGTCGAGGTTCACGTCTTCGCCGAGCCACGGCGAGAGCAGCCGGGCGGTCGCCTCGCGATCGACGATTCGGGCACCCTTCACCCCGGGGAAGTCGGCGACAATCTGCTGCACGGCCGCAAGCGCGGCCTCCATGTCAAGGCCGTCGGCCGGCTTGATCTGGATCGTCGCCTCGCGCGAGATCTGACTCTGCCACATGCTGGCCGTGTCGCGGACCAGCGTGACCGCGCCGAGCGTCAGGCAGGAGAGAAAGGTCATGATCGCGATGACGATCACCAGCGCATTGCCGGACACGGTCTGCGCCGGGACGATCGGCTGCATCTTGCGCGGCACGGCCTCGGTGCGCGCCTGGGCGGACTTGGCGGCGATGGGCTCAGTCATGGATGTCCAGCCGTCCGTTGGCGAGGATCATGCGGCGGGCGTCCACCTGCTCCATCAGTCCGAGATCGTGGGTGGCGATGACGACGGCCGTTCCCGAACGATTGAGCTCGATGAAGAGACGCAGCAGCCGGCGGGCGAGCGGCGGATCGACATTGCCGGTCGGCTCGTCGGCGAGCAGGATCTGCGGCTGCTCGATCAGGGCGCGCGCGATCGCCGCGCGCTGCTTCTCGCCGCCCGAGAGTACCGGCGGCAGCACGTGCATCCGCTCGCCGAGCCCGACCCATTTGAGCAGCTCGATCACATCGCTTCGGTAGGTGCTTTCCTCCTTGCCGCGCACGCGCAGGGGCAGGGCGACGTTTTCGTAGGTCGTCATGTGGTCGAGCAGGCGGAAATCCTGGAACACCACGCCGATCCGCCGCCTGAGCGCCGGCAGATCACGCTGGGCGATGCGCGCGCGGTCCTTGCCGAACACCGTAATCAGGCCGCGCGTGGGCTTCAGTGACATGAACAGCAAGCGCAGCAAGGTGGTCTTCCCGGCGCCGGACGGGCCGCTGAGGAACTGGAAGGATTTCGGCGGGATATGGAACGAGATGTCGCGGAGGATCTCCGGTCCCATTCCATAGCGCAGGCCGACATTCTCGAAACGGATCAAGGCTCGTTCCCGGACAACACTGCGGCGAAGCAATCACTCCGACCATTCGTCCCGCATGGTTAATGCGGAGTTAAATTTCCTCCCGTGAAGCCGAATGGTTGCGAAGCATTAACCATTTGGAGCTAACCCGGATGGAGCGTCCGGATCGGAAGAACGGAAGAGGATGGCTGCGCCGAATGGGCGACCCAACTGATATGCCGCCGCTCTCCGGCGAAATCATGGCTGGCGATCTGCCGCGCGGGACCCAGCCTCAGGCCGCGGCCGCCGACGTGGTGGACGCCGAGTTCGTCACCCTGCCGCGCGGCCGGGCCGCATCGTCGGCATCCGCCACGACGGTCGCCGAGATTCCGATCGTCAGGCCGGCGCTGCCGCTGACCGGGATGGATCTTCTCAAGCACGCCGCCGAGCCCGGCGATGTCTCCCGCCGCGCCGGGATCGGCTTCTGGGCGGCGGGTCTGGCCGCGGCCATCGCCGCCTTCTGGATGTCCGGCGGACACACTCTCTCACGCCACCTGCCCGTCCTGCGGGGCGAGGCGGAAACGATCCGGATCGCGGGCCTGGCCTCGCGGGTCGCCAACACCGCGACGGGTCCGCGCCTGTTCATCGACGGCGAAGTGCGCAACACTGCGGGCGGCGGCATCGTTTCGCCGGATCTGATGATCGACGTGACGGCAGGAGACGGACTGGTGACACGCTACAGGCTGGCGACCGGCGCCGGGCGCATGGGCTCGGGCGAAGCGCGGCGCTTCTCCAGCCGCCTCGATGCGCCGGAATCGGGCGTTCGTACGGTCACGGTGACGATCGACAGGAAAGGACGGGACTGATGCCGATCGTTCGAGACAAGGATATCGAGGTCCTGTTCGGCGCGTCGACGATCGCGCGGCGCAATCTCGAACTCGCCAAGGACATCGCGGCCCACGAGTACAACGACCTGCTGGTCATCTCGGTGCTCAAGGGATCCTTCATCTTCGCCGCCGACCTCATCCGCGCGATGCACGATGTGGGACTGTCGCCGGAGGTCGAGTTCATCTTCATCTCGAGCTACGGCGCCGGCAAGACAAGCGGCGAAGTGCGCGTCCTGCGCGACATCGACAACGACGTCGCCGGGCGCGACGTCCTGTTGATCGACGACATCCTCGAATCGGGCAAGACGCTTTCCTTCGCGCGCAACCTGATGCTCAGCCGCGGCGCCAGAAGCTGTTCCATCGCCGTGCTGCTGGACAAGCGGATGCGCCGGCAGATCCAGCTCGACGCGGACTATGTCGGCTTCGACTGCCCCGATCATTTCGTCGTCGGCTACGGCATGGACGTGGCGCACGCGTTCCGCGAACTGCCATTCGTCGGCATCGTCAAGGGAGACGCGTGATGGCAAGGCTTCTGGTGGTCGAAGACGACGAATCTGTGCGCCAGCTCGCGGCCCGGGCGCTGCAGCGCGAAGGCCATCGGGTCGACGTGGCCTGCGACGGCGAGGAAGGGCTGGCGCGAATCGTGCAGGCCGGCGGCGACTACGATCTCGTCGTGTCGGACATCCGCATGCCGGCCATGGACGGGATCGAGATGTCGCGCCAGGCGGCCACCCGCTTCCCGGGCATCCGCATCATGCTGGTGACGGGCTATGCCGATCAGCGCGAGCGCGCGGCCGAACTCGACGGGGTGGTGAAAGACGTGCTGCTCAAGCCCTTCACCCTGGCTTCGCTGCGCGACGTGGTCGCGAGGAACCTGGCGCTCGCCAGGGCCTGATCGAAAGAGCATTTGGGCCAGAACGCGGGAACACCGCGGATGCCTTGAAGGTCGTCGTAGACGACCGGAGCCGATCAGCGACCGTAGCTCGGCCCGACAGGGGGCGCGATTGGGAATGCGGACCTTTAAATCGTCAGGCCCGCCGGGAACGCTACCGCATCTGCAGCAGGCGTTCGAGGTAGTCGCGCTCGATCTCGGGGCTGAGCGCATTGCCGAGCCGCTTGCGGATCGCTTCCAGGATTTCGCGGGCGCGCTGCACGTCGATCTCGTCGGGCACCTTGACCGTGTCGCCGAAATCCGGGCCGGTGGTGGCGCGCGGCCGGCCGAGCGGATCGCGGTCGGCGCTCTGCTGGCGGCCGCCTTCCTCGCTGCCTCCCTGTTCGCCCTGCATCGCCTGCTGCATCTGCTGCATCATGTCCTGGGCACCCTTGCGCAGCGCCTCCAGCGCGCGGCCCTGCTCGCCGACCGCCTGCTCGCCCTGCGCCTCGCCCAGCGCCTTGCCGGCCTCGCCCATGGCTTCGCCTGCCTCGCCGAAGCCCTTGCCCGGCTGGATGCCCATGCCTTCGAGGCCCTTCATGATCTCGCCGAGGTCGCCGCGCAGCTGACCCTGGCCCTGCTGCATCTGCCGCAGCGCCTCCGCCAGCTCTTCGGGCGTCATCTGGCCACCCTGGCCCTGCTGCTGTTCGCCCTGCTGGCCTTGCTGACCCTGCTGCTCGCCGCGATCCTGGCCGCGCTGGCGCTGGCCGCGCTGCATCTGGTCGAGCCGGTGCGTCTCGTTCATCATTTCCTGCTGGCGCCGCATCAGTTCGCCGAGCTTGTCCATCTGCTGGCGCATCTCGCTCTGGCCTTGGCCCTGTTGCTGTTGCTGCTGGCGGCCGGCCTGCAGATTGTTCATCATGTCCTGCAACTGCGAGAGCAGATCCTTCGCCTGCTCCTTCGCGCCCGATTTCGCCAGTTCCTCGATCTGGTCCATCAGCTTTTCGAGGTCGCTCTGGCGCAGTTGCTGGCTGTTCTGCGGCATCTGTTGCGCCATGTTCGGATCGCGCTGGGCACGCTCGGCGAATTCGCGCAGGAAGTCCTGCATCGCCGCGCGCAGCTCGTTCATCAGCTTTTCGATTTCCTCGTCGCTGGCGTTGTTCTCGAGCGCGTTCTTCAACGCTTCCTGTGCCTGGCGCAAGCGGCGCTCGGCGGCGGTGAGATCGCCATCCTCGACGGCGAGCGCGATCTGCCAGAGATAGTCGACGACCCCACGCAGCTCGTCGTCACTGCGCGCCTGCTTCAGCCGCGACTGGACGCTCGACACGGCAAGCCAGTGCACGGGGTTCAGGATCGTCTCCTCGGGGCGCTGCGTGACGCCCTCCATCAGGTCCAGCACGCGGTCCTTGCGGTTCGCGTCCAGCGCGAGGATACGCCGCTGCTCTACGAGGGCTTTCGCCAGCGGATTGGTGAAGGGGCGCTCCGGCATGCGGAACTCCTTCGCCTCGCTCCTTGCCACCTGCCCGGCGGCGTCGGTCGCCGTCAGCGTCGCCCGGACCGGAACGCCCGCCCAGACGTGCTCCGTCAGGTCGCGGCTGGTCTTGGCGGCTCCGTCCTTCGCCGCCTTGCGGGGCAGCGAAAGCGGCATGTCGGGCTCGTCGTAGAGCGGCCGGGCGTCCGGCGCCTGCGGTTCGAGCATTTCGAACTCGGCCTTGCCCGACACGGCGCCGTAGTCGTCCTGGATCCTGTAGGCGAGTTCGAGCGTGCCGTTCACCGCCCGCTTGGGTTCGCCGATGAAGGAAATGCCCGGAGAGGTGTCGGGAACGACCTGGAACGCCCAGGTGGCGATCTCATCCGTGCCGGACTTCAGCACCAGCATGCCGTCGGCGACGAGCTTGCTCGAGAATTGCCGCACGCCGGTGTTCTGCGCCTGAGCGGGAGCGGCAGTTCCTTGCGGGGCGATCTCGCTGGCCTCGCCTTCCGTCGGCGAAAACACGAGCGTTTCCTGGCCGCTGCCGCCGGTCACGCGCAGCGTCAGGTCGCTGCCCTCCGGCGCATCGAACAGGGCGGTCTCGCGATTGGCGTCCGCGGTGAGGAAGATCGGCGGCTTGCCGGTATAGGGCGGCGGCGTGACCCAGGCATCGACGCGCGGCGGAACCGGCGGGACGCCCGGCGCGGCGCGGAAGGCGTCGGCCACCTGGCCGCCGAAGGGTCCGGCCGAAAAGGCGAAAGCCGTCACCAGCAGGAGCAACGCCACCGCGCGCAGGCCCCAGGGATCGCGTTCGGGCACGCCGGTACGCGGCAGGTCGCTCGACAGGCGGCCGAGCTTTTCGGCCATCCGTTTCTGATGCTCGTGCCAGAGTGCCTCGGCGAAACTGTCGGACGCGCCGGTCAGCCGGTCGGCCTGGACGAGGACCGGCGTGTGCTCGAGTTCGTTGGCCCGCTCGATACGGCGGTCGATCGCGGTGCGTTGCGGCCAGCGGAAATAGCGCAGGGGATAGAGCGCGGCGAGCGCGGCGAGCGCGAAGGCGGACGCGGTGCCGATGCGCAGCCAGTCGGGCATCAGACGGAACAGGCCGAACCAGGCCAGGCTGAGGAACAGGCTGGCGACGATGATGAGCGGCAGGACCAGCGGCCAGGCGCGCTCCAGCGCCATCGACGCCTTCGTCCACATGCGCGTGCGGGCAAGGCGGCCGAGCATGCCGGCATTCGCTTCGGGCACTCGCGCCTCGATGTCCGCCATCGGCCGTCGCATCTCCGGGCAGCCGCGCGATGCTGCGCGGACTCAATGTATGAGGATAGCAGCAAACACGGCAAAGGCGAGGCGGCCCACCAAAACGTGAAGGGACGCATCGGGGACAGTTTACTTTCTTCGCGCCAAAAAGGGCGCGGCTGCTCCGAGCTCGCGCGAGCGCGAAAAAGTAAACTGTCCCCAGCGCTACAACCAGTCCGGCACCGAATCGAGGCCGATCAGTTCGTCGTAGCTCGGTCGTGGCCGCACGATGTGGAACCGATCGCCGTCGACGAGCACTTCCGGCACCAGAAGGCGGGTGTTGTAGGTGCTGGCCTGCACGGCGCCATAGGCGCCCGCGGTGCCCACCGCGATCAGGTCGCCGGGATCGAGGCGCGGCAGGTTGCGGTCGTGGCCGAGATAGTCGCCGGTCTCGCAGACCGGGCCGACGATATCGACGTTGAGACGCGGCGAATCGGCCGGCATTTCGACCACCGGGCGGATGTCGTGGAAGGCGTCATAGAGGGTCGGGCGGATCAGGTCGTTCATCGCCGCGTCGACGATGAGGAAATTCTTCGCGTCGCCTTCCTTCAGGTAGATGACCTCGGAGACGAGGATGCCGGCATTGGCGACGATCAGCCGGCCCGGCTCGAAGATCACCTTCACGCCGAGCTTCGTCATGCGCTTGCGCACGATGTCGGCATAGGCGTCGGGCAAAGGCGGCGGGTCGTTGTCGAAGCGGTAGGGCACGCCGAGACCGCCGCCGAGATCGACATGGGCGATGTCGTGGCCGTCCGCGCGGAGAGCCCCGACCAGTTCCGCGAGAAGCGCGAAGGCGTCGTCGAAAGGCTGCAGGTCGGTGATCTGCGAGCCGATGTGCATGTCGATACCGATCGCGTGGACGCCGGGCAGGTCGCGAACGCGGGCATAGACGTCGCGGGCGCGCAGCGACGGGATGCCGAACTTGTTCTCGGCCTTGCCGGTGGCGATCTTGTGGTGGGTCTTCGCGTCGACATCGGGGTTGATGCGCACCGACACCGGCGCGACCTTGCCGGCGGCGACCGCGCGGGCCGAGAGCAGTTCCAGTTCGGGTTCGGATTCGACGTTGAAGCAGTGGATGCCGGCGGCCAGCGCGAAGTCCATCTCGCGCGCGGTCTTGCCGACGCCCGAGAACATGATCTTCGACGGCGGAATGCCGGCGGCCAGCGCGCGGCGCAGCTCGCCCTCGGAGACGACGTCGGCGCCCGCGCCGAGCTTTGCCAGCGTCTTCAGGACAGCCTGGTTGGAATTTGCCTTCATGGCGTAGCAGACCAGCGCGTCGAGGCCGGAAAAGGCCTGGCTGAAGACCCGGAAATGCCGGGTCAGCGTGGCGGTGGAATAGCAGTAGAACGGCGTGCCGACGACCGCCGCGATCTCGGGCAGGGGCACGTCCTCGGCGTGGAGGACGCCGTCGCGGTAGTCGAAATGGTTCACGGAAGAAGTCCCGGCGAAAGGGTCAGTCGATCAGGCCGTCGAGGATGAACGGCCGCTCAGGCGTCTCGGTCGACGGTTTCGCGGGCGCCGGACGGCCCGCCTCTCGCGCCGCCTCCTTCTCCTTCTCGTACTGCGCGTCGACCGGCCGGTCGAGCGGGGCGCGCCGGCCGCAGGCGGAGACGCCGGCAACGGCGAGGATCAGCACCGTGGAGAGGATCAGGCGGGAAGCGGTCATGAAGCGGGTCCGGTCGCGATGTCGAATGCTCATAGCCGAGATTGGATCGAATTGCACCCTCCCAGACGCGCCTGAGCCTCACGCCTTCGGCAAGCGCTTGCGCCAGTATCTGATCTGGCGCTTGACCTCGGCGGGTGCGGTTCCGCCGAAGGATTTCCGGCTCTTCACCGAGGCATTCACCGACAGGACCGAAAACACGTCCTCGGTGATCGCCGCGTTCAGCGACTGGAGGTCGGCCAGCGACAGCTTCTCCAAGCCCTTCTTCTGCGCCTCGGCCATGGCGACGGCGCGGCCGGTGACGTGGTGCGCTTCGCGGAAGGGCAGGCCCGCCTCGCGAACGAGCCAGTCGGCGAGGTCGGTCGCGGTCGAGAAGCCGGAGCCGGCGGCGCGCTTCATCGCCTCGGTGTTGATGGTCATGTCGCCGACCATGCCGGTCATCGCGGCGATCATCAGGTCGAGCGTTTCGGCGGCGTCGAAGACGGCTTCCTTGTCTTCCTGCATGTCCTTCGAATAGGCGAGCGGCAGGCCCTTCATAACGGTCAGGAGGCCGACCAGATGACCGTTGATGCGTCCGGTCTTGGCGCGCACCAGTTCGGCCGCGTCCGGGTTCTTCTTCTGGGGCATGATGGACGAGCCGGTCGAATAGGAATCCGACAGGCGCACGAAGCCGAATTGCGGCGTCGACCAGATGACGATCTCCTCCGCCAGCCGCGACAGGTGCGTGGCGCAGATCGCCGCGACCGACAGGAACTCCAGCGCGTAGTCGCGGTCCGACACGCTGTCGATCGAGTTGCGCGTCGGCTCGCGGAAGCCGAGGGCGGCGGCCGTTTTATGTCGGTCGATCGGGAAGCCGGTGCCGGCGAGCGCGGCTGCGCCGAGCGGGCTTTCATCCAGCCGCTCGATCGCGTCTCGGACGCGCGAGAGATCCCGCCCAAACATCTCGACATAGGCCATGCAGTGATGGCCGAAGGTCACCGGCTGCGCCGTCTGGAGGTGGGTGAAGCCCGGCATGACGGTGGCCGCATGCGCCTCGGCCTTGTCGAGGAAAGCGGCGATCAGGCCCTTCAGCGCCTCAGCGGTACGTGTCAGCTCCCGCTTCGTCCACAGGCGGAAATCGACCGCCACCTGGTCGTTGCGCGAGCGGGCGGTGTGCAGCCGTCCGGCCGCAGGCCCGATCAGCTCGGCAAGCCGCGATTCCACGTTCATGTGGATGTCCTCGAGCTTGGTCGAGAAGACGAACGTTCCGGCCTCGATTTCTGACAGGATCGTGTTCAGCCCGTGAGCGATCTTGGCTTGATCGGCCCTGGAGATGATGCCCTGTTCCGCCAGCATTTCCGAGTGCGCCAGCGAGCCGGCGATGTCCTGCGCGTAGAGCTTCCTGTCGAAGCCGATCGAGGCGTTGATGGCCTCCATGATCGCGGCTGGACCTGAGGCGAAACGCCCGCCCCACATCTCATTGCTGGCCTTTTTCTCGGACATGGTGTTTACGGCGCTCCGGAGACGAGAACGGATGGCGGATAAGAAGAGCGGATTCCCGGGGCTTCGCCCGGTCCTCCTTGCGGCCGTCGCGGGTCTGGCGACCGGCGCGGTGGCGGTATACGTGAGCGGAGTGCCCTCTGGCAACAATCTGCCCGAGGAGCCTGCCGGGCTGACGCGCCCGGCCGGCGCGGAAGCCGACATCGCCCAGTGCGCGCAGAAGGCCGAGCGCGCCAACGCGGTCGCGGCCGCCGCGAAGGGCGAAGTCGCGGCGATGCTGGCGGCAAACCCGCCGCAATCGCTGGCGAGCCTCTCGCTCAACGATCCGTCAGGCCAGAAGACCACGTTCGGTTCGATGTCGGGCAAGGTGCTCCTGGTCAACCTCTGGGCGACCTGGTGCGCGCCCTGCCGGGCCGAGATGCCCGCGCTGGACACGCTGCAGAAGGAGATGGGGTCGGACAGCTTCGAAGTGGTCGCGGTCAATGTCGACACCGGCGACGACATAAAGCCGAAGAAGTTCCTCGCCGAGACCGGCGTCACCAGCCTTGCCTATTATCGCGAGAACACGCTGTCGCTGTTCAACGAGCTGAAGAAACGCGGCCTGGCGCTCGGCCTGCCGGTGACGCTGCTGGTCGACCGCGACGGCTGCCTGATCGCCAACATGAACGGCCCGGCCGAGTGGGCGAGCGAGGACGCCAGGGCGCTGGTGCGCGCCGCGATCGCCCCCTGATCGCGGATCGTTACAGTTTAAGTCGATTGTCCGGGCATGCTGCAACGCAACCTCAAAGCGTCGCTGGTAGAACTCCTCGCATAGCAAGTGCTGAGGGGCTCATATGCTTGGAAATATCAGATCCGACGCCTATGGCGCCGGAGTCGCGCGCACCGGTGGACAGTCGCAGGCGGCACCGACGCCCGAAGCGAGCCAGGTCCGGCCGCAGGCGAAGCGGCCGAGCGGCCCCGAGGCCGAGGCCGACCAGCTCAGGTTCTTTCTCTCCAACATTACCCGGGCCGACGCCTCCGCCGTGCTGGCGCTGACGCAGCCTTCGCGCAACGAGGCGAAGGCCAGCTACGACACAGTCCTGTCGGCCTATGGCGACGTCTGAAGCAGTGATCAGCCGGCGATGAAGCTCAGCGTCAGCACCAGCTGGGACGTGTAGTAGAGCAGCCAGACCAGCGGCCGCATCCAGTTTTGGCGCGGATCGTCATGCGGTACAAGGAAGCGCCCGGCGGCAAGAATCGCGTCCGACGCCATGAACAGAACCGCTCCCGCCACCACGGCCGCTCCGAGGTCCGACAGCGACGACAGCCCCATCGCCAGGATCGCGACGCAGTAGAGCGCGACGGGCGGGCGCATCGCCGCCTCGATCGCCGGCCACAGCCGCGACAGGATCAGGCCGACCGCCGCCAGCAGCATGAGCGCGATGACGATGCGCGAGGGTTGCGAGACGATCTCGGCGATGCCGCCGCCCGTCGTCCAGAACAGCGCGACATAGGCGATGTGGGCGAGAAGGAAGCTCGCCAGTCCGGCGAGGAAGGCCTTTTCGCCGTCCTGCGCCAGGCATGCGTCGCCGACCGCGCTCAACGCCAGCGCCGCCACGAGCAGCGCCGGGCCGCCCTCGATCGCCGCCAGCGCGGCGAGCAGCACCACCGAACCGGTCTTCACGATCGTGCGCCGCAGCGACGGCGCCCGATGCACGATCATGCCGTAGAAGACGGCGAGCAGCACGCTGAAGATCAGCGTTCCGTTGGCGATGTTCTCGACGCCGCCGGGAAAGGGCATCATGCCTTCGCTCCTTCAGTCGAATCCTTGGCCGAAAACAGCATGTTCTTCGCCGCCAGCGCCGCGCCCGCCGTGATCAGCACGCAGGCGGCGAGGATCGCCGGCTCGGCCTTCGCGGCCCCGCCCGCGATCAGCACCAGCGTCGAGAGCAGCGGCGCGGCATAACTCGCCGCGCCCAGCACCTGGATGTTGCCGTGCTTGACGCCGTAGTCCCAGGCGTAGAAGGCCGCACCCACCGGCATCAGGCCGAGGCCGACGACAGCGAGCCACTGGCCGGTGCCCTGCGGCCAGACCGTCTCTTCCAGCGCCAGGTGGCAGAGCGCCGACAGGATCGCCGTCGCCAGGCAGAACCAGGTGACGATCGAGGTCGGCACCTGCGGAAAGCGGCGCGACAGGAGCGAATAGGCCGCCCAGACGAAGGCGCAGACCAGCGCCATGCCATAGCCAAAGGCATAGCGCGCCTCAAAGGCCACCGCGCCGCCCTTGGTGACGATCAGAACCGTGCCGGTGAGCCCGAGCAGCGCGCCTGCCACATGGTGCCAGCCGAGCCGCTCGCCCGGCATCAGCGCCGAGCCGACGACGATGAACAGCGGCCAGAGATAGGCGATCAGGCTCGCCTCGACGGCGGGCGCGGAGCGCAGCGCGGTGAAATAGAAGAAATGGTAGCCGAACAGGCCGGCGATGCCGATCACCCAGACGGCGACGGGTACCGGCTCGGTCGCCGGCGCCGACAGGCCCGCCAGGCGGGCTGCGAAGCCGATGGCGGCACCGATCGAGAAGGCGAGCGCTGACAGGAGGAACGGCGGCACGGCGCCCGACGCGTCGGTCAGGAGTGCCAGCAGCGCCCACATGGCGACGGCCGAAAAACCAATGAGTGTCGCGCGGCCCAATTCCGCTCCCCCGCCGTCCGCGGGGACGGTCTACTGGCTGATTGCTTCGAACCGCCGCGCCTTGACGACGAGGGTCCCGATCTCCGTCGTCGCCGATACCCTGATTGGCGCGTAAACGCCAGTGGTGCCAAGCGGGGCGAAGGAGATCAGGATCCTGCTCTTGTTCTTCAGGAACTCGATCGACCTGTGGTCGCCCTTGTAGCCGCCGATCGGCACGAACCGCGCCCGACAGGTCACCGTCTCGCCGGAATAGCCGCGCGTCTCGGTCGATCCCGTTTCGACATAGGAGAGCTTCAGGTCCATGCGCATCTCGCCATCGAAGACCTTGATCGTCCGGTCGCAGACGTCGCGCAGGCTGGACGCCTTGACCAGCGAGGCCGACAGCGGGTCTGCCACCGACACGAGGTCGGCCTTCTTCACCGGAACCCACGCCTTGGGATCCGGCTTGCGCGCCGGCGTGTTCTCGGCCCGGGTGACCGTGCCGCGGGAGAAGGCGACCTCAGTGCGTTTCTTCTTGTTGCCGGAGACGTAGTCGAGCAGGAACCGGTTTCCCTGCGCGCCGCCGTCGCCGAAATTGCCCCGCACCTGGGCGGTGCCTTCGGTCTGATCGAAGATGCGGGCAATCCCGCTCGAGGCCACCGTGCCGGAAACCGAGAAGGCGCGGGCGCCGATCGTGCTCTCGAAGGAGGAGCGCGCGATGTTCAGCCCAAGGATCGACACATAATAGTCGGCGCGGAAGGACTGGGGGCCTTCCGCGGCACCGGCGGTGGTGGTCAGGCCGGCAAGCGCCAGCGCGGCAAGCATTCGAGCGATCATGGACGACAGTTCCGGTCTTGGCTCCCGGGGCGAGCCGCGCGGGACCATAGAACCCTACTCCTCGGATTTGGACATTAGTATGAAGACGGTCGCGGACGGAAGAGCGTTGGGGCCGGACGACGTCCGGTGTCATCCCCTTCCGCGACGCGCCCATCGCTAGGCCCGAGGATTTGCCGCCGGGCGGTTGCAATTGGCCGAAACCCGGAATATATCCGGCCCAGTTCGGTTCGCGCCCATCGTCTAGCGGTTAGGACGGCGCCCTCTCACGGCGCAAACAGGGGTTCGATTCCCCTTGGGCGTACCAGCTGACAACCAATAGAAATTGCTAGTGTTTTGATGTTTCGTCGAGGACGCCTGCCTGTGGGACAAGGCGCTTTGTGCAAATTCTGTCTAGACGCACGCGTGGACGGCTGTGCGCGGCCGCGGAATTGACGGCCTGCACTCTGGGTGATCGTTTTTCCATCGACGTAAGCAGGCTCTAAAGAGCGACTCGTCACCGCAGGCGTGTGGAAGAAAGCCCCATCCGCCATCACCCTCGTTCTCATCTGGACCCACGACCATGGGCTTTTCAGAGCTCGGGCGCGTTTCGCCGGACGTGGGGTCATCACTCATTGGTGCAGTGAACGAACCTGCCGCGCGCCCTATGCCGCCGGTCCGCGCTGGCCGAGGCTCGGATCGATTTCGGGCAGGGCGAGGCGCAGGAAGGCGCGCGCGGCCGCCGTCAGATGCCGCTCGGGATGGCGCAAGAGGCGGAACCGCCGCGCGGCAGGCGGTCCCGGCAGGCGCGCCAGCCGCCCCGCGTCCAAGTCCGCGCCGACCACCAGCCTGGAGAGCAACGTAGCGCCGCCTCCCGCCAGCACCGCTGCCCGGACTGCCTCGTTGGAACGCAGTTCGAGGCACCTGCCCGGAGCGGCGACGCCGATCTCGGCAAGAGCCTGATCCATCCGCTCCCGCGTGCCCGAACCCTTCTCGCGCATTATCCAGGGCCCGCGGGCAAGGTCCTCGGGGCCCGGTGCGGTCCGGACCCACGGATGCTCGGCGGCGACCACGAAGAACAGCTCGTCCTCGCCGATCGGTACGTCGACCAGCCCTTCCGTCGCCTCGCCTCCCTCGATGAAGCCGAGATCGGCCTGCAGCGCCTCGATCTCGCGGGTGACGGCCTCCGAATTGCCGGGCTGGAGTTCCAGTTCAATGCCCGGATAGGCCGCGTGGAAGCGCACGGCGAGCGGCGGCAGCCAGTAGGCGGCGAGCGTCTGGCTGGCGGCGATCCGCAGCGATCCGCGCCCGAGGCCGGCGAGGTCCGTCAGCACCCTCTCCGCCGAGGTGGCGCGGGCGAGCACGGCGCGCGCCTCGGGCAGGAAGACCCGCCCGGCCTCGGTGAGCCGAATGCCGCGCCCGACCCGGTCGAACAGCCGGGTGCTGTGACGCACCTCGAGCGCCGAAACCGCCGCCGAGGTGGCCGATTGCGTCAGGTTCAGAGCCTCGGCCGCGCGCGTGACATGCTCGTGCTCGGCGACGGCGACGAAGATGCGGAGTTGTTCGAGCGTCATGTCATGACGCTAGAGGGTCGCCTCGAGCAAGACCAGAGCCAAGGTGATGGCTGCGATGAAGATCGATGCCAGCGCGCCGAGCAGCAGCGGGCGCAGTCCCTTTGCCTTCATCTGCCCGAGGTCGGTCTGGAGTCCCATCGCGGCCAGGCCGGCCGCCAACAGCGCCTGCGTCAACGGGATCGAGGCCTGCGTGATCTGGTGCGGCACGAGGCCCGACGAGGCGAGTGCGACCATCGCCAGGAAACCGAGGACGAACCACGGAAACGGTGCCCGGCCCGATCCCCCGCTACCGGCCGCCATCAGGAGGATCATCGGCGCAAGCAGCGCGACGCGTGTCAGCTTGGCGATCGTGGCGAAGGCGGCCGCCTCCGCTCCGCCCTGCGCGCTCGCCGCAACGACCTGCGCCACTTCGTGGATCGAGGCGCCTGTCCACAGTCCATAGTCCCGCGGCGCAAGCCCGCCGCCGAGCATCGGGAACAGCACCATCGCGAGGGTGCCGAACATCGTCACCCCCGCGACGGCATAGGCGACGTCCTCGTCCTTCTGCGGCTTGACCGCATTGGCGGCGAGCACAGCCGAGGCGCCACAGACCGCGGTACCGGTCGCGATCAGCCGCGACAGTCCCGGCTCGACGCCCAACCATCGCCCCGCTGCCATGGTGAACGCATAGGTCGACGCCAGCCCGATCACGATGGTCGCGAGCCCGTAAGCGCCAACCTGCATCACTTGCCCAAGCGTGAGCTGCAGGCCGAGCGCGACGATGCCGAGCCTCAGCAGCCGGCGTAGCGCGAACTGCATCCCCGGCAGCGCCGCGGCGGGAACCCCGACGGTGTTGCGCACGACGACGCCAATCAGGATCGCCAGAATCAGCGGGCTGAGAACCGCCAGCCAGCGGCTCTCGCGCAGCAGGAAAGCTAGCGCCACGACAGCCGCCGTGAGAAGCAGCCCCGGCAGGAGCGAAGCGGTGCGGGCAGTGGCAACGGGCGGATCGAAGGCGGACATGGACGTTTCCGGTGAAAGTCGTGACCGGATATTCCAGGTCGTTCAACAAATCTAACGGAACGTTTCGAACGTAATGATCGAGGAAATCGATTGAAATCCCGAGCCTTCGCGCCGCTCGCGCGAAGGCTCGGGTTGCCGTCCGGTTGACACATTCCAAAAAAGTGATCTTTTGATCGCCAGGAGGAAACACCATGCGCCTGAGGGTTATCGATTTCGGTCTGGTCTCTGCCTTGCGCAGCCAGGCGGTCTATCACGGTCTCGCCGAAACGGTCGGAGAGGGCACCGACGCGGTCCTGTCGCTGGCTTCGCCCGACACGCCCTATGTCTGCGTCGGCATGCACCAGGACATCGAGAAGGAGGTCGATACCGAGTTCTGCGCGGCGCAGGGCCTGCCGGTCTGGCGGCGCCACGTCGGCGGCGGCGCGGTCTATCTCGACCGCAACCAGCTGTTCACCCACTTCGTCTTTCCGGCGAACCGTGCGCCCGAGCGCGCCGACCAGCTCTATCCGCTGTTCATCGAGCCCGTCGTGCGCACCTATCGGGAGATGGGCATCCCGGCACAGTGGCGCCCGGTCAACGACATCCATGTCAACGGCCGCAAGATCGGCGGCACCGGCGCCGCCTCGATCGGCGGGGCGACGGTGATGGTCGGCAGCTTCATGCTCGATTTCGACACCGCGACCATGGCGAAGTGCCTCAAGGTTCCGTCCGAAAAGTTCCGAGACAAGCTGCGACAGACACTCGACGACTACATGACCACGATGGTTCGCGAACTGGGACACGTTCCTGACCGCGCCGAGATCAAGGCGCGCTTCCTGCGCCACTGCGCCGACGTGCTGGGCGTCGAGGTGGTCGAATCGCAGGCAACGGCCGCGGAGATCGCCGCGATCGAACAGGCCGAGGCGGAGCTTTCCAACCCCGAATGGATCAACACCCAGCACCGCAAGCTGGTGGCGCTGGGCGTCAAGATCGCGGCCGACACCCATCTGACCGAGGCGGCCCACAAGGCGCCGGGCGGGCTGATCCGCGTGAACCTGCTCGAACGCGAGGGGCGCATCGCCGACCTCGTCCTGTCCGGCGACTTCACCTGCCTGCCGCCGGAGGGCATCGACCAGCTTGCCGCGGCCCTCGTCGGCACGCCCCTGGAAGAGCAGCCGCTGACGGAGGCGGTCGCCGCGGATTTCATCCGGCTCGGCCTGGACATTCCCGGCATCGCCGCGAAGGACATTGCCACCGCGATCCTGGCGGCGGCGCCGGGCCGGGCATGAAGACCATCTGGGTCGTCCAGCACACGGAGGCCGAGTATCTCGGGCTGATGGAGGACCATTTCGAGGGACGCAATCTGCGCTTCCGCTATCTGCGTCCCTTCGCCGCCGGCGGCACCATTCCCGACACGCCGGGTGCATCCGACGGGCTGATCCTGCTCGGCGGCGGACCCTACGGCATCGTCTCCGGCCACATACTGCCATCGCTCGGCCCGGAACTGCGCCTGGCGCGGGCCTTTCTGGGAGCGGGCCTGCCGGTGGTCGGTTTCGGCCTTGGCGCGCTGATTCTGCTTTCGGCCGGCGGGGGCGGCGCGGAGGAAGCGCCGCTGCGGTTCGACGTCGTGGATACGACGATCTCCGGATGGAACAATGCTGCACCGCAACACATGCCGCTCGCCGTCTACGGCCGCGACGCGCCGTTCCTTGGTCCCGGCATGATATCCGTCGCGACCGGTCCCGGCGGCGAGACGCTCGGTTTCACCGTCGGCGCGAACAGCTTCGGTCTCCTCGGCAATCCGGGCATGAAGAGCGGAATGGCGGAGGATCTGATCATGGAGTTCGCCGAGACGCCGGCGGACACGCTGACAGGCCTTGAACGGCTCGCCGCAGCGCAGGTGGGCATCGCCGAGGCGCTGCAGCCCTTCATGGTTGCGCTGATCCGCCATACGGGCTGGATGTGAGCCTGCTGCACTGCGGCACCGAATATCGTTGACATCCCAAAAATAACATATCACATTTTCGGAATGTAATGGGCGAAGGAGGTCGTTCGTTACAAGGGAGGTGTGCTTGGCCAAGAAACTGATCATCGTGATGGTGAACACGGATCCGCGCAACGGCGAGGAACTGGGCGCGCCATTCTTCCAAGCCACCGTCGCCGCCGCGATGGACTACGAGGTCGAGGTCATCTGCACCGCGACCGCGGGCCAACTGATGAAGAAAGGTGTGGCCGAGAAGCTGGTGGTCAAAGCCGGCAGCCCGAAGACGGTCTACGACTTCATCAAGGACGCGCACGAGGCTGGCGCCAAGTTCTACTGCTGCTCTCCCAACCTCGACCTGTTCGACATGACGGCCGACGACCTCATCCCCGAATGCGAGGGCATCGTCGGCGGCGCCAAGGTGATCGAGGACATCATGGAAGACGACGACGCGAAGGTGCTCACCTACTAGCGATCACGCGAGTTCAGCCGGTCAAGCCAGCCCGGGAGGAGGGGCAAGCGATGACAGTGCATACCAGACCGCCAGTGCCGCCGATCGCCGATCCGGTCTCGGACCTGCCGGCCGTGGACTACGGGAAGCTTGAGGAGATCTTCGACGACATCCGTGGCCACCCGCTCTACGATCACGAGATTCATGGCTGCCTCAACTGCGGCATCTGCACCGCCACGTGCCCGTCTGCCCAGTATTACGACTATTCGCCGCGAGAAATCGTCCAGCTGCTTTGGACGGAGAATCTCGAGGGCATCTACGACGCGATGCAGGAGAAGATCTGGGCCTGCGCCCAGTGCTACACCTGCGCCGCACGCTGCCCCTTCGAGAACTCGCCGGGCGGTCTGGTCATGATCATGCGCGAGGTGGCGATCAAGCACGAGCTGCCCGCGGTCAAGGAAGTGCTGCGCCCGTTCAGCCGCGTGCTGCTCAAGGTCGTGTCGACCGGCAACCAGCTCGCGCCCAACATGATCACCAAGGAAGCCTTTCCCGACTGGGGTCCGAACGTCGCCAAGGTCGACGCGCCGCTGATGGTCCTGCGCAAGGCGATTCCGATGCCGACCATGCACACGCTGGACACGGCCTGGGAGGTCAACCTGCGCACCTCGGTCGAGCTCTACACGATCTGGGAGGCAACCGGCGTGCTCAAGCAGCTCGAATCCGTGGACCAGAACCTGTTCGACGTCGTCTCCGACGTGATGGAGGAGAAGCGCGACGAGTGGGAGGAGTGGCTCGAGGACAACGAGGAAGATGGCGACGACGAGGACTGAGGATGGGACGTTTCCCCATCCAGCAGACGCCAGAAAGGACCGCGACATGACCGACACGACCACCGGACCCGGAGCGAAAGGCGCCTACAACGGCTTCGGCGCCGACTGGACGCCGACCAAGCTGACCGAGACCGAGGCCCGCCGTGCGACTGATTGGGTCGAGGCGAAAATCGACAAGCGCTTCCTGTTGACCGGCAAGGACCGGAAGGAGGACGTGCGCGACATCATGTGGCAGCTCGAGAAGGAAGGCGAGATCGTCGTCCATCGGGTCGCCGACCACAACGAGCCGGTCATCGCCAAGACGCTCTACGGCTGGGACAAGAAGATCCCGACCAACAATCTCTGGCACCACAAATCCTGCGGCCAGTGCGGCAACATCCCGGGGTATCCGTCCTCGGTGCTGTGGATCCAGAATCAGCTCGGCCTCTCCTATCTCGACGAAACCGACCAGACCTCCTGCACCGCCTGGAACTATCACGGATCCGGCATCGGCAACGTCGTCTCGCTGGCGGCGGTCTTCCTGCGCAATTTCCATCAGGCCTATGTCTCGTCCAAGGCGCAGGGTCTGCCGGTCGGGACTTACTATCCGCTCGTCCATTGCGGCACGTCCTTCGGAAACTACAAGGAGATCCGCGGCTTCCTCCTGCACTCGGCGGAACTGCGCGAGGAGGTGCGCAAGATCCTCGGCAAGCTCGGCCGTCTCGTCGACGGCAAGCTGCTGATACCCGAAGAGATCGTCCACTATTCCGAATGGCTGCACATGATGCGCCACCGGATCCGCGAGCGGCAGACCATCGACGTCTCCAACATCCGCGCGACCGTCCATCCGGCCTGCCACGTCTACAAGATGGTGCCGGAGGACGTGATCTACGACGACACGGTGCTGAACGGCGACCGCGTGGCCGTGACGACCGGACTGCTCCAGACGCTCGGCACCCAGGTCATCGACTATTCCACCTGGTACGACTGCTGCGGCTTCGGCTTCCGCCATATCATCGGCGAGCGCGAGTTCACCCGCAGCTTCGCTATCGATCGCAAGATCAGGGTGGCGGTCGAGGAGGCGCGCTCCGACGTGATGATCGGCCACGACACCGGCTGCATAACCACGCTCGACAAGAACCAGTGGATCGGCAAGGCCGTCGGCAAGGTCTTCGCCCTGCCGGTGATGGCCGACTGTCAGTTCGCGGCCCTCACCATGGGCGCGCATCCCTACAAGCTGGCCCAGCTCCACTGGCACGCGAGCCCGTTCGAACAGTTGCTCGAGAAGATGGGCATCGACTGGGAAAAGTCGAAGGCGGAGTTCGAAGCCTATCTCGAGGAGGTCAAGGCCGGCCGCATCGAGACCCTCTACGACCCGAAGCGCGCCATCACCTCCGGACCCGGCTACGTCAAGCCGGCCAAGGCCGTCCTGGGAGCCTGAACCATGCGAGACAAGCCCATCCTCATCGTCGGCGGCGGCCCGGCCGGCCTGTCGGCGGCGCACGCGGTGGCCGCCTCCGGCCGCAAGGCGGTGCTCGTGGACAAGGCCGACCGCCTCGGCGGCGCGCCGATCCTGCAGGGCTATGCCAAGCTCGTTCCCAGCCACGAATGGGCGAAGGACGCGATCGGCGGCATGGTCGACCGCGTCAGGCAGAACCCGAACGTGACGGTCAGGACCGGCACAGAGGTCCAGGCTTTTACCGGCAATCCCGGCAACTTCGTCGCCACGCTGAAGGACGGCACGAGGGTCGAGGCCGAGGCCGCGATCCTGGCCACCGGCTTCACCCATTTCGACAGCCTCAACAAGCCCGAATGGGGCTTCGGCACCTATCCCGATGTCGTAACCACGGTCCAGGTCGAGCAGATGATCTCCTCTGGCCAGGGCATCCGCTGCCCGTCCGACGGCCGTGTCCCCGACCGCGTGGCGATCCTCCTCTGCGTCGGCTCGCGCGACCGCCAGATCGGCCGCGAGTGGTGCTCCAAGATCTGCTGCACCGTCAGCGCCAACATCGCGATGGAGATCCGCGAATTGTCGCCGAAGACCAACGTCTACATCTACTACATGGATATCCGCACCTTTGGGCTCTACGAGGGCGAATACTACTGGAAGAGCCAGGAAGAGGCGCGGGTAAAATACATCAAGGCCCGCATCGCCGAGGTGACGTCGGACGGCAAACGGCTCGTCGTCAAGGGCGAGGACACGCTGGTCAAGCGCCCGATCACCATTCCCTTCGACATGGTCGTCCACGCCATCGGCATGGATCCCAATGTCGACAATATGACGCTGTCGGCCGTCTTCGGCGTCGGGCTGAACCGCTATGGCTATATCGACAAGGCCACGACCTATGCCGGTCTCGCGCAGACCTCGCGGCCGGGCGTCTATGTCTGCGGCGCGGCAACCGGACCCGAGACGATCGACGATTCGATCGCGCAGGGGCAGGCCGCAGCGGTGGCGGCGATGACGCTCGCCGGGGTCGGCCTGGTACAGGCGGCCGAATGATGTTCAGCCTGCGACGCAAATCAGCGACGGTCGTCCCCGCCGGTCCGGTTCTGGACCTGTCGGGCGAGCGCCTGCGTCGCGCGCTCGCCGATCTCGCCGCGGCGGCCGGTCCGACCGGCGGGGTCGAGCGCTACGTCACCGCGCTGCACCTGAAATCCTCGCTGTTCCGCGAACTGCTCGCCGACGGTGCCGCCGGACTGACTCCGACGGAGTTCCTCGACCTCGCCGCCTTCGTTGCGCCGGTGCGCCGCCGCATAGGCCCGGTTTTCGACCGGATGGGGATCGAGTGGATGCGCGCTCATCTGGACGCCCTGCTGCGAGCGGGCGAGCCGGCCGACGCGCGGCTCGCCGCCTTCGTAGAGGCGTTTCCCGCCGGCAAGGATATGCGCTGGGTGCGCGACCTCGGCGCCGAGGTCCTGCATTTCACCCGTCCGGACGAGATTCCGCTGATGACGCGCTGGGTCTGGGACGCGCGGGTCGGCACCGGCGCGCTGCGCGAGATCTGGCACGCCCCCGACGTCGACGCCGCCCAGATCACGGTCGGCGACGATCTCGCGACCTTCCTCGTCCTGCGCGGCGAGATCGACGGCTTCCTTGCCGGAGAAGGGGTTTTCCGCGACCGGGTCTGGTACGCTGACCTGCTGATCAGCCATGTCTATGCCGGCTACATCAACGATCGCGGCGGCCAGTATCTGCGCAACGATTTCACTGTCGAGGGCGACCCGATGCAGCATACGCGCCGGATGCTCGGCCTTGACGCCGTGGACACCGAGACGGGCCGCACGCGGCTCAGGCTGGTTGACGGCAGCGCCCATGAGTTCGGCGGCAGCCTCAAGGCCCGCCTCGATCTTTTCTCCGCCGAGGATCGCCATGCCAATTCATGAGAAATCGCTGATCCGGCCCGAGAACCTGATCACCAACGACAGTCTGGTGATCGACGGGGTGGACGTGTCCGGCCACTGGTCGACCTTCATCAAGAGCCGTACGATCACGGACTACAACGAGGCCATGGAGGACGAGATCGCGGCGCTGCCCGGCGGCGAGAACATCCATCGCTGCTGGCAATGCGGATCCTGCACCAATGCCTGCACCGTCAATGCAGTGAACCCCGACTTCAACCCGCGCTACTGGATTTACCTCATCCGCCAGGGGCTCGAGGAGGAACTGCTACGCGACAAGGACATCATCTGGCAGTGCGTGAGCTGCAACAAGTGCACCTATGCCTGCCCGCGCGACGTGGTGCCGGAGGCGGTGATGAAAGCCACCGCCCACTGGCTCGAGCTCAAGGGACACACGCCGAAGAGCCCGTCGACGCATTTCGACGAGGGTTTCACCGAGAGCATTCTCGCCACGGGCAAGATCGAGGAAGGCCGCGTGCTGCGCACCTTCTTCCAGCGCACCGGACAGCCGCTCAACCAGCCTTGGCTAGTGGCTCTCGTCGGCGGTCTCGTGAAGCGCTTCCCGCTCGGATACCTGATCCGCATGGGCTGGAGCACGGTCTTCCGCCCGCGCACCTCGAACTGGAGCCGCACCGGCCGCGCGATCGAGGAATATGTCAACGAGCGCCGCGCCGAGCAGGCAAAGGCGCTCGGTCTCGATACCAAGGGAGGTCACTGATGGCCGGCGATCTCAAGAAGGTAGCCTACTATCCCGGCTGCGCGCTCGAAGGCACCGGGCATTCCTACAATCGCTCTACCAAGGAGGTCGGCAAGGCCCTCGGCCTCGAACTCGTCGAGCTGAAGAACTGGAACTGCTGCGGCGCGATGGAGGTCAAGAACGTCGACCCTCAGGTCCAGACCTATCTGTCGGCACGCAACCTCACGATCGCGCAGGACATGGGCTTCGACACGGTGATGGCGCCCTGCAACGGCTGCTATCACAATCTCAAGAAGGCCGAATACGACCTGGCCCACAATCCGCACGCGGCCGAGGTGACGGAGCGCATTTCGAAGAAGGCGGGCCACAAGGCTTACGAGCCGGGCGGCGTCGAGACCATCCATGCGCTCGACTGGATCAAGCACGGTGTCGGCGAGGCGGAACTCAAGCAAAGGGCGAAAGGCAAGCTCGCCGGCCTCAAGGTCGCCAACTACTACGGCTGCATGTACACCCGGCCGCGCCACATCTTCCCCGAGAAGGACCAGGGTCCCGGATCGGAATCAACCTCCAAGCCGCACTTCATGGACGACATCCTCGCCGCGGCCGGCGCCGAGAATGTCGAGTTTCCGCTCAAGACGGCCTGCTGCGGCGGCGCCCATTCGCTGTCCGACAGCGACATCTCCACCAAGCTGGTGCTCAACATCCTAACTACGGCCGAAGCCTGCGGCGCCGAGGTCATCGCGACAGAATGCCCGACCTGCCATTCCGGTCTCGAGATGCACCAGGTGCGCGCCGAAAAGGTGCTCGGCCGCAAGACCAGCGTGAAGATCCTCTACTTCACCCAGTTGCTCGGTATGGCGCTCGGACTGTCGGCGAAGAAGGTCGGCGTGCAGGAGAACTTGTCGGATCCGTCCGAGTTCCTGCGCCGGAAGGGTCTCGGCTGATGGACCTGTTCCCCGAAATCCTGCCCGCGATCGACGCGGCTCTCGACGGCGAGGCGCCGATGCCCTCCGCCGACATGCTTCTGGCGATGGCCGAGGAGGTGGTCGTGGCGTGGCTCGCCGCCCGCGGGGAAGCGCCCGACGGCGAGACGGTCGAGGGCTTCCGCCTGCTTGCCCTGCATCGCCAGGGCTGCAGGGGCACACCCTCCTTCAATGCCTGCCGCGAGACCTGCCGCGAGATCGTGTTCCGCCGAAACGTCGTCGTTCTCGACGAGGCCGGTTCCGCCGCTGCGCGCGAGACGCGCCTGATGGCGATGACGGTCAGGCACCTCGCTTTGTTCGTCGGAGGCAAGCTGGCCGAGGCCGGCCTCGGCGATTTCTGTTGTTCATCGCGCCCGCTTCGCGAGGCGGGCGCTGCCTGAAAGGAGAAACACCATGCCGATGGTCCGCGGATGCAACCTGCCTGACGACCTTCTCTACGACGTGCCGAACAATCTCTGGTACCGGCCCGAATCCGACGGAACCTATACCGTCGGCATGACCATGATCGCGACCGGCATGGCCGGCGCGCTGGTCGCCTTCACCGCCAAGAAGGTCGGCAAGACCATCGACGGCGGCAAGTCGGTCGCAACGGTCGAGAGCGGCAAGTGGGTCGGCCCGGCGAAGATCGGCTTCGATGTCGAAATCGTCGCCGTCAATGACAACCTGACGGCCAATCCGAAACTCGCCAACACCGACACCTACGGCCAGGGCTGGATGGTCCGCGTCAGGCCGGTGGACGCCTCGGCCGCCTCGGCGGTGCTGGTGCCGGGATCGGCGGTGGCCGCGCCCTATGAGCAGAAGATGAGCGCGGACAACTTCGCCGGTTGTGCCGCTTGACTGACGACGTGCCTGCTGCCCGGCGGAACGGGCGGCGCTTGAGGACGCGCAAGGTCGCGCCGACGCCGGAAGCCTCCCCCGACCGGGAAGCGCGGCGGTTCGATAAGAGGGGTTGAAATGCCAAGCGATAGCAATGCGAAGTCGATGTCGATCATCGTGACGAAGGGCACGCTCGACTGGGCCTATCCTCCCTTCATCCTGGCAACCACGGCCGCGGCTATGGGCCTGGAGGTGACGATGTTCTTCACCTTCTACGGGCTGACGCTCCTCAAGAAGGACCTCAACCTCAAGATCAGCACGCTCGGCAATCCGGCGATGGAGATGCCGATGATGGGCATGCACATGGCCATGCCCAACATCGTCAGCGCGCTGCCGGGCGTCGACGGCATGGCCACCGCGATGATGAAGAACCTGATCAAGAAGAAGGGCGTCGCGTCGATCGAGGAGTTGCGCGATCTTGCCGTCGAGGCGGACGTCCGGATGATCGCCTGCCAGATGACCATGGATCTGTTCGAATACAAGCGCGAGGACATGATCGACGGCCCGACGCTGGGAGGAGCGGCGAGCTACATCGAGGTTGCGGCCAAGAGCGACATCAATCTCTACATCTGAACGCTCCGGGCGCGAGGCGGGAGGAGCCCGCGCATCGGAAATGTAGCGCCGGACGCTTCCGGCAGGGACGAACGGCCCGGCGCACGGGGTGGCGGAGGGGAACATGACGAAGAGACATAACCCGGCCGGCGTCGCCGGAACGATTCTGATGATAGCGGCGGCCTGCGTGCCGGCCTCGGCCACGGAGGGTTATTTCCAGGTTGGCTTCGGCGTGAGGCAGAACGCGCTGGGTGGCGCGGGCGTGGCCGATTCGCGCGACGCCATGGCGCAGACGCTCAATCCGGCGGGCATCGTCGGCATCGGCGACCAGATGCAGATCGGCGCGTCGCTCTTCCTGCCGTATCGCAGCTATGAGACGACCGGTCCCGGCTTCGTCGCGCCCGGGCCGGTCGAGAGCAGCTCCAACCTCTTCCTGATGCCCAATTTCGCCTACGTTCGGCAGATCGACGAGGTCTCGTCCTGGGGTATCTCGCTCTACGGCAACGGCGGCATGAACACGACCTATGCCGACGTGCCGAACCCGGCCTGCGGCGGCGGCTCCGGCGTCTTCTGCGGCGGCAAGGCCGGCGTCGACCTGATGCAGGCCTTCCTCTCCGTCGACTATGCCCGCGCCTTCGGCCCGGTGACAGTCGGCATCGCACCGACATTCGCCGCGCAGCGGTTCGCTGCGCGCGGTCTCGCCGCCTTCTCGCCCATCTCCCTCGACCCGACCCGGCTCACCGACAACGGCTACGACTATTCCTTCGGCGGCGGCCTGCGCGCCGGTCTCGAATGGAAGATCACACCGAGCCTGCGCCTCGGCCTCTCGGGCCAGAGCCGCATGTACATGCAGAAGTTCGACAAGTATGCGGGCCTCTTCGCCGAGCGCGGCGGTTTCGACATCCCGGCCTCGGTGACCGCAGGCCTCGCCTGGGACGCCAGGCCCGATCTGACGCTGATGTTCGACTACCAGCACATCTTCTACAGCGACATCGCATCGATCTCGAACCCGTCGACCGCGCTGCCGCCGCTGGGCGGCGATAACGGTCCCGGTTTCGGCTGGAAGGATGTCGACGTCTTCAAGATCGGCGCCGAATGGCGGGCCACCGACCGGTGGACCTTCCGGGCAGGCTATGCCTACAGCGACAATCCGATCGGTTCGGGCGACGTGACGTTCAACATCCTCGCACCGGGCGTCGTGCAGCACCACATCACTGCCGGCGCCGCGTTCAAGTATTCGGACAACGACACGCTCGAATTCGCCGCGATGTATGTGCCGGAGGCGAAGGTCTCTGGCATCGAGATGACGCCGATCGGCCCTAATCCGATCCGCACGATCACGATCGAGATGCACCAGTTTCAACTGCTCGCCGGCTGGACGCACAAGTTCTGAGGCGGACCGGAATCAACGAAGCATGGGCTCAGGCCCGAAGGAGGAGAAATGGCAGACCTGACACTCGACGCGAAGGGGTTGAACTGCCCCTTGCCGATCCTGCGCGCGAAGAAGGCGCTCAAGGAGCTTGCGACCGGCAAGACGTTGGAGATCCTGGCGACCGATCCCGGTTCTGTGAAGGATTTCGAAGCTTTCTGCCGCACGACGGGAAACGAGTTGGTGGAAAGCCGCGTCGACGGCGGCACCTACGTCTTCACCATCCGCCACACCGGCTGAGTTCAGCAGAACTCCTTGTGCAGCAGGCGCACGACGCGCGCCGTCCGTTCCTCGGCAAGGGCGTAGCTGATGCTGCGCCCTTGCCGTTCGGTGACGACCAGCCTGTCGGCACGCAACCGCGCGAGATGCTTCGATACTTCCGATTGCGGCAGATCGACGAACTCTTCGAGCTCGCCCACGGTCGCATGGCCT
>JBDRCE010000037.1:0-81225 GCA_043822005.1 Pseudomonadota bacterium | reverse complement strand
GGGCGACTGGCTGCGAGCAATGCCGAACAGGTGACGATCGCGCGCCAGATGGTGGAGAGCCTCGGGCTCGAGATCGCCACCCCCGAAGAAGCCCGCGACATCCTCAAGCTCAAGGGCGCCGACAAGGTCGCGTTCTGAGGACGCGGCCGCACCTTGGCGTGGTGGTCCAGCAGCGACGTCCCTGCATTTGCCGGGACGGGCATGGCGCTTGCGCGCCCGCGCGGTCGGGGCGGCGTGCCTTGCGTCAGCCGCCGGGCGGCGCCATTGTCGCTACCTCAAGTCAGGAGTAGCCATGCTCTCGGCACAGGTGAAGTCGGCGACCCGGGCGATCGAGATCCTCGAACTCTTCAAGAGGGTGAGGCATCCGAGGTCCATGTCGGAGATTGCCGCCGCGCTTGGCTATCCGGCCTCGAGCACCACCGTCCTGCTCAAGACATTGGTGAAGCTCGGCTATCTGAACTACGACCGGCATGAGAGGCTCTACTTCCCGACCCCGAAGGTGACCTCGCTCGGCGAATGGATCCCCCGTGCACTGTTCGGCAGCAGCCGCGTCCTGGAAGCGATGCGCGATCTCCAGTCCGCCACCGGCGAGGGGATTTCGGTCTGCACCAAGAACGACATCTATCTGCAGTATGTCCAGGTGGTCTACTCGACCCACGCGGTGCGTTTCGACATCGACGAGGGTGCGCTGCGGCTGTTGCCGCATTCGGCGGTGGGCTGGACGCTGATGTCGACACTACCGGACGAGCGCATCGACAACCTGATCCGCCGCGCCAACATCGCAGCCGACAAGACGTCGGAACGGGTCAGTATTCCCGACATCATGGCGCGAATCCGCGTGATCCGGGAACAGGGCTACGCCTGGGCCGAGAACATCCCCTTCCTCGGCGGCGCCACGCTGTGCATGCTCCTGCCGGTCACGATCCAGAACCAGCCGGTCGTGCTGACGCTCGGCGGCGCCTCGGAGCGCATGCGCGCCAACCGGGACCGTTACCTCGAGGCCCTGCGCCGGGCGGTGGAGTCGGTCACGCCCGAAAATCCTTTCGACCAGCCGATCGACATCGAGTTTTGATCGCCGCCCGCCTCAGTGGGCCAGGAGCAGCGCCAGCGGCGGAGATTCCAGCATCGAGCGGGTGACGCCGCCGAAGATGCGCTGGCGCAGCCGGGAATGGCTGTAGGCACCCATCACGAGCATACCGGCCGAGACGTCGCTTGCATGGCGCGCCAGCACAGACTCCGGCGCCAGCCCCATGCCGGCGAGCCGGTCGAGCGACACGGAATAGCCTTTCCTCGCCAGATAGGCAGCGATATCCGCGCCCGGTTCCTCGCCGCCGTCCATCTCGGATGCCTTCGGATCGACCATCGCGATGCGAATCTCGCGAAGCTTGGGCAAGAGCGCGATCGCAGCGTGCAGGGCGCGGGCGGATTCGAAGGTCGAGTTCCAGGCGACCACGATGCGCTCGCAAGAGAGATCCGCCGGTGAGCCGGCCGGCGAAACGATGACCGGGGCGCCGGTCTCGAACAAGGCCGCTTCCACCGCCGCCGATCCGAGAACCGAATCCTTGCGCACGTCCGGACCGAGGAAGATAGCGTCGGCGCAGCGGCCCCGTCGGCCAACTTCGTCGGCGATGCCGCCGGCTTCGACATAGGCTTCCGAGATATCGCCGTTGACGCTATCGTCGGCAAGCCGGGTCTCCAGCTGCTGCGCGCGTGCCGCGAGCGCCTGTTCCTCGGCCACGCGCGTCTCGAGCCAGACGGAGGAGAGGGCCGCTGCTGCTCCTATCTCGCCGATCGGCGGACTGGGCGCGACCGCCATGGCGACGACCGCGAGGTGGGCGTCGATGGATCGGGCAACGGTGATCGCCTCGCCCAGATCCTTGTCGGTTGCTATGCCCAGAATGGTCAGCAGGGTCGTGCCGGACATGTTCGATCTCCTTCTCAACATGAAATCCCGTCGGTGAGTACATTTGGACCGGCGGCCACGCCTCGCTCCTTGTCCTGGATCAAATCGCCCCGATGCGCGTTCTGGCGAAGGTTACGTGGCGGATTTCGCTTTCCCCACACAGGGGCTATACTACCTTTCGTCGCCGCGTGCTGGGAGGGAGCACCGATGTTCGGACAGCCCAAGGAAGACATGCGGGTCGCCGACTATGTTCTCGGCCTGATGGATGCCGAGGAGACGGCGTTTTTCGAGCGGGAGATGCGGCGCGATCCGACGCTTGCCGCGCGTGTCGAGGACTGGCGCGAGCGCGTTGCCCGCATCAACGACCGCGAGCCGGACACACCGCATGCCGAGATGCGGCGGCGCATCGAGGCGGGCCTGCGGCGAAGGGGCGGAAACATCGTCCTGCATCCCGCCGCATTCCAGGACAGGGAAACGCCGCAGGTCGATCTCACCGGCTGGCTGCTGATGGGAACGGCCTGCTTTGCCGCCGGTATTCTCCTCGGCGGCACGATCGCCTGGCTGTTCCTGCTCTGACCGCGAGGGATCGGGCTCTCATGTCGCATTGTAGCCCGGTCGCAAAACTTGATGTCAATTGACAAGTTTATTCGATGTCGTATGGATGCGGCCGGCAATCGCGGAACATGCGTCCGCGAACGGTATCGATTTTTCGACCGCCGATCGCCATCTAAGTGAGGCTGCGCCCGGCATCCGCTCCGGAGGGTGCCTGTCGAGTCCTACGAGTTTCCGACCCGCAAACGAAGTCTCATGATCGTCTGTCACTGCAATCTGATCACTGAGAAAGAGATCGAGGGGACCATTTTGAGCCTTCTCGAGGCCGATCCGTGGCAGCTCATCGTGCCGGCGAAAGTGTATCATGCGCTCGCCAAGCGCGGGCGTTGTTGCGGCTGCTTCCCGAATGTGGTGGAAACGATCATCCGCGTCACCGAGGCCTTTCACGCGAAGACGGGAACCGGCGAGGCGGAAATCGTGTCGTACCTGGACCGCGTGCGCGGATTGCGCGGTCAATACGGGAGCAGAAGTCATGAAGGGCGAACAACAGGTCATCGAGCGGCTTAACGAGGCACTGTTTCTCGAGCTAGGCGCCGTCAACCAGTACTGGCTGCACTACAGGCTGCTGGACGACTGGGGTTTCCAGAAGCTCGCCAAGAAGGAGCGGGCGGAATCGATCGAGGAGATGCACCACGCCGACAGGCTCGTCGCCCGCATCATCTTCCTCGAGGGCCATCCGAACCTGCAGTCGGTCGCGCCATTGCGCATCGGCCAGAACGTCAAGGAAGTGCTGGAGGCCGACCTCGCCGGCGAATATGACGCTCGCACCGCCTACAAGAAGTCGCGCGAGATCTGCCACGAGATCGGCGACTACGTGTCGATGCACCTCTTCGAGGAACTGCTGCAGGACGAGGAAGGCCATATCGACTTCCTCGAGACCCAGCTGCAGCTGCTGATCTCGATCGGCGACGAGCGCTACGGCCAGCTCAACGCCGAACCCGCCAACGAGGCGGAATAATCGGGCCCTTCGACGACCTCAGCTATGGGCGAAGATGTCCTCCTCGCCCCAGCCCATCAGGTCGAGCTTGGCCCGCGTCGGCAGGAATTTGAAGCAGGCCGCGGCTTCGGTCGCGCGCCCGTCGCGATCCAGACGATGGACCAGCGCCTCCCGCAGGCGGTGTAGGTAGAGCACGTCGGACGCCGCGTATTCGAGCTGCTCCGGCGATAGCTTCGCCGCCGCCCAGTCGGACGATTGCTGCACTTTCGACAGGCTGACGCCCAGCAGTTCGCTGCAGATGTCCTTCAACCCGTGCCGGTCGGTATAGGTCCGCGTCAGCCGCGAGGCGATCTTGGTGCAGAACACCGGCTCCGGCATGACGCCGAACGCCTGGTAGAGCACCGCCAGATCGAACCTTCCGAAGTGGAAGATCTTGGTGATCTTGCGGTTCCTCAACAGCGAGACGAGGTTCGGCGCACGCTTCTGGCCGGCGGCGATCTGCACCACGTCGGCGGTGCCGTCGCCGGGCGAGATCTGTACCACGCACAGCCTGTCGCGATGCGGATTGAGGCCGAGCGTTTCGGTGTCGATGGCGACCGCGTCGACGTCGTAGTTCGACAGGTCGGCGAGGTCGCCGGTATGGAAGCGGATGGTCATCTTGTGTCCTAGCGTGAGAGCGCGTCGAGAATTCGCGCCCAGGAGCGCTGTCCCTTGTGGAACGAGGACAGCTCGTATTTCTCGTTGGGCGAATGGATGCGGTCGTCGGACAGGCCGTAGCCGACGAGCAGCGATTCCATGCCGAGCAGGTTCTGGAAATCGCCGACGATCGGGATCGATCCGCCCATCGCGATCATCACCGCCGGCTTCGGCCACTCGTCGGACAATGCGCCCTTGGCCTTCGACAGGAAGGGCGAGTCGTAGGAGAGCTGAATCGCCGGCGAGCCGCCATGCGGCTGGAACTCGACCCTGCAGTCGGCCGGGATGCGTTCGCGCACGAAGGCGCGAAACGCCTCGCGGATCTTCACCGGGTCCTGCTTGTGCACGAGCCGGAACGAGACCTTGGCGAAAGCCTCCGCCGCGATCACCGTCTTGAAGCCCTTGCCCGTGTAGCCGCCGGAAACTCCGTTGAATTCGGCGGTCGGGCGCGCCCAGACGAGTTCGAGCACCGAACGGCCCTTCTCGCCGGACGGGATCGACAGGCCGATGTCGCCGAGGAATTCCTCCGCCGTCAGCCCGAGCCCCTCCCATTGCTTGAGAATCTGCGAGGGAGTCTCCTCGACGCCGTCGTAGAAGCCGGGGATCGTGACGCGGCCGTCGTCGTCGTGCACGGCCGCCAGGACTTTCGCCAGCACCCGCACCGGATTGGCCGCTGCACCGCCGAACTCGCCGGAATGAAGGTCGCGGTCGGCCGCCTTGATGATCACTTCCTCGCCGACCAGGCCGCGTAGCGCGGTCGAGATCGCCGGCGTATCGCGGTCCCACATACCGGTGTCGCAGACCAGCGCGAAATCGGCTTTCAATTCCTTCGCATTGGCCTCCAGGAAAGGCTTCAGCGACGGCGAGCCCGACTCTTCCTCACCCTCGAACAGGATCGTGACGCTGCAGGGCAGGGCGCCGTTGACCTGCTTGTAGGCGCGGCACGCCTCGACGAAGGTCATCAACTGGCCCTTGTCGTCGGACGTGCCACGGCCGGTGAGGACCTTGCGGCTCGGTTCGATCTCCTTGACCTTCATGTCGAAGGGATCGTCGTGCCACAGCTCGAGCGGGTCGACCGGCTGCACGTCGTAATGGCCGTAGAACAGGACGTGCGGGGAGCCCGCCGGGCCGTCGTGGTGGGCCACGACCATCGGATGGCCGGGCGTGTTGCGCAGGCTCGCGGCAAAGCCGATCGTCTTCAGGTCCGCGACCAGCCATTCGGCTGCGCGGCGGCACTCCGCCGCATAGGCGGGGTCGGTGGAGATGGACGGGATGCGGACGAGGTCGGCGAGGCGGACAACGCTGGCGTCGAGACCGGCGTCGAGCGCGTCGAGTACGGGGGCAAGAGAAGTCATCGGGAAAGGCCTTTCGAATCTCGCGCGCGACACTAGAGCCAGATGCCGTTCGAGGAAACCGCTCCTGCTGGGGAAAAACGGCGGGCCAGGAACCTGGAGAAGCCATGCTGATCCGTCACGAAGCGGTGACGGTGCCGCGCGGCCATTCTCAACACATGGTGAGGCTTCCGCGAGATGCTTGTTAGTTGGGCCGCTGTGCGTCAACTGCTGCCCCATGACCCACCCCAACCAACCCGGTCCGGCATCCGCCCGGACGAAAACCTCCGTTCCGCGCGAGGAAGGGGCATCCAATCGGGTTTCGACGCGCTATGAGTCGCGCCCGGGGAACGAAGGGACGGACAAGGAAGCGATGGGGCAGGAATCCCGGATCGCCACGCGGCGCGCCAGCGCCTGGCGCTATGTGCCGATCGCCCTGGTACTCGCAGGCCTCGCCTTCGGCTACGCGATGGGCTGGCACCGCTATCTCTCGCTGTCGTATCTCGCCGAGAGCAGGGACGCGCTCAAGGCCTATGTGGCGCAGAACTATCTCCTGTCGCTTGTCTTTTTTGCCGCGGTCTATGTGCTCGCGGTGGCGTTTTCCTTTCCCGCGGCCTCGATCTTGACGATCTTCGGCGGGTTCCTGTTCGGGTGGCTGGTCGGCGGCACGGTCGTGGCCTTTGCGGCCACCATCGGAGCAACGCTCCTGTTCATCGCCGCGCGGTCGGCCTTCGGCGATTTCCTGCGCGACAAGGTCGGCGGCAAGGCGGCAAAGCTCGCCGACGGCTTCGAGGAAAACGCCTTCGGCTTCCTGCTCGTCCTGCGGCTGGCGCCGGTCTTTCCCTTTTTCGTCGTCAACATCGCGCCGGCGCTGTTCAATGTCGGCCTGCGGACCTATGTCGCTGCGACCTTCCTCGGCATCCTGCCCGCCACCTTCGCCTACGCCTATCTCGGGGAGGGGGTGGACAGTGTGCTTCTCGCCGCGCGGCAGATGGGACGCGAGCCGTCGGTGCACGACCTCGTCACTCCCAAGATCGTCATCGCCTTCGCCCTGCTCGCGCTTGTCGCGCTGATCCCGACCGTCGTAAGGAAATTGCGGCGGCGGAGGGCGGCGTGACACGGTCTCCGCGGCGCGATGCCGGATCCCGATCCGGGCTTTCGAGGAAAGCAAACTGATGGCGAATATCCTGACGCCGGACATCTGCGTCATCGGCGCCGGCTCGGCCGGACTGTCGGTGGCGGCGGCGGCCGCCACGTTCGGCGTGCCCGTCGTGCTGGTCGAGAAGGGCAGGATGGGCGGCGACTGCCTGAACTATGGCTGCGTGCCGTCCAAGGCGCTGATCGCCGCCGGCAAGCGCGCACATGCGATGCGCGACGCCGCCAAGTTCGGTATCGCCTCGGTCGAGCCGGACATCGATTTCCGCCGGGTGAACGCCCATGTCCACGACGTGATCGCGGCGATCGCGCCCAACGATTCGGTCGAGCGTTTCACCGCGCTCGGCGTGCGCGTGATCCAGGCGGAGGCCAGGTTCAAGGACCGGCGGACGCTGGTAGCGGGCGATGTCGAGATCCGCGCCCGCCGCTTCGTCGTCGCCACCGGGTCCCGGCCGGTCATCCCCGCGATCCCCGGCATCGACGGCGTCGACGTGCTGACCAACGAAACGATCTTCGACCTGACCCGCAAGCCCGGGCACCTGATCATCGTCGGCGGCGGCCCGATCGGCGTCGAGCTGGCGCAGGCGCACCGCCGGCTTGGCAGCGACGTGACAATTCTCGAGGGCGGACGCGCGCTCGGCAGGGAGGATGCCGAGATGGCGGCCTTCGCGCTGCGGGCGCTGCGCGAGGATGGCGTCGTCATCCATGAAGGGGTGAAAGTCGCAAGCGTCGAGCGGCGCGGCAAGACCGGCGTGCGCGTTCATGTCGAGACGGAAGGCGGTCCGGCCAATATCGACGGAACTCACCTGCTGGTTGCCACCGGCCGCGCGCCGAACGTCGAAGGCCTCGACCTCGCCGCCGCGCGCGTCTCGTTCTCCGCCAAGGGCGTCAAGGTGAACGACCGGCTGCGCACGACCAACCGCCGCGTCTATGCCATCGGCGACGTGGCGGGCGGCCCGCAGTTCACCCATGTCGCCGGCTACCATGCGAGCCTCGTGCTGCGGCCGCTGCTGTTCCGGCTGTCGGCCCGCGTCGACCCGTCGATCATCCCGCGCGTGACCTATACGGATCCGGAACTCGCCCATGTCGGCATGAGCGAAGAGGAGGCGCTCAAGGCGCACAAGGGTGTGCGGATCCTGCGCTGGCCGCTGTCGGAGAACGACCGCGCCCAGACCGAGCGCGAGACGGCGGGGCTCGTCAAGCTGATCGCGAGCTCCAAAGGCAGGATCCTCGGCGCCTCGATCGTCGGCGCCAATGCCGGCGAGATGATCGGCCTCTACGGCCTCGCCATCGCCAGGGGCATGGGCGTGAAGGATCTGGCGTCATGGCTGCCGCCCTATCCCACGATGAGCGAAATTGGCAAACGCGCCGCAATCACCTATTTTGCCGGTGTGACCCGAAAGCCGGTGGTTCGCGCGCTCATCCGTTTCCTGCGCATCTTCGGCTGAGGGGCACCCGGCGTGCGGCCTGTGCCGGCGCCGCGTGGCCGCGGTCGCGGCGGGGATCGATGGCATGCCTGACAAGATGATCGAGAGCCCCGCGCTCCCACCTGCCTACGCCCGCATTCCGTGGCTGAAGCGGCTGTCGACGAAGATGCTCATCCTGACGGTCATCTCCGTCCTCGTCGCCGAGGTTCTGATCTTCATCCCCTCGGTTGCGAACTTCCGCCTGCGGTGGCTGGAAGAGCGGCTGAACACCGCCGCGGCGACCACGGTTCTGCTCATCGGTACCGACAGCGTGGCGCTGCCGCGCAACGTCCAGGACGACGTGCTGAAGGCGCTGGGCGCCAAGGCCGTGGCTGTCCGCTCCGGCGGGGATTCCCGCCTGCTCGTCGTCTCCGAGATGCCGCCTCAGGTGGACGAGCACATCGAGCCGTCCGCGGTTGGGCCGTTCAGGGCGATCGCCGGCGCACTCGACACAATGGTCTATGGCGGCGACCGCACCCTGCGCGTCTTCGGCAAGGTCGGCGACAGCGACAAGGAATTCGAGCTCATCATGCCCGACCAGGCGCTGCGCAAGGCGATGCTCGTCTACGCGCGCAACGTCGCTCTGCTCTCGCTGATCATCTCCTTCATCACGGCGGCGCTGGTGTTCGGCGCGATCAACCACATCATGATCCGGCCGGTCCTCGCGCTGCGCGGCGCCATGGTTCGCTTCGCCGAGGCGCCCGACGATCCCTCCCGCATCATCCATCCAGGCAATCGCGCGGACGAGCTGGGCGCAGCGGCGCGCGAACTCGCGGGCGTACAGACGCAGCTGCAGCGTACGCTCGCCGAGCAGGCCCATCTCGTCAATCTCGGCCTCGCCGTGTCGAAGATCAACCACGATCTGAGGAACATCCTGGCCTCGGCGCAGCTCATCTCCGACCGCCTGCGCATGGTGAAGGATCCCTCGGTCCAGGCCTTCGCGCCGAAGCTGGTGCGCACGCTCGACCGCGCGGTCGCCTATACCGAGAACGTGCTCTCCTACGGCCGCGCGCAGGAGGCGCCGCCGTCGCGCCGCAAGCTCAGGCTGCGCCAGCTGGTGGAGGAGGTCGAGGGCCTGCTCGGCATCGATCCGGCAGCGGGAATAGAGTTCGAGAACGCGATCGATCACGCTTTCGAGATGGATGCCGACGCCGAGCAGATGTTCCGCGTGCTCTCAAATCTCTGCCGCAACGCCGTGCAGGCGATGAGTGGCGACACCGACGGCTCGGTCGTGCGCCGCCTGACCATCTCGGCCGAGCGGCAGGGCTCGGTGAGCCGCATCATCGTGATGGATACGGGCCCAGGCCTGCCGCACAAGGCGCGGGAGAACCTGTTCGCCGCCTTCCGCGGCTCGGCGCGCAGTGGCGGCACCGGCCTCGGCCTCGCCATCGCGCACGAACTGGTCAGGGCGCATGGCGGCACGCTGGAACTTGTCGAGAGCGCCGGCGGCCGCACCGTCTTCGCACTCTCCGTGCCGGACCAGCCGGTTCTGCTCGAGGAGGCCCGCCATGCGCTGCGCCGGCCGGCGTAATTTCTCATCCGACGCGCTTGCAATTCGCCGGTCCAGCGGTTAGTTACGCGGCTCTTCCGGCCGAGAGGCTGGATGGCGCGGCTTGCGACATGCAGGCCGCCAGCGCGCCCGTAGCTCAGCTGGATAGAGCACCAGACTACGAATCTGGGGGTCAGGAGTTCGAATCTCTTCGGGCGCGCCAGTTAACTAACGGAAATCACTCAATTATCTGCCCCCACCGTGACAGCTCCCCAGCATAGAAATTCCCTTTAGTCTGGGGTTTAGTCTGGGGTTTAGTCTGGGTTTTTCGCCCGATGGGCGCGAAGGCATCAGCATGGACAGCGTGCGAACCCCAAGTCTTTATCGCGGGCGCGGGCGGTTCGAGGTTGATCGACAGGGGAAGTCTTCCCCCTGGCCGACACTTCGTTGCCGCGCGCCCTGGGGCGTTGTGGTGTCGATCGGATTCCGCAGCGACGGTGAGGTGCGCAGTCCTGGCGGTCAGACCCTCGATCATCTCGAACAAATCGCTGAGCGAGCGCCAGACGGTCGAGGCGGACGACTGGACTGCGCCGCACCCGCAGGCGCAGCGGTTCCTCACGGGCCAGTACTGCGGCACCCTCTGGCCCGTTGCTTGGCGGAGATATTCGGGAGCAAGAGCGACGAGGAGGTCGCGGCTGCCGAACCGCGCAACTATTTGCCATTGTTGCCGGGGTTGGAGGTCGACGAGCCGCTAACGATACCCCGTCTAGGAAAGAAACGCGTCCCCGGCGGTAGGCAAATCGTACCTTAGGAATTCCGGTTCTCCGAAGGGGGGCATCGTTCATTGCCATGAGCAAGGGCCGCTGAGTAGTATGTATGCAGGAGGGGCGTTGGACTTGGAGACACTCACAGCCGGCGAAAGCTTCGATATCGAAGTAGGGTCAGGTCTTGCGCCATACGTCGAGCCGACCGCCTTGCGGCTGGGCTATGCCGAACAGTCGTTTTCAGTACAAACAGACGGATTGCGGTTTCGAGTCACGGCGCGCGCGCCAGTCGACCGAGAGGCCATCGAACGCAAGATCGCCCACGCGCTCTATCGCGAGAAGATCCGTGTTGAATCGGCTCCCTTGCGCACCCGCTTTCTTGAACTCCTGTCGCAGCGATGAATGTGTGGCCGCTCCGCTTTACCGACGTCGGGAGGGACGCGCTGCTGTTCTCCGACGAGGCAGGCGGCTTCTTCCGATCCGACGATGCGTTTCTCAAGCGCTATGCTAATCATACCCTCACTGAAGCCGATCTGGATTTCCTCCTCGAGAATGGCCATAGCTTTGAGGGAGAAAGCGACCGGCATCATGTCGGCTTCGCGGCGCGGTGGGCGAAGCGCCAATTCGTCCCAGGACCGCTCGACTACGTCATCCTGGTGCCGACGCTGCGCTGCGATCTGGCGTGCCGCTACTGCCAGGTATCGCGCGTCAACGCGAGCGCCCTCGGGTTTGACTGGACCGAGGCAACCTTGGAAGCGACCATTACTCTCCTGGGGAGCCTTTCAAGTGATCGGATCAAGATCGAATTCCAGGGCGGCGAGCCGCTGCTCAGGCTCGATCTGCTGAGCCGTGTGAGAGATTTCTGCCGCGAGCGCTTCGGCTCGGCCGAATTCGTCGTCTGCACCAATCTGCAGAACGTTTCAGAAGAGGCATGGGCGTTCCTGGCCGCACCGGATACGTTCGTCAGCACATCCTTCGATGGGGACGCCTTGACGCACACGCGCCAGCGGACGTTCGATTCCGCACAGACTATCGCCTTTCTCGCCAATCTCGAGCGCGCGATGTCGACCTTGGGGGCCAGCAAGGTCTCGGCGCTGCCGACGATCGATCCTGAGGACCCGCCCGCGCCGGGCGCGATCATCGCCAGCTTCGCGCAGCTCGGGCTGCGCTCGATCTATCTGCGACCGGTGAACTATCATGGCTTCGCGCGGAAACGCTACGGCCAGGGCGATCCGGAACTTTGGAACAACTATTACCAGCGCTTTATCGATGCCTTGATCGCCTACAACGCGAATGCCGCCGAGCCGATGGAAGAATTCTACCTCAGCCATTGCCTGCGCCGAATCTTCCGCGCCGGCCATCACGGCCATGTCGATCTGCGAAACCCCAACATCCTCGGCGCCGACTATCTCGTAGTCGATCACGACGGCACGCTCTACCCGACGGACGAAGCCCGTATGATGACGCGCGTCGGTCAGATCGATCTATCGATCGGGTCTGTATTCGGCGGCCTGAATCAGGAACGGCTCCAGATCTTGAACGCCAACGCCGAAAACAATTTTCATGAGGATTGCGGACAGTGCGCGTTCCAGCCGTTCTGCGGCGTCGACGTCATCGATGACCTCTCGCGCTACGGACGCATCGATCTAACTAAGCATGAGACAGCGTTCTGCCGCCGGCACATGGCCTTGTTCACCAAGATCTTTGACCTGATCTACCGCAAAGACGCGGCAACGCGCCGCTCTCTCGCGGCGTGGCTTGGTGTGCCTGCCTTCGACCCTGCGCTCGCGCCGGTTCACAGATGATCCCGCTGCGTTTCAGAGCGGAGCTGCCGCCAATCGAAGAGCCGCTGGTCGTCCGGCTGCGCGACCGGCGCGCCGGCGATTTCCACGATGACCGGGAGGCAGCCCTCATTGGCGTCGCAGAGGGCTGGCGTGAATACGATTTCAACGGCTTTTCCCTGCGCATCGAAGCGGGGCCGGACGAATCGCTCGACGGGGATGTGGTCATGGCTTTCCCCGGGCGGTCCATCATCCACCGGCTCATTCGCTCGCACTCCGCTCACAATACGTTTCTCGTCACCGAGCGGTGCGACCAGCTTTGCGTGATGTGCTCACAACCGCCCAAACAGGGACATTTGGATCTCTTCCCACAATTCGAACAGGCGGCGTTGCTGGCGCCCATGGACGCGACACTCGGGATCTCCGGCGGCGAGCCGCTGCTGTTCAAGGAGCAGCTGTTCGGGCTCATCGACACTGTTTCCCGGGTACGAGCCGACCTGCGCTTCCACGTGCTGACAAACGCCCAGCATTTCGATTCGGATGACGAATCCTGGCTGCGCGGATCCGCTCGCGAGCGCGTCCTGTGGGGCATTCCTCTCTATGCGCCGGACGCGGCAGATCACGATGCGATCGTCGCCAAGGAAGGGGCGTTTACCCGCCTCTTCGGATCGTTGGCGACTTTGGCAAGAGCCGGCGCGATGATCGAGCTTCGCACTGTCGTCACACAACGCAACGCCGCGTTATTGCCGCGGCTTGCGCAACTCATCGCTACCGACCTGCCCTTTTGCGCGAGCTGGGCTCTGATGCAGCTGGAACCAATCGGTTACGGCCGCATGAATTGGGACGTGCTTTTCCACGATAGCAGCACCGACTTCGAACCCATCGCACGGGCGATGAACATTGCACTGGCGCTTGATATCGATATCGCCCTGTACAACTTTCCATTGTGTACTGTGCCAGAAGAATATCGGCACTGTGCTCCGCGAACCATCTCAGACTGGAAGCAAAAGTACCTTGAAACCTGCCACCAATGCTCCCTCAAACCAAGTTGCGGGGGCTTCTTCGAGTGGTATGATCCCAGCCGTGGTTTCGCGCGGGTGGGCCTGACATGAAGAAAGCGCTGTTTCTGATACCATCGCTTCTTGCCGCCGGCTTTCTGGCGCCGAAGGCAGAAGCTGTGCCTGGCATTTCGGCCGAGCCTCCTCAACGCGACAAGGCGCCGTCGCTGTTCGAACGTCTCAGGCTCAATCACCTCTATACGCTCGCCGCGCACCGCTCCCATTCGAGCCATCGATCGCATGGCAGCCATCGCTCCTCATCAGGCGGCGGATATTCAGTGCCCCGGCAATCCCCGCCAGCCCGCAGCTACACGCCCCCGCCGTCGACGCTTTACAATTCGCCCTCGATTGTTGCGCCGGATCCGCCGACGGACTCCCGCAACCAATCCAGCACCCCGCCCACTTCCGTTCTTCCGAGCCCGCCCGCCGCGGCGCTCAAGACACTCCCCGGCAATGCGGAGAAGTTCCGCAAGATCGCCGAGGAAGTGCAGTTGGCGCTGCTGGCCTACGGCTACTACACGGGAACGATCGACGGCGTGCTCGGGCCGGAATCGAAGGCCGCCTTGTCGAAGATGCAGGCGGACTACGGGCTCAAGGTGACCGGCACGATCACACCGGAGGTTTTGGATGCGCTTGGCATCGTGGCCCGTTAACTGGTCATACATCGCTGTCTTCGCCGCGGGGCTGGCAACAGCGATCCTCGCCGCGCCTTTGTGGAAGCTGGCCTTGATGCGTTCCGCACAGACGAGTTTTTCGGAACTCACTTATCAGTGCGACCAGGCGATGCGCGGGCATATGATTGCAAAAATGTCGCTATCGAAGGCGCCATCCGAAGATACGGTGCGCCAGCTCAAGGCGGCGGAGATCGAGTTGCTCGCCTGCCAGGACTACGACCTGATGCGCAAGCGTCTCATCCGGTGGGGCCTGACCGACAATGAAGTGAGCGAAATGGCGCTGGTCGCGATCGAAGCGCGTGCCACCAATTTGCAGGAGGTCGTGCGCGTCCATGAAATTCGCTACTAGGATTCTCGTCATAGGAGCCGCCTGCCTGTCTGCCGGCGCGCTCCATGCCGACACCTTGCGCGAAAACGTGCTGCGCCAGGCGGCGCTCGATGCCGGGCTCGTCCGTGCGCAGGAAACCAATGTTTCCGTGCCGCCGGACCTGGTTGCCGCCGGGAAACTCTTGTTCCAGACGAAGAAGCTCTCGCTCGAGAACGAGATTGCCTGTGCGTCCTGTCATGTCGACCGGTTCGGCTCGGCGGACGGTCTGCCCAATGCGATCGGAACCGAAGGGCGCGGCGAAGGAGTAGTCCGGCTGATGGGCGGCGGTGACATCATCCCGCGCAATGCCCTGCCGTTCTGGGGGCGTGGCAGCAACGGTTTTGATGTCTTTTTCTGGGATGGGCGGGTCGATGGCCGCAGCGGCGCCGTCAAGAGTCAGTTCGCCGGTGATGAACCTTCAAGCGATCCCCTCGCGGTCGCCGTTCATCTGCCGCCGGTCGAAATCGGCGAAATGGTGCTCAACACGGCGGGCAATGAGACCCTTCAGAGCGAGACCGTCGATTCCGCGCAAGGCATCTACCGGATTCTCGAGCAACGTCTGCGGGAGGATCCGGAAATCGGTCCCGCTCTCGCAAAGGCACATGGCGTGCAGCCAAATGAGCTTCGCTTCATCCAGGCGGCGGAGGCGCTCGCCGGCTTCATCCGCCACAATTTCCGACTGAAGCCGACACGGCTCCATGACTTTGTATTCGGCAACGGTAAACTCACGGCCGATGAACTCGCAGGCGGCCTGGTCTTTTACGGCAAGGGCAGATGTGCCACCTGCCACAACGGGCCTTACTTTTCCGATTTCGACTTTCACGCGATCCCGTTCCCGCAAGCAGGGTTTGGTAAGAACGGCTTTGGCGTTGACTATGGCCGCTACAACGTCACGCTCGATATCGGCGACCTCTACAGATTCAGGACGCCGCCCCTGTTCAATGTGACAAAGACAGCCCCCTATTCCCACTCAGGCTCACTCTACAACCTCGCGGACGCGATCAAGGTTCATACCGATCCGCTGGCGGATCCGACAAACATTCCGACTGACGCACGGCAGAGGGCTGACTTCTATGAAGTTCTCAAGCAATGGAGCCACGTACCAGTCGCGGGCATCGACTTGAGCAGCCTCGACGTCGCACAACTGATCTCCTTCCTCGGCGCACTAGAATTTGACAGTGACTTGCCCGTTCGCGAGTCGGATTGAAATGCACCCCAGTCGGGTGATCCTGGAATTGGTGGCATGTACCCGCCTGCGCACGCGAACCAAGTGGCAAACCAAGCCTGCAATCGACATTAAGCCCTCAAAGCGCTACCTCTGGGCGAAGGCATACAACCGGGAGGGGAAAATGACGAGATTGATCATGGCTCTGGTATTCGTGACGTGTGCGACCGCGGCTCATTCTCATGGCGGAGGCTGCCGCAAGAGTTCACCGCCAGGCCAGTGCTGCCACATGGACAATAGCACCGGCTCGGTTCACTGCCATTGAGATTGGCGCTATCTGCCGCTGCATTTCTCTTCTCGGCGATAGGGGCGAGCTCCGACGAGATTGTCGTTGGCCGCGCCTCGGTGATCGACGGCGACACAATCGAGATTTCCGGCGACAGGGTTCGGCTGGACGGTATCGATGCGCCGGAGAGCTGGCAGGTGTGCCAGGATGCGAGCGGCACCGAGTATCGATGCGGCGCCGTATCTGCAAAAGCGCTCGACGAATTCCTGGCGCAATCGCGGCCCACGAGTTGCCGACGCGTATCTCGCGATAGATACGGGCGGGCGGTCGCCATCTGCGCCCGCGCCGACGGTGCAGACGTGGGCTCATGGCTGGTTAGGCGCGGTCATGCGCTCGATTGGCCGAAATACTCCGAAAGGCGCTACGCGCCCCAGCAGGAGGCCGCAAGGGCGACCAGGTCGGGAATGTGGGCCGGAAGCTTCGTCGAGCCCTGGGAAGCACGCAAACGCTAGTTGGGAGTACGGCCTGAACTGATGCCGTGGATGCCCCCTTCACCCGGCATCTTATGATGCCATGAGCGCCATTGTGGTGCTTTCGAAGGAAGAGACCATGTCAGCCGTGCATTTTCTGGCGATCGACAAAGCGATGCTTCCGGGTTTGGGCAGCGATTGCGGTGGGGCGGTTCTATTCAATCGCACGCTGTCCCGCGCAAAAGCTGATGCAGATGCTGGGCTCGCAGGAGCCTTGCATCGGCGATGGAAGCCTGTGCGACTAGCCACTATTGGGGCCGTGTGGCGCAGCGCAGCGGCCACGATGTCCGGCTGATCCCGCCAATCTATATGAAGCCCTTCGTTAAGCGGCAGAAGCACGACGCAGCAGTTGCGGCGGCGATCGCCGAAGCCGTGTTGCATCCGAACACGCATTGTCCGTCGTCAGGGTTTTGGGACAACTGGCGCGGTGAGCTAACGGAGGCTCTGGCCTGTCCGGCATCAGCGCTGATGCCGGACACTCCCGTCTCTTCAGCATCATGACACGTCACCTCCGCCTGACAAGCGTCCAAGCTCGCGACTATCCGCAAAAGGCATCATGGTCGAAATGCCTGATCCCGAGCCGCGTGGCAATCGACGGTCCAGCCTCCGAAGAAGGCCTAGTTCGGCCTCTTCATCCGCACCATCGGCCTTGCGCGCGCCGAGGCCAAACTGACCCTGGCCAACACCCCCCTACAGCATGGACCGTGGTGTGATTGATATCTTTGATGGGGTGATTAAGCTCAACGATCAACGCGGTCTTGTCCGGCCTTACGTACGGCAGCCCGGTCTATCTTTCCATTACTCAGGCGCGGAAGCGCCGCTGCGAATAGGAAATTCTTCGGAATCTTGTAATTGGCTAGGTAATTCGCGCAGTAGGCTTTCAGTTCGTCAGTCGTAATCGGCACTCCAGTATTGCACTCGATAGTGCACCACACGGCTTCTCCGTAGACTGGATCCGGCACGGCATAGACAACCACCTCGGCAACGGCAGGAAAACCCTCGATAATCGCCTCGACCTCCCGCGGATAGACATTGTAGCCACCCGACTTGATCATCTCCCTCAGCCTCCCTTTAAGCGAGACGTTGCCGTCCGACCGTTCCATGGCGAGGTCCCCCGTCTTGAGCCAGCCGTCCGGGGTGAACGCATCGCGGGTTGCAGCCTCGTCGCCCCAATAGCAGCGCAGTACGCAATCGCCGCGTGCCTGGATCTCGCCGATGCCGCCGCTCTCGCATATCTGTCCCGCCTCGTCGGCAATACGTGTTTCGAAGCGCAGGTCGAACCTTCCGATCGAGTTGAGCAATACCTCATCGGGTGCGCCATCGTCAGAATAGGCGATCGAACTCATCACCTCCGTCTGGCCGTATTCGACGAAGACCTTTGCGCCGATCGATCGCAGACGAGCGAGCGTCGGGGCCGACACCGCGCCGCCTCCGATGCAGATAGAGCGTAGCGAGGAAAGGTCGCGCCTTCCGAAATCGGGTCGGTTTACCACGAGGGTGAACATTGCCGGCACCTGAAGCCAAGTCTCGACATGTTCGTTTTCGATCAGGTCGAGCACGCCGGTGGGATCGAACTTCGCTTGGAAAACCAAGGTGCCACCACCAACCAGGCACCCCATAGTCGTGTTCATAATGGCGCCGACGTGGTTTATCGGCAGGTTGGAAAGGTAGCGGCGCGGCTCCCCGTCAAGATGGTCGTATTGGCTCACTGCGGCGCCGATCAGCCCGCCGTGATGCAGGGCCGCCCCTTTGGGGCGCCCAGTCGAGCCTGACGTGAAGACGACTACCGCAACATCTGCTGGCGCGGCCGGGCTCAGTCGTGGCTCGGTAGACGATGGTAGAGTATCTATCCGCGGTGCCGCCAGTACCGTCACCTCTCCTGCCGCGGTCATGGCGCGTGCACCCAGATCGTCCTCTCCGGGTGCCGGCGCGTATACGAGCAGCTTCGGTTGGGTAACGGCGAGGACATGTGCGATCTCGTCTCGCGAATACCTCGGATTTACACCGACGTAAATTGCGCCAAGGCGCGAGGCCGCCATTAACACCAGGAGGTAGGGGATGCCAGGAGGCGCCAGTAGCGCGACGCGGTCGCCTTCGCGTATGCCGCAATCGTCCAGCCACTGGCAATAGCGGTCAACGTATTGATTTGCTGTCCGATATGTCAGTCGTTCTCGATCTTCTACGGCGATCTCGGCATCTGGAGTGCGTTGAGCATGGTAGTGGAGAACGGCGTCTAGCGTTGCGTATGATGGAAGGAATGTTGGCATTTGCCGTAAACCTCAGCTCTCTTTCTTGATCGGATGAGTGGATTGACTGGGCCACAAAATTAACATATCTGTAAATAATCACAACAGTGGCCAGATTGAAGCGACCGGGAGGCAGCGATGGCGTTGATGCATATAAATGGCGCCGATTTGTACGTTGAGGAGTTCGGTAGCGGCAGCGAAACGGTCATTTTCACGCATGCGCTGTTCTTCAGCGGTCGCATGTATGGGCGGCAAATCAAGCATATTGCGGAACGGTACCGCTGCATAACCGTCGATTGGCGGGGCATGGGGCGCAGCAGCAAGCCGCTCGGCGGCTATGACGTCGACAATCTGTGTAATGACATTTTGGGCGTCGCCAACGCGCTCGGCCATGACCGCTTTCACTGGGTCGGCATGTCGGTCGGCGGCGTCGCCGGGATCAGGATCGCCGCGCAGCAGCCGGAACGAATTCGTTCGTTGGCCGTCGGCGGTGCCTCGGCCGAGGCCGAGCCGATCGAAAAGGTGGTGAAATATGAAAGTCTCCTGCTCGACGGCTTCGCCCGCGATCCTTCGAGTGTGGTCGACGGGCTGATGCCCATTCTTTATGGCGAGCCGTTCCGCACCAAGCCGGCCTACGCGAACGCCCTTGCCCGCGAGCGCGAACTCATCATTTCAAATGACGGGCCAGCCGTCGCTCGCGCCTCCGCGCCGATCCTGCGTCGCGTCGACATCCGTCACATGTTGCCGCATGTCGCCTGCCCGACCTACATTTTTTGCGGCGAACTCGATGGCGCAAACCCACCGGAAAAGTCGAAGACGATTGCCGACGGCATCAGCGGAAGCGTTCTTGACGTTTTCAAAGGGGTCGGTCACCAGCCCAATGTCGAGGCACCGGAGAAGCTGGCGGATCGCCTCCTCGCCCATCTCGATGCGGTTTCCAGGAATTGAGTCGGCCCCGCCGACTGCCTGGGCGGTCGCAAAGCGCCGCCTTTCCTAACTTCAGAAGCTCAAGCTCCCCGGGCAGTCTTCAGCAGGAGGAAATGGAAACAATGTCAAACGGACCTGGGCCGCTTAGCCTCGTTCCCTTTGTTAGCGTGGATCGCATGATGCGGCTGGTGCTCGGCATCGGCATCGAGCGTTTCCTTTCAGGACTCGCAGCCTACATCGAGGACGATTTCCGGCGATGGGAGCAATTCGACAAGACGCCGCGCGTCGCCGTCCATTCGACCGACGGCGTGATCGAATTGATGCCTACAAGCGACGGCAGCAAGTATGGCTTCAAATACGTCAACGGCCACCCCGGCAACACAAGCAAGGGAAGACAAACTGTTACTGCTTTCGGGGTCCTGGCGGACGTCGCCAATGGCTACCCGCTGCTTCTGTCAGAGATGACCATTCTGACTGCGCTCAGAACCGCCGCTATGTCGGCCCTGGCGGCGCGCCATCTCGCCCCTGTCGGAAGCAGGACAATGGGCATTATCGGCAATGGCGCGCAATGCGAGTTCCAAGCCCTGGCGTTCGGGGCAATCGCCGGCATCGACACTGTCCGGCTCTACGACATTGAACCGGCGGCAACGCTAAAGGCCGCTCGCAACCTGGCCGGGCATGGCATGACCGTCGTCGTCTGCCGATCCGGCCAGGAGGCCGTTGAAGGGGCGCAGGTCATAACAACCTGCACGGCCGACAAGCAGTTCGCTACCATCCTGACCGACAACATGGTTGGCACGGGCGTCCACATCAATGCGATCGGTGGCGACTGCCCCGGCAAGACAGAAATCCATCCCGACATCCTCAGGCGCTCTGACATTTTCGTCGAATTCTCGCCTCAGACCAGGATCGAGGGCGAGATCCAGCAATTGGCAAGCGACCATCCCGTAACCGAATTCTGGAAGGTTGTAACCGGTCAGTCCGCGGGCCGACGGGACCAGAGTTGCGTCACGCTGTTCGATAGCGTCGGCTTCGCCATCGAGGACTTCTCTGCGCTGCGCTATGTGCGCGATCAGTTGGACGACCAACTGCATCACGTCCATCTCGACCTGTTGGCCGATCCTGATGACCCGCGGGACCTGTTCGGAATGCTGCGTCGGGCCGCCCACAAGGTGGCATGAGCCGTTGCGGACGCAGGTAAAGACGACGTGGGAGAATGGGATATGTTTCTAACGAACGAGGATATTGTCGAACTCGTCGAATGGCGGCGGAGATTACACGCCATGCCCGAGTTGTCGGGCGAGGAAAGGGGCACGGCAGCCGAGGTCGGCAGCGCCATCGCCTCGCTCGGCCCCGACCGTATCATCACCGGTCTGGGAGGACACGGGATCGCCGCCGTCTTCGAGGGCCGCGAACCTGGCCCGACCGTCATGTTCCGCGCCGAGCTTGACGGATTGCCGATCGACGAAATCTCTGACCTGCCCTACCGATCGAAGACGCCCGGGCACGGGCACATGTGCGGCCACGACGGGCATATGGCAACTTTGATGGCGTTGGCCCGAGCCCTTTCACGCCAGCGCCCGCAACGCGGACGCGCCGTCCTCATGTTTCAGCCGGCGGAGGAGAACGGCGTCGGCGCCGCAATGGTTGTGGCAGACCCGAAATTCGCCTCCCTCGTACCGGATTTCGCCTTTGCTTACCACAACATGCCCGGCATGGCGCTGGGGCGCGTCGCGGTGAAGGACGGCCCAATCACCTGCGCTTCGCGGGGAATGCGCATCGTTCTGACCGGCCGGACGGCGCACGCATCCATGCCGGAGGCCGGCGTTTCGCCAGCCTTGTGTATCGCGCGATTGTTGCCGGCATTCGCTGCGCTGTCAGTAGGCGCGCCGCCGGCTGCAGACTTCGCTATGACCACGGTTACCCATATCGAGATGGGGGAGCGCGCCTTCGGGATCGCGCCGGGAAGGGCAGAAATCTGGGTTACGCTGCGCACGCTCCTCGACAGCCGCATGGATTTGCTGCGGCTCTCTGCTGAACGGATCGTTGCCGAGTTGGCGGGCGAGTCCGGGCTCACCTTTGAGATCGCCTATGACAATGTCTTCAGCCATTGCAGGAACGATCCCGCCGCCGTGACACTTTTGTGCCAAGCCCTCGACGAGGAGGCAATTGTCCATGACGCGGGCGAACTGCCTCTGCGGGGATCGGAGGATTTCGGCGGCTTCCGCAAGAATGGTACGAACATCGCGATGTTCTTAATTGGCGCCGGCGAGCGCCGCCCACATTTGCACAATCCCGATTACGACTTCCCAGACGAGTTGATCGCCATCGCCGCCGGCATCTTTCACCGGCTGCTGCGGAACCTGCTCGGATAGGTGAAGGGGCGCGCCCAGCAGATCCGTCTGCCCCGGTTTTCGATCCGCCGCTGCGACGCATTTCGCCGGCGCAGCGGCCCGGCCTTATGCCAAGGAGCGCCTGCAGGGCCGCACCAATGAGGCCGGCCGTGGCCCGGTCGCGATTGTGGAGCATGCCGATGTCCGCAACATGCTGCTATCGGGCCGGGCCTTCATCGACGCCGGCAGGGCACTGGCCGTCTGGACGGCGATGCAGATGGACATTGCCGCGCGTCATCCCGACGCTGGGGTCCGCGCAGCGGCCGACGGTTTGGTCGCGCTGATGACGCCGGTCATAAAAGCCGCGTTCAGCGATTTCGGTTTCGAGACCGCAGTCATCTCGCAGCAGGTCTTTGGCGGCCACGGCTACATCCGAGAGACCGGTATGGAACAGTATGTTCGCGATGCTCGAATCACGCAGATTTGCAAGGGCACCAATGGCGTCCAGGCAATGGACCTGGTCACGCGCAAGCTGCCGATGGAGGGCGGCGAGCTGCCACACCGCTTCTTTAGTCTTGTAAGGGACGACCTGAGGACGGCAAGCAGGATCGCCGGCACAGGCGAGACGATTGCCCGATCGGCGACGCACTCGGGAGATTGGAATCGGTCACGCGTTACCTGCAGGATCCGGCCGGCGATGCGGCATGATCAGGGGCTGCCGCGACCGACTACGTGCGCATGTTCGCGCTCGTCGCCTTGGGGTGGATGTGGGCTAGCATCGCCACGCGAGTAATCGAGAAAGGCGAGACGCGGAACACGCTGGTCCAACGCAAGGTCGGGGTAGCACGGTTCTTTACCATGCGCATCCTGCCGCAGGTTCTTGGGCTGGAACGGTCGATCCTCAACGGTGCCGGATCGCTGGTGGAAATGGGTTCGGAGACCCTCTAGATTCGGTCGTCCCGTTGGCAAGGCGCCGCGTTGGCCCGGGTCAAACTACTGCTACATAGCCGTCGCGGCGTGTCTCCGTCGCAGCTTCGTAGCCGTCTCCAAGACGCAGGATGATTTGGGCCGCGCCGAACTGGTAGTCCCATCTCGGGCGACGGACGACGCGATGGCCTCGCCGCATCAGGTCGTCCGCTAGTCCGTTCGGAAACTCTTCCTCGACCAATAGCATCCCGTCGTCGGCAATGCGCCAGCGCGGAGCGTCGATAGCGGCTTGTATGTTTTCTTTGTTGGCCATGAATCGGGTGATGAGTTGTACGTGCCCCTGCGGCTGCATTCCGCCACCCATCACACCAAAGGCGGCGAGTGGCTTATCACCGCGGGTAATGAAGCCCGGGATAATCGTATTGAACGGTCTCTTGCCGGGTTGAGCCTCGTTGGGATGCCCTTTCTCAAGGACGAAGCACGAGCCGCGATTGTGGAGCGAGATTCCTGTGGCAGGAACGACCAGTCCCGATCCGAAGCCGCGATAGTTCGACTGGATGAGCGAGACCATCATGCCCTCAGCGTCCGCAACGCATAGATAGACTGTACCCCAGCCGCTGGCCGGTATTTTTCGCGCGGTTCCAGCACGATCCAGATCAATTGTAGCCGCGATCTGACCGTCTTCGACGGCTTTGAGGAATGATGCCGGATCGATCGACGTTGTTTGCGAATCGCCGACGTGGCGGGAAGTGATCTCCCTGGCGAGGCGCGTTGCTTCGATTTCCAGATGAAGTGCTGTAGCATGATCGAGTTGCGGGCTCAGCCGCTCGATGATGGCGAGCGCGATCAAGGCAGTCAGCCCCTGTCCATTGGGCGGCAACTCATGAACTTCCGTACCAAAAAAAGTGGTTGAAATGGGTTCGACCCATTCGGCTGAATGCGCCCGAAGGTCTGCCATCCTCAAGGGGCCGCCGGTTCGCCGAGCAAATTCTACGATTCTTTGCCCCAGTTCGCCTTCATAGAAGGTGTCAGCGCCTTCTTGCGCTAGGTGGCGAAGGGAGTTGGCCAGATCAGGGTTGCGGAACCGTTCTCCTGGCTGCGGCGCGCGCCCAAAGGGCAAGAAAGTCTCGGCAAATCCCGTTTCGTGTCGGAACCAGTCGACTTGCATCGCCCAGTGCTGCGCGACAACATTTGGCACGAGAAAGCCATCCGTTGCATAGCGAATTGCGGCTTCGAACAAGTCGGCCCAGGGTCGTCGCCCGAACCGGGCGTGCAGCGCCTCCCAACCGCGCACCTGACCGGGAACGGTGACGGTGTCCCAACCGGTATATGGCATCCTATCCATTCCAGAGAGCCGATCCGGCTGCCAGTTTTTCGCCGCCCGGCCGGAACTGTTGAGGCCGCTTAGCTGCCTCCCATCATGGACGAATGCAAACAGGTCGCCGCCGAGCCCGTTCATGGTCGGCTCGACTACTGTCAGGGTAACGGCCGCGGCGAGGGCGGCGTCGACGGCGTTTCCGCCCGCTGCAAGCATGGCGAGGCCGGCCTGTGCTGCAAGCGGCTGGCTTGTCGCGACACAGGCGGAGCCGAAGTTCGAAACCCGGCGCGAGGGGTAGGGAAACCGCTCGTCAAGCTTCATCGCCAAGACCGCGTCTCGACGTCATAGGCTCCAACGCGAAGATCGTCGACGCCCGCGACGAGCGACTTCTTTTCGATCTTGTTCGAGCTGGTGCGCGGGAAGCGATCGACATAGGCGATGTAGCGAGGAACCTTGAATGCCGCCAGGTGTTGGCGGGCGTGAGTGAGAATCGTCTCGACCGGCAGCGCGTCTCGATCGGCACCTTCCTTCAGGCTCACGTACACCTTAACCTCCTCGCCGCGCACCGGGTCCGGTACCGGCACAGCAGCAACATCCTCGACGGCCGGTAGCAGGCCGATAACCGTCTCCACCTCGCGTGCGGCGATGTTTTCCTGCGAGCGGCGGATCATGTCCTTGAGCCGGCCGACCAGGTAGAGGAAGCCGTGCTCGTCGGCGTAAAAAAGGTCACCGGTGCGGAACCAGCCGCCATCCCGAAAAACTTCGGCATCGGCCTCTGGCCTGTTCCAGTAGCCCTTGAAGATCGAGCGGCCTCGCACCCACAGCTCTCCGATCTCGCCAGCCGTCACCGGTTGGCCGTCGGTATCGCGGACCGTCGTTTCTCGGCAGGGTGCGGCGAAGCCGACGCTGCCGGAATCATACATGTCGTCGAACTCGACGGGCATCCATGTTCCTAGCCCGATCTCGGTCATGCCGAATCCCTCGCGCGCCACTGTATTGCAGCGCCTGCGGAACTCACGGCAGGCCTCTGGCGGCCAGCCGAAGGTCGCCACTTGCTTCAGCGGGGTTCCGGCGTGGTCGACCGTCGATGGCTGGCGCGTCATCAGCAGTGGGAACATGCACCATTCAATAGCATGGTCCCTGATCCACCCAGCAAACCGCGAGGACGACAGGCCGGGAGCAATGACAAGTGTCGCGCCGGTCAAGAGCGCCTTCAGGGTGATCCATTGCGGATCCATGTAAAAGTAGGGCTGTGCCGACAGAATGCGTCCGGCGCGCTGAGCATCCCAGGCAATTGCTGCATGGGTAAGCACCATCCAATAGTCATGTGTCAGCATGCAGCCTTTGGGAAAACCAGTCGTCCCGGAGGTGTATTGAATGTTTGCCAGGCTGTCGGGTCCGATGTCGCTATCATCGACCACTCCCACCGCGCATGAGGCAGCCACCTCATCGAACCTGCCATCGCCCTCCCCAATCGATTGGGTGATGACTTCACGCTTCAGTTCTTCGGGAAGCTCGTCCACGACGTTCGCGAACGCTGCATCGTGGAGGAAGAGCCAGGCGCCGCAATCCCTCAGCACGTACTCGATCTCCCGAGCGGTGTAGCGTGTGTTGACGGGTACATGAACTGCACCGATACGGGCGAGGGCAACCATGAGAATCGGATAGGCGAGCCGATTTGGAAGCATGATCGCGACGCGGTCGCCGGTCTGGACGCCGTAAGTGCGCAGTGCTTTCGCATACCGGTGAGTGAGTGCCTCGAATTCGGCGAATGTGACTTTTTCCCCACGCTCGAAAACCTCAACCGCCAGGCGGTCGGCGAAAGTAGAGCAGGCATGCGAAACAGCGCGACCTATCGTGGTGCGTGGAATGGCCTGGCCGATCGCGCGCGTTCGTGCCATCGCCGCTGCAACGCCAATAGGATTAGGTCGAGTGCTTTCCGTCTTTGGCCGGCTCATATCGAACTGTCCCGGGTGGATCGGTCGCCAGATTTGTATATATTGACAAACATGTCAACGTAGGACCCGCGAGCTTACCTTTTGGCGTGCGTTGTTTTTCGTGCGTTACGCCGTGATAAGGAAGTCCGGATCGGGGTCGAGAAGGGGATGTCAGCATGTCAAACAAGAATGGATCGTCCGGGCGCTACTCAAAGCGCCGCGATGATATCCTGACCGAAGCGCTTCGTGTTTTCTCCGAACGCGGCCTGGAGTCGACTGGCATCAAGGAAATCGCGACGAGCCTCGGCCTCACGCATCCAGCCCTCTATCACTATTTCCCGTCAAAGGAGCAGCTCGTTTACGAAGCGGTGCAAAAGGCCATTGCCGACGAGATCGGGGCGATGGAAAAATCCCTGGAAGGTCTCCCTCCTCATCCCCCGTTGGTACTCCATAGTCTTGCGCGCGCTCAGGTTTTCCACGAGTTGGACGACCGTGCCTATGTGCCGTTCGTCAACGCATTTCTTTATGGTCCATTGCGCAATGCGGCCAAGCTTACCGAGCAGCAGCGCGAGGACATCTTGCGCCTGCAGCGACGCATCGTCGGCATGTATCGCGAGGTAATTATCTCGGGTCAGAAATCCGGCGAATTCGCCGCCGGGTCACCGACAGTGGCGGCATTCGGCGTTCTTGGCATTCTTTCCTATGCCGTATTTTGGTTCCGTCCCGGCGGACAGTTGAGCGCCGCTGCAGTAGCCGATGCGGTGGCGGCCCAAGCCGTGCGTTCGGTGAGCAGCCTCGTCGACGTTGAGTAGGAAAAATGATTCTGCGAAAGGAATTGACAAGGTTGTAAATTATTGCTGGAATGGGTCGCGTCATGAAGAAAGGGGAACTTGACCATGAAGCGATTTGCTACAGCAGCCGGAGTGCTCGCCATTTTTGCGGGCACCGCGTTGGCGGAAATCCAGGAACAGAAGTTCAAGGTTATCGGCCTCTGGAACATTGGCGCGATGTATGCCGAACATGAAGCGCCGCTATGGACCAAGTCCATTCCGGAAGCGTCCGGAGGAAAGATCACGGCCGAAGTCCAGTCGGTCACCGATCTGGGCCTGAAGGGCTTCGAGACGGTCAAGCTCTTGCAGACTGGGGTGTACGATGCCGGATTCGGCGCCTACACCTATATCGCCTCCGGCGATCCGGTGTTCGAGGGCATCGATCTGGCGCTGGTAGCAGACAGCAGCGAAGCTTCGCGTCGGATGGTCGAGGCCTATAGTGAGGTGGCTGCGGAAGCGTTCCAGCGCATCCATGGTCTGAAGCTGCTGGCAAACTATCCCTATCCAGCGCAGATTCTCGTCTGCCGTGACGCCTTCGACGGGCTTGCTGGGCTGCAGGGGCGCAAGATCCGTGTCTATTCGACCACGCTCGGCGACATGGCGGAAGGTCTTGGCGGCATCAGCGCCACGATCCCCTTGGCCGATGTGGTGCCAGCCCTGCAGCGCGGCGTGGTCGATTGCGGCATTTCCAGCGGCATCAGCATGTACACTGCCAAATGGCAGGACGTTGTCAAATACGTCTATGAGACCCCCGTCTCTGCCGGCGTCGGGTTCCTTGCCATGACGATCGACAAGTGGAATGGGCTGGACGCCGATACGCAGGCCTTGATCCAAGCCGAAGCGGCCAAGTTCGCTGACAGGGCATGGTCCGCGTTGGATGACTCGGTGGCGCAGGGGGTAGCCTGCCTTACCGGCCAGGGCGAAAAGTGCCGCTACGGCGAAGCGGCCGACATGGTTCTCGTCAAGGTGAACGATGGGGACGAGGCAATCCGCCGGCAGTTGCTCGCCGACTTTGTCCTGAAGCGTTTCGCGCAGCGCTGCGGCGACGAATGCGCCGCCCGCTGGAACGCGACGGCCGGCACGGTCGTCGGTATCGAGGCAAAGCCCTGACGGGCAGATTGTTTGCTGAGATTACCAACGGGAGCCGACGGTGATGAGAGAGATACCCCTACGGCGCGGAAACAGCGCAATCACGCAAGCCGCGCGTCTTCTGGTCTGGGCATGCGGCGGCGCACTCGTCGTCATGTCCATCCTCATCACCGTCGAAGCGCTGCTGCGAAAATTCCTTGGCCAGTCCTTCGGTGGCGTTGACGAACTCTCCTCGTACGTTTTCGCCGTCACGGCGGCCATTGCCTTGCCGTATGCGATCCTGCAGCGGGCGAACATCCGGATCGATATCATCCGCGACCTGCTTCCGGGCAGGCTGCGCATCCTTCTGGATATTCTTGCCTGGATCGCCTTCACCGTCGTGTTCGGCTTTATCGCTTGGCGCGCCTGCGGCCTTGCCTGGGATTCCTGGCTCACCGGGGCGCGCTCCATCACCCCTTTGCGCAGCTATCTGGCAATTCCGCAGGGGCTTTGGGCCCTCGGTCTGACGGCCAGCGTAGCCGCCTCGCTGTGGGTGGGTTTCAGGGCGCTTGTATTGGCGACGGCTGGGCACAGGCGGGCAGCCGCAGCACTGCTGTCGCCGGCGGACGAGGTCGCACAGGAGCTTTCCGCGGTCCTGCCGCAGTCGGGCCATCAGCCAATCGGAGAAGTACGGTGATCGCGACCACGATTTTTCTGCTTCTCGGCACGCTGGCGCTTTCGATCCCGGTCGCAGCTTCCCTTGGCGTCCTGGCCTTCTCGCTGATGTGGTTCTTCGCTCCGGTGCCGCTCGACCTGATGATCGGCGAAGTGAGCTGGCAGTCCATGTCCTCGGAGTCGCTGGTAGCGATCCCGTTCTTCATCCTCCTGGGAGAGATCCTTCTGCGTGCTGGCATTGCCGAGCGGATGTATGCGGCGCTAGTCCAATGGCTGTCTTGGCTCCCGGGCGGCACGATGCACGCCAACATCGGAGCCTGCGCGCTGTTTGCCGCATCCTCCGGTTCCAGCGTCGCAACCGCGGCGACGATCGGAACAGTGTCAGCGAGCGAAATCGAAAAGCACGGTTATGATCCGCGCCTCTTTCTCGGTTCGCTTGCTGCGGGAGGGACCCTCGGCATCCTTATTCCTCCATCCGTGGCCATGATTGTCTATGGCGCGCTCACCGAGACATCGATCCCGCGCCTGTACATGGCGGGCATGCTGCCTGGCGTCGTCCTGGCAGTGTTGTTCATGTTGCTGATCGCCGGGATCTGCCTGCTGTGGCCAGCTGCCGGGGGAAGACCTGTCGAGACGACATGGGCTCGACGCCTGCGCGTCCTGCCTGACCTCATTCCGCCACTGCTGATCTTCGGCCTCGTGGTGTTGACCATCTATGCCGGAATCGCCACGCCGACTGAGGCGGCTGCCTTTGGCGTCGTTGGAGCGCTGGGCCTTGCAGCGATGCATCGCAGGTTGACGATCACCATGCTGGCCGATGCCTTCGAGGGAACCATGCGTACGACGGCGATGGTCACCGCGATCATCATGACGGCGCTCTTGCTGAACTTCGTCATGACGTTCCTCGGAATCTCAAGGCAGATCGTTGACGTCGTATTGGCGCTCGATCTCAGCCCGACCATGCTGATGATCGCGATAGTACTCTTCTATCTCGTCCTCGGCTGCTTCATGGAAGGGTTCTCGATACTCCTTGTGACCGTTCCGATCATCGTGCCGATCGTAGTTTCGCTTGGCTATGATTCCATCTGGTTTGGCATCGTGCTGACGTTGCTTCTGGAAGCCGCGCTGATCACCCCGCCGATCGGTATGAACCTCTACGTCGTGCACGGCGTCAGGAAGGGCGGTTCTCTTAATGACGTCATCGTGGGTTCGCTCCCGTTCGTCGCCGTCATCTTCCTGATGATCCTGATCCTGATCGCCTTTCCCGGGCTCGCCCTTTGGCTGCCTTCAATTGCCTTTGATTCCTAGGAGAAACACGTGCGCGTTAATTTGTCCGATAGAACGTCCCTCCGGCAGCTTCTTGGCGCGGAAATCGGCCGGTCGAGCTGGCATGCGATCAGCCAGGAAGAGGTCGATGCCTTCGGTCGCCTTACCAAGGATGTCGATGCCATGCACATGGACCCTGCCTGGGCCCGTGAGCACAGTCCCTTTGGCGTGACGATCGTTTACGGCTTTCAGACGCTGTCAATGATGACAGCGATGATCAACGAAATCCTGCAGCGGGGATCCGAGGAGGCGTACAAGCTCAACTATGGATTTGACCGCGTCCGCCTCATGGCGCCGGTATCGGTCGGCACGCCGATTCGCGGCGTGGCGCGGATCAAGAAGGTCGAGGACCGCGGACCGGACCGTTTCATCCTCACGGTGGAGATGACCATCGAGGTCAAGGACGCCGAGAAACCAGCGTTGATCGCCGATTGGCTGTTCATGGTCGTCAATGGCGAAATGGCCGAGCGGCGCCCGGTAATGACGGGCGAGATGAGCTGATGCAGCGCTTCGGCTTTCTCGCCTATCCCGGTGTCGAGGAACTCGATCTGGTCGGGCCGTGGGAGATGGCGACCATGTGGCGCGACTACGCCCATGGTCCCGAATGCGTGATCGTCGCCGAACAGGCGGGGGCACTGAGTTGCGCAAAGGGACTAACGATTGTCCCCGACCACGTTTTCTCAACATGCCCGCCGCTCGATGCCCTGCTCGTCCCGGGCGGCTTTGCCGCCTTCGACGAGATGAAGAACGAGCGCGTCGTCGCGTTTGTCCGTGCCAGCGCCGTTACCGGCAAGCACATCCTGTCCGTTTGCTCCGGGAGTTTCATCCTGCTTGCGGGAGGACTGCTCGAGGGCAGGCAGGCAACGACGCACTGGAAGGTGCTTGACCGGTTGCGCGAAGCAGGTGTGGTGGTGGTCGAGGAACGCTTCGTGCGCGACGGCAATATCTGGTCGAGCGGTGGCGTTTCGGCCGGACTGGACCTGATGCTCCACTTCATCGCGGAGACGGCCGGAGTCGAGGCGGCCGGCGCAGTCCAGCATAACGCCGAGTACTACCCCTCCCACCATGTCTACGGATCGACGCATCGCGGTCCCGGCATGCCCGGGTACATGGCAAACCTTTGAGGTCATCATGAGCGGCACCCCTCTTAAGGACGTAGTCGGCTATGCCGATCCGATTTCCGTCGGGCCAGGTGAGACGTTGCACGTCAAGGTTTCGACGACCGCGAAAAAGGTCCGTTTCGGCGTCCGGCGGGTGGTGGCGGCGGATTGGTCTGCCGCGAAGGGATCTGCCGTCCGGCTCGAACCTGCGGAAGGTTTCGAGGACAGGGAACTGGACGGTATCTGCCACCGCGTCCCGCTCGGGTCCTATGCGCACGCTCGCCTCCCGGCTGCTCTCGGTTATTCGCCGGTGAGGACGCTCGGCCTCCTCGTGATGCCGACCGCAAAGGGTCCGCGGCGGCAGGCGATTGCTCAGCTCTATGATGCGAAGGGCGCCACCGTCGGCGGATTGTGCATCGATGAGGATGGACATGGCGTCATCGTCGATGGTACGGACGCGATCCTGGTGCGAACGGCATCGCGGTTGCCGCATGGGCGATGGGTGGCCTTGGCGGCGACCTTCAGCCGGCCCGCCGGCGGGGTGGTTCTGGCCGTCGCTCCTCTCTATGGGGAGGCCAGCGTGGTCGCGGGTGACCGCCAGCTCGACGCTATCGACGCGGCGCGGTCGCTGTCTCTCGGCGCCGGCGCTGCGGATGGGATCCCGCACGACGTCATCGACGGACGTTTCGCCGATCCGCTGCTGGCGGTTGTCGACGCCGAAGAGATCGCGACCGCTTTGGCCAGCGGTCCCGAGGGGTGGCGGCGAGTGACGCACGCCCACGGCGCGGGAGCCATCCTGACGCGATGGGATTTCTCCCGCTTGCCCGAGAGTGACATCGTCGTCGACGCTGGGCCCGAGCGATGCGATGCCGTGCTCGTCAACACGCCGACACGCGCCGTCACCGGCCCCTTCTGGGACGGTACTGTCTTCGACTGGCGGCAGGGGCCGCATCACTACAATGCCGTCCACTTCCATTGTGACGACCTCGCTGACTGCCGCTGGCCGGATGCGGTCGCTCTGGACGTGCCCGAGACGTGCGCCTCCGGCCTCTACGCGCTGTCGCTCGAGACCGAACGTGGCCGGGACGTGGTTCCCTTCGTAATCCGGCCGCGCAAGGAGTCGCGCGCGCCCGTCGCACTCTTGCTGCCGACCTTCACCTACCTTTCCTATGGCAATGCCCCGTTGGCGATGCGGGGGCCGGACTATGGCGTCCCGTCCTTTCCCGATGAGGTGCCCATTGACGGTCATCCAAGGTTCGGCATATCGCACTACGACCGGCACTCGGACGGCTCTCCGTCCATGCTGTCCTCCCGGCTGCGTCCGCTGCTTTCGATGCGTTTCGGCAGTCTGCCCTGGGGGATGATTCCGGACACATGGCTGCTGAGCTGGCTTCGCCAGCACGTCGGCCAGGTGGATGTCCTTACCGACGAGGATCTGCACCGGGAGGGGCTGGACGCAGTCGTCGGGCACCGCGTCGTCATCACCGGCAATCACCCCGAATACTACTCCACCGAAATGCTGGATGCGCTCGACGCCTACTGCGACCTTGGCGGGCGGATGCTCTACCTCGGCGGCAACGGCTTCTACTGGCGCGTCAGCGTCTCGGACCGGGTGCCCGGCCAGATCGAGGTGCGCCGGACAGAGGACGGCACAAGGGCCTGGATAGCCGAGCCGGGCGAGGGCCATCACATGATGGACGGCGGCTATGGCGGCCTGTGGCGCCGGCTCGGCCGTCCGCCAAACCGTTTGGCCGGGGTCGGGTTCGCCGCGCAGGGCTTCGACCAGAGCGGCCACTACCGGGTCAACCGGAATGCCCGTTCGGGTCCGGCCGCTTTTGCGCTCGAGGGCGTATCCGACACCTTCGGCCGGCACGGCTGGCTCGGTAACGGCGCGGCGGGCCAGGAGGTCGACCGGGTGGAACATCGGCTCGCGCCCGATGCCGATGTACATCTCATCGCCAGCAGCGTCGGCCACCCGCCGTCAATGCTGCGCACCAAGGAAGAGATGCTGTCGAACATCTTGCCGTTCGACGATCCAAAGGCGCGGTCGGACGTGGCCATTCGCTTTGCGGGGCAGGGGGGCGCCGTATTCTCGGTCGGCTCGATGGCCTGGGTGGGCGCACTGCTCGATGGCGGTGACAAGGATGGGCGCAACGACGTCGTGCGCATGACTGCAAACGTCATCGATCGTTTCCTGGATCCGGCACCGTTCCACTGATCGGGGCAGGTGCCGGCACCCACTTCACCGTGCACGGCGGCGCCGGTGCAACGTTTTTTTCTCGGGAGGTATGCAGATGAAATTCAAGACACTACTGGCGGCCGCCTTCGCGGGGCTTCTCGCGTTTTCCATGCCGCTTGCCGCTCAGGAGCGCGGCGGAACCCTGAAGGTCGCGTTGTTTCCCGAGCCGCCGACGGCGGTCGCAGGCCTGTCGGGCCTCGGCTCCGCCTCGATCGTCACGAGCAAGATATACGAGGCGCTGGTCAAGTACGATTTCGAGCTGAAGCCCCATCCCTGGCTTGCCAAGTCCTGGGACAGGTCGGACGATGGGCTGACGTGGACCTTCAATCTCGTCGAAAATGCGAAATGGCACGATGGCAAGCCGTTCACAGCCAAGGACGTGGTGACCTCCTACGAGGTCTTCTCCGTTGAGAACGACCGGCTGAAGCTGATCGCCGGCAAGGTGGCGGCGGTCGAAGCGACCGGCGATCACCAGGTGACGTTCACGCTCAAGGAGAACATCCCGGCCTTCATCCACATGCTGAACTTCGGCAACCTGCCGATCATCCCGGCCCACCTCTACGCGCCGGGCAATTACCGCGACAATCCCGCCAACGCGGCGCCGATCGGCACCGGCGCCTTCCGCGTCACGGAGTGGGAGAAGGGCAGCTACATCCGCCTCGGTCGTTTCGAGGACTATCGCGATGGCTCGCTGCCCTATCTCGACGACATCTACTTCGTGTTCATTCCGGATGCCCAGGGCTGCGCCGTCGCCTTCGAGGAGGGCAGCGTCGACGTTGTGTCGGCCTCCAATCTCGAGGCCTTCGACGTCGCCCGCCTCGCCGCGCTGGACGGCGTCGAGACGACCAAGCATGGCTGGGAGATGCTGGCGCCGCAAGCCTTCCTCTGGATCAACACGCAGAAGCCGCCGCTCGACGATGTGAATCTGCGCCAGGCTCTGAACTACGGGCTCGACAAGGCCTTCGTCCGCGACGTGGTGTTCGGCGGCCTCGCCACGCCGCCACGCGGAGCGTTCAATTCGCGGACGCTGTTCTTCGATCCCTCCGTCAACGCCTATGATTTCGACGTGGAGAGGGCGAAGGCGCTTGTCGCCGCCTCCTCCTACAAGGGCGAAGTGCTGAAGCTCAGCACCGCACCCGTCGGCTCGGCCTGGGCGCGCCTCGCCGAGTATGAAGTGCAGGCCTGGAAGGAGATCGGCGTCAATGTCGAGCTCGATCCCAATGATGTCGGCGGCTACCTGAAGAAGCTCTCCGAGCGCACCTACGACGTCGGCAATATCTACCTTTATCAGTACGGCGATCCCTCGGTGGGTGTCACGCGCAACTTCTACTCGAGCAACGACGTCGTGGGTTCGCCGTGGAACAATGTGGGGCGCTACACCAATCCGGAGCTCGACCGGCTGATGGCGAAGGCCGATGCTGCGGACGATGCCGCAGAGCGCGCGAAGCTCTACGCCGAAGCACAGCATATCATCGCCGACGATGCCGTTCAGGGGTGGACCGCCGAACTCGAGTTTCCAACGCTTTATCGTTCAAAGGTCAGGGACCTGATCACCACGGGATACGGCCTCAGCGATAGCTTCGAAAACGTCTGGATCGCAAAGTGATCGACGCCGGCAGGCTGCGAAAGCAGCGGCCTGCCGGCGGCACCTAGGAGCCAAGTGATGCTCAAGATCGTCCTGTCGGAAACCGCCAAGCGCATCATCGTCATCCTGTGCGTCATCACCGGGACGTTCCTGCTCGTGCGCGCGGCCCCGGGAGACCCGGCATCCTTCCTCGCCGGTGAGGCGGCGTCCGGCGACCCCGAATACATTGACTACCTTCGAGAGCAGATGGGCCTCGACAAGCCACTCCCGGTCCAGTTCGCATATTACTTCCGCGACCTTGCGAATCTCGATCTCGGCCGGTCCTACCGCGAAGGCCGGCCGGTGCTGGACATGATCCTCGAGCGCCTTCCCAATACGCTGATCCTGGCCGGAGCCGCGTTCATCCTGGCGTTGGTCATGGGCACCGCGGCCGGTTTCGTGGCGGCGATCCATCGCGGCCGCTGGGTCGACCGTATCATCAGCATCGGCTCGATGCTGTTCTTCTCCTCGCCCTATTACTGGGTCGCGCTCATGGCGATCCTGCTGTTTTCCGGAAAGCTCGGCTGGCTTCCATCGCACGGTACCCAGACCATCGGTGCGGGATATGCGGGACTTGCCGCAATCCTCGACTATCTGCATCACCTGGTGATGCCGGCTTTGGCCTCGGCGCTTTTCAGCATGGCGATCTACGCCCGCCTCGTCCGGGCATCGATGATCGACGCGGCGAACTCGCTTTTCGTAAAGGCGGCCCATGCCAGAGGGATGTCGCCGGCGAAGATCTGGTTCCGGCACGTCCTGCGCACCTCGTTGCTGCCGATCACGACAATGGCCGGGATCCAGGCTGGACAGTTGGTGGCCGGAACCATCCTGACCGAAACGGTCTTCGCCTGGCCCGGCATCGGGCGTCTGATGTACGAAGCCCTGGGCGCGCGTGACTACAACGTGGTGATCGGCGTTTTCATATCGACATCCATTATTGTGATTCTAGCAAATCTCGTTGTCGACCTGCTCTACCGCTTCGTCGATCCGCGTACCCGTGGCGCCTGAGGAGCATTCGGATGCCGGTCTGGAAATCGCTGTTTTCTCGCTTCGATGCGATCGTGGCCATGGCCATCCTGCTCGCGATAGCGCTGTCTGCCCTGGTCGCCCCGCTCGTCTATCCAGATGGGCCCTGGCGCATGGCCGCGCGGCCATTCATCGTGCCCTTCTCGGATCTGCAGCACCCGCTGGGCACCGATGCCCTCGGCCGCGACCTTCTATCATCCTTGATCTATGGCGCGCGTACCTCCCTGCAGATCGGTCTCATATCGACCTGCGTCGCGATCCTGTTCGGTGTGGGAGTCGGTGGACTGGCGGGCTTCCTTGGCGGTCGCGTCGACAGCTTGTTGATGCGCTCCACGGAGATGTTTCAGACCATCCCCAGCTTCGCGCTCGCCATTCTGCTGATTGCCATTTACTCGCCCACGCTCGTCTCGATCATGGTCGCCATCAGCGTCGTCAGCTGGCCGCCGGTGGCGAGGCTGGCGCGGGCCGAGTTCCTGTCCATGCGCCGGCGCGAGTTCGTCCAGGCAGCCCTCTTGTCCGGGCAGTCCGACCTGCGCGTCGCCTGGTCCCAGATCCTGCCCAACATCCTCTCGCCCCTGACCGTCATGGCGGCCCTCATGGTATCGATGGCGATCCTGTTCGAAAGCGCGTTGAGCTTCGTCGGACTTGGCGATCCGAAAACCGTCAGCTGGGGCTATCTGATCGCCGCGGGGCGAGGCGTCATGGCGCAGAGCTGGTGGCTCACCTTCCTGCCCGGCCTCGCGGTCATGATCACCATTGTCTCGATCAGCACGATCGGTGATGCGATCGGTGACAGCCAGGATCCCCATTTCGACCGCGAGACAACGTGATGAAGAACCCTGTTCTTGAAGTCCGTGATCTCAGCGTGAGCATGAGGGGCGGGGCGCCGATCGTCGATGCCGTTTCCTTTTCCGTCACTCCCAGCTCGACGGTATGTCTCGTGGGGGAGAGCGGTTCGGGCAAGTCGATGATCGCGAACGCGATCATCGGACTCCTACCGAGCAAACAGCTATCCGTGGCCGGTGGCGACGTCAGGTTCCGGGGCGAAAGCGTGACGGGACTCGCCCCGGAAGCGATGCGTGACCTTCGCGGCAGGCGCATCAGCATGATCTTCCAGGATCCCATGTCCGCGCTCAATCCGGTGCGGAACATCCGGACGCAGTTCGACGAGGTGTTCTCTGCCCATTGCATCGCGCCGGAGGGCGGACGCGATGCGCGCATGCGTGAGCTCCTCGAACTGGCCCATCTGCCGGACCCGCGCCGCATCCTCGACTCCTATCCGTTCGAACTGTCAGGAGGCCAACGGCAGCGCGTAATGATCTCGATGGCGATGGCGCTCAATCCCGATCTGCTGATCGCCGACGAGCCGACCACGGCGCTCGACGTCACTACCCAGGCGCAGATCCTGAAGCTCATAGGTGAGTTGCGAAAGAGTTTCGGGACGGCGGTTCTGTTCATCACGCATGATTTCGGCGTCGTCGCTGAAATCGCCGACGAGGTGGTCGTGCTTCGCCATGGGCGGATCGTCGAGCACGGCAGGCTTGAAAACGTCCTTGGCAACCCGCGCCACGATTACACCAGGACGCTGATCGCCGCCGTCCCCGACTGGCGACCTCGGTCCAACGTCCTTGAGGCGCCGTCGCTTGTTTCGGCGCGATCGCTGTGCAAGACCTATAAAGGGCGCCACACGGCGCTTGAGGACGTCTCGGTCGACCTGATGAGGGGGGAGACCCTCGGCATCGTCGGCGAAAGCGGATCCGGCAAGTCGACCGTCGCGAAGTGCTTGATCGGACTGGAAGAGCCCGACGCTGGGTCGATCGCGATCCACGGTACGGATATAGTGCCGCTGCCGCCATCGCAGAGGCGTCGCAGGCGCCATCTCATGCAGATGGTGTTCCAGGATCCGACGGCTGCGCTCAATCCGCGCCACACCAGCGGGCGAACCCTGATGGATGTTGCCCGGGCCAATGGCTGCGCTCGAGGTGACGCCCGTGAGAAGGCGCTCTCCCTGCTCGACGATGTGAGGCTCGACCGCAAGTACTTTGATCGGTTTCCGCACGAGCTTTCAGGCGGTCAGCGCCAGCGTGTCTGCATCGCCCGCGCCCTGGCTGCCGACCCGGAAGTCCTGATCGCCGACGAGGCCCTCTCGGCGCTCGACGTCTCGGTGCAACGGCAGATGCTGGAGCTGTTCGACGACCTCAAGAAGAAGCTCGGCCTCGCCATCCTCTTCATCACGCACGACCTACGGGTCGCGGCCGGCATCTGCGACAATATAGTGGTGATGCGGAACGGCAGGATCGTCGCAAAAGGGTCGCCTGACGAGGTGTTGTCGGCGAAGCGGCATGCATATGTCGACGAACTTCTGGCCGCGATACCCGGTCAGAACTGGTTCCCTGCAGGAGTGGCCCCGTCTTCGTGCCCCATCGTCGAACTCCTTCGGGTTTGACTATCAGGATGGCGGGGAACCGCGCCCACCGCGATGGGTGCGAGCGAGCATCAACAGAACCGGGAAATGGATGAAATGAACGCCCCGCTGAGCAAATCGATTGCCGCCATTCTCCCCGACTTGATTGAGTGGCGGCGGGATTTCCATCGTCATCCCGAACTGATGTATGATCTGCCGCGGACGGCCGGCCTCGTTGCCGATCGACTCCGCGCCTTCGAATTCGACGAAGTCATCGAAGGCGTCGGCAGGACCGGTGTTCTCGGCATCCTGCACGGTTCAACTGGGCCGGCGTTATCAAAGGACAAACGAGTTCTGTTCCGCGCGGACATGGATGCCCTGCCGATCGAAGAGGCATCAGATGCGGACCACGCCTCGATCGTGGCCGGGCGGATGCACGCCTGCGGTCACGACGGGCATACCGCCATCCTGCTCGGTGCCGCGCGGCATCTCGCTGAAACGCGCGCCTTCGATGGAACGCTGGTCTTCTGCTTTCAACCCGCGGAGGAAGGTCACGCGGGCGCGCAGGCAATGATCGACGACGGTATGTTCGAGCGCTTTCCGGTGAGGGGCGCCTATGCGCTGCACAACTGGCCCGGGATGGCGGTTGGTGAATTCGGCGTCATGCGCGGGCCGGCAATGGCCTCGGCCGACGGCGTCGTCATCACCATCCGGGGTAAGGGCGGCCACGCCGCGCAACCGCATACAGCCCGCGATCCGATCGTCGCCGCCGGCCACATCGTCAGCGCGGTGCAGACCATCGTCAGCCGCGTCGTCGATCCGTTCGAGCAGGCGGTGGTGTCGATCACCGCGATCAACGGCGGCGATGCCTTCAACGTCATCCCCGAAACGGTGGAGATGAAATGCGGATTCCGATGCTTCTCCGAGACGGTTGCCGCCGCAATCGAACAGGAGCTCTGGCGGATCTGCGAGAAGACCGGCGAGGCGCTGGGCGTGACAGTGACGGTCGCCAGGCCGCCCCTCAAACCCTATCCACCGACAATCAACCACCCGGCCGAGACGGAGATCGCACTCGACGCCATGCGTGCCGTGGCCGGTGCCGGAGGGGTCAGGGATGATCTGAAGCCGCTAATGGGATCGGAGGACTTCGCCTTTATCCTGCGACAGGTTCCGGGCGCCTATGTACTCATCGGCAACGGCAATTCGGCGGCCCTCCACAATCCCGCCTACGATTTCGACGACGGCGCCATCGCTTATGGTGTCGCCTATTGGAGTGAGTTAGCGGCCCGAGTCCTACCACAATAGACGAGGGGGCACGGCGCGCGTTCGCTTGCTCGCATTGCGGCGACCACGTTTACCCGACCGCCGGCACCGTGTTCCAGGATACCCGCACGCCGCTGCAATCGTGGTTCTATGCCATCCATCTGTTCGCCACGACGGCGCCACGGCGTTTCCGGCAAGGAACTCCAGCGCCAGCTTGGCGTGACCTATAAGACGGCTTGGCGCATGGGCATGAAGATCCGCGAGCTGATCGGTTCGGGGGAAGACTTCGACATGCTCCAAGGTCACGTTGAAATGGACGAAACGTATGTCGGCGGTCATCGCCCCGGCAAGCGCGGTCGTGGCGCGGCCGGCAAGACGATTGTCATGGGCATGAAGCAGCACGGCGGGCCTGTCCGCACCGTGCTCATTCCGAACGTCAAGATGCCGACCCGGCGCAACGTGAAGCCGGGTCGGTCGTCTCGACTGACGAGCTGATGTCCTACGGCTTACTGACCAAGGATGGTTACGTGCATGGCACCGTGACCACTCGGAAAAGGTCTGGCGCGGCTACGATCTGGACACGAAGCAGTTCGACTCGACCAATTCGGTGGAGACGTTCTGGGGGCTGTTCAAGCGGTCGGTTCGCTCGACGCATATCAGCGTGTCGAGCAAATACATGGAGCGCTATCTTGCGGAATTCACCTTCCGGTCGAAGCACCGCGCGATGCAGAACGCGATGTTCGATCTGACTGTATCTCGTGTTTGATGACTTTGGAGGCCGCTCCTAGAAACGCGGCCTCGTCAATCGGGCCGACACCTGCCGCCTGGACATGACCGCTCGTACGCCATGGATTAGCGGGGTCCGCAGATGACGCTCTCCTCGCTAAGAGATGCCGAAAAGTCGCTGCCGAGTGCCGCTCGAATGCTGTCGGGGCACGAGACCCGTCCACGCAGCGAGATGCCTGTCATTGGCAAACTCGGCTCCGTCTACGACCGCGGCGACAAAACAGAGCGCTTGAGTTCATGCCCGATTGCTATGCGTTCCGGGCATCCAGGGCGCGAAAGCCTTCAACCTCGAACAATGGTTCGCCTAGGAGCCTCGCCATCCCAGAAGGTTGCCGAGTTGCCGCGCGTAGCGTACGACTTCAGAAATATAAGTCTCACTGTTTTCAGCAAAACGGCCCGAAACCGCCGCCACGTCGAGAGCTGCGACGACGTTCCCATTAGCATTGCGTACAGGAGCAGCAACTCCGCTGGTATCCATGTCAAGTTCTTGATCTGAAATCGCGAACCCCCTCCGTCGTGTCTCTTGGATTATTTGACGCAGAGTCGTCTTATTAACGATCGTGCGATCTGTGTATTTTACCAAGCGTTCTCTAGCTAGATAGCTATTGACTTGCTTCGCCTCCAGTCCGGCCAACAGAACACGGCCCATCGCCGTGCAATACGAGGGTAGGCCCCCGGAAAAGGGAGACTCGTAGCGAAGTTCACGATTGGCGACGCATCTAGCGACCATCTTGAGGCGCTGCTCCCAGTTCAGGACCCCGAGCATGATGGTCTCGCCGCAGCAGTCACGCAGGTCGCGCATGACAGGCTCCGCAACATCGATAAGCGCGGAATCGGGACCACTGAGCCAGCCCGGTCCATTCCTGTAGGCATTGGTCAGCGCGTAGCATTCGGCGGTGTCCCGCAAAGCATAACCACGCGATACCAGCGTCGCCAGCAACCCATGGGCGCTGCTTTTTGGATAGCCCAGTTCGTTCACAACGTCCTTCAGCGTGACAGGCCTTACCGAGCGCGCCAGAAACTCCAGCAGTTCCAGGACACGCGCCGCGCTCTTCACCTCGCCGTTCACATCCATGAACCAAATGCTCCTTGCTGCAACGAATAGATTGCATTCAAGTGCGGAGCAATAGGGCAAGGGGCAGACAGAAATGACACGAGATCCCCTACCTTTTGATTGCAGTCCAGACTTATCCAGAACGTCCGGGAAGGACTCTTTTGCCAAGGGGGAATGATCATGAGAACTGCCAAGCTTTTCACAACGCTTATGCTGGTCGCGGCGGCCCTAATCGGAGGCGCGGTCCAGCCGACGCTCGCCGATTCGGCGTTCACCAAGATCCGCATTGGTGCGGATCCGCACTTTCGTCCGCTGTCCTTTGTCGATGCTGACGGCAAGCTCATCGGCTTCGACGTGGACTTCGCGAAGGCGCTTGCGCAGCATATGGGTATACCGCTGGAATATGAGGGAATGGCCTGGGACGGCATTATTCCCGCACTTCAGGCCGGCAAGATCGATGCCATCACCGCCATCGTCATCACCGATGAGCGCAAGAAGGTCGTTGCCTTCTCGCAGCCGATCATGAAGCAGACCATCATCGGCGTCGTAAAAGCGGACGCGCCGAAGAAGAACGTCGTCGCAGCAGACCTTCCGAATATGAAGGTCGGAGTGATGCAGAACACGTCTGCCGCAGCGACGCTCGCTGCAATGGCAAGCGTCCAGCCGACTATCTACAACACCGTGGTCGACGCCTACAACGATCTGCTTCTTGGTCGGATCGATATCGTTGCAGTGGAGAGCGTGAACGGTGCGTACATCGTGGCTAGCCAGTATCCCGACAAACTGTCGATCGTGGAGCAGCCCCTCAGCGATCAGGTGAAGATGAACGGCGTTGCCGTACGACAGTCAGACACCCAGGGTCTCGCCCAGATCAATGCCGCTATTGAGAAGATGAAGACCGACGGCTCCTTGGCTGCGATAATGACCAAGTGGCTCGGCAACACAACTGCGATGCCTGATTGAGGCGCGGCGGAGATCATTCATGTCGAAAGCTCCGGATCAAAAGGGCTCGCCGGCCGGCGAGCCCATCTTGAGGGTCGCCGGCGTCCGGAAATCGCTTGGCGGCAAAGTAATGCTCTCAGGCGTGAACCTTCTCGTTAATCGTGGCGAAACCGTTGCGATCATAGGTCCGAGCGGTGCGGGAAAGACCACCCTGTTGCGTTGCATCAACTTCCTCACTCCCTATGACGAAGGGCGCATATACATTGATGGGGAACTGGTCGGCTATCGCGAAGAAGGCGGGCGACTGCGACTGGAGTCCGACGCGAATATCAGCCGAGTCAGGCGCAAGACCGGCATGGTGTTCCAGCGCTTCGCGCTCTTTCCGCATAGGACGGTGCTACAAAACGTGATCGAAGGGCCGGTTCACGTATTAAAGCATTCGCCGCGACAGGCGATCGAACGAGCCATGCAGTTGCTGAACGCGGTCGGGCTGCTGGATAAGGCCCACGCCTATCCGTCGGAACTCTCAGGTGGACAGCAGCAGAGGGTTGGCATCGCCCGTGCATTGTGCATGGAGCCGCAACTGCTCTTGTTCGATGAAGTGACCTCGGCGCTCGACACTGAACTGGTTGGCGAGGTGCTCATAGTTATGAAGCGACTGGCAGAGGAGGGGCGCACGATGATCGTTGTTACGCACGAACTTCGCTTCGCGCGCGAAGCGGCGCACCGGATCGTCTTCATGGAAAACGGGCGTATCGTCGCCGATCTACCTGCACGTACGTTCTTCGAGAACCCTCCGAGCCAGCGGATTAAGGCTTTCCTTTCGTCAAGCGCCCGACATTAGGCGCGAATCAGCGAATGAGCCGCGCGACCAGATTGCGCGCATCTGAGGCAGATATGACCGAATTCACAATAGCGTATGCACCACTCTATTTCAGCGGTTTGCTGGTCGGCTTGGTGCTGACGGTCGGCGCAATGGCTGGTGCGCTCACGATCGGGCTATTTGTGGCCCTCGGCCGGCTGTCGAGGTTTGCCGTTCTCCGCTGGCTCTGCGTTGGTTATGTCGCCGTCTTCCGAGGCGCACCGCCGCTCGTGCTGTTGTACATCGTCTATTTCGGGCTTCCTGCCTGGGCCATGCAGTCAGGTAACCCTCTGCTGGTGACAATATTCAGTCCGCTGGACAACCGATTGGTTGCCGCAACCATCGCTTTTTCGGTTAACGCGGGTGCCTATACCGCCGAGATCATCCGCGCCAGCATCCAGTCGATCCATGCCGAGCAGTTTGAGGCCGCTCGGTCGATCGGGATGACCTCCGCTCAGACCATGCGGCGCATTATCTTGCCGCAAGCTTTTCGGGTCGCGTTTCCACCCTTCTGCAACGAGTTCGTCATCATCCTCAAGGGTACATCGCTGGCTTCGGTGATCGGTGTCACGGAGTTGATGCGAACCGCCCAGAATGTGGCCTCCGCAACATTCCTCAATCTCGAGGCCTACCTCCTCGCCGGCGCCTTCTACGTAGTCACGGTGTCTCTCCTGCAGATTGGTGCGAGCATGTTGGAAGCGCGCATGACTCGGGCGAACGGGCGGATATAGAGCTCCGTGAAGTCCCCGAGAATTGAACAGTCCTAACATATGTGAGGCGAACGGCCCGCAGCCCATCTGGAAGAGGACACTACTTTGCCAACAAGACATTCACCCTTTTACAACGAGATCGTTGCGCTAGGCGCTACAATGGGCCGGGTTGGCGGCGATTTTGTCTCGGCGCATTTCTTCGAGGGCGTGGAGCAAGAGCATCTCAACACCCGTCGAAATGTTGGAGTCCAGGACCTGAGTACGATGGGAAAGATCGACATCAAGGGACCCGACGCCGAGCAACTGGTCAACTACGTCATCGTCAACGACGTCCGTGGCATGAAGCCTGGTCAGGCACGCTACTCGACAGTGTGCCAAGACGACGGCGGCATCATGGATGACCTGACCGTATTCAAGCTCGGATCCGAACATTTCATGATGGTGTCGGGATCGGTCAATCGATGGAAGATGCTGTCGTGGGTAAGCCGTCACGCCGACGACCGCCGCGCCTATGTCACTGACCTGACCGCGGCCACAGCGTTTCCCACCATCCAGGGCCCCTACTCCCGCGACCTGCTGAAGGCAATCGCAGAGGATATCGATTTGGACGGTCTTAAGCGCTGGTCGTCTGCTTCCGCGAGGATAGGCGAGACGCAGGTGCGCATTTCCCGTACAGGCGTGACCGGGGAACTTGGATTTGAGCTTTTCGTGCCGGCGGATGAGGCGACGGTCGTCTGGAGAACGCTGATGCAGGCCGGCGGAGACTTCGGCCTCAAACCCTATGGCGTACTAGCCATGTTTACGCTCGGTCTGGAGAAGGGGTATCCGGCCCACGGCGTCGACATGGACGAATCGCGTACGCCGTTTCATCTCGGTCTTGACCGAATGATCAAATTCGACAAGGGCGACTTCGTCGGGCGCACTGCGTTGCTGCCTATGCGGGACAGTGGAACCGATGAACGCTGGGTCGGCTTGATCCTCGAGGGAGATAGGCCGGCGGCGGCCGGCGCCCCCGTCTTGTGCGACGGTGAGGTTGTAGGGGGTGTGACCTACAGCGACCACGGCTATTCGGTCGGCAAGACCCTGGCCACGGCGCATATGCGTCTACCGTTCGATCGAATAGGCACGGAGCTCGATATCCATATTGACGGCACATCAACAAGGGCAGTTGTCGTAGCTACGCCGTTCTTCGACGCGGAGGGAGAACGATTGCGGGCTTGACCGTCTTCTCGTTGAAACCGATGCAATTTTGCAGCGTCAGTGATCGCGGCGGATCGAGAAAGCCCCACCCCATCGCAGTAAGAGCAGCCGCTTGACCGGTGACGGTCCGACCCACAAGTGCGGACGTAGGGACAACAAGCAATGAACGGCATGAACGACATCATCTTTACCAATGCGAGGCTTCTCGATGGGCGAACGGAGGAGGGGCGTCCGGATCACCATTTGCGCGTGTCCGGTGGTCGCATCGATGAGATCTCCGATCGACCGATCCGCTCAGGCGTAGTGCGCACCATTGACCTCAAGGGCCGCACCCTGATGCCTGGTCTAATCGATTGTCACGTGCATGTTTGTGCCGCGATGGCGAATCTTGTGAAGAATGGGCAGATGCCGGATGCGCTTGTTGCCCTGCATGCTGCGAAGATCATGGAAGGGATGTTGCATCGAGGCTTTACCACCGTGAGGGACGCGGGCGGCGCAAGCTATGCTATGGTCGAGTCGCAGCAGACCGGACTTGTCGCCGGGCCGCGCCTGGTGATCGCCGGCAAAGCCCTGTCCCAGACGGGTGGGCATGCCGATTTCCGCGGGCGTTATGATACAACCCCAGCGGAAATACAGATCGATCGTCTTGGTGCGATCGGGCGCCTCTGTGACGGTGTTGCGGAATGCCGCCACGCTGCGCGGGACGAAATCCGCAAGGGCGCCGACTACATCAAGATCATGGGGAATGGGGGCGTTTCGTCGCCGACCGACCGGATTGAATATCTGGGCTTTGCCGAAGACGAGATCGCGGCAATCGTCGAAGAGGCGGGAAAAGCTCATACCTATGTCGCCGCGCACCTCTATACCGATGAATCCATCGAACGCGCCGTTCGCCTTGGCGTCCGTTCGATCGAGCACGCTAATCTCATCGAGCCTGAAACCGCACAGCTTATGAAAGCAAAAGGCGCCTATGCCTGCCCGACCATGGCGATATTTTGGGCGAACAAGACGGAGGGTACTGCGGTAGGAATCCCCGACCACGCCATCGCCAAGATCGACAGCGTTCTGGCCAAAGGCAAAGAAGCACTGGATATTCTGGCTTCCGCCGGAGTGCCCATGGCGTTCGGTACCGATCTGGTCGGGGCGATGCACCGGCACCAGTCGCATGAATTCCTGCTGCGCGCAGAAGTGCTGCCAGCCATCGATGTGATCCGCTCAGCCACCGTCGTGGCCGCCGAACTACTGTGTATGGAGGGTGAAATTGGCGTTCTCGAAACAGGTGCGCGCGCCGATCTCATCATGATCGACGGCGATCCAGTCAGAGACCTAAGCCTTTTGACGGAGCAAGGTCGGCACATGCCGATCATTATGCAGGAAGGCCGATTGGTGAAAAATGCTCAGACAATCTGATCAGACAGGCAACTGGGTCGTGATCGATTAATTGCGACACTCACCGTCCTTGATGTTGGTTGCAGATGCCCCGGTTCCCGACGAATCGGGATGTTTGCCGGAATGCATCCGATTGAGATTTGCCAGCCCTTTCTGAGCGGCAACAGGTGTGTTCGGTAGCGTTCCAAAGGATGGCGAGAGGCTTTGGATGTCGAGGCTTGAATTAAATAGGAAAGCTACCTATCATAGCTGCCTATGAAGCCGAGAAGCAATCCTCGTGATGCCGCCCGCCGCCAGCTTTCCAAGATGGTGCTGCCTGCGGCGGCCGAGCTGAACCGGCTTGCCGATCGGTGGCTCGAGGAACGACTGAGGCTTCATGGTGTGTCGCTAGCCGAGTTCAGAATTGTCGGGGCTTTGCTCGGCGAGGATACTGGTCTCAGCCAGCGCGAGTTGGCGGGGCGGCTCGGGGTGCGGCCCGCGACGGTATCGGGCATCCTGCCGCAACTTGAACGCAAGGGCTTGATCGAGAAGATCGGCAATCCGAAGGACGCGCGCGCCAATCTGGTGCGGTTGCAGGAGATAAAGCACAAGCTCGAGCCCGTTCTTGCCATTGTCGAAGAACTTGAACGGCTCCTGTTCGAGGACGTTTCACCGGATGACCGGTCGCGCCTGCGTGACCTCTTGGCCAATGCCGCCGGGCGTATCGAGCCCAAGGACGGCAGCTCGCCGTAGGGGGAGCAGTCCCTGCGCTGCCGGCTTCATCCCGTCGCGACGCCGAGCCGACCTCCGTGTCGCGGTCAATCAGGAGAACCATAATGTCCGCCACCCAGATAGACGAATCGAGACTTTCCGGCACCGACCGATCTGCCGTGCGGCACACGCGGAGCGACGCTCGGCAGACCGGATCCGCGAGGATGCGTGCCATCCACATCGTTCGCTCGGGTTCGCCACAGAGCGCGTTCGAAGTCCGCGACGTGGCGACGCCCGTCGCCGGCGCGGATGAGTTGCTCGTGCGCGTTCGGGCGACCGGGGTCAACTTCGCGGACATCCTAGCCCGCCAGGGCATCTATCCGGAAGCGCCGCCGCGCCCCTGCGTCGTCGGCTACGAGGTTTCGGGCGTGGTCGAGGCGGCCGGCGGTCCCGAGGGCGAGGCCTGGATCGGCAAGGAGGTTCTCGCGCTTACCGACTTCGGCGGCTACGCGGAAGCCGTCAAGGTCGACCGCCACTATGTCTGGGAAAAGCCATCGGCACTCTCCTTCGACGAAGCAGCCGCCATCCCGCTCAACTACGTCACCGCATGGGGACTGCTGGTCGCCATGGGCGGCCTGTCGCGGGACGAAACCGTGCTCGTCCACAATGCGGGCGGTGGCGTCGGGCTCGCGGCACTCGACATCGCGCGGCATTTTGGCGCCAGGGTGCTGGGCGGTGCAAGCCCGCGCAAGCACACCTTCCTCAAGGAACGCGGCCTCGACCACGCCATCGACTACACACGGGCGGACTGGCCCTCCGAGGTGCTCAGCCTGACGGACGGCAAGGGCGTGGAGCTGGCGATCGACCCGATCGGAGGGGCACATTGGAAGAAAACCTATGGCGTGCTCAGGGCCAGCGGGCGCATGGGAATGTTCGGCATATCGAGCGCGGCAGCCAGCGGTGGAGTGAGATCGAAGCTCGGCATGCTGAGGCTGCTGCTCTCGTCGCCGATCTATCACGCGGGCAACCTGATACCGGCCAACCGGGGCGTCTACGGCATCAACATCCATTCGATGTATGCTGATTGGGAAAAGCTCGACCTCTGGATGCGGCAGATTCTGCGCGGCGTGGACGAAGGCTGGGTCCGTCCCCATGTCGACGCGGTATTCCGTTTCGCCGATGTCGCGGCCGCTCACGCCCACATCGAGGCGCGGGGCAACACCGGCAAGGTTTTGCTCACACCCTGATCCGGCTTCGACTGCTCGGACAATCCGCGGAAACCGCGCCGGCACGACACGACAGTCGAGACGGCCATTTCCCCTCGCGCTTGGATCACAACAGGTATTGGAGGCGACAAGATATGAAGATCGTGATTTTCGGAAGCAGCGGCGAGACCGGCAAGGCTCTCGTGCGGCAGGCATTGCAACGGGGCCATGAGGTCAATGCCTTCGCGCGCCGACCAGGCGAGATCGGCATCGGCGATCCGCGCCTGCACCCGCTCGAAGGCGACGTGCTCGACGAGGCATCCGTGCGGCGTGCCGCGGAAGGCATGGATGCCGCGGTATCGGTTCTGGGAGTAAGGATGGGGCAGCCGCCGAGCACCGTGCGTTCGACCGGCACTGCAAATATCGTGGCGGCTCTGACGGCCGCCGGCGTTCGCCGCTTCGTGAGCTGCTCCACGGTTGGTGCGGGTGGCCATCTGCAAACGCTACCGTGGCTGACGCGCATGATGCTCCCGCGTATCATCGGCGCCTGGCGGCTGGAGGAAGCCGGGCGTCAGGAGGACATCGTCCGGTCGAGCGGGCTCGATTGGACGGTCCTGCGGCCGCCTCGCCTAGTCGATGGCCCGCTGACTGGAAAATACCGTATCGGGGAGGATCTCGTCGCCGGCTTCGGCGCCAAGCTGACGCGTGGCAACCTCGCGACCGCGATGCTCGACCAGCTGGAAAGCGAGCGGTTCCTGCGCCGCCTTCCCATTGTCCGCGACTGAGCGTGACCTGCGCTTTGGGCCAGCCGGCCGAGCGTTCCGGCCCCCGCGCTATTCGTCGGGACTGACCCATCGCGGCATCGCAAACACCATCTTTTCGAGGCACCTGTCGAACGCCGCCTTCTCGGCGTCGGTCAGGACATCCCTCATGGCGCGCTGTCTGCTTTCGAACATCGGCACGATGCCATCGACAAGGGTCCTTCCCGCCGCCGTGATGTTGAGCAGCCTGGCCCGCTTGTCGGTCTTGTCGACCCGACTGGTGACCAGATCACGCTTCAGAAGGTCTGCGACGGAGCGGCTGATCGAATTCTTCGGCAAACCCGTCGCGAGGCATATGTCCCGCGCCACGAGATTCCCCTGGTTCGATAGCGTGTAGAGGATCACGAAGCCCGCCCGGTCGAGGGCGAACCGATCGAAGACCTCGCGATAGAGCGGGCCCGTGAAAAAATTGACGAGGAAGCTGAGACGCCATGACGGGGCCAGCCTCGTGTCGCGGACCATCACCAGGGACAGCGGGCCGAACATGTCGGTCATCGCGTCCCGCAGAAGCCCGTCGCCTGTCGGAGAGTTCATGATCGCACCTTTTGGTTCCAAATGGAACTTTACAATCGGTTCCATTTGGGACTATATGATGTCCGTCGGGGCTTTTCGAGCCCCCTTGGGAGGAATTCATCATGTATCGATCGAGCTGCGCCTTTGCGGCCTTTGCATTCCTGGCCGTCTCGTCGGCCGAAAGCGCCGAGCTGCGGATGGTGACCGCCTTTCCGGAAGGCTTCGTCCTGACCCGCGAATTGGCACGCCCCTTCATGGACATGGTGGCGGAAGAGACGAAAGGCGGCATCTCGATCACGCTGACGGGGCCTGATGCCGTGCCTCCGCTCGAACAGTTCGAGCCCGTTCAGTCGGGCGTTTTCGATCTCCTCTTCACCCATCCGGCCTATCACGCGGGCGCCACGTCCCTCGGTCTCGCGATCGACGCGATGGCAAGCGATCCCGCCAAGCGTCGCGAGTCCGGGGTGATCGACTATCTCGATCGCCACTATCAGAAGCTGGGGATGAAGCTGGTCGCGGCGCCCGTGAACGGCACTTACGGTTTTCGCTATTTCCTGAAAGAACCGATCACCGGAGAACCCAGCTTCGCGGGACGCAAGATCCGCGGCACCGTCTCCTATCATCCGATGATCGAGGCGCTCGGCGGGACCGGCGTCGTGATGGGCGGCGGGGACGTCTACTCGGCCCTCCAGACCGGGGTGCTGGACGGTGCCGCGTGGAGCCTTACCGGCGCGCTCGATTTCAAATGGTACGAAGTTGCCGGCTACATCGCCGATCCGGTGTTCGGACAGGTCGGCGCGATGATCTTCATGAACCTCGACGCCTGGAACGCCCTGACCCCGGAAGTGCAGCAGGCCGTCGACCGCGCCGCGGCGCGCCTGGAGGCAACAAGTGTCGTTCGGTTCGACGTCCTCGCCGAAGAGGAAAAGAACGCCCTGATCGAGAAAGGCATGAAGCTGACGCAGTTTCCCGCAGCCGAAGCGGAGCGCCTCAACGCCCTCTTTTCCGAAGGGGTGTGGAAGGTCGCGGCGAAAGGTGCTCCCGAGGATGCAGGGGAATTGCGCGCGCTCGGCGCCACTGCCGGCCTAACTGCGGCCGCGGCCGACTGATGTCCACGCTCGCCTGGCTGCATGACGCGATGTCCCGCGCACTCTTCTGGTGCGCGGGAATGGCCCTCGCAGTCGCGACGGTCCTCTACCTTGTGGAAGTCGTCGCCCGCTACGGGTTCAACGCCCCCACCACCTGGACCGTCGAGGTGGTCGAATACGCGCTCCTCGCCATCATCTTTCTCGCGCTGCCGGAAGTCACGCGGACGAAAGCCCACATCACCATGGATCTCATCAGCGAGACGATCGGGCCCCGCAAAGCGGAAAGGCTTGCGCGCGTGAACGGACTCGTTGCCGCCATGGCATGCTTCCTGAGCGCCTATATAGCTGGCAATGAAGCCGCTCGTCAGTTCGGCCGTGGCCTGCTGACGAATGCCGCGAACCCGATTCCGCGCTGGTGGCTCACCGCTATCATCTCCTTTGGGCTCGCCAACGCCGCGTTGCATTTTCTGCGCCAAACGATCGGACGGCGGCAATGAGCTGGCTCGTCTTCCTGGCGGCCAGTATCGCCTTCCTGCTGACCCTGCTTTGCATCGGCCTGCCGATCTTCGTCGGCTTTCTCGTGCTCAACCTAGCAGGCCTGCTCCTGCTGATCGGCCCGCGAGGCTTCGGCCTCTTCACCAACAGCCTGTACGAGACGGCCACGTCGTCCCCGCTGGTCACGGTCATCCTGTTCATTCTGATGGGCGAGATCTTGTTCCGCTCCGGTGCCGTGAATGTGCTGTTCAACGGCGTCGACAGTCTGGTCGGAAGGCTGCGCGGCAGACTCTATGTCGTGACCCTGGCCCTGTCGACCGTGTTCGGCGCGCTGTGCGGTTCCGCAGTCGCGGTGGCCTCCATGCTTGGACGCTCGGTCATGCCCCAAATGGAGGAGCGCGGCTATGACCGCAAGCTTGCCGCGGGCACGGTGCTTGCTGGCGCGAGCATGGCGCCGATCATCCCCCCGAGCGTCTTTGCCATCATCATCGGTACACAGGCGGACGTTTCCATCGCCGGCCTGCTCGTCGGTGGCATCCTGCCGGGGCTCATGTTCGCGGCGCTCACCACCGCCTACGTCTTCCTTCGCCTCGGCCGCGAGACCGTTCCCGAGCGTGCGGCGAAGCAGAGCCCGAAGCTTCTGGCGCTGGTTACGATGTTGCCGTTTCTGGCCCTGATCTTCGCAGTAACCGGCCTGATCCTCCTGGGCGTCACGACTCCGACGGAATCCGCCGCCACCGGCGTCCTCGGGGCGATCGTGGTAGCGGTACTCTACGGTCAGCTGAACTGGCGCATGCTGTGCCAGTCCGTCGCCTCGGCGCTGACCACGGGAGTGGTGCTTCTGGTCATCGTCTGCACGGCCATGTTGTTCAGCCAACTCCTGTCGCTGGCGGGTGCCACAACCGGGCTCGTCCGATTCGTCGGCCAGCTTTCGCTCGGTCCGAACGCGACCTTCTTTGTCCTCATGCTCATTCCGCTCGTCATGTGCATGTTCATCGATGAAGTCTCCTTCATGCTCCTGGCCATTCCGATCTATCAGCCCATCGTGACGGCGATGGGCTACGACCCGGTCTGGTTCTGGATGCTATTTCTCATCAACCTGACGGTCGGAAGCATCACGCCGCCCCTCGGCTACACGCTCTTTGCGCTGCGCAAGGTCTATGAGCGAATGCCGATATCAGAGGTGTTCGCCGCCGCCTGGCCGGTCTGCGCGATCTTCATCGTCGGGATGGCCATACTGTGGGCCTTTCCTCCCATCGTCACCTTCCTACCGGGACAATTGCGATGAACTGGCGTGACTACGACACATTCTCCTCGCACAACGTGCCATCGACCCATCTTGCCGGATTGCGTCTCCACGTGCGGACGCATTGTGACGATACCGGCAAGCTTCCGGTGCTGTGCGTACACGGCGCGACGATTGCCAGCAGGTTCTTCGACATCCCTCATCCCGAGGCCAACTGGCTTCGCGCGATCGATTCCGCCGGACTCTGCGCCTATGCGATGGATGTGCGCGGCTACGGGCGATCCGTCGATCCGCGCGCTGACGACCGTAAGGTGCCGTTCGCACGAGCGGCGGAAGCTATCCTGGACATTGACGACGTCGTACGTTGGATTTCGGAGCGGCACGGGACGCGCGTAATGCTGGTCGGCGGCTCCTGGGGTGCGATCACCGCGGGTCTGTACACGTCGACGGCCGGAGCGGATGTCGTCGAGCGGCTCGTGTTCTACGCGCCGGTCTTTTCGACCATGTCCAGCGCGCCCGCGTCGCTCCTGAACGTGCAAGGCGGGAACGGCATCGGAGCCTTCCGGCGGGTGAGCGAGGAGGAGACCCGCGCCCGGTGGGACCGGGAGATGCCGGGCGGCGAGTTCCTAAGGGACGAGGCCGTCTTCCAGGCACTGATCCAGTCAACCCTGGCGGACGACGACACCGCCACCCGAACGCATCCTCCGACGTTTCGCGCACCGAACGGAACCCTGCTCGACCTCGCCGAGGTTCTCTCGGGACAGGCGCTTTACGACCCCGCCGCAATATATTGCCCAACCCTGATCGTCCGCGGCGGCCTGGACCCGATCTCGACGCGCACGGATGCGCTCGGCTTGTTCGACCGGCTCGGTGCTCGCGACCGCCGCTATCTCGAGATCGCCAACGGCACGCATTTCGTCAGCGCTGAACGGCTCGGACGACAGGTGCTGCAGGCGGTCGTTGCCTTCCTGGCCGAGGGCGCCTGTCGCGACGGAGGCCAGAATGGCGCGCGTTGACGTCGTCGACCTCCCACGCAACGAGGCCGGCATCGCGGAGGCGACCGCGTCGCTAGCCGGGCGCTTCGGTGGCCGTTTCCAGGCCGGTCAGGCCATACGGGCGCAGCATGCCCACACAGCCACCTACCTCCCCGCGCAGGCACCCGACGGAGTGGTCTTCGCGGAGACCACCGAGGAGGTCCAGGAGATCGTGAGGCTCTGCGCGTGCCACCGTGTTCCCGTCATCGCCTTCGGCGCCGGCACTTCGCTGGAAGGCCACGTTAACGCGCCCGGCGGCGGCATCTCGGTCGACTTATCCCGCATGAACCGCATCCTGGCGGTCAATGCCGACGACCTCGACTGCACGGTCGAGGCGGGGCTGACGCGCGAGACTCTGAACACGCATCTTCGCGATACGGGCCTGTTCTTCCCAATCGATCCCGGCGCCAACGCGAGCCTCGGCGGCATGGCCGCCACTCGGGCCTCGGGCACCAACGCGGTGCGCTACGGCACCATGCGCGAGAACGTGCTCTCGCTTTCGGCGGTGATGGCGGACGGGCGCCTGGTCCGGACCGCGGGTCGGGCGCGCAAGTCGTCCGCCGGCTACGACCTCACCCGGCTCCTGATCGGCTCGGAGGGGACGCTCGGCATCGTCACCTCGCTGACGCTCAGGCTCCAGGGCATCCCGCAGGCGATCTCGGGCGGCGTATGCCCGTTCCCAAGCGTCGAGGCTGCCTGCCGAGCGGTGATCGCCACCATCCAGATGGCCGTGCCTGTCGCCCGCATCGAACTGGTCAACGGCATCGGCATGCGCGCCATCAACGCCTACTCGAAGCTGTCCTATCCGGAAGGACCCTGCCTCTTTCTCGAGTTCCACGGCTCGGAGGCCGGCGTGATGGAGCAGGCGGAGATCTTCGGTGAGGCGGCGGCGGAATTCGGGGGCGGGCCGTTCCACTGGACGCAGGTCGCAGAGGAGAGGGCGAAACTTTGGAAGGCGAGGCACGACGCCTATTGGGCGGGACTGGCGCTCAGGCCCGGAGCCAAGGCGCTCACCACTGACGTCTGCGTGCCGATATCGAGGTTGGCCGATTGCATCGTGGAGACTGAAGCTGACATTGCAGAATCCGGCCTGGTCGCTCCCATTGTCGGCCACGTCGGGGACGGCAACTTCCATGTGCTCGTGCTGATGGACATGCAAAACCCGAAGGAGATCGAGGCGGCGGAGGCGTTCGTGGCCAGGCTCAACATGCGCGCTCTCGCCATGGACGGCACCTGTACGGGCGAGCACGGCATCGGCCAGGGAAAGATGGCCATCCTCGAAGTCGAGGCGGGCCTCGGGCTCGACTGCATGAGGGCGGTCAAGCAGGCGCTCGATCCGCTCGGAATCCTCAATCCGGGAAAGCTTTTTCATCCGCCCGCAGCGTCGCCTGGTAGTTCAGCCGGCAGTTATCAAAAGCTCCATAATGACGATTGATCCACGAGGGCCTATTCTCACACATCCGATGGCTGTAGTTACCTGGGGCTGGGGGAGGCGACTTCGCGTCCTTTGGTGTCCCGGAACAGACCTCCGCAGCACGGCGTGGACGCGGCGGTAGCCGTAGGTCGGCAGGCCCTTGATGACCTCCTCGATGCCGGCGACCAATTCGCCGTCGGGCTCTGGAGGACGGCCGCGTCGGCCCGATCCGCGCCCCTTTGAACGTTCGGCGATGTTGGACCGAGCGACGCCAAGCGTCTCGCACACGGCCTTCATCGCGAACCGTCCTTCGGCCACGACAGCGACCGCAACATTTGTTTTTTTGAGCCCGCCGCCAATTCAAGGGCGTCCTTCAGAATCTCGGCTTCCATCGTCTTCTTGCCGAGCAAACGCTGCAACTCGCGCACCTGGTTCTGGAGCGCGCGATACTCGGCCGCCGCCACGACCTCGCCCTCGGCCGCCGTCGCCGTCAGCGCGCCCTGAGCCGCGAGCTTGCGCCAGTGGAAGAGCTGGTTGGGCTGAACGCCATTGCGCCGCGCCACCAGGCTCACCGTCACGTCCGGCGCATAGGTCTCCTGGACCATCGCCAGTTTCTCAGCCGTCGTCCATCGCCGTCGGCGCTCTGGCCCGCTCAGGACCTCAATCGTCGGATTGTTACCAGTCATAGACACGACACTACTCCTAACTCTTATCCAAGAGGGAGATCGTGTCCGGACCTTTCGGGGGCTATTTCACATCCGGTGTATTTGACCCTGCGGACGTGCTGTTCTTAAGCATTGCACATGAGGCGATGATAGCGTCACCTCGGCGTTCTGGCGAGGATTGGGCGTCCTCCTGGCGAAGCCGGGCTGTCGGCAGAGCCGAAGCCCCTGGATCGGGTCTTCGCCCTGACGGGCGTCCATCCCTGACGCAAGCGCGGTAACGTCCGGCGGGAGGGGAGGAGCCATGCTGTCCAAGATCAGGCAATGGGTCGAGCACAGGCGGACGACCCGCCGCCGCTGGCAGGCGGACGCTCGCGCGCTCGTCGCGGCAGACGAGGTCAATGCCTATTACGAGGCACAGCGGCGCGCCACCCGCGCCCGGGTGCGCTCCGATAGAGCCGAGTTCTATCATTGGGCCAAGGTGGCCGCAGAGGTCGCCCGGATCGCGTCGCTTGCCGAAATGGATATCGACGCGGTGCGCGCAGTGGTCGCCGAGGAGGAGCGCCACCGAATCTGATGGTAGTTTACCGTGCCGCTGCGCGCTGCGCCCGGCAAGGGACGCTGCGCCGCGGCCTTCTCGTGCAACCCGGCAAGAACGCCGGGTTGCCGGCCGCGCCCTTGCCCGCCTTGCCCTTCGCGGCCTCCGGGTCCTGCCCCGAAAATCCGGGGCGGGAATCGATGAGAAAGGGAGCGCGAGAAGGTCCGCGGGCGAGAATGGAAAAAGCACAACTTGAAGAGCTGAAGGCCAAGGTGCGCTGCGCCGCCGTGCTGGAGCGCGCCGGCTTCGCCCTTGATGTCAGGGAGAGCACGCGCAAGGCGATGAAGTATCGCCGCGAGGCGGCAATCGTCATCGTCATCCATGACGGCAGGGGCTGGTTCGACCCGCTCGGTGACAGCAAGGGCGATGTCTTTCGCCTGGTCGAACATCTTGAAGGCGTCCCGTTCGTCGAAGCCATGAACGACGTGGCCGGCCTCGTCGGCTTCGTGCCGTCCGAGCCGGTCTGGCAGCGCGAGTCCCGTGAGCGGGAACCTGACCTCTCGATCCCGGAGCGCTGGCATGCACGGCGCAAGCCGTGGCGCGGATCAGCGACCTGGCGCTATCTCGCCGAGGCGCGCCATCTCCCGGAGCGCATCGTCCGCGCCGCAATCGGCGCCGGTGTACTGCGCGAGGGCCCGCATGGCAGCATGTGGGCGGCCCATGTCGACACCGACGGCACTGTCACCGGCTGGGAAGAACGCGGGCCTGACTGGCGCGGCTTTGCCACCGGCGGCGCCAAGGTGCTGTTCCGGCTCGGCCGCCCCGATGCATTGCGCCTCTGCGTGACCGAAGCGGCGATCGACGCCATGAGCCTCGCCGCGCTCGAGGGCCTTCGCGCCGACACACTCTACCTCAGCACTGGTGGTGGCTGGTCGCCGGCGACCGACGCGGCGCTCCGCGCGCTTGCCGGCACGCCAGGTCTCCAGCTCGTCGCGGCCACCGACAACAACGAGCAAGGCGACATTTATGCCGACCGCCTGCTCGTTCTGGCGGAGAAAACTGGATGCTGCGGTGATCGCCTTCGACCTGTGGGGGACGACTGGAACGCCGATCTGAAGATGAGAACGGAGGAGGGAGAAGAGGAAGGAGGGGAACTGCCGCATGCCCGCCGGTCGCATCAAGGGTGAAGCTTCGCCCGGCTCGCGCCGGCCCTTGACCCGCCCGGGCGGAGAGGCGGCTGCGGGGAGGGGTCCGGAAGGGCCGAAGAAGATGGTGATCCATACGGGATGAACCACGCTCCGGCCCACGCAAGGCCAGGAGCCTCCCCATGACCCAGTCTTCCATCCGCAAGATCTACTTCGGCGTCGCCGATCGCCGGCAGATGTTCCGCCTCTTCGACCGCCACGCCCAGCGACCCGATCGCTGGGAGAATGACGATAGCGCACTGTTCGCCGGCGAGTGGTTCGAGATCGCCCGCGCCGAACACGACTACATGCTCGACATCCTGCCGCCGCTCTGGATGCGCGGGGAGATGTTCGCCATGCGCGAATTCCTCACCGAGAGCGTCACCAGCGTCTTCTACACGCTGCGCATCGACGGCAAAGTCCGTTACTTCCATGCCTATTGCGACCTGGCGCAGACCTGCTCTGCGGTCGAGATGTGCGACGCGATCGTCGAACGCGAATCCTGTCCGGTGAAGGCCATGACGCGTCAAGAGCGCCTCGAGCATGTCTGGAGCGCCACCCATGACGAATATCGTGGATATGCCGGTGAGCGCTTCGAAGCCCAGCATCGCGGCAAGCGCACCATCCTCGTCTATGGCCTCGACACGACGGAACTGAAGCTGCTCGACGACCTCAGCGACGACGAGATCGCGGCCGAGCTCCCGGTGCATCTGAGTCACATGGCCATCCGCGCAGCGGCGTGAGGGAGGCGCCCATGTTCACCTTCCCGATCGTAGCGGTGCGTAAGGTCATCGAACGCGGCATCGAGGATGCCGCCGCCAATGGCGGCTTCCGCAATCCCTATTACGGCACGCGGCCCGGCGAGGGCGAGAAGCCAGGCCTTTGGCTGGTGGGCGACGAGGGCGTCTACATCATGTCAAACGGCAAGCTCGCCGAAGGCGCGCCAGGCCTGGTCGTCTATGCGGAGCAGTGCCACCCCAAGGGCGATATCGACTGGTGGGACTACAAGCGCCGCCATTTCGGGGCCGATGACGGCATCGAGTTCATCGAGGCCGAGCGCCTGGTCCCGCTGTTCGATCGCAACCTGCGGGCGACGCATCTCAACATCGCGCTCACCGAGACCGAAATCGCGCTCTCGCTGATCACCCGCTGACTTTCCCAGCCCGCGACATCGATCGCCTGGCCGACCCGCTCGGCCGGGGGATCGCGCGCGCCATCACGATAAGGATTTCTCCCATGTCCAACGATGATCCCTTCACCCTCGATCTCTTCAACACCACCACGCTGTCGTCGGGCCTCGGTCTCGGCGTCACCGCCTTCGGCAGCGACTTCGGGCCCGCCGAGTCCGACGCCGGGCAGACCGCAACACCTGCGGTGCCGGTGTCGCGGTCGACCTCCCAGCAAATCCAGTCGCCGCGCCGCGCGGCCAGGACCGGGCAGGCTGGCGACAACTTCGTCCTTGTTGAGACCGATCGCGGTCTTGCCCGGGGCTGGAAGCAGCGCGCCCGCGACAACCTCGATGCCATCCGGCTTGCGGCCGAGATCGAAGCCGCGGATCGGCCCGCGACGCCCGCAGAGCAGGCGCGGCTGATCCGCTTCACCGGCTTCGGCGCCTCGGAGCTGGCCAACGCCGTCTTACGCCGACCGGGCGAAGCCGGGTTTCGCGCCGGCTGGGACCAGATCGGCGCCGAGCTCGAGGAGGCGGTGTCGGGCGCCGACTACGCCTCGCTCGCCCGCTGCACGCAGTATGCGCACTTCACGCCGGAGTTCATTGTCCGGGCGATGTGGGCGGGACTGCGGCGGCTCGGCTGGCGCGGCGGCAGGGTGCTCGAGCCCGGCATCGGCACGGGATTGTTTCCGGCGCTGATGCCGGCGGAGCTGGGCGACCACACGCTTGTTACCGGCGTCGAGCTCGATCCGGTGACCGCGCGGATTGCGCGCCTGCTGCAGCCGCGGGCCCACATCCTCAATGCCGACTTCGCGCGCGCCGCTCTACCGGCGAGCTTCGATCTCGCCATCGGCAATCCGCCGTTCTCGGATCGAACCGTGCGCTCGGACCGCGCCTATAGGTCGATGGGACTGCGGCTCCACGATTATTTCATTGCGCGCTCGATCGACCTGCTGAAGCCCGGCGGACTCGCGGCATTCGTCACCAGTTCGGGCACCATGGACAAGGCCGATTGCTCGGCGCGCGAACACATCGCGAAGTCCGCCGATCTCGTCGCCGCCATCCGTCTGCCCGAAGGCAGCTTCCGGCAGGATGCCGGCACAGATGTGGTGGTCGACATTCTCTTCTTCCGGAAGCGGCGGCATGGCGAGGCTGAAGGCGCTCTCACCTGGCTCGACACTGACGAGGTCTCTCCGGGCAGCGGCGGGGATGGAGCGATCCGCGTCAACCGCTGGTTCGCCCGGCATCCCGATTTCGTACTCGGCACGCACGCCACGACGTCCGGGCCGTTCGGTGAAGCTTACACCTGCTTGCCACATCCGGGCGTGGACCTGGAGCAGCGGCTCTGCGATACGATCAGCCTCCTTCCGGAAGCCATCTATGACGGCGAGCCCGAAGCCGCCGATCTCGACGTCGAGATTGATTGCGTAGGTGATGAGCATTGCGACAGCCCGGCGATCCGCGAGGGCAGCTATTTCATCGGGTCGAACACCGCACTGATGCAGTGGGTCGACGGCGTTCCGGTGACTGTTCCCCTGCGCAAGGGGCGCGGCGCCGACGGTGTGCCCGACAAGCACGCCCGCATCATCCGCAAGCTGATCCCGATCCGCGACGCCGTCCGCGAGGTGCTGAAGGCCCAGGAGCTCGACCGGACCTGGAAGCCGGCGCAGGTGAAGCTGCGCATCGCCTGGTCGAACTTCGTACGCGCCTTCGGTCCGATCAACACCACAATCATCTCGACCAGCGAGGATCCCGAAACCGGCGAGGTGCGTGAGACGCATCGCCGGCCGAACCTGCAGCCGTTCCTCGACGATCCCGATTGCTGGCTGGTCGCCTCGATCGAGGATTATGACGTCGAGACAGACACTGCGCGCCCCAGTCCGATCTTCACTGAGCGTGTGATCGCGCCGCCCTCGGCGCCGATCATCAACTCGGCCGCCGATGCCCTGGCTGTCGTGCTGAACGAGTGCGGCCATGTCGATATCGATCACGTCGCTGAGCTGCTGCATGTCGATCCCGAGATGGTCATCGCCGACTTGGGCGATGCCATCTACCGCGATCCGGAGACCGGCGCGTGGCAGACCGATGACGCCTATCTCTCCGGCCAGGTCCGCGACAAGCTCAAGGCCGCTGAAACCGCTGCGGCTCTCGATCCCGCCTTCGAGCGCAATGTCCGCGTACTCGTCGCGGTCCAGCCGGCCGATCTCGCTCCGTCCGATATCACAGCGCGTCTCGGCGCGCCCTGGATCCCGGCCGCGGACGTCGTCGCCTTCGTCAAGGAGACGATGGGCGCCGAGATCCGCATCCATCACATGCCGGAACTCGCCTCATGGACGGTCGACGCCCGCCAGCTCGGCTGGATGGCGTCCGGCACCTCGGAATGGGGCACCGGCCGCCGGCATGCCGGCGAGCTGATCGCCGATGCGCTCAACAGCCGCGTGCCGCAGATCTTCGACATCATCAAGGATGGCGACAGCGAACGGCGCGTGCTCAATGTCGTCGATACCGAGGCGGCCAAGGAGAAGCTGACCAAGATCAAAACGGCGTTCCAGACCTGGATCTGGTCCGATCCCGATCGCACCGACCGGCTGGCGCGGGTATACAACGACCGCTTCAACAATATAGCGCCGCGACGTTTCAACGGCGATCACCTGCAACTTCCCGGCGCCTCTGGCGCCTTTTCTCTTTATGGGCACCAGAAGCGCGGCATCTGGCGCATCATCTCGGCCGGCTCGACCTATCTCGCTCACGCCGTCGGCGCCGGCAAGACGATGACCATGGCCGCCGCCGTCATGGAGCAGAAGCGGCTCGGGCTGATCGCCAAGGCCATGATGGTCGTACCGGGCCATTGCCTGGCGCAGGCAGCGCGCGAGTTCCTGGCGCTCTATCCGACCGCCCGCATCCTCGTTGCCGACGAGACCAACTTCACTTTAGCCAAGCGGCACCGCTTCCTCAGCCGGGCGGCTACCGCGACCTGGGACGCGATCATCATCACGCATTCGGCCTTCCGCTTCATCAGCGTCCCCTCGGCCTTCGAGCAGCAGATGATCCAGGACGAGCTCGAGCTCTACGAGGTCCTGCTGACCAAGGTCGAGAGCGGTGACCGCGTTTCGCGCAAGCGCCTCGAACGCTTGAAGGAAGGTCTCAAGGAACGGCTGGAATCGCTCGCCACCCGCAAGGACGACCTGCTGACGATCTCGGAGATCGGCGTCGACCAGATCATCGTCGACGAGGCGCAGGAGTTCAGAAAACTCTCCTTCGCCACCAACATGTCGACGCTCAAGGGGATCGATCCGAACGGCTCGCAGCGCGCCTGGGACCTCTATGTGAAGTCGCGCTTCATCGAGACCAGGAAGCCCGGTCGCGCGCTCGTGCTGGCCTCCGGCACGCCGATCACCAACACGCTGGGCGAGATGTTCTCGGTGCAGCGTTATCTCGGCTACGCTGCACTCTCCGAACGCGGCCTGCACGAATTCGACGCCTGGGCCTCGACCTTCGGCGACGTGACTACCGAGCTCGAGCTGCAGCCCAACGGCAAGTACAAGCCGGTCACCCGCTTCGCCACCTTCGTCAACGTCCCGGAGCTCATCGCCATGTTCCGCTCCTTCGCGGATGTGGTGACGCCCGAGGATTTGCGGGCCTATGTGAAGGTGCCAGCCCTCTCGACTGGCACGCGCCAGATCAGGACGTCAAAGCCCTCGCCTGCCTTCAAGCGCTACCAGGTCCTGCTCGATCAGCGCATCAAGGCGATCGAGCAGCGCGAAGGCCCGCCCGAGCCCGGCGACGACATCCTGCTTTCCGTCATCACCGACGGGCGGCACGCGGCGATCGACCTGCGCCTAGTCGATCCCGATAATGACAACGAGCCGGAAAACAAGCTCAACGACCTCGTCGCCAATGCTCTCGCGATTTGGCAGGAAACGGCGGACCGGGCCTATGTCCGCCCCGACGGAAAGCCGTTCGAGCTGACCGGCGCCGCACAGATGATCTTCTCGGATCTCGGGACGATCAATGTGGAGAAAACCAGGGGCTTTTCCGCCTATCGCTGGATCCGCGACGAGCTTGTGCGTCTCGGCGTGCCGCCGTCGGAAATTGCCTTCATGCAGGATTTCAGGAAGTCGGAGGCCAAGCAGCGCCTCTTTGGCGACGTCCGCGCCGGCAAGGTCCGCTTCCTGATCGGCTCGTCCGATACGATGGGCACCGGCGTCAATGCCCAGCTCCGGCTGAAAGCTCTCCATCATCTCGACGTGCCGTGGCTCCCCTCGCAGATCGAGCAGCGCGAAGGGCGCATCCTGCGCCAGGGCAACCAGCACGATGTCATCGACATCTTCGCCTATGCGACCGAAGGCTCGATGGACGCGCAGATGTGGCAGAACAATGAGCGCAAGGCTCGCTTCATCGCGGCGGCGCTGTCGGGCGACACGTCGGTGCGCCGGCTCGAGGACCTCGGTGAGGGACAGGCCAACCAGTTCGCCATGGCCAAGGCGATCGCTTCGGGCGATCCGCGTCTGATGCAGAAGGCGGGCCTCGAAGCAGACATTGCGCGGCTCGAACGGCTCCGGTCGGCGCATCAGGACGACCAGTTCGCCATCCGCCGGCAGATACGCGACGCCGAGCGCGACATCGAATATTCGACGCGCCGCATCGGCGAGATCGGCGAGGACCTCGCGCGCCTCGTTCCAACGACCGGCGACGCCTTCCGCATGCAGGTCGGCAAGGATGCGTTCATCGAGCGCAAACTCGCCGGCCGCGCCCTGATGACCGAGATCCTGACCCTCGTGCAGCTCCAGCAGGCGGGCGATGTCGTCATAGCCTCACTCGGTGGCTTCGAGCTCGAATATTCTGGTGAGCGCTTCGGTCAGGATGGGTATCGCTACACCACCATGCTGGTGCGCACCGGAGCCAGCACGGAAATCGAGCTTCCCGTCACCACCACTCCGTTCGGAGCGGTCGCCAAGCTCGAACACGTCCTGGCCAGCCTCGACGAAGAAAAGGAGCGCGCACGCCACCGTCTCGCCGAAGCCGAGCGGCGGCTTGCCGCCTATCGCTCGCGCGAGGGTGGGGTTTTCGCCTTTTCGGACGAGCTCAACGACAAGCGCCGCCAGCTCTCCGAAATCGAAGAGTCGCTGTCGCGGGACATCGACGGCATACGGCCGGCTGAAGTGCAGGCCGCGTAACCCTGCGGCCATGCTCCGGGTGGCCGATGCCGGCTAGGGTTGAGGGGCGTTCCTGAAGCGAGGAGGACAATGAAAATGCAAAAGAGGACCGCTCGCAGATCGGGTGGTCCGCCGACGCTGCCGCTCAATCGCGCCCGTCGCGATCCCGGCCCGTCATCCTGCGCAGGGCTGAAGAAGCCCCGCTTGGCCGGCCGGGCAGGGATGCTCGGCCGCAATTGCACCGGCCCGCCCGCTCCGCGGGTCGGTGGGGGTCTTCGGGAAGAAGACGGAAAAGGACGGGCGAAAGGCCGCGTCCACAACCCTCCAAGGAGCATTCCCATGGAACTGAAGTTTGTCGATCCACGCTCGCTCAAGGACAATCCCGACAAGGCGCGCCGCTCCAAGTCCAGCCCGCAGGCCGACGCGCTGCTGCTGGCGACGATCAAGGCCATCGGCGTCGTCGAGCCCCTGATCGTCTTTGCTGACGCCGATGGCAGCAATGGCTTCGTCATCGACCAAGGTCATCGCCGCGCGAAGCAGGCGATCCTCGCCGGTCTGGAGGAGATTGCCGTCCTGGTCGTGCCCCGCGCCGAGGACGGCGGCGCCATGCGCTCGCTGGCGACCTCGATCACGCACGAGCAGCTCAACCCGGTCGATCTGTGGCGCGCGATCGAGCGTCTGGTCGCGCTCGGCTGGACCGAGGAGGCGATCGGCATCGCGCTCGCCCAGTCGGTGCGCCAGATCAAGAAGCTGCGGCTGCTCGCCAACGTGCTGCCGGCCATGCTCGATGCCATGGCCAAGGGCGACATGCCCAACGAGCAGCAGCTCCGCACCATCGCGGCCGCCTCGCTCGAGGAGCAGAAGGAGGTCTGGAAGGCCAACAAGCCCAGTAAGGGCGACCCGCAGGTTTCGTGGTGGAGCGTTGCCAACGCTCTCACGAAGCGGCGCATGTACGCGCGGGACGCCAGCTTCGGCGATGAACTCGCTCAGGCCTACGGTATCGCCTGGGTCGAGGACCTGTTCGCGCCGGCCGACCAGGACAGCCGGTACACCACCGACGTCGAGGCATTCCTCGGCGCGCAGCAGGAATGGATGACCCAGAACCTGCCCAAGAGGGGCGTCATCACCGAGTCGACCACTTACGGCGAGGTGAAGCTGCCGCCCAAGGCCGAGCGCGTTTATGGCTCGCCAAAGAAATCGGACCATACCGCGATGTATCTCGATCGCGAGGGCAGGGTGAAGACGGTCCACTTCCGTATGCCCGAGGCCAAGAAGAAGGGCAAGGCGGAGGACGCCGCTGACGACGAGGCGATCGTCATGCCGAAGTCGCGTCCCGACGTGACCCGCAAGGGCATCGAGATGATCGGCGACATCCGCACAGATGCCCTTCATGAGGCGCTGTCGCTGGCGCCGATCGAGGACGACACGCTGCTGGCGTTGCTCGTTCTCGCCTTCGCCGGCCAGAACGTCCGCGTCGACTCCGGCGCCGGCGGCGATCATGGGTTCGGTCGCCGTATGCCCCAGCACGCCGCTATCCTGTTCGATGCCGAGGGCAAGTTCGCCTTCGACGCCGAGACCCTTCGCGTCGCGGCCCGGGGCGTTCTCATCGACGCGCTTTCCTGCCGCGAGGGCATGAGCAAGTCGGGCGTCGTGGCACTCGTCGCCGGCAGTACAATCGGAGCGGACAGCTTCCTCGCCAATATGGGCACCGAGGACTTCCTCTCGTGCCTGTCGCGTCCGGCGCTCGAGAGCTCTTGCGCCGACACGCCGGTGCTGCCGCGGGCGCGGGTAAAAGACACACGGGCTGCGCTCGTCGAGCATTTCAAGGAGGGGCATTTCGTCCATCCGGCCGCGTTGTTTGCTCCCGACGCGACTGGCCTGACCGAATGGCTGGCCAAGAGCGCCATCACCGAGGTCGATGACGATGATGGTGTCGACGTCGAAGGCCCCGGTGATGAGGATCAGCCCTCCGAGGAAGAAGTGTTCGAGGAGAGCTATCGCGAGGCCGCCGAGTAGACCCCGCCTCCTTTTCGATCTCTTTGCCGCCGCCGGGTCCGCCCGGCGGCGGTTTGGTTTTTAGCCTCACCAACAATGGAGGACAGCATGTCCGCACATACCATCTTCGAACACGCGCCCCTCGGTTCCATCGTCGCCTGGAGCGACGGAACACCGCGGCCGCCGGCGCGGCACCGCCGAAAGCTCGACGCCTGGAAAACCAGCAACGGCCAGGGGCGTCTGATCCGCAAGCAGGGCGCGCTTAGCGCCGGCCTGATCGACTCGCATGCGAGCTTCACGTTGCACGAGGCCGACTATGGCGCCGGCGGCGTCATTGCCATCCGCGTGCATCGGACCTTCTCGCGGGGCTCCGACCTGAGCTTCGCCATCATCGAGCGACCGGCTGTGGGATCGGTCCGCGTATTCGATCGCGCCGGCGACCATGCGGAGCTTGTTCATCTCGCTCCACATCGCGCAGCCGCGGAGCACTGGCTGTCGGAGCAAGGCTATCCCGATGCCGTGCTCCAGGAAGTCACGGTCGACGAGGCCGCTGCCAATACCGTCGAGGGGAGGGCTTCCGCATGAGCCCGATCCAGACTTCGGCTCCATCACAAGCCCCGGACATGTCCGGGGCTCTATTCGGCCACAGCGCCGACGGCATCCTGGTCGCGCTTGTCGGTGACAATGCATACGCCATGATGCCGGGCCGCCACGGCAAGCATTACCTCGCCAGCGGCTGGCGCATCGCCCGGCCGATGACGGAATGGACCCGTTCCGATTTCTACGGCCATGGCGGTGACCTCGCCGACGAGACCGCTTTTCGCTCAAAGGTGCTGGAGCAGGCGCAGCACTTTGAGGAGAGGCGTCGGCTCGGCCGCAGCGACATTCCCGGTGGCGCGCACACGCCCTGGGGACCTTCGCAGGGCGGCACGGTCTATGCCGAGGGTGTCACCTCGCTTGCAACCGCCGGTCACGGCGGCTTCAAGCTTTCGGCCGATCGCAACCGCAAGGTCCACCCGATGCTGCGCGCGGCCGGCGGATGGTATGAAGGGGACGAGTGCTGGGCGATCGTCGCCTTCACCTTCCCGCACCTCTTCACCGCGCTCGAGCGCCGCTACGCCGAGCGCACCATCAAGGACTCCTGGCCAGATGCGTGGGAAGCGATCTTCGGCACCATCCTTGAGCCGGGCGAATCCCGCCGGAAGGACCAGCGTGCGTTCGAGATGGCGCATGCCAACGACTGGATCGTCGTTTCAGCGATCACCTCGGAGCGGCAGAAGGCTTCGTCGAGTGCATCGCGACGCCCGGTGGCAAACGCGGCGCCGACATCGAGGAGCGCCGGTTCCTCGTCCCGATCGACAAATACGAAATCGGCCGGTTCGACTTCGTCATCGATCCGGATCGCCATGCCGTCTATGCCGGTCCATCCAACTTCGTGGGCTGGCGGGCGAGGGGGGCGTCATGACCCTCGCGCCGGAGTTCCGCCGGCAACTCACCCGCATGGAGGAGGCGTGTCGGCAAACGCAGCGTCAGCTGGACATGGTGGACCGGAAGATCACGCAGCGTATGACGGCGCTGATCCCTGACCTGTTGCCGCGCCGGACACGCTATCGGCATGGCAAGCCGCCCGATCCGCAAGCGTTCCTCGAGCGCTACCGATCACAGCTCGCGGCCCTGACCGCCGAACGCCAGCCCGAGATCGACGCGTTGTCACGCAAGCTGGCGCGACAGGAGCAGGTGATCGCCAGCTTCCTCGAACAGCACGGCGAGGCCGTCGAGCTGAGCGAGCAGGTCAAATGACATCGGGGGTAGCATCGTCGGCGGCCGATCTCTTCGGCTAATCCAGCGACGGGGGAGCATTCGGCGAGCATCACCGTGATGGTTGTCCAGCCAGCAGCACTTCGCAGCCGAGCCCTCGGAATGGCAGATGATCATGGCTGCCTGCTGTTCGGTTCCCATGTCGAAATCGAGGTCCCGTGCCGGTCCTCCCTCGGGCTTCATGCGGTTCTGAACCGGCGGCCGTTCGCTTCAAGGCCGCGTTCCGCGCCGCGGTGCGGCCGGATCGAACCGGTCTCGGCAATGGCAGGCCCGCGTCCCACGCGAGGGCTGAAGAAGCCCTGCTTGGCCGCAAACCTGCCCCGCTCGCCTCGGTCCGCCCTGACCCTGAAGCGCCCGTCATTCCGCCGGTTCTCTCAGACCGCGCCCGAGGGAGGGCCGGCACGGGCCGGTCCGAGCTTCGGGAAAACCGAAGAAAGGACATGCCATGACTAGGAAAGCCGCCACTTCCCGCCCGGGCGCCCGCGTCGTCCCGCTCCGCAAGGGCACCACGCTGCAGATGGTTCGACTTGCCTGCCCGGATTCCGCACAGTGCTCTCTCATCTCCGAGAGCTTCGGCCTGCCGGTGCTCGACAGCGATGGCATCCGCGACCTGCACGAAAAGCTCATCGTCGACTCCGCTGCAGCACTCGACGAGGGACTCGGCGAACGCGCCATGCAGATCCATATGCAGCGCATCGTCGGTGCGTTCGTCGGTTCCGCCTATGGCGCCGGCCAGTTTTACAGCCGGGCTGTGTCGGAGGCACGCGACGCGACGGCCAAGTCCGCCTGCGAAGACCGCGACGAAGATGTCGGCGGTCCGGTCGGTTTCGACGGCGCCGCGCAGCGCAAGCGTGAGTTCGCCGCTGACATGGCACTTCAGGCCCACGCATTGCGGATGGCCGCCGAGGGCGCCATTGCTGCCTACGAGCATGTTGTCGGCGAGGCCTGGAAGCCCTTCGAGCGGGCCGTCGAGAATCCCGGCCACAGCGTTGACCGCAAGGCGGCCGAGCTGCAGATGGCGGCGCTCGGTTAAGCCGCCGCGGGCGGGACTCCCGCCCCGCCCTTTCATCTCCGTGATGTCGTTGCAAATCGCGGCAGCGAAAGACGATGATGGTCGCATGACTCAAGTCTCTCGATCCGCCCGATGCGCTTGTGGACAGCTGCAAGTGGACTGCAGCGGTAAGCCGGCAAAGGTCTCGCTGTGCCATTGCCTCGAGTGCCAGAGGCGCACGGGGTCGGTTTTCGGCGTGGCCGTGTTCTACGCTCGCATGCAGGTCCGGATTTCAGGAGACACGCGCGTCTACACCCGCGTCAGCGACAGCGGCTTTCCTGTGGCGCACCACTTCTGCCCCGAGTGCGGAACAACGGCGTTCTGGTATCCGTCGCGGAAGCCGGAGATGGTGGCTGTTGCCCTCGGCTGCTTCGCCGATCCGAAGTTTCCACCCCCACATCAGCAGGTCTACGAACACCATCGACACGCCTGGGTCATCGTGACGCTTAAGCCACGGGGCCGGTCTCGATGTCTCCAGCCTGGCATGAATCGGTCCCCCCGCAGTGAGCCGATCGAGCGACACGTGTGCTCCTTCCCGCGGTCCAATCCCGCTCTCTCCTGACGGCATTCCTGGTGCGGCGGCGGATCTTCCACAATCAACCCGCAAGGGGTCCGCTAGCAAGCTGCGGCCGCTCGGCTGCGCCCACGCGGTGATCGCGACCGCAGCCGCACACTGACGGAGCCATCGAGCGGGAATTGGCCCGCTCCAAGATGGAGCCCTCAGATGTCCCACGATCTCACTCTCGCCCAGAAGGCCGCTTGGCACCTCGCCCGCACCCTCATGGCCCCGGTCGTCCTCTTCCAGGTCGACGACGAATTCGGCGTCCTGCCCGCCGACGAGCTCGACGATGCCGACGTCGAAATCCTCTTCGAATACGACCCCTATAGTGGCGGCCGGTCGGTTCACTGAACCGACCCCTCTCCTGACCGCATCCAGGCGGCGCGTCGCGCCGCCTTTCTTCATTCTGTCGCCTGCTCCCGCCGCCGTCCTGCCCCGTGGTCCTGGCGGAGCCAGGCCGTCAGCGCAACGGCGTAGCCATCCTCCGCTTTGCTTCGGCCCTTCGGGTGCGCAGCCCGCCTTCCTGCTCCGCCGGGTCGGACTCCGGACGGGGCCGCGATTGGCGAGGTCTCCAGAATGGAGGTTCATGAAGATGAGCAGAAAAGAACACGGACCGCGCGTCGACATCTATGCGCGCATCACCGACCGCATCGTGGCGGACCTGGAGAAGGGCGTTCGCCCCTGGATGCAGCCTTGGCGGTCATCGAATGTCATCAGCCGCGTGACGCGGCCCTTGCGGCACAACGGTCTGCCCTATAGCGGCATGAACGTGCTGCTGCTGTGGTCCGATGCCATGGCGCGCGGCTTCGCCAGCCCGATGTGGATGACGTTCAAGCAGGCGCTCGAGCTCGGCGGCGCCGTGCGCAAGGGCGAGACCGGCTCGATGGTCGTCTTCGCCAGCCGCTTCACCAAGACCGAAACGGATGCCGCCGGTGAGGAATTCGACCGCGAGATCCCGTTCCTCAAGGCCTACACGGTTTTCAACGTCGCGCAGATCGACGGCCTGCCGGACCATTATTACGGGCAGAAGGCAGATCCCGTGCGCGACCCAATCGCGCGCATCGAGCATGCCGATCGCTTCTTCGCCAGTACCGGCGCGGTGATCCGGCATGGCGGTGCTCAGGCCTACTACGCCCCTTCTCTCGACGTCATCCAGATGCCCCCCTTCGAGACCTTCCGAGACCCCGCCGCTTACGTCGCGGTCCTCTGCCATGAAACCGTCCACTGGACTGCGGATTCTCGACGGGTCGGACGCGATCTCAGCCGCTACGCCAAGGACCACACCGAGCGGGCGCGCGAAGAACTGATCGCCGAGCTCGGGAGCTGCTTTCTCTGCGCTGATCTCGGCATCGCGCCAGAGCTCGAGCCCCGGGCCGATCATGCGAGCTACCTGGCCTCGTGGCTCAAGGTCCTTGCCGACGACAAGCGGGCGATCTTCTCGGCCGCTGCCCATGCGCAACGCGCAGTCGCCTTTCTGCACGGCCTTCAGCCGGTGGCCTCTGAAGATCGCGAGGCCGCCTGATGTTCCACACACCCGTCGACAGCGGGGACGGTCACGGACCCCCCGATCCCCCTGCGCGCCCCTCTCGCTCCGAGCGGGCGTGCAGTCCACTACCAGGGCGCTGATGGCCGCGCATGGCGAAGTCGAACCATGATCGCCCCCTCCCGAGTGAAGGGGGCCTCGTGTGTGTGGCATGCTGAATCGAGCGCCACCGGGGACAGGCATCATCCTGACCTGACTACGATCTGGTGGCAGGGTGCATCCGGGGGGAGGTCCTCTGTGGTCTGTGCCCCACCAGGGAGTGCGGGCTGCGCTCGTTGCCATCAGCATAGCTACTACCCGGTCCGCGTCGGGAAACTAGCATTGGGGGCTGGTCAGGTTGTGGGCGCCAGCGCTCGAGGCGAGGCCGGCGAAGTCGGGCAACGGATCGCGCCGCACCGTCACCCCAGATGAAAGTGCCAGACACCGACACCAGCCAATGTCATCTCCGGGCGGGTCTTCAAGTTCACGCCCAGATCACGTCCTCGACTTGGCATGTCTGACCGAAGGCCGCCGGCGCCAAGAGGCGCCGTCTCGCTCTTGTCCCCGCAACGGCCGTCCGCAGCTTTCTTCCTCTGAGCGCTGCGCGCTCATTCCTCGCGAAGCAAGAAAGCCGCTCCCGGCCGCCCTCCACGTTGTTCCGGCCTCTTCCAGGTGCGGGTCGATCGCCCCCGGTCTGTCGACAGCCATCGAGGTCGCGATGGGCGCGACCCGACAAACTCACGGAGACGACAAAATGGCTACCATCGGCACCTTCACCTCTAACGCCAACGGCTTCGTCGGCACAATCAAGACCCTCAACCTCAACGTCAAGGCTCGCATCGAGCGGGTCGAGAATCCCTCGGACAAGGGCCCGCAGTTCCGCATCTTCTCGGGCGCGGTCGAACTCGGGGCAGCCTGGCAGAAGACGGCCAAGGACACCGAACGCGACTACCTCTCGGTGAAGCTGGACGATCCGAGCTTCCCCAACCCGATCTACGCCACCCTGGTCGAGATCGAAGGGCAGGAAGGCCTGCAGCTCATCTGGTCGCGGCCGACCCGCGACTGACCCGAAACGGGGCCCCGCCACCTGGCGGGGCCCCCTTTCATGGAGAAGGAGCACCGCGATGTGCAGAGTTCTCAACGCCCGGATAGTCGGCAAAGCGCCCGCACCCGGTCGCGTCTATATCGGGCGGCCGAGCAAATGGGGAAATCCGTTCGTCATCGGCCGCGATGGCTCACGTGAAGATGTCATCGCTAAGCATCGCGCGTGGCTCGCATCTCAGCCCGAGCTGCTCAATGAGCTGGACGAACTGCGCGGCCGCGATCTCGTCTGCTGGTGTGCGCCGCAGGCGTGCCACAGCGACGTGCTGATCGATCTCGCGAACAGGCCCTGACGTTGTCGGCCCCGTCAGGCAGACGAGGCCGCTTCTGCATGTTGAGGGGCCGACCTGGGGCGATAGCCGCGGTTCCGCTTGGCGCGCGGCAGCTCGAGGAATAGGTCGACGGCCTCGCCCTCGTCGTCGAAAGAGTGCTGCACCACGCGGCCGATCGTTCCGATCCGTCCCCAGCGGCGCACCAGCCGGGCCTGGCCGAACAGCGTCTCCTCGATCGACAGAGCGTAGAACCGCGCCATGTTCCGGCGCGGGTCGCGACGTTCGATATAGAGCTGATACTGCTGCGCGGTCATGCCGAGCAGAATCGCTTGAGCCGAATCCGACGTCCAATGATTGGTTTGAATCATCGGACCCGGATCGATTCATTTCGGTGATGGGTCGGCGCGAACGTCAGCCGTTCAGCGCGTCCTTGACGGCCTTCGCCGGCGTGAAGGTCAGCTTCTTCGAAGCAGCGATCTTGATCGTCGCGCCGGTCGAAGGATTGCGGCCCTCACGTGTCGGTGATTCTTTCACTTTGAACTTGCCGAAGCCGGCGATACTGGTCTCGGCGCCGTTGGTGGCCGCCTCGGAAATCAGCTTGAAGACGCTGTCGACAATGGTCTTGGCCTGCGCCTTCGTAATTCCCTGGTCGCCCGCAATCTTGTCGGCGATCTCGCTTGCAGTCGTCATGGGGCGATCCTCTCCTTGTCTGGCTGCTCCTGTATCGTTTGACCGCGAAATTTCGTGAATTGGTAGCCTGGAAATCGCGCCGACAGCGTACATCCTCCGATTTTCCCGCGCCTACGAGGCGATAGACCTTCAATAAAGGCGTCGGCCGCTGGCCGCGCCTCTTAATCCGCGATCCGGTGCTTCACGCCCGGCCGTCTCCGCTATCCACAAGACATCGACCCTCGCGCCAGCGGTCACGAGGCATGACCGACATAAAAATGCAGCGATAGTGGGAGCGGTCATCGTCGTTTGGTTATGACGGTATTCCTCGAATGTCACATGCCAATCGCGGCCAGAGCATTGCGCCTCGACCTTGTTCGGTGTTGTTGCACAGCGAACGCGAGGACTTTGAGAACCCGTCGATGATCAAGCCCGCCTTCGAGGACAGCCCGCCGCTGACCGATCGGGTGAACGCCTATGATGAGGCTCATCTGGCGACCTATCTCCGCCTGCTCGATGCGGCCGAGGAAGGCGCGGACTGGCGCGAGGTGGTGCGCATCGTCTTCGGCCTCGATCCTACGGTCGATCCGGATCGCGCCAGGCGCATCCACGACACGCACCTCGCCCGCGCGCGCTGGATGACTGAGACCGGCTATCGGCATCTGCTCGATACGCGAATGCAGTAGCCGGCGGCGGCTTCCGGTTGTTCTTTCGCCGGCCTCGCTACATTCCAACTATCAGTCTTGGCGGCGGTTCGGCTCTGCCAATACTCGAAACATCCCGAACGGAACAACCGGCGGAGAGGATTTCGAAATGGAGCCATCGCAGGATTGGCGGTCGCCGCACTACGAGGAACAGCTGAGCCGGCTCGACCGCGGTGGCATCTCGTTCGAGTTCCTGCGCCGCAACCGCAGCTACCGCGCGGACTACAGGAATACGCTCGAGGAAATCGCTTCTGACATGGCCGGGAAGGATGCGGCGATCGCCCGCCTGTCTCGCCGCTGGGGGTTGGAATTTCCCAGCCGACCCTGCTGTCTCCGCCCTCACCGCTGCGCCCTTATGGCGACCACAGCTCTTTCCTGCCACTGTCATTGTCACCGCCGCGCCGAAGGGCTTTGGCGCGCGCTCGCTTCCTGACCCGCTTGCATCGTCCTTCAGCGGGTCGGCCGCCGACGGCCTGCACGCGATCATGGCCGACGACCATGGCGATCATCGCATCTGGTTTCCGCACGGCGAGCAACCTGCCAGCGCTGCTTTCCTCATCCCGTACGACGTGCATTTTCTGTGGCGCATCCGCAGCGTGCTACGCCTCCACCGGCTCCTCGGCGGCCAGCCGTCAGGTGCGTGGCCCCGCGAGCAGCGCCTGACCCGCTTTCAGGTTCATCGAGCATCCCTCATGCTGCGCGCCTGGGATGGTGTCGAGTCGGGCGCAACGCGTCGCCACGTCGCCAGCATTATCCTCAATCCTGATGTCGCCTTCATGCGCGCGCTCGACTGGAAGAACGCATCCGAACGCCGTCGCCTTGCCCGTATCCTGAAAGCCGCCCGGGAAACGATCGATGGGGGGTATCTGCACTGGCTTGTTCCAAGATCGCGACGGTCGTGAATCCTGCTCTAGCGGCCATCCTGGTGCCAACCAAACGTCAGGTAGAAGGTCGGCGGTTGGGACTGCTCATCTCTGCCGGACGCTCAAGTCAGACTGTCGACGAATGCTTGAGCGAGAGCACCAGCGTCATGGGATGCCTGGGGGAGCACTGGAATCCGTAATGCTCGTAGAACGCCTTGGCCTCATCGGAAATCGCGTGAACGAGAAGGCCGCGAATGCCCATGACGGATGCTGCCTGCGACGTGCGCAGCACGGCATCCTGCAAGAGTGCCGCCCCCAACCCCTTGCCCTGCCACTCGCGATCGATGGCGAGCCGGCCGAGAACCGCCATGGGAATAGGGTCGGGCATGTTTCGGCGGACCGATCCGGGCGCGTCGGCCAGATCGAGCGCGCCGGACGCAAGACAGTAGTAACCGACAACGCGCCGCTCGACGGCAACGACATAGGTGCGCGAAGCGCCGCTGACCTGATTGGACCGGGCGCGGCGACGCAGCCATTCATCCAGCGAGCCGTTGCCGCTGTGGAAAAGGTCGAGGTCGTGGGATTCCTCCAGCAGCGCCGGCGCGGAGAGCATCAAGGCTGCCAAGGTTTGCGCGCGTTCATCAATCGCTCGAAGCCTTCGCCGCCCGGCGGCTGGTCGAGGAGAGAGAGGTAATGCCGGTAGCTATCCTCATCGACCCGCACGAGGGTCTGGTCGAGCAAGGCGTCTTCGGCGGCGCGGTAAGCTGCGTCGATCATGAAATCCGTACGGCTTTTGCCTCGAATACTCGCGGCACGGTCGATCACCTTGCGCACGTCCTCGCGGATGCGCAGGTGAACCGGCTTGGCGTGTGAATCGATCAAAGGTGATTTCGTGGCCATGGGCGGCTCCTTTCGCAATTATGCTAGCACAGACTGACACACAATGTGTATCTATATCTATCGTCGCTCCAGGGTTTACGAGGGGAAAGCCCGTAGAGGTTGCGATGGCCAAGGGCCCCGACACACGATCGAGGTGATCGACAAAGCGCTCTCCGTCCCCGATCATCCTGGCCGTTACCGGTGATCATTCCCGCGCTCCGGCGATGAGGGACAGAGCCCTGGCATGCCGACTGCACGGTGTATCTTGCGGGCATCCGACGTCCCACCGTCTTAGATAGAGGGTCGCGGGTTGGACTGTCTCGCACCCCTAGACGCGAACGGCTGAGATGGGGTGGGAAACTGACAGGCCGGTTTCGGACGGCCTCTTGAGGTAAGCTGACATTCATGGCCAATGAGCTTCGGCAGAAACGCGCCCCTGTCGGCCATAGCGGTAATCCCGGCCCCCCACGAGCGGACATAGTACCGGTGGCGGCGTGACGGCATCCTGTGCACGAGATAGCGGATCCAAGCTCCACCGCGATGAACGTTCGGACTTTGGGCCGCGGATTGCTAGTTCCCGATCTATCTTTAGATCATCCCAAGCACTGCCATCGTGTATAGCCAGCTGGGCGGAGGAAGTGCATCTAAACTCTTACGGCATTTTGGTTTGACGTCGCTGAAGCCTCAACTTAACCTAGAAGAGGAGAGCAAAATATGCGTGTCGGCTACGTAGAAATTGAGAATTTCCGAGGCATAAAGGAACTAAGGTGGTCGCCCGCAGCCGGGGTCAATTGTCTGATCGGTCCAGGAGATTCCTGTAAAACGACCATTTTGGATGCCGTCGAACTGGCGCTTTCACCTCGCCACACCTTGAGCTTCGACGATCTAGATTTCTTTGGAGGCGAGTTCAATAAGACCGCCAAGATCATTGTGACTTTAACTGACCTGCCAGACGAGTTCATTTCGGATGCGACGTATGCTCCGTATCTGAGGGGCATCTCTGATGGAAAGGTCGTCGACGAACCCCCTTTACCCGAGAAGGGCCAACATGCCTTATCAATCATGCTCAGCATTGATGAGGGCCTTGAGGGAACGTGGACGCTTTGGAATGAGCGTGTTGCTGCGGGCGACATGAAAGAGCGCTCGCTGACCTATGCGCACAGAGCAAGCGTTGCCCCGGCCCGCTTGGGTGTCTATGCCGACCGGCATCTGAGCTGGGGGCGGAATTCCACACTTGCCCGCATGAGCGAAGGAGCCGCGGCCACCCAGGACATTCTCGCCCGTGCCGGCCGACTTGCCCGCAATCATTTCAAGACCGAGGCGGCGGCGCTTTTCAAAGGCAGCCTCGAGAGTGTCAAGCTAGCTGCCAAGAAGGTCGGCCTCGCACTGCCGGGTACGATCGCTGCCGGTCTGGACGTCCAGAACCTTGCTATTACAAACGGAAGCATCGCCATCCACGATGGGGAAGTTCCCCTTCGTGCGTTGGGCATGGGTTCGTCAAGGCTACTCGTCGCGGCCCTGCAGGATTACTCCAAGGCGTCCTTGTGCCTGACCATCATCGACGAAGTCGAGCACGGGCTCGAGCCTCACCGGATCGTTCGCTTGCTCAAGCACTTGAAGTCGAAGGACCGCGTAAGTCCTCAGGTGTTTATCACTTCGCATTCGCCCATTGTTGTCCGCGAGCTGAGTGTTCACGATCTGCAAGTCGTCCGCCGCACCGAGGACGGTAAGGTGACGGTTCGGCCTGCCGACAAGAAATATAGCAGGCGGGATCCACAGGCGCCCCCTCGTTCGATGCCTGAAGCATATCTGGCTCCCACAGTGCTGATATGTGAGGGAAAGACCGAAGTTGGCCTTCTGAAGGGACTGGATGATTATTGGGTCGCCCAGCATCTCGACAACCTGGCTCTTAAGGGCATCGCGCTGGCCGACGGGGCCGGGGTAGACAATGCCCCGGCGCTGGCGGGACAGTTTTGCGGCCTGGGCTACCAGGTGGGGTTGCTGTTGGATTCCGATCAGGATCCTGCGGACACCGAGATTCTAGGAAAATTGGAAAAGGCCGGTGTCACCGTATTTCGTTGGGACAAGGGTTGCTCAACGGAAGATGTCCTGTTTCACCAGCTGCCCCCGGCCGCCGTCGAGATGCTCTTCGACTACACCCTCACCTTCCTCGAACAGACAGCTATTCTCGACGCGGCCAACAAGCCCCGCCATACGGATGATCGCTTCACTTCCATCGATCAGGTCAGAGCCCACCTGAGCGACGCGACCGTTCTCGACGCCTTGGCAGCTAGGGCAAAGGGGAAGAAGAAAAAGGACAGCGAGGACCTGCATGGAGCTTGGTACAAGGACATCGCCAAGGCGGAGCATATAGCGCAAGAGATCCTCGGCCCGCATCTTAGAAACGCGCACAAAGGACTGCAGGAAAAGGTTGGCGCTCTTCGGAGCTGGATCGATGGCCATTCCTGACCGGATCCGGACGGCCCTGCAAGAGAAAGCCAACGGCTCGGTGGTGGCACCGGCTGGCTACGGCAAGACAGAAACCATCGCCGACGTCGTGGCGGAAACATCCTGCCGCTGTCTGCTGCTCACCCATACGCTCGCCGGCGTCGACGCGCTCCGAAAGCGCCTCCGGGAAAAGGGTGTGAAGTCCGATCGCTACCAGCTCGAAACAATTGCCGCCTGGTCCTTGAGATACGCGGCCGCCTATCCGGTCAGGTCGGGTTTCCCACGACTAGTAACTCCACGCGGGCATCAGTGGTCGACGGTCTACGCGTCCACGCGGAAGCTGCTCGATGGTCGCTCGATCGACCGGGTGATCCAGGCATCTTACGGCCTCGTTCTCGTGGATGAATACCAGGACTGTAGCGCTGACCAACACGCGGTCGTGGTGCTGTTATCTAGACTTGTCCCGACCCTCATTTTCGGGGATCCGCTGCAAAGCATCTTCGATTTTGGCGGCGAAGCAACCGTGCGCTGGCAGGAGGACGTACTGCCAGCTTTTCCTGAACTCGACGAATTGGGCACGCCCTGGCGCTGGAAGAACAAAAAGAATGATCCTCTCGCCGAATGGCTTCGCATCGTGCGTGCCGACCTAATCGCAGGCAAGGCGATCGACTTGCGCAAGGCGCCCACCTGTGTCCAGGTTCACCACCTGGACGAACCCGGGCGGTTACGGGCCCTGGAGAAAAAGGCCTGTGGCCACCGTAACCTGTCAGACGCCAACCGGCTCGCCATTATAGGTTCGAAAAGCAGCGAACGGGTGCGTGCGGCATTGGCGAAGCGGGTCCATGCTCAAAACGTAGAGACGATCGAGTGCAAGGATTTGCAGACAGCCTGCTCAACGATTGAGGCAACGGCTGGTATCGATCGCTTAACGTTCGTGATGGGACTGCTCCAACTGTCGATTGTCGGGGTGAACCAGACGCCTTTCCTACGCCGGATAAGTGAAATCCATGGCGGCAAGCAGATCCGCAAGCCGCTCACGGCGGCCGAAGCCGCAGCCCTGGCGATCGTGACGAGTAACAAGTTGGAGCCGGTCATCGCGCTGGTCGACGAATTCCGGAAGGGGAGGCGTACGTTCCGCGGTGAACTCATCTTTGCGCTCCGTGAAAGCCTTCAGCTGCGCTGCCTGCCCGGAAGCCCGTCGCTGCTGGAATGCGCCTGGCATGTGCAGGAACGCCGGCGCCATGCCGGCCGACGCCATGGCTATAAGATCGTCACCAGCACCCTCCTCGCGAAGGGCTTGGAGTATGAAAATTCGGTGGTTTTCCTGACGGAACCCGCCACGAAGGAAGATATTTATGTCGCTTTGACCCGAGCGTCGCGCCGGGTCGACATTGTAACGGCCGCTCTCGATCTCTCAGCAAAGTGATTGTGACCGCTTGCCGGGATGACTCAAGCCAGAAGCAGCCAGTCCGCATTCGGCCGTGGGCTCTCTCGTCAGTAGCGAGCCTCACGAACTGCAAGTCTTGGCGGACGATCCCCGAAACGGTCCGGTTCCCATACCGATCGATAGACCGGACCTTCGGCACACGGCCCCGGACCTCGCTCCCTCGAATCGCGGTTCATCCAGCGCAGCGCTCGTCTTGACGCTACGTCTGATCGGACCGTTTAGCCAACCGCAGACCAGCACCGCCACCGTTCTCGGGGATAAACTCTATCCCAGCATCCTGGAAGGCTCGCTGAATTGCTTCGAGGTTGTTGCGGTGAGGCGTTCGGAGGCCGCGTTCAAAGTCGACGATGGTTGTTCGAGACACCTTAGCCGCGTCGGCCAAATCTCCTTGGCTCCATCCAAGCATGGCTCTCGCCGCTCGACACTGCTCCACTGAAATCAAAATCATACTGAAAGTCGTTCTTTTTGGTTGACAATGGTCAAAAACAACGCCTTTATGCCTGCGTCGGCTGGCGCTGACTGCGGTTGCGCGAGCGACTTCGCATGACATTACCCCACGACGTTGTTCGGAAGCCGCTTTTCGGCTGATTCCGACAATACCACGACTTTGCCTTCCGTCACGCTTGGACGGGAGAGTTGGATGACGTCCATGACCCGCTCCGCGGATTGCGCACCGACCCATATGGACCCGGCCCTGGCATTGTCGCTGGCATGGATCGAGGCGCATGCGGCGATGGCGGAGCAATGCCTGAGGCAACAACGGCTCGAGACCGAGCTGCTGGAGCGCAGGCGATCCTCGGCAATCGTCGACGGAAAGCCTGCCGGCAGGGCAGGCGGCCGCGGCGGCACGAGGCGGGCCTATGCGGAGGCAAAGGCGGCCGAGGCACGGGCGGCTGTGCGCGAACAAGAGCTGCTGGAGCGCCTTGCTAGGACGCCCGCACACTCGCTCGCCGGGATTGCCGCTAAGCTCTCCGTCATCGTGACCGAGGCGGAGGACAATACGGACCTGACGGATTTTCCGGTGCCGCAGCTGCGCTCTGCCCTGGAGGATCTTCGGCGTCTGATGGAGCGGGCGAGCGTCGATGCATGTCCGGACGACGACCACGAAGACGCCGGCGGCCTTCGCCGCGCGTGACATCAAGCAGTTCAACGGGAGAGGTGAAATGGCTGCACAGGCCTTGAGGAAGATGGGGCTGTTCGGGATGGTGGCCGCGCTGCTGCTGAGCTGGAACGGGAACGCGTCCGCCGAAACAACAAGGGAACGGATCCTGCGCGAAGGCAGGATCGTCATCGGTATTCACAACCGCTCGCCCTGGGGCTTTCGCGACGACAAGACCGGCGAGCCAACGGGGTGGCATCCCGATATCCTCAAAGCCGCATTCGCCGACCTGGGCGTCAAGAACCTCGAATTCCAGGTGACCGAGTTTGGAGCCCTGATCCCGGGCCTGCTCGCCGGCCGCTTCGACGCCGTCGCATCGGGTCTGGCGATTACGCCCGAACGCTGCAAGCAGGTCGCGTTCGGCGCGCCGGACCTGCAGGCCCCGGATGCAGCGATCGTGCTGGCCGGCAATCCGAAGGAGATCCACGGCTACGCCGATATCGCCGCCCAGGAAGAGATCATCATGGGCGCCGGACGCGGCAGCGTTGTCACCACCAACGCCAAGGCAGCCGGCGTGCCCGAGAGCCGCATGCTCCTGTTTCCGGACATCGAATCTAATCTCTCCGCGCTGCGTGCCGGCCGCATAGACACGGCACTGATGGCGTCGCCGACGGTCATCGGCCTTCTGGCCGGGAAGGGCGCGGAGGGGCTCGAACGCGCCGCCCCCTTCGATGTGGGCAAAGCACACACGAACTTTGCGGCGATCGCCTTCCGACAGGAGGATGTCGATCTGCGCGCCACGTACGATGAACAGTTGGCCAAGCTGAAGGGCACCGAGGCCTTCGCCGCGATCATGAAGAAATACGGCTTCGGCGATCCGGAAGCGGTGCCGCCAGGCATCTTCACCGCAGAGCTCTGCAACAGGAAGCCATAGGATGTCGATGAGCCTGTTCGACATCTGGCTGGGCATCCTGGAAGGGCTTGGGACGACCGCCGCGGTCACCGCCTATGGTCTGGTCTTCGCCGTCCCATTTGCGCTGGTGTTCGGCGTCGCCCAATATCTCACGCGTGGCGTCGCGCGACTGCTGGTCACCGGCGTCATCGAGTTCTGGCGCAGCTCCGCCGTCATCATCCTGCTGTTCGTCTTCTACTACGCGCTGCCTGTCGTCGGGATCACCTTGTCG
>JBDRCE010000036.1:0-51714 GCA_043822005.1 Pseudomonadota bacterium | reverse complement strand
ATCGTCTCCTCTCCCCTCGGGGAGAGGGTGGCCGAGCGAAGCGGAGGCCGGGTGAGGGGGATTCTGCAACCCAACAGGAACCCCGCATGAAGACCGTCTACTCCCCCCGTCACCACGGCCATGCCGGCAATGTCGAACTGGTCGCGGGGGCGGTGGTGCCGGCCTTCGAGATGCCGTCGCGAGCGGAATACATCCGCTCGCGCGTCGAGGCGGTGAAGCTCGGGCCGATCGTTACGCCAGACGAGCACGACATCGCGATCGCCAAGCGCGTGCACAGGGCCGATTTCATCGACTTCCTGCCGACGGTCTGGCCGCTGTGGCTGGAATCCGGCCGAGACGGTACAGCCATGCCTTACACCTGGCCGACGCGCGGCCTACGCGGCGACGTGCGGCCGCAAGGCATCGACGCGCTGCTCGGCTATTACTCCTTCGACGCAGGTGCCACCTTCGTTGCCGGCACGTGGGATGCGATCAAGTCGTCGCATGACGTCGCGATCACCGCCGCCGGACTGGTGAAGGCGGGCGAACGCGCCGCCTTCGCGCTCTGTCGCCCGCCGGGGCACCATGCGGGAGCTGCCTTCGCCGGCGGCTATTGCTTCATCAACAATGCCGCGAGCGCGGCGCAGTGGTTCCTCGACCAGGGCGCGAAACGCGTCGCGATCCTCGACGTCGACTACCACCACGGCAACGGCACGCAGGAGATCTTCTACCGCCGGAACGACGTGCTGCTCGTCAACCTGCACGGCGACCCGATGGTCGAGTATCCCTTCTTCCTCGGCCATGCCGACGAGCGCGGCGAAGGGCCGGGCGAAGGGTTCAACGTCAACTATCCGATGCCCTGGGGCACCGGCTGGGACCGCTGGAGCGAGGCGCTGGAAGCGGGTTGCCGCAAGGCCGCCGACTATGCACCCGACGTGCTGCTGGTCTCGCTCGGCGTCGACACGTTCGAGAAGGATCCGATCTCGAAGTTCAAGCTCAGAACCGAGGACTATCCGAAGATCGGCCGGCGCATCGCGCAACTCGGCCTGCCGACGCTGGTCGTCATGGAAGGCGGCTACGCGGTCGAGGAGATCGGCGTCAACGCCGTCGGCGTGCTGACCGGATTCGAGGACGCGTGATGGACGAGACTAATCGCGTCACGCTCGGCGTCGTACAGTTCGCCTGTTCGGACGACGTTGCGGAGAATATCGCGACCGCCTCGCGGCTGGTGCGGGCGGCGGCGGCAGAGGGCGCCAACATCGTCGTGGTGCAGGAACTCTTCGAAGGCCATTATTTCTGCCAGGAGGAGAACCCGGTCCATTTCGACCGCGCCCGGCCGCTCGACGGCCATCCGACGCTCGCCGCGATGCAGTCCCTCGCCGCCGAATGCGGCGTGGTCATTCCCGTGTCGCTGTTCGAGCGGAAGAACCAGGCCTATTACAACTCGCTGGTGATGGTGGACGATCGCGGAGAGGCGCTCGGCGTCTACCGGAAATCGCACATCCCCGACGGACTGGGCTATTCGGAGAAGTTCTACTTCAATCCCGGCGATACCGGTTTCAAGGTGTGGAAGACCCGCTTCGGCACGATCGGCGCCGGCATCTGCTGGGACCAGTGGTTTCCCGAGGCCGCACGCTCGATGGCGCTGATGGGGGCGGAGTTCCTCATCTATCCGACGGCGATCGGTTCGGAGCCCGGGCGGCCGGATTTCGATTCGATGGAGCACTGGCGGATCACCATGCGGGGGCACGCCGGCGCAAACCTGATGCCTGTCGCGGCGGCCAACCGCATCGGCACGGAGATCGTCAACGGCCGCAGCCAGACCTATTACGGCTCGTCCTTCATCGCCGGACCGCAGGGCGACCTGCGGGCGAGCGCCGGGCGCGATGGCGAGGCGGTGCTGACGGCAACGTTCGACCGGGCGATCATGCGCAACGAGCGTGCGGCATGGGGGCTGTTCCGCGACAGACGGCCGGAGCTGTACGGGGCGATCGCAGGGGCGGATGGGGATTGATTTAGGAGACGCTGATGTCGTTGTTGAAGGAGAATGCAGCGATCTTACAAAGGATCGAGTCCGAAGGACGCGACCTTGGACCGACGCGACCAATCGATTTTGCGCATCTGTTTCCTGACCAAGCCTCGGCCGAAGCCTTCGCCAAGGATGCAGATTTGAGGGGCTTCTCGACCAAGATTGAGCATCGAGAGACGGACGGGGAGTGGCTGGACGATTCCGAACTCAAATGGGATGTCACCGCATCCAGGGAAATGTCCCCAACCTGCGAGAACATCACCGACACCGAGGAACTGCTCGGCGCCATGGCGAGGTCGTATGGCGGGCGAGCAGACGGCTGGGGCTTCTTCAACGCCTAGCGGGTCGGCAACCGGCTGCCCGGGGCGGGGCCCGCTGCCTCCGACAGCTCCCGCCCGTTCGACAGCTATGAAAGGTCCACCGGACCTTTCATTCCGCCGGCGGCGAACCGGCTGCCCGGGGCGGGGCCCGCTGCCTCCGGCAGCTCCCGCCCGTTCGACGCCTTTCATCGTGCCACCGGCACGATGAATTCGCCTCCGGCGAACCGGCGTCTCACCCCACGAACGCCCGCTCCAGGACGAACTCTGCAGGCGCCGAGTTGGAGCCTTCGGTGAAGCCGCGGGCCTGGAGCAGCGTCGCGACATCCTTGATCATCGCCATCGAGCCGCACAGCATGACCCGGTCGGTAACCGGGTCGAGCGGCGGGATGCCGAGGTCGGAGAACAGCTTGCCGCTTTCGATGAGCGTGGTGATGCGGCCCATATGCGGGCTCTCCTGGCGCGTGGTCGAGGCATAATAGGTGAGCTTGCCGCCGGCCATCTCGCCGATCAGCGGGTCCTCGGTGGTGAGCGCGGCGAGTTCGTTGCCGTATTGCAGGTCGGCGACGTCGCGGCAGGTATTGGTCAGGATCACCTGGTCGAACTTCTCGTAGGTCTCCGGATCGCGGACGAGGCTGGCGAAAGGCGCCATACCGGTGCCGGTCGCGATCATGAACACGCGCTTGCCCGGCGTCAGCGCGTCGAGCACCAGCGTGCCGGTCGGCTTCGGGCGCATCAGGACGATGTCGCCCGGAACGATCTTCTGCAGGTGCTGCGTCAACGGGCCGTCCGGCACCTTGATCGAGTAGAATTCGAGTTCGTCGTCCCAGGCCGGGCTCGCGATTGAATAGGCACGGTAGACCGGCTTCTCGGCATTGGGCAGACCGATCATCACGAACTCGCCGGAGCGGAAGCGGAGCGTCTGCGGACGGGTGATGCGGAACGAGAAGAGCCTGTCCGTGTAATGCGTCACCGACACCACGCGCTCGGCGTGGACGTTGGCAGGAATGGGAAATGGAAGCGCGGGAGCAATCGCGTCCTGGCTCACGGCAGCATCTTGCATTCGGTCGGTCCTTGTCACAGGCTTGCGCCCGCAGAGTGTAGCAGACGGGCGCCGGATATGTGAAATGGCCGGGGGGCGCGGCGGAGGATCGGCGCTACCTTGCCTGCGCGAATTATTAGTATACGAATGATTTTCGGGTCAAGACGGAGCAATAGTCGCATGTTCCAAAATGCGCCCAGCAGCAAGTTCTTCATTCCGGATTCAGTCGATGGCAGAGAATGTGGCGGCAGGCAATGAGTATGTGGTTGCCGGAATCGATGTTGGCGGGACGTTCACCGACCTGATCCTGATCGACGGTTCGGCAGGGGGCAAGGTCTATGTCGCCAAGACTCCCACGACGCTCGACAACCAGGCCTACGGCGTCGTCTCGGCGCTTGGCACGACCGGCTTTCCGATCGACCGGATCGACCTGATCGTCCACGGCACGACGACGACGACCAACGCCGTGCTCGAACGGCGTCTGGCTAAAACCGGCATGATCACGACCCATGGTTTCCGCGACGTGCTGGAGCTTGGACGCAGGACCAGGCCCAATCCTTACGGGATGACCGGAACCTTCGTGCCCATCATCCCCCGCAACCTGCGGCTCGAGGTTCCCGAGCGCGTCGAGGCATCGGGTGCGGTGCGCACGCCGCTCGACGAGGAGGCGACGCGCGCGGCCGTCAAGCAACTGATCGACGCCGGCTGCGAATCGCTGGTGATCCATTTCCTGCATGCCTACGCCAACTCGGCGCACGAGAAGCGGGCGGCGGAGATCGCGGCCGAGCTCTGGCCCAACGACCATATCACCACCGGCCATTCGCTCCTGTCCGAAGCGCGCGAATTCGAGCGCGGCGTCACGGCGGCCGTCAACGCTTCGGTGCAGCCGATCCTGAAGCGCTATGTCGAGCGGCTGCGTAGCGAACTCGCCGAGCGCGGCTACCGCCGCGATTTCCTGATGATGAACGGCAATGGCGGCATGATCTCCGCCCGCTACGTGACGAACGAGGCGGCCAAGACAGTCATGTCGGGGCCAGCGTCGGGAGTCATGGCCGCGGCCTATACCGGGCGGCGTGCCGGGTTCCCCAACCTCGTCACCTACGACATGGGCGGAACCTCGACCGACGTGGCGCTCATCCGCGGCGCGCAGCCGGCGGTGTCGAACGAGATCGAGATCGAATATGCAATGCCGATCCACGTCCCGATGGTCGACGTGCACACGGTCGGCGCCGGCGGCGGCTCGATCGCGCGGATCGACGATTCCGGCCTGATCCGGGTCGGGCCGGAAAGCGCCGGCGCCACTCCCGGCCCCATCTGCTATGGCCGGGGCGGCACCGAGCCGACCATTTCCGACGCCAACCTCATCCTCGGCCGGCTCAATCCAAAGCGGCTGCTCGCGGTCGATTCCCCCGTCAGCGTGCCTGATATCGAGGCGATCTTCGCCGAAAAGCTCGGCGGCCGCATCGGCATCGGCGGCGCGGAGGCGGCGGGAGCCGTGCTGCGCATCGCCAATCTCAAGATGGCGGGCGCCATCCGCATGGTGTCGATCTCGAAGGGCCACGATCCGCGCGATTTCGCGCTGTTCGCCTTCGGCGGCGCGGGACCCCTGCATGCGACCGCGCTGGCGCGCGAACTCGGCATTCCGAGGGTGCTGGTGCCGGCGCGGCCGGGCATCACCAACGCGCTCGGCTGCGTCGTCGCCGACATGCGGCACGATTTCGTCAATACGGTGAACCAGCCCGTCGCCGCGCTCGACGAGGCCCGGGCGCGCGAGATCCTCGCCCGCCAGGCAGCGGAAGGCCGCGAGCTGATCGCCAAGGAGGCGGTGAAGCCGCAAACAATCCGCATCGTGCACTCGGCCGACATGCAGTTCGTCGGCCAGACGCATCTCCTGAACGTCCCCCTGCCCTCGGCCGATGTCACCCGCGCCCACCTGCAGGACATATTCGAGAAGGCCTACTACGCCCGCTTCCGGGTGAAGCTGCCGGAGATACGGGCGGCGCTGGTCAACCTCAACACGTCGGTCATCGGCGTGCGGAGCGAACTGGATCTGTCGACGCTGATCGATCCGGCCGGCCGAGCCGGCACCGTCGCCGACGCGCTGGTCGAAACGCGTCCGGTCTGGTTCGACGGCAAGTGGCTCGATACGCCGGTCTATGCCCGCGAGAGGCTGCCTCTGGACGCCGCCTTCGAAGGGCCTGCGATCCTGGAACAGCTCGACGCGACAACGGTCGTCGAGCCGGGCGACCGGTGTTCGTCGGACGGCGAAGGCAACATCATCATCGAGGTGAGACGGTCATGAGCACGCTCGACGCGATCACGCTTTCGGTCATCCAGGCGGGTCTGCAGCAGGTCTGCGACGAGATGGACCTGACCTTTTCGCGCGCCGCCTTCTCGCCGGTCATCGCCGAGGCCAACGACCGCTCCGACGGCATCTACTCGGCCGAGGACGGGTCGCTGATCGCGCAGGGGATCGGCGGCCTGCCGGTGTTCGTCGGCGTGATGCAATATTCGACCCGCACGCTGATCGATATGATCCGCGAGGGCAAGTCGCTCAAGCCGGAGCCGGGCGACATCTACATCGTCAACGACCCCTATCTCGGCGGCACGCACCTCATGGACGTGCGCTTCGTCAAACCGGTGTGGCGCAACGGCAAGATCTTCTGCTGGCTGTCCAACACCGGCCACTGGCCCGACATCGGCGGCGCCGTGCCGGGCGGCTTCTCCGCCTCCGCGACGTCCGTGGAGCAGGAGGGGCTGCGCCTGCCGCCGGTCAAGCTGTTCAAGAAGGGCGTGATGGATCCGGAAATCCACGCCATCATCGCCTCGAACATACGTGTCGCCGACCAGCGCATCGGCGACATCAAGGCGCAGGCCGCCGCGCTGATGGTCGGGCAGGACCGGCTCTATGAACTGCTCGACCGCTACGGCGACATGACCGTCACCGACGCGATCGCCGAGCTGCGGCGCCGTGCTACCGAGCAGATGCGGGCGCGCATCGCCGAAATGCCGGACGGCGTCTTCCGGTCGAAGGCCTTCGTCGATTCCGACGGCGTCGTCGACGAGCCGCTGACCATCGCGCTGTCGATCGAGAAAAGCGGCGACACGCTGACTTTCGACTTCGACGGCTCCAGCCCACCCTGCGCCGGCCCGATGAACAGCGTGCTCGCAACCACGCTGTCGTCGGTCTACCTGGCGATCCGGCACGTCTTCCCGGACGTTCCACTGTCGGCGGGCGCGTTCGAACCGCTAATCGTCAAAAGGCCGGAGGGCACCTTTCTCGACGCGCACTATCCGCGCCCCGTCTCGGGCTGCGCCGCGGAAGTGTCGCAGCGCATCGCCGAAGCCGTCTTCGCCGCGATGGTCCAGGCGCTTCCGGACAAGGTCACGGCCGCTCCCGCGGGATCGAGCGGCAATTTCGCGCTCGGCGGCCATGACCCGGCGCGCGGGCGCGACTTCGTGATGTACCAGATCTCCGGCGGCGGCTATGGCGGCGGTGCCGCGGCCGACGGCCTGTCGAACGGCTGTTCGACGATCGGCATCTCCAAGTCACCGCCTGTCGAGGTGATGGAACAGGCGTTTCCGGTCCTCTATCGGCACTATGCCCTGCACGAGGGGTCGGGCGGCGCCGGCAGGCATCGCGGCGGATTCGGGCTTGCCTACGAGATCGAACTGCTGCGCGGCCAGGCCCGCGCCTCCTTCGTCATGGACCATGGCCGCACCGGACCGCTCGGCGCGCTGGGCGGCGAGGACGGCGGCGTCAACAAGGTCAAGGTAATCCGCGACGGCAAGGAACACGTCCCGCCGCATCTGTCGAAGGAACAGGACATCCCGCTTTCCGCCGGCGACCGCGTGCAGGTGAAGACGCCCGGCGGCGGCGGCTACGGCGATCCGCGGGAACGGGACCGGGCGCTGGTCGCCCGCGACGTCGCGATGGGCTACTACACGCCACAGGAGGCCGAAGCCCGCTTCGGCCCATTCTGACGCGCACTGCCGACAAAGCCCGGTTCGATCGGGTTCGACCCGATCAGCCGATCTTGTTCAGCAGTCTCAACAGGGTTTGCGATTCGCGGTTCGTCAATGGCTGCAACGTGTCCCGCGTGATCTTGCCGGCAATCGGCGTGAGGCGGGCGAGCGTCTCCCGCCCAACCTGCGTCAGCGATACGATGATCCTCCGGCGGTCTTCCTTGTCCTCGGCCACCGCCACCAATCCGCGCAGCTTCAGGCGGTCGACGACGCCCTTGATCGTCGCTGCGTCCATCGCGACGAGTTGGCCGAGCTGATTTTGCGAACATTCTCCGAGTTCGCCGAGCTTTGCGAGCGCAGCGAACTGGGGAGGTGTCAACTCATTGATCTGAGACGAGAAGATCGCGACGTGACGCTGTTGCGCCCTTCGGAGTATGTAGCCGACCTGCTCCTGGAGACGATAAGTGTGTGTCGCGTCCTGCGTATCGGACGCAACTGGCGAGTCGTTTTCGGCCATCACCGCAAGCCATCCTCTCCCTTCACATGAGAGGCTTCGAGCCCGCCCATACGACTGTGAATCCGAGGACCGCATGACATGGCGATACAGTATAGAATCTCGTTCGGCCGCGGGCCGTCTGGAATACTTACTGTCATAGCATCGAAATGACTGCGCACATAGGCCGCGTTCGTGTGGCCGAGCGGTATGTCCAGAGAGCTGCCAAATCCTCCGACTTTCATCGCGGAAGGAACTATTGCCTTCGTCGCAGGCAAACGTTCGCGCATCGCATAGCCTCCGGGCACGTGCCAGAGCGCGCCATGCTCGATCTCGCCGGCCGAACCGATGATCGCGCCCTTGCCGTACCCGTCGATCGCGGCGACGTCGCCGCCCAGCGCAGCGATCAGCTTCTCGGTCAATAGTGCGCCGAGAGGCTTCAGATCGTCCATCGCCGGCTGGAGATTCGGCTCAAAGCGGCCGGCGAAAGGGTTGCTGACCAGCGCCATTGCCGCGGCTCGCCGGCGGGGTGGACCGCCCTGCGGACCTCCATCGTGAAAGATTTCTTCGCTCAGGATGGAGATCTTGCGGATCGGAAATTCTGTCATCTCAAATAACATTCAGTTGGCTGCAGGTTGGTGGCGAGCCTGCACATTCCTCGCGCTCGAAGCTTACAGGCCGACATCGGCCCTCGGCAAACAGGTCCGGCCCTAGTCGGGCAAATGATTATCGTCGATGGGCAAGGCGGAACCGGCGATTTTTGACATACCCGCCAGAAACAGGCCGGCACTTTCGATCAGACCGCGCGCGAAGAAGTCGCTTGCTTCCATCATTCCGCAGGTCAGCGCATCCTCGACTTCCCGCGGGGTGAGGCTGCCTACGCCCGTCGTGACCAGCCTCTCGCCGAGATCGCTGTCCGGCTGCAGGGATGATGCCGTGGCGCGCGCAATGGCCGGATGCCCCGGGATGTCCACCGCATTCGCAATGAGGGTTGCCGCTGCGTCGGCGGTCGCGCCGTCGCGGCCGAGCACGGTCACCGCGTCGGCGATGCCGAGCGAGAACGAACGGCCCCGCCAGCCGCTGGTCGCTACGCCACGCACGGGCGATGTGTAGTGGATCGTCAGCCGGTCCTCAAAGCCGTGGCCCGTGCCGGCGACCGCCAGCCGAATCGACTCGCCGGGTGCAAGGTGGAGTGCGATGTCGCCGCCGTCGTTGACATAGGCCTTCCGGAGATCCCGTCCGGCGACCAGTGCCGCCAGCATCTCGTCGGCGACCGCGCCTGCGACCGCGGCCATCGGCGTGATGAACCGCGCGGAGAACACGCTGACGGCGCGCTCCATCCGCCATGCCGTCGGCCCCTTGAACGGACGCGGGATCGAGCCCGCCGGCCGGCGCAGTTCCGGCAGTTCGGCAGCGAGCTCGGCGAGGATCGTGCGGAAGCGGTCCGCCGCCTGTCCGTAGGCTCGGGCAACCTCGCCTGGCTCCCCCCATGCCTCGACGATCAGGTCGATCGGGCCGTGATTCATGTGCAGTCGCCGGCCGTCGGGCAGCCACGCGATCTGCGGGCCAGGCGTCACTGTCGGAACCGCAATTGGGCGAGCGGCGGCCATTCGTTGCCCACGGGGGCGGGTGTCACGACGCGCGGGTTGAGGAACTCGCCCCCTCTTGCCAGGACGTCATCGACCGTGCGGATCTCCGACACATGGCCGCCGAGCTGCTCGTAGTGGTCCCGCCGCAGCGTGAACTCGATCGGCGCGACAAGCGCCGGCGTCGGGACATAACCGAAGGCGTTGTCGGGCAGCCGGGTCACGTCGACCATCAGCGTGATGCCGCCGCCCGGCCAGACGTAAACCGGCGCGCCGCCGCAGGTGACGTAGGTCTGGAGCCGGTGGACCGACCGGGTCAGGTTGACCGGGTTCTCGGTCACGCCGGCCCTGAGGCTCCCTCCCGCGCCGCCGACGAACAGCACCGAGCAGAGTGCCGGCTCGCAATTGTCCGCGATCAGTTCGACCGATCTCAGCAGCCGGTCCGGAAACGGCTTCTCAACCGGTTTCAGATCGTCGTCGAGTTCATAATAGCCGTAATGCTCTCCGGTGGTCGAAACCATCAGGATCGAAAGTCCTGGCCGCGCGCCCTTCTTCGGGTTCCATACGCCGAGGATGTCGAGCGGATTTTCGAGCATGGTGCCGCCCCAGCCCGTCCCCGGCTCCGACACCTTGAAATAGCGGCCGGGCGTCGAGCGCCTGCCGATGATCTTGATGCCGGTGTCCTCCCAGCCGAGCACCTTGCCGGCCTGATGTTCCGAGACGACGCCGGTGATGTGATCGTCGACGACCACCACTTCGTCCACCAGCCCGCGCCACTGGCTGGCAAACATGCCGATGGTGGCCGAACCGCAGCCGACCCGCATGCGGCTCTCCACCGCGCCGCCGATGACGGGCGGCTTGCCGGCCTGGACGATCACCGTCTCGCCGCCGTCGATGGTCAATTCGACCGGCTGCCTGTTGCACAGTGCGAGCATCGCCTCGCAGGTGACGCGGCCTTCGGACTTCGACCCGCCGGTCAGGTGATGCACGCCACCGAGCGACAGCATCTGCGAGCCGTATTCAGCGGTCGTGACGTGACCTACCGCCTCGCCCGCGGCGCGGACCGTCGCGGCCTCGGGGCCGATGTGCCGGTCGGTGTCGATCTTCACCTTGACGCCGCAATAGGAGAAGATGCCCTCCGTCACCACCGTGACGAGATCGACGCCCTCTACCTCCTGGCTGACGATGAAGGGCGCGGGCTTGTAGTCCGGATAGGTTGTGCCGGCGCCGATGGCAGTCACGAAGCGCCGGCCGGTATTCACGGGATTGCCGCTCCACGGCTCGTCCTCGCCGAAGGGCACCAGCGGCTGCCCTGTCTCGACGGCGTGCTCGAGAATCGTGACCGGGTCGCAGCGGACGATCCGTCCGCCGAAATTGCCGTAGCGGTCGCAGGCGCCGGTGCGGCCCTCGGCGATGTAGCACATGACCGGACACGCATCGCAGCGAAGCTTGTCGTTCGGCTTGGTCTCTTCGGGCAGACGGGATTCGAAGCGTTCCGCGAGTTCATTCATCGCCGCGGCCCCTGCGCCTCGATTGCAGCCAGCACCCGCGACGGAGTGGCGGGCACCCTGGTGACCAGGACGCCGGCGGCGTCGCGAATCGCGTTCAGGATAGCGGGCGCGGTGGGGATGAGAACATGCTCGCCGAGACCTTTTGCGCCGAAGGGGCCTTCCGGATCAGGCACCTCGACGATGATCGTCTCGATGGGCGGGACATCGCCGATGGTCGGGATCAGGTAGTCGTGCAGGTTCTCCGTGCGACCGGGGACATATTCCTCCAGCAGCGCGAGGCCGATGCCCTGCGCGATGCCGCCCTCGACCTGGCCCTCGACGAGAAGCGGGTTGACCGCGCGGCCGACATCGTGCGCGGCGGTGATCTTGAGCAGTCTGACCGTGCCCAGCTTCGTATCGACCTCGAGTTCGACGAGCTGCGCGCCGTAGCCATAGACCGCATAGGGGCTGCCCTGCCCCTTGGCGTCGAGCGGCAGGGTCGGCGGGTCGTAGCTCTCCTCCGTCGAGAAGGCATATCCGCGCGCGTCCGTCGGCAGTGCGGCGAGATCGATCCGCCGGGTCGCCTCGCCTTCGCTGACCGTCAGCACCGCGCCGTCGAGGCGCAGCTGCGCGCCCGCCGACACGTTGGCGAAGCGCAGGATTGTGTCGCGCAGCGCCGCGGACGCCTTCTGCGCCGCCTTGCCCGAGACGAAGGTCTGGCGCGAGGCAGAGGTCTTGCCCGCATCGGGCGTCAGCGCCGTGTCGGCGCCGACGAGGCGGAATCTCGCCAGCGGCAGACCCAGCGCATCGGCGGCGATCTGCGCGATCACGGTGTTCGAGCCCTGGCCGATGTCGATCGCACCCTGGTGCAGGACGACATCGCCTTCGGCCGAAATGCCGATGCGCATGGTCGAGGGATTTGGCAGCGATGTGTTGCCGCAGCCGTACCAGCAGGAGGCGATGCCGACGCCGCGACGGACATGGCCATCTGCCGCATTGGCGGCGCGCGCATCCGCCAGCGCCCGGGCCCAATGCGACTTCAGCGCCTCGAGGCAGGCCGTAATGCCGACGCCCGAGGCCAGCTCCTGGCCGGTGACGGTCCTGTCGCCGTCGCGCAGCGCGTTGCGCAGGCGGAAGTCGAGGCGATCGATGCCGAGCTTCAGCGCCAGCTCGTCATAGAGCGTTTCCTGCATGATCGTCGCCTGTGGCACGCCGAAGCCGCGGAAGGCGCCTGCGATCGGGCCGTTGGTATGCACGGCGCGGCCACGGGCGCGGTAGTTGGGCGTCAGATACGGGCCGGACGCGTGCACCGGCACGCGGTTGGCCACGGTCGGCCCCCAGCTGGCATAGGCGCCGGTGTCGAAGTCGCCTTCGAACACCATGCCGGCGATGCGGCCCGACGCGTCCGCTCCGATCGTTGCGCGCATCCTCGCCGGATGCCGCTTGGTCGTCGACATCATCGATTCTGGGCGGGAGTAGACCATCCGCGCGGGCCTGCCGGTCTTCAGCACCACGAGGCCGAGCAGCGGCTGGACCGAGACATCGAGCTTGGAGCCGAAGCCGCCGCCGGTCGCGGTCGGGACAATGCGGACGCGTTCCGGAGGCAGGCCCAGAACGACTGCCGTTTCGTCGCGGTCGATACCTGCGCTTTGCGTGCAGGCGCGGATGACGAGGATATCCCCGTCCATCCAGGCGGACCCGGCTTCCGGCTCGATATAGGCGTGCTCGACGAAGGACGTCTCGATGTCGCCCGAGACGGTCACGGCGGCCCGCGCAAGCGCCGCCTCCGGGTCGCCGCGCTCGACCATGCCTTGGGTCAGGATATTGCCTGCACGGGCGGCATGGATCAGATGGGCACCCTCGCGCCGGGCTTCGGCCTGATCCAGAATGTGGGGCAGGGCCGTCCACTCGATCGGGAAGGCGGCGAGGTCGAGGTCTTCGATCGCCGCCCTCTCGCCGGCGACGAGCGCCACCGCTTCGCCGCGGAACCGGACGAAGCCATCGGCCAGCGCCGGCTGGTCGGCGAAGGCGGCGATCACGCCGAAGCGGTTGCGGCCCGGAACGTCCTTCGCCGTCAGAACGGCGGCGATGCCCGGATGGGCAGCGAGATAGGCGTCCAGATCGCCAACGACAAAGGAGGCGTGCCAGTGCGGCGAGCGGATCGCGACGACCGCGAGCGCGCCGTCCGGCGTTTCGTCCGCACCGAAGCGCTCCGTCCCGTTGACCTTGGGGATGCCGTCGAGCCGGATCGGCGAGGCGCCGACGGCGTGGCCTTGCGCCGGCATGTCGTCGGGCAGGTTGTGGAAGCGCGAGGCGGCCATCACGGCCTCGACGATCTTGCGATAGCCGGTGCAGCGGCAGAGCACGCCGCCCAATGCGTCCGCCACTTCGGTCTCGGAGGGATGCGCCGTGCGCTCCAGTAACGCGGCAGCGGAAACCAGCAGGCCGGGCGTACAGATGCCGCATTGCGCCGCGCCGTGCGCGAGAAAGGACTTCTGCAGCGACGACAGATGGCCGTTGCCAAGCCCTTCCACCGTCGTGACCGACGATCCTTCCACCTGGGCGGCTGGGACGAGGCAGGAGCAGACCGGCTCGCCGTCGAGGAGAACGGTGCAGGCGCCGCAATCGCCGGCGTCGCAACCGACCTTGGTGCCGGTCAGGCCGAGTTCGTCGCGCAGGACGGCGGACAGCCGCGCCACCGGCGAGACCGTCACCGCGGCGCGGCTGCCGTTCACCTCGAACGCAATGTCCTTGCCGGCAAGACTCATGCGGCCATGTCCTCCGCGGCGCCGGCCAGTCGCGCAATCGCCCGGGCGACAATCTCGCGCGCTGCTTCCCGGCGATAGGCGGCGCTCGCGCGCACATCGTCTATCGGAGAAAGCCCGGCGACATGGTGTTCCTGCACGGCATGGGCCAGCGACGTGTCCGCGTTGCGCCCAATGAAATCGGCTTCCAGCGCGGTCAGCCGCTTCGCGACCTCCGAACAGGAACCGACGGCGATCGCCGCCTGCGTGACGCGTCCAGCCGCGACCGTGATGCGAGCCGCGACCATGGCGATCGAGATGACGAGATAGCGCCGCGCGCCGAGCTTGAGGAAGGTGGAGCGGCCGCCCGCCGAGGCAGACGGGATCAGGATGGCGGTCACAAGCTCGCCCGGCCGAAGCGCCGTGCGGCGGTTGCCGAGGACGAAGGCCGGCAGCGGCAGGACCCGCGTGCCAGCGATGGAACGGAGTTCGACGCTGGCGTCGAGCGTCAGAAGCGGCGGCACGCCGTCGGCGGCGGGCGAGGCGTTGCACAGATTGCCGGCGACGGTGCCCGTGTTCTGGATCTGCACGGAACCAACCTCCCGCGCGGCGAGGCTCAGCCCATCGAAGGCCGGCGGCAGATCGGCGCGGATGATATCGGTCCAGCTCGTGCGCGCGCCGATGCGGATACCGCCGGCGGTGCGTTCGATGCTGCGCAAGGCGGATATCCCGTTCAGGTCAAGGATGTTGTCGCGGATCGGACGGTTGCTCTGCGCCGGATAGAAATCCGTCCCGCCCGCGAGCAGCCGCCAACGGTCGGTCGACAGAAGCGCGACGGCTTCCTCGATCGTGTCCGGCCTGGCGTATCGCGGCTGGGTCATGCTCGGACCAGGTTCCTTAACGGGATTTTTTCGTATGCATACAAATGATACTCCCGGCGCTCCACTTGTCAAAGCCCTTGCGCGACATGCGGCCATTGACGCAACAAAGCGCTTCGGGTGAGTTTCAACGCCGCGAATCTGCACGTGGAGAAGACTATGGAAGCGCTGGTGGTGATCGATGTCCAGAACGATTTCTGCCCGGGTGGTGCGCTCGCGGTCGCAGGCGGCGACGAGATCGTGCCGATCGTCAACGGGCTCATCCAGTCGTTCGATCACGTCGTGCTGACGCAGGACTGGCATCCGGCCGGCCATTCGAGCTTCGCGTCGAGCCATCCCGGCAAACAACCCTTCGAAACGATCGCGATGCCCTATGGCCCGCAGACGCTCTGGCCCGACCATTGCGTGCAGGGCACCGAGGGCGCACTCTTTCATCCCGATCTCGTCTGGACCAAGGGCGAGATCGTCATCCGCAAGGGATTCCGCAAGGAAATCGATTCCTACTCGGCCTTCTACGAGAACGACCATGCGACCCCGACGGGCCTCGGCGGCTATCTGAGGGAGCGCGGCATTTCGAAGGTGACAATGGTCGGCCTCGCGACCGATTTCTGCGTCGCCTTCTCCGCGCTCGACGCGCGCAGGCTCGGCTTCGACGTGACGGTCAGGATGGACGCCTGCCGCGCGATCGACCTCGGCGGCTCGCTGGCGGCGATGACGGCACGGATGAACGAAGCGGGCGTCACTCTGGCGTGACCGCCAGACGGAAGCGCGCGATGCTGCCGTCCTACACCTTGGTGAGGACGAGGCCGTAATACAGGCCGTTGCCCTGGATCGACGAGGCGGAATCGCTCTGCACCGAACCGCCGAAAGCGGCCTTCAGCGCTGCGATCGCCACCCCCTTCGCCTCGGCGGACGCACCTCTCTTGAAGGTCGCGGTGTAGACCACGTCGGCGCGCATGGCCTGTTTCGTCTGATAGGCGATGCCCTTGCGGGAAAACTCCGCCACGATGTCCCGGCAGACGGGCCCGAGACCCGCCCGGATGGTGCCAAGCTGGTCGAAGCCCAGCTGCTCGATCTTCACATTGTCAAACTTGATGCTGACAGATTCGATGTTGCTGATCCCGGCTCCCAATCCGAGGGAAGCCAGGCTGGCGACGTCGAGTTTGAATGAGCCGCTGAACTCACGCGAGGCCTGAGACGAGGCCGCCGTGTCGATGCTCGGAGACGGTGGATCCGTGTATTCGGGTGAGCACAGATAGGTGAGCTTGAACGGCGGCGTCAAACCGCTGCCCCTCACCGAAGTGACCAGCGAACCGGGTCCATAGGCGGTGGTCGGGAGCGCCAATGCGTCGAAGCCGAGCGCTTCGATCGCCGAAATCGGCGAGCGTTCGTGAACCGTTGTCGTGTGGGCACAGCCCGACACCGCGCCGGCCAGAGCCAGCAATGCAACCTTCTTGAACATGCCACCCTCTCCCTCGTTGGCATGTTCAACCATAGGATGATTTACTGCGCAATAGATTTCAACTTTTACGCGATATCTTTCTGCCTCCTTTCTTGCCGGCCTATCGTGCTGGACGTCACCTCACGCGAACGATCAGCCCACGCCCACATAGCGCTTGACCATCTCCGGGTCGGCCCGGAGGACGGCGACGTCCACCGTCTCGCGGTTGTGGCCGTTTTCCAGGAACGCCACGCGATCGGCGACGGAAAGCACGGCATCGACGCGCTGCTCGACCAGGATGGTGGAGACGCCGCGGCGGCGCAGTTCCACCACCGTCTCGCGGATCCTGGCGATCATCGACGGCATCAGCCCCTCGGTCGGCTCGTCGAGCAGCAGCACCTCGGGCTCGAGGCACAGCGCGCGGGCCATCGCCAGCATCTGCTGCTCGCCGCCGGACAGCGTGCCCGAGCGCTGCTTCAGCCGCTCGCGCAGCAGCGGAAACAGGTCGAGCACGGCTTCGCGGACCGACGGTCCCTTGTTGCGTGCGTTCAGTCCGATCTCGATGTTCTCGGCGACGGTCATCTCGGCGAAGAGGCGGCGGCCCTGCGGCACATAGGCGACTCCCTGCTTCGGCACCTGCCAGGCCGGCAGGCCGGTTAGTTCGGTCTCGCCGAGGCGGATCGAGCCGGCGCGCGCCGGCACCAGCCCCATGATCGCCTTGAGCAGCGTGGTCTTGCCGGCTCCGTTGCGGCCGAGCAGGCATAGCACCTCGCCCCGGCGCAGCGACAGCGACACGCCGTACAGCACCTGCACCTCGCCATAGGCGCAGTCGAGGCCCTGGATCGCGAGAACGTCAGTCATCGTCCGGCGTCCCCAGATAGGCCGCCTGAACGTGGGAGTCGGCGCGGATCTCCTCCGGCGTACCTTCGGCCAGCACCTTGCCGGAATTGAGCACGGTGATGCGGTGCGCAAGGCTCATCACCACCGCCATGTTGTGCTCGATCAGCATCACCGTGGCATCCCTGGCGATCTCGCGCACCAGGGCGATGAAGCCCTCGATCTCGCCGTCCGACAGGCCCTGCGTCGGCTCGTCCAGGATCAGCAGCCGCGGCTTCAGCGACAGGCCCATCGCCACCTCGAGCAGGCGCTGGTGTCCGTAAGCCAGTTCGCCCGCGAGCTGATCGGCGCGGTCGGAGAGCCCGACGCGCTCCAGCGCTTCCAGCACGCCGCGGCGCAGGCGCGCGGCGCCGACCGAGTGATGCTGGCTGCGCTGGACCGGCAGCGCGACATTGTCGAACACGGTGAGCTTCGGGAAGATCGAGGTGATCTGGAACGTGTAGGCGATCCCTTGTCTCACCCGCCGATGGGCCGGCATCGAGGTGATGTCCCGGCCGTCGAAGAGGATCGATCCGGAAGTGGGTTCGATGCGGCCGCAGATCAGCCCGACCAGCGTCGACTTGCCGGCGCCGTTGGGGCCGATGATCGCCCTCACCTCGCCCGGCATCACCGTCAGGTCGATGCCATCGACCGCCTTCAGCCCGCCGAAGGACCGGTGCAGATCGTCGACGACGAGGAGCGGGGTCACGGCAGCCATTTCAGCCACCGTTCGCGGATCGAGCCGAAGAGGCCTTTGGGGAAGAACAGGACGAGCAGGATCAACGCCACGCCGACGATGCCGATCTGGTTGAGCCGCGCGTCGGGAAACCAGGCGTTCAGCGCATCGTTCGACATCTCCGCGAGATAGAACATCAGGAGCGTGCCGAAGAAGGGGCCAAGCGTCGTCGCAGCACCCCCGAGCAGCACCCAGAGCAGCGGCAGGATCGAATACTGGATCGAGGCGAAGGTGGAGCCCATGTAGCCGAAGAGGAGGACATAGGCAGCGCCCGCGGTGGCCGAGATAGCGCCGGAGATAGCCACGGACGCGAGTTTGTTAGCAAAGGTGTCAAAGCCCAGCATCCGCGCGCGCTCCTCGTTCTCCCGGATCGCGACCAGCACCCGGCCGAAGCGGGAACGGGCGATCAGAAGCGTGATGCCGAGGCCGAGCGCGAACAGCGCCCATGCGATGACGTAGCGCGTGTCGCGGTTGGTCATGTCGAGGAACGTCGGGCCGATCTCGACGATTCGCTCATCGCGCGAGAGCGTCAGCCCCTCGTCGCCGCGCGTCCATTCGCCGAGCCACAGCGACATCAGGTAGGTGACCTGCGCGAACATCAGCGTCACGATCATGAAGGCGACGCCGGTGGTCCTGAGAGCCAGCGCGCCGACCAGCAGCGCCAGCGCCGTGCCGCAGCCGATGCCGATCGCAAAGGCCGGCAGCGGATGGACGCCGAAATGGTAGATCGGCAGGCCGGCACCGTAGAGCCCGGCCGCGAAGAACATCGAGTGGCCGAGAGACAGAAGGCCGGTGTAGCCGAACAGGACATTGTAGCCCATGGCGAAGAGCGCCAGCACCATGACGCGGGCCATGACGCCGTTGTGGTAGTCGGGCAGCACATACTGGGCGGCGAAGAGAAGGGCGATCAGGCCGAAGTGAAGACCCCAGACCCTCATATCGTCGCGGGCGGAGAGATGGCCGCTCATCGCGCCGCCGTTCCGAACAGGCCCTGCGGGCGGAACACCAGCACCATCGCCACCAAGAGCGTCGCCAGCATCTTGGCGAGAGTCGGCGAAAAGAACACCGAGATGACGCCGTCCGAAACGCCGATCAGAAGGGCGGCCACCACCGTGCCGCGCAGCGAGCCGAGGCCGCCGATGATGACGACGATGAAGGAGAGCAGCAGCGGATCGGTCCCCATCAGGTAGTGCGCCTGCTGGATCGGCACGATCAGCACCGCGGCCACCGCCGCCAGCATCGCGCCGAGCGCAAAGACGCCGGCATAGACGCGGTCGACCGGAATGCCGAAGGCCTGCGCCGTCTCGCGGTCATATTGCGTGGCGCGCATGACGAGGCCGATCTTCGTGCGGGTCAGCACCAGCCAGGTCAGTGTGATGAGTAGGATCGACGCGCCGATCACGGCGAGCTTATAGCCGGAATAGCCGAACCAGGGCAGAAGGACGCGGTAGTTGAACGGCGGGACGACCGGGTTGGCGTCGGGTCCGTAGAAGGTGAGCGCGGCCTGCTGGAGGACGTAGAGCAGGCCGATGGTCGCGACGATGGTCGCTTCCGGGTTGTAGTGGATTCTCCGTAGCACCAGCCGCTCAGCCGCGAACGCGATCGCGCCGACGACCAGCGGGGAGAGCACCAGCGCCAAAAGGAAGCCGATCGCCGGGTGGCCCGTGACCAGCGTCGAGAAATACCAGGCCAGCACCGCGCCCAGCATAAAGAACTCGCCATGCGCGACGTTGACGACACGCATGACGCCGAAGACGAGCGACAGGCCAAGCGCCATCAGCGCCAGCACGGCCGCCATGACGAGGCCTTCGAGGGTCGCGAGCAGAAGGTGGGGTCCGAAGGCCATTCAGGAAATCTCGTCGTCGGCCGGCGGCCATTGGCGGGAGGTGTGCACCACGCGAAGGATCGAAACCGTTCCTTCGCTCACCTCGTAGACGATCCTGTGGCTTGGAGGCACGAAATCCTCCCGCGTTCCAGGAACTTCGCCCATCCGTCCCATGAACGGCTGAGATTTAAGATAGCGCGCGGTTCTCTCGATTCGCTCACGAACGCGCTTCGCCGCCGACGGATTGTCGAACCAGATGTAGGTGACGATCTCGCCAAGGTCGCGCTTCGCAAAGGCCGTCCAGACGAGCTTCACTCAGCCGCCTCACGAGCCTTGCGCTCAAGGTCTGCGATCAGCCGGTCCATATGCGCCTCGACCTCCTCCTGCGTATGGACCCTACCTGCCTCGATATCCGCACGCGCCTTATCCACCTTGCGCTGGAGCCAGACGACGTATTCGCGATCCTGCTTAGCGTAGTCGCGCATGAATTCGCGCACGATCTGCGAGGCGGATCGGTCGGCATGCTTCGCCGCCGCCATAAACGCGTCGCGCAGCTCCGGTTCGAGCTTCATCGTGAAAACGGCTTCCTTGGCCATGGCGAACACTCCGATCGAAGGTAATGACAAGGTATATACCTCGTCATTACCTTTCAACCGGAATCCGTCGTCAGAGCGGCATGGTCGTGTAGTCGCCCTCGGGCTCGTAGACGCCGTCGTTGATCGATGTCTTGTGGATGACCTTGAGCTTGCCACCTTCGACCTTGGAAATGTTCTGGATGCCGAACACCTGGTGGATCTTGCCGTTGAAGACCTTGGCGCCCTGCGGATGCTCGGGCCCTTCGGCGAACTCGGTCAGCGCCTCGGTAGCTTCGACCAGCTTGGCGCGGTCCTGCGGTCCCTGGTAGCCGGCCGCCTCCATCGCCTGCTTGATGACGTAGAGCGTCTCCCAGCAGCCGAACATGTGCGCGGCGGTCGAAATGTCCTTCGGATCGTCGACGGACGCACCGTTGTCGTCGATGCCGACGGCGGCGCGATAGGCCTTCATGGCCTCGCTGTCGTCAGCCTGTGCGTAGCGCGGCGCGCCTTCCCAGAAATGGCTGCCGTCGAGGAATTCGAGTCCGGGCGAGTTAATGTCGACAGCTTCGAGCGAATCGATGAAGCCGAAGAGCTGCGGCCGGTTCGAGCCGTAGAACTCGCCGAGTTCCTTGACGAAGGTCAGCACCGCCGGCCCAACCATCACATGGTAGATCACCTCGGTCTCGGCCGGGATCTGCGGGAAGTATTTGGTGAAGGACGACTCGGTCGGCGGTATGGCGATCTGGGCGATCACGTCGGCGCCCTGCGCCTTGAGCGCCGGCGGGAGATAATCGCGATGGTCGTGGCCGAAGGCGAAGTCCGGGAAGATCTGCGTGACCTTCTTGCCGACATTGCCGGCGATCCACGGCGCCATCGACTGGATCTGGCTCTTCACGTCGGTGATGCCCGGCTGGAAGACGTAGCGGTTCATCTTGGTCGAGGCGACGTGGTGGCCTTCAGACACGACGTAGTACGGGATCTTGAGCTCGCCGGCCGCCGGCGAGGATGCGATCACGACATGGCTGAATAGCGTGCCGTAGACCACGTCGACCTTGTGCTGGTTGGCGAATTTCTCGACCACTTCCGGCCCGCGCTTGGCGTCGGTGCCGTCATCTTCCGTGACGATCTCGACCGGCCGGCCGTTGATGCCGCCGGCGGCGTTGATGGCCTTGATCGCGGCCATCGTGGTCTTCTCGTACCAGCGGCCGTAGGAGGCGCCGATACCGGTGCGATGCGCCTGGAAGCCGATCTTGATCGGTGCCGACGACTGCGCCTGCGCATAGCGCACGAAGCCCGGACCCGCGGCCAGGCCGGCGGCGGCACCGATGCCCTTCAGCGCCGTGCGGCGATTGATGCTCTTCCTCAGAAAGCTGATCTTTCCCTGTTCGTTACTCATGCCAGTTCCCCTTGCTTGTCACATTCGCCCAGAAAACGCGCATCTCCGATCACTTCGCCAAGGACGAAAATCGAATGTATGCAAACTAGATCATTTGTCCCCAAAGTGCGCAAGCGATCTGTTCGACAGCGTCAGGCACCGGTCGGCGTCGCAAGCAGCCATAGTCCGAATACCGTATACAGGATCATCAGAATTGTAAGCGGAATCTGACTCCTCGCCGCGCCCCGCGAACTTCCGTGCAACCTCTCCGACAACATGTGCGCAATCACGACCGCAAGCACATGCGCCCCCACGATCGCCGCCGCCTGAAGGTTCCACAGCACCCAGGCCGCGCCCTGACCCATGACGAGCCCGGCCGAGATATAGTTGTCGGCCGTGCCGAAGAGATTCCAGCCGCGCGAGAACGGATCGGAGATCGCCGCCAGCGCATACTGGCCGTTGACGAGCAGCGCGATCAGATAGTGCGCAAAGTGATAGGCGAGCGCGATCGGCACGATCGACCACACCAGCGTCCCGGCCGCCCGCGCGAGCGGCACCGGTTCGCCCGAGAGCCTCTCGCCTACCCAAACCGACACGAAGAACGCGGCGGAGAATGCCGCCGGCACCAGGACAAGGCCCGCCGTGTTCTCGACCATCACCGCCGAACGGCCGGGGAACTCCAGCGGGTTGATGCCGATCGCCCCGAGCCAGGCGAAAGTGCGCATCAGTCCGTCGAAGGAGACCGAGCCGAGCACCAGAAGCAGGAACAGCGCGCCGGAGAGCGGCAGCGGCTCTGCTCCGGCAAGTTTTCCGCCGGGTAGGCAGAGACTGAGCTTTCCGTCGCGCCGCTCGAAGACGGCCAGTTTCGAGACGATGCGGAAGAAGACGGAGAACGGTTCGCAGCGCCGCGTCCACGGCTCATGGCCGACGGCAAGGACACCGGCGAAGTTCACCAGCCAGTAGATCGACACCGCCCAGGCGAGCCGGGCCGGATCGTCGGGCGCGGGATAGACGAGTTCGAACCAGGCGAAGGCCGCGAACTGGACGATCGCCGGCAGATATCCGAGCCGGTCGAGCCAGGCCGGCGCGGGACGCACTCCCGCCCGGCCGAAGAGCCGCGCCGGCCCGCGCCACGGGTCGAGCCAGTCGAACACGTTGCCCAGCACTCCGGTCGCCATGGTCAGGCCGATCCAGAACAACGTCCAGACCACGAGCGGCAGCGGATTCGACAGCGGGTCGCGGCTGCCGAGCCAGCCGGCCGCGACGAGAATTGCCAGCACGGCAAGGGACACCCAGCTCGTTGCCGTCCGCAGGTCCGGCAGCCGGCCGACGAGCGTCGCCCGGCGCACGGCAAGCCGCCCGAGGGCGCCGGCCGGCACCAGCCACAGCACCGCGAAACTCGCGGCGACGGCCAGGGCCCCGCCGACGATGTAATGTCCGGTCGGCAGCAGCAGCACGAAGCCGCGGTCCGACGCATGCGCCAGCGCCTCGCCCGGCGCCAAAGCCGCCGCGCCGAACATGACTGCTGTTCCCGATTGCCCTGCCGCCCGCCTCATGGCGACAACGAAGCACGCGTCAGCCGCAGAGCGCAAGCGCGCGTGGCGCCGCACAACCGCTTCGCCCGACTGGATTTTCCGCATTGCAGCGCCTAGGAAGCTTGGCGGAGAGAGGGAAGAGCATGGCCACCAAGACCGACATCGCGCGCCGGGTCTACAACCACACCTGGAAGCTCGACCCGATCGTGCGCTCGCTGCTCGACACGGATTTCTTCAAGCTGCTGTTGCTGCAGATGATCTGGGGCGTCTATCCGAAAGTCGACGCAACCTTCGACCTGATCAACCGCGCCACCCGCTACAGGCTAGCCGACGAGATCGACATCGAGGAGCTGCGCGACCAGCTTGACCATGCCCGCACGCTGCGCTTCAAGAAGAAAGAGATGATCTGGCTCGCCGGCAACAGCTTCTACGGCCGCAAGCAGATCTTCTCGCCCGAGTTCCTCGACTGGCTGAAGGACTTCCAGCTTCCCGACTACGAGCTGACCAAGAAGGACGGCCAGTTCGAGCTCTCCTTCCCCGGTCCGTGGATGTACACGTCGATGTGGGAGATCCCGGCGCTGGCCATCATCAACGAGCTCAGGTCGCGGGCGGCGATGAAGTCGCTCGGCCCGTTCTCGCTCGACGTTCTCTATGCCCGCGCCAAGGCGAAGCTCTGGGACAAGGTCGAGCGGCTCAAGCAATTGCCCGACCTGCGCATCTCCGACTTCGGCACCCGCCGCCGCCACTCCTTCCTGTGGCACCGCTGGTGCGTCGAGGCGCTGAAGGAAGGGCTCGGCACCGCCTTCACCGGCTCGTCCAACGTGCTGTTGGCCATGGACAACGATCTCGAGGCCGTCGGCACCAACGCGCACGAACTGCCGATGGTGCTGGCAGCCCTTGCCGACAGCGAGGAAGAGCTGAAGAAGGCGCCCTACCAGGTGCTGAAGGACTGGAAGAAATATTACGGCGGCAATCTGCTGATCGTACTTCCGGACACGTTCGGCACTGCCTCCTTCCTGCGCGAGGCGCCGGACTGGGTGGCCGACTGGACGGGCTTTCGCCCCGACAGCGCGCCGGCGATCGAAGGCGGCGAGCGGATCATCAAATGGTGGACGGAGAAGGGACGCGATCCGCGCGAAAAACTGCTGATCTTCTCCGACGGGCTCGACGTCGACACGATCGTCGCCGCCTACCACCACTTCCACAACAAGGTCCGCATGGCCTTCGGCTGGGGCACCAACCTCACCAACGACTTCGAAGGCTGCGCGCCGCGCGAGGTCGAGGGACTCAACGCGATCTCGCTCGTCTGCAAGGTCACCGAGGCCAACGGCCGCCCGGCGGTCAAGCTCTCCGACAACCCGCTGAAGGCGACGGGCGACCGGTCGGAGATCGAGCGCTATCTGAAGATCTTCGGAAACGAGGGCCAGACCGAGATCGGGTTGAAGGTGTAGGGAGCAAGGCGGTCAGCGGGGCCAAGCAACGCGCCAGCGGATCCGCCTCAATCCAGGTCGGCGTCAATCGAGATGATCAGGCCTTCGGCGCTGGTCGATACATCCAGCACGCCGGTTTCGTGACCGAAATCGCCGGTGAAGTCGAGCCGAACCATGGCGCGGCGGTTTCCCATGGCTTTCACCGACAGGACCTTGCTCACCGTTTTGTAGCCGACAAAGAACCGCTCGAGATAATCGCGGACGCCATCGGTCCCGACGAAGCTGTCGCCGACCGACACGTCGTCGATGACAGCGTCCGGCGCGAACAGCGCCAGCGCCGTTTCGACGTCAAACGCGTTGGTGGCATCGATGAACCGTCGAATAAGATCGTGCATGTAGTGCCCCGGTTTGTTTGTTCGCCAAGCCTGCCGCGGCTGCGCCCGTCCCCTCTGGACCGGCGCGAAGGGCCACGACCTTCCGGCGTCGCTCATCGCGGCGATCACCGAGAACACGTGGCGGAGAGGCACCGCCCCTCGCTGACGCAGTCCTACACCCGCTCCACCGCCATCGCCGTCGCCTCGCCGCCGCCGATGCAGAGCGAAGCGATGCCGCGCTTGACGTCGCGGGCGTCCATCTCGGCCAGAAGCGTGGCGAGGATGCGGGCGCCGGAAGCGCCGATCGGATGGCCGAGCGCACAGGCGCCGCCGTTGACGTTGACCTTGTCGTGCGGCAGCCCGAGCTCGCGCATCGCCGCCAGCGCCACCACCGCGAAGGCCTCGTTGATCTCGTAGAGGTCGACGTCGTCCGCGGACCAACCGGCCTTTTCCAGCACCTTGTTCATTGCGCCGATGGGCGCGGTGGTGAACCAGGCCGGTGCCTGGGCGTGGCTTGCATGGGCGCGCACGATCGCCAGCGGCGAGATGCCGCGGCGGTCGGCCTCCGACATCCGCATCAGCACGAGTGCCGCGGCGCCGTCCGAGATCGAGGACGAGTTCGCCGCCGTCACCGTGCCGTCGGCGCGGAAGGCCGGCTTCAGGGTCGGGATCTTTTCGGGCCTCGCCTTGCCGGGCTGCTCGTCTTCGACGACGTCGCCGACCGGCGCCACCTCGAGGTGGAAGCGGCCCTCGGCAATGGCACGGCGCGCCCGGTCGAGAGAGGCGAGCGCGAACTCGTCCTGCGCCTCGCGGGTGAACTGCATCTCGCGCGCGGTGTCCTCGGCGAAGGTGCCCATCAGGCGGCCCTTGTCGTAGGCGTCCTCCAGCCCGTCGAGGAACATGTGGTCCATGACGCGGCCGTGGCCGAGCCGCATGCCCGCGCGGGCTTTTTCAAGGAGGTACGGCGCGTTGGTCATGCTTTCCATGCCGCCGGCGACGACGATGCGGGCGGAGCCGGCCGCGATCGAATCATAGCCCAGCATCGCCGCCTTCATGCCCGAACCGCACATCTTGTTGACGGTGGTGCAGGGCACCGACTGCGGCAGGCCGGCGCCGAGCGCGGCCTGCCGGGCGGGCGCCTGGCCGAGGCCCGCCGGCAGGACGCAGCCCATGATCACCTCGTCCACCTCTTCCGCCGCAAGGCCCGCCTGGACGAGCGCCGCGGCAATCGCCACCTTGCCGAGTTCAGGTGCCGTGCGGTCCTTCAGCGCGCCCTGGAAGGCGCCCATCGGCGTGCGCCTGGCTGCCGTAATGACGATCGGATCTGCGGTCATGCATATCTCCCTTGCGGTTGTTCTTGTCGGTTCGTCTTAGGCTCGCTCACGCCGCTGGCGCAAGCAGCCTGGCGAGGAAGCCGTGGAACCAATCGCCTTGCCTGGCGTCGTGGCGCGCCAGTAGGTCGTCCTGTTCGGCGCGCGTCTGCACACCCGGCTTGCCATAATTCGCGCGCATCACATCCTGCCAGCGACGGAACCCGTCCATTGTAACTTCCGGGTGGAACTGGACCCCGTAGATCCGCTCCCCGACGCGGAATGCCTGGTTCGCGAACAGCGCGCTCGTTGCGAGGTGCTCGGCACCGTCTGGCATACTGAAGGTGTGGAAATGCGCCTGTGTGACGTGGATCGGCTCCGGCAGGATGTCTCGCCCCGCCTCCGTCGGCGTGATCTCATAGCATCCGAATTCGTGCCAGCCATCGGGCGATGGGCCGACATCAGAGCCCAGCCTAGAAGCGATCATCTGCGCGCCCAGGCATATACCGAGCAGCGGAACGCCCTCGCCCATGCACCGGTCGATCCATTCGTTTTCGCGGTTGAGGAAGGGGTAGCGCTCAGTCTCGTAGGCCGGGTATCGCCCGCCATAGACGATGCTGCCGGCAATCCCGTCCGTACTGTCCGGGAGCGCCTCCCCCGCGAATGGCTTTACCACCTGCGGCTCGTATCCGTTCCGCTCGAGCCATCTATAGGCGCGGTCGTCGGGCGGATCGTCGCCGTGTCGGATGAGGATGATGCGACGGGACATGGGTGACCGAAGAGTGAAGCGTTGCGATGTTTGAACGGTGGGACACGCGGTTGCAAGAGCGATCCCTTCGCAGAGGCACGGGATGTGTCATCCGCACCTCCCTATTCGTGCCTCAGCGCCTCGATCGGATTCAGCCGGGCGGCCTGGCGCGCGGGGAAATAGCCGAACCCCATGCCGATCAGCGCCGAGAACACGAAGGCGAGGACGATGATGCTCGGGCTGGTGACGAAGGGAATGCCGAGATAGAGGTCGGCGCCATAGGCAAGCCCAAGGCCGAACAGGATGCCGACGATGCCGCCGAACAGGGCCAGCACCGTCGCCTCGACGAGGAACTGGGTCAGGACCTGGCTTTCGAGCGCGCCGATGGCGAGCCTGATGCCGATCTCGCGCGTGCGCTCGGTCACCGACACCAGCATGATGTTCATGATGCCGATGCCGCCGACAAGCAGACTGACCGCCGCGACGGCACCGAGCAGCCCGGTCAGGATGCTGGTGGTTCCGGACATGGTGGCAGCGATCTGGGTCATGTCGTTGACCGAAAAGTCGTCGTCCTCGCCCGCCACGATGCTGCGCCGCTCGCGCATCAGGCGCTCGATGTCGCCTTTGACCTTGCTGGTGGCGACGCCGTCGCGCGCCGACACCAGGATCGTATCGACGTCGCTGTTGCCGGCCATGCGCCGCTGAAAGGTACGCAATGGCATGAGAACGGTATCGTCCTGGTCCGTGCCCATGCTGGACTCACCCTTCTCGCCGAGCACGCCGATAACCTCGCACGAGACCTTGCCGACCCGGATGCTCTTGCCGAGCGGCGGCGAACTTCCGAACAGCTTGCCGCGTACGGTGTCGCCGATCACGCAGACGGCGGTGCCGCGCTCTTCTGCCGGCAGGAAGGCGCGGCCGGACGCGATCGTCCAGTCGCCGACGATGAGATAGTCGGAGGTGGTGCCTGAGACGGTGCTCTGCCGGCTCTCGCCGCTGAAGATGACCGTCGCCGACGCCTGCGCCATCGGCGCGACCGCGCGCAGGCCGGAAACCTGGCCGCGGATCGCGGCGACGTCCTTGGAGGTGAAGGATTTCGCCTGGGTACTGGCGCGCCCCGGCCCGAACTGGCCCGGCCGCACGAACAGCATGTTGCTGCCGAGCTTGCTGAGTTCCGCGGTTACCTGGGCGGTCGTGCCGTTGCCGATCGTCACCATGGCGATGACCGCCGCGACGCCGATGACGATGCCGAGGATGGTCAGGAACGAACGCATCGGATTGCGCAGGATGGCCTGCGCGGCGAGCTTCAAGGTTTCATAGAACACCGGTCGGCTCCTGCACCCTGTCGGACTCGATCTTGCCGTCGACGAAGCGGATGACCCGGCGCGCATAGAGGGCGATATCGTCCTCGTGGGTCACCATGATCACGGTGAGGCCCTCGTCCGCGTTGAGGCGGGTGACGATGCCCATGATCTCGCGGCTGATCTTCGTGTCGAGGTTGCCTGTGGGCTCGTCGGCGAGCAGGACCATGGGGCTGGTGACGATCGCCCTTGCGATCGCCACACGCTGCTGCTGGCCACCGGACATCTCGGCCGAGGTATGATTGGCGCGGTCGGCGAGGCCGACCTGGCCAAGCGCCTGCAGCGCGAGCCGGCGCCGGTCAACCTCGTTCATGCCGCGGTAGATCAGCGGCAGTTCGACGTTCTCCACGGCGGTGGTGCGGGCGAGCAGGTTGAACCCCTGGAAGACGAAGCCGATCATATGGCGGCGCAGCAGCGTCCGCTCGTCGCGACCTAGCCCGCTCACCGGAACGCCCTGGAACAGGTAGTCGCCCGACGTCGGCACGTCGAGACAGCCCATGATGTTCATCGCCGTCGACTTGCCGGAGCCCGACGGCCCCATGATGGCGACGAACTCCCCGCGCGCGATGGAGAGGTCGACGCCGTCGAGCGCGCGCACCTCGGCCTCGCCGCTGCCATAGACCTTGGTCAAGGCGCGGAACTCGATCAGAGGAGGGGAAGAAACGTCCAAGGCAGCCGTCTCACTTGGCCGCGACGGCATCGAGAACGACGGCGTCGCCCTCGACGAGGTCGCCGGATTTCAACTCGGTGTTCTGGCCATCGGTCGCCCCGGTCACGACGGTCGCTTCGACCGGCACCTTGTCGCGCATGACCCACAGCGTGCGCGCGCCGCCGGGGAGTTCGGCGGTGGTCGCCGTGCCCGTGTCAGGCGGCCCGAACATGCTCAACAGGCCGCCGCCGGAGCTTTCCTCCGCCGGAGGCGTGTAGCGAAGTGCCGCATTCGGCACCAGCAGGGCGTCGCGGACGGTGTTGACCACGATATCCGCCGTGGCGGTCATGCCGGGCCGCAGGAAGAGATCGCTATTGTCCACCGAGAGCAGGGCCTTGTAGGTCACCACATTGTTGATCGTCTCGGAGACGAAGCGGATTTCGGTGATCTCGGCCGGAAATGTGCGGTCGGGATAGGCATCCACCGTGAATGTCCCCGTCTGGCCGACGGCGACATTGCCGATATCGGCCTCGTCGACGTCGACCTGCACCTCCATGCGCTTCAGATCACCGGCAATGGAAAACAGCACAGGCGCGGAGAGCGAGGCGGCGATCGTCGAGCCTTCGTTGACATCGCGCGTCAGCACGACGCCGTCGATCGGCGAGGTGATCAGCGTCTTGGCAAGATTCGTCTCGGCCAGCTTCAGATCGGCGTCGGCGACGAGCACCTCCGCCTCCACGGCCTTGAGCGCGGCATCTGCGGCGTCCATGGTGAGACGCGTGTCTTCGAGCGTCTGCGCCGACATGACGCCACGGTTGAACAGCGCCGCCTGGCGCTCGTAGGTGGCGATCGACGCGTTCGATGTCGCCTTGGCCTTGGCGACGTTGGCGTTGGCGACGACCAGGTGGGCGCGCGCGCTGGCGACACCCGCCTGGAGCGTATCGGCATCGAGCTCGGCCAGCACGTCGCCGCGATAGACGGTGCTGTTGTAGTCGACATTCACCTTGCGGACGATGCCGGATATGGCGCTCGAGACATCGACCTGGGTAATCGGCTGCACGGTCCCGGTCGCGGTGACGATCACGGTGAGATCGCCCCTGGTGACCTTTTGCGTCGTGTAGACGTAGCCGCTGTCTTGCGCGAGGTAGGCCCAGCCGAAATAGCCCGCGGCGACAACCGCCGCGCCGATCAGCAGCCAGCGCAATGTCCGGCCCACCCGGCGCGTCGGCCCGGGCGCCGCGTCGCCGAGAACGTCGCGCAACGAAGGCGCCGGCGCGCCGCCCTTGGCCACCCCTAAGGTAGCCGATCCGTCGGAGGAGGTATCTTTGGCCACGCTTGCCTCGCTACGAAAGTTGTAATTTCGAGTGACAGCCTTTCGGTTCTGGGTCCTTGACGTGAATCAATAGCGCTGCGGAACTGGGGACGGCGCGCGACGCCAGCGGGCTAAGGCAGGCGCGACGCCAGTCCGGACCGCTTGACGAATGTAATAACATAACATAGTAAAAGCGCCTCGCGCGGCTGTGGCCGCTCGCGGAGCGAACATGACCCAGGCCTGCCTCACCTTCCGCGATCTGACGCTCGGCTACGACAGCCATCCGGCGGTCCATCACCTGAGCGGCACGGTCGCGCGCGGGTCGCTGACCGCGATCATCGGCGCCAACGGCTCCGGCAAGTCGACGCTGCTCAAGGGCATCGCCGGCATGCTCGCGCCGATGTCGGGCGAGTTCGAGCGCGATCCTTCCGCCCGCATCGCCTACCTGCCGCAGCAATCCGAGATCGACCGCGGCTTTCCCGCCCGCGTGGTCGATCTCGTCTCGCTCGGCCTGTGGCCGAAGCGCGGGCTGCTCGGACGCTTCACCGGCGAGGACCGGGCGACGGTGGCGCGCGCGCTGTCGGCGGTCGGGCTCGAAGGTTTCGAGAACCGGCCGATCGACACGCTGTCGGGCGGCCAGCTGCAGCGGGCGCTGTTTGCCCGCGTGCTGGTGCAGGATGCCGAGCTCATCCTGCTCGACGAGCCGTTCAACGCGATCGACGCGCGCACCGTCGCCGACCTCGTCGCGCTGATCGGGCGCTGGCACGGCGAGAAGCGCACGGTCATCGTCGTCAGCCACGACATGGAGCTGGTGCGCGAGCATTTCCCGCAGACGCTGCTGCTGGCGCGCCAGCCGGTTGCCTGGGGCGCGACGGCGGACGTGCTGCGGCCGGAGAACCTGCTCAAGGCGCGCCGCTTCACCGAGGCCTGGAGCGATGACGCGCCGTGGTGCGAGCCGGAGCACGACCACGCGCACGGCCATGATCATGCTCACGGGCACGACCATCACCACGGCCACGATCACGGCCCGAGGGCGGCATGAACGCGATCTACGACTTCCTGCTGGCGCCGTTCGTCGACTACGCCTTCATGCAGCGGGCGCTCGCCGGCTCGGTCCTCCTGTCGCTGTCCTCCTGTCCGGTCGGCGTGTTCCTGATGCTCCGGCGCATGAGCCTCACCGGCGACGCGATGGCGCACGCCATCCTTCCCGGCGCGGCGGTCGGTTTCCTGCTCTACGGGCTGGAGATCGTGCCGATGACCATCGGCGGGCTGGTCGCGGGGATGGTCGTCGCGCTCGGCGCCGGCGCGGTGTCGCGGCTGACCGTGCAGCGCGAAGATGCTTCGATGGCTGCGTTCTACCTGATCTCGCTGGCGCTCGGCGTCTTGCTGGTGTCGATGCGCGGCTCGTCGGTCGACCTGATGCACGTGCTGTTCGGCACGGTGCTGGCGCTCACCGACGACGCGCTGTGGCTCATCGCCTCGGTTGCGGTCGTCACCGCCGTTACCGTGGCCGTATTCTGGCGGGCACTGGTGGCGGAGTGCCTCGACCCGCTGTTCCTGCGCTCGGTCAGCCGGCTCGGCACGCCAACGCATTTCATCTTCCTGGCGCTGGTCGTGCTCAACCTCGTCGGCGGCTTCCAGGCGCTGGGCACGCTGCTCGCCGTCGGGCTGATGATGCTGCCGGCCGCGACCGCGCGATTCTGGACGTCGCGGGTCGGGCCGATGGTGGCCGTCGCGATTGCCGTCGGCATCGCCTCGTCGGTCGCGGGGCTGCTCCTCTCCTATCACGCCGAGCTGCCCTCCGGCCCGGCCATCATCCTGTCGGCGGGCGTCGCCTATGCCGCCTCCATCATCGCCGCCCCGCGCGGCGCGCTCAGGAGCCGCGTCCGCCCCCATCGTCACCGCACAGCCTAGGAGAACCGACCATGCGAACCATTCTTGCGCGCGCACTGCTTGCCGCCACGGCGCTGGCCGCCCTTCCCGCCGCGGCCATGGCCGAGCCGCTCAAGGTCGTCGCCACCTTCTCGATCATCGGCGACATGACGAAACAGGTCGGCGGCAACCGCATCGACCTCACCGTCCTCGTCGGTCCCAACGGCGACGCGCATGTCTATGAGCCCAAGCCGCAGGACGCGGCGCGCATCGGCGCGGCCGAGGTGGTTCTGGCCAACGGCCTGAAGTTCGAGGGCTTCATCAACCGCGTCGTCGAGGCGAGCGGCACCAAGGCACCTGTTATCGAACTGACCAAGGGCGTGACGCCGATCGAGGCCGGCGCGGACGAGCACGGGCATGAGGCCGAAGCCGGGCACGAAGGCGACGACCACGGCGCCTTCGACCCGCATGCCTTCCAGTCGGTGCCCAACGCGATCATCTACGTCGCCAACATCGCCGACGCGCTCTGCGCCGCGGACGCCGCCGGCTGCGACAGCTACAAGGCCAACGCCGCCGCCTATACCGAGACGCTGAAGGCGCTCGACGCGGAACTGCGCGCCGAGGTCGCCGCGATCCCGCAGGGCAAGCGCACCATCATCACCTCGCACGACGCCTTCGGCTATTTCGCCAGGGAATACGGCATCACCTTCCTCGCGCCGGAAGGCATCTCGACGGATGCCGAGGCATCGGCGGCAGACGTCGCCAAGCTGATCGACCAGGTGCGCGAGGACAGCGCGTCCGCGGTCTTCGTCGAGAACGTCAGCAATCCCCGCCTGATCGAGCAGATTGCGAAGGAGACCGGCCTGAAGGCGGGCGGCGCGCTCTATTCCGACGCGCTGTCGGCGGCCGACGGGCCGGCGGCCACCTATGTCGACCTGATGCGCTACAACATCCGCACCATCGCCGGCGCGATCACCGGAAGCTGATGGGCGGGGTCAGTTCCTCGGCACTACAGGTCAGCATGCGCGACCTCCAGCCGCACTCCGGCGGCGGCAAGCGCCTCGGCGATATCGGCGGGCGGAGCGCGGTCGGTGACGAGGCCCGTCACTCCCTCCATCGCGCAAATGCGCACCAGTCCGCGGCGGCCGAACTTCGAGTGGTCGGTCACCACGAGGCGGCGGCTACCGCAGGCTAGCACCGTGCGCGCAAACTCGGACTCCTCAAGGTCGTAGTCCATCAGCCCCTCGGCATCGACCGCGCCGACAGAAATGATGGCATGGTCGACCGAGAACCGGCTGATGAACTCGATTGCGGAGACACCGAAAGCCGCGCCGGAATCGCTCCTCAGTTCGCCGCCGGCCATGTAGACCTTGTTGCCGTTGACGGTGGCGAGCGTGCGGGCAATGTCCGAAGAATTCGTCACCACGGTGAGTCGGCGGTGGCCGAGCAGTTCGCGGGCGAGGAAACTCGTCGTCGTTCCAGTATCGAACATGACCGAGTCGCCGTCGGCGATGGTGGCCGCGACGTGCCGCGCGATGGCGCGCTTGGCAGTCGAGTTTTCGCGCATGCGACCTTCGAACGGCGCCTCGCCGCCCTGCCCGGCGAGCCCGACCGCGCCATGCATCCTGACCACCGAACCATCGCCGCTCAGCGGCTTGACGTCGCGGCGCACCGTCTCCAGCGAGACGCCGAGACGATCCGCCAGGTCGGCGATCGACATCGTACCTTCCTCGCGCAACATGCGCAGGATCTCGGCGTGACGCCTCGACAGTGTCATACTGGACATGGATCACCCATCTGCCCGCTTTCGCGGCATCCTTGACCGTTCAATCCAAAATCTCGGCTGAATACGGTCACAAAGTCATAAAACGCCACATGTATCGTTGACAAGCTGGCTTTTGCCGCGTGAAATTACCGGACCAATACGAAGACCTCCTGCGGGGTTGTCCCGACCGGAGGCGGGGCGAACACTTTCACAGGAGTTTCGGACATGATTGCCACGTGCCATGCATTGAAGACAGCCTGCGCGACCCTCGCACTGACGGTCGCGCTCACCTTCGGCGGCCCAGCCGTCGCACAGGAATCGACCGACCCGATCAAGCTGACGCTGCACGACTGGACCGGCCAGCTCATCACCACCGAGCTGATGGGCGAGGTGCTGAAAAAGGCCGGCTACAGCGTCGAATATGTCCAGGCCGACTACCTCGCCCAGTTCGCAGGGCTTGAGGCCGGCGACCTGCATGTCGCGATGGAGATGTGGGAGACCACCGGCCGCGACGCGATGGACGCGGCGACTGCCACCGGCAAGGTCGAGAATTTCGGCGCCACCGGCATGAAGGCCAAGGAAGAGTGGTGGTTTCCCGAATACATGAAGGACAAGTGCCCCGGCCTGCCCAGTTGGGAAGCGCTGAAGGACGAGAAGTGCGCCGAGATGTTCTCGACGGCGGAAACCGCGCCCAAGGGCCGCTATCTCGGCGGTCCCGTCACCTGGGGCGGCTTCGACGACGAGCGCGTCGCCGCACTCGGCCTGCCCTTCGAAGTGATCCATGCCGGCACGGACGCCGCGCTCTTCGCCGAGCTCGAGAGCGCCTACCAGCGGCAGGCGCCGATCCTGCTCTGGATCTACGCGCCGCACTGGGCGCCGGCGAAATACAAGGGCGAGTGGATCGAGTTCCCCGCCTACACCAAGGAATGTTACACCGACCCGAAATGGGGCTCGAACCCCGACGCGCTCTACGATTGCGGCAAGCCCTTCGGCGAAATCTGGAAGGTCGGCTGGGCTGGCGTGAAGGACAAGTGGCCGGGTGCCTACAAGGCGATCAAGGCGTTTTCGATCGACAATGACGAGATGGGCAAGATGATTACCGCCGTCGATCTCGACGGCAAGAAGATCCCCGACGTCGTCGCCGAATGGATGGGCGCCAACGAGGCCCGCTGGGCGGAGTGGATCAAGAAGTAAGGCTGCAAGGCCTGCATCAGCAGCATGACCGCGAAACTCTCCTGCCGGCACGTCTGGAAACTGTTCGGCGAGGGCGCGAAGGCGTTCCTCGCCGAGACGCCCTCCCCCGACGCGGCGGCGCTGTCGGCGCGGAACCTCGTCGGCGCGGTGCGCGACATCAATCTCGACGTGGCCGAGGGTGAGATCTTCGTCATCATGGGCCTCTCCGGCTCCGGTAAGTCGACGCTGGTGCGCTGCCTCTCCCGCCTGATCGAGCCGACGGCGGGCGAAATCCTGTTCAACGGCGAGAACCTGCTCGCCGCAGACGAGAAACGGATGATCGAGATCCGCCGCCACCGGATGGGCATGGTCTTCCAGCATTTCGCGCTGCTGCCGCATCTTTCCGTGCTCGACAACGTCGCCTTCCCGCTGTCGATCCAGGGCATGGACCGCGCCGGGCGCGAAGCCCGCGCCCGCGAGATGATCGACCTCGTCGGGCTCACCGGCCGCGAGGCGTTCTTCCCGCGTCAATTGTCCGGCGGCCAGCAGCAACGGGTCGGCATTGCCCGCTCGCTCGCCGTCGAGCCGGAATTGTGGTTCCTCGACGAACCCTTCTCGGCGCTCGACCCGCTGATCCGGCGCGAGATGCAGGACGAGTTCGTGCGGCTGCAGTCGAAGCTCAAGAAGACCATCGTCTTCATCACCCACGATTTCGACGAGGCGATAAGGCTGGCCGACCGCATCGCCATCATGAAGGACGGCGAGATCGTCCAGACCGGCACGCCGGAAGACCTCATACTCAACCCCGCCACCGACTACGTGCGCGAGTTTACGCGGGACGTGGCGAAGGCCAAGGTCGTGTCGGTCGGCTCGCTGATGAAGCCGGGCGGTGCCGACGGCAAGCCACGGGTGGCGGCACACATGCGCATCTCCGAGGCCGCGCGGCTGTTTACCGATGGCGAGACGCTCGAAGTCGTCGATGCAGATGGCGCGCCCATCGGGCGCCTCGACCGGCGGGACGTCGCCGACCTGATGCTGAGGGGGTGAGCGTGCGAATGCATCGACCACACCAGCCCCCTCACCCGGCCTCCGCTCCGCTCGGCCACCCTCTCCCCGAGGGGAGACGAGGTTCGTCGGCGTCTTCGCTGACTGGGGGGAGACTGGCCGCGACGGTCGCAGATTTCCTCTCCCCTCGGGGAAAGGGTGGCCGAGCGGAGCGGAGGCCGGGTGAGGGGGACGGCGCGCAGGGAAAACGGCTGCGGGGGCGGCGATGACCCTCCCCGCCATCGAAACCCGCCGCCCGTTTGCCCCCCGGATAGCCGCTGGCAGCGTCTCCGTGCCCTGGCTCATCGCGCTGGCCGTATTCGCGATCCTCTGGCTGGCACCCGTGCCGGCCTGGATCGACGTCTATCCCAAGACCTGGGAAATCCCCGCCGCCCGCTCGATCTCGGCGGCGATGAAATGGCTGGTCAACGAGGCAAGCTTCGGCCTGTTCACCTTCACCGAATTCACCCGGTTCCTCGCCTCGATCATCGAGGCGCCATACCGGCTGGCGATGAGCCTGCTTGCCACCGGCTTCCTCTCCGGCCAGGGATCGAGCGCCGTGCAGGTCGCGCCGCCGCTGTCGTGGGTCGCAGTGATCGGGATCGTCGCGCTGATGGGCCACGCGGCCGGAGGGCGGGCGCTCGCGCTGCTGGTCTTCGCCTGCTTCGTCTTCATCCTCGTTTTCGGCCAGTGGCAGAGCGCCATGGCGACGCTCGCTTCGGTGCTGGTCGCCGTACCGATCGGCGTGGTCGGCGGCCTGCTGCTCGGCATCGCCGCCTACCGGCATCCGCGCTTCGAGCAGGCGCTGACGCCCGTCCTGGACGTCATGCAGACCGTTCCGGCCTTTGCCTATCTCGTGCCGATCCTTTTCCTGTTCGGCTTCGGCCCGACGGCGGCGATCCTGGCGACCGTCATCTACGCGCTGCCGCCGATGGCGCGCATCACGGCGCTTTCGCTGCGCCAGGTCGCACCCGAGATCCGCGACCTCGGCCGTATGGTCGGTGCGACGCGCCACCAGATGACGTGGCGCGTGTTGGTGCCCTCGGCGCGCGACAGCCTGATGGTCGGCGTCAACCAGGTGATCATGCTGTCGCTGAACATGGTCATCATCGCCTCGATGATCGGCGCCGGCGGGCTGGGCTTCGACGTGCTCGCCGCACTCCGCCGCCTGGACATCGGCGCGGGGCTGGAGGCCGGCCTCGCTATCGTCGCGCTCGCCGTCGCGCTCGACCGGCTGAGCCAGGCGTTCGCGCAGCGCGAAGCCAGCGCCCTGCCCGACCGGGGCTCGTCGTGGCCTGCACGCCATCCGCACATCGCAGCCGGGCTGGCGCTTGTCGTCGCAACCTATCTGCTCGGCCTCCTCCTGCCCGCGATCCGGACCTGGCCCGAGGCGTGGGAAATCTCGACCGGAGCCTTCCTCTCCGAGGTGGTGAAGTGGATCAACATCAACTTCTTCGACACGTTCGAGGCGGTGAAGAACGCGATCCTGCTCAACCTGCTCATCCCCTTCAAGCGCCTGCTCGGCGACCTGCCCTGGCTCGGCGTGACCGGGCTGATTGCCGTTGCCGGCTGGCGGCTCGGCGGCGTCCGGCTGATGGCGACGGTTGCGATCCTGTCCTTCCTGATCGCCGCGACCGGCCAGTGGGAAAAGGCGATGGTGACGGTCTATCTGTGCGGCATCTCCGTGCTCTTCGCCGCGCTGATCGGCATACCGGTCGGCATCCTGTGCGCCGAAAACGACCGCGTCTGGCGCGCCGTCTCGCTGGTCATCGACACGCTGCAGACGCTGCCCTCCTTCGTCTACCTGATGCCGGTGGTGATGCTGTTCAGGGTCGGCGACTTCTCGGCAATGATCGCGGTCGTCGCCTACGCGGTCGTGCCGGCCATCCGCTATACGGTGCTCGGACTCACCCGCGTCGACCCGCGCGTGATCGAGGCAGGGCGCGCCATGGGCGCGACGCGCGGCCAGATCCTGTCGCGCATCCGGCTGAAGCTGGCGCTGCCGGAAATCCTGCTCGGCATCAACCAGACGATCATGTTCGCGCTGTCGATGCTGGTCATCACAGCGCTGGTCGGCACGCGCGACCTCGGCCAGGAGGTCTATATCGCGCTGACCAAGGCCGACACCGGCCGCGGCCTCGTCGCCGGCCTGGCGGTGGCGGCGATCGCGATCGTCGCCGACCGACTGATCTCGGCTGGCGCCGCAAGAACGAGAGCGAGGCTCGGCCTCGCCGACACTGGAGGAAGTGCATCTTGATGGAAATGAACGCCCGTATCTGGGTGCTGCCGATCTGGTCGGGTCCCGTCGACCCGAAGCCGCTGAAGGGCGGGCTGTCGAACAAGAGCTACACGGTCGAGGACGCCGGCCGGAAATATGTCGTGCGCTTCGGCCAGGACTATCCGTTTCACCACGTCTTCCGCAGCCGCGAGATCATGACCGCGCGGGCCGCCCACGCGACCGGTTTCGCACCCGAAGTCGTCTATACCGGACCGGGCGTGATGGTGTCGCGCTTCGTCGAGGGCAAGACCTACGCGCCCGCCGACGTCACCGCGAACATCGGCCGCGTCGCCGACATCGTGAAGCGCTTCCATGTCGAGATGCCGCGCCAGATCAGCGGCACCGGATTCGCCTTCCTCGTCTTCCACGTCATCCGCGACTATGCCCGCACGCTGCGCGAGGGCCAGAGCCGCATGAGCGACCGCCTGCCGGAGTTCCTCCAGCTTGCCGCCGACCTGGAGAAGACGCAGCCGGCGCTGCCGATCATCTTCGGCCACAACGACTTCCTGCCGGCCAATATCCTCGACGACGGCGAGCGGCTGTGGCTGATCGACTTCGAATATGCCGGCTTCTCGACGGCGATGTTCGATCTTGCCGGCCTCGCTTCCAATGCCGGCTTTTCGAACGAGCAGTCGCAGGAGCTTCTCGCGCGCTACTTCGGCGAAAAGCCGTCGCCCGAGATCGTCCGTGCCCATGCGGCCATGCAATGCGCCTCGCTGCTGCGCGAGGCGATGTGGTCGATGGTGTCCGAACTGCATCTCGACGCGCCCGGCGCCGACTATGAAGCCTACACCGAAGAGAACCTGCAGCGGCTCAACGCCGCGCTCGACCGCTACCAGTCCAGGTTCGGGAGGCTGACGCCATGACCTTGCCCAGCCACGCGCAGATCGTCGTCATCGGCGGCGGCATCATCGGCTGTTCCACCGCCTACCACCTCGCCCGCGACCACAAGGCCGATGTGGTGCTTCTCGAAATGGGCCAGATCACTTCGGGCTCGACCTGGCATGCCGCCGGCTTGGTGGGCCAGTTGCGCTCCTCGGCCTCGATCACGCGGGTGCTGAAATACTCCGTCGAGCTCTACAAGGGGCTGGAGGCCGAGACGGGGCTTGCGACCGGCTGGAAGATGTCCGGCTGCCTCAGGCTCGCCACCAATCAGGACCGCTGGACCGAATTCAAGCGGACGGCGACGACCGCGAAGAGTTTCGGCATGGACATGCACCTGCTGTCGCCCGCCGAGACGAAGGCGATGTTCCCGCTGATGGACGTCGCCGACCTCGTCGGCGCGTCCTGGCTGCCGACTGACGGCCAGGCGAGCCCCTCCGACATCACCCAGTCGCTCGCCAAGGGCGCGCGCATGCATGGCGCAAAACTTGTCGAGAACGTCCGCGTCACCGGCTTCGAGATGAAGGATCGGCGGATCGTCGCGGTGAAGACCGACCAGGGAGACATCGCCTGCGAGACCGTCGTCAACTGCGCCGGCCAGTGGGCGCGCCAGGTGGGCGCGCTCGCCGGCATCAACGTGCCGCTGCAGCCGGTCAAGCACCAGTACGTCATCACCGAGAAGATCCCGGGCCTCGCCACCGACGCGCCGACCATCCGCGATCCCGACCGCCGCACCTATTTCAAGGAAGAGGTCGGCGGGCTCGTCTTCGGCGGATACGAGCCGAACCCGCAGCCCTGGACGACGGGCGACGTGCCCAACGACTGGCAGTTCCGCCTGTTCGACGACGACTACGACCATTTCGAGCAGCACATGGTCGAGGCGATCGCCCGCATCCCGGCACTGGAGACCGTCGGCATCAAGCAGATGATCAACGGGCCGGAGAGCTTCACGCCCGACGGCAATTTCATCCTGGGCGCGGCGCCCGAATGCGTCAACATGTTCGTCGGCGCCGGCTTCAACGCATTCGGCATCGCGTCGGGCGGCGGGGCGGGCTGGGTGCTGGCGCAGTGGGCGATCGACGGCGAGGCGCCGCTCGACCTCTGGGTCGTCGACATAAGGCGCTTCGCGGGGATGCACCGCGACCGCGACTGGGTGCGCGACCGCACGCTGGAGGCTTACGGCAAGCACTATACGGTCGCCTTCCCGCACGAGGAATATGAGAGCGGCCGGCCGCTGATCGTTTCGCCGCTCTACCAGCGCCTCAAGGCGCACCGCGCCGTCTTCGGCTCCAAGCTCGGCTGGGAGCGCCCGAACTGGTTCGCGCCGCAGGACATGGACCCCACGGACGTCTACTCGATGGGCCGGCAGAACTGGTTCGGCCCGGTCGGTGACGAGCACCGGCTGGTGCGCGAGAAGGTCGGCATCTTCGACCAGTCCTCCTTCGCCAAATACGAGCTTGCCGGAGCGGATGCGCTCAAGGCCCTCGACTGGATCTGCGCCAACGACGTGTCGAAGCCTGTGGGCCGGCTGACCTACACCCAACTGCTCAACTCGCGCGGCGGCATCGAGGCCGACCTGACGGTGGCGCGGCTCGCCGAGGACCGCTTCTACATCGTCACCGGCACCGGCTTCCGCACCCACGACCTCTCCTGGATCGAGGACCACATCGGCGCTGGCCTCGACGCGCGGCTGACCGACGTGACCGAACGGTTCGGCACGCTGTCGCTGATGGGGCCGCGCGCGCGGGATGTGCTGGCTGGCGTCACCGACGCCGACGTCTCGAACGAGGCCTTCCCCTTCGGCCATGTCCGCGAGATCGCCATCGCCGGCGCGACGGTGCGGGCGCTGCGCGTCACCTATGTCGGCGAGCTCGGCTGGGAGCTGCACGTTCCCATCGACGCGACCGGGGAGGTGTTCGACGCGCTGATGGCGGCGGGTGCTGCCCACGGCATCCGGCCTGTCGGCTACCGGGCGCTGGAATCGCTCCGGCTGGAAAAGGGCTACCGCGCCTGGGGCTCGGACATCACGCCCAACGACACGCCGTTCGAGGCCGGGCTCGGCTGGGCCGTGAAGCTCAGGAAGAACACCGACTTCAGCGGCCGCCGCGCCCTAGAGGTGGTCGCCGGCCAGCCGCTGAAGAAGCGCCTCGCCTGCTTCACGGTCGACGATCCGACGGTGGTCCTGCTCGGCCGCGAGACCATCCTGCGCGACGGCGAACCTGTCGGCTACCTCACCTCGGGCGGTTACGGCTACACGGTGGGGAAGAACATCGGCTACGGCTATGTGCGCAATGCCGAGGGCGTGTCGGACGACTTCCTCACCTCCGGGCGCTACGAACTGGTGGTGGCGATGGAGACGGTGCCGGCGACGCTGCATCTGGGGCCGCTGTATGATGCGGGAGCGGAGCGGGTGAAGGGGTAGCCAGAGACAGACGCTTCTCGAAAGTCAGCCATCATCGTAACCCGTAACGCGACGCTTTACAGATACGTCAGAGAGAGCTACAATTATCTGAATGATCATCCGATCGGTGAAGCACAAAGGCCTGCGCCGACTGATTCTGGACGATGACGCCGGCGGACTTCCGGCGCAGTTCGTCGGTAAGATCCGCAACATCATCGCATTCCTGCAAGATATAGAGCGCGAGGACGAGTTGCGAAGCGTTCCGACCTGGAAAGCCCACCAGCTCGTAGGCGACAGAAGGGGCACGTGGAGCCTTTTCGTCAGCAAGAACTGGCGCATCACCTTTCGGATCGATCAGCAGGAGGTCGAGATCATCGACCTCGACTACGAAGACTACCATTAGGAGATGGCCATGTCCGTAAAGCCGAGTTTCCGCCTGAAGAATCCGCCGCATCCCGGTGGCTTCGTGCGCGCCGAGATCATGGAACCGGCTGGCCTGTCAGTCACGGCCGCCGCCGAGGTGCTGGGCGTGACGCGGCCTGCCTTGTCCGCCTTGCTCAACGAGCGCGCGGCACTTTCCCCGGAAATGGCGCTGCGCATCGAAAAGGCTTTCGGCGTCAGCATGGACACGCTGATGCGGATGCAGAACAGCCATGATATCGCCAAGGCACGAAGCCGCGAGGGCGAGATCAACGTCGCGCGTTATGTTGCGGCCGCCCCGGAACCCAAGTCGGCTTGAGCCGGAACCGGCTAACGCCTCAACACCACCGCCAGGCTCGGAACCGTCCCCACCTCGCCGGGCATGGAGACATAAGGCTCCGTCTCTTCGACGCGCTTCACGAGCCCCTGCGCCTCCAGTTCCGCGATCCGCGCGGCGAAGCCGCCCTCCCACAGCGTGTTCTTCACCGTCAGCACGATTGCCCCGCCCTTGCGGCAGATGCGGATCAGCTCGTCCAGCCCCTCGGCGCCGACATGGCCGGTGGTGAAGACGCCGGCCGAGACGATGCCGGCGAAATGGCCGTCGGCGAAGGGAAGCGGGCCACCGAGCGCGAGGTTGTGGAGGCGCGCATAGGCGCCTTTCTGCTCGGCCCGCGCGAGCATCCCGGCCGAGATGTCGAGTCCCTCGACACGCGGATAGCCGACGATGCCCAACCACTCGCCGACCAGCCCGGTGCCGCAGCCGGCGTCGAGCACTGGCACCGCCCCGCGCGGCAGGTGGCGGGCGAGCAGCGCCAGCGCGATTGACGGGTGCCGGTAGCCGGCGGCCGCCATTTCAGCATCATAGGTGTCGGCCCAGCGGTCGTAGAGGGCCGCCACCTCCTCCGGCTTTTTCGCGCTGTAGACCTGACCCAGCGCGCCCTCGTGATGTCCGTCTGCCATTGCGAAATCCTGCATGTCGAAGCGGCAGACTAAGCCATTCCCCCGCGCCGTCCGCAAGCGCTCTCGCTCGTCCATTCGGAGGGCTCGACAGCCAGCCATTTCGGAGTAGCTTCTTCAGTCAGGGCACCGGGCTGATGGTGAAATGGCCGTCTGCCTACACCGGGGAGAAACATCAATGTCCATTCACAGCAAGGCAGCGATCGCATCCGTCGCACTCGCTGCGGCAATTGTCACCGTCGGAGAGGCACATGCGGCGAAGATTTTCAAAGGGGTCGCCGTCATTACGGCACGCACCAACATACCGGCCTGCGTCGCCGAATACGACGTCGGTGAGAGCTTCGTCGTCGAGTACAAGGGCAACGTCGGCGCCGAGACGACGCCTGAACGCTTCAGTATCATCGGGCCAAACGGTTCGCTGCTGCTCACCAACAATGACGCCACGCCGACACTGCGCGGCGCCGGAAAAGCGAGCGTATCCGGCAACATCCTTGCGGAGCCCGTCACGATCGCGTCGATAAACACACAGTTCTCGATTTCGGCAGTGTCGAGCGCGACCCTGTTCGTGACGATGACAGGTACCGCGTACCATCTTGCCGTCCCCAACTGCCACGTGAGCATCAGGGCAGCTCTCACCTATCTTCCGCCCAACGGATACTGACCCGGATCTCCGGCGCGAAGCCGATCTATCGCCCCCTTGCCGAAAGGGGGCGAGGTGGGGATATGTTGCGCTTTCCATCGCCCGGAACGCACCATGACCGAAGACCTCGCCGACGTCCGCGCCGTCATCGCCGCCATTCCGGCGCTCGCCGGTTTTCGTGGCCCGCTGAAGCGCATGGGCGGTCTCACCAACCGGGTCTACCGCCTGGGCGACGCCTGTCTGCGCGTCCCGGGCAAGGGCACGGAGGAATATATCAGCCGCGCCAACGAGGCGGTGGCCGCACGCGAGGCGGCGAAGGCCGGCGTGTCGCCGCAGGTGCTGCATTTCGACAACGCCACCGGCGTGATGGTGACGCGGTTTGTGGCCGATGCCGTGACCATGTCGCCGGAGGGATTCCGCACCCGCGCCGGCAGTCCGGCACGTGCAGGGGAAGCCTTCCGCAGGCTGCACACATCCGGCGCCGTCTTTCCGTTCCGCTTCGAACTCTTCGCGATGATCGACGATTACCTGAAGGTGCTTTCCACCAAGGATGTCGCCCTTCCCGCAGGCTATCACGACGTGGTGCGCGAAGCCGACGGCTCGGTGCGTTCGGCGCTCGCCGCCCATCCCCTGCCGCTCGTCGCCTGCCACTGCGACCCGCTCTGCGAGAACTTCCTGGATACCGGCGAGCGGATGTGGATCGTCGACTGGGAATATTCCGGCATGAACGACCCGATGTGGGATCTCGGCGACCTTTCGGTCGAAGGCGGCTTCGACGCACGCCAAGAGGACGAGATGCTTGCCGCCTACTTCGGCGGCGAGCCGTCGGCCAACGATCGCGGCCGTGTCGTCATCTACAAGGCGATGTGCGATCTCCTTTGGACGCTGTGGGGGCTGATCCAGCTCGCCAACGGTAATCCGGCCGACGATTTCCGCGCCTATGCCGACAACCGCTTCGCCCGCTGCAAGGCGCTGATGGAGACGCCGGATTTCGCCCGCCACGTCGCGGCGGTGCGGGGCTGACCGGGCGGACGGGTTGACCTTCGCGCGCCAAGGCTGTTGAAGCGCGCAGACGAGGTGAACCGAACAGCATGACGCTGCGACTGATCTTCATGGGCACGCCGGAGTTTTCCGTGCCGACGCTGCGCGCACTGCATGCGGCGGGGCACCAGATCGTGGCCGTCTATTCGCAGCCGCCGCGTCCCGCCGGCCGGCGCGGGCTCGAACTCACCCCCTCGCCCGTTCATCGCGCGGCGGAAGCGCTCGGCATCGAGGTGCGGACGCCCGTCTCGCTCAAGGGCGAGACCGAGCAGCAGGCATTCCGGGCGCTCGGGGGGGACGCTGCGGTCGTCGTCGCCTACGGGCTTCTCCTGCCGAAGCCGATCCTGGAGAGCATCCGCCTCGGCTGCTTCAACGGCCATGCCTCGCTCCTGCCGCGCTGGCGGGGCGCCGCGCCCATCCAGCGCGCGATCATGGCCGGCGACGCCGAGACCGGCATGATGATCATGAAGATGGACCAGGGGCTCGACACCGGCGCGGTGGCGCTCACCGAGCGCGTCGCGATCGCCCCCGATATGACCGGCGGCGAATTGCATGACCGTCTGAGCGAGGCGGGCGCGGCGCTGATGGTCGAGGCGATGGCGAAGCTGGAACGGGGCGAGCTGGCGTTGACGCCACAGCCCGCCGACGGCGTCACCTATGCCAAGAAGATCGACAAGGCCGAAACCCGGATCGACTGGTCGAGGCCCGCGCGTGAGGTGCACGACACGATCCGCGCGCTGTCGCCCTTCCCGGGCGCATGGTGCGAGATCGACGTCAATGGCAAGGCGGAGCGGCTCAAGGTGCTGCGCACGACGCGGGCGGAAGGTGCGGGGCAGCCCGGCGAGGTGCTGCACGGCGATCTCACGATCGCCTGTGGCGAAGGCGCGGTGCGTTTGATCGAGGTGCAGCGCGCCGGCGGCAAGCCGATGACGGCGCAGGATTTCCTGCGTGGCGTGCGCCTCGCCAAAGGAGACAGGCTGACATGATCCGCGGCCTCCTCATTCGCCTGGCAGAGCCCGCCGACCGCGCCGGCATCCGCGACGTGGAATTGCAGGCCTTCGGCCAGCCGGCGGAAGCGGATCTGGTCGAGGCATTGGTGGCGGCCGGCGACGTCGTGCTCGAACTCGTCGCAATGTCGGAGGGCGAGATCGTCGGACACGTCCTGTTTTCGCGGCTCTTCGTCGTGCAGGACGGCACCCGTTTTCCCGCCGTCGCGCTCGCCCCGCTCTCCGTCAAACCGAAGCGACAGGACAGCGGGATCGGAACAGCGCTCGTCGAGCACGCGCACGCATTACTGAGGGACGCCGGGGAGAGCCTGTCCGTCGTGCTCGGCGAGCCGTCCTATTATGGCCGCTTCGGCTACGCGCACGAGCGCGCTGCCGGTTTTGCCAGCGACTACCAGTGCGAGGCGCTGCAGGCGCTGACCTGGGGCGAAGCCCCGGCCACGGGGCGCCTCGTCTACGCCCGCGCCTTCTCGGATCTCTGAGATGCCGCGCTACCGGCTCGACATCGAATATGACGGCAGCGCCTTCGCCGGCTGGCAAAGGCAGGCCGGGCAGCGTTCGATCCAGGAGGCGATCGAGGACGCGATCAAGGCCTTCTGCGGCGAAGACGTGTCGATCCGCGGCGCCGGGCGCACCGATGCGGGCGTGCATGCGACCGGCCAGGTGGCGCATGTCGATCTTGCGAAGGACTGGCCGGCGGATACGGTGCGCGACGCGCTCAACGCCCATCTCGGTCTCGCCAACGACGCGGTCGCGATCCTCGCCGCGCGACAGGCCGGAGCGGAGTTCGACGCCCGCTTCTCGGCCACCGCCCGCCACTATCTCTACCGGATCGTCAACCGCCGCGCGCGGCTGGCGCTGGAGGCGAAACGCGCCTGGTGGGTGCCGAGGCCGCTCGATGTGGATGCCATGCACGACGCCGCGCAGCACCTCGTGGGCAAGCACGACTTCACCACCTTCCGCTCGATCCACTGCCAGGCCAACAGCCCGCTGCGCACGCTCGACCGGCTCGACGTCACCCGCGTGGGCGACGTGATCGAGATCCGCGCCTCGGCGCGATCCTTCCTGCACAACCAGGTCCGCTCGATGGCGGGCACGCTGAAACGTGTCGGCGAAGGCGCCTGGAGCGCGCAGGACGTGAAGGATGCGCTCGCCGCCGCCGACCGGGCACGCTGCGGCCCCGTCGCCCCGTCGGACGGACTCTATCTGATCGCCGTCGACTACCCCGCCGGGACCTGAGCCCCCTCCAGGCCGAACAGATCCTGCAGGAAGACGATCAGGAACAACGCCGCGAAGACCATGCCGACGAAGACGGCGCTGGCGATGCCCGCGCCTTTCGCCAGGACCGCATTCGTCAGCCGCCAGGTGAGGACAAGCGCGGCGAGGAAAACGACCAGCGAGACCGCGTTGTTGAGATCGCTCGCCTCCGGGACGAAGAGGTTGAGCAGGCCGGCCGGCAGCATCAGCCATGCCAGCAGGGCCGAAGCCCAGTTGCTGGCGACGACGAAATGCGGATAGCGGTCGAGGATACCCGCCGGCCGCGCGATCAGGCCAAGGACGAGCAGGGGCAGGACCCAGGCCGCGACGTCGATGACCGCGAGGCGCAAGAGGATCGAATAGCGGCTGCCGAGCCCGTCTTCGGAGAGGTCGGCCGCGAGCCCTGCCCAGCTGACGCTGAGAGCCGGGAACGCCACGAGGATCGCGAAGAAGGAGTTCCAGAACCCGTCGGCCGAGACGTCGAGCGCGCGCACGCCGTCCGGCTTGCCCATCATCAGCCGCCAGGCGCCAGCAAGATAGGTCTGAATCTCGTCGCCGCTTGGCATGTCAGGCAAACCAGTCCGCGAGGAAGCGCTGGTAGATGCGCGTCAGCATCTCCAGTTCGTCGAGCGGCACGCGCTCGTCGACCATGTGCATCGTCTTGCCGACGAGACCGAACTCCACCACGGGACAATAGTCCTTGATGAAGCGCGCGTCGGACGTGCCCCCCGACGTCGAAAGGGCGGGATACCGCCCGGTCACCGCCTCGACCGAACCGCTCAGCGTGCGGATCAGCTTGTCGTCGTGGGTCAGGAACACCGGGCTCGCCCGGCCGCGCCAGACAAGTTCGTAGTCGACCGGCTCCGCCTTGCCGGGCCTGAGCTTCGACTTGCGCGACGCGCGGTCGAGACGGTTATGCACCTCGGCCTGGATCGTCTCGGCGTTCCAGCTATCGTTGAAGCGGATGTTGAACGAAGCCGTCGCCTTGCCGGGGATGACGTTGGCCGCCGGATTGCCGACGTCGATCGTCGTGACTTCGAGGTTGGTCGGCTGGAAATCGGCCGTGCCCTTGTCGAAGACGGGGTGAAGCAAGGCCTCGACCAGCGCGACCAGGCCGCGCACCGGATTGTCGGCGAGATGCGGATAGGCGGCGTGGCCCTGCACGCCGCGCACGGTAATGGTCCCGGAGATCGAGCCGCGCCGGCCGATCTTGATCGCATCGCCGAGCCGTTCGGGATTGGTCGGCTCGCCGACGATCGAGGCGTCCCAGGTCTCGCCCTTGGCGGCGGCCCATTCGAGCAGTTTCGAGGTGCCGTTGATCGACGGCCCTTCCTCGTCGCCGGTGATCAACAGCGAGACCGAGCCCTTCGGCGCGCCACGCTCCTCGACATGGCGGGCAAGGGCGGCCACGAAGCAGGCGATGCCGCCCTTCATGTCGACGGCGCCGCGGCCGTACATCTGGCCATTTGCGATCTCGGCGGCGAAGGGCGGATGCGTCCAGGCCTGCTCGTCGCCGGGCGGCACGACGTCGGTATGGCCGGCGAACATCAGATGCGGGCCGTTCCCGGAGAGCCGGGCATAGAGGTTCTCGACGTCGGGGGTACCGTCCTCGGCAAAGACCGGCCGTTCGACCGAGAAGCCTAGCGGCGCCAGCATTCCGTCCAGCGCGCTAAGCGCCCCGCCTTCGGCCGGCGTGACCGAGGGGCAGCGGATGAGTGCGGCGAGATTGGCGGCGGGATCGGTGGGGAGGCTCATTGGATGACGGTTAGTCCAAAGCTCGGCCTCTGTCACGATGCCAACGGCGGGTGCGACGATGGGCATGACCAGAGCGCAGCAAAGACTTTATCAACCCTTAACTCCGGTGTGCTAGTGTGCGCCCTGGAGTCGGAGTCGCGCGGCCAATGGCCTTCAAACGCCTGGATCTGTCTTCTCGCGGCAAGCCGCGGGTCTATCTGCTGACTGCGGCCGGCACGCTCTTCTGCATCCTCGCGGCATTCGCGATCGACAGCTATTCGTTCGAGACCGGAACCTGGCGCTGGGGCGATGACCCGGTCAACAACCTTCTCATCCCGCTGATCGTCGCTCCGCCGTTCTTCTGGTTCCTGTTGAGCAAGCTGCGCGAACTCTCCATCGCGCATAGCGAGCTCATGAACGTGGCAGCCACCGACGCACTGACCTCCTGCCTGAATCGTCGCGCCTTCACAGCGCTGGTCGACGGATACCTGGAGCGCGTGGAAAAGCAGCAGGGGGCCGGCAGCGGCGCACTGCTCGTGCTCGACGTCGACCACTTCAAGGCGGTCAACGACAATTTCGGTCACGATCTCGGCGACGAGGCATTGAAGCTGATCGCCGGCACGATCAAGTCGATGGTCCGCGAGATCGATCTCGTCGGCCGGCTCGGCGGGGAGGAGTTCGCGGTGTTCCTTCCCAGCGCGGATCCGGCACGGACCGCGCTGGTCGCCGACCGAATCCGGGCCGCGGTACGCTCCGCCCCGTTCGCGCCATATGGCCGCAGACACGACCTCTCCATCAGCGTCGGGGGAGCGACGTTCGACCAAGGGGCGACGTTCGCCGATCTCTACCGGGCGGCGGATGAGCGCCTCTACGCCGCCAAGAATGCCGGGCGCGACCGCGTCGACATCACGCGTTACGGTCCCGACATCGCCGCGTGAGCGAACCTCCAATGACCAGACGTTGATAGCCCGGCGCTTTCGGGATAGCCTTTGTTCGAACTGGGGATGTCCCATGGCGCTCTATGTCAAGGACGAAGAAGTCGACCGGCTGGCCCGGGAAGTCCAGGCCGCCTATGGCGTGAAGACGAAGACCGAGGCGGTACGGATCGCGCTCCAACGGGCGCTGGACCAGACGGAGGCGAAGCCGACCCTGCGCGAACAGCTGGATGCCATCCGGCGCCGGATCCGCGAGGACTACGGCCCGGACGACCCGGACTTCGACGACAAGGCATATTTCGACCAAATATGGGGGACCTGATCTACGTCGATACCTCGGCGTTGGTCGAAGCGATGCGCAGCGGTCCCATCGCCGGAAGGATTCCCGATCGGCTATCTGAGTGAACAGGCTGTACGTATCGTCCCTGGTCGAACACGAGGTGGTGTCGGTCGTTTCATCGCGCCTCTGCGCGCCGGTGTTGTGCTGACCGACCTCGCCTGATCAGCCGGGCCGGCGGGGCGTGCCGGACTGCTCGGCGATCATGATGATCTTCTGCCAGATCTTGCGCGAGAGGGTGGTGCCGAGGTTCTCGACGTCGTTGACGGCGCGAACGACGACGTCGTCGTCGACCGACTGCGCATAGAGCGCCGCGACCTTGCCGGTGATCGACAGCATCTCGGAGCAATAGTCGAGGTAGCGCGACAGGTCGGCGGAACTCAGGTTGCGCTTCGGCGAATGCACCGACGGCGTGAAGTCCTGCGACAGCGCCGCGGGATCCTTGGTCAGCTGGTGCATGTCGATGACGTGGATCATCGAGCGCAGCGAATGCAGCCCGGCGAACACTCTGCGGCGCTTCACCCTGATCTCCATCTGGGTCAGCGTGATCATGCCGAGGCCGACCAGCAGGATCGTGTTCAGCGTCGCCTCGATGCCCTGGACGAAATCGAAGGCGCCGGTGTCGATCCGGTCGAAGGACAGGATCGTCATCACGAAGCCGATGATCAGTATGCCGACCAGGATTGTCGCTACCGTCATGACGCGCAGCCAGCGTATCGGCGCTTCGAGGTGACGGGCTTCCCGGGCAATATCCTTGCCGAGCGAGATCAGTTCGACCGCAACCTTGCGCAGCCCCGACTCGGGGAACCGGTCGGCGATCCGGGCTTCGAGCAGTTCGGCCGTCGCGATGACCCTGGTGGCGTCGATGGTCCGGTAGCGTGCCGACGTGTCGAGACCGGACTGCATGGCGTCACGCCGGACTGTTGGTCGCTTCGCCGTACCGGTTGGGTCCCGGTTCCCCCGGCACCACGCACAGAACGATGAAGGCGACATAGGAGATGACTGGAACGAACAGGGCGAGCGCATAGGCGCCGGGCTTGCCGAGGTCATGCACGCGCTTCACGCTGAGCGCGAAGATGGCCCAGACGGAGATGACGCCGATCAGGCTGAAGGCGACGGCCCAACCCATCGATTCCTGGCTTCCTTCGGGCACCAGCGTGAAGCGGTAGAGCAGGAAGAACGGAACAAGGTTCGCGAGCAGGCCGGCGAGCAGGTAGGCCGCGCGGCTGATGCGCCCCTTCAGCCGCAGGAAAAGCCAGACAAGCTGCGCTACGTCGATCATCGGCTACATCGCCCCCGTCAGTCCCGCAGCAGTTCGTTGATCGACGTCTTGGAGCGAGTCTTCTCGTCGACGCGCTTGACGATCACGGCGCAGTAGAGCGAATGACTGCCGTCGGCTGCCGGCAGACTGCCTGAGACGACGACCGACCCAGCCGGCACGCGGCCGTAGTGCACCTCGCCCGTCGCGCGGTCGTAGATCTTCGTACTCTGGCCGATGAACACGCCCATCGAAATCACGGAATGGGCTTCGACGATCACGCCTTCGACGATTTCGGATCGGGCGCCGATGAAGCAGTGATCCTCGACGATCGTCGGGTTCGCCTGCAGCGGTTCGAGTACGCCGCCGATGCCCACGCCGCCCGACAGGTGCACGCCCTTGCCGATCTGCGCGCAGCTCCCCACCGTGGCCCAGGTGTCGACCATGGTGCCCGCGCCCACATAGGCGCCGATGTTCACGTAGCCGGGCATCACAATGCAGCCGGGCTCCAGGAAGGCGCCGTAGCGCACCGTTCCGGGGGGCACGATGCGGATCTGCTGCTCCCGCACGCGGCTCTTGAGCGGAATCTTGTCTTGGTACTGGTAGTCGCCCCAGTGGCCCTCTTCCATGCTCGCGATGCGGAAG
>JBDRCE010000035.1:0-192284 GCA_043822005.1 Pseudomonadota bacterium | reverse complement strand
GCACCCCGTGCGACAGCGGGAAGAAGGGCGATATCCGCGCCATCTGGCGCTCGCTCAGCAGAAACAAATCACCCATCACAGGCCTCCTGTCGGAAGCCGTGAATCACATCTCAAACCAAATTAATAGGTCCTGAGCCTAGACTTCATCTTGGTCTGGGGCTGAGTCCGCACTTGCGCAAAATGTCGAGACAGGCTTGATGCCGGCCATGACCAGTCTCCTCATCGCCATCGACGGACCGGCCGCTTCGGGCAAGGGCACGCTCGCGCGTCGCCTCGCCGACTACTATCACCTGCCGCATCTCGACACCGGGCTGACCTATCGCGCCGTGGCCCACGAATTGATCCGCAGCGGCCAGTCTCTGGACGACGAGGCGCAGGCGATTGAAGCCGCGCGTCGCGTCGACCTTGCCAATCTCGACAAGCACGCGCTGTCGGCGCACAGCGTCGGCGAGGCGGCCTCGCGCGTCGCGGTGATCTCGGACGTGCGGCGCCTGCTGGTCGACAAGCAGCGGCAGTTTGCCCGCCAGCCCGGCGGCGCCGTGCTCGACGGCCGCGACATCGGCACGGTCGTGACACCGGACGCCGACGTGAAACTCTATGTGACGGCGAGCCCGGAGGTGCGCGCGCAGCGCCGCCTGCGCGATATTGAAGACCGGGGCGGACACGCCGATGTCGCCGAGATTCTCGCCGACATCCGCCGCCGCGACGAGCGCGACATCGGCCGCGCCGACTCGCCCCTGCGCCCCGCGCACGACGCGCACTTGCTCGATACGTCCGAAATGTCTATAGAGGCCGCGTTCCGGGCGGCTCGGGCCATCGTCGATGGTGTGCTGGCCGAACGGAACGGGGCCTGATCCGGCGGCAAGCCATTCCAAGCGGAAGCTCGCCAGCCATGTCCGGCCAATGAACCAGCCTGCCAGCATTCTCATGCGCCGGAACTTGCCGCCACGGGCGGCACCAGGGCTTTTAGCCCGGAACGCCGGCAGGTCAACGCAACTCTAGCCACGGCGCTCCGTCCCGCATTGCGGGATGTCCAGGAGAACACATGTCAGCTGCAAATCCCTCTCGCGACGATTTCGCGAGCCTGCTCGACGAATCCTTTTCGGAGAGCAATTCCGCCGAAGGATCGGTCGTCCGCGGAATCATCACGTCCATTGAAAAGGACATGGCCATCATCGACGTCGGCCTGAAGGTCGAAGGTCGCGTACCGCTCAAGGAATTCGGCACCAAGGCCAAGGATCTCAAGGCCGGTGACACGGTCGAGGTCATGGTCGAGCGCATCGAGAACGCGCTGGGCGAAGCCGTCCTGTCGCGCGAGAAGGCTCGCCGCGAAGAGAGCTGGGTCAAGCTCGAAGAGAAGTTCAACCGCGGAGAGCGCGTCGAAGGCGTCATCTTCAACCAGGTCAAGGGCGGCTTCACGGTCGACCTCGACGGCGCCGTCGCCTTCCTGCCGCGCTCGCAGGTCGACATCCGTCCGATCCGCGACGTCACCCCGCTCATGCACACGCCGCAGCCCTTCGAGATCCTCAAGATGGATCGCCGCCGCGGCAACATCGTCGTATCGCGCCGCACCGTGCTCGAAGAGAGCCGTGCCGAGCAGCGTTCCGAGATCGTCCAGAACCTCGAAGAGGGTCAGGTCGTCGAGGGCGTGGTCAAGAACATCACCGACTACGGTGCGTTCGTCGACCTCGGCGGCATCGACGGCCTGCTGCACGTCACCGACATGGCCTGGCGCCGCGTCAACCATCCGACCGAGATCCTCAACATCGGTCAGACGGTCAAGGTGCAGATCATCCGCATCAACCAGGAAACCCACCGCATCTCGCTCGGCATGAAGCAGCTCGAGTCGGATCCGTGGGGCGACATCGGCACCAAGTTCCCGATCGGCAAGAAGATCAAGGGAACCGTCACGAACATCACCGACTACGGCGCGTTCGTGGAACTGGAGCCGGGCATCGAAGGCCTCATCCACGTCTCCGAGACGTCCTGGACCAAGAAGAACGTCCATCCCGGCAAGATCCTGTCGACCAGCCAGGACGTCGACGTCGTGGTGCTCGAGGTCGATCCGGCCAAGCGCCGCATCTCGCTCGGCCTCAAGCAGACGCTCGAGAATCCGTGGGAATCCTTCGTCCGCAGCCACCCGGTCGGCTCGACCGTGGAAGGCGAGGTCAAGAACAAGACCGAGTTCGGCCTGTTCATCGGTCTCGACGGCGACGTGGACGGCATGGTCCATCTCTCCGACCTCGACTGGACCCGTCCGGGCGAGCAGGTGATCGAGGAGTATCAGCGCGGCCAGATGGTGCAGGCCCAGGTGCTCGACATCGACATCGACAAGGAGCGCATCTCGCTCGGCATCAAGCAGCTGCAGCGTGACACCGGCGCCGAAGCCGGCTCGGGCGACCTGCGCAAGAACGCCGTCGTGACCTGCGAAGTGACGAAGATCACCGATGGCGGTCTCGAGGTTCGTCTCGTCGAGAGCGGTCTCGAGAGCTTCATCAAGCGCAACGACCTGTCGCGCGACCGCGACGAGCAGCGCCCCGAGCGCTTCTCGGTCGGCCAGAAGCTCGACGCCCGCGTCATCGCCTACGACAAGAAGACCCGCAAGGTGCAGGTCTCGGTCAAGGCGCTGGAAATCGCCGAGGAAAAGGAAGCCGTCGCTCAGTACGGCTCCACCGACTCCGGCGCATCGCTGGGCGACATCCTCGGCGCGGCGCTCAAGAGCCGCACCTAAGATCGACGAAGTCGCCACGAACAGAACCCCGCCGGAGCGATCCGGCGGGGTTTTTCGTTGTGGTGGAGATAAGTGGCGTCTCGCGGCGGCCATGACGTGCGTCGGCGTTTCCCCTCGCGCGACCGTCATCCCGGAGGCCGGAGGCCATCCGGGATCCATTCTTGGTCGCGATTGGCTCCTTGCCATCGACCGCGTCTGCGACCCGCTTCCAGCCGGAGGCGATCCGGGCCCCTCTTTTCGCGGCGATTGGCCTCTCTCGCGTGGACACTTCGACCGGCAATGGATCCCGGCTGGCCTCCGGCCGCCGGGATGACGTCGCGCTGAGTGACATGACAGGTCTTTGAATTGGCTTTGGAAATGGCGAACGCCGGGAACCCCGGCTGAACCTGGCAACGCACCACAATGACGCCGGCAACTGAAAAATCTATCCACACCCCTCTCCACCGCCCCCACACTGTCCTCGACCGAAACGAGGGTGCGATGGACTGGACGACGCAGACCGAGATTTTGAAGCGCATCGTCGCCGTGCTCCTGGTGCTCGCCGATCTGGCTGACCGCGCGCGCCACGCATCGCGTCCGGAGCGCTGCCGTGTCCTCGGGATCTTGCGTCAGGCCGAAATCGTCGCGCAGGTCGCCGATCATGCGCGCCAACGCGGTGCGCCGCCGCTGGGCGGCACATGCCTCGGCGCCGCGATGCCCGATGCGCCGGGTAACGAGCCTGCCGACGCCGCGCATCTGGCGCTCCGCCTGCGGGCCCTGTCGCTCGTGTGGGCAGCTCTCCTGGCGTGGATGCTGAGGATCGCCCGCCGGCGGACGGGATCGCGGATCGCGCCTGCCGGGGCCGTCGCCGTCCCCGCCTGCGTCCTCGCGCCGCCGCGCGCCCCGGACACGTCCTGACGGCAACGCCTTCGGCCGGGCGCCGGCCGAAGCACCGCGTCCATCGTCTGTCCCCGAGCCTTGTCCTCTGGCGAGCCCTATCGCCGGAGCCGCTGCCACGTGCCCGAAGATGGCGGTGGCGCTATCCGCTGGGCTTTTCTTTGAGAGCGCAGGGAGGCGTCTTGGAACCTTGGCCGTGCCGTCGCGTTTCCCCAGCACACCGGCACCGCAGCCGGCACATGCAAAATCGAGGAGATGCGCCATGAATTGGAATCAGGTCGAAGGCAATTGGGAAACGTTCAAGGGCAAGGTCCAGCAGCAGTGGGGCAAGCTCACCAATGACGATCTCGACATCATCAAGGGCAAGCGCACCGAGCTCGCCGGACGAATCCAGGAACGCTACGGCAAGGCGCAGGACGCCGCCGAGAAGGACATCGATTCCTGGCTCTCGCGCCACTGATCCGCGCACAGGTCGATCGAATGGAGGACCCCGCTCAGGCGGGGTTTTTCATGTACGGGACAGTTGGGACCGAATCCGCGCCAGGACCGCCGTGTCGACCGCGACTCCGTCGCGGTCGGACTTCGCCTGTTGCCTTGCCTTTGCTTCTCCCGGCACGTGAAGTCCGAACTGGTTCGACAGTTTGTCCAGGTGCCGCCCGGTCCGGCGAGCGAAGCCGTCGGAAAACAGCCGCGGGTCGATCGCCAGGACGAACAACCCGCTGCCCGGCGATTTTCCGCCTTCCGCAAAGGACGGCGCATCGAGCGACCAGTTGGCGCCCGAAAGGCCAGCCGCAAGCACCTCGACCATCAGCGCGATATTGGCGCCGCGCGCCCCGCCGAAAGCGACGAGCGCGCCGCGCATCGCGGCCTGCGGATCGGTGGTGGGTTGGCCGTCCGGCCCGAGCGCCCAGCCGTCGGGAATGGCCTCGCCGCGTTCCGCAGCCGCCCGGATGTTCACATAGGCGGTCGCACTCGACGACTGGTCGATCAGCAGCGACGGTCCATGTTCCGTCGGCGCGGCAAAGGCGAGCGGATTGGTGCTGAAGACCGGCTTCGTCGTGCCCGAGCCGGCGAGCAGGGCCGGCCCGTTGGTCGCCGCGAGACCCACAAGTCCGCGCTGGGCGAGGCGTCCGACGAAATAGCCCAGCGCGCCTGCGGTATAGGCGTTCTTCTGGCTGAAGATCGCGACACCGAAGGTTTCCGCCACCGCGGCCAGATCCTCGAACGCCATGTCGAATCCGAGATGCGCCGTCCCGCCGCCCGCATCGGACAGGATGACGGCCGGCGCCGGCCGCGAGATCAAAGGCGTTGCCGTGCCGTCGATCCGGCCCGCCTCCAGCGCGTCGAGATAGTCGATGAAATGCTTAAGCCCGACCGTCGGTTGGCCCTCCGCCTCGGCGGCCACCGCGGCCCTGGCGATCGACTCCGCGGCGGGCGCCGACGCCCCGGCCGCGATTGCCGCGTCGATGCAGAGCCGCTCTGCTTCCTTGAGTGAGATGCGCTCCGTGGTGGGCGTGCTCATCCGAGCCGCACCGGAATCCGGGCCTCCATCTTCCTGAACAGGACGATGATGATGCCGGATATGACGAGATAGACCAGCGCCAGCAGCAGCAGCGGCTCGTAGACGATGAACGTGTCCTGCCTCACCCGCGAGGCGACCGCGTAGATGTCGATCACCGTGATCGTCGCCACCAGCGGCGTCGCCTTGAGCTGCAGCACCGTCTCGCCGGCCAGCGTCGGCAGCGCCCGGTGCAGCGCCTGCGGCAGCCAGATGCGGCGGAAGATGGTGAAGGGCCGCATGCCGTAGGCGCGCGCGGCCTCGAGCTGGCCCTTGGGCACGCCGGCGAAGGCGCCGCGCATCACCTCGCCCTCATAGGCCGCGAAAGAAAGCGTCAGCGCCAGCACGGCGTAGGGCCATGCCTGCCTGAGATACGGCCAGAGATCCGACTGCCGGATCCAGGGAAACTGCGGAAACAGCGAGCCGAGTCCGTAGTAGAGCAGCCACAGCTGCAAGAGCAGAGGCGTGCCGCGGATCACAGTGCAGAAGGCGTTGGCCGGCATGGCCAGCCACCACGGCCCCGCGGCCTGCGCGAGCCCCAGCGGCACGGCCAGCATGATGCCCAGCACGCAGGTGACGACCAGAATCCAGATCGTCCGCCAGATGCCCTGCAGCGCCAGGCCGTAATAGTTCGGCAGCCAGTCCCAGCGCATGAAGACCGCCGCTGCCCCAACGAGTGCCACCGCTATCGCCATCAGCAGGATGCGGTGCGGCTGCAGCCACGGGCTGCGTGCCGCGAACTCGGCGAGGCTGGCCGTGCGAACGTTCATCGGGTGCTCCCCGACACCGACGGCATGCCGCGCCGCGACCAGCGTTCGACCCGCGCGATGATCTGGTTCGAGACCAGCGTGAGCAGCAGATAGAGCACGCCGGCCGCCAGGAAGAAGGTGAAATAGGCCTTGGTCTGGCCGGACGCGGTGCGCGTCTCCTGCGTCAGCTCGTTGAAGCCGACGATGGCGAGCAGCGCCGTGTCCTTGGTCGCAATAAGCCAGAGATTGGCGAGCCCGGGAATTGCGAAGGGCAGCATCGCCGGCAGGGTGATCCGGCGCATCATCAGCATCGGCGACATACCATAGGCGCGCGCCGCCTCGATCTGGCCCTGCGGGATCGACAGGATCGCGCCGCGCAGCACTTCGGTCGAGTAGGCGCCCTGCACGACAGCGAGCACCCAGATCCCGGCCACCAGCCCGTTGATGTCGATGCGCGCATAGCCGAGCGCCTCCAGCACGCGGTTGATCAGGTCGGTACCGGCAAAATAGAGGATCAGGATCAGCACGAGTTCGGGAACAGCCCGCACAATCGTCGTGTAGACCTCGAGCAGGTCGCGCACGATCGGCCCGCCATAGAGCTTGCCGTAAGCGCCTCCGATGCCGATTGCCAGGCCGAACCCGTATGCTCCGATAGCGATGATGACCGAATTCAACAGCCCGCGCAGCAGATTGGCGCCCCAGCCGGGAGGCTCGAGCGCGAGCAGGTCCATCGTCGAGACCTGCAGCAGCGGGGCGAAGAGGGTTTCGATCAACGGTCGGGCCGCTTTCCGGAGGAAGCCGCCCTCGCCGGCCGCGTGGCGCGCCGGCGAGGGGTCGCTCGGGACGGTAGAAGGCTAGGGCTCGACCCGTTCACCCGCCATAGACGTCGAAGTCGAAATATTTCTTGGTGATCTCGGCATATTTGCCATTGTCGCGGATCGCCTTGATCGCGGCGTTCAGCTTGCCCTTGAGCTCGGTGTCCTCCTTGCGCAGGCCGGCTCCCACGCCAGGTCCGAGGATCTCGAGGTCTTCAGCCACGTTGCCCTTGAGGTCACAGCAAGCCATGCCGGCCTCGGACTTCAGGAACGCGTCGAGCGCGATGGCATCGGCCTGGGTCGCGTCGATGCGGCCGGCGGCGAGATCCTGGTTGGCCTCGTCTTGGGTCTGGTATTCCTTGATCTCGGCGGCTTCGGTGAAGTGCTTCTTCACATAGGCCGAATGGGTCGTCGACACCTGCACGCCGATGATCTTGCCCTTGAGGCCCGCCGGGTCGGCTGTGAAGGCTTCGCCCTTGGGACCGATCACGGCGGTCGGCGTGTTGTAGTATTTGTCCGAAAAGTCGATCGTCTTCTTGCGCTCGTCGGTGATCGACATCGAGTTCATGATCGCGTCGATCTTCTTGGTCGTCAGCGCGGGGATCAGGCCATCCCACGGGATCGGCGTCAGTTCGCAGGTAAGCTTGGCTTCTGTGCAGATAGCGTCGATGATCTCGACCTCCCAGCCGCCCCATTTGCCGGACGCGTCCGCCGACCAGAAGGGCGGATAAGCCTCCGGCGAGAACCCGACCTTGACTGTCTGTGCCGATGCGAAGCCGGCGGAGGCTGCCAGCAGGGCCGCGGCGGCGGCCAGTTTGACGATCATCTTCATTGCATTTCTCCCGTTCCTAACCTGGTTCCCGAATACGCATCCGCCGGTCCTTCTCAGCCGACCGTTCGGATGAATTGCTTGAGTGCGTCTGTCTTCGGCGCGCCGAACAGCTGGTCCGGCGGCCCTTCCTCCTCGACGATCCCGTTGCGAAGGAAGACGACATGGGTCGCGACCTCGCGCGCGAACTTCATCTCGTGCGTGACCAGGATCATCGTGCGTCCCTCGCGGGCGAGGTCGGCGATCACCTTGAGCACCTCGCCGACCAGTTCCGGGTCGAGCGCCGAGGTCGGTTCGTCGAAAAGCATGACGCGCGGCTGGATGGCGAGTGCGCGCGCGATCGCGCCGCGCTGCTGCTGTCCGCCGGACATGAAGGCCGGATAGACGTCGCGCTTCTCGGCCAGGCCGACGCGGGCGAGCAGTGCCTCGGCGGTGGCGATCGCCTCGGCGCGGGGGACGCCGAGCACATGGATCGGCACTTCGATGACGTTCTCGATCAGCGTCATGTGGCTCCAGAGGTTGAAGTTCTGGAACACCATGCCGAGCTTCGACCTGATCCGCTCGATCTGCCGGCGGTCGGCCGGCACAGTGTTGCCGTGGCTGTCGGCCTTGAGCCTGATCTCCTCGGCATTGACGCGGATGATCCCGCTCGTCGGGTTCTCGAGGCAGTTGATGCAGCGCAGCAGCGTCGATTTGCCGGAACCGCTGCCGCCGATGATCGCCACCACGTCGCCATCGCGGGCCGACAGCGACACGCCCTTGAGCACGTGCAGTTCGCCGAACTTCTTGTGCAGGTTCTCGACGTGAATCGCTTCGGCGGCCGTCTGGCCGGCACTCGGGCGGGCGGCCGAAGCGACACTCATCCGCGACGCCCTTCATGGGGCATCGGGTGTCGTTTGCGCCGGTTTTGCCGTTCCGTCACGCTGGCCAAACTCTCCGTCCACAGCCAGCATGGACCGGCAGTCGCGGCCCCGTCAACCGGGATTGCCCGCCCTTGCGGCAGCGCGTGGCCGCTGTGTAGAGATTAGGCATGGCAGAACGGGAGGAGCCTCCGGTGCAGGACTACGGATCTCAGTCGATGGCGGGACCGCTGAAGCGTGTGCTGATGCGCCGGGCATCGAGCGCGATGCGCCGGGCGGACCCGGTCGAGTGGCACTATGGTCCGGACTTCGATCCCGCGCGGGCCGCAGCCGAGCACGACCGGCTGGTCGATCTGGTCGCGAAGTCGGGTGCGGCGATCGAGTTCCTGGCGGACGACGACGACGGACTTGCCGATTCCGTCTTCACCCACGATCCGTCGCTGATGACCGAGCATGGCGCGCTGATCCTGTCGATGGGCAAGAGGCTGCGAACGCCGGAACCCGGCCTGCACGAAAAAGCCTACCGAAAGCTCGGCATCCCGATCCTCGGGCGCGTCGAGGCGCCGGGCACCCTCGAAGGCGGTGATTGCGTCTGGATCGACCGCACCACGCTGGCGATCGGTCGCGGCGTGCGCACCAATCAGGACGGGATCCAGCAGGTCGCCAATCTGCTGGGACCGAGGGGCATCGGGGTCTATGGCTTCGACCTTCCGTTCTGGCAGGGCGAGGATGCCTGCCTTCACCTGATGTCGGTGATCAGTCCGCTGGCGGACGATCTGGCGCTGATCCATTCGCCGCTCCTGCCCGCGCCGTTCTGGCAACTGCTCAAAGCGCGGGGCATCAGGCTGGTCGAAGGCGACCCGGACGAGTTCCGCTTGAGCTTCGGTCTCAGTCTCAACGTGCTGCCGACCGCGCCGCGCGAGGTGATTGCGGTCGCTGGCTTTCCGAAGACCGCGGCCGCGATGGAGGCGGCCGGCTGCCGCGTCGAGACATTCGAGGCGACGGCGCTGTGCATTTCCTGCGAGGGCGGGCCGACCTGTTTGACGAGGCCGATATGGCGGGCCTGACGGTCGGCGAGGCTCTCATCCATCTGCTCGAGGCGCATGGGGTCGATACGGTCTTCGGCATCCCCGGCGTCCATACGATCGAACTTTATCGCGGCCTGGCGTCATCCCGCATCCGCCACGTGACGCCCCGCCACGAGCAGGGCGCGGCCTTCATGGCCGACGGCTACGCCCGCGCCTCCGGCAAGCCTGGCGTCGCCTTCGTCATCACCGGTCCCGGTCTCACCAATGCGATCACGCCGATGGCGCAGGCGCGCGCGGATTCCATTCCGATGCTGGTGATCTCCGGCGTCAACCGGCTGGATACGCTGGGAAAGGGCCTCGGCTACCTGCATGAACTGCCGGACCAGCGCGGTATGCTGGAAAAAGTCGCCCTGTTCTCGCACCGGGTGGAAGATCCGGCGGAACTTGCAGATGTGCTGGTGCGGGCGTTCACTCGTTTCTCGACCGCGCGCCCGGGACCTGTACACATCGAGATCCCGCTGGATGTGATGGGTATGCCCGCGCCTCCGCTGAATCGCCGCCCTGACCAGGCCCCGCACCCTTCCCAGGATTTGGGCAAGATCGGCGAAGTCGTGGCAAAGGCGCGCACGGCGCGAAGGCCCCTCATCCTGGCCGGCGGCGGCGCGAGACAGGCGGAAGCGCCGTTGCGCTCGCTTGCCGAGCTGTTGGGTGCGCCCGTGGTGACCACCGTCAATGCGCGCGGCCTGTTGCATCGCCATCCACTCGCCGTTCACGCGAGCCCCAGTCTCAAGGCGGTTCGAGCGTTGATCGGCGATGCGGATCTCGTCATCGCGGTTGGAACGGAGTTCGGCCCGACCGACTACGACATGTATGCGGATGGCGGTTTCGTCCTGCCGCGCAATCTCGTGCGGATCGACATCCACGCGGACCAGCTGGCCCGGCATCCGACGGCGATACCCTTGAAGGGCGACGCGGCCGAACTGCTCGATGCGCTCGTCGGCGAACTGGGTGATGTCGGCGTGAGTCGGGCCACGGGCATGGAGCGCGCCGCGGCGGCACGCGAGGCGGCCTGGGTGGAGATCGGTCCCGTGATGCGAGACCAGGTCCGCGCGGTGGAAGCTATCCGCGATGCCCTGCCCGGCAGCCTGATCGTCGGCGATTCCACGCAGCCGGTCTATGCCGCCAATCTCTTCTACGACCATGACCGCCCGGGCGGCTGGTTCAACGCCTCTACCGGCTACGGCGCGCTGGGCTATGCGCCGCCGGCGGCGATCGGCGCGGCGATCGCGCGGCCAGACCTCCCCGTCGTCTGCCTCGTCGGCGACGGCGGCTTCCAGTTCACGCTGCCGGAGATCGCAGTCGCCGTCGAGACCGGGGCCGCGGTCATCTTCGTCGTGTGGAACAATCGCGGCTACCGCGAGATCGAGACGTCCATGCGTGACGCCGGCGTCGAGCCGGTCGGCGTCTCGCCCGCCCCGCCGGATTTCCTGAAACTCGCCGAGGCGTATGGAATTCCCGCCGAACGGATCGCCTCGGCGGCGGAGATCGGGGTTGCGCTGCGTCGGGCCCATGCGGGCGGCGGTCCGCGCCTGATCGAGATCGTCGTCGACTGAGGCGCAGGCGCATTCTGCCGCGCCTTGTCGCGCTTGGCGATCACGGCGAAACGGACTAAGACGACAGCGGTTTTTCATTCGATTGCCGCGCCGGAGCCTGCAATGACCCTGATCACGGAAACGTCGAAACTCGTCACTGTGTTCGGCGGTTCGGGCTTCATCGGCCGCCACACCGTGCGCGCGCTGGCGCAGCGCGGCTATCGCGTGCGCGTCGCCGTGCGCCGGCCCGAACTCGCCGGTCACCTCCAGCCGCTCGGCAATGTCGGCCAGATACAGCCCGTCCAGGCCAATCTGCGCGTCCGCTGGTCGGTGGACCGTGCCGTGGAGGGCGCCGACCACGTCATCAATCTGGTCGGCATCCTGCATGAGTCCGGCCGCCAGTCGTTCAACGCCGTGCAGGATTTCGGCGCCCGCGCCGTTGCCGAAGCCGCCCGCGCCGCAGGCGCGAAGATGACGCAGATGTCGGCGATCGGGGCCGATGCATCGTCCGAATCGGTCTATGCGCGGACCAAGGCGCGCGGCGAGGCCGCCGTGCTTGCGACGCTCCCGGACGCTAACATTATCCGCGCGTCGATCGTGTTCGGGCCGGAGGACGATTTCTTCAACCGCTTCGCCAACATGGCGCGATTCTCGCCGGTCCTGCCGCTGATCGGCGGCGGGACGACGCGTTACCAGCCGGTCTACGTGGTCGACGTCGCGGAGGCTCTGGCGCTGACGGTCGACGGCAAGGCCAGGCCGGGCACGACCTATGAAGTCGGCGGACCGGAGGTGCTGACATTCCGCGAATGCATGGAGCACATGCTGACGATCATCGACCGCAAGCGCATGCTGGTGCCGGTTCCGTGGTCGATCGCGAGGATCCAGGGCGCGATCCTCGGCATGCTGCCCAATCCGCTTCTGACGACGGACCAGGTCACGTTGCTCAGGAGCGACAATGTCGTGTCCGAGGCGGCGAAGGCGGAAGGCCGCACGCTTGCCGGGCTCGGTGTCACGGCGGAATCGGTCGACGCGATCCTGCCCTCCTATCTGTGGCGCTACAGGATCGCCGGCCAGTACACCAAGAGCAACCCGGCCTGATCTCTTGGACGTTTCTGCCTTCCTTCCCGATGGCCTCGGCTATGCGCCCGCCGCGCTTCTGATCGTCGCAAGCTTCTTCACCTCTGCCTTGACCGCCGCGTTCGGCATCGGCGGCGGCTTGGCGATGCTTGCCCTGATGGGGCTGTTCGTGCCCGTCGCGGCGTTGATCCCGGTGCACGGCGCCGTGCAGCTCGGCTCCAACACCGGCCGCGCCTGGAAGCAGCGCGCCAGCATCCGCTGGGATGTCGGCGCACCCTTCGTCGTCGGCAGCATCCTCGGCGCCATCGTCGGCGCCTTTGTCGTCGTGCAACTGCCCGACGCGGTCATGAAGCTGGTGCTCGGCTTCTTCATCATTGCCATCACCTGGACGAAGATTCCCGGCATAGACCGGCTCGGGCGCGCGGGCATTGCCATCGGCAGCGCGGCGCTGTCGGTCCTGTCGATGCTCTTCGGCGCGACCGGACCGCTGCTCGCGGCCTTCTTCGGCCAGATCTTCGCCGGCGACCGCAAGGCGCTGGTTGCCACCCACGCCGCCGGCATGACCGTGCAGCATCTGCTCAAGATCGTCGTCTTCGGCCTGGCTGGCTTTGCCTTCGCGAGCTGGCTGCCGCTGGTCGCGGCGATGATCGTCTCGGGCTATCTCGGCACCGTCTACGGAACGCGCCTGCTGGAGCGGCTGCCCGAGAAGAGCTTCGCCTTCTGGTTCAAGGTGGGCCTGACGCTGCTCGCGGCGGACATGGTGCGGCGCGGTGCGACGGAATTGATCACGGCGGCGTGAAATTAGCCGCTGCAACGCGCTTGCGACTCGAAACGCCATCCTTATATACACCGCAACCCGGAAAATCCGGCGCAGCGATGCGGCGGAGTTCAGGAAAACACGAAGTGAAAAGGGGTTGCCTCCTGGAACGCCGTCATGGGTCCTGGCAGCCTGCTAAGCGGAGAAGAAACAATGGCTAAAGTCATCGGTATCGACCTCGGCACCACCAACTCCTGCGTCGCAGTGATGGATGGCAAGGAGCCCAAGGTCATCGAAAACGCGGAAGGCGCGCGCACCACGCCTTCGATCGTCGCATTCACCGGCGACGGCGAACGCCTCGTCGGACAGCCGGCCAAGCGCCAGGCGGTCACCAATCCCGAAAACACCATCTTCGCGGTCAAGCGCCTGATCGGTCGTCGCTTCGACGACCCGGTGACCGAGAAGGACAAGAAGCTCGTCCCCTACAAGATCGTCAATGGCGACAATGGCGACGCATGGGTCGAAGCCGGCGGGCGCAAGCAGTCGCCTTCCCAGATCTCGGCGATGACGTTGCAGAAGATGAAGGAGACGGCGGAAGCCTATCTCGGCGAAAAGGTCGACAAGGCGGTCATCACCGTCCCGGCCTACTTCAACGATGCCCAGCGTCAGGCCACCAAGGACGCCGGCAAGATCGCCGGGCTGGAAGTCCTGCGCATCATCAACGAGCCGACGGCCGCGGCGCTCGCCTACGGCCTCGACAAGAAGAAGGCCGGCACGATCGCGGTCTATGACCTCGGCGGCGGCACGTTCGACATCTCGATCCTCGAGATCGGCGACGGCGTCTTCGAGGTGAAGTCGACCAATGGCGACACGTTCCTCGGCGGCGAGGACTTCGACATGCGCCTGGTGGAATACCTGGCGGCGGAGTTCAAGAAGGAACAGGGCATCGACCTGAAGAACGACAAGCTCGCTCTGCAGCGCCTCAAGGAGGCCGCGGAAAAGGCGAAGATCGAGCTCTCCTCGTCGGCCCAGACCGAGATCAACCTGCCGTTCATCACGGCGGACGCGACCGGCCCGAAGCACCTGACGATGAAGCTGACCCGCGCCAAGTTCGAGCAGCTGGTCGACGACCTCGTGCAGCGCACGGTGGAGCCGCTGAAGGCCGCGCTCAAGGATGCCGGCATGAAGGCCGGCGAGATCGACGAAGTGGTTCTGGTCGGAGGCATGACCCGCATGCCCAAGGTCCAGGAAGTCGTGAAGCAGTTCTTCGGCAAGGACCCGCACAAAGGCGTCAACCCCGATGAGGTGGTTGCGCTGGGTGCCGCGATCCAGGCCGGCGTGCTGCAGGGCGACGTCAAGGACGTGCTGTTGCTCGACGTGACCCCGCTGTCGCTGGGCATCGAGACGCTGGGCGGCGTGTTCACCCGCCTGATCGACCGCAACACGACGATCCCGACCAAGAAGAGCCAGGTGTTCTCCACGGCCGAGGATTCGCAGTCGGCGGTGACGATCCGCGTCTTCCAGGGCGAGCGCGAAATGGCGGCGGACAACAAGATCCTGGGTCAGTTCGACCTGGTCGGCATTCCGCCGGCGCCGCGCGGCGTGCCGCAGATCGAAGTCACCTTCGACATCGACGCCAACGGCATCGTCAACGTCTCGGCCAAGGATAAGGGCACCGGCAAGGAGCACCAGATCCGCATCCAGGCGTCCGGTGGTCTGAGCGATGCCGATATCGAGAAGATGGTCAGGGACGCCGAGGCGAATGCCGAGTCGGACAAGCAGCGCCGTGCGCTGGTCGAGGCCCGCAACCAGGCCGAGGCGATGATCCACTCGTCCGAGAAGTCGCTGAAGGAATATGGCGAGAAGATCGGCGAGGGTGACCGCACCGCGATCTCCGATGCGGTCGCGGCGCTGAAGGCGGCATCCGAAGGCGACGACATCGAGGACATCAAGGCCAAGACCAACGTGCTGGCCGAGGCCGCGATGAAGCTCGGCCAGGCGATGTACGAGGCCTCGCAGGCCGAGTCCGCCGAGGCGGATGCCCGTGCCGATGCCGGCGACGACGTGGTCGACGCCGATTTCGAGGATCTCGACGACGATCACAAGAAGTCCGCCTGACCCTCCGGGATGGCGCACATGCAGACGGCCGGCAGCGATGCCGGCCGTTTTGCATCGAACGGGTGAAACCAAGATAGAGCCGGCAGCCGCCGGCAGACCGGCATCACGCCCGCGTCTCGCCTGATTCCCCGTCAATATCGCGAGAAAACGCCGCGCCAGCGCATGTGACCTATGGCATCCGCGCGCCTGGCTTACTAAATGCGGGGCCGACACAGCGATTCTTCCGCTCGACTGCTTTTCGAACACGGGGCGACATGAAAGCCGATTTCTACGAGACTCTCGGCGTAGCCAAGGGAGCCGACGAGAAGGAACTCAAGGTTGCCTTCCGCAAGCTGGCGATGCAGTTCCATCCCGACCGCAATCCGGGGGATGATGCCTGCGAGGCGAAGTTCAAGGAAATCAACGAGGCCTACGAGACCCTCAAGGACCCGCAGAAGCGCGCGGCTTATGATCGGTTCGGCCACGCCGCCTTCGAGAACGGCGGAATGGGCGGCGGCTTCTCCGGCGCCGGCGGGTTCGCCGACATCTTCGAAGACATCTTCGGCGACATGATGGGCGGCCGGCGCCGCTCCTCGGGCGGTCGCGAGCGCGGCGCCGATCTCCGCTACAACATGGAGATCAGCCTGGAAGAGGCCTTCACCGGCAAGACGGCGCAGATTCGTGTTCCTTCGTCGGTGCAGTGCACCGAATGCTCCGGTTCGGGCGCCAAGCCCGGCACCCAGCCGGTCACCTGCTCGATGTGCCAGGGCTCCGGGCGCGTGCGCGCCAGCCAGGGCTTCTTCTCGATCGAGCGCACCTGCCCGCAATGCCAGGGGCGCGGCCAGACGATCAAGGACCCCTGCGGCAAATGCGGCGGCCAGGGCCGCGTGACCGAGGAGCGCTCGCTGTCGGTCAACATTCCGGCCGGCATCGAGGACGGAACCCGCATCCGCCTCGCCGGCGAAGGCGAAGCCGGTGCCCGCGGCGGCCCGACGGGCGATCTCTATATCTTCCTGTCGGTGAAGCCGCACGAGTTCTTCCAGCGCGACGGGGCCGACCTCTACTGCAAGGTGCCGATCTCGATGACGACGGCCGCACTTGGCGGCACCTTCGAGGTGGCGACGCTCGACGGCACCCAGACCAGGGTGAAGGTCACCGAAGGCACGCAGAACGGCAAGCAGTTCCGCCTGAAGGGCAAGGGCATGCCTGTGCTGCGCCAGCCCAACGTCGGCGATCTCTACATCCAGGTCGCGGTCGAGACGCCCCAGAGCCTGACCAAGCGCCAGCGCGAGCTGCTGGAGGAGTTCGAGCAGATTTCCTCCACAGAGAACTCGCCGCAATCGAACGGCTTTTTCTCGCGCATGAAGGACTTCTTCGAGTCGTTCGGCCAGTGAGGCGCCGGGCCATTCTGGCTCGCTCGACAAATTGTGCATCGCGGCGGCTTCGGTCTTTCTTTTGGCGCGTTATGATCGCATAACCCAGCGTCACGACGACCACGGAGCTGAGGCGGATGCGATCAGGCAGCCTGAAGAAGACCATCGGGCAGAGATTCGATGACGAGCTGAAGTTCTTCCGCGGCTGGATGCACAAGCCCCGCGCGGTGGGCTCGATCGTTCCGACAAGCAATGTCACGGCACGCAAGATGGCGTCCGTCGTCAATCCGGATTCCGGTCTTCCGGTTCTCGAACTCGGTCCTGGCACCGGGGTCATCACCCGCGCCATCCTTGCCCGCGGCGTCAAGCCGCAAAACCTCTGGTCGATCGAGTATTCCGCCGATTTCATCGAGCATCTTCGCAGCAAGATGCCGGGCGTGAACTTCATCAACGGCGATGCTTTCGACCTCGATGCCACGCTGCCTGAAAAGGGGATGGTCTTCGATTCCGTCGTCTCCGGCGTGCCGCTCCTCAACTTCCCCGTCGAGCAGCGCGTGCGCTACATCGAAGACCTCCTCGGGAGAATCCCGCCGGGCCGTCCGATCGTCCAGCTCACGTATGGACCGCTTTCGCCAGTGCCGCCGCGGCGCGGCAATTACACCGTCGAGCATTTCGATTTCGTCGTTCGCAACATCCCGCCGACACAGCTCTGGATCTATCGCCGCGGCGCAAGGGCGTAGAGACTTGATTCCCGTCGCCTGGCCCTTTAGCGGAGGGCGGGTCGGGAGTACGTCATGACGCCGAGAATCCTCGTCTTCGCCGGATCGATCCGCACCGGAGCCTATAGCGGCAAGACCGCCGACATTGCCCAGACGGAGCTTGCCCGGCAGGGCGCCGAAGTCACGCGCATATCGCTCGCCGATTATCCTCTGCCGATCATGGACCAGGATCTCGAGGTCGAGAAAGGCATCCCGGAGAACGCCTACAAGCTCGGCCGGCTGATCGCGTCTCACGACGCGGTGCTCATCTGCACGCCGGAATATAACGGCTCGATGCCGCCGCTGCTCAAGAACGCCATCGACTGGGTCAGCCGCATCCATCGCGACAACGGCAGGCCGATCACCATCTATCCGGGCAAGGTGGTCGCCATCTGCTCGTCCTCGGACGGCCATTTCGCCGGCATCCGCAGCGCTAACCATCTCCGCGCGGTCCTGTCCCACATCCAGATGGAGGTCATCGCGCCGCAGGTCTCGGTACCGACCGCGGGCGAAGCCTTCGACGAGGACGGGAATTTCAAGGAAGAGCGGCTGCGCAAAGGCATGGCGCGGCTCTGTTCCACCTTGATCACGCATGCCCGGCTGCACTCGTCGAGGATCGAGCCATGAACGCGATCGTGCGGGCCGGAATGCGCGACAGGCTTATCGTCGGCCTCGACGTGCCGTCGGTGGCCGAGGCCGAGAAGGTCGTCGCCGAACTCGGCGATGCCGTGTCGTTCTACAAGATCGGCTACCAGCTGGCCTTCGCAGGCGGGCTCGAATTCGCCCGCGAGCTTGCCGCCCAGGGCAAGAAGGTCTTCCTCGACATGAAGCTGCTCGACATCGACAACACGGTAGCGAAGGGCGTCGAGAACATCGCCCGCATGGGCATGTCGATGCTCACCCTGCATGCCTATCCCAAGGCGATGCGGGCGGCGGTCGAGGCAGCCAGGGGCTCGGACCTTTGCCTGCTGGGCGTGACAGTCCTGACCTCCATGGACGAACAGGACATGATCGAGGCCGGTTATGAATACGATCCGCATACGCTGGTGCTGCGCCGCGCCGAACAGGCGCTCGCGGCTGGCATGGGCGGCATCGTCTGTTCGGCGGAGGAGGCGTCGGCGGTTCGCAGGATCGTCGGCCCGAAACTCGCGGTGGTGACGCCCGGTATCCGCCCGGCGGGTGCGGATCATGGCGACCAGAAGCGGGTGATGACGCCCGCCGACGCGCTCAAGGCCGGTGCCAGCCATCTGGTGGTGGCGCGGCCGATCATCGGCGCGCCGGATCGGCGCTCGGCGGCGGAGGCGATCCTCAACGAAATGAACAGCCAGGGAGGAACCTGATCATGGCGAAGGGCTACTGGATCGCGCGCGTCGACGTGCATGACCCCGAGGGCTACAAGGGCTACGTGGCGACAGCCAAGCCGGCCTTTGAGCGCTTCGGTGCGAAATTCCTGGCCCGAGGCGGTGCCTACACCGCGATGGAGGGCCAGGCTCGCGGACGCAACGTGGTGATCGAGTTCGAATCGGTGGATGTTGCTAAGGCCTGTTACAACTCGCCCGAATATCAGGCAGCCAAGCTGATTCGGCAGAAATACGCCACCGCCGAGATGGTCATCGTCGAAGGCGCCTGATTGCCCCGCTCGGCGACGGATTTCCGGTGGCTCAGCCTTTGTGACTACTTGTTAGGCAACTAACGGCAAAATAGCGCATAATTCGCGCGCAAACTGTCCAAAGGTCGTACTTCCACCAGTTGCGCTGGAACGTTTTGCTGCTAGCTTTGTTGCAGGGCAGCATACGACGTTCCTAGCCGATCCGGCGCATCAAGGGGTTCGATGTTCTATCATCTCTATGAAATGAACCATGCCGCGGTCCAGCCTATGCGGGCCATGGCGGATGCAACCCGGGTCCTCTATTCCCACCCGCTCAATCCGGTCGCACTGACGCCCTGGGGCAGGTCCGTGGCCGGCCTGGCCGAGCTCTTCGAGCGCACGACCCGCCGCTACGGCAAGCCGGCATTCGGGCTCACCTCGACCATCGTCGACTGGAAGCCGGTGGCGGTGACCGAAGAGGTCGTCTGGTCGACCCCCTTCTGCCGGCTGCTGCATTTCAAGCGGGATCTGCCGAAGGGCCGCAAGCCTGACCGCAAGCTCCTGATGGTCGCGCCGATGTCCGGCCACTACGCGACGCTGCTGCGCGGCACGGTCGAATCCATGCTGCCCTATTCCGAGGTCTACATTACGGACTGGGTAGACGCCCGTACCATCCCCCTCTCGGCGGGACAGTTCGACCTCGACGACTATGTCGACCACGTCATCGACATGCTGCACGAACTCGGGCCCGACACGCACGTCATGGCAGTGTGCCAGCCCTCGGTTCCGGTTCTCGTCGCCGCCGCGGTGATGGAAGCGCGCGGCGATCCGATGGCGCCGTCCACCATGGTCCTGATGGGCGGGCCGATCGACACCCGCGTCAACCCGACAGGGGTGAACAAGCTTGCCGAGGAGCGCGGCATCGACTGGTTCCGCGACAACGTCGTCATGACGGTTCCGTGGCCGAACCTCGGCTTCATGCGGCAGGTCTATCCCGGCTTTCTGCAGCTCGGCGGCTTCATGGGCATGAATCTCGACCGCCACATCAGCGCGCACAAGGACTTCTTCTTCCATCTGGTGAAGAACGACGGGGACAATGCGGAGAAGCACCGCGAGTTCTATGACGAGTATCTCGCCGTCATGGACCTGACCGCCGAGTTCTATCTGCAGACCGTCGACGCTGTCTTCGTGAAGCACCGGCTTCCGAAAGGCGAGATGACGCATCGCGGCGAGCGGGTAGACCCCTCGAGGATCCGCAACATCGCGCTGATGACGGTCGAGGGCGAGAACGACGATATCTCGGGTCTTGGCCAGACCAAGGCCGCGCACACACTGTGCAGCAACATCCCCGACGACATGCGCGTGCATTACGTCCAGCCGGCGGTAGGTCACTACGGCGTGTTCAACGGGTCGCGCTATCGTTCCGAGATCCTGCCGCGCATCGTCGATTTCCAGTCGAGCTTCGGCCGGGCAACCCGGGTGCCTTCGAAGCCCCGCGCGATACGGGCGGTGAAGGTCTGAATTCCCGATCCGGCTCACGGCTTTGTGAATCGGACGGCCGGCTGCATGCTAACCATGCCCCGAAGAGTGAGGCCGGGCGAATTGACTTTCGCCGGATATGCCCTTTAACGTTTGATTAACAAACGAAACGGGCGAACGGGGACTTTCATGACCGCCTTCCGGGCAGCCGCGACGTCGCGCATGCGCCTCGCAACGGCCGCTCTGTGCCTGTTTGCGGTCCCTTCGCTCGCGTCGGCCGCTGCGCCGATGGCAACCGGCGGCCTTACCTCGCAGCCGATCGGTCATTACGAATTCTGCAAGGCGAATACGGCCGAGTGCTCGATCAGGCCTCGCGATGTGGGGCCGGTTACCCTCTCGGGTTCCATGATGCGTCAGCTAAGGTCGGTCAACGCCTTTGCCAATCACTCGATCAGGCCGATGAACGACTTCGATATCTACGGCAAGGACGAGGTCTGGGCCTATCCGGACAAGCTCAATGTCGGCGATTGCGAGGATTACGTCCTGGCAAAGCGCAGGATGCTCGCCGCCAAGGGCATTTCCCTGTCGAACCTGCTCATCACCGTGGTTCGCAAGCCCGACGGCGAGGGCCACGCTGTGCTCACCGTCCGCACCGACAAGGGCGACTACATCCTCGACAATCTGTCCGAGGCGGTGAAGCTCTGGACCGACACGCCCTACCGCTTCCTGAAGCGCCAGGCGAGCGAGCACACCGGGCGCTGGGTGACGATCCGTGGCGAGTCTGCCCCGCTGGTCGGCTCGGTCAAATAGATCCTCCTAGTTCGCTTTTCCTTGCGCATGCGTCGGCAACCGGCATTGGCCGAATTGCGCAAATCGACGGATTGACCGATAGATTGACGAGTGCGCCGATCTAGCCGGCGTGGGGTGGACGGGGACGGATATGAGCGACACTTTCACCGTGACGACGCGGCGGGACTGGTTCAGCCGCATCGCGGGCTCCTTCGTTGGCGTCATCATCGGCTTCCTGCTGGTGCTGGCGATGATCGTGCTTCTGTTCTGGAACGAGGGGCGGGCGGTCCAGACGGCGCAGTCGCTCGCCGAGGGCGCCGGCGCGGTCGTCGACGTTTCCTCCGACGCGATCGATCCCGCCAATCAGGGACGGCTCGTCCACACGTCGGGGACGGTAACCACCGTCGAGACGCTCGCCGATCCGGATTTCGGCATCACGGCGACCGGCGTCAGCCTGATCCGTCGCGCGGAAATGTTCCAGTGGAAGGAAGAGAGCCGGTCCGAGACCAGGAAGACCCTGGGCGGCGGCGAGGAGACCGTCACCACCTACACCTACAGCCGCGGCTGGGCCGACAGCCCGCAGGATTCCGCGGATTTCAAGCAGCCGCAGGGCCACCAGAACCCCGAGATGCGCTGGCGCGACAAGACATTTGCCCTTTCGCAGGCGCAGATGGGTGCCTGGCGTCTCGACGTTCAGACACTGAGCCGTATTGGCGGGGAAGAAGCGCGGCCTGTTACCGCCGCGGATGCGCAGAAGGTGCGGGAGACCTACGGCTGGGGCGACGCGCAGATCGTCCAGTCGCGCATCTATCTCGGCAAGGATCCGAACGCGCCGCAGATCGGCGACCAGCGCATCTCCTACGAACTCGTCTCGCTCGGGCCGATCAGCGTGATCGCCAAGCAGCAGGGCGACGGCTTCGCCCACTACCAGACCCAGGCAGGCGATTCGCTGTTCATGGTCGACCGCGGCACCGTGGCGGCCAAGCAGATGTTCGACGAGGCCGTGGCCGAGAACACCTTCATCACCTGGCTGCTGCGCGCCGTAGGGCTTCTGCTGCTCGCGGTCGGCTTCGGCCTCGTCATGGGACCGATCGGTGTGATCTTCGACGTCATTCCCTTCCTCGGCTCGCTGGCGCGGCTCGGCACCGGGCTGGTCGCCTTCGTGCTCGCCATCGCGGTTGGCACGGTCGTGATCGCCTTCGCCTGGTTCTGGTATCGACCGCTCCTGGCGCTTGGCATCCTCGTCGTCGGGGCGTTGATCTCCTGGCTTCTGGTCAGATACGGCAAGTCGCGCGCGCCACAGCCCGCCGCGCCGACCCCCGCCTGAACCGAAATGATCATGAAAGCGTTCGCATGAGCATTTCCGGCCTGCTTCAGCTGGGCCTCTCCACGCTCGTCTTCCTTGCCGCGGCGATCATGGCCAAGCAGTGGGCGCTCGCGCCCGGCATGGGCAAGCTCGTCGTCACCCTGGTTCTCTATTCGCTCGGCAACCTGATCATGCTGCGGCTTGTGCGCGAGTTCGGCATGGCCTCGGCCTTCAGCCTGTCGGCGGTGATCCAGCTCGTCGCGGTCAACCTGATCGCGCTGGTCTATTTCGGCGAGAAACTCGCGCCGATCCAGAGCGTCGGGATCTTTCTCGCCATCGTCGCGGTCGGGCTGATCACGCTCGGCCCGCAATTGACCAATCGCTAGATCGTCCGATCCCCAAGGCGGTTCGGCGCTTGCGAAGCCTCCCTCGCCCATGCGAGAGGAGCAGCAGGCCGCCCGCCATCCCGGGCAAGCCGCGAGAGGAAGCCGCATGGACGCCGGCGACAGCTTCGACTGCACTTCCTGCGGCGCGTGCTGTGCAACGTCGTCGCAATGGCCGCGCTTCACGCTCGAGGACGACGACCAGATCGCGCGGATCCCGCCCGCGTTGATCGCCGCCGACCAGAGCGGCATGCGCTGTACGGGAGCCCGATGCAACGCGCTGTCTGGGGACATCGGAAAAGAGACCGCGTGCACGATCTACGCGATCCGCCCGGATGTCTGCCGCGCCTGCATGCCCGGCGATCCCGAATGTCTTTTCGCGCGGCGCGCGTGGGGACTGCCGCCGCCGGCCGCAGCAGCCTGAATTCTGCGAACGGCGTATCGCCTATCGACTTGACATTTAATCAATCGATTGATTAAAGTATTGGCCATGAGCCAGCATCTCGAAAAGCCGGAATCCGCCCAATTGTCGGGTGCCGAGCAGACGCGGCTCGCACTGATCCGGGCCTCCCTCGTCCTGTTTGGTCGCCAAGGCTTCGATGCCACGACGACGCGCGAAATCGCCGCCGCGGCAAAGGCGAATGTCGGCTCGATCGCCTACCATTTCAGCGGCAAGGAAGGCCTGCACGCAGCCTGTGCGCAGCACATCGTGGATACGATACGCAGCATCGCCGGCGACGCGGTGGAGGTGCCGGAGGCGGCGCCCGGCATCTCGCCGGAGCAGGCAACGATGATCCTGGAAGGTGCCCTGTCCCGGATGGTTTCCTTCATCGTAGCGCGCCCCGAGGGCGGCGAGATCGTGCAGTTCATCCTGCGCGAGCTGAACCGTCCGACGGCGGCCCTGAATACGATCTATTTCGGCGTGTTCGAACCGGTCCACACACGGCTCTGCGCCATATGGTCTGCCGCCACGGGAGACGAGCCCGACAGCGAGCGCACCCGTCTCACCGTATTCACCCTCGTCGGGCAGATCGTCTATTTCCGCATCGGCCGGGAGGCCGTCTCCCGCCGGATGGGCTGGAAGACGATCGGCCCGGCCGAAACCGAGGCGATCACCGAGGTCGCGCGTTCCAATCTCCGTGCGATTCTGGAAAGCCGCAGGAAGGAGAACGCATGAGCTTTCTCTGCACGCTTCCCCTCATAGCCTCCCTGTTCCCCGGCTGCACGCCGCCCGCGCCTCTCGCCGTCGGCTATGTCGAGGGCGAGTATGTGCTGCTCGCCCCGAACGACATCGCCGACGTGCTGACGGTCGGCGTCCGGCGCGGTGAGCGCGTGACCGCCGGACAGGTGGTTGCCGAACTGGAGAGCGAGGACGCGCGGATCGCGGTCGGCCAGGCGACGGCGGCACTCGATCAGGCCAAGGCGCAGCTCGCCGACCTGAAGCTCGGCAGGCGGCCTGAGGAGATCGCGGTGATCGAGGCGACGTTGGCCTCCGCCGAAGCCCAGGCGCGCGCGGCGGCGCGCGATCTTGCCCGCACCGCCGATCTGGTCAAGCGAGGCGCGGCCACGCCCGCCGCGCTCGATACGGCCCAGACGGCGCTCGAGTTGGCGGATGCCGCGGTGGAACAGGCAAAGGCGAATGTTGCCGTCGCCCGCCTGCCGGCGCGCGAAGAGACCATCCGCGCCGCCGAAAACCAGGTCCGGCAAGCGGAGGCGGCGCTCGAAACGGCGAAGTGGCGGCTATCCAAGCGCAGCATCGTCGCCCAGGCGGCCGGCCGCATCGGCGACGTCATCCGCAATCCCGGTGACGTGGCGGGACCATCCGCGCCGGTGCTTTCCCTGCTTCCCGACGGCGCGGTCAAGCTGAAGCTCTATGTCGGCGAGGGCCAGTTCTCGGGTATCGAAGTCGGAAGGAAGCTTGCCGTGCGTTGCGACGGCTGCCCGGACGACCTGACCGCGGCCGTCAGTTACATTTCGCCCGAGCCGGAGTTCACGCCGCCGGTGATCTATTCGCTCGAACGGCGCCAGAAGCTCGTCTACCTGATCGAGGCGCGCCCCGAAGCTAATTCCGAGGCTCTGCAACCGGGGCAGTTGGTCGACGTCGTGTTGCGGGACCCATGAACGCGATCGAGGTCAACGGTCTCGTCAAGCGCTTCGGCGACAAGACCGTCGTCGACCATGTTTCGATGAGCGTGGCGGAAGGCGAGATCGTCGGTTTCCTTGGCCCCAATGGGTCGGGCAAGACCACCACCATCCGCATGATGTGCGGCCTTCTCACCCCCGACGAAGGCGAAGGCGAGGTTCTCGGCTACGATCTTCGCCGCGAGAGCCTGCTCATCAAGCGCGAGGTCGGCTACATGACGCAGCGGTTCTCGTTCTACGAAGACCTGACGATTGCCGAGAACCTCGAATTCGTCGCCCGCCTCTATCGGCTGAAGCCGGTGGCGAAGTTCGTCGACGACACGCTGGAGGATCTTGGCCTCACCACCCGCCGCAAGCAGCTCGCCGGGACCCTGTCCGGGGGCTGGAAGCAGCGCCTGGCGCTTGCCGCCTGCATCATGCATCGCCCGAAACTCCTGCTGCTCGACGAGCCGACGGCCGGCGTCGATCCGAAGGCGCGCCGCGAGTTCTGGGACGAGATCCACCGGCTCGCCGCGCGCGGGCTCACCGTGCTTGTTTCTACCCACTACATGGACGAGGCGGAGCGCTGCCATCGCATCAACTACATCTCCTACGGCAAGTTGCTCGCTACCGGAACTGTGGAGGAGGTTGTCCGCAATGCCGGCCTCTTCACCTATGTCGTTCGCGGACCGAGACTTGAGGAGATCACCGCCCGTCTGCGCAGTTCGCCCGGTGTCGAGCAGGTCGCGCCGTTCGGCACAACGCTTCATGTGGTCGGCCTCGACCGCACTGCGCTGGAGACGGCGCTCGCCGCGATCAAGGCCGACGGCGTATCCTACGAGGAGGGCGAGACCAGCCTCGAAGACGTGTTCATCCAGTTCATGGCGCGGTCCAAGGACAATATGTCGTGACCGCATGGTTCTCCCTTGGCCGGCTCGGCGCCATGCTCATCAAGGAGTTCATCCAGATGCGGCGGGACCGCATCACGTTCGGCATGATGCTCGGCGTGCCGCTGGTCCAGCTGGTGCTCTTCGGCTACGCGATCAACACCGACCCCAAGCAGCTTCCGGCCGCGCTGGTCGCGCTCGGCAGCGACCGATACACGCGGGCGATCGTGTCGTCGCTCGAGATGACGGGCTACTACCGGTTCGACTACATCGCCGGCTCCGCCGCGGAGGCGGAGGAACTGATGTCATCCGGCGAAGTTGCTTTCGTCGTGACGATCCCGTCGGATCTCGCGCGCAGGGTCGACCGCAGGGACCATCCATCGATCCTGATCGAGGCGGACGCGACCGATCCGGCGGTCGCGTCGGGCGCCATCTCCACCGTGTCGACGGTCGCCTCGCGGGCGTTGCTGCGCGAGCAGGGCCAGGAGCAGGCGGCTGCCGCGGCGGCGGACGGCCAGCTCGACGTGATCGTCCACCGCCGCTACAACCCCGAAAGCGTCTCGCAATACAACATCGTTCCGGGTCTGCTCGGCGTCATCCTGCAGATGACCATGGTGATGATGACCTCCATCGCTCTGACCCGCGAGACCGAGCGTGGCACGATGGAAAACCTGCTCGCCATGCCCACCAGCCCGGCTGAGGTCATGCTCGGCAAGGTGCTGCCCTATCTCGTCGTCGGCGCCGTCCAGGTCGCGGTGGTGCTCGTTGCGGCGAAGCTTCTCTTTGCCATCCCCTTCGTCGGCAGCCTCAGCCTTCTGCTGCTCTCCGTCCTGTCCTTCGTCTTCGCGCTGGTGCTGCTCGGCTACACGATTTCCACCATGGCGCGGACGCAGATGCAGGCGCTCCAGCTGACCTTCTTTTTCTTCCTGCCATCGCTGATGCTCTCCGGCTTCATGTTCCCGTTCCGCGGCATGCCGCAATGGGCGCAGACGCTCGGCGAATTCTTTCCGCTCACGCATTTCCTGCGCGTGGTCCGGGCGATCATGCTAAAGGGCGCCGAGTTCCCGGCCGTCGCCTTCGAGATCGGCATCCTGTGCGTCTTCATCGCCGCTTACGCCGCGCTTGCCTTGCTCCGGTTCCGGCGAACGCTCGACTGACCGCCGCTCCATCGCCGGCGACGAGGTTGCAACGATCGGCATCATTCATTAGATTAGAATTATTCTAAACAAGACGGTTCCACTCATGCTTTCCCGTGTTTTCGGCTTTGGCCGCCGGTCGTTCGATTCGCTCACCGAACAGGAAGTCCTGGCGCTCGCGATCTCGTCGGAAGAGGATGACGCCCGCATCTACCGCGCCTATGCCGACGGTCTTGCGGAAGCCTATCCGAACTCGGCGAAAGTGTTCGAGCAGATGGCGGCCGAGGAAGACGGCCACCGGGCGTCGCTGATCGAGCTCCACCAGGCGCGTTTCGGCGAGCGGATCCCGCTCATCCGCCGCGAGCATGTCCGTGGCTACTACGAGCGCAAGCCGGACTGGCTGGTGCGTCCGCTGGGCCTGGACAAGGTCAGGGCGATGGCCGAGGAGATGGAGTCGCAGGCCGAGCGCTTCTACCTCGAAGCGGCCAAGCGCACCTCCGACGCGTCGACCCGCAACCTGCTCGGCGCGCTCGCAGCGGCCGAGAAGTCGCACGAAACGCTGGCCCAACGCCTCGGCAAGGAATACCTGACCGAGGACGCGCGCGGCGAGGAGGACTTCGCCGAGCGCCGGCAGTTCATCCTGACCTATGTGCAGCCGGGTCTCGCCGGCCTGATGGACGGTTCGGTCTCGACGCTGGCACCGATCTTCGCCGCCGCCTTCGCGACCGGCGACACCTGGCAGACGTTCCTGGTCGGGCTCTCGGCCTCTGTCGGCGCCGGCATCTCGATGGGGTTCACCGAGGCCGCGCATGACGATGGCAAGCTCTCGGGACGCGGATCTCCGCTCAAGCGCGGCCTGGCATCCGGCATCATGACCGCCGTCGGTGGCCTCGGCCATGCGCTGCCCTATCTCATCACGGATTTCTGGACGGCCACGACAGTTGCCGCGATCGTCGTCTTCATCGAACTCTGGGCTATCGCCTACATCCAGAACCGTTTCATGGAGACACCGTTCCTGCGGGCGGCGTTCCAGGTGGTGCTGGGCGGCGGGCTTGTCTTCGCGGCCGGAGTGCTCATCGGCAACGCATGAGAAAGGGCCGGAGTCGCCGCCGGCCCTTTGACAATCGGAAGATCGCGCGCCTACTCGGCCGCCATCAGGTTGATCTTGCGCTCGGCCAGGCCGGTGAGCTTCTTGTCGGTGGCGATCTCTTCCTTGAGGTTCTTCTCCAGCACCGCCGCGCAGTCGCTGCGTCCGAGCTTCTTCGCCCACTCGACCAGCGTGCCGTAGCGGGTGATCTCGTAGTGCTCGACCGCCTGGGCAGCTGCGATCAGCGCGGCATCCAGCACCTGTTCGTCGGCAATGTCGCCTGCAATATCGTCGGCCTCCTCGAGAATGCCGTCGATGGCGGGGCAGTTGACCGCCTTGGCCTTCACGCCATGCATTTCGAACACCTGCTCGAGCCGCTCGATATGGCCCTTGGTCTCGTCGAGATGCATCTCGAAGCCCTTCCTCAGCTCGGCATTGGTCGCCTTCTTCGCCATGTTCGGCAGATTCTTCGCGATCTGCTGCTCGGCATAATAGATGTCACGCAGGGTGTGGACGAAGAGATCGTCCAGCGTTTTGATATCCTTCGTAAACAGACCCATTTTCCTGGCCCTTCCTGTTGATTGGTGTGGAGCAAGGACTGCATCGTCCTTTGGAACCGGAGCGTCTCCGGTCTGCGCGGTCAACGTCTGCCCGCCCGGCGGGTTCCTGTTTCGACCTGTTGCCATTTCGCCACGCTGGCCATCCGTGTGAGCGGATTCGCATACGCGGCGGCAAAACGCCGTATTTTTTCCGCCGAGGCGACACGATCCGGCGATTTCTGTCCATTCGTTAAACGCGGGATTCACCGGCTATTCACGTTCGATTGCTATGGTGCGCCGCATCGGAAGGGACATTCCGAGGGACAGGGTCAAGGTAAGATGTTGCTCTGGTCAACCATCAGCCACTACGCGGTGGCCATCCGCGAATTCGTCGCTCCGACCTATCGGCCAGAGCGCTACTACATGCGCGGGCCGGGTCCGGCATGCGCTCGCCGTATGGGGGGCGCGTCGATCGAGGCGCGTGTCACGTTTCACTGACCGCCGCCGGAAGGCGCTTCGCCGAACGCGCAGGCCCTGATCTCGGCCGCCGCGCCCGACGCCGCTTAGATTTCGATGTAGATCTGCCAGTTTTCGACACTCGCGCCCGAACGCGCCAGCAGTAGCGCCGGCTGCGGCGGCAGGCTGGGCACATAGTGCCAGGCTCCGTTCCGAACCCCCATTCCGGAAGCCTCAGGATCAGGCCGCTGAAGCCGGCGCGGTTCCCTTCCTTCGAAAGATCTCGGGCATTTCGGTCGCCGGGCGCGGATCGCTGAACAGGAATCCCTGAAACTCCGTGCAGCCTTCCGAGGACAGGCTCGTGAGCTGCTCCTGCGTCTCGACGCCCTCAGCCGTCGTGGTAATCCCGAGACTGCTGCCCAGACCCACCACCGCGCGCACGATGGCCAGGCTCTCTTCCCGATGCGGCAGATCCTGGATGAACGACTGGTCGATCTTGATTTTGTCGAACGGGAAGCTGCGCAGATAGCCGAGCGAGGAGTAGCCGGTGCCGAAATCATCCATGGCGATCCGGATGCCGAGATTGCGAAGTTGGTGCAGGACGGTGAAGGCCCCTTCGTTGTCCTGCAGGAGCACCAGTTCCGTGATCTCCAACTCAAGGCGCCCCGCCGGAAGCCCCGACGACTCCAGCGCCTTGTGGACGGCCGAAACGAGGTTCCTGCTCTTGAACTGGGCCGGCGAGAGATTGACCGCGATTGTGATGTATTCCGGCCAGGAGGCAGCGTCGGCACAGGCCTGCTGCAGGATCCATTCACCCAGCGGAACGATCAGTCCTGTATCCTCTGCCACCGAGATGAACTCTGTCGGCTGCACGATGCCGCGTTCCGGATGATGCCACCGGACCAGCGCTTCGCAACTGGTGACCCGATTGGTCTTGACGTCGATGATCGGCTGATAGTTCAGCTCGAACTCGTGGTTGACGATTGCCTTGCGCAGATCGAGTTCGAGCGTCCGCCGCGCTTGCATGCGGGCGTCCATCTCCGGTTCGAAGAAGCGATAGACGCCGCCGCCGTCGGCCTTGGCGCGGTAAAGCGCAAGATCGGCCTTCTTCATCAGCGTGTCCGCCTCGTTTCCGTCCGCGGGCGACAGCGCGATGCCGACACTTGAGCCGATCACCACCTGGTGACCCGACAGGTCATAGGGCGCGATGAGCGTCTCGATGAGACGCGCCGCGAAGGCCGCTACATCGGGGGGAGTCTCGGACGGCAGAACCTGGACGATGGCGAACTCGTCCCCGCCCAGCCGGGCCACGAAATCCTCGCCGCGAATGCTGTCGCTCATGCGGTCGGCTGCGGCCTTCAGCAGCAGATCGCCGATCGGATGCCCGAGCGAATCGTTCACGCTCTTGAAATGGTCAAGGTCGATGCTGAGCACGGCTATGGCCTGGGAGCGGCCCGAGCGCTGCAGGATTTCGCCGATCCTGGCGTAGAAGGACGTGCGATTGAGAAGGCCCGTGAGGGCATCGTGGTGCGCCAGATACTCGATCTCGGCCTCGGCCTGCTCGCGTTCGGTAATGTCTTCGATCGTCGCAACGTAGCCGCCGTCCGACGCAATGGTGTAGCTGACGGCAATGCTCCTGCCGTCGGCGACGCGCTCTACCAGGTAGCCGGATACGCGACCGGCCGTGTCGCTTTCCAGCCGGGCAGATATCGCGTCCGTTTCCTCGGTCGTCCTGACACCCTGGCCGAAAATCAGCGCCACCACTTCACGCAGCGTCATGCCCTGCTTCATCTGCTCGGGCGGCAGTCGAAGTATGTCGGCGAAGCGCTGATTCCAGACGATGAGCCGGTCCTGGCCGTCGAACATGACCAGACCCTGGGACATGTTCGTCAGAGCCGCGTCGAGTCTCATCCGGGAGTCGGCAAGAGCCAGTTCGTTGCGCTTGCGCTCGGTGATGTCCTGGTTGACGCCGAAGGTCCTGACGGTGCGTCCCTGCTCGTCCTTGACGATGAAGAAGCGCACGGCGATGTAGCCGCTCGTTCCGTCGGCATAGATCATGCGATGCTCGAACTCACGGCTGTAGCCAGGATCCGTCGTCTCGATCGCGGCCTTCACCTCTTTTCCGACCACCTCGATATCGTCGGGATGCACGAACCGCTTCGCATAGTCGGCCGGTTTCATCGTGTAGCCGCCCACATCCGCTGCCGTGGTGCCGAAGAGCCTGTAGAGATTGTCGTTGAAGATGAACAAGTCTTTCAGGACGTCGTATTCCCAGTTGCCCGTGCGCGCGATCTGCAGCGCATTCGACAATTGTGCCTCGCTTATCCGGAGGCGCTCGTTCTGCTCGGCAAGCGCGCGCTGCGCTTCGTTCAGTTCGCCTATCGTGCGGTCGAGCACGCGCAGCGGGAACGTCCTCACGGCAAAATATACTGCAGCGCCCCAAAGCGCACTCAGCGCCGCGACGATGCCGACGATGGGCAGCGCGCCGCGGAAGCTTGAAGACACTTCGAGGTAGCCGCGGGGGGCGCCGCCGACGGTTATGTCGGCCCGGCTCGTGATCGCGGGCCAGGCCTGCGAGGGGCCGTCCTCGAGGACCAGCTTGCCGTCGGACGTATAGAGCTTCTGATGGACTGGCTTGCCGTAGTCGGAGGGCAGTTGCATCTGCTCCACAAGGCGGAGCTGTTGATACTGCCACAGCTCCTCGTGGCTATAGATGTAGGTAGCGACCCTGTTGGCATTGAATCGGGCCTTGAATGCCAACGTATCCCGCGCGTCGCTGTAGGCGTCGGCGAGGAAACCGGCCGGCGTAAGCACTGCCGCCAACAGCGCGATCACAATTCCGATTGTGCTGACGAGAGTTCGCAGGCCAATGGGAGCCATGGGACGCGTCACTCCCCGACCGGCAGACTGCCGGCATCGCGCAGGAGCGTCCGGCCCTGTTCGGACCGGAGGAATTCGAGCAATCGCCCGGCGGCATCGGCAGTGCCGGGGGCATAGACCAGGTAGAACGGCTTCTCATAGGGGTAAGCGCCGCTCTCCAGATTCTCCGGCGTCGGCTCCACGCCGTCGAGAGGCACTATTCTCAGATCGCGGTTCTCGGTCACGATCTGGCTCAAGCCGGCATGCACGAACGAACCGGGCAGCTGCTCGGCGACCGCGACGTTGTCCTGGTCGGTCGCGGTGACCGGTATCTCGGGGCGCTGCCTGGCCGCGGCGAAGGCCTCCGCCAACCCTGGGAAATACCCCTCGACGATCGAGACGTCAGTTTCGGACGCGACACGCAGGACAATATGGATCGGGGACCCGTCAGCCCACTTGGGGGCCACGGCCTTGAATATGCCCGGGATATCGGCGCTGCCTAGTGCGGGCGGCGCCGGGTGGGAGGTGACCCATACAATCGGGGTCCGGGCGAAGAAGACGGCGGTCAAACCCCGCTCGACCTCCTTCGGCTTCAGTTGCCGGGAGGCGATGGCAAGCTCGATGACGCCGTCGGCGACGGCGTTGATCGCGCCGGAACTGCCCAGGCCTGGGATGATCTCGATTCGAGGGCCGCTTGCCGCATAGGCGTCAGCGATCCGCTGCGCCATTCCCATGCCACCGCCAGTGCCGCCCAGACGCAACGTCTGGGCTGCCGCGGTATCCGCCAACGAGGGCGCGCCGAGCAAGGCGGCGGCCAATAGGACGACCGAAACAGACCTTAACATGGGCACTCCTCCGCTAGGATCGGCGATAGTGTATCTTCAAATCTAAAGTTATCCTGCCGAAATTGCTTTGATTTTGCGCAATCCCGCGAGCCGGCGTCTTAAGGGGGGCCGGACAAGTCGCCAGTAGGTTCAGATGTGCAGGCGGCGATTCTCGCCGCCGCATCGGCTGCTGCGCCGATTTCGTGGCATCTGCCTTCGGCGCAGAGCTCCCAACTTCCGACGGTCGCGCCCGAGCGCGCGAGCAGCAGCTCCCTCTGCGGCGGCAGGCTTGGCACATAGCGCCAGACCCCATCCCGGAGCACTGCGCCGTCCGGAACCTCCATTCCGGCGCCTGAGCCTTTCACGCGTGCCTCGACGATTCGCAGACCGGCGTTGGAAAGCTCCCAGTCCTCCTCCCACCGCACTTTCTCGACCGAATGTGTCCAGGCCAGCGTGAAAGAGGCGACCGCGATCACGCTCGCCTTGCCGCCGGCGATCAGGCAGATCGGCATCAGGCGGTGCTTGCGGCGACGGCGCGGCTGCGCCACCAGTGCAACGCGAAGAACACCACCGCCAGTGCGAATCCGATCTCGTCCGTCACCGGAAGGGCCGCGACCAGGGTAAAGGCAGCCGCGGCCGCCAGCGTGCGTTCCCACAGCGCCAGCCGCATCCGCAGGAAGCCGATCACCGCCACGCCCCAGAGCGCGATGGCGAGCGTCGTCTTGACGACGATATAGGCGACCGCCGGCCAGTAACCGATCGCGGCGGCAAGCGCGCCGCCGTCCTGCAGCATGAGCGCCGGCGTGTAGACGGCCATGAACGGGATAACGAAGCCGGCGGCGGCGACCTTGATCGCCTCGAGCGAGATCCGGAACCCGCTTTCCTTGGCGATCGGCGCCGCGGCGAAACACGCCAGCGCCACCGGCGGGGTGAGGTCCGCGAGGATGCCGAAGTAGAACACGAACATGTGGCTGACGATCAGCGGCACGCCGAGGTCGAGGAGCGCCGGTCCCGCGATCGACGAGGTGATGATGTAGTTGGGAATCGTCGGGATGCCCATGCCGAGGAAGATGCAGGTGACCATCGTCAGCAGCAGCGAGAGGAACAGCGAGTTCTCGCCAACCGAGACGATGAACTGTCCGAACGTGTTGGCGACGCCCGTCAGGGTCATCGTGCCGACGATGATGCCGACCACGGCGCAGGCGACGCCGACCGGCAGCGCATTGCGCGCCCCGTCGGCGAGTGAATCGCGGCAGGCGGCGAGCGTGTCCCGCCCGCCGGCCACGACGAGGTTGACGAGGATCAGGACTGCGACCGCCGCCATGATCGCGCCGATGCCGAAGCGGAAGAAGCTCGCCGCCACCAGCCCGAGTCCGATCCAGAAAACCGTACGCACCACCGTATTGGGCAGTCCAAGCGCAACCGTCGCGCCGAGGATCAGCAGAACCGTCAGGGCCAGGCCAACCGTGCCGGCGAAGAGCGGCGTGTAGCCGGAGAAGAGCAGCCAGACGAGAACCGCGAGCGGCAGGATGAGATACCAGCCCGCCTTGAGCGCTGCCATGGCAGACGGCAGTTCTGACCGCTTCAGCCCGAGCAGATTGTGCTTTCCGGCTTCGAGATGGACCATCCAGAAGGCCGAGGCGAAGTAGAGGATGGCCGGGATGATCGCCGCCTTGACGACCTCGTAATACTCGACGCCCAGCGTCTCGGCCATGATGAAGGCCACCGCGCCCATCACCGGTGGCATGATCTGGCCGCCCATTGAGGCCGTCGCCTCGACGCCGCCGGCAAATGCCGCCCGGTAGCCGAACCTCTTCATCAGCGGGATGGTGAACTGGCCGGTGGTGACGACGTTGGCGACGCCCGAACCCGAGATCGTTCCCATCAATGCCGACGAGATCACCGACACTTTCGCTGCCCCGCCGCGGGCATGGCCCACGAGCCCGAGCGAGACGTCCGTGAACAGCTTGATCATCCCCGCCTTCTCGAGGAACGAGCCGAACAGGATGAAAAGGAAGATATATGTCGCCGAGACATAGGTCGGAATACCGTAGATCCCCTCGGTGCCGAAGGCCATGTGGTCGATGACCTGCGACAGGTCGTAGCCGCGATGGTCGAACGGGCGGGGCAGGTATTCCCCGAACAGGCAGTAGGCGAGGAAGAAGCCCGAAATGATCGGCAGTGCCGGCCCCATCGCAAGCCAGGCGGCAGCGAAAACCGTCGCAAGCGCCACGCAGCCGACGACGATGTCGCGCGTCAGCAGATCGCCCGAGCGCAGGATCAGCCCGTTGTATTCCCACCATTGGTAGAGCGCGACGAACACACCGATCGCCGCGAGACCCCAAGCTGCCGTGCGCCAGATCGGTGCCGCGTTGCGGGCCGTGGCGGCGAGCGGGAACGCGAGCAGCAGGAGGAAGCCGACGTGGAATGCCCGCACCACCTGGCTCGACAGGCTGATCAAGTGCGCCGCGGTCGCGATCTGGTAGAGCGCGAAGACGACCGCGAGCCAGAACAGCAGCCGGCCTTCCCGCGTCGCGGGAAAGCCGGCGCCGAGAGGATCGTGCATGTCGACCGCCGGCGGAGCGGCGCCTGGGGAAGCTACCGTGGTCATCAGACGGGCTCCGTGCGGAACGTGGACATGCAGATGATGGACCGGCCGCGAAGCGCAGGCCGGTCCCGGTCTGACCTTACATCAGGCCCTTTTCCTTGTAGTAGCGTTCGGCGCCCGGATGCAGCGGAACGGGCATGCCGTCCAGCGCCTTCTTGATGTCGATCGCCTTGGCCGCATTGTGCGCCGCGACCATGTCCGGCAGGTTCTCGAACAGCTGCTTGGTCATCTGGTAGGCCGTCTCGTCCGACACGCCGTCATGCGTGATCAGGAAGTTGCCGACAGCGGCAGTCTCCACGTCCGCATCCTGGCCCTTGTAGGTACCGGCGGGAATGGTGGCGGCGAGGTAAGGGCTGCCGATCTTCTCGACGTCCGCCTTGGGCACGGCCACGACCGTGATTGCGACGGACGAGGCGAGGTCCTTGATCGAGCCGACGCCGAGGCCGGCCGACTGCAGCGTCGCGTCGAGCTGGCGGTTCTTGATCAGCTCGACGGACTCGCCGAACGGCAGGTACTCGGTCTTTCCGAGATCGGCGTAGGTCATGCCGGCCGCCGTCAGGATCGCACGGGCATTGAGTTCCGTGCCCGACTTCGGCGCGCCGACCGACAGGCTCTTGCCCTTGAGGTCGGCCAGCGTCTTGATGCCGGACTCCTGGCTGGCCACGATCTGGATGTAGTTGGAGTAGATCGCCGCGATGCCGCGCAGCTTGTCCAGTTTGCCGGGATAGCCGGCATCCGTGTTGCCTTCCCAGGCGAACTTGACGGAATCGCCGAGCGCAAAGGCGATCTCACCCTTGCCCTGCTGCAGCAGGTTCAGGTTCTCGACCGATGCCTTGGTCGCCTGCACCTGGGTGCGGGCGCCCGCGATCTTGGCGCCGTAGATATTGGCGAGTGCCGCGCCGAGCGGGTAGTAGACGCCCGAGGTGCCGCCGGCGAGCACGTTGATGAACTCCTCAGCCCGCGCGGCCCCACCCGTCGCCAGCGAAAATGCGATTGCTCCGGCGGCCGCGAGCCGCGCTCCGATATGCTTCATCAATGAACCTCCCGAATGTGTGCCGCCATGTCCGGCACGATGAACCGCCATGTTAGCGAAGACGAAGCGATTGCCAACCCTTGGCGAACACGCCTTTGGTTCGATCATCTGGTTGGACCAGTTTCCTTCTGCCGCGCTTCGGTCTAGAAACGGAAAACGAGGATGGGAGGAAGCCATGACCGTATCGCCCGCGAAGTCGCTAGCCGCCGGCGCGCCTTTCGATCACGACAAGCTCGACCGGTTGATGGACGAGGCCGGCATCGACGCGCTGCTCGTGACGTCCAAGCACAACGTACAGTATCTGCTCGGCGGCTACCGCTACATCTTCTTCCACGCGATGGATGCGATCGGCCACAGCAGGTACCTGCCCGTCGTCGTCTATGCCAAAGGCAGTCCGGACAAGGCCGCCTATGTCGGCAACCGAATGGAAGGTCACGAGCAGCAGGTAAACCCGTTCTGGACGCCGTCCGTCTTCGCCAATTGCTGGGGCTCGGTGGATGCCGCGAAGCAGGCAGCCGCGCATCTGAAGAATATTGGTCTGGCCAGTGCGCGCATCGGCTTTGAACCAGCCTTCGTGCCGCACGATGCCTGGGCAACGCTGCAGGCCGAACTCGGCGATCCGAAGCTCGTCGATGCCACCGGCATGCTGGAGCGGCTGCGCGCGATCAAGACGCCGGAAGAGCTGGCGAAGCTGCGCCTTGCCTCCGAACTCATTACGGATTCCATGCTCGCGGCTTTCGCGGCCATGCGCGAAGGATCGTCCAAGGGCGACATCGTCGAACGGCTGCGCCGCGAGGAGACGAATCGCGGGCTGACCTTCGACTATACGCTGATCACGCTGGGCTCCAGCCACAACCGGGCTGTCTCGCCCCAGACCTGGCGGCGGGGCGAGGTGATGTCGCTCGATTCCGGCGGCAATTATCACGGCTATATCGGCGACCTCTGCCGCATGGCCGTGCTGGGCGAACCCGACGCCGAGCTGCAGGACCTGCTTGCCGAGATCGACCAGGTGCAGCAGGCGGCTTTCGCACACATCCGTCCTGGCGCGCGTGGCGGCGACTTCATTACACATGCGGAACAGGTTTTGAAGGCGTCGAAGGTCGCCGCTTACACCGACTTCTTCGCCCACGGCATGGGCCTGATCAGCCACGAGGCGCCGTTCCTGATGACCAACCATCCCGTGGCCTATGAAGGTATCGACGCCGACAAGCCGCTCGAAGCGGGCATGGTGATATCGGTCGAAACGACCATGCTCCACCCGTCGCGCGGCTTCATCAAGCTGGAGGATACGATCGCGGTAACGGCGGACGGCTACGAGATGATGGGTGCGCGCGGCCGCGGCTGGAACCTCGGCGGCACGCAGTAGCTACAACGTGAAGTCCGCCTTCCTGCTGCCGGCGGCGACGCGCCGTGCATTGGGGATGTCGTTCGACAGCGCCTTGTTGCGGGCCTTGTCGGGCGCAAAGCCGTGGTCGAGCCAGCGCCGCACCAGCCGGCGTTCGAGTTCGTCCACCGGCACGTCAAGCCACACGGTCAGGTCGAAGGCGCCGGCGAGGCTGTCCCACGGTGCTTCGTCGAGCAGCAGATAATTGCCCTCGGCGAGGATGATGCGCGTTTCGGCCGGCACGATGGCGGCGCCCGCCCTCGCGATCTCGATCGACCGGTCGAAGACCGGGATCGCGACATCCGCCTCCCGCGCGCGCAGACGCAACATGAGGTGACGGAAGCCTGCGAAGTCGAAGGTTTCGGGCGCGCCTTTGCGTGTCAGAAGTCCGCGCGCGACAAGCACCCGGTCGTCGAAGTGAAAGCCGTCCATCGGAACGACCGCGACGCGTTCGCCCGACGCCTCGATCTTGTCGCGAAGCCGCTCCGCGAGCGTCGACTTGCCCGAGCCCGGGGCTCCGGCAATCGCCACGATCAGCCGCTCGCGGCCGCTGGCCCGCGCCATGATCGTAGCGAAAAGGCCCGCCTCGTTCATGCGTCAGGCAAGCCACTTGTCGTAGTCGGAGACGAGCAGATGGACCGGCGGCTCATCCTCTTCGATCTCGGAGAAGCGGGCGATCGGCTCGGCGAAAACGTTGTCGGTCAGGTCGTCGTTGACGGTTGAGACTTCGCCGATCAGCACGTCCTCGTCTTCGCCCCAGAAGGCGTGCCAGACACCCGGCAGCAGCGTGACGCTTTCGCCCGGCGACAGGCGCAGAATGCCGCCGGCCGAAAAAGTCCGCATCACGCCGTCGGTCGGCACGGTCACGTCTTCGCCCCGGTCGATCAGTCCATCCGGCCCGGAGGCAAACAGCTTGATCGCCAGCACGCCGCCGCCGCGGTTGATGATGTCCTCCGCCTTGACGTTGTGACGGTGCATCGGCGCCACCTGGTCCTTGCGAGAGATCATGATCTTCTCGGCATAGAGCATGCCGCGTCCCTTGCGCAGATCGGCCGCATCGCCGTTGCGCGCGGTGAAGAGGAAGAGACCGCGCCGCGCGAAGTCGCCACGCCCGTAGTCGGTGATGTCCCAGCCGAGGCGACGCTCGACGATACCGGCGATGTCGTTACGCCTGGCCCGCATTTCGTCCGGCGACCAGTAGGCGAAGGGCGGCAGGATCTGGCCGTGTGCCCGCATGAAGGCGTCGCTCTCGCGCAGGATGCGGTTGACCTCCGAGCGCTTCATCGACCTTTCTCCCCGGTTCGCCACGGCCATATCCGTCGGGCCACCGCCTCTATCGGTCGGCGCCCGTGGCCGGTCAAGCCGCGCGGGATGCGCATGAGAAAACCGGCCGCGTTGCCGCGGCCGGTTCCTTGTATTTCCCAGCCGTCACTTACTGGCTGAATACTTCTCGATAAGGGCGTGGGCCTCCTCGACGAGGGCCTTGCCGTTCTTGCCCTTGCCGTCCATCTCCGCCTCCCATGCCTGGACGATCGGCGCGGCCGCGTCCTTCCAGCGCTGCGTCTCGGCCTCATCGAGCGTGATGATGTTATTGCCGAGCTTCTCGGCGATCCCCAGCCCGCGCTTGTCACCCTCATCCATAGCCCGGCCGAAGAAGGCCGCGGTCTCGATGCCGGAATTGGCGTCGATCACCTTCTTCAGATCGTCCGGCAGCTTGTCGTAGGAGGCCTTGTTCATCGCCACCACAAAGGTCTGCGTGTAGAGGCCATTCTTGCCGGAGAAGGTTGTGTGATTCTTCACGAGTTCGCTGACTTTCAGCGACGGTGTAACTTCCCACGGGATCGTGGTCGCGTCGATCACGCCCTTGGACAGTGCCTCTGTCACCGCCGGCACTGGCATTCCGACCGGCGTGGCGCCGAGCTTTTCCAGCATCTGGTTGATGACGCGCGATCCGCCGCGGATCTTCAGCCCGTTCATGTCCTCCAGCTTGGTGACGGGGTTCTTGGAGTGGATGAGGCCGGGGCCATGGGCGTGCCAGGCGATGACCTTCCAGTCCTTGAACTCGTCCATGCAGTTCTTTTCGCAATATTCCTGAATCGCGCGCGACGTCGCTTCGCCCGTCGTCATCATGAATGGCAGCTCGAACGCTTCCGTCGAGGGGAAGCGGCCGGGCGTGTAGCCGATGACGGTCCAGACGATGTCGACGACGCCGTCCTTGGCCTGGTCGATCAGCTCCGGCGGCTTCCCACCCAGCGCCATGGCGTCGAACTGGTCGATCTTGAGCTTCCCGCCCGATTCCTTCGTCACCTTCTCGATCCAGGGCTTGATAGCCTTGGACGGAATGGTCGCTTGTGGGGGTAGCATCTGGTGGAACTTCAGCGTGGCGTCCTGCGCCCACGCGGCGCCGGTGATCGCACCGAGCGCCACCGTTGCGCCCAGCAGCATGCGTGTCAGTCTGGTCATTGCATTTTCCTCCCGTGGATGGCCTGAACAGATGGCCGATTGTTATACAAAAGAACGAATTTGGGAATGGCCTTGTTTGAAGCCCGAGGAAATATGGATATCGGTATACAATCCTCGCTTCATCCCGGCCCCTCCGCCTTCTCGATATCCAGCATAGCGGGCTGTTTTCGTATCCGCGAGTCTGTTTTCGCGACGCTAAGGGCGTGGTGCGTCGGCAGGGAAGACCTCTCGAGCCTGCGCGCCGTTCCCGTCACGTCGCCTGTATGAATCCGCTTCCTGAGGTCCTTCGTGCTGTATACAGCGAATTGCCAGCGCCGGGATTGTATGGCAGCTTCCGCGCCCCCGTCCTGATGCCGGACAGTACAAAACTCCAAGGAGGAGCCATGCCCACCCCACCCTATCGCGCGGACCATGTCGGCAGCCTCCTGCGGCCCGAGACTGTAAAGCTGGCGCGCAAGGCGCACTTCGAAGACAAGAAGATGTCCGCCGAGGAACTGGCCACGATCGAGGACGAGGCGATTCGCGAAGCCGTCCGGCAGCAGGAGGAGGCGGGCCTCATGGCCGTCACCGACGGAGAGTTTCGCCGCTCCTTCTGGCACTACGACTTTATGGGCGAGTTGACCGGTCTCGATCTCGAGGAGCGCGACGAAGGCGTGCAGTTCCACGGCGTGAAGCTGCGGCCGATCTTCCCGACAATCAAGGAGAAGCTCGACTTTCCCGACGATCACCCGATGCTCGGGCACTACAAATACCTTGCCTCGGTGACGAAGGTGACGCCGAAGATCTCGATCCCCGGTCCGTCCTGCTGCCATTTCCGCGTCGCCAAGGCGGACATCCATCCGAAGGAATATCGCGACGATCCCGAGGCGCTGTTCGCGGATCTAGCGAAGACCTATGCCAAGGCGGTGAAGGCGTTCTACGACGCGGGCTGCCGCTATCTGCAGATGGACGACATCTTCTTCGCCTATCTGTGCGATCCCAAGCACCGCGCTGCAAAGCAGGCCGAGGGCCAGGATCCGGACTGGCTGATCGAGCGCTATGCCTGGATGATGCACGAGGCGATCAAGGACCGCCCCGCGGACATGCTGATCGCGATGCATATGTGCCGGGGAAATTTCGTCTCCACCTACGCCGCCGAGGGCGCTTACGATCCGGCCGCCGACGCGATCTTCAACCAGACGGGAGTCGACGTCTATTTCATGGAATACGACACCGATCGCGCCGGTGGGCTCGAGCCGCTGCGCCTCCTGCCAAAGGGCAAGAAGCGCGTGCTGCCCGGCTTCATCACCACCAAGACGGGCGACCTGGAGAATCTGGACGATCTCAAGCGCAAGTTCGACGCGGCGTCGAAATTCGCCGATCTCGGCCAGCTCGGTATCGCGCCGCAATGCGGTTTCGCATCGACGGAGGAAGGCAACAGGATCACGGTCGACGACCAGCGCCGCAAGCTCGATCTCGTCGTCAGGACCGCCGAGGCGATCTGGGGCGGTGTCGACAAATAGAAGCTGGCGGCAGAGTGGCCGTCAGGCGGCCCGCGCCGCCTGAAAGAAGCTGATCCGCGAGCGCCCTGAGCCTTTGCTCGCATACATCGCCGCGTCCGCCTTGCGCAGGAGGTCGTCCGGGTCGAGCCCGTCGCTCGGGGCGACGGCGATGCCGATCGAGACACCGACCGATACGGTTCCACCGCCGATCGGGAACGGCGTTGCCATGGCTTTCATCACCCGGCTCGCCAGGCTCACCGCGTCCCTGTTCTCGCGGATGCCGGTCTGGACGATGGCGAACTCGTCGCCGCCGAGGCGCGCCACCGTATCGTGCTTGCGTACCGTTCCGAGCAGCCGCTCGGAGATGGCGACGAGAAGCTCGTCGCCCGCCTTGTGGCCCAGACTGTCGTTCACGGGCTTGAACCCGTCCACGTCGAGGTAGTGCAGCGCCATCACCGCGCCGCGTGAGGCGAGCGCGACCGCCTGCTCAAGCCGGTCGCGGAACAGCATCCGGTTCGGCAGCTTGGTCAGGGCATCGTGATGCGCCATATGCGCGATCATCGCCTGCGCCCGGCGCTGTTCGGTCACGTCGAGATAGATCGTGACGAAGCCGCCGCCGGCGATCGGCATTCCGCGCACTTCGAGAATTGAGCCGTTCGGGCGCGTCCGTTCGAACACGTGCGGTTCGCGCTTGCGTGCCAGCTGCATCTTGCGCGCGACGATGGCTTCCACGTCGCCCGGCCCGTATTCCCCACGCCTGGCGTTGAAGCGGAACAACTCCTCCATCGAGGGGTAGCCATGCGCCATGAGTTCTTCGGGATAGTCGAGCATCTGGCGCTGCCGCATATTGCAGAGCACCATGTTGAGGTCCTCGTCGAACAGCGATATTCCCCCGGGAAAATTGTCCACCACGGCTTCGAGCAGCCTGATGCGTTCGCGCTGATGCTCGACGACCGAGGCGATGGATCCGATCGCTTGCACAAGCCCGCCGAGGGACGGGGCCTGGAGGACGGGATCCGGATTGGCTGACATCGTGTTGGCTACTCCAGCGTGCGGCGAGGCGCCGGCGCGCCTTCCGATGCGTCAAACTAGTGCGCAGACATTTCCGTACTGTTAACTTCGAAGAGCGTGGATGCCACGAAACGTCCCGTTCCGTGTGGTCGCGCACCGGCGATCGCCGCACCGCCAGGCGAAGGGAGCGGGTCTGCGACAGGAATGACTTGGCTCGCCGGCTTCCGCAGGCGATGCGGCGCGTGAAGCCGTCGCGGCAAGCGACGGGCTCCGGCTTTTTGGTCGTTGAAGCGCCGCGATCTATCGTCTATGAGGAACCTCGAAGCCTAAGCGCTTCGACCATGGCCCGCACCCGTAGCTCAGCTGGATAGAGCGTTGCCCTCCGAAGGCAAAGGTCACAGGTTCGAATCCTGTCGGGTGCGCCAATCATTTCAAGACATTGGGGAATAGTCCCTCTTCGCGCATTCACCCAGCAAGCACCGAGTAATCAGGACTCGTGGCTCCTTGGCTGGCTTTAGAGACGCGCATGGGAGGGCTTCCATGAAGGAAGCCATGTTCGGGCGCCGACTTCAGGCACCTGAGTTCACCGCGGTTCCCGCAAAAGATATGTCTTGAGCGGTGGACTTGCCCCTAATCTCTGTTCATTTGGTCGAACCGGGCAGGAACCCGCGGATGATCAGCTTGACGTAGTCCGAGGCGATCGTCTCGGCGGAATCGGGTCCGTCCGGGCGCCACCAGCGGGCCATCCAGTTGAGGCAAGAGATGATTGCCCGCGCCGCCAGCTTGACATCCAATTCGCGGAACTCGCCGGCCTGGATACCCTCGCGGATGATTCCGCGCAGCGCCTCCTCGTAGCCGTCGCGCATCCTCTGGACCTTGGCCTTGGCAGATGGGTCGACGATCTCGTTGTAGCCAAGCGCGGCGGTGAAGTAGAAGGGTGCGCTCTCGGCGATGTGCTGGGCGTGGGCGCGCGCGAAAGCCTCGACCCGATCCGCGGCGCGTACAAGCCCGCGCTGCCGATCCTGCACGAGTTCCGTGAGGCGTGTCAGGGACAGGACCACGATGGTGCTGTGTATCTCCGCCTTGTCGGCAAAGAAGTGGTAGATAGACGCCTTCTTGATCCCGACGGCACTGGCAATGTCCTGCATCGAGGTCCCGTCGTAGCCATTCGCGGCGAACAGCTTCGCGGACTCGCGCAGGATTTCACCGGCTCGAGAGTTTCCCCCGATGCCTTCGCCTGTCGGCTCCCAATTCCCCAATGGGGCTCCTGCATCCGCCACGGCGACCCTCATTACGGCACATCCTCGTCAGGACCAATACCTATCGCTTGGTAGGTTAACTTTATGGCCTTTCCGGCAGGGTGTCAACGAAGCCCGCCGCATAGTCTCCGATCGTAAACCATCAAGGTTGCTATGATATTCAGGGATTCTAGGCCCTTTCTTGCCCGGGTGGTCGCGGGGACGACAGAGGCTTCGTTAGTTGCCAAGCGTTGCCAGTGGCAGGGGCGAAGATGCTGGATGCGAAGAAACAGTTATTGAAAACAAAGGAATACAGAGATCATGAATCTTTCAGCCTACCGATTGATCGGTAGGTAAAATCCGGCTAGGTTTGGATGTCTCGGGAGGACCTTGCATGCTTGGTGGATTCGACGATGAGGCTGTGCCCGACTACCTCGCCCGGCTGAGGCTGGACGGCAGGGTCGTCGCGGTGGTCGGAGCGGGGCGCGGCATCGGGCGGCAGACCTGTCATGCTTTGGCGCAGGCCGGCGCGCGCGTCGCCTGCATCGACGTGGACATGGATTTTGCGCAGAAGGTCGCCGGTGAGGTCGGAGGCCGTCCGTTCCGGGCCGACGTCCGCCAGGAGGCCGCGGTCGCGGGGCTCTTCAATGCGATCGATCAGAGCTTCGGGCGGCTGGATGGCGTCGTCGACATCGTTGGGGCGTCGGACGGTCGACCGCTCTCTGAATTCGATGCCGAGTTTCTCGGGCGGACGTTCGAACTCAATCTCTTCCAGGCCATCCACGTCACCCGTGTCGCCGCCGAGCGGATGGCGAAGACGGGCGGCGGCTCTATCGTCCTGATCGGCTCGTCGGCCGGTTTCGCAAGCCTCCCCAACCAGATCGCCTACGGCGCCGCCAAGGCTGCGCTGCATCATTTCGTCGGCGGCGCGGCGTCCGAGGTCGGCCACCGCGGCACCCGCGTCAACGCGATCGCGCCGGGCTATGTGCGCACCGAGCGCATGGTCGAGCGCTTTGCCGCCGAGCAGTGGCACGAGGTGGAGCGCAATACGCCGCTCCAGCGCGCCGGAACCACGGCGGACATCGCCGGGCTGGCGCTGTTCCTGGTCCAGGACCAGTCGTCCTATGTCACCGGGCAGGTGCTGCTGGCGGATGGCGGCATGCTGAACCCGCCGCGCGTCATGTCCGCCTCGTCGGCGCGTCAGATCGCGGGCGCCGGGCACAACCTATGAGCAGCCAGGCAGCTTCGCACATGCCTCCCGCCCCACGCACGCTGTGGGGGTATCTGGACATCCACCGTCGCGACGCGCCGTCGCGCACGGCCCTTGTCCATCCCGACGGTCGGATGAGCTATGCGGAGCTCTGCCGCGACGCAGAGGCGCTGGCGCTCGGGCTGATCGATATCGGCGCGCGGCCGGGCGACACGATCAGCTACCAGATGCCGAACTGGGCCGAGACGGTGCTCATTGCGCTCGCAACGCTGCGGATCGGTGCCATCTGCAACCCGATCGTCTCGATCTACCGCAGCCGGGAGGTGAGCTTCCTGCTCAAGGATGCGCGGTCGCGGTTCGTGTTCATGCCGCAGACCTACAGGGGCTTCGGATTCGCCGACATGATCGCGCCGATTGCCCGCACCACCGGGGCGCAGATGATCGTGTGCCGTGGAGACCATCCCGATGCATTGGGCTTCGACGCCCTTCTGGCCCGCGGTCGCGAGCTGCTTGTACAGGGCGGCGCAGCGGGATTTCACGAGGCCGATCCGACGAAGGATGCGCTCTATCTCTACACGTCCGGAACAGAAGGTCAGCCGAAAGGCGTGCGGCACTCCCAGACCACGCTTCTCAGCGAAGCACGGTCGGTTCTGCGGGCGACCAATATCGGGCCGGACGACACCCTGTTCATGGGCTCGCCGCTGACGCACATCACCGGCTTCGCTTATGCCTGCATCGCCGGGCCGCTGCGGGGACTGAAAGTCTGCCTGTTGGACATCTGGGACATCCACGAGGCGGCAAGGCTGATCGCGCGCGAGCAATGCGTCTGGACGGTCGGCGCGACGCCCTTCCTCCAGGGCCTGCTCGAGGATCCGCAGGTGGCTGACAACATCAGGTCGCTGCGCATCTTCCGCTGCGGCGGCGCCGACGTGCCGCCGAGCCTCATCCGCAAGGCGCAGGCGCGCGGCATCGGCGCCATGCGGACCTATGGCTGCAGCGAGCATCCGACGATTTCGGGCGGGGTCGACGACGATCCGGCCAAGGCCGCGACCACGGACGGTAAGGTCCATCCGCAGAACCGGGTGCGCATCGTCGATCTCGATGACGAGACCAACGTGCTCGCCCCCGGCGAGATCGGAGAAATCCAGTCGCGGGGCGACGAGGTGTTTCTGGGCTATGTCGACAGCCGGCTCGACCGCACCGCCTTTACGCCCGACGGCTGGCTGCGCACGGGCGACCTCGGCCATCTCGATGCGGACAACTACGTCACGGTCGTCGGACGCAAGAAGGATATCATCATCCGCAAGGGTGAGAACATCAGCGCCAAGGAGGTCGAGGACCTCGTGGCCGAGTTGCCCCAGGTCCGGCAGTGCGCGGTGATCGGCGTGCCGGACGGCGAGCGGGGCGAGATGATGGTCGCGGTCTGCGTGCTCGAACCGGACACCTCGCTGTCGCTCGACCAGGTCGCCGCGCATCTGACGCAGGCCGGGATCGCACGTCAGAAATACCCGGAACGGCTCGAGATCCTCGACGCCATGCCGGCCAACGCCGCCGGCAAGATCCGCAAGGTCGACCTGCGCGCGATGTTCTCGCCGCCTGGCGACCACTGACAGAACGACGAGGAAAGCCCAGATGGACCTGTTCAACCTAACCCACCACCGGATCGAGATCGCGGATCTGGTCGCCACAGTGACGATTTCCAACCCGCCCGTGAATGCTCAGAACGACCTGTCGCAGGAGGAGCTCATCTACGCGATGGACTGCCTGTCGGACCGCGACGACGTGCGGGTCGTGATCCTCACCGGCGAGGGCCGCGCCTTCTGCGCCGGCGTGGACATCAAGGCGCGGGTCGGCAAGACTTGGGAGCCCGGCGCCCGTCGGCACAACCAGCGCAGCGCGCGCGAAAGCTATCATTCCGTGCGCGAATGCACCAAGCCGGTGATCGGCGCGATCAACGGCGCGGCGCTGGGCGCCGGCCTCGCGATCGTCGCCTCCTGTGACATCCTGATCGCTTCCGAGGCGGCCGTCGTCGGGCTGCCGGAGGTCACCGTCGGGCTGATGGGAGGATGCCGCCACGCGATGCAATTGTTCGGCCGCTCGAACGTGCGGCGGATGATGCTGACCGGCGACCGCGCCGACGGCAAGGAACTCTACCGGCTGGGCATCGTCGAGGCCTGCGTTCTGCCCGACCAGCTCCTGTCGACGGCGCGGGCCATGGCCATTCGCATAGCGGGACACAGCCCGCTCGCGGCGCAGCTCGCCAAGCAGTCGCTGAACACCATCGAGCAGCTCAGCCTGCGCGACGGATACCGCTACGAGCAGGAGATGACGATCCAGCTCGGCAAGACCGAAGACGCGAAGGAGGCGATGCGCGCCTTCAGCGAGAAGCGCACGCCGGTCTTCGTCGGGCGCTGAGGCGGCTCGCGTGGGGCGACATTCGAGCGGATCGGAACGGCATGGACATCTCCTTCACCCCTCAACAGCAGGCCTACCGGGCGCAGGTCCGGTCCTGGCTCGCGGCGAACCTTCCCGATTCCTGGACGGACGGCGGACTGTGGCCGGCACTGTCGGAAGACGACGAGCAGGCCTTCATGATCGACTGGGAGCGTCGCCTCCACGCGGCGGGGTATTCCGGGATCGCCTGGCCGAAGGCCTATGGCGGGCAGGGGCGCGATCCAATCGACGACCTGATCGTCAATGAAGAGCTTGGCGCCGCTTCGGCCCCGGAGAGCCTCAACACGATCGGGCGCGAGCTCGTCGCCCCGATCATCCTCAGCGTCGGCACCGAGGGGCAGAAGCGCCATTTCGTGCCGCGGATCCTGCGCATGGAGGACACCTGGTGCCAGGGATTTTCCGAGCCCAACGCAGGCTCGGACCTGGCGGCGATCAAGACCCGGGCCGAGCGCAAGGACGGCAAGTGGATCCTACGCGGCCAGAAAATCTGGACCAGCTATGCGCATTTCGCCAGCCACTGCATCCTCCTGGCGCGCACCAACATGGACGTCTCGCCCTACAAGGGAATGTCACTCTTCATCGTACGGATGGACACGCCAGGGATCGAGGTGCGCCCGATCCGGCACATCAACGGACTGTGCCACTTCAACGAGGTCTTCTTCACCGATGTGGAGGTCGAGGAGGACTCGCTGATCGGGCCGCTCGACAGGGGCTGGAACGTCGCTGTCGAGGTGCTGGGCTTCGAGCGCGCGACAACACGGCTCTATCGGCAGGCGCGATTCAGCGAGGAGCTCCGCGCGCTGGCCCGCCACGCCCTGCGCACGGATACGATCAACGACGCGCTGCGCGCCGAAATCGGCTCGATCGCGGCCGAACTGTCGATCATGCGCTGTCACAACATGCGCTTCATCAGCCGGCTGTCGTCGGGTGCGCATATCGGCGAGGAGGCGAGCTTCCTCAAGCTGCTCTGGAGCAGCCTGCACCAGAAGATCGCGCGTCTGGCGGTCGAACTGCTCGGGCCCGAACTCGACGCCATGTCGCCGATCGCGGAGCGCTTCCGGCGCATCTACTTCACCTCGCGCGGCGAGACCGTCTATGCCGGCAGCTCGCAGATCCAGCGCAACATCCTGTCGGAGCGGGTGCTCGGCCTGCCGCGCGGCGAACGGAGGTCGGGCCGATGAACTTCCAGCACACTTCCGAACAGGACATGCTGCGGTCCTCCGTGGCCGGCACCTTCGCGCGCGGCGGTGCGGACAGGACAGCGGCGCTGGCGGAGCTTGGCGTGTTCGGCCTGCTGGTCGCGCCCGAACGGGGCGGCAGCGGGCTGGGGCTCGTCGAGGCGGCCATCGTGCTGCAGGAGGCGGGCCGGGCAGGCGCCGGGGGATCTCTCGCCGAGACGCTGCTGATGGCCGATCCGCTTGTGCGTGCGATGCCTGACAGGGCCGACGACCTTCTCGCCGGAACGCTGGCTATCGTTGCGCCAGTCTCGGGGAATCTGAGGGACAAGGGCGGCCGGGTGCGCGGCACACTGACTCTCGCGTTACCGAAATCCGGGGAATGGGTCGCGGCGCCGATGGGCGGGGGAGCGCGGGTGGCGCTCCTGCCCTTCGCCGGCCTCGGGGCGACCGGCCGCGCACGCATCGAGGCAATCGTCGAGTCGTGCCGGATCCCAGTGGACGTCGCAGTGCTCGACATGCACGTAGTCGCGATGGATGCCTTTGCCGACAGGCTGGCGATCCTGCGCTGCGCCGAACTGCTCGGCGCGGCCGAGCACTGCTTCGCACTGTCCGTCGCATACCTCAAGGACCGCCAGCAGTTCGGCCAGCCGATCGGTGCCAACCAGGCGCTGAAGCACATCGCCGCCGACATCTATCTGTCGCTGGAAAACATCCGGGTCGCGGTGGAATATGCCGCTGCCGCCCGCGATGCGGCCGATGCGGCTCCTGACGACGGGGCATCTCGCGCAGCTGCGACGGCCGCCGTCGAGGTGATGCTCGCCTATGTACCACGCGCCGCGCGCGAAATCGCGGAGACCGCGATCCACCTGCACGGCGGCATCGGCCTCACCTGGGAATACGGGCTCAACGCCTATCTGCGCCGCATCGTCCGCCTCGGCATGGGCCTGGGCGCGGTGTCGTCGCACCAGCTTGCGATGTTCGAGCGTTTCGCCGGATCGCCGCGGTACACCGGCGCCGTGCGCGCAGCGCAGAGAGGTGCAGCATGACGACGTCCTATGATACCACCGATCCGGCAGTGCCCCTGTTCCTGCACCACGAAGTTCCCGAGGTGATCTTTGCCGACGGGAAATGGAACGAGGGGCCTTGCTATTTCCCCGCATGGCGGACGCTGATCTGGTCGGACATCCCCAACGATCGGCTGATGCGCTTCGACGAGATCACAGGCACGGTCAGCGTGTTCCGGGCGCAGTCGAACAATGCCAATGGCAACACCGCGGACCGACAGGGCCGGCTCGTCACCTGCGAGCACGGCACGCGACGGGTAAGCCGCACCGAGCACGACGGCCGCATCACGGTGCTGGCGGAGCGCTTCGGCGGCGGGCGGCTGAACAGCCCGAACGATGTCGTCGTGAAATCGAACGGCACAATCTGGTTCTCGGACCCGAACTACGGGATCAACACGGACTATTTCGGCAATCGCGGACCGAGCGAACAGGACGGTGCCCATGTCTACCGCCTTGACCCGGCCACCGGCCAGTTGGACGCGGTGATCACCACCATGGTGCAACCGAATGGCCTCGCCTTCACGGCGGACGAAAAGAGCCTGTTCGTGGTGGACTCCGCCCGCACGATGGGTCCCGACCATCCGTGCCACATCCGCCGCTTCGACCTGGCCGAGGACGGAACGCTGGCGGATAGGGGCGTCGTTGTGGAGGCATCCGTCGGTCTCTTCGACGGGATACGTCTCGACGACGACGGCCGCATCTGGGCGGGCGCCGGCGACGGCGTGCACTGCTATGCGCCCGACGGGCGGCTGCTTGGAAAGATCAGGATGGACGCGCCGGTGATCAACTTGTGCTTCGGGGGACCCAAGCGCAACATTCTCTACCTGTGCGCGCCAAGGCAGGTGCTGCGGGTACCTGTGCGGGCGCGCGGCGTGGGTGCGTTTTCGACACCGGCGGTCGGCGCGTGACTGATTCCACACCCCGCCACCTTCGGCAATCTCCCCCCGCGGACCGGCTCGCCGGCCGGGCGGTGCTGGTCACCGGTGCCGCGCAGGGAATCGGCCGCGCCATTGCCCGTCTGTTCGCAGCGGAGGGTGCAAAACTCGCGCTCGTCGACATCAAGGCGAGGGAGCTCAAGGACGTCGCGGCCGAGATCGGAGCTGAGGCCTTCGTCTGCGACCTTGGCGACGCGGTCCGGATCGACGGTCTGGTCGAGGCGGCCGTGTCCCGGCTCGGGCACCTCGACGGACTGGTCAACGCCGCCGGAGTCCATTCCGCCGGCTCTGTGGCCGAGATCACCGCCACCCGCTGGCGCGAGGTGATGGCTGTCAATCTGGACGCGCCCTTCCTGCTCTGCCGCGCGGCCGAACTTCATCTGCGCGCTTCGGAAGGCTCGACGATCGTCAACCTGTCGTCCGCCACCGGCCTCTCGCCGTTCCCGAACCGTGCCGCGTATGCCACGTCCAAGGGCGCGCTGATAACGCTCGGCAAGGCGCTGGCGATGGAGTTCGCGCCGGCGATCCGCGTCAACACCATCTGTCCCGGTCTCATCGACACGCCGATGACGGCGCTGCTACCGAACCACAACCAGTTGCAGCAGACGCTGCAGCGCTACGCGCTCGGCCGGCTCGGGCGTGACGACGAGGTCGCTCAGGCGGCATTGTTCCTGACTTCGAACGCGTCCTCCTTGATCACCGGCACGACGCTCGCGGTCGATGGCGGACGGACCTTTCACTGAGGAGAACCCGATGAACAGCCCTGTCCAATTTGCTGCCGCGGAGCCAGAGCAACTGCGCCAGATCGCCCAGGATTGGCTGGACCGGTTCAACGATGCGCTCGAACGCGCGGATCAATCTGCCCTCGAAGATCTGCTGGCTCCGGACGGCTACTGGCGCGACCTGCTGGCGCATCAGTGGGACTTCCGCGCCCTGAAAGGCCCGCACGTCATCGCGTCGACACTGATCCTCGAAGGGCGGGCCAAAGGGGTGCGCGACTTCACGCTTCACCCCGGTTACAGTGCCCCGAAATTCATGACGCGCTCGGGCCGGAAGGTCCTCGAGGTCTTCGTGCATTTCCTGACTGCGCTGGGCACGGGCAGCGCCCTTGTCCGGCTGGAGAAGGCGCAGGACGGGGCATACCGTGCCTGGGGGCTGATGACCTCGCTACAGTCGCTCGACTCCTTCCCCGAAGCGATTGGCAAGCATCGTCCGGAACGCGTGAAGGTGAGGGCCGAGGGCGAAAACTGGCTCGACAAGCTGGAGCAGGACCGCAACTTCGATACCGATGAGCCGGAGGCGCTGGTGGTCGGCGCGGGACATTCCGGACTGATGATCGCCGCGCGGCTGAAGGCGATGGGCGTGCGCACGCTCGTCATCGAATCCCTGCCACGGGTCGGCGATATCTGGCGCAACCGCTATCACACGCTGCAACTCCACAACGAGATCGACACGATCGACTTTCCTTATGTCAGCTATCCGCAGACCTGGCCGACCTATCTGCCGAAGGACATGTATGCGGCGTGGATGGAATTCTATGCGCTGGCGATGGAACTGCCTGTCTGGACCTCCGTCCGCTTCCTGGGTGCCGAACGTGACGAGGGCGCTGGCAACTGGACCGTTCGTCTGAACATGCCCGACGGCGCGGAACGGATCGTCCGGCCGAAGCACGTCATCATGGCGACGGGCGGTGTGTCGGGCCGCAAGAAGATCCCCGCACTGCCGGGCCTCGACCAGTTCGCAGGCACTGTCGCCCATTCGGCCGACGTCCGACCGACGGACGAATACCGCGGCAAACGCGCGCTCGTCGTCGGAACCAGCACAAGCGGTCACGACATCGCGCTCGAACTCCATCAGCGCGGCTGCGACGTGACGATGGTTCAGCGCAGCCCCACCACCGTCGTCAATATCGATCCGGCGAACCTTATCTACGCGCTCTACAAGGAGGGCCGCCCCATCGACGAGATCGATGTCGTCGCGATTGCCAACGACTTCGACGCGACGATCTCCAGCTATCGCGACTTTTCGCGCATCGTCAGCGAGATGGACAAGGACCTGCTGGCGGGGCTGGAAAAGGTCGGGTTCCGGACGCACGCCGGCTATCTGGGCGGCGGCTATTTCGCAAACTACATTCACCGCGGGGGTGGCTACTACCTCAATGTCGGCGCGTCGGAATACATCGTCGACGGCCGCATCAAGCTGATCCAGAACGAGCGGATCGCCGGTTACGAACCCCATGGCGCACGGCTGGACGATGGGGCACTGCTGGAGGCCGACGTCGTCGTGCTGGCCACGGGCTATCACAACCAGGAGGTCGACATCCGCGAGTATTTCGGCGACGAGGTCGCCGACAAGGTGGGCATGGTCTGGGGCTGGGACGAAGGCGGCGAAATCCGTCGCGCCTGGCGCCCGACCGGGCAGGAAGGGCTCTGGATCCAGCTCGGCGGCGTGCCGCAATCCAGGACTTATTCGAAATTGTTGGCCTTGCAGATCGTCGCTGAACTGCGCCATCTGAAATGAAAATAGCCAGGCAGTCCCCGCATCCCGATGTGCCTGGAGTGACAGAACGTCACAACGCCTTCCGCCGCAGGCTAGAGCACGTCCTGTCTATTCTGGTTCATAGCCGGCTGCCTTGAAGTAGTTTGCGCACTCGGCCGGGGCGAAGAGGTCGATAGCGGAGCCGATTTCGCCAACGACTTCAACGCCAAGGCCGCCGCCGATCTGTCGTGGAACATACCGCCGCTGCCGGCCGCCGCGTTCGGCCTCAAGGGCGACGATGCGGCTTGGGTGGACAGGCATCTGAGGCCGCATCCGATCGCCACCCACACGCAGCCGGCCAAATACGGTCCCGGCCCGCTCCCGCGCCGCACCTGCGTCCGCTGCACACGACGCACGATTGCGCCAATCTTCCAGATCTCGCTCGAGAATGTGAAGGCCGACGGACAGTTTCAGATGATCGAGATCGCGGCCGGACACGACTCATGGTCGACCAGCCCGAACTGCTAGCGAAGATCGTGCTCGAAATCGCGGCATGAAACAGCAGACAAGCGCGCCGGGACCACCTTGATACGGTGATCCCGGCGGTTTGTAGCCGCATCTGATTTGTGGGCTGAGATCGGACTAGGCGACCCTTGGCAGGATCGCGGTATGTCTGGCGCAAGCGGAACAGACGGCATCGAGAGTATCGGCTGACACCAGCGACAATCACAACCCCGCCCTCGGCGTTCGGCGGCAGCTGCGCGCCGCCGAGACGAGGCCGCGCACATTGCCATCCGGTGCCATTCGGACACTGCAGGCAATGATGAGGCGCCGTCGAACTGTCGACGGTTCTATATGAGATTCCTATAACGAAGGATCTGCGTCCGCCTCGAAAACATATGCGCCGGGCAGTAGCTATCCGCCCATCGAATGGCGGTCCAAAGGTGCGTTCTCTCCATCCCGGCAAATAACGATTCCCGGACGCCGAATTTTGGTCCGCGCCTGAACGTATGCCGAGTGAAGCTTCGCTCTTGCCGTGCCGGCTCGTTCCGGACGGCGCAACGTTCCGGTTGCACGGCTCCTAGGAGGCTTTGATGATCTTCGACTATTCCCTGGCGGGCATCGTGACACTCGGCCTGTTGGTCTATCTCACCTATGCCCTCCTGCGGCCCGAGCGGTTCTAAGGGCGCGCCGATGACCGTCACCGGCATGTCCTCGGCTGCGATACTCGTCGCGGCACTCGCAGCGCACATGCGCTTTTCAGGATCGGGTGGAGGCGAAGCCTCCGTTCCGGTCCGCCGCCGGGCCGACCGGCACGCCGCCCGCGGGCGGTCCAGCAAGAATCTCCTTTCCGATTCGACGGAGTGACGTTGATGGCGACTACCACCCAGAGCAAGCGGATACCGGTCTCATCTTTGGCGGACCCGAAGATCATCGGACCGGCAATCGGCTCTTCCTTCAGGAAACTCGATCCCCGGGTGCTCATCAAGAACCCGGTGATGTTCGTGGTCGAAGTGGTTGCCGCGCTGACGACGATCCTCTTCCTGCGCGACCTGGCGGTCGGCGGAGCAAACCTCGGCTTCACCTTCCAGATCATCCTCTGGCTCTGGTTCACGATCCTGTTCGCCAATTTCGCCGAGGCCGTCGCGGAGGGCCGCGGCAAGGCGCAGGCCGACACGCTCAGAAGGACGCGGACCGAAACCCGCGCCAAGCGCCTGACCGGAGATGACAAGACCAGCTACGAGAGTGTTCCGGGCACGAGCCTGAAGCTAGGCGACGTCGTTCTGGTCGAGGCGGGCGCCGTCATACCGTCCGACGGCGAAGTGATCGAGGGTGTTGCTTCCGTCAACGAGGCGGCGATCACCGGCGAATCGGCGCCCGTGATCCGCGAATCCGGCGGCGATCGCTCGGCGGTGACAGGCGGCACGCAGGTGTTGTCCGACTGGATTCTCGTGCGCATCACGGCCGCGCCCGGCTCCACCTTCCTCGACCGCATGATAAAGCTGGTGGAAGGTGCGGAGCGCCAGAAGACGCCAAACGAGATCGCGCTCAACGTGCTGCTCGCCGGCCTGACGCTGATCTTCCTGATCGCAGTGGCGACGATCCCCGGCTTGACGAGCTATGCGGGCGGGGCGATCCCGATCCCCGTCCTCGTGGCACTGTTCGTCGCGCTGATTCCGACAACGATCGGTGCGCTCCTCTCGGCGATCGGCATTGCCGGCATGGACCGCCTCGTCCGCTTCAACGTGCTGGCCATGTCCGGACGCGCCGTCGAAGCATCGGGCGACGTCGACACCCTGCTGCTCGACAAGACCGGCACGATCACGCTTGGCAACCGCCAGGCGACGGAGTTCCGTCCGATCCGCGGCGTGACCGAGCGGGAACTCGGCGACGCGGCGCAGCTTGCCTCGCTCGCCGACGAGACCCCGGAAGGCCGCTCGATCGTTGTGCTCGCCAAGGAGAAATACGGCATCCGCGGCCGCGAGGTCGGCGAGATTCACGCCAACTTCATCCCGTTCACGGCGCAGAGCCGGATGAGCGGTGTCGAGATCGGTGAGTCCTGGATTCGCAAGGGCGCGGTCGACGCGGTTCTGGCCTTCCTCGGCGGCACGCAGGCGGGTGCTGCGCGTCCCGCTCGCTCGGTCCCAAGCCAGGAGGCCGTTCGCGAGATCAATGCCATCGCAGATGAGATCGCCAAGTCGGGCGGCACACCGCTCGCAGTAGCCAAGGACGGCAAGCTGCTGGGCGTCGTGCACCTCAAGGACATCGTCAAGGGCGGAATCCGCGAGCGCTTCGACAAATTGCGGCGCATGGGCATCCGCACCATCATGATCACCGGCGACAACCCGATGACCGCCGCTGCGATCGCCGCCGAAGCCGGCGTCGACGATTTCCTCGCCCAGGCGACGCCTGAGGACAAGCTCAAGCTCATTCGCGACGAACAGGCAAAGGGCAAGCTGGTCGCGATGTGCGGCGACGGCACGAACGACGCTCCCGCGCTCGCCCAGTCGGATGTCGGCGTCGCCATGAACACCGGCACCCAGGCTGCGCGCGAGGCGGGCAACATGGTCGATCTGGACTCCAATCCCACGAAGCTCATCGAGATCGTTGAGATCGGCAAGCAGCTCCTGATGACGCGCGGCGCGCTGACGACATTCTCGATCGCCAACGACGTGGCGAAATATTTCGCCATCATCCCCGCGATGTTCATCGCCTTCTATCCGCAGCTCGGGGCCTTGAACATCATGGGGCTTGCGACGCCCGAGAGCGCGATCCTCTCCGCCATCATCTTCAATGCGCTGATCATCATCGCGCTGATCCCGCTGGCCCTGAAGGGCGTCGCCTACCGGGCTCTCGGCGCGGCGGCGGTGTTGAGGCGCAACCTGCTCGTCTACGGTCTCGGCGGCCTCATCGTGCCGTTCGTCGGCATCAAGGTGATCGACGTGATCGTCACCGCGCTCAGTCTCGCCTGATCTGAAGGGATGCTCCCATGGTCATCGTCTACCTCCTCCTCGGAATCGCGGTTTTCGGCCTCCTCTTCCTGATGACCTCCGCAGTCGATCGGGTCTGAACGCCAAGCGCTGGAGCCAGTTCAATGCTTACCTACGCAATCCTGTATGTGGTTCTCATCATCGGAGGTACCGCTCTCCTGTCCTGGCCACTCGGCCGCTACATGAAATGGGCTATGGATCCTGACGCGCCGGAGACCGGCCCTGCCGGCCGGTTCACCCGCGGCTTCCAGGCCTTCGGCGGCGGCGTGACGCGCGCCCAGCAGGACTGGAAACAGTACATGCTGGCGATCCTGGTCTTCAACGTGCTGTCGTTCGTGATCACCTTCGCGATCCTGGTGCTGCAGGGATACTTGCCGCTCAATCCCGACGCCATGGTCGCCATGCGGGGAGACACGGCCTTCAACACCGCCGCGTCGTTCACGACCAATACGAACCTGCAGCACTACTCGGGCGAATCCTCGCTGAGCTATCTTTCCCAGCTCTTCGCCCTGATGTGGCAGCAGTTCGTTTCGGCCGCGACCGGCATCGCGGCACTCGCAGCGCTGGCGCGCGGTCTCGCCGGCAAGGGGCTCGGCAATTTCTTCGTCGACCTGCAGCGCGCCTCCTTCCTGGTGCTGCTCCCGGCTGCGCTCGTCGTGGCGACCTTGATGGTGCTGGGCGGCATGCCCATGACTTTCCAGGGATCGGCCGTGGCGACCACGCTCGAGGGCGTCCAGCAGACGATCGCGCGCGGCCCGGTGGCGGCGTTCGTGGCGATCAAGCAGCTCGGCACCAATGGCGGCGGCTTCTTCGGGCCCAACAGCACCCATCCGTTCGAGAACCCGACCTTCTGGACCAACGCGCTGTCCACGATCAGCATCATCGTCATCCCGATGGCGTGCGTGTGGATGTTCGGGCGCATCGTGGGCCGCATGCGTCACGCCGCCGTGGTTTTCGGCGTCATGCTGGCGCTGGTGCTGACCAGGACCGCATTCGCGGTTTATTTCGAGGCGGCGCCGACCCAGGTCTTCGCCGGGCTGCCGATCGAACAGGTCGTCGGCAATCTCGAAGGCAAGGAACTCCGCTTCGGAGTGACAGCCGGTCCGCTGTGGTCGGTCCTGACCACCTCCACCAGCAACGGATCCGTCAACGCGATGCACGACAGCCTCAATCCGCTCGCCGGCATGATGCCGATGATCGGCATGTGGCTGAACGAGGATTTCGGCGGCGTCGGCGTCGGCATGATCAACATGTTCCTGTACATCATCGTCGGCGTCTTCATCGCCGGTATGATGGTGGGCCGCACGCCCGAATACCTGGGTTGGCGGGTAGAGGCGCGCGAGGTGAAGTTCGCCATCCTGGCGCTTCTCGCGCACGGCCTCTTCATTCTCGGCGGCACCGCCGTCTTCGCGGCCACGCCATGGGGCGCCGACACCCTGAGCAATGTCGGACCGCACGGCTTCAGCGAGATGCTCTATGAATTTTCCTCGGCCAGCGCCAACAACGGATCGGGCTTCGAGGGGCTGGGCGACAATACGGTGCCGTGGAATGTGGCGACCGGGCTGGTGATGCTGTTCGCTCGCTTTATCCCGATCATCCTGCCGCTGGCGATCGTCGGTTCGCTCTCGGCCAAGCGCCGCAGCGCGGAATCGGCCGGAACCCTCGGTGTGGAGGATGCCACCTTCGCGGGCATGCTGCTGGCGACCATCCTGGTCGTCGGCGCGTTGACCTTCTTCCCGGCGTCAACGCTCGGGCCGATCGCCGAACATCTGATCTACATGACGAAATAAGGTATCGAGGGCAGACACATGCAATCCTTGCTCGCTAGCATCCGCATCGCCGTGGCCACCATGCTCATCTGCGTGGCCGGATATGCGGGCGTGATCTGGGGGATCGGGCAGACCCTGACCCCTGAAACCGCAAACGGCTCGTTGATCCTTCGCGACGACGGAACCGTCGCCGGCAGCCGGCTGATCGCTCAGGACTTCACGCGGCCGGAGTATTTCTGGCCGCGGCCCTCGGCCGTAGCCTACAATGGCGCCGGCGCGGGCGGCAGCAATCTGTCGCCGACCAGCGAGAAGGTAGCCCAGCGCGGAAGTGAATTGGTCGGCCGCTACGGCGCGACGACCGACAACCCGCTGCCCGCCGAACTTGCGGCGGCGTCGGGCGCCGGGCTTGACCCGCATATCAGCGAACACGCAGCGCTCTACCAGGCGCCGCGCATCGCCGAGGCGCGCGGCATCGACCCGTCCCGGATCGAAACCGTCATCCGGGACGGGGTCTTCTCGCCGGGCAGCTTCCTGGCACCGGATCGCTTGGTCAACGTGCTGGAGCTCAATCTCGCGCTTGACCGGTTGGGGTCCGCCCAATAAGCCGCATTGGCCGGCGCCTGCGGTTCGGTCGAAAGAGGCCTGCCGCACCGGCCCGCGAACGGGAAATATGAAGCGTAATGGCTGAAGAGCGACGCGATCCCGACAAACGCCCCTCGCCGGAGGCTCTGCTGGAAGCAGCGCGGCGAGAAGAGCGCCGAGTAGGCAAGCTCCGGATCTTCGTCGGCGCCGCGCCCGGCGTCGGCAAGACCTACGAGATGCTCCAGACCGCGCGCGCCCGCAGGAAGGACGGCTACGATGTCATCGTCGGCGTGGTGGAGACCCACGGCCGCAAGGAAACCGAGGCCCTACTCGACGGTTTTGAAATCCTGCCCCGCCGCCGCGTCGAGTACAAGGGCCGGTGGCTGGACGAGATGGATCTCGATGCCGTCATCGCCCGCCGGCCGCAGATCGTCCTTGTCGACGAGCTTGCCCATACCAATGCGCCGGGCAGCCGCCATCCAAAGCGCTATCTCGATGTCGAAGAGCTGCTGAACAACGGCATCGACGTCTACACGACGGTCAACATCCAGCACATCGAAAGCCTCAACGACGTCGTCGCTCAGATCACGCGCATCCGTGTCCGCGAGACCGTGCCGGACGCGATCTTCGACCGCGCAAACACGGTCGAACTCGTCGACCTCGCGCCGGAGGACCTGATCAGCCGCCTCAGGGACGGCAAGATCTACGTTCCCAAGCAGGCCGAGCGGGCGCTCGAGCATTTCTTCTCGCCCGCGAATCTGACCGCGCTCCGCGAACTTGCGCTCCGCCGGACCGCCGACCAGGTGGACGAGCAGCTCCTGACCCAGATGCGGGCCCGCGCCATCGCCGGACCGTGGGCCGCGGGCGAACGTATTCTGGTCTGTGTGAGCGAGGATCCGCGCGCCGCGGGACTCGTGCGCTACGCGAAACGGCTGGCCGATCGCCTTCATGCCCCATGGATGGCGCTCTATGTCGAAACGCGCCGCAGCATGCAGCTCGACGAAGTGCAACGGGACCGGGTCGCCGACACGCTGCGCCTGGCGCAGGGCCTCGAAGGCGAGACGGTGACCATTCCGGGAAGCGATCGCAGCGTCGCGGAAGACGTGATCGGCTATGCGCAGGCGAACAACATCACTCACATCATCATCGGCAAGTCAAGCCGATCGCGCTGGTTCGAGATCCTGAACGGTTCCGTGGTGCACGAACTCGTGCGCCGGGCCGGCAACATCAGCGTCCATGTCATCGCGGGCGAGGAGCTCACGGCCGAACCGATTCCGAAGAAGACGGTCAAGGCGGCTGAAAAGCCCGCGGCATTCGACGCTCGATCCTACTTGTGGGCATCCGCCGCGGTGGCGGCGGCCGTCGGCCTGGCAGAGGCGCTGTGGCCCTGGCTGGCTCTCGAAAGCGTCGACCTCATCTTCCTGACGACGGTGGTCGGCATTGCCGTCCGCTACGGCCTGTGGCCTTCGCTCTATGCCAGCGTGGTTTCCGCTCTCTGCTACAACTTCTTCTTCACGGACCCCTACCATACCTTTCTCATCAACAATCCAGCGCACGTGCTGGCGGTTGTGTTCTTCGTCGGCGTCGCCATCGTCGTCTCCAATGTCGCGGCACGCGCCCGCGTGCAGGCCGTCGCCGCGATGGCGCGCGCCCGCACGACCGAGTCCCTCTACGCCTTCAGCCGCAAGCTAGCCGGCGTCGCCACGCTCGACGATGTCCTCTGGGCCAGCGCCTATCAGGCCGCCCTGATGCTGAAAGTGCGCGTCGTGTTGCTGTTGCCGCAAGACGGCACGATCGTCGTGAAGGCTGGCTACCCACCGGAAGATACGCTGGACGAAGCCGATCTCGCGGCCGCGAAATGGGCCTGGCAGAAGGACCATCCGGCCGGCCGGGGTTCCGACACGCTGCCTGGCGCGAAGCGGCTCTTCCTGCCGATGCGCACGGGACGCGGAGCCGTCGGCGTCGTCGGCATCGACAGCGACAAGCCGGGGCCAATCCTGACCCCGGACGAGCGCCGGTTGCTCGATGCGCTGATCGATCAGGCGGCGCTTGCGATCGAACGGGTGCATCTCGTCGAGGATATGGAACGTGCCAGGCGCACCATGGAGACTGATCGGCTGCGCTCGGCCTTGCTCACCTCGATCTCGCACGACCTGAAGACGCCGCTTGCCGCGGTGCTTGGATCGGCCGGAACGCTGCGCGACCTGTCCGCCGATCTGACCGACGCCGAGAAGGCGGATCTGCTCGGAACGATTGTCGACGAGGCCGAGCGCCTCAACCGCTTCATCGCAAATCTGCTCGACATGACCAGGCTCGAGGCGGGCGCCGTCGCCGCGAACGTCTCTCCGCACGATCTCGGGGAGATCGTCGGCAGCGCGCTGCAACGCGCTGCCCGGGTGCTTTCCCACCATGAGGTCGAAGTCGATCTGGCGAAGGATCTGCCGATGCTCGAGCTCGACGCCGTTCTGTTCGAACAGGTAATGTTCAACCTTCTCGACAACGCCTCCAAATACGCCCCGGACGGCACGACGATCCGCGTCGAGGGGTGGCGGGACGGATCAGTCGTCTATCTGCAGGTTGTCGACGAGGGCGATGGCATCCCGCCAGACGATCTGGAGCATATCTTCGACAAGTTTTATCGGGCGCAAAAGGGCGACCGGGTCAGGGCCGGAACGGGATTGGGTCTGGCGATCTCCCGCGGATTCGTCGAAGCGATGGACGGCACGATCACCGCGGCCAACCGGACGGATCGTTCCGGCGCGGTCTTCACCATCAGGCTCCCTGTCCCCGCGCAGCCCAGGCAGTTGGATACGGCCGCATGAATGCCACCTCGATGCGTGTCCTCGTGATCGACGACGAGCCGCCCATCCGCAAGTTGTTGCGGATGGGTCTTACGAGCCAGGGCTACGACGTGCTGGAAGCGTCGAACGGCAAGGCAGGCCTGGATCTGCTCGGACAGAACCCGAATCTGGTGATCCTCGACCTAGGTCTGCCGGACTTTCAGGGGTTCGACCTGCTGCGCATGATCAGGGCGCGCAACGAGAGCGTCCCCATCGTCGTGCTGTCGAGCCGCGGCGACGAGTCCGGCAAGGTCGAGGCTCTCGACCTCGGCGCCGACGACTATGTCACCAAGCCGTTCGGCATGGAGGAACTTCTGGCGCGGATGCGCGCGGCGATCCGTCACCAGCTGCAGGTCCAGGGCGAAAGGCCGATCTTCCGCGTCGGCGAACTGTCGGTAGACCTGGTGCGCCGCGTCGTCAGGATCGGCGACGAAGAGATAAAGCTCTCGCCCAAGGAATACGACCTGCTGCGCGTGCTGGTCCAGCACGCCGGCAAGGTGCTGACCCACCGGTTTCTGCTGCACGAACTGTGGGACGAACTGACGGACGCGCAATATCTGCGGGTCTATGTGCGCCAGTTGCGCCAGAAGATCGAAGCCAATCCTGAGCGCCCGAATTATCTGCTGACCGAGACGGGTATCGGTTATCGGCTGCGCGCGCCAGACTGATTGCCCGGCTCTCGGGCTTGCATTCCGGCGCGCCTCGGACGCCCCTACCGCATCGCGAACAGTTCCTGATGGAAGCGCCGTTCCACCGGAAAGCCCTGCGCCGCGAAATCGTCCTTCAAGGCCTCGCCGAAACCGGTCGGGCCGCAGAACCAGATGCTCGCCTCTCGCCATTTCGGCACCTCGGCGCGGATGCGCTCGCCCGTCAGGCGGCCGTCGCGCGCATCGATAAGCACATGCAGCCTCACGTTCGCGCTCTGCGCATCGGAGGCGATCTTGTTAAGCGCCTCCTCATCCACGTCGGCGGTGGTGTGGAAGACGTCGACCTGTTGGGAGGGCGGCCAGTCCGGCGCCTCTTTCTGAGCCGCCATATGCTTCATGCGGGCAATGAGGGGCGTGATGCCGATACCTCCGCCGACCCATATCTGCTGCGGGCAATCGTCGTCGAAGGTGAAACAGCCATAAGGTCCCTCGATCTTGACCTTCTGGCCGACGCGCAGCTTGCCCGGCAAGCGGCTGGTGTGGTCGCCAAGTTCCTTGGTGATGAAGATGATCTTCCGTTCGTCGTCGCGCCATCCCGAGGCGATCGTGTAGGGATGTGCTCCCTCGGATGTATCCGACGTGGCAAACGCGAACTGACCGGCCTTGTGTCCGGGCCAGCCGTGCGGCACTTCGATCTCGGTCGCGAGGGCTTTCACGCCCGGGAAATAGTGCAGCTCGGAGATCGTCCCTTCGACCTGCCGCCCCGCGCCAACCTTGCGAAGCAGAACGACGACGGCGGCCCACCCTCCGGCGGCGAGCATCACCGCCATCAGCCAGCCGACCGGCGACGTCCAATAGTCGAACTTGGTCAGTACGACCGAGTGAAAGGCCAGCACCAGATAGGCGACCGCCAGCAGACGGTGCGTCTTGAAGAACAGCCGGTACGGAAAGCGCTGGATCAGCGCCAGCGCGATCAGCACGACCGCGGCGTAGAAAGCCCACTCGCCCAGCCCTTCGGCGACGCCACGCTGGCTCATGAAGAATGCTTCGACCGGATCTTCGATCGGCGGCCTCTCGCCCCGCACCGGCCGCTCGATCAATCCCCAGCCCACCGCCCATTTCGGCGCCTGGGTCCAGAGCCAGTGCGTGACGGCGAAGACGAGAGCGCCGATGCCGAGCCATTTGTGCAGGCGGTACATCTTGTCGAGTCCGCCGAGCCAGGCTTCCGGCCAGCGGGGCCGCAGCGCCAGGACCATCGCCAGGCTCATGCATCCGATCGCCAGGACGCCGGTCAGCTGCACCATCGAACCGCGAAGGTCGAGAAAGGTGGACGACTGGAACACCGTAGGTTCCGCGACCAGCCACAGGAGTGCCAGGACGGCAAGCGCGGCCCAGAACGCGCGTTTGAAATTTCGCATGTGGACTTCCCTTCGAAATGTGTCGCGCGAAACCATAGGCCGCGCCGGATCGATCGCCTTGACCGGGATCAACGACAGGGCGGCCGGCCCCGCCGACGCTTGCGTTCGCGGCACATTTCCCTCACCAGTTCGGAACAAGAAAACGTGACTGGGAGGGAATATGGGACCGCTCGCGGGGATCCGGATCATCGAAATGGCGGGCATCGGTCCGGGGCCGTTCTGCGGCATGCTGCTGGCCGATATGGGCGCCGACGTGATCCGTGTCGACCGGCTTGCCCCGTCGGGCCTCGGCGTCGAGATCCCGGTCCGCTACGACCTCTTCAACCGCAACAAGCGATCGCTCGCCGTCGACCTGAAATCGCCGCAGGGCGTGGCGACGGTGCTGAGGCTGGTGAAGGAGGCCGACATCCTGATCGAGGGCTTCCGGCCCGGCGTGATGGAGAAGCTCGGCCTCGGACCGGATGTGTGCCTGGCCGCCAATCCGCGCCTGGTCTTCGGCCGCATGACCGGTTGGGGCCAGGACGGTCCGCTGGCGAAGGCCGCCGGCCACGACATCAACTACATTGCGCTGACCGGCGCGCTCGCCGCGATCGGCCCGGCCGGCGGGGCTCCGGTGCCGCCGCTCAACCTGCTCGGCGATTTCGGCGGCGGCTCGATGTATCTGGCGATGGGCGTGCTCGCCGCGCATATCGAGGCGCTGCGCTCGGGCAAGGGGCAGGTGGTGGACGCGGCGATCGTCGACGGCACGGCGGGGCTGATGACGATGTTCCACGCCTTCCGCCAGATGGGCGCGTTCAAGACCGAGCGCGGGACGAACCTGCTCGACGGCGGCGCGCCGTTCTACGGCGTCTACGAGACCGGCGACGGCAAGCACGTGGCCATCGGGGCGCTGGAGCCGAAGTTCTACGAGGAGATGATCGGGAAGCTCGGGCTCGCAGGCGAGGACCTGCCGCAGCAATATGACCCGAAGGGTTGGCCGCGGCTGAAGGCGCGGTTCGAGGAGGTGTTCCGGACGAAGACGCGCGACGAGTGGTGCGCGATCCTCGAAGGCTCGGACGCCTGCTTCGCCCCGGTGCTCGACCTCGACGAGGCGCGCACGCATCCGCACATGGCCGCGCGGGGGATCCATCCGACGGTCGACGGCGTGGTCAACACCGCGCCCGCGCCGCGCTTCAGCCGCACCCCCTCGGAGATTGCGCATCCGGCGACCAAACCGGGCGCCGACACGGCGGAGATCCTCGCGAGCTTCGGCTTCGGCGCGGACGAGATCGCCCGACTGAAGGCGGCGGGCGTCACGGCCTAGCCGCGTCCGGCGAAGGCCTCGGCCTGCGCGAGCAGCGCCCGGGCCTGCTTCAGGTGCGGCACGTCGAACATCCTGCCGCCGAGATTGACCACTCCGGCGCCGGGCGACGCCGCGAAGGCCTCGACGACCGTCCGCGCGTGCGCGATCTCGTCGGCCGAGGGCGTGAAGGCGGCGTTGATGACGGCGACCTGGTTGGGATGGATCGCCATGCGGCCGGCAAACCCCTCCCGCGCGCCCGCCGCGCAGTCGGCGGCAAAGCCCTCCGCGTCGGAGAAGTCGGTCCAGACCGTGTCGATGGCGGCGACGCCGGCGGCCTTGGCCGCGAGCAGGCAGGAGGAGCGGGCGAGCCGGTAGGTCAGGTCGAGCGCGCCGTCGGGCCCGCGGTTGGAGCGCGCGCCGAGCGCGGCCGCCAGATCCTCCGCGCCCCAGGTGATGCCGGCGAGCCGCGGCACGGCGACCTCCGCGTAGGCCGCCAGCGACAGCACGGCCTTCGGCGTCTCGGTGGCGATCGGCAGCAGCGGGATCTTTGCTTCGACGCCGTCCCGCGCCTCCAGCGCGTCGAGCATGAGGCTGAGCGCGACGAGATCGGACGGGCCGTCGGGCTTGGGGATCACCAGCCCGGCCGGACGCGCGCGCACGATCGCGACGAGATCGTCGAGCCCGCCCTGAGCCAGCGGATTGATGCGCACCCACAGCGCCGGCCCCGCGCGGTTGGCCTCGACGAAGTCCCGCGCCATCTCGCGCGCCAGGCCCTTGCGGTCGGGCGCGACGGAATCCTCCAGGTCGAGGATCAGCGCATCGGCGCCGGACGACAGGCCCTTGGCGAGCTTCTTCTCCGAGTCGGCCGGGACGAAGAGCAGCGAGCGCGGGATCATGCCGGCCTCTTCTTCTGCAGGCCGGCGCGGCGGCAGGACGCAACGAGCTCGCCCTTCTGGTTGTAGGCGCGGTGGATGAAGGTGACGATGCCGGCGTCGGGCCGCGACTTGGACGCGCGCAGCTCCGCCACTTCGGTCTCCACCCGGATCGTGTCGCCGTGGAACACGGGCTTCGGAAACCGCACCTCGTCCCAGCCGAGATTGGCGATCGCGGTCCCGAGCGTCGTCTCGGCGACCGAGATGCCGACCATCAGCGACAGCGTGAAGCAGGAATTGACGATGCGCGTGCCGAACTCGCTCTCGGTGCGGCAATATTCCTCGTCGAGGTGCAGATAGGCCGGGTTGTGGGTGATGGCCGAGAACCAGACATTGTCGGTCTCGGTGATGGTGCGCCGGATCTCGTGCTGGAAGACCTGCCCGACCTCGAGCTCGTCGAAATACCGTCCCGCCATCATGTCCCTCCCGGCCTGAAACCCGAAGGGTGATAATCGCCCTATTGCGGCATGTCGATGGTCGTCGTGGTTTTCGCCACGCAGACCGAGCAGCAGTCGCGGCAGCGCCGGTCGCCGTCCGGCCCGACGCCGTAGGAGATGCGGTCGTTGCCGTAGACCCAGGTGCCGTAGCAGATGTTTTCGCCCTCGTGGCAGTCGATCAGCACCGACTTCCGCTCGCCGTGCTCAAGCAGGTAGACCTGGCTGTCGCCGGGCCAGACGCGGCCGGACTCGCGCCCGTGCAGCTCCAGCACCATGGCGCGGCCGGTCTCGTTCTTCATGTAGAAGGTCATGCCGCTCTGGGCCAGCGCCGGAAGGGCCGTGCCGGCGAGCGCGCAGAGGGCGAAAAGAAGAAGCAGCGTCGGACGCATGCGCGAATCCCCCGTGAGGTGCTGATCATGCACCCACGCGCTTGCGCGAAGATTGCGGCCCACAAGTGCCGGGGATAGTTTGCTTTTTTCCGCAGAAAGGCGTTGCCCGTGCAGTGTTTGCGCGAGCGGAAAGAAAGTAAACTGTCCCCTGTGCTTCCTCACGACGTATCCCGCCTCGCCTCCCAGGCGAAATAGTGCAGGTCGCGCAGCACGTCGTCGACCTCGTGCTCGCGCCGCGGCGAGCCGGGGCAGTGGAGGCCATAGGCGCGGCCGGGACGCAGCGGCGAGACGGACCCGGCGCGGCCGGTCTTGCGCAGAGCCTCGCAGCGGGCGCGCCAGCGGGCCAGCCGCGTCGCCTGGCGGGGCAGGTCGCCGAGCGCGCGGGCGAGCGCTTCGAGACGCAGGCGAAGGTATCCGGCATCGATCGGATCGTTGGGCGAGGGGTCGTGCTTGGGTGCGATCGCGAAGAGCGGCGTCCAGCCGGGGATCGAGATGCGCGGCACGCCGGAGGTGCGGAAGTGGAACGGCGGCGCGTCCGGATCGGGCAGCGGGTCGAGGAGGGGGAAGGAGAGGCGGCGCACGGCGGGCGGTGGGGCGGCCGTGTCAGCCGCAACGGCGGGTGCGAAAGCGAGGCCAAGGCCGGGGACCGGGACGGGAATGTGCGTGATCAGCGGGCCGGAGTTCGGTTTGAGCGGGGGCAGGAGCGGCTCCGCCGCCACCATGTCGCGGCCGACGACGACGATCAGCCGCCGCACGGCAGCTTCCGCCGCGCGCAGCAGACGATAGACGGCGCGGTGGACGCGGCGCGGGAGGGTTGGTGCAGGGGACAGTTTACTTTTTTCCGCCAGCGCCAGCCCGTCATCGTCAGCGCCTTCCTGCGGAAACAAAGTAAACTGTCCCCGGGCGCCAATTCCCCCGGCATCCAGCCCGGCCATGACGCACAGCGTGGCGATGATGGGGCCGAGCAGCCGGACATTGCGCTCGATCACGAGGTCCCAGTCGATCACGTTTTGCCTGTCGTTCGTTCCGTCCCAGACGCTCACCTGCGCCTCCTTTCATCGCGGACAGTGTCGCGGAGGGGCGAAGGGGGGTGGATCGATTATTTCGCTGCGGGACGATCGCACGCTCCGTCATCCCGGCGACCGGAGGTCAGCCGGGATCCATTGGCGGCCGGGTGAGAGGCACCGACGGTCTTTCCGCAGGGGCGTTTTCGGCGTGTAACCCGAGAGAAGAATGGATCCCGGTTCGCCTCCGGCGCCCGGGATGACGGCCGGAGGTATAGCCCGGAAAGTGCCGGGGAACGCAGACGCCAGGCCCGCAAATGTCAAAGGCGCCGGCCGGAGAGACGACAAACCGGAGGTGGCGAGTGGGGCAGGGGGTTGGCGTGAGAGCGTGCGGAAATCGATCCACGTCCTGTCCGTCCCCCACAAAGGGGGAAGGACAGGCCCCGCCACTCCTGCCACGCCTGTCAGCAGCCCCGTCGTAGGATGCCCCATCGACGGGAGGACATCATGCAGGGCTTTGGCGATTTCGATTTCCTGGTGGGCGAATGGCGCATCGCCAACGAGCGGCTGACCGAGCGGCTGAAGGGCTCGACCGACTGGGAGGTGTTTGCGGCGACGTCGAAGGTCGAGAAGGTGATGCGTGACCCGCAGGGGATCCACGGCGGCAATCTCGACCAGATGTTCGTGCCGGACAAGGGCTTCACCGGCATGACGCTGCGGCTCTACGACCCGGCGACCGGCCTGTGGTCGATCTACTGGAGCGACACGAAGAGCCGCCGCCTGTTCCCGCCCACCGTCGGCCGCTTCGAGGGTGGGCGCGGGGTGTTCTTCGGCGACGACATCGAGGGCGGCGTGCCGGTGAAGGTCAGGTTCGACTGGACGGCCGGCGAGGCCCCGGTGTGGGAACAGTCGATGTCGGCGGATGGTGGCGAGACGTGAGAGAGGAACTGGGTGATGCGGTTTGAGAGATAGCGCCTCTATCTCCCCCCTTGAGGGAGAGCAAGTGAGGGGCTTGTTAAGTTGGAACATAGTTGACGTGGACGGATGATCTAGAAAAGCTCTTTAGCAACGACGGACTGCCTTATGTCAAACCCATAGGTACCGAACGCTGGACGTCTCTTCCCGTGGTGATTAGAAACCGCGTTCGAAGTGTCGCCCTGCACATAATGTAGAAACAGTTGACTAATTCTCATACCCGGCTCGACTGCTACGGGCACCTCCCCACAATTCGACAGTTCAAGTGTCAGACAGCCCGAAAAGCCTGGCTGAACGCCAGCGGCGGTCTCGATAACAAGGCCCCTGCGTCCAACCGACGACTTCCCCAGTATATATCCGCCTACATTGACAGGAAGTGTGACCCATTCAAGTGTCACCCCTAAGACAAAGCGTCCCGGGTGAAGAACAAATTGTTTTCCGAATGGTACGTAGTAGTATTTTCCATCGACGTCTCCACCGTCAGCGTCAGAATTGTGCCTGAAATCAACAAGACCCCTTCTGGCTTGCTGGAGGACTAAGAACCATCGCCCTAACCGTAAGTCCAAAGATCCAGGTCCAACCTGCGTATCTCCGGAACGTAGCGGACTCGGGACGACGCTTAACCCCTTATCCCCTTCCGTATCCGCCTTTTCGAGGAGGCTTAGAATTTCAGATTTGCCTAACATCTATATTCGCCATTTATTGAATTCGTTAGCTTCAACAGATTTTAATACTAAGTCCGTTACGTGACGAATTGTTTTTTCGATTGCGCCCTCTATTTTTTCCTTCTCACTACCCAAGATCGTTTCCCACGCTGCTGAGACTAATGTTCCTATGTTGCTTTCATTCCCGACAGGGACCCCGCGGAGGAAAAATTCTTTGGTACGGTCAATATCTTTTTGTTGAGGCAAGGGCACCTTAGCTTTGGTCAAAACCTGATCAGCGAGACGTGATATTTCGTCGAGAAACAGACCTCTCAGGTTGTCTGAGAGCGTTACAGCACGCAGCATGAGTGTCGGATCAAGGTTCTTGGCTGCGGTGAACGACGTTTCATATCCAGGAAGGCCGCAGCCCTTTTTGTGGGCTTCTCTGTTAATGATGTCGGCTCGATCTCTAACGTCGGGATATTGGCCGGTAGATCTGTTGGGCATCCCCGGAGAAATTATATACTCAAACGCGTGGAGGTAACTTTTCCCAAATATCCCAATACCAACAAAGTCACAAAAAATTTCCTCTAGTTGCCGAGATGTCTGGGCAAATACGACGTTAGAGAAATGATCGCGAAGCTGCTTGCCAAAAAGGTCGCTATCAAACTCCTTTTTCTTTGTATTTGGAAATGTATCCGTCAGCAGCGATTTATCCCTCTCAATAGCTTTTTCAATCGCAATCCGGAGAGGTCTTGACAGGGTCTGGATATGACCACTCTGTCGCCATATCGAATGCCCTAACTCGTGCCCTGCGGTCGGAAACATTAAGATGTTGTCTGACTCCGATGCAGGCAGCCCTATCACTATAAACCTAGGCAATTCTTCTAAGTTCATAGGGAAAGTGAAGGGGACGAAGTTCCACTCGGAGGATAATATTAGCGAAACGGAGTCTGTATTAAAAAACTGAGATGCAAGCTCTCGAAAGGGCTCGTACATCTCGAAAGCGTTCCGATTAGTGCCCGAGCGAGCTATAATTCCTAGTGTAGATGAGGAGCGAGAGATAAGCTTATAAGCGTCTAGAGCAATACTATTGCGTGTATCGCCTTTAAGTTTAGGAAACTGATCGATCCTAGATGAGAGCTTTTCGGCCCTCGACAGCAAGATGTGAGCGGCGTTCTTGCTATCGTCATAAGGAAAATCGTCCGAAAGTATTTCTTTGATCTCAGTTATAAATAGGGAGACCTTGGACTTCAAATTGAAGTATTCTCTGTCTAATGTGCTCATTCATTACTACCGAATTTACATGCTCATCAATTAAGTCGGTGGACAGCGCCTCATGCACGGCAAGGAAAAACCGACGCAAGGCTTCCTGTGGATGCTCGTCAGCCAACTGCTTGGTTGCAACCTGCGACAGCCGCGCAAGCAACCCATCACGATCAACATACCCCTGTTGGAAATCGGCTGCTAGTGCATAAGAGTAGATCGGCAGCAGTGTCTCATCTTTGAGAAAGAGCGATCCCTCGTGATCGGTGATTTGATCGGAGATGACCCTCAAGAATTTCGACACGGCACTTTGTGCTTTGACAGGGGTTGATCCCAAATCCAGTTCAACCGCGGCATCCAGAGCAAGTTCGCTAAGTTCCGTTTTGCTCAGCTGAGCGACAGTTCCCGCCATATCGGCCTCCATTCCCCATCTCATAGAATCAAATCATATCGGCGCCGACAAGGACGTTGATAAGAACCTGTAGTGTCGCGTCCAAATTTTATCGCCGTGATGCAATTTTGACTCACCCGGGCACAGCGCGCCTGGCTCTGAGGCATCTTGCTCATGCCGAATTGATGTTAAGCAGGATAGAGCACAATGGTGGATTGGCTATCCCTGTTTAGGTCTTTGGTGAACGGACCCTAATTGGTTCCCCCCGCGCCAAGATAGCCTCTCGTCCGGGAGGACGGACCAGCTGAGGCCGAGCGAGGCGGCGCTGACGGCGAGGGTCGTGATCGCGGCGGCTTTTGCATTGCGCGCGAAGCGCAGGATCATCGCGCCGGCGGCGACGTAGAGCGCGCCCATCGCGACCAGCAGCGCTGCCTTCACCGGGGTCGTTTCGACCATGCCGAAGACCGGGATGACCGCATCGAGCTGGCTCCAGCGCACCATCTGCTTCAATCCGTCGAGGATCAGGAGCGTGCCGAGCGCCAGGTTCGGCCAGAGGCGCGGCCGCAGCTCCTCGTCCGCCAGGTCGCGGGCAGCCGCGAGCAGGCGGTCGCCCGCCGAGAGGCCGAGAACGCGGCCGAGCGTGACGAGGGCGAGCGAGGTGTCGAACTCGGCATACCAGCGGGTGTCTTCGCCCGCGAACAGGCTCCACGCCTCGCCGAGGAAGAAGGCCGCCAGCGCGACGATCATGCTGACAAGGATGTAGTCGAGATAGAAGGACAGAACCGGAAGGACGTATCTGCGCATCGGGATACCCTGCTGACGGCCAAGCAAAGCATGTCGGACGGAGCAGGTGAAGTCTGGCCGCTCCCGGCGCGCAGATTTTCGCGCTAATCTGCCGCGATGAGCTGGCAGATGATCGTGCTGGTGGGGCAATTGGCGCTGGGCGGCGGGCTGGTGGTCTACGGCGCGCGGCAGGTGGCGCATTACTGGCTGGCGACCCGCGACAAGGGCCACGCCGAGCAGCTTGAGCGCGCCATGGGCAAGGCGCAGCCGGGGCGCAAGATCGCGGCCGGGATCGTCATGGCGCTCGCCGGCGGGCTGATGCTGGCGACGAGCGAATGGATGACGGAGGCTTTGCTGGGGAAGTAGGGGGAGGCCGCGCGTGTCATCGAACGGCGCCCCGGGGTGGACGCGCTGCCTCCGGCAGGAAAGCCGCCACGGCATGGATCCTCGGGTCTGCGCCTGCGCTTCGCTCCGGCTTCGCCCGAGGATGACGAAGCGGTGAGGGGGCGCCCGACAACTAAGCAGCGCAGCGGCTCGTCCCCGGGGTGGGACCCGCTGCCTGCGGCAGCTCCCACCCATAATTGACTAAAATCGATCCACCGGATCGAATTTACGCCGGCCGACGGTGTCGGCTCGGCGCCGTCAATTATCCCCCATCTTCAGCGCCTCAATAAACGCCGCCTGGGGAATATCCACCTTGCCGAACTGCCTCATCCGCTTCTTGCCCTCTTTCTGCTTGTCCAAGAGCTTGCGCTTGCGGGTGATGTCGCCGCCGTAGCATTTGGCGGTCACGTCCTTGCGCAGCGCCGAGATGGTTTCGCGGGCGACGACGCGGCCGCCGATGGCCGCCTGGATCGGGATCTTGAACATGTGCTGCGGGATCAGCTCCTTCAGCTTCTCGCACATGACGCGGCCGCGCTTTTCGGCGGCGCTGCGGTGGACCAGCATGGAGAGCGCGTCGACCGGCTCCTCGTTGACCAGGATCGACATCTTGACCAGGTCGCCCTCGCGATAGTCGGTCAGGTGGTAGTCGAAGGAGGCATAGCCCTTGGAGATCGACTTCAGCCGGTCGTAGAAGTCGAACACGACCTCGTTGAGCGGCAGGTCGTAGATCAGCATGGCGCGCTTGCCGACATAGGAGAGGTCGTGCTGGATGCCGCGCCGGTCCTGGCAGAGCTTCAGGATCGAGCCGAGATAATCGTCGGGGGTGAGGATCGTGGCGCGGATCCACGGCTCCTCGATATGGGTGATGCGCACCAGGTCGGGCATGTCGGCCGGGTTGTGCAGCTCCTTGACCGAGCCGTCGAGCATCGCCAGGCGATAGACGACGCTAGGCGCGGTGGCGATCAGGTCGAGGTCGAACTCGCGCTCCAGCCGCTCCTGGATGATCTCGAGGTGGAGCAGGCCCAAGAAGCCGCAGCGGAAGCCGAAGCCGAGCGCGGCCGACGTCTCCATTTCATAGGAGAAGCTGGCATCGTTGAGCCGCAGCTTGCCCATCGCGGCGCGCAGGTCCTCGAAGTCGGCGGCGTCGACCGGGAACAGGCCGCAGAAGACGACAGGCTGCGCCGGCTTGAAGCCGGGCAGCATCGCGGCCGTCGGGCGGCGGTCCTCGGTGATGGTGTCGCCGACGCGGGTGTCGGCCACTTCCTTGATCGAGCCGGTGAAGAAGCCGAGTTCGCCGGGGCCGAGCTCGTCGACGGTCACCATCTTGGGCGTGAACACGCCGGTGCGCTCGACCAGATATTTCGCGTCCGCGCCCATCATGCGGATGGTCTGGCCCTTTTTCAGCGTGCCGTCGATGACGCGCACCAAGACGATGACGCCGAGATAGGTGTCGTACCAGCTGTCGACCAGCATCGCCTTCAACGGTGCGGCCGGATCGCCCGATTTCGGCGGCGGCAGCTGGTTGACGATCGCCTCCAGCACGTCGGGCACGCCGAGCCCGGTCTTGGCCGAGATCAGCACGGCATGGCTCGCGTCGATGCCGATCACCTCCTCGACCTGCTCGCGGATGCGCTCGGGCTCGGCCGCAGGCAGGTCGACCTTGTTCAAGACGACGACGATCTCGTGGTTGGCGTCGATCGCCTGGTAGACATTGGCCAGCGTCTGCGCCTCGACGCCCTGCGAGGCGTCGACCACCAGCAGCGAGCCCTCGCACGCGCGCAGGCTGCGCGAGACTTCGTAGGCGAAGTCGACATGGCCGGGCGTGTCGATCAGGTTGAGGATGTAGTCCTCGCCGTTCCTGGCCTTGTAGTAGAGCCTGACCGTCTGCGCCTTGATGGTGATGCCGCGCTCGCGCTCGATGTCCATGTTGTCGAGCACCTGCTCCTTGCCCTCCATCTCGCGCGCGTCGAGCCCGCCGGTGAGCTGGATCAGCCGGTCGGCGAGCGTCGACTTGCCGTGGTCGATATGGGCGACGATCGAGAAATTGCGGATGTGGTCGAGGGGGAAGGTCATGGGGCGCGCTTTAGCAGGGAAGTGCCGAAAGGCAAAGGGTTGGGTGTACACGCCGACAGGCGCCGCGCGGGCGGGCGCGACGCCTGTCATGGAAGGCCGGAAAGCGGGCGAGCAACCCGGCCTTCGAAGCGCGGCCGTTACACCACGATGATGTAGACGACCTCGTAGGTGTCCGGCTCGACGATGACCACGCGGCCGTCGACCAGCACGAAATACACGTAGTCGCGGTATTCCGGCACGATCTCGATGAAGCGCGGCGGCAGCGGATGCAGCTCGACCGTGCGCGGGACCTCGATGCCGACGCGCAGGTCGATGTCGATGTCGGCGGGCTCGACCTTGGTTTCGCGGATGATCTCGCGGATCTGGGTCTTCTGCTCGGTCGAGATGTTGATCGAGGCGGTCGTCTCATTCGACGGCTGCTGATCGTCCGCGGCCTGGTCCTTCTTCATCTGGCCGGGCGCCGCGTCCTGGGCATCCGCCTCGCCCATCTTCTGCTGCTGGCCCGGAGCCGCGTCCTGCGCATCGGCCTGGCCGGTCTTCTGCTTCTGGCCCGGCGCGAATTCGGTCGCGGCGTTGTCGTCGGGCTTCTCGCCCGACTTGCCGGTGGCATCGGCCTGGCCGTCCATCTTCTTCTCGGTCTTGCCGGTGGCGTCAGCCTGGCCCTCGGTCTTCACCTGGCCGGGAGCGGCCTCGGCGGCGCTGTCGACCTCGCCGGACTTCTGCTTCTGGCCGGGCGCCATTTCGGTCGCTGCCTGGCCGTCGAGCTTCTTCTGGCCCGGCGCCTCGGACTTGGCCGAGGGGGCTTTCTGGTCCTGCTGCAGGCGCGGCTTGGTATCGCTCTCCTGCGCGTAGACGGTCGTGACGGAAAGGGCGGAGCCGGCGAGCAGGGCCGCGGCAAAGCCAAGTTTGTTGAAGCGTTTCATCTGTCTTCTCCTCGTTGAAGTGGAATGCCGGCCGGACAGCCGGCGCTCGTCGCTACTTCTCGATCACGTGGACGATCTTGCGCGTCTCGGGCTCGACCAGCACGGTCTTGCCGTCGACGACAACGTAGCGGTAGGTGACGTCGGGGACTTCCAGCGTGTGAAGCTCCACCGTCTCGGGCAGGGTCGCCCCGACGGCGATCTCGACGCCGGTGATCTCGGCGGGTGCGACCTTCTGCGCGACCACATAGTCGCGGATCAGGACTTCCTGCTCCGGCTGGATGACCACGGTCTGCGCGAGCGCGCTGCCGGAAAGGGCTGTGCCCAGGGCGAGCGCGGCGAGTGTTCTGCGTATCATGACGCTTCCTCTCGGGTTCGGGTTTCAGAAAACTTCCGCTTGCTGGAAGCCGACCATCGAACGTGAGCGCTGCGGGCTCGTTCCCGGATGCGGGCTTCATGCCCATGCGGCAGGGACCTTCAGCCGGCCGCGACAGGGTCTTTGGGCCTAGTGGCGGGGCGCATTGGACCCATGGAGGGAACGCGCCCGCCACATTTGCAATTGCTCGGCCAGGTCCGGCAACCGGCCCGTCGATTTGGAGGAACCGACCATGGACAACAGCGTCTACCAGGCCCGCTGGCTGCTTGGGCCCCTGTTCGTATTCTGCTTCGCTTTCGTCGGCGTCGGCCTGATGGCCAGCTGAGAGAGCCCCGTAACTACCCGGCGCGGCCCCCGTCCCTTCCCGCGTCGAGCCCGCCGGACGGAACGCGTCCGGCGGGCAATCCGTTGACCCGGTGCGCATCCCGAAGCGCCAGACCAAGGGAACCGGCATGACCCGATTTCGGCATCTGAGCAGACATCTGGTAGCGGCGGCGATCGCGACGGCCTTCGTGGCCATGCCCTGCGCGCTTCATGTGACCGCTGACGGGCTATCGGTCGAGGCCGCGGCCGCACATGCAAAGAAGGGCGGCGGCGGTAAGGGTGGTGGCAACGGCAACGGGAACTCCGGCAAGGGCAACGCCGGGAAAAGCAAGGCCAAGGCGGCGAAGTCCCCCCAGGCGATCCTGCGCCATCGCAACGGCATGAAGGAATCGGTGCGCGGCGGCCGCTACGAAATGCGCGACGCCAAGGGCCGCCGCATCGTCAACCGCCCGGCGACCGGAGCCGACTATCGCCGGCTGAAGGTGAACTAGAACGGCCGGCCGCAGCGCCGACGCCGTGATAGAGCATCGCGGCCTCGGTGCGGTTGCCGGCGCCGAGCTTCGCAAGGATGTGCGAGACGTGGTGCTTTACCGTCTTTTCCTGCAGGTCGAGACGAATGGCGATCTCCTTGTTGCTCAGGCCCGCGGCGACGAGATCGAGCACCTCGCTTTCCCGGGCGCTCAGTGAACGCACCGGATCGGTGGCGATCGGCGAGCTGCGGTCGCCCGATAGATGCGACAGCAGCCGGGCCGAGAGGCTCGGCGTCACGTAGGTCTCGCCGGAGGCGATCGCCGAGAGGATCTCGGCCAGCGCGCGCGAGCCAACCCCCTTGAGCAGATAGCCCCGGGCGCCGCCGTTGAGCGCGGCGGCGAGGTCTTCCGCCGTCTCCGACACGGTCAGGACTACGACACGGGTGGCCGGATGGGCGGCGAGGATCGGCGCGATGGCGCTCAGCCCGTTGCCGGGCATCGACAGGTCGATGAGCATCAGGTCGGGCCGGGTTTCGGCCGCGATGCGCACGGCGTCATCGCGCGAACTGCCCTCCGCGACGATGGCGAAGCGGCCGGTCTCGCTCAGACTCCTGACGACGCCTTCGCGGAATAGCGGGTGGTCGTCGACGACGGCCACGGAGAGGCGCTCGCTCATGCCGGACCCTCCAGGTCGAGCACCATGGCGAGCGTCGTGCCTGTGGGCGAGGTGTCGAGCAGGAAGGTGCCGCCAAGACTTTCGATGCGCTCGCGCATGCCGGCTATGCCGAGGCTGTCGGGGCCGACCGCGGCCGGGTCGAAGCCGGGGCCGTTGTCGCTGACCGAGATCGAGAGCCGGCCGCCGCCGGCGTCGATGGCGACGCGCTGGCGCGCGCCGCGGCAGTGACGGTAGCCGTTGTTGAGCGCCTCCTGCACGAAGCGGTAGGCACAGATGCGCTGCGACAGCGCCACCGGCGCGTCGATTGGGTCGAAGCCGCGCGTGACATGCGAACCGGTGCGCTTCTCGTAGGTCTCGACCGCGTGGGCGACGACGCCGGTCAGGTCCGAGCACTCGATCTGCGGCAGAACGAGGCCGCGGCAGATGGCGCGGATCTCGTCGAGCGCCTCGGCCAGGCGGCCGCGGATGCAGCGGATCTCCTGTTCCCGCTGCGCTGGATCGGCGTCCGGCGCCAGCACGAGATCGCTGTCGAGGCGCATGGCGGCGAGCGCGACGAACTGGGCCGGACCGTCGTGCAGGTCGGCGCCGAGCCGGCGCAGATAGCTCTCGTTGAGGGCGGTCGCCTCCCGGGTGGCACGCTGGACGCGCAGGTGCAGGGCGCGGTTCTGCTCCAGGAGGCCGGTCAATTCGGTGACGCGGACTTTGAGGTCGCCGGCCTGGCGGTCGATGGTGCGGCTGCCGCGCAGCACGATCATGCTCAGCGCCAGGAAGAACAGGCAGGTGACTGCGGCGATGGCGGCCCAGCTGCGCAGCCGTGCACTGGCGAGCGTCGCCTCGAGTTCCTCCGCCCGCTCATAGAACTCGATGACGGCGACGACGTCGCCCGACCAGGGCTGCAGGATCGGACTGTAGATCTCGAGCAGTGGACCTGCGGGCGTGATGGAGTTCTGGTCCAGCGTCTCGAAGCGGTCGTAGTCGGCGACGATGCTACCGGCGAATGCCTGCCTGAGGCCAGGCGTTACGGGAAAGCGCCTGCCGATCAGCCTGTCGTCCTGCGCATAGAGAATGGTGCCGTCGAGCGACCACAACCGCATCGCGGCGAGGCGGCGGCCGAGCGCGCCTTGTCCGAGCGTCTCGTCGAGCGCGCGGCGCACGACGTCGTCAAGCACGGTGCTGGCGCGCATGTCGGGCAGGAGCGGGGCGATCACACTGTCGACATAGAGCGCGGTGGTGGCGGCGGCGTTGCGGGTAACGGCTCGTTCGATGAGCGACGTAACGGCCGCTCCGACCAGCAGCATCGCCATCAGCGACACGACACCGCCGACCGCGAGGAACTGCGCGGCGAGCGACGAGGCGAGCCTGTCGCGGAGGCGGCGAATGAGGCCCGCCGCGCCCGCGGCCCGGCCACCGTGCGCAACGCGGTCGTGAACGATGGATGTCACAGCCAAACCATGCCACTCCAACGGCGCCTGGCGTCGCGTCAGCCTACGCCTGTTCGAAACCCCTCAGGCGTGGTGAACGATCAGGATGATCAGCGGTTCCGACGGTACCTCATATCGACCAGCGGGCGGTTCAGCCTTCGGCGACCGGCGTCCAGATCACCTCGTCGATGTGCCTCGCGCCCGTCGCCAGCATCACCAGCCGGTCGAAGCCGAGCGCGACGCCGGAGGCGTCGGGCATGATCGAGAGTGCGGCGAGGAAATCCTCGTCGAGCGGGTAGCGCTCGCCGTAGACGCGTTGCTTTTCGTCCATTTCGGCCTCGAAGCGGCGGCGCTGTTCCGCGGCGTCGGTGAGCTCGCCGAAGCCGTTGGCGAGCTCGACGCCGCAGCAATAGAGCTCGAAGCGCTCGGCGACGCGCGGGTCGTGCGCGGTGGGGCGGGCAAGCGCTGCCTCGGCGGTGGGGTATTCGCACAGCACCGTGGCGGCACCGATACCGAGATTGGGCTCGACCTTCTCGACCATGACGCGGGAGAACAGGTCGGCCCAGGTGTCGTCGGGCGCGGTGCGGATGTTCTGGGCGGCGACCGCGGCGTGGAGCGCGTCGCGGTCGGTCGAGCCATCGGGGTGGATCGAGGCCATCAGGTCGATGCCGGCATGGCGGGCAAAGGCGTCGCGCACGGTGAGCCGCTCGGGGCGCGCGAAGGGGTCGGCCTCGCGGCCGCGGAAGGAGAAGGTCGCGGTGCCCGTCCGCGCGGCTGCGAGCGCGAGGAAGGCGGCGCAGTCGTCCATCAGCGTCTCGTAGGGCTGGCCGACGCGATACCATTCGACCATGGTGAACTCGGGCGAATGCAGCGCGCCGCGCTCGCGGTTGCGGAAGACTTTTCCGAAGGAGAAGATCCTCTGCTCGCCGGCCGCCAGCAGCTTCTTGCAGGAGAATTCGGGCGAGGTGTGCAGGTGGAGCGGCCTGCGCGCGCCGCCGGTGGCAATCGCCTCGGTGGAGAAGGCCGACAGGTGCGCCTCGTTGCCGGGCGAGATTTGCAGGATGGCGGTGTCGACCTCGACGAAATCGCGCGCGGCAAACCAGGCGCGGATGTCGGCGGCAATCGCGTTGCGGGCGATGAGGCGCGGGCGGCGGTCGGCGTGGACGTGGGGTGTCCACCAGGGCGAGGCGGCGGTCATGGGAACAGCTTTCCCAGCCGCGGCGTCATCCTCGGGCTTGACCCGAGGATCTGCCGACGATGGCGATTTTCATCACCAGTACGACGTCGTTCTGTGGCTGGTGCGCCGCGCATGTTCACGCGGGGCAGTAGATCCTCGGGACAAGCCCGAGGATGACGGCGAGATGATTTGGGAACCCGACCCGCGATTGAAATCTCCCCGCCCGGCTGGCATGCGGCGCCAAGATGGGTTAGAGCGCGGGAAACCGCGCGAAGACGCGCGCCCATTCGGTGAGGATGTCTGTTCATGGTGAAGGTGATTGCGAGTTCGCTCCGCAAGGGCAATGTCGTCGAGAAGGACGGCAAGCTGTATTCGATCCTCTTCGCCGAAAACATCCACCCCGGCAAGGGCACGCCGGTGACGCAGCTCGACATGCGCCGCATCTCCGACGGCGTGAAAGTGTCGGAGCGCTACCGCACGACGGAGCAGGTGGAGCGCGCGCTGGTCGAGGACCGGCCCTACAACTATCTCTACCAGGATGGCGAGGGCTTCCACTTCATGAACATGGAGACCTACGAGCAGGTCGCCGTGACGCCCGACGTGGTCGGCGACTACGCGCCCTACCTGCAGGAAGGCATGCAGGTGACGCTGTCGGTGCATGAAGGCGTCGCGGTGTCGATCGACCTGCCGCAGCGCGTGACGCTGGAAGTGGTGGAGACCGAGCCGGCGATGAAGGGCCAGACCGCGTCGTCGTCGTACAAGCCGGCGATCCTTTCGAACGGCGTGCGCTCGGCCGTGCCGCCGCATATCGGCGTCGGCACGCGCATCGTGGTGATGACCGCCGACGGATCCTATGTCGAGCGCGCCAAGGACTGAGAGACTGTTTGGAAATTCTACTCTGGCGGCCATCTGATGGCGTTTTCTGCGCTTCCGGTGCTCACGGACCCAAATGTCCGCTGCGCTCGTCGCTTATGCGACCCCGAAACCACCACCATATGACTCGCCAGAGCGAATTTCGAAACAGTCTCTGATTACCAGCGCAGGACGAGACGGCCGGCGAGCGCGCCGGCGAGCGTCAGCATGCCAATCGCGATCGTGTACCAGACAGCGACGAAGAGCGGTGAATCGTCTATGCAGTGCGCGGCGTAGAACGTCGCCGCGAGACCTCCCGCAGCCAGCCCGCAGAACGCGCCCGCAAGCGTCGGCCGCGTCGGTGCTCCGTTGCGCAGCGCGGCGATGAGCACGGCGAGCGGCAAAGCGACGATCAGCGGAATGAAGGTCAGGCAGACGGCGGAGTTGGTGCCGATCAGGCGCGCCATTCGCGCGCCTTCGGGCACGGCGAAGAGTTCCGCGACAACGCCAGCGGCGAGCAGGACCGGCGCGGCGAGCAGAAGTGCCGCGGCCGGAGCGACCGGGGTTCCCGGCCGGGCCACCGCGCGCCAGGCAAGGGCCGCCGTGCCGGCAAGCGCCAGCGTCACCACGAACTTGAACGGGAAGCGCAGCGTCGCGGCGGCCTCGGCGATGTCGGGACGCGGCCCGAGCAGGACGAACCAGACGATCGCAGCGATCCCCGCCGCGAGCGCCAAGCCGAGCGTCAGGCGCCGATCCAGCCGGGCGCGCCCAGCGGCGGCGTCCTGCGACAGTGCGCGAATGAGGCTTTGCGTGTCCATCTAGCGTCGTCCTCTGGCGATGGCGCTCAACCCGCGATGCAGCGCGACGCGCACGGCCGTCTCGTTCATGCCGAACGCCGCGGCCGCCTCGCCGATCGACAGGCCTTCGATGCTGACCGCCGAGACGACCCGGCGCTGGCCGGGCGGCAGCTGTTCGAGCGCGCGCTCGACCTCGCGCGGGCTGGCGGCGTCCTCGACCGGTTCGGCCAGCGTCTCGGCATAGTCGGCGATGTCGACCTCGACCCGCCGGCCCCGGCGCCGCAGGCTGTCGACCAGCTTGTAGCGCGCGATGGCGAATATCCACGGGCGAACCGGCGCGTCCGTGCGCCAGGTGTGGCGCTTGAGATGGATGGCCAAAAGCGTTTCCTGCACGACGTCCTCGACTTCGACGCCGCTCCCGGCATTGCGTCTCGTGACGCCGCGCACCAGCGCGGCCACGCGCGCCAGGAACGCGGCATAGGCCTGTTCGTCGCCTGAAAGCGCTGCCCGCAGCATGCGGGCGAGTTCCGCTTCGTCGGCTTCGGTCAAGACCTTCTCATCCCATCTTCGTCGGGCGGCGGCATTTGTTACACGCCGCGCGGCGGAATTGTCACGGGGCTTCTCACGCAGGCATCACGAAAGCGTGCTTGCGAGGACGTGTAACGCCGCGGCCCCTCGCAGCGAAGTCACTGTCATGGAGCGCATGACGCGTTCCATCCAGGACTTCCAGAGGAGTAGACTATGAACCGTCAGACAATCGCTCTCGCCCTTGCCGGCTCGCTCGCCAGCGCCTTCGCCACCGTCGCTTTCGCGGCCCCGCTGCCCGCCGAGAAGATGGTGGGCATGGAGAAGTGCTACGGCGTCGCGCTGAAGGGCCAGAACGACTGCGCCGCGGGCGCGGGCACCACCTGCGCCGGCACCTCGACCATGGACTACCAGGGCAATGCCTGGAAGGCCGTGCCCGCCGGCTCCTGCGTGTCGATGGATGTGAACGGCCACAAGGGCTCGCTGGAGCCGATGAAGGGCTGATGCCTCCCGGGCGGGACCGGCCGGGCAAGACTGTGCCGGTCCCGCCCAAGCCCTCATGGGCGCCTGCCTGATGCGAACCGTCGAAAAAGCGAGACCCGCCATGCCGTACGAGCCACTGCACGCCTCCAGGCTGCCGCCGCGCGCCGGCGTCGGCTTCAAGCCGGAGCACTATGCGGACATCATGGAAACCGCGCCCGATATCGGCTTCTTCGAGGTCCACGCGGAGAACTACATGGGCGAGGGCGGCATGCCGCATCGAATGCTGGCCGAACTGTCGGCGCGCTATGCGCTGTCGCTTCACGGCGTCGGCCTGTCGATCGGCGCGGCGCGGCCGCTGGACAAGGCGCACCTGGCGCGGCTGCGTCGGCTGATCGACCGCACCAGGCCGCAGTCGTTTTCGGAACATCTCGCCTGGTCGACCCACGACACGGGCTTCCTCAACGACCTTCTGCCCCTGCCTTATACGCCGGAAACGCTGGCGCGCGTCATCGACCATGTCGACGAGGTGCAGCAGGCGACCGGCCGGCAAATGCTGCTGGAGAACCCGTCGACCTATGTCCTGTTCGAGGAGAGCTCCATCGACGAGATCGAGTTCCTCGACGCGGTCGCCGAGCGCACCGGCTGCGGCCTGCTGCTCGACGTCAACAATGTGATGGTGTCGGCCGTCAATCACGGGCTCGACCCGCTGGCCTATGTCGACCGCTTCCCGGTCGCCCGCGTCGGCGAAATCCACCTCGCCGGATATGACGAGACCGTCGACGGCGCCGGCGACCGGTTGCTGATCGACGCCCACGGCTCGCGGGTCAGGGAAGACGTCTTCGCGCTCTATCGCCACACGGTCGGCCGCTGCGGCCCGGTGGCGACGCTGATCGAATGGGACAACGACGTGCCGGGCTTCGATATCCTCTACGACGAGGCGCGGCGTGCCGACGCGGTGCTGGCCGGCGAGGCGGTGCGGCACCCGCTGCCGAGGCGGGCTTGAGCATGGGTCACGCGGCGACCGAGGCGGCCTTCGCGGCGGCGATCCTCGATCCGGCGCTGCCGCCGCCGACGGGCCTGACCACCGCGCGCGGCGTGCCGGACGAGAGGCGCTTCGCCGTCTACCGCAACAATGTCGCCGTCGGCCTGCGCAAGGCGCTGGCGACGCGCTTCCGCGTTGTCGAACGGCTGGTGGGCGAGGAGTTCTTCGCGCTGATGGCGCGCGCTTACATTGCCGGCGCCCGACCGGCTTCGCCGCTGCTCTTCGCCTATGGCGACGACTTGCCCGATTTCATCGAGGGCTTCGAACCGGCGGCCACCGTTCCGTACCTCGCCGATGTGGCGCGGTTGGAAGCTGCCGTGACGCGCGCCTATCATGCCGAGGACGCCGAGCCGCTCGCCGTCGCGCAATTGGCCGCGCTGCCGCCAGAACGGCTGGCGGAGGCGCGGTTCGCGCCGCATCCGGCGGCCACCTTGGTGCGGTCCCGGTTTGCAGTCGGCAGCATCTGGCAGGCGCACCAGAGCGAGATGGTGGCGCCGGTCTCGGCCGCAGGCGGCGAGACGGTGCTGGTCGTCCGTCCGGGGCTCGAGGTCGGCGTGCATATCCTGCCGGCCTGCGACGCGGCATTCGCGGCCGCCCTGCTCGACGGGATGTCGCTGGGAGATGCGGCCGCCCTGTCGCTCGCGGCCGACGGGAGTTTCGATTTCGGCGGCGCGCTGGTCGGGCTCACGGGTCTCGGCGCATTTGCCGGCACGGTTACGATCGACAAGGGAGACGAGCATGACGGACATGGTTGAAGCAGCGCCCGGCAGCGGTCTGAGGATGCTGGCGCCGGTGCGGCGGGCCGAGGGCTGGATAGCGGCGATCCCGGCGGCGCTGCCGCTGCTGGCGCTGCGGCTGGCGCTCGCGGTTCCGTTCTACAAGTCCGGGCTCACCAAATGGGACGGGTTCCTGCAACTGTCGGGCGGCGCGCAGTATCTGTTCGGGCAGGAGTTCAAGCTGCATATATTCGGCGCGCAATATCCCTATCCGTTCCCGATTGCCTCGGCCTATGCCGCGGGGATCGCCGAGATCGTGCTGCCGGTGCTTCTGGTGCTCGGCCTCGGCACGCGTTTCGCCGCGCTTGCCCTGCTCGGCATGACGGCGGTGATCCAGATCACCGTGCCGGAAGGCTGGGCCAACTTCCATCTGCCTTGGGCCGCGATGGCGCTGACGCTCGCCATTTATGGCGGCGGTGCGCTGTCGCTCGACCGACTGCTCGGGCTCGGCCGCGCCAAGATGTGACAGGCGCGCCCTTTGCGGGCGCGCCTCCGGTTCCCGTCAGGCGGGGATGCGACGCCCGTAGTCGGCGTGCAGCCTCTGCCAGCCGGGCCAGAACTCCGCCGCGGGCATGCCATTGGCGCGGGCGGCGAGAATGTCGAGATGCATGTGCCAGCCGGCGGCGACCTTGAGCAGCGTATCGCGGTCGGGCAGCCGGCGGTGGGTCACCGTCAACATCACCTTGCCGCCTTCCCGTTCGAGATCGAAGGTGACGTCGCCGCTGCCCTCCCAGGTGAAGACGAGCCGGTTCGGCGGGTCGACCTCGACGATGCGGCTAGCCATGCGCATTTCCTCGGAGAAGCCCTCCGGCCGCCTGCCGGGCGGGTCGGACAGCTCGTCGTTGCGCCAGACGAATTCGAAGGCGGCGCCGGCCTTCATCTCCATGTCGCCCGCGGCGAGCCACTGGCGGCGCAGGCCGCTGTCGGTGAGATAGGCCCAGACGCGCTCGATCGGTCCCGGCAGCAGGCGCTGGATGGTCAGCGTGTTCGGCGCGACGAGCGTGCCGTAGTCGTCGCGGAAGGCGAGGTTGTTCATCGCAGTTCTCCTTGGGGTGAGAGGATAAGGCCGGTTTGTCTCATCGAGAAGCCGGTCGAGCGCTTCGAGGCGTTTGTCCCAGAAGCGCCCGGCTGAATCGCGCCATTCGGCGGCCGCGGATGCGCGTGTCGTTTCCCCGCGTGGCCTGAAGGGCTTGATCTTTCCTGAAGGATCATATTCAACCATACGGTTTACGATAGCCGTATCGGAGATAGAGTCAACCGATCGGTTTAATAATTGTCTCGACCATGCTTTTTACCGCCTTGCGAAAAAGTCGTTCCCGGAAAGGCGGTCTTCCGCGAGCGGGCAGGTCGATTAACGTCGTCTGGCGCACGAATGGAGGAAGGCCGATGGACGTCGCCGCCGGACAGACCGAAACCGCAGGCTCGCCTTGTTCCACGGCGGCGTATCCACGCCAGCCGGCGTCGGCTTGCGGGCGCGACTGCTCGACCTGCCCGAAGCGGGTCGAGTGCCCGCTCTCGACCCTGTTATCCGAAACGAAAGAGGGCGGCCGCGCGTGACAGCGCGACCGCCCGTCATGGCTGCGGCGGGATCAGACGGCCAGCCAGGCGCCGGTGAAGTCCTGCTCGTAGGCCTGGTGCATCTGGTAGCCGTTGAGCTTCGGGTTCATGTGGCAGAACAGCTTGCGCCAGTAAGGCTGCACGATGATGCCGGAGTCCTGCAGTCTCGTCTCAAGTTCCTTCATCAGCGGCCGGCGCTGGTCGGAGTCGGCGATCGCATTGGCCTTCTCGATCAGCGCGTCGAAGTCGGGATCCGAAAAGCCGGTCTCGTTCCAGGCGGTGCCGGTCTTGTAGGCGAGCGCATAGGTCTGGATACCGAGGGGGCGTGCGTTCCAGTTGGTCGTCGCCAGCGGATATTTCGTCCAGTCGTTCCAGAACGAGCTTTCCGGGATCACGGTGCGCTTCACCTTGAAGCCGGCGTCGCGCATCTGCTGGGCGGCGGCGTCGGAGCTTTCCTTGCGGTAGTCGGCCTCGACCGAGATGATCTCGAACTCGTGGTCGAGCTGTCCGGCTTCCGTCAGCAGCGCCTTCGCCTTCTCGATGTCGCGCCTGACGGGCGGCAGCTCGGCATATTCGGGGTGCATCGGCCCGACATGGTGGTTCTGCGCCACCTCGCCCTGGCCATCGATGCCGAGCTTCATGACGGCGTCGTTGTCGATGGCGAGCTGGATGGCGTTGCGCACGCGCTTGTCGTCATAGGGCTTGGCGTTGACGTTGGTGCGCAGCACGATCGTCGCAGCCGTGACGATTTCCGACTTCTTCATGCCCATATTGTCGAGCGCGCCGACATCGTAGGACTGGGTCTGGGCCGTGAGGTCGATTTCGCCCGATTCCATCGCGGCGAGCGTCGGGGCGGTGTCCGTGCCGTAGTCGATCCAGTCGATACCCTCGAGATGGACGTCGCCGCCCCACCAGGAGCCGTCGGGCCGCTTGCGCACGGAAGCACGCACGCCGACGTCGAGCGCCGTGAGCTCGAACGGGCCGGTGCCGATCGGCGCCTGCGACAGCGTCGCCGTGGACGCGTCGAAGGCGCGATGGACGATGAGCGCCGGATAGTCGGTCATCGCCGGGATGATGGTAATGTCGGGCCTGGAGAGTTTCAGCACGACCGTATGCGCATCGCGCATCTCGATGGCACCGTTTCGCGCCTTCTTGCTGTCGGGATCGATCAGCGAGCCCATACGGCCGGCCATCGAATTGCCGGCAACCTCCTTCTCGCACCAGCGGGTGATGTTGAAGACGACATCCTCGGCGGTGAACTCGTCGCCGTTCGACCACTTCACACCCTTGCGCGCGTGGAGGACGTATTCGGTGGCGTCCGCGTTGACCTCCCAGCTCTCGAGCAGCATCGGCTTGAAGGTGAAGTCCGGCTTCCAGCGCACCAAAGGCTCGATGAACTGCATGGCGATGTTGCCCATCTGCGAGGTCTTGAACAGGCGCGGATCCTCCAGCGCCATCACCTGCATGGAGACGCGAACCACGCCGCCCTTCCTTGGCTCCTCGGCCGCGGCGACGGCGGGCGCGGCAAGTCCGGCCAGCGCATAGGCGGCGGCCGTCGAGGCGCCGAGCGCGCTGGCGGTCGCCAGGAACTCGCGGCGATTCATGCGTCCCTGGCGGGCGTCGCTCGCGTACATCGCGATCGCGGGGTGAAGCTTACATGTCATTCAGTATCTCCCTCTGTTGATTTCCTGCTCGAACCCGTCGGACAGTGTGCCCGCAAGGCAGCCCGCGCCGGCCGCCGAAAGTCTCGTGGAGGTTGATGTGAACCTGCTCACCGCGATGAAGGTCTACGACCGCGTCTGCACGCTCGGCAGCTTGTCGGCGGCGGCGCGCGACCTCGGCATGTCGAACACGGCGGTCAGCCGGATGCTGAAGGAACTGGAGGACGATCTCGGCGTGCGCCTGCTCAACCGCACGACGCGCCGGATGAGCCCGACGGAAGCGGGTCGCGACTACGCCGAGCGGGTGAAGGTGCTGCTGGACGAGGTGGAGGAACTGCAGGACCAGACCCGCCGGCTCGATCGCGGCACCCGCGGCCTCTTGCGCATCTCCTGCTCGAACGTGCTCGCCTATACGCGCATCACACGGCTGATCCCGAAATTCCTCGACGAGAATCCGCTCGTCTCGATCGAGTTCAACCTGACCTCTCGTTATGTCGTGGGCATCGTCGAGGAAGGCTACGACGTCGCCATCCGCTTCGAGGCGCAGAGCGATTCCGAGATCGTGGCGCGGCAACTGGGCAAGGTGCGCAACTATGTCTGCGCGACGCCCGCCTATCTGCAGCGCAGCGGCCGGCCGGAACATCCGGGCGACCTCGCGAACCATTCCTGCGTGCTGTCGAACTTTGCCCGGAGGCTGGGTTCGTGGCCTTTCTCCGGCCCCGACGGGCGCTTCTCGGTGCCGGTGAAGGGCCGGGTGTCGACCAACAGTGTCGAGGCGGCCTACCAGATGACGATGTCGGGCTTCGGCATCGGCAACCTGCCGAGCCTGCTCGTCGGCCCGGCGATCGCCGACGTCCGGCTCGAGCCGCTGCTCGAGGATTTCAGGCCGGCTTCCAGCCCTATCTACGCGCTCTACCCGCACCGGACCTACGTGGCCATGAAGGTGCGGGCATTCGTCGACTTCCTCATGCGCGAACTGTCCCCAGATCTCGATTGATAGGATGCGCAGTCAACCTGCTGCCTTCAGCTTGGCGCCTGCCGTCTTCGCCTCGTCCGTCCATTCTTCCTCGACATAGAACGGGCCCGGGTTTTCCCTGAGCTGCTCGTATTTGCAGATCTCGGGTTCGGCCCCGAGCGGAATGGAGCGGCCGTCGCGGAAGGCCCATTCGCCGCGTTCGGGCGAATCCTCGGCGCGCACGTAGCTGTCGATCTGGAGGATGCGCTGCTCGGTCGAGACGTTCGGGCCGGACCCGTGGATGGTGAACAGCGTCCACAGCGCCAGGTCGCCCGGCTCCATCTCGAGCTGCACCACCTCCGACGGGTCGATGCCGACGGCCTTCAGCTCGGAGCCCTGCTCGACATTGCCGACCATGATGCCGCCGTCTTCCGACAGGTTGAGATAGCCGCGCCTGTGATGGCCGGGCACGACCTTCAGCGCGCCGTTGGACGCGTCCTGGCGGTTGAGCGCGAGGCCGGTGTTCAGCGAATAGCGGTCGAGATTGGCGAACAGGTCCGGCCGGGTACGGAAGCGCACGTCCTGATGCATCCGGTAGTAGGTGTATTTGCCGCCGGGCGCCTTCCAGTGCAGCTGGTTGGCCATCTGCTTGATGTCCGGCCCGAGCAGCGGCGCCAGCACCTCGAACATCTTCTGGCTGCGGCGGGCCGCCTCGAACACCGGATTGATCCGCGAGAACCAGTGCGCCTGCGGCACCGTCCGGCGCCCGTTGCCGGGATCGTTGATCACTTCGAAATAGAGGTTACCGTCGCGATAGGTCGCGTGGTGCCTGAGCCCCTCGGCATAGACCTTTTCGCTCTCGCGACGCAGCTCGGCGACCTCGTCCTTGTCGAGAAAGCCGCGGATGACGGCGTAGCCATTCTCGCGCAGCTCGACCACATGCTGGGTATTCATCGTCATTCCTCGCGCCATCGCTGGACGCGGCCCTCTCGCCGGCCGCCGGTTCCCGATGATGGGAGGATATCGCCGACGCGCGAAGCGAGTAGGCGCGGAATCAGGCAACGACTTTCCCGGATTTCGGGAAGATGCTCGCCGGCCTGGACCGTCGTGCGCTCCGTAGGCGGGTGATCCTCTATGTAAACGGCTTCAAGGCGATGATGCTGGTGGCGCTGCTGGCGATTCCGCTGGCACTGCTGCTGCGCAAGCCGCGCGCCGTTGCGCCTGGCGGCGCCGCGGCGGAACAAATGGATTGATGCGCGGCAATCCGCCGCGAAGGCGTTTGTCGGAGTTCCACTAACGTTTCATTGAACCCCTCCGCCCCGAGGAGGTAAGATGCGTTTGCGTAGGATCGACGGCAACATGCATCAAAGGCTGCAGAAACGTGCGACGGACAGGGCGAATGCCCTGGGGTCGCGCGTGCTCTGCGCGCTGTTTGCGATCATGGCGCTGTGCGCCACGCCGCTCGGCACGGGTGAACTCTTCGCCGCTGAAAGCCACATCTACGAACGCACGAACGGCGAGCTGCGCGAGGGCGACCTGCCCCTGCGCTTCGCCATGCAGGCCGGCATCTCCCAGGCGTTCGAGACCGTCGAGGAACCGGAACGGCCGACGCTGTCTCCGGTCCTTCTCGACGACGGACCGGCCGCTATCGCCGCCGTAGCGCCGCTCGACGGCGGCGAGACGGGCGTCGTGCCGGCGGCCCTGCAGCGGCCCGCCATCCCCGGCAGGCCGGACGCCGGCTTCCAAGCCCGCGCGCCGCCGCGCGCGTGACCTCGCGTCGCCGGCAGGCTCCGGCGATCTTCTTACATCTCCCAGACCATCCACCGAGGCAGACCGGCATCCCAAGAGCCCGTCGGCCCGCATATGAAAGGCAGTACCATGGCCAAGACCCATCCGCTCGGCTTCCGTATCGAACGTCACCTGAAGGAGGCGCTTGTCCGCGCCGCGAAAGACGACCACAGATCCGTCTCGTCGCTGACTGAGATCCTGATCGAGAAGTGGCTGAAAGAAAAAGGATATATCGGTGAGGAATTGAAGGAAAGGGCCTCCTGACATTCCTCGTTGATCTCATGACAAGTGCGGAAATTCTCATACAATTGTCGTCAGACCAAAGTCATACAACCAAAGCTGATCTATAAATACTCGAGAAGCGTCGTATGACTGCCCCGTTCAATTGAGTGGCGTGCTGCGGGCAATTCGCCCGCGCCGCCGGAACGGGAGGACAAGAAATGGCAATGGCATCGACCGCCGGAACGCTCCGGCAGGGCATGACGCGGGAGGAGAAGAAGGTCATCTTCGCCTCCTCGCTCGGCACCGTCTTCGAATGGTACGACTTCTATCTCTACGGATCGCTGGCGGCCTTCATCGGCGCGACCTTCTTCAGCCAGTATCCCGAAGCGACGCGCAACATCTTCGCGCTGCTTGCTTTCGCGGCGGGCTTCCTGGTGCGCCCCTTCGGCGCGCTGGTGTTCGGCCGCATCGGCGACATGGTCGGCCGCAAATACACCTTCCTCGTCACCATCCTGATCATGGGCCTGTCGACCTTCCTGGTCGGCCTCCTGCCCGGGTCGGCCTCGATCGGCATCGCCGCTCCGATCATCCTGATCGCGCTGCGCATGCTGCAGGGCCTGGCGCTCGGCGGCGAATATGGCGGCGCGGCGACCTACGTCGCTGAGCACGCCCCCGACAACCGCCGCGGTTTCTACACCTCGTGGATCCAGACGACGGCGACGCTCGGCCTGTTCCTGTCGCTGCTGGTGATCCTGGCGGTGCAGACGCTGCTCAGCAAGGAAGACTTCGCATCCTGGGGCTGGCGCATTCCCTTCCTGATCTCCTTCGTCCTGCTCGGTATTTCGGTCTGGATCCGGCTTTCGCTGAGCGAATCGCCCGCGTTCCAGAAGATGAAGGATGAGGGCAAGGGCTCCAAGGCGCCGCTGACGGAAGCCTTCGGCACCTGGAAGAACGCCAAGATCGCGCTGCTCGCCCTGTTCGGTCTCACCGCCGGCCAGGCTGTGGTGTGGTATTCAGGCCAGTTCTACGCGCTGTTCTTCCTGCAGAACGTGCTCAAGGTCGACGCGGTGTCGGTCAACATCATGATCGCGATCGCGCTGGCGTTCGGTACCTTCTTCTTCGTCGTGTTCGGCTGGCTCTCCGACAAGATCGGCCGCAAGCCGATCATCATGGCGGGCCTGCTGCTGGCGATCCTGACCTACTTCCCGCTGTTCAAGGCGCTGACCGTCGCGGCCAACCCGGCTCTGGCGACGGCGCAGGCCACGACGCGGGCGACCGTGACTGCCGCTCCGGGGGACTGCAAGTTCCAGTTCAATCCCGTCGGCAACAGGACCTTCGTGACGTCGTGCGACATCGCTACCTCGTTCCTGACCCGCAACTCGGTGCCTTATGATGTCGTCGCGACGGCTGCTCCGGGAACCGCGGCCACGGTCAAGATCGCCGATACGACGATTGAGTCGTACGTCGGCGCCACGATCGACGCGGACGACGCTACCAAGAAGACGGCGGCGGCGGCGGGCACGGTATTCGGCAAGAAGATGAACATCGCCCTCCACGATGCCGGCTATCCGCTGGTGCGCGGCGCTGCGACCGTGGCCGACCAGAAGCTCGACGCCTTCGTCGCGGCCAACCCGGAAGTGAAGCTCGACGCCGCCGCGATCCGCGCCGGCGAGAAGAAGATGGTCCCAACCGAGAAGGCGATCAAGGACAAGCTCGTGACCGCCGAAGACGCGGCGGGAGCGACCGAGATCACCACCTATTCGGTCCCCGCCGCCGGCGCCTTCACGATGGTGGCGGACCCGGCGGCCGTGAACTGGCCGATGGTCATCGCGATCCTGTTCGTGCTCATCGTCTACGTGACGATGGTCTACGGCCCGATCGCGGCGATCCTGGTCGAGATGTTCCCGACCCGCATCCGCTACACCGGCATGTCGCTGCCCTACCATATCGGCAACGGCTGGTTCGGCGGCCTTCTGCCGGCGACCGTCTTCGCGATGAGCGCGGCGGCCGGCGACATCTACTACGGCCTCTGGTATCCGATCGCGATCGCGGCGATGAGCTTCGTCATCGGCATGCTGTTCGTGAAGGACACGCTCGGCACCAGCCTGCACGCCAAGGACTGACGCGCGGGATCATGCACTGACGAAAGAGCCCCGGCGGGCGACCGCTGGGGCTCTTTCTTTGGAGCGAACCTCTTCCGGCGCGGGGACGGCCGATATAGCCTCCCGCCCATGCGCTCCTCCAAAACCATCCATGTCATCTCCTGCCATGCCGAGGGCGAGGTCGGCGACGTGATCGTCGGCGGCGTGGCGCCGCCTCCGGGCGAAACACTGTGGGAGCAGAGCCGCTTCATCCATCGCGACGGGACCTTGCGCGACTTCGTCCTGAACGAGCCGCGCGGCGGCGTCTTCAGGCATGTCAACCTGCTGGTGCCGCCGAAGGACAAGAGGGCGGCGATGGGGTTCATCATCATGGAGCCGGCGGACACGCCGCCGATGTCAGGCTCGAACTCGATCTGCGTCGCGACCGTGCTGCTCGATTCGGGCATCGCGCCGATGCAGGAGCCGGTGACGCGGCTGACGCTGGAGGCGCCGGGCGGACTGGTCGCGGTGGAGGCGCAGTGCCGGAACGGCAGGGCCGAACGCATCACCGTCACCAACCTGCCCTCCTTCGCCGACAGGCTGGGCGCCAAGCTGGAAGTCGAAGGGTTCGGGACATTGACCGTCGACACCGCCTATGGCGGCGACAGTTTCGTCATCGTCGACGCGGAGAGTCTAGGCTTCGCGCTGGAGCCGGGCGAGGCACGCGCACTAGCCGAGGCGGGGATGCGGATCACCGCCGCGGCGGACGCGCAGATCGGCTTCTCGCATCCGGAGAATCCGGACTGGGACCACTTTTCATTCTGCGCCTTTGCCGGACGGGTGAGCGGTGACAACGGCAGGCTGACTGGCCGCTCGGCGGTGGCGATCCGGCCGGGCAAGATCGACCGCTCGCCGACCGGCACTGCGATCTCGGCGCGGATGGCGGTGATGCACGCCAAGGGGGTGATGAAGGAAGGCGACACGTTCGAGGGCGTGTCGCTGATCGACTCGCGCTTCACCGGACGGATCGCGGGCGTGACCCGCGTGGGGGAAAAGCCGGCGATCGTGCCGCAGATCTCGGGCCGGGCGTGGATCACCGGCACCCACCAGCTTATGCTCGACCCCGACGACCCGTGGCCCGGCGGCTACCGGCTGTCGGATACCTGGCCGGACATTGCCTAGCCGGCGAATCGCGCCGCGGCCGTGGCCGCGATGGCCTCGGCCAGCGTCATGTTCCAGCGCCGGCGAAGATAGTCGCGGAAGTCGAAGCAGGGCAGGCCGGGACAGACCTCGAACTCGATAAGATGGACTTTGTCGTCAGGCTCGACGCGGAAATCCATCGAGAAGACGTCGCGCAGGGCCAGCCCGTCGATGAGACGGGCAGCAACGGCGCGAATCCTGGCCTCCGCTTGCGGCTGCGTCGCACCGACCTGCGCCAGCACCGGCTCGGCATAGGCGCCGGAAGCCTTCGCGACCTCGCCGGTCTCGCCATAGAGCGCGAGGCTGTCTTCCATAGTCTGGAAATCGGCGCCGGACTCGACGAAGACCGAGGCAAGCGCGTCGAGGCCAGCATCCGCCTCGACCGCCAGATAGCTGGCGCGGACGTTACGGCCAGGAACGTAAGGCTGCACCACCGCGTCGTCGCGGAAGGCCTCGAAGATGCGGCGCGAGAGATCGAGGGCGTGGCCGAAGCTGGCGGCGCGCGAATCCGCCCAGATGCCGATCTTGGAGCCCAGCCGGTTCGGCTTGACGAACCAGCCGAGCGCGGAAGGCGGCGGCTCGGCGATCCAGCGACCGTCCCGCGCTAGGCCGCAGTCCGGTGTCGGCACGCCGAGCGCGCGCAGCACCGCGCCGGAGCGGAACTTGTCCTGGCAGAGCGCGAAGAGCGAATCGTCGCTGCCGATCGTGCGCATGCCGGCGAGACGCGCGAGCGCGGGCGAAGCGCCGCCGCGGTAATAGGCGATGCCGTCGGAGATGGTCCAGACCAGCGTGCGCGCCGGGTCGCGCGCCGCGATGGCCGAGGCCGCGTCGTCGAGTTCGACCGGCGTGAAGGTGACGCCGCGCGCGGCGCAGGCGGCGGCGAACGCTGGAAGCTCCGGCTGGATGTCGGTCGACTGCGCTAGGTAGGAGGAGATCTTGAGTGCGCGCCGGTCGGAAAATCCCTGCGCGCGCAGGCGGGTCCGGCAGGCCTCCTCCGGCTCGTAGACGAAGAGCAGTTCACCGCGCGCGGTCATGGGAACGTCCATTGCGAGAGGCCGGATCGATGGCGGCCAGCCTGCCTAAGGAGCGCGCCGGCGCGGCGAAAGGCTTGCGGAAAACCGACCTTTGGCGCCTGCCCGCGCGACATGCACGCCTGCTCAGATCAGCACGTCCGGCTCCGGGCGGCCTTTGACCTCCACGTCGAGCAGGTAGAGCATCCCGGCGCCCGGATCGGCGCGGCGCGCCTCCTCGTCCATTCCCTCGCAGGCGGTGGTCACGGCGAGGCGGGAAAAATCCCTGCCGACGAAGGCCGGGCAGGAGGATTGGGTGGCGGGAGCGGGAACGCTGCGCAGATGCCGTCCATCCGCTGCATAAGCATCGACGCACGAAGAACCCCAGCGCGCATTCCAGATGACGCCATCGGCATCACAAACCGAGCCGTCGATGCCGCCGGGCTTGCCGCGATGGTCGAGCAGTACCGCAGGCTCGCCGGTGGGCAGGCCGGTCGCGGGATCGCAGGCGACGCGGAACAGGATGTTCTTCGCGGTGTCGGCGAAGTAGCCGGTGCGCCCGTCGGGCGAGAAGCAGATCGAGTTGGGGATGGTGATGTCCGGGAAGAGGATGCGCACCTCGCCCTTGCGGAACCAGTAGATGGCGCCGGCGTGCCGCTCGGCCTTCTTGCCCATCGTGCCGGCCCAGATCGAGCCGGAGGGGTGGGCGCGCGCGTCGTTGGAGCGGGTCGCCGGGTTGTCGGCTTCGACCGGCGTGTGGAGGACGAGATCGCCGGTGGCGCGGTCGCGGACATGGAAGCCCGTCTCGGTCCAGGCGAGCTGGCGTCGCGCGTCGATGCGGAACAAGGCGCTGGCCATCAGCGGCAGGTCGTGGACGATCGTCCTGCCGTCGGGATACGTCTTCTCCAGCAGCCGCCGCCCGAGGATGTCGAACCAGTAGATCGTGTCGGTCGCCGCATCGTAGGTCGGCCCTTCGCCAAGGGTGCAGACAATGTCGCAGAGCGTCGTCGCGGTGCTCATGCCGTCCCCCCGAAGACCGCGTCGTAGGCGGCGACCGCGACCTTCGCGCGCTTGCCCACCTCCGCATGGTCCAGACCCGGCTTGTAGAGGCTGGAACCGAGGCCGAAGGCGGTGACGCCGACTTTCGCATAGGCGGCGAAATCCGTATCCGACACGCCGCCGACCACGCCGATCACGACCTCGCGCGGCAGCACCGCCTTGAGCGCCGAGATGCCGGCGGGACCGAGCACACTGGCCGGGAAGAACTTCAGCGCCGAGGCGCCGCAATGATGCGCGAGGAAGGCTTCGGTCGCGGTGAAGACGCCGGGCATCGTCACCATGCCGAACCCGGCGGCGCGGGCGAGAATGTCGGGATCGACATTGGGAGAGACCAGCAGCCGACCGCCGGCCTGGTCGAGACGGCCGACATCGTCCAGCCTGACCACCGTGCCGGCGCCGACCAGGCCGCCGGGCAAACGCCTCGCCAGCGTTTCGATCGACCGGAACGGATCGGGCGAGTTGAGCGGCACCTCGATCGCCTCGATGCCGGCGTCATAGATCGCCTCGCCGATACCGGCGATCTCGTCGGGCGTGACGCCGCGCAGGATGGCGACGAGATTGCGCCTCAGCTTGGGCCAGGGGGCGGAGGCGGTCATGCGGATTTTCCTGTGAGGTAGAGGCGGCGGCCGGCCTCGAACAGGCCTTTGCGCACCGCGGCGTCGGCATCGACGAGATTGACCAGGAGCCCGGCGGTGGCCAGCGCCGCCGCGTAGCGCATTGCCATCCCGCCGGAGGCGACGAGGGTGACGACGTGAATGCCGGGCGATGCGGACACCGCACCCGCGATCTCGGCGCCGATCAGGAGGCCTGACAGCGTCGCCGCGGCATCCTCGGCCGGGACTTTGCCGAGCAGACCGCCGGCGCGGATGGCGAAGAGCGCTGAGGTGAGGCGTTCGGGATGCGCGAGCGCTGCTTTCAGGGCTTCGCGGAAGGCGGGCGAGGACGGGCTGCCGGCATCTGGCGCCTCGCCGAGCGAATGGCGCAGGATCGACTGGGTGGCGAGCACGTGGAACAGTTCGCCCGTCATGGCGGTATGAAAGCCGGCGACCGCGCCGTCCTCGACGCGGACCCATTTGGAATGCGTGCCCGGCATGCAGACGAAATGCGTTCCGCCGCCGAGATCCGCGCCGGCGATCTGCGTCTCCTCGCCCCGCATCACGTCGGGACGCGCCGCGCTGCGCTGGGCGAGGCCGGGCAGGATATGGACCGGGCGACGCGCCCCGGGCGCCGGTGTTGCAGCCTTTGCGAAATCGGAGATTCGGGCCGGCAGGTCGAGGTAGCCCGCCTCGACCCAGCCCTGGCGGGCGCCGGCCATGCCGCAGACGATCGCCGGCAGCTCGTCGGGCGCATTCAAGGCGGCAAGGTGCTCTTCGAGCACGTTGGCAAACCCCTTCGCGCCGGCGCTCGACATGCCTTCGCCCGACTTGCGTTCGGCGATCACCTCGCCGGCGGCGTCGAGCAGCCAGACGCGCAGGTTGGACGTGCCCCAGTCGACGGCCGCGAGCACCGCTGGCGAGGTCACAGGAAGCCCCCGTCGACGATCATCGTCTGGGCGGTGAGCATGCGCGAGGCGTCCGAGGCGAGGAACAGGCATGGTCCGACGATGTCGTCGGGCGTCATCACCTCGTGGATGCACTGCTTGGCGACGTGGGCGGCAAGGCCTTCCTCGGTCACCCAGAGTTCGCGCTGGCGCTCGGTCATCACCCAGCCGGGCGCGATCGCGTTGACGCGGATGCCGTGCTTTCCGAGCGCGCCGGCGAGCCCCTTGGTCAGGCCGATGATGCCGGCCTTGGCGGCGGTATAGGACGGCAAGGTGCCGAGATTGATCATGAACGAGGTCGAGGTGAAATTGATGATCGAACCGGTGCCGGCCTTCTTCATGCCCTCGGCCACCGCCTGCGCGGTGAAGAAATGCGGCTTGAGGTTGACCGCCTGGTTGGCGTCCCAGAACTCGGAGGTCACAGCGGCGATGTCGTGCCGGTCGTCGCGGGCGGCGTTGTTGATCAGCACCAGCGCCGGGCCGTGCGTCATCTCGGCCTGGTGAATGGCGGCCTGCAGCGCATCGATGTCGCGCAGGTCGGCCCGGAGATAGAGCGGCCGCGTACCCGTCTCCCGCTCCAGCCGGTCGCACAGCGCCGTGCTCGGTCCATCGGCGATGTCGATGAAAGCGACCTTCGAGCCCTGCCGGATGAATCCTTCCGTCAATGCCGCGCCGATGCCCGAGCCGCCGCCGGTGATGAGGACGGGCTTGCCTCTCAGGTCCGGGAAGACCGCCGTGACTGCCATGTGTGAAGCTCCTTCTCCCGGCGCGAATGTATCGGGGAAAGGCGGCGCGCAGACAAGGCCCCTGTGCGGGCGGCCGATGGGGAAGGTATCTTCAGCCGGCGTGGGCGCGCGGTGCGGCGACGGACGTGCGGCGCAGATATTCCCGCGTGGCGGCATCGTCTACCGGTCGTCCGAACAGGTATCCCTGGCCGCCGCCGCAGCCGAACTGAAGGAGTTTCGCCACCTGCGCCTCCTCCTCGATGCCTTCGGCCACGACCTCCATGCCAAGCCCGTCGCACATGGCGAGGATGGCGCGGATGATATGCTGCGATGGCCGGTCCTCGAGGATCGAGGCGACGAAGGCGCGGTCGATCTTCAGCTTGTCGAAATGGAAGTCGCGCAGGCGGCCGAGCGACGACTGGCCGGTGCCGAAATCGTCGAGCGAGATGCGGATGCCGACGCTGCGCAGGTCGCTGACGATCTTCTCGGCCGAAATCGGGTCGGTCATCATGCCGGTTTCGGTGATCTCGATCTCCAGCCTGTGCGAGTCGAATCCCGTCTCGGCGAGGATGGACCTTATGTGCAGGCCGGTATTCTGGTCGACGAGCTGCGACGGCGACAGGTTGAAGGACAGGAACAGTTGCTCCGGCCAGCTGCTCGCGGCCGTTGTCGCCTTGCGCAGGACGAGCTGCGACAGCGGGCCGATGATGCCGCGCTCCTCGGCGATCGGAATGAAGACGCTGGGCGGCACGACGCCGAGATCGTCGTCGGTCCAGCGGGCGAGCGTCTCGAAGCCGATTGTCTCGCGGGTGCGCAGGTCGACGATCGGCTGGAAATACGGCTCCACCTCTCCCGCCGCCACCGCTCGCCGCAACGCCTGCTCGATGCGGGTGACGCGTTTGGCCGCCTCCTCCATCTGGTGGGTGTAGACGACGACCTTGCCGCGACCGGAGCGCTTGGCGTGGTAGAGCGCGGTCTCGGCCTTGCTGATCAAGTCCTCGGCGGTCTGGTCGCCGTAGTAAAGGGCGCAGCCGACGGAGGCCGACAGGCGTGCCGTGCGGTCGCCGACGTCATAGGGCGCGGAGAGGATTTCGATCAGCGTCTGCGCCTGGGCATCGGCCGCCTGCTCGGAGAAAGTCATCGGCAGAAGGAACCCGAATTCGTCGGCGCCGAGGCGCGTGACGGTCGAGTGCTGGTCCATCGCCGCCCTGAGCCGCATGCCGACCTGCATCAGGATGTGGTCCCCGGCATGGCGCCCGAACAGGTCGTTGATCGGCTTGAAGCCGTCGAGATCGATGATGCCGATGGTGAACGGCGCCGGGTCCTCGGCACGATCCGCCTTCAACCGCTCCACTTTGTCGACAAAGCGGCGCTGGTTGCCGAGCCCGGTCAACGGATCCGTGTAGACGAGATCCGCCGGGTCTTTTCCCGTCTGTATTGAGCCGGCCGATCCGGGCATGTTTTCCGCGAATTGTGGTGGTTCGACTTCCACTATGCCCCGAAACAGTTGAAGAAGGGTATCATAGATAACGATTTTGTGAACAGGCGATCAGTCTGGCCTGACACGATAGAGGCGAAGCGCCGGTCCGCCCCCGATCGGCTCCAGCCAGGCGGGAACCGCGCCCCGGTTCAGCGCGGCAAGCAGCCCGTCCGGGGCCGCCTCCGCGAGCAGCGTGGTCTCGGAATTTCCGGGACAGACGGCGACGATGCCGACCTTGCCCGCGCGGATCCGATCCTCGGCCTCCGCGGTTGTGGCCATCAGCATGTCGAGCGCCGAAAGATTGCCCTCGACGTTCCGGTGGTAGGAGCCGGCGAGCGCCCGGCTTGGCGTCCAGGCGAGGATGGCCGAACCGAGATTGGAGACGGAGAGCACGGTGGCCGCGGGTAGGGCGGCAAGTGCGGCGTAGTCGTCCGACCTGTAGCACGCGCCGGCCGACGCCACCGTGACGCTCGCATCCGACGGGAGAGACGGGGCGAAGATCCTGTCGCCTGCCGCGCTCCACACCGCGTTGAAGGAGAGGATCCACGCCGCCGCCAGCGCCAGGGTGGCGGCGCGGGAGGGAGAGCGCGATGCCGCCGCGCGCCGCCGCGCGATCCAGCCCGAGAGCGGGATCGTCGCCAGCGCCACGGCGAAGACCGCGCCGCGCACCTGCCAGACCGAGACGAGGAAAGTTGCCAGCAGCAGCGTCCCGACGATCGCGTCAACGCGCCGGATGCCGCTGCGCGCGATCGTCGCGGCGACGACGATCAGGCCGAGCAGCGGCGTCGCATACCATGTCAGCAGCATCGCCGGGTCCTTCGCGGCGATCTCGAACACCGGCTGGGCTTCGGTGATCCCGTCGAGCCAGAAGCGCTTCAGCCGCGGATCGAGACCGGCATAGGGATCGGCGAGACAGTGCGGAAAGGCAAGGACAAGGAGCGCCGCGACCGCCGCGCCGAGCAACCCCAGAGCGATCAGCCGGCGACTTACGGTGTCCGCGAGCCTGCCGAGCGTGGCGGCGGCGGCGAGGCCGAGGCCGGCGAGAACCGCGACCGAGGCCTGCGCGACGGAGTAGGCGTCGCAGGCGGGCTGACCCCAGCGCCCCGGCGGGATCGTCGCAACGAACGCTGCCGCCGCGACGGCGGCGAAGCCGAGGCCGAAGCCGGCGGCGGTGGCGCGCTCGCGTTCGCCCCTAAAGAGGAGGAGCCCCGCCGCAATGGCTCCCCCGACCGCGACATAGGGCAAGGTCTCCATGCCGATCGCCAGCGTCAGCGCGGTACAGGCGCCGGCCAACACCGCCGCGCCGAAGCCTCCGCCCAGAAGACCGAGCCCCATGCCGAGCGTCAGCACGAGCTGGACATTGTGGTGGTCGATCGCGCCCGCCTGGAAGACGCCGATCGAGACCAGCCCCAGCGCGCCGACGACGAGCGCCGGAAATGCCGCCTCCGGCCCGTAGGCGATCCGCGCGGCGCGGGCGACGAGGAGCGTTCCCACGCCGAGGAGCAGCGACGGCCACAGCACCCGAGCGGCGCTCTCGCCGAGCTCTTGGCTGCCGGTCGCCCAGCCTGCGACGAGCACGATCGCCGCGATCGGCGCGTCGACGAGCCGCGACCAGTGCATGGCGAACCCGCCGTCCGGACCCATGCGATACTGGAACGGATCGAACCAGCCCTGGCCGGCGAGCAGGTCGCGCACTTCGACGAGGCGCAGCAGGCTGTCATTGTCGCCCTTCGCGTCCGAAAGCCGCGAAAAGCCGTCGGAGGCGCCGAGCAGGATGGCGAAGGCGACGACGGCGAGCGCGGCCAGCAGATCGGTTCGCAAGGTTGCCCGGAGGCCGCCCGGCTGCGGTTTCGATGCGGTATCGGTCAAGAAAGAAGGTCCCCGGCGCTCGCTCTAAACCTAGCCTTAACCGCGTCAATAGACAGTAAAGCGCCGCGTCCCGCGTGCCTTCGGAGCCCAGTCATGACCGAACTCGTCTCGACCCGACTGTCGGTGGCGGTGCTTTTGCCCTGCTACAACGAGGAAAAGACGATCGCCGGGGTCGTGACCGGCTTCCGCGAGGCGCTGCCCGGCGCGCGCGTCGTCGTCTTCGACAACAACTCGACCGACCTGACCGCGCTGCGGGCGCGCGCGGCTGGCGCGCAGGTGGTGCGCGTGCCGCACCAGGGCAAGGGCAATGTCGTGCGCCGCATGTTCGCCGACATCGACGCCGACATCTACGTGATGGCCGACGGCGACGGCACCTATGCGCCCGAGGACGCGCCTCTGCTGATCAACACACTGCTGACGGAGCATGCCGACATGGCGGTGGGAACCCGCCGCGGCGTCGGCGAGGACGCCGGGCGCACCGGCCACGCCTTCGGCAACCGGCTGTTCAATTCGATCTACCAGCGCCTGTTCGGCCGCGACTTCACCGACATCCTGTCCGGCTACCGGGCGTTCACCCGCCGCTACGTGAAGAGCTTCCCCGCGGTGTCTGCCGGCTTCGAGATCGAGACCGAGATGTCGGTGCACGCCTCGATGCTCAAGCTGCCGGTGGTCGAAATCGCGCTCGACTACGGCCGCCGGCCGGAGGGCTCGTCGTCGAAGCTCTCCACCTTCGGGGACGGGGCGAAAATCCTCTGGATGTTCGCCATGCTGATGAAAGAGACGCAGCCGGTGCGCTTCTTCGGCGCGATCTCGGCGTTGTGCCTGGCGGCGAGCGTCGTGCTGATGGTGCCGGTGCTCGCCGAATACTTCGCCACGGGCCTGGTGCCGCGCATGCCGACCTGGGTGCTGGCCATCGCGCTGGTGATGATGTCGATGCTGTTCGCCATTACCGGGCTGATCCTCGATTCGGTGGCGCGCGGCCGCGCCGAGCAGAAGCGGATGGTCTATCTGTCCTACGGCCCGGCGCGCTCCGAGCCGGCGAAACCGCCGGTCTCCGCGACCAAAGCCGCCGCCAAAGTGCGCGTCGTGTGAGCAGGTTCCTGCGCTTCCTGGCGATCGGCACGGTCGGCTTCGTCGCCGATGCCGGAATGCTCGGCGCCCTCCTGGTGTGGACGCCGCTCGGCGTCTATTCGGCTCGCATCGTCTCGATCGCCTTCGCGCTTCTCGTCACCTGGCTGCTCAACCGGCTGATCACCTTCGGCCCCTCGTCGCGCCATGTCGCGGTGGAAGGGGCGCGCTACGGCGGCGTCGGCATCGCCACCTCGGTGATCAACTATCTCGCCTATTCGGCCTTCCTGTGGGCGATGCCGGACACGCCCGTCATCGTCGCGCTGGTGCTCGCCTCGGTGGTGGCGCTGGCCTTCTCCTTCCTCGGCTATTCGCGGCTGGTCTTCGACCGCTGATCAGCGGCGCGAAACGCTGGTTCAACGAAACGCGATCCGTCCCGGCTGGACCGTGACGGCGGGACCGGCTAAACCGACCTTCCCGTGTCCGGAGGGTCTTCCATGCCGCTGTCCGTCGCCGTCCAGATGGACCATGTCCGCACCGTCAACATTGCCGGCGACACGAGCTTCGCGCTGTCGCTGGAGGCGCAGCGGCGGGGACACAGGCTCTACCACTACACGCCCGACCGGCTGACGCAGGATAACGGCCGCATTTTCGCCCGCGTCGAGGAAATGCAGGTGCGGGACGTCAAGGGCGACCACTTTTCGCTCGGCGAGCCGGTGCGGACCGATCTGTCGGAGATGGATGTGATCCTGCTGCGCCAGGACCCGCCCTTCGACATGAACTACATCACCACCACACACATGCTGGAGCGGATCCACCCCAAGACGCTGGTGGTCAACGACCCGGCCTGGGTGCGCAACTCGCCGGAGAAGATCTTCGTCACCGAGTTCCCCGACCTGATGCCGGAAACGCTGATCACGCGGGACCCGGAAGAGGTCGCGGCGTTCCGCAAGGCGCATGGCGACATCATCATCAAGCCGCTCTACGGCAATGGCGGCGCCGGCATCTTCCATCTGAAGGACGACGACCGCAACCTCGCCTCGCTGCTCGAGATGTTCACGCAGATGTTCCGCGAGCCCTTCATCGTGCAACGCTATCTGAAGGACGTGCGCAAGGGCGACAAGCGCATCATCCTGATCGACGGCGAGGCCGTGGGCGCCATCAACCGCGTGCCGGCGGAGCACGACTCGCGCTCCAACATGCATGTCGGCGGCCGCGCCGAGGCGACGGAACTGACGGCGCGCGAAAGGGAAATCTGCGAACGCATCGGCCCGTCCTTGAAGGCGCGGGGCTTCATCCTCGTCGGCATCGACGTGATCGGCGACTATATGACCGAGATCAACGTCACCTCGCCGACCGGCGCGCGCGAGGTGAAGCGGTTTGGCGGCGCGGACATTGCGGCGCTGTTCTGGGATGCGGTGGAGGCGAAGCGCTGAGCTGCTGAGCATCATCAGACTAAGCCCACGCAGGAATTGACTTTGCTTTCTTCATATAAGCGGATGTTTATATCGTGATGAAAATATAACGTCAGCGTTGCTGTCACTTTGTGCGATGCGGCAGAATCAGTGTTTGCCGACAGACAAGAATCGGACTACAGTTTTTTCGATGGAAATTTACCGACGCTGGGTTTTCCACTCTGGGAGGAGCAGTTAAGCGGCTGAAATAGTTAGCAAATTTCCAAGATCGTTAATCTAGGATTAACGATCGCCTCTGTGCGTCTTGACTCTGAAAAATACTTGCCTCAAATCTGGGCAGTCTGAAGCGACGAAGCCGCCGCAGGCTGGTACCCGGCGACGGCTTCAAGGTTCACCACGCATGATTTGACGTCAGGCGCGTGGCATAGCAGTAAGTGCACTGATGTTGAATCAGAATTGCCGCTCATGGTCAAGCCTGACGTCTGCGCCAAACAGCGGAGAACGCACATGGCTGAACGTAAGTACCCCTCGTACTGGATGTATAAGGACGCTCAAAAGTTGTGGCGTTGGAGCTACGAAGCTTCAAACGGCAAGACGATTGCGGTGAGCAGCGAGAGCTATCACAACCGAGCGGACTGCCAGCGCGGTATCGACATTATGAAGGCGTCGTATAACAGCGAAGTTTGGATGCCGAACGAACTGCTCAACGCCGCGTGACATGGGCTCCACCCCCGCAATAAGCACTGCGGGGGTGGAGCCTTGGTAATGCTAACGTCATTTCCCGAACCACCGTGAGGCCTATTTGTTCCCCAAATGTTCTTGACGCCTCTTGCGAGGTGTGCTTCGATCTGCCTGCAACCAGGAAGTGGGGACGCCGGGCTTTAGCGCCGGCAGCGCACGGGGCGGGCAATGGTTTCGCGGGTGAGCACGGTCGCGTTCGAGGGGATCGAGGCGGTTCCGGTCGACGTCCAGGTGATGATCGCGCCGGGAAAGATGAACATCCACATCGTCGGCCTGCCGGACAAGGCGGTGGCCGAGAGCCGCGAGCGGGTGCAGGCCGCACTGCACGCGTCCGGCCTGTCGCTGCCGGTCAAGAAGGTGACGGTCAATCTCGCACCTGCCGACCTGCCCAAGGAAGGCAGCCACTACGACCTGCCGATTGCGCTGGGGCTGATGGCGGCGCTGGGCGCGGTCCCGGGCGACGCGATCGCCGACTATGTCGTGCTGGGCGAACTGTCGCTCGACGGCACGATCGCACCCGTGGCCGGCGCGCTGCCGGCGGCGATCGGCGCGAACGCCATCGGCAAGGGGCTGATCTGCCCGCACGCCTCGGGGTCGGAAGCCGCGTGGGCGGGCGCCGACATCGACATCCTGGCGCCGCGCAGCCTGATTGCGATCGCCAACCATTTCCGCGGCACGCAGGTCCTGTCGCGGCCGGAGCCGGCCGTGCGGCGCATGGCGGGCGCGGCGCTCGACCTCGCTGACATCAAGGGCCAGGAAAGCGCCAAGCGGGCGCTGGAAGTGGCGGCGGCCGGCGGGCACAACCTGCTGATGACCGGGCCGCCCGGCTCCGGCAAGTCGATGCTGGCGCAGCGCCTGCCCTCGATCCTGCCGCCGCTGTCGCCGAAGGAACTGCTCGAAGTCTCGATGATCGCCTCGATCGCCGGCGAACTCGCCGACGGCAAGCTGACCGACCGGCGCCCGTTCCGCGCGCCGCACCATTCGGCCTCGATGGCGGCGATGGTGGGCGGGGGTCTCAGGATCCGGCCGGGCGAGGCGTCGCTCGCGCACAATGGGGTTCTGTTCCTCGACGAGTTCCCCGAATTCACGCCGCAGGTGCTGGACGCGCTGCGCCAGCCGCTGGAGAACGGCGAATGCGTCATCGCGCGCGCCAACCACCGGGTCAGCTACCCGTCGCGGATCCAGCTCGTCGCGGCGATGAATCCGTGCCGCTGCGGCATGGCGGGCCAGCCCGGCTATCGCTGCCTGCGCGGGCCGCGCTGCCAGGCCGACTACCAGGCGCGCATCTCCGGCCCGCTGATGGACCGCATCGACATCCGCGTCGACGTGCCGGCGGTCTCGGCCGCCGACCTGATCCGGCCGGCGAAAGCCGAGCCGTCCAGCGTGGTCGCGGCGCGGGTGGCGCGCGCCCGCGACATCCAGCGCGCCCGCTTCACGGCGCTCGGCTTGGCGGCGGCGACGACCAATGCGCATTGCGCCACCGCCGTGGTGGAGGAGATCGCCGAGCCCGACGCGGCGGGGCTGGCGCTGTTGCGCGACGCCTCGGAGAAGCTCGGTTTTTCGGCGCGGGCCTATCACCGCGTGCTGCGCGTGGCGCGTACGCTGGCCGATCTCGACGGCGAGGCGAAGGTCGGCCGCATCCACCTGGCGGAATCCATCTCCTACCGAATTAGCGCGGAGCGGATGGCGCAGGCGGCGTGAGGGCGGTCGGGCGTCAGTTCGCGAGGAAGGTGCGCAGCAGGTCGATCTCGGCGGGCGTGGCGAGGGTGGGCGCGTGGCCGACGCCCGCGAATTCGACGAGGCGGGGCCTTGGGCCGCGCTCTCTCATCTTCGCGGCGACCGGGGCTGCGAGCACGTCCGACATCTCGCCGCGCAACAGGAGCGTCGGCGCGGTGATCGCGTCATAGGCGTCCCAGACGTCGAGGTCGGCCTTGTGATGGGTGAACTGGCTGACGATGGCCGGGTCGTAGTGCACCGTCACCTTGCCGGCGTCGGTGCGGCGGACGGATGTGTCCACCATGCGTTGCCAGAACGCATCGCTGTTCGCACCGAACGGCGCGTAATTCCTGCGCAGCCAGGCGTCCATCTCGGCCACCGTCTCGTAGACCGGCGGATTGCCGACATAGGATGCGATTCGCCCCGTTCCGGCTTCCGGGATGTCCGGGCCGATGTCGTTGATCACCAGGTGCGAGATCCGGTCCTTGAGCCGGCCGGCGGCGAGCGTCACACCGATCAGTCCGCCCATCGACGTGCCGACCCATCGCGTCTTGCCGATGCCGAAGTGGTCGAGCACGGCGAGCGCGGTGTCGCCGAAGGAGCGGTAGGAATAGTCGACCTCCGGCCGCCGCGCCCAGGACGACAGGCCGCGGCCGATCGTGTCCGGGCATATGACGAAGTAGGTGTCGCTGAGCGCCTCGGCCGCCTCGTCGAAGTCGCGGCCGGTGCGCGCCAGGCCGTGCCACATGACCAGCGCCGGGTTGGCCTTGTTGCCCCATTCGGTGACGTGGACCTCGAAGCCCGCGGCGGTGACATAGGTCGAGCGCGGCATCGTCATCGGCGCCACTCCTTGTTCATCAGCGTGCCGGCGATCCCGGCGGGGAAGAAATAGACCAGCAGGATGAAGATGACGCCGAGCCAGAGCAGCCAGCGGTCGGGTTCGAGCAGCTGGTGGACGATCGGCACGCCGGCGGTGGCGTCGGCGCCGATCTGCATCAGGTCCTTGAGGTAGAACTGCGCCAGCGTCATCACCACCACGCCGATCACCGCACCGACCATCGTGCCCATGCCGCCGATGACGACCATCAGCAGGATGTCGATCATGATGTGGAAGGACAGCACGACATCCGGCCCGGCATATTTCAGCCAGACCGCGCGCAATATGCCGGCGAGCGCGGCGATCAGCGCGGCGAGGCAGAAGATTGCGGTGCGGTAGGCGACGACCTTGTAGCCGATCGCCTCGGCGCGCATTTCGTTCTCGCGGATCGCCTTCAGCACCGAGCCGAGCGGCGAGGCGACGACGCGCAGCATGAAAAGGAACAGCGCCAGGCTGGTCAGGAAGACGAAGTAGTACGCCGCGATGCGCCCGTTGAGCGGCACGCCGAACAGGCGCGCCACCTTGCCGTCGCCGTCCTCGAACAGCTTGAAGGCCGGCGCGAACGCGCGGGGAATCTGGTAGGTTATGCCGTCCTCGCCGCCGGTGTAGTCGGACAGCTGCGAGGCGAGCACCAGCATGACCGACGCGGCCGCGAGCGTCACCATGGCGAAGAAGATCGCCTTCACCCTGAGCGAGAGCAGCCCGATCAGCAGCGCCAGCACGAGCGTCGCGACCAGCCCCGCGCCGCCGCCGACGAGGATGGCGGTGAAGCTCGGTCCCATCGCCTTGAGCGCGATCGCGGTGCCGTAGGCGCCGAGGCCGAAGAACATCGTATGCGCGAAGGAGACGATGCCGGTATAGCCGATCAGCAGATCGTAGCTGGCGACCAGCACGATGAAGATGCAGATGCGCGCCGCCACCTCCTGCGCCCGCACGTCGGGAAACAGGAACGGCGCGAAGGCGAGCGCGAGACCGATCGCGAGCACGACGCCGTAGACGGCGAGGCGGCCGGCGGGGACGCGGCGGGGGGAGGTGGAGGTTTCGAGGGCAAGGCTCATCGCATCACCCCTTCACCGCGGGCTTCAGCCCGTAGGGGCGCCAGAGCAGGATCGCCATCATCAAAAGCATGTTGGAGGCCAGTGACAGTTTCGGCGCGAGGAAGGCGACGTAGTTGGCCATCAGCCCGACGAGGATGGCGCCGAGCAGCGAGCCCTGGATCGAGCCCAGTCCGCCGATGATGACGACGATGAAGACCAGGATCATCAGCTCGCCGCCGATCGCCGGAGTGATCAGGCCCTGGTAGCCGGCCCACATCGAGCCGCCCATGGCAGCCAGCGCCGAACCGGCCATGAAGACGCCGACGAACAGCCGGTCGATGCGGAAGCCGAGCGCTTCCACCATCTCGCGGTTCTCGACGCCGGCGCGGATCAAAAGGCCGAGCCGGGTACGGTTGAGCACGAGGTAGAGCCCGACATAGACGGCGAGCCCGAGCAGGAAGGCGAAGACGCGGTAGATCTCGATCGACACGTCGCCGAGGATGATCGAGCCGGTGAGGATCGCCGGGCGCTGCACCTGGATCGGCACGCCGCCCCAGATCGCCAGGATCAGCTGCTCGGCGACGATCAGCGCGCCCATGGTGATCAGGATCTGGCGCAGATGATCCTTGTAGACCGGCTTGACGATGACCCGCTCGAAGGCCCAGCCGGCGACCGCGCCGAAGGCCGTCGCAGCGCCAATCGCCGCGAACAGCGCCGCCAGGTTGAGGAACGCGCTATCGGCGACCAGCCAGCCACCGAGCGCGGCGAGCACGGTGGCGGCGATGAAGGCGCCGAAGGAGACGAAGGCGGAGTGGCCGAAATTCAACACGTCCATCAGCCCGAAGATCAGCGACAGACCGGACGCCATCAGGAAGATCATCATCCCCATCGACAGGCCCGCCACCGTCAGCGTCGCCCAGCTCGAGGGCTGGCCGATGAAGACGAACGCGATCGCCGCCAGGATGACGGGCAAGAGGTAAACGCCGCCGATGCGGTCGAGGGGACCCATCAATGCGCCTCCGCGGTCAGGCTGAGCAGACGGGTCTGCAGTTCGGCGTCGGCGGCGAGATCCGCCATCTGGCCCTTGTGGACGATGCGGCCGTCGTCGATGACGCCGACGCCGCGGCCGAGCGCCTTGGCGAAGTGGAAGTTCTGCTCGACCAGCAGGATCGTCGTCTCGGTGCCAATCTCGCGGAAGGCGTCGATCATGTTGCGGATGATCGACGGCGCCAGCCCCTTGGTCGGCTCATCGATCAGAATCAGGTCGCGCTTCTCGATGATGGCGCGGGAAATCGCCAGCATCTGCTTCTGCCCGCCGGAAAGCGCGTAGGCCTGGTTGGCCCAGAATTTCTCCATCGCCGGGAAGATCGAGAAGATCCGTGCCAGACGCGCCTTGTCGAACGCGCCGGTGGTGGAGGCGAGCCGCATGTTCTCCTCGACCGTCAGCCCGCCGAAGATGCCCATGTTCTCCGGCACATAGGCGATGCCGAGGCGGGCGATGTCGGGCGTCCTCATTGCCGTGATGTCGTGGTGGCGGAAGACGATCGCGCCCTTGCGCGCACGCCACAGGCCCATGATGGTGCGCAGCGTGGTGGTCTTGCCTGCACCGTTGCGGCCGAGCAATACGTGCACGCCGCCCTCGGGCACGTCGAAGGAGACGCCGTGCAGGACGTGATACTGGCCGATGTCGGTATGCACGTCGTCGAGGCGCAGGATCGCGGTCATGCCACTTCCTCCGCGCCCTGGCCGAGATAGATCTCGCGCACGATCGGCATGGCCATGACCTCGTCCGGCTTGCCGTCGGCGACGAGTTCGCCATTGTGCAGAACGATGATGCGGTCGGCGAGCGCGCGCACCACGTCCATCTTGTGCTCGACAAGCAGGATGGTCTTGGAGCGGTCCTGCTTGATAAGCGCGATCAGGTCGAGGATCGCCGGCGCCTCCGCCGCGGACATGCCGGCGGTCGGCTCGTCGAACATGAAGATGTCGGGCTTCATGGCGATCATCATCGCCACTTCGAGCTTGCGCTGGTCGCCATGCGGCAGCGCGGAGGCCGGCAGGGCGGCGACCGACGAGAGCCGGCTGGTTGCGAGGTGCTCTTCGGTCTCCGCATTGACCGCGGCAAGCGCGGAGGCGCGGCGGAACACGTCGGGGCCCTTGCCGGCGCGGGCCTGGACGACGAGGCGGACGTTCTCGCGCACGGAGAGCTTCGGAAACAGGTTGGTGAGCTGGAAGGCGCGGCCGACACCGGCCTTGGCGCGCGCCGACGGCGACAGGCGCGTGATCTCGGTCTCGCCCTTGAAGATGCGCCCCGACGTCGGCGTCAGCTGGCCGGAAACGAGATTGAACCAGGTCGTCTTGCCGGCGCCGTTGGGGCCGACGATGACGGTCAGCTCGCCGGGCTTAAACGACGCGGTGACGTCGTTGACCGCGGCGTGTCCGCCGAAGCGGATCGTCAGGTTCTCGGTGCGGAGGGAGGGGTCCACGTCTTGCCCTAATGAAGCCGCCCCCTCCACCATGCTCCGCATGGTCCCCCTCCCCCGCTTCGCAGGGGAGGATACGCCGTCGCGTCCTGATCCTCCCCCGTTTACGGGGAGGGGGACCGCCGGAGGCGGTGGAGGGGGCGAGATTTATCGCTACTTCGAATTATCGCGGCCGACGGGGACCTTCATCTCCTCCGGCTTGATCTCGCGCACCAGTTCCGGGATCGCCCAGGCGACCTTGTCGTCGACCTTGATCTTGAAGTGGTACATCGACTGCAGCGCCTGGTGGTCTTCCGGGCGGAAGGTCATCGGGCCCTTCGGCGTGTCGAAGGTCATGCCTTCCATCGTCTTGATCAGCGTCTCGGTCTCCCAGTCCGACGCGGTCTCGAGCGCCTTGGCGATCGCCATGGCGGCGGCGAAGCCGCCCGCGGTGAAGAAGTCGGGCGGCGAGTTGAAGCGCTTCTGGTGCTCGGCGACGAGCCAGTCGTTCACCGGGTTCTTCGGCGCTTCGTAATAGTAGTAGATGGCGCCTTCCATGCCGGGCACCTTCTTGTATCCGGCGAGCGCTGGCAGGATGTTGCCGCCGGTGGACAGCTCGATGCCGTAGCGGGCCGGATCGGCGGTGACGAGCGGCGTCATCGCGTCAATGCCGGCGACGTAAATGACGATGACCTTGCGGCCGGTCTTGTCCTTGAGCGCGTTGAACAGGCGCTCGATCGGGGCGGTGAAGTCGGTCGTCTGCTGCGGCACGTATTCCTCGTGGACGAGGTTGGCGCCGGTGCCCTCGAGCGCGGCCTTGAAGGCCGAGATGCCGTCGCGGCCGAAGGCATAGTCCTGGGCCAGCGTGGCGACGTAAAGGTTGGCGTCCGGCTTCAGCGCCAGCGCCTGCGCCTGCATGTCCATCGACGAGTTGCGCGAGGTCTTGAAGACGAAGCGGTTGGAATCCTTGCCGGTCAGGCCGTCGGCAACCGCCGGCTCGACGAGCAGGATCTTCTCGTTCTCGGCCGCGACCGGCAGCATCGCCATCGCTACGCCCGAGGACGTGTCGCCGACGGCGAGCACGACGTCCTCGTCGGCATAGGCTTCGGCCAGCAGCGCGCGCGCGATGTCGGGCTTGAACTGGGTATCCTTCTTCACCAGCTCGATCTTGCGACCCTTGATCTCCATCGTGCCCTTGGTTGCGTATTCGAGACCGAGCTCGAAACCGGTATGGGTCTGCTTCGAATAGGCTTCGAGCGGCGAGCCCGAAAGGCCATGGATCAGCGCGATCTTGGCCGGTCCGTCCTGTGCCAGGACAGGCTGCGCGACCAGCAGCGCAGTGGCCGCAGCCAGCGCCGTCAGGTATTTCTTCATTGTCGGTTCCTCCACCAATTCGACCGATCAGAATTCAGCGGCACGCGCCTCCCGTCGGCGGAGGCCCGGCTTGTATCTCCTGTCGAAGAGTAAGACGTGCGGGCGATCGGGCATCGGCCCGCTTCGCTGATCGTGCAGTCTGGTCTCCTCCCGTCGCGTGCGACCCCTTGTCCGTGCCGGCTCTTCTCGACCGGCTGGCGGGATGCAACGCTTTGATTATTATCGGCGGGCACTCACACAAGCAGCAAGATCGTATAAATACGGGCGATGACCTCACGCGAAGAGCTTGAACGGATTGCCTTCGACCACTCGCCGATCGGCATCGTGCTGACCGAGAGCCGGGTGATCCGCGCCTGCAATCCGGCGTTTGCGGAGATGTTCGGCTATTCGCGCGAGGAACTGCTCGACCAGTCCTTCGCGGTCCTCTACCCCTCGCTCGAGGAATTCGTCTCCATCCGCGACGTCGGTGTCGAGCCGCTGAAGAAGACCAACCGCTATTCCGACGAGCGCATCATGGCCCGCAGGGACGGTTCGCTGTTCTGGGTCCGCGTGCGCGGCCACTCGCTGACGCGCGAGGACGATCCACTGCGCCGCGCCGTGTGGAGCTTCGCCGACCTGTCGGAATTCCGCCCCGTCTCGCCGCTGACCACGCGCGAGAGGCAGATCGTCATGCATCTGGGCGAAGGCCGCACCTCGAAGGAGATCGCCCGCATGCTGACGATCTCGCCGCGCACGGTCGAGGCCTATCGCGCCCGGCTGATGAAGAAACACAAGGCGAACAACGTCGCCGAACTGCTGTCGCATCTGGGCGGCATGCCGCATTGAGCGCCGGGCGCGACCGCGCCGTCAGACGTGCTGGCCGCCATTGATGTGGATTTCGCTGCCGGTCACGTAGGACGCCTGCTGCGAGCACAGGAAATAGATGATGTCGGCGACCTCTCCGGTCGCGCCCAGGCGGCGCAGCGGGATCGTCTCGACGATCTTGTCGGTGCCAGGCGACAGGATCGCGGTGTCGATCTCGCCGGGCGCGATGGCGTTGACGCGGATACCGTGCGGCCCAAAGTCGGCCGCCATTTCGCGCGTCAGCGAGCCGAGCGCGGCCTTCGACGTGGCATAGGCCGTGCCGGCGAACGGATGCACCCTTGTACCGGCGATCGAGGTGACATTGACGATCGAGCCCTGGGCGGCGGCGAGTTCCTTGAACAAGCCGCGCGCGAGCATGATCGGGGCGAAGAAATTGACCTGGAACACGTCGCGCCAGACATGCATCGGCGTGTCGAGCGAGTTCATCCTCCCGCCGTCCTTGAGCTTCGGCGAGATGCCGGCATTGTTGACGAGCGCATGCAGCTGGCCGCCGGTCGTCTCGAGCCGGTGACGGATCTCCGACACCGCGATGCCGACATCCTCCTGGTCCGACAGATCGACCTTGATATGGTCGTCGGGTCCGGCCGGCCACGGGCAGTCTTCGGAGAAGGCCTGGCGCGAACAGGTGATGACGCGCCATCCCTCGCGGGAGAACCGCTTCACCGTGGCATGGCCGATGCCCCGGCTTGCGCCGGTCAGGACCAGGGTCTTTCGTATCGCATCCGCCATCGAACGCAGCCTCCAACCCGCTATGTAGCGGAGCAGCCGTCGCTTAGCGAGGGGTCAGTCTTGCCGGCAGGACTTTGCGCGCTCATTCCGCTTGCCAAAGGTCAGCCTTGCACGGCACGCCGATCGGACCTGCACCCTGTGGATGTCATCGACTGGGCCTAGCAGCGCCGAACCCAGTCATGCCAAGCGGATTGCGGAGAACGGAATTCGCTTCGCACGAGAGTTGGCCGAAGCAGACAGGAAGGCCGATCGGTGCGCACGTCTCACTTGCTGCTCGCGCTTGTCGTCGTCGCCATATGGGGCGTCAACTTCGCTGTCATAAAGCTAGGCCTTCGCGAGGTTTCGCCGCTGGCGCTGGGCGTCTGGCGTTTCGCGCTTGCTGTCTTCCCATGGATTTTCTTCGTCAACAGGCCGAAGGTGCCGATGCGGCTCGTCGTCTCATACGGCTTGCTGATCTTCGCCCTGCAGTTTGGATTGCTGTTCACCGGCATGCAGATCGGCATGAGTGCCGGCCTCGCTTCGCTGATCCTGCAGTTGCAGGTTTTTTTCACCATCGGGCTTTCGGTGCTGATGCTGGGCGAGCGTCCCGCCGTGTGGCAGCTTGCGGGGGCGTTGCTCGCTTTTGGCGGGGTCGTCATCGTTGCCCTGCATGTGGGCGGAGACGTCACGATTGTCGGGCTCACGCTGCTTGTTGCCGCGGCGGCCTCTTGGGGAGCCGGCAACGTCGTCTCGAAGCTGATCTCGCAGCAGGCAGTGGCGGTAAATATGCTCGGCCTTGTTGTCTGGGGGAGCCTGGTCGCGCTTCCACCCTTGCCCGTCTGCGCACTGCTGCTGGACCGCGAGGCCTTTCTTGCAAGCTTCGTGGGCCTCGACTGGGTGTCGCTCGGTTCGATCGCCTATATCGTCTATCTGTCGACGCTGTTCTGTTTTGCTGTGTGGAGCACTCTGCTCGCCCGTTATCCGGTCTCGACAGTGGCGCCGTTCACCCTGCTCGTGCCCGTCTTCGGATTTCTCGGGTCGGCCGCGCTGCTCGGCGAGCCTTTGCAGGGCTGGAAATTCGCCGCGTCCGGACTTGTCGTCGCCGGCCTCGGCCTGAACTTGTTCGGTCCGCGTCTCTTCGCGTCGCGGCGTTGACGGGCCGGGCTCCCTCGGCAGAAGCCGATCATTCGCTATGACCTCGCGGCCTGCTGCGCGCCAACGCCAGCAGCACCTCGGTCTACCGGACATCCGTTGATGTTCTCGATACCTGCGCCCGTCGGGCCGTGGCGGCGCGACGACGTCGATCGGCAGCATCGGCGGACGAATATCTCACGTCGTCAGTTGCCGAGAATGACGTCGAGGATCGACTTCTCCCGCTTGAGCGTCTTGCCGCCGACCTCGCCGGGGGGAACCGGCCTTTTGATCGAGGAAACCTTGTCTCCCCCTGTGCCGGCGTCCGGCTGCGGGTTGAAGCCGCCGGCCATTTCGGGCGCAGGCCTGTTGCCGACCTCCGCGGACGGACGCGGCGACGGTACGGTCGTCTCGCCGGCCACCGGTTCCTCGCCCGACACGGGAGGCGATGTCGGCGTGTAGAGGTCGATGCCGGGCAATTGCCTGACCGGAACGCCTTCGTGCGCGGCGGTCATGAATGCCTTCCAGGCGATCGAGGGAAGCGAGCCGCCGGTGATGTTCTTGGTCGGCTTGCCGTCGTCATTGCCGAACCAGACGCCGGTCGTGAGGTTGGACGTGTAGCCGACGAACCAGGCGTCGCGCGACTGCTGGCTGGTGCCGGTTTTGCCCGCGGCGGGCCAGCCGAAGGCGGCCTTGCGGGCGGTGCCGATCGCCAGCGTCTCGGTCATCATCCGGTTCATCATGCCGACGATCTGCGGCTTGACCACGCGGGACGGGGAGTCTGCTTGGTACTGGTAGAGCACCTTGCCGTTGATGTCCGTCACGCGGCTGATGAAATGCACCTCCGGCCGGTAGCCGCCATTGGCGAAGGGCACGAAGGCGGCGGTGAGTTCGAGCGGCGTCACCTCGGACGTGCCGAGCGCGATTGAGGTGTTGGCCTGAAGTTTCGATTCGATGCCGAGCCGCTGGGCGACTTCGACGACGCTCGCCGGACCGACTTCCATGACGAGTTGCGCGGAGACGGAGTTCAGCGATTTGGCCAGCGCCTCGGTCAAGGTCACGCGGCCGAGATACTTGCCCTTGTAGTTGTCGGGCGTCCATTTGCCGATCTTCACCGGCGCGTCGTTGCGGATCGAATCCGGGGTGCGGCCGGCTTCGAGCGCGGCGAGATAGACGAAGGGCTTGAAGGCGGAGCCCGGCTGGCGGCGCGCCTCGGAGGCGCGGTCGAACTGGCTGTTGGCATAGTCGGCGCCGCCGACCATGGCACGCACGGCGCCGGAATTGTCGATCGACACGAGCGCGCCCTGGCTGACCTGCAGCTTCTTTCCGTTCTCCTCGATCAGCTTGCGGATCGAGTCTTCGGCGAGTTTCTGCAGCGTCAGGTCAACCGTCGTGTCGACGATCACGTCGGTCTGGATCTCGCCGACGAGGCCCGGCAGTTCCTCCATGATCCGGTCGGCGACGTAATTCTCGGAGCCGGTCCAGTAGGATGCCGCCCGCGTCGCCGGCGCGCTCATGGCGAAGGCCAGCTCCTTCGAGCCGATCATGCCTTCCTCGCTCATCGCGGCGAGCACCACCTGCGCACGCGCTTCGGCCGCCTTCGGATCACGCGCAGGCGAAAGCCGCGACGGCGCCTTCAGCAGGCCGGCGAGAAGGGCTGCTTCCGACAGCGTCACCTCGCGCGCGGACTTACCGAAATAGCGCCGGGACGCCGACTCCACGCCATAGGCGCCTGACCCGAAATAGACCCGGTTGAGATACATCTCCAGGATCTGGTCCTTGGTGTATTCGTGCTCCAGCCAAAACGCGAGCAGCACCTCCTGCACCTTGCGCTCGAGCGTGCGCTCGGGCTTCAGGAACAGGTTCTTGGCGAGCTGCTGCGTGACCGTCGAGCCGCCCTGCACCAGGCGGCCCTGCATCAGATTGGTGACGACCGCGCGGCCGAGACCGAGCGGATCGATGCCGAAATGCGAGCGGAAGCGCCGGTCCTCGATGGCGATCAGCGCCTGCGGGATGTAGGGCGACATTTCCGACAGCGACAGCGCCTCGCCGCCGGTCATGCCGCGATTGGCGAGCAGCTTGTCGTCGGCCGACATGATCTTCACGTTGGGCGGACGGTCGGGCACAGTCCAGGTGATCGCGCTCGGCATGCGCGCGCCGTAGAAGGCGACGATCGCGGCCACGCCGATACCGCCCCACAGCGCCAAGACGAGAGACCAGTAGACCAGCGAACCGACCATGCCGAAGCCGCGGCGCGAGCGGGAGCGCCCACGCCTTGCTGGTTCCCGCGCGGGTTTTGACGGCTTCTTCGCGCGTTTGGCCGAAGGCACGACGCGATCGTCCTCGCTCAGCGACAGTCCGCCGCCGCGCCTGGGCGCCGGGCCGTCGAAGCTCGGCTCGATCCGCGTGTCATGTCCTCGTCTTGCCATCGGCCGCCGCGCTCACCCCTGTCGTTCGTGGCGTTGCGATGGACAGTAAATGCGGCGCTTTAAGGGGGGGTTAAGGGCTGAGGCGCGGCCGGCGCACCGGTCAATGGGCCGTCGGCGGGAAGATCACGCCCTTCTTCAGGATGACGTTGCCGTAGAGGCGGGTTTCGCCGGTCTGGACGATCGCATAAGCCGCGCGGGACCTGTCGTAGAACGAAAAACGCTCGATCGGCTGGATCGGCGCCGGATGATCGGCGACCTCGTCGATGGCCTGCTGGAACATCGCCACGACAGGCGGTATGGCGGCCGGATCGTCGACGACGGCCATGCTGACGGCGCGGTCTGCGACGAAGGAATCGAGCGGCATGATGCTGAGCACGGCGCGCAGGGTGCGCACGGCGTCGATGCCGTCAAGGCGCACCAGGCGCTGGGCGCAGGAATCGCCGGGGAAATTGGCGTCGGCGATGACGATCTCGTCGCCATGTCCCATAGAGGCCAGGATCGCCAGCAGATCCGGCGACAGGATCGGGTCGATGTTGCGAAGCATGCGGGTTCTCCTCCCTGCGGGCGCGCTCGCCCGTTCCCGGCGCTATCGGTATGGATATCCGGCCGCGGCTTCAAGAGCGAAGTCTGAGCGAGCACCTGCGTGATTCCGGCCGGCCACAAATCGAACGAGATTGGCGGTATGCTCGTTCCTGCGGACGAGGAGAGGAGGTGCCGAATGACCACACTTCCATTGGCTGTCGACATCGCCGACACGGCGTTGCGGCGCGAGCTCTGCTCCGATCCGTTCGCGCTGGATGCAGCCGCCGACGAATTGCGGATCCGGCACCCCGAAAGTTCCGCCACTTCGCGCGACATTGCCGAAGCCCTGCGAGAGATCAGCTGCTGGAGCGGCAATCGCAGGCTGGAGCCGGCGGTCGCCTGATCTGACTGACGTCGCCTCAGACCGTCTCCCAGCCGTCATGCGTGCCGGCGCGGAAGACCGCGTCGATCAGCTTCTGGTTCTTCACCGAATCCTCCAGCGTGAAGACGGAGACGTCCTCGCCGCGCGCCTTCTTCACGAACGTCTCCACCTCGAGCCGGTACTGCTGCGCGCCGGGGAAGCGGAAGACCGTCGCCTCGGTGTGGCGCTGGTCGTGCAGTTCGACCTGGTGGTGCTCGTAGAGCCCGGCGTTGAACGGCGAGCGGATCTCGATGAAACCCTCGTCGCCGTGAAAGACCATGAGCTGGCGCGCCGCCATCTGGGTCGACAGATAGAAAGTCAGCTCGAAGGAGCCAAAGTCGGCCTTGATCGAGGAATAGACGTCGGTGCCGAAGGTTGCGTCGCGGGCGACGCGGGCCTGGACGCGCAGCGGCTCCTTGGCCGTCGCGATGCGGGTCGTCACCGTCGGGTAGACGCCGATGTCGGGCAGCGCGCCGCCGCCGAGGTCGAGCCGGTTGCGCATGTTGCCGGCATCCTTGTTGAAATAGGTGAAGGCGCCCTGCACATGACGCAGCCGGCCGATACGCCCCTCCGCGATCAGCTCGCGCACCTTGGCCCATTGCGGGTGGTAGTGGACCATGAAGGCCTCGGACACGACCACGCCGTTGCGGTCGCGCGCGGCGATGACCTGGGCGATATCCTCGGCCTTGAGCGCCAGTGGCTTTTCGACCAGCACATGCTTGCCGGCATCCGCCGCCTTGATGGCCCATTCGACATGCTGCGAAGTCGGCAGCGGGATATAGACGCCGTCGACCGTGTCGGAGGCGAGCAGGTCGTCATAGGAGCCGAACGCGTGCGGCGCGTTGAACCGGTCGGCCAGCGCCTCGGCCTTCTCCAGGTCGCGGCTCGCCACGGCGGCGAGGATGCCGTTCTCGGATTCGACGATCGCCGGCAACACCTGCTCGCGGCCGATCTTCGCGGTTGAAAGAACCCCCCAGCGGAACATGGCCAGACTCCTTTGTGATCAGGGCACCTCTTTGCCCCAAACGCCACGCCGTGCCAAGCTGGCAGCCGATTCCCGACACGCAGGAGATGAATCATGGTGAAGCGGCGCAAGCTCGGACGCGAGCTCGAAGTCTTTCCGGTCGGCCTCGGCTGCATGGGCATGAGCCACGCCTATGGCGGGCAGGAGGAGGCGGATGCGATCCGCACGCTGCACCGCGCGGTGGAACTCGGCGTCGACTTCTTCGACACAGCGGAAGTCTACGGTCCCTTCACCAACGAGGTGCTGGTCGGCAAGGGCTTGAGGCCGCTGCGCGACAAGGTCAAGATCGCGACCAAGTTCGGCTTCAACGTGGTCGACACGCCGGAGGGGCCGCAGGCGCGGCCGGGCCTGAACAGCCGGCCGGAGCATGTGCGCGCCGTCGCCGAGGCGTCGCTGAAGCGGCTGGGCATCGAGACGATCGACCTGTTCTACCAGCACCGCGTCGACCCGGACGTGCCGATCGAGGACACGGTCGGCGCGATGGCGGCGCTGGTGAAGGAAGGCAAGGTGCGCACGCTCGGCCTGTCCGAGGCGAGCCCGGAGACGATCCGCCGGGCGCACGCGGTGCATCCGATCGCCGCGGTGCAGAGCGAATACTCGTTGTGGACGCGCGACCCCGAAGCCGGCGTGCTAGCCACCTGCCGCGAGCTCGGCATCGGCTTCGTGCCGTTCAGTCCGCTGGGGCGCGGCTTCCTCACCGGGGCGATCACCTCGGCCAGCGCGTTCGGCGCCGACGATTTCCGTCGCAAGCTGCCGCGCTTCGAGGAGGAGAACATCGCCAAGAACCTCGCCGCCGTCGAGAAGCTCAAGGCGTTCGCGGCCGACAAGGGTGTCACCGCGGCGCAGCTGGCGCTCGCCTGGGTGCTGGCGCAGGGCGACTTCATCGTGCCCATCCCGGGCTCGCGCAAGATCGCCAACCTGGAAGCCAACGTCGCCGCGGCGTCGCTCGCGCTGTCGGCGGAAGATCTGACGGCCATCGGCGCGCTGATCACGCCCGACCAGGTGTCGGGCAGCCGCTATCCGGAGGAGATGGCCAGGCAGGCGGGGCGGTAGGCGGCTACCAGTCCTCGACCGTCAGGTCCGGCCAGAACGCCTTCGCCCGCGCGGACTTCTCCGCGTGGGTGCGGCGGTTGTCGGTGGCGCGATTCGGGACCATGCGGAACGAGAAGATATGGTCGAGACCGAACGGCGCGCTGATGGTGAGGCTGTCGTCCGCCTCCAGCCGAACGCCGACCGCGTGCGTTTCGGCGGCGAAATAGGGGAGCGCATTCGCGGAGGATGTGAAGGCCGGCACCACGCCGCCGAAGCGCTGCGTGTACCAGAGATGCACCCGCGCCTGGTTGCGGATCTCGACCGGCAGCGACAGGCCGGAAAAATGCTCCGCGCCCGCCCGGATGATACGGTCCTCGGCCTCCCATGAAAGGTCGGACGCGTCGTGATAAAATAGGTCGACGTCGCGGATGCCGTGGCCGGCCGGCTTGCCGGTCAAATGGTTCCAGACGGTGTTGTAGATGGCGCCGGAGACGATCATCCAGTCCGGCAGGTCGAGGGCGCGCGCCAGCTCGATCGCCGGCCAGATCACCGGATCCGCCCGCAAGATCGCTTCGAGCGCGGCTTCCTGTTCGGCCGCCGGCAGGCCGGAGAAGCGGAGATGGTCCATCGCCGGATGTGAGGGCGATTCGCCTTCACCGGCAAGCCGGCCGGCGGCGGCTCAGATCTCCTGGATCGCCGAGAGCTTCCATTCGCCGCCCCTCGGCCGCACGAAGGTCCACAGCTCGGTCGTCTCGGTCAGGTTCTCGTCGCCTTCGACGACCTTGCCCGAGGCGCGGTCGCGCATGACGTCGACGGCCTCGTACTGGAATGCCGCCGTGGCGTAGTCCGTGCCGTCTTCGCGCCAGGACTCGGCAATGTCGGCCTGGACGAGATGCACGTCGCTGACGTCGTTGCGCAGGCCGCGCTTGGCGTTGTCGGCGAGTTCCTCGGAGAAGTAGGACACCATCTCGGGCGTGCTGAGCCGGCGCAGCGCGGCGTGGTCCTCATCGGAAAAGGCCTTCTGCACCTCGGCGAGACGGCGCTCGAACGTGTCGAGATCGGACTTGTCGAGACTGATGTCCTGCGTGGCCGGCGCAGCGCTGGCTGCGCCGCCGCCGATGGACGGAATGGTGAAGCCGCCGGCGGGCGTCTTCGTGTCGGACGTGTCGATTCGGGCGTGGCCGAAGCCGTTGCCGCCGCCATAGGGCGCGCCGTCCGCTGTCGCGGGCTCGCGGCGCGAGCGGAACCAGGCCATCGCAAACGAGACGAGCAGGCCGATCAGGAGCAGTTGCACCAGGAAGCCGAGCGCGCCGGCCAGGCCGCCGAAGCCGTAGCCGAGCAGCATGCCGAACAGGCCGCCGATCAACAGGCCGCGCATCAGCGAGCCGCCGAAGCCGCTGAACATGCCGGGCCGCTGCTGGCCGAGCGTCTGTTGCTGGCGCGTGGCCGTGTTGGGAGCGGGGGTCATCGAGCGCTCGATCGGGCCGGTGGGGTTGGGCGCGGTGCGGGTGGGCGCGGGCGCCTGCCAGGTGCGCATGCCGCGGCTGCCGAACGAGCCGCCGCGCCGCGCCTCGGCGAAATCGGTCGAGACGAGCGTGAGCGCGACCAGAAGGGTCGAAAAGAGTGCGATGAAGCGAGTGCGGCCGAAGCGCAGCATGGTACCGTAACCTCCGATTACCCGCTCCGGATCATGCAAAGCGGGCCCAAGTCCAAACGGTCCGACATCGCGATCGAATCGTGTCGATCGCCAGAGGGGCCCGGCCCGCGTGGACGCATATGGGACGTCTCGAGGATGTCTGCAAGGCGGAAGGGAACCGGTCCTCTTACCCCTGCGGAGCAATGACAGGGGCTCAGGACGTGTCGAGGCGTGCAGGCTGCGGCGTGCTCGACGCGCCGACGAGTGGAAGGCGCGGCCGGCGGTTCCTTTCATCGGATGACCGAACCGCGAGCAGGAACGCCTCGCGGCGAAACAGCGCCGCCATCCTGCGCACCGTGATCGCGAGCATCCGCAGCGAGACAGCGATGGCAAACGCGGCGGCGGGATCGGAACCATCGCGCACTGTCATGACGACGGGCGAGCGTTGCCCGCGGGACGCGGCGTATGCGGAACCGGCGACGAACTCCTTCGCGATCGCGTCGGCGTAACGGAGCGCCCAGAGCACAAGCCAGCGGATGGGCCACGGCGCGGCGGCCGCGCGTTCGGCGAGGTCGGCAAGGGCCAGCAGGATCACGACAATGCGATCCAGCACCCCCCACTTCCTTCCGATTTGCGCATTGCGGTTCATCGCCGTTCCCTGTTGACGCGCAGATCATGCCGGAGGTGGCAAAGGGTGGGGATAGATTTTTTCGTTGCGGGGAATCGAGCGCTTCGTCATCCCGGCGACCGGAGGTCAGCCGGGATCCATTGGCCGCCGGAATCCTGGCGCATGTGACGTCCGCCGCGAAGACGTCAATCGCCGAGAAGAATGGATCCCGGATGGCCTTTGGCCTCCGGGATGACGGCCGTCGGAGGAGGGCGCCGGGGGACGTAGACGGCGGGCGTCAGATAAAAAGCGAATAGCGAATGGCGAGCAGGTCAACGGCTTGGCAGAATCCAGCGGCGGATTCCGTCCACGTCTCGGCTGCGATGCCGGCTCAGACCATGGCGAGCGGCTGTTTGCGACGGGGCGGCGGGAAGGCGGCGTCGAGGTCGGCGATGTCCTGCGCGGTGAGCCTGATGTCGGCGGCGGCGCGGTTGTCGCGCACGTGCTTCTCCTGCGAGGCCTTGGGGATGGCGATGACGCCCTCCCCGCGCAGCGTCCAGGCGAGCGCGACCTGCGCCGACGTCGCGCCGTGGCGGCCGGCGACGGCCCTCAGCCGGTCGTCCCCTGCGAGATTGCCTTCGCCGACCGGCGAATAGGCCATCACCGGAATGCCGCGCTTGCGCTGCCAGGGGATGAGGTCGAAGTCGATGCCGCGGTTGCCGAGATTGTAGAGGACCTGGTTGGCCGCGACCGCCCTGCCGCCCGGCAGCGCCGCCAGTTCCTCCATGTCGTCGACGTCGAAATTGCTGACGCCCCAGTCGGCGATCTTGGCCTGCGCCTTCAGCGTCTCGAACGCGTCGACGGTCTGCGAAAGCGGCACGCCGCCGCGCCAGTGCAGCAAATAGAGGTCGATGCGGTCGGTGCCGAGGCGCTTCAGGCTCGCCTCGCAGGCGCGGATCGTGGCCGCGCGCGACGCGTTGGACGGCAGGACCTTGGAGACGACGAACACCTCGTCGCGCCGGCCGGCGATAGCATCTCGGACAACCTCTTCCGCCCCGCCCGAGGCATACATCTCGGCGGTGTCGATCAGCGTCATGCCGAGCTCGATGCCGAGCCTGAGCGCCGCCACCTCCTGCGCAAACCGATCCCGCCGCTCGCCCATCTTCCAAGTGCCCTGGCCGAGGACGGGAACGGAGAGGCCGGAGGGAAGGGTGGTGGTGGGGATGGGCATGGCGGTGGTCCGGGTTGATCGGGACGAAGGTCGGACGGGTGAAGAGCGAGGTCAAGTCTTGGGCGGCGGCGAGGTTCAAACCAACAGCATCGAAGCGTTTTGGTTACACGTTAAGCGTCCGATGTCGGGGACTTACGTGTCGGTTTCGAAGAAGTGGCTTCAGACGTATCTTTGGGAATTCGAGTTCCGCCAGTACCTGCGGAAGCGTCCCGACCTGATGCTCGACCTGCTGTTACAGGCTTTTCCGCGCCCTTCACGATAAGCGGCGGCTTGGTAGCATCGCTTTCGGGGGTGGTCGAAACTATTCGATGCTTGATATTTCGTCAGCCAACTACCCTAGACTGATCCGATGGTCGGATAAGAAACCCAAATACGTACGCCACACGAAGAAAAGAAAAGAACGCCCACACGGACATAAATGTCCATCCCATAAATACCGGAAAGCGCCATTTATCCTCGGGCGCTAGCGAAAATCCAGAAACCATCAGCGGTATCGAAATAAATGTGACTATAAAGCCGAGAAATATCGCGATCCTCGTGTATCCAATAAATAGCCTCATAGCGGTTGTATTCTTTACCCTCTGTATGAAACCATCCGTCTTACCAGCCACATAGCCGAATATTCCGAATAGGAACCCGGTCTGAATAGCAGACCAATCGAAAACAGCCGAATAAAGACCTGTAAAATCGATGTCTTTTGCTGCTGACGCCGCATGAAGTGCGTCTCTATAATAGTAGAGGACAACACAACACGCACTGGCGGCTACGAATGGGCCAGCCCTTTCGATATAGTATCTAACCGCAATCATGCGAACATGCTTTGCATCTTGCTACAAATGTATAGGCGCTTTACATTCCAGTTTACCTCCGGGTCGCGATCATGTATTTCAAGAGCGTCTTTCGCGACAACTAACTCTTCGATTAAGTCTATTACTTGCATTTCATCATTTACCACCGTCTTGGCTGTCAACTTTTCAAGTTGCGCACCGGGGAAGGCCATTGAGGCGAGTTGTTGCGCTAAGCCGGTAACAGCCGTGGAAAGGAACCCCGATTTGTGTCCCATCGATATTTCTATCTGGATCGCAGGAGCGTCGTAAGCATCAGCCATTGCCTTGAAGCTGTCGCTAGCTGCCTTCGCGCTTCCATCGAGATCACCCATGTCGTCTGGGTTGGCGACCTTAAACGTAAGCTTTCTGGTTGAGCCGGAATTGAACTTCGCCCAATTTTGCGCGTCAATTTTAGGGGCAATGCTGTAAATGGCCGCCGTATTGAACGCCGACAGATATTCGAGGATCTTCCCAGGAGAAACGACGCGTGTATCGAACTGAACCCCAAGGACTCCGGTCTGCCAGTTCAGGCGAAAGACGACGCTATGGCCCAAGCGATCAACCTCAAGCGCCTTCCTATCGTCGCTGTCTATCTCAGACGGCAGATTAGTGTTTTGGCACCGCGTAAGCTCACCAACCACAGCGTGGGGACCATCGTCCTCAAGCTTCTCCAAACGCACAGTATAGTCAGTCGCTAGAAGTTTCTCACGATCCGCCATTGGCTTTGCAGCGATGAATCGCAGAATGTCGACCATCGCTGGGGAGCTATTCGTTTTGCGCGACACATCGTAAAAGCGAAAAGTGAAATTCTTGTCCATAATCCCCTCCCAAAAGCCCCACACATATTCAATCAAATCCACAATCCGTTGTGGAGTCTGATTCGATTGAGTGAGCGGGAGGGCAGCGCAAATCATGTGCAAAGCTTAACTAGGGAATATGTTCCTATTTTGTCTTGCATGTCTAAAGGGAATACATCCCATTCGGATGTATTGTGACCGAAGGCCCGATCCATCTTGAGGAAGACGCGGCGACGGGCGACCGGTTCTCGTCCACGACAGCGGCAAGGGCGTACGACTCGACATCCGCTTCGCGGGTGAGACACTGTGATGACGCAGGACCAGATCGCGCGGCTGTTCGTTGGGATGTGTCCGTGATCTCGAGGGACATCGCGAACGTGATTGCCGAGGGAGTATTTTGACGAGGAGAGTTCTTTGCAGAAACTGCAAATTGCTCATTCGGCTAGGGCAGGTTTCGGGCTTGATTCGGTGCGGCTGATTTTCCAAAGGCCGTAGATCCTCGGCACAAGGCCGAGGATGACGCCGCGTGGGGGGATATCGGGCGGCGGATGCCTGTGTACCCGCGCCTGGCGCGGTCAGCTTCTCAGCACCCCGCCCGTCTGCTTCTTCACGTTCTCGACGATGCGACCCGCCAGCGCCTCGAAATCCTCGTCGGTCAGCGTCTTGTCGATCGGCTGGATGGCGACTTCGATGGCGATGGACTTGCGGCCTTCGCCGATGGCGGCGCCCTCGAACACGTCGAAGACGTTGACGCCGGTGATGAGCTTGCGGTCGGCGCCGAGGGCGGCCTTGACCAGTGTGCCGGCCTCGACGGCGCGGTCGACGACGAAGGCGAAGTCGCGCTTGACCGCCTGGAAGGCGGAGAGGTCGAGCCTCGGCTTGGTGCGGGTGGGCTTGGCTTTCGGTTCCGGCACGGCGTCGACGAAAACCTCGAAGCCGCAGAGCGGGCCGTCGGCGTCGAGTGTCTCAAGTGTGGCCGGATGGAACTCGCCGAAATGGCCGAGCACCGTCTTGGGGCCGAGCTTAATGACGCCCGAACGGCCGGGATGGTACCAGCCGGGCGCGCCGGTTTCGACGGTCAGCCGGTCGATCGGCGCGCCGACGGCTTCGAGCGCAGCGTATGCATCGGCCTTGGCGTCGAACACGCCCACGGCGCCGGCATTGCCCGACCACAGGCGGCCCGAGCCTTCGAGCTTCGCCGTGCCGCGACGGATGCCGGCGGCGACGCGGCGCTGCTGGTGAGCCTCGTCGCCCTCATAGGTGCCGGACACTTCGAACAGGGCGACGTCGCCGATGCCACGATCGGCATTGCGCTGGGCGGCGGCGATCAGTCCGGGCAAGAGCGAAGGTCGCATGTCGGACATGTCGGCCGCGATGGGGTTGGCGAGCTTGAGCGACGGCTGGCCGCCGCCGAAGGCCTCGGCGTGTTTGGCCGGGATGAACGACCACGTGACGGCCTCCATCATGCCGCGCACGGCCAGCGCGCGCCGCGCGGCGCGCGTGCGGATCTGCAGCGTGGTCAGGATCTTGCCGTTGACCGCGGAGTGGCTCACCAGTGGCTGCGGCGCGATCTGGTCGACGCCGCGCATGCGCATCACTTCCTCGACGAGGTCGGCCTTGCTGTCGATGTCGGGCCGCCAGGAGGGCTGGGTGACGTCGTAATAATAGCCGCCGCCGGAGAGGCCGAAGCCGAGACGCTGGAGGATCGCGGCGCTCTCCTCGCCGGGCACGTCCATGCCGGTGAGGCGCTTGACCTCCAGCACGGGGAACATGATCGGCTTCGGCGAATAGCCGGCATAACCGACGACTTCGGCTTCGCTCGGCGTGCCGCCGCAGATGTCGAGCACCAGCTTGGTCGCCAGTTCCAGCCCCGGAACCATGAATTCGGGATCGACCCCGCGCTCGAAGCGGTAGCGCGCGTCGGTGATGATGCCGAGCGAACGGCCAGTGCGGGCGATGCTGATCGGATCCCACAGCGCCGATTCGATCAGCACGTCGGTGGTGTTTTCGTCGCAGCCCGAATGCTCGCCGCCCATCACGCCGGCGATGGATTCGACGCCGTTGTCGTCGGCGATGACGCACATCTCAGGCGTCAGTTCGTATTCGAACGTGTCGAGCGCCAGGACCTTCTCGCCCGCCTGCGCGCGGCGCACGACGAGGTCGCCGGCAACCTTGGCCGCGTCGAAGACGTGCAGCGGCCGGCCGCGGTCGAAGGTCACGTAGTTGGTGATGTCGACCAGCGCGTTGATGGGGCGCAGCCCGATGGCGATCAGCCGCTGCTGCATCCATTTCGGCGAAGGACCGTTCTTCACCCCGCGCACGAGGCGCAGCGCGAAGCCGGGGCACAGGTCCGGATCGGCGATGGTCACCTTGACCGGGCACTCGCCCTCGCCGGCGATGGGCTCGACCGGTGGCGTTTTGAGCGTGCCGAGGCCCGACGCCGCGAGGTCGCGGGCGATGCCGTGGATCGAGGTTGCATCCGGCCGGTTGGGCGTCAGGTTGATGTCGATGACCGGGTCGTCGAGATGCGCGTAAGCGGCGAAGCTCATGCCGACCGGCGCATCCTCGGGCAGGTCGATGATGCCATCGTGGGAGTCGGAGAGCTCCAGTTCGCGCTCCGAGCACATCATGCCGCGGCTCTCGACGCCGCGGATTTTTCCCACGCCGAGCGTCGTGTCGATGCCGGGGACATAGGTGCCGGGCGCGGCGAAGGCGCCGACGAGGCCCGCACGGGCATTGGGCGCGCCGCAGACGACCTGGATCGGATCGCCCGAGCCCGTGTCGACCATCAGCACGCGCAGCTTGTCGGCATCCGGGTGCTTCTCGGCCGAGAGAACCTTGGCGATGACGAAGGGCTTCAGCGCCGCCTTGTCGTCGACATGCTCGACCTCGAGGCCGATCGAGGTGAGACGCTCGACGATCTCGCCAAGCGAGGCGTCGGTGTCGAGATGGTCCTTGAGCCAGGAGAGGGTGAGTTTCATGGGACGTATCGTCTTTCGGGAATAAGGTCTGCGCTCAGTCGATCTGCGCGTTATCGGACAGTGTGCGCGGACGTCTACTCGGCCGCGATGGAGGGAGGCTTTGCGCTCGGAGCCTTTTTGCCGAGGAACATGCTCTTGACGGAGATGCCCTCGTCGATCGCCGGCCACCAGATCCCCTCGAACATCAGTTCGATGTCGTTGAGCTGGGTCTGGTTGAGCGGCGCGAGGAAGGGATACCACCACAACGGGGTCGCAATGGAGCGTCCGTCGGCCAGCGTCACGTGGACCTCGTCCGCCGTGCACCACGCACGAACCGGCCGCATTTCATCTGTCTCAAAGGCCAAAGAAGTCATTCCAGGCACCTATCCACTCGACGCGATGCTCGCCGACCACGGCGAGCAGCCTCGCAACCTCTCGGTCATTGTATCCTCTCCTCTGCGCAACCTCCAAGTTCTGCAACCACACCTTCAGGGACTTCCCGTCCTTGACGATGTGAACATGCGGCGGTTCGTCCGCGTCGAGCGCATAGAACCGGAACTTGAAGCCCTGCCAGATCAGGAGCGTGGGCATCGCTAGCTGCTCAGCCCCCCGAACAGCGTCGGCATGTCGAGCGGGCGGAAGCCGTAGTGTTGCAGCCAGCGCACGTCGGCGTCGAAGAAGGCGCGGAGGTCCGGCATGCCGTATTTGAGCATGGCGATGCGGTCGATGCCCATGCCCCAGGCAAAGCCCTGGTATTCGTCGGGATCGAGCCCGCCGGCGCGCAGGACGTTGGGGTGGACCATGCCGCAGCCGAGGATTTCCAGCCAGTCCGAGCCCTCGCCGAAGCGCACTTCGCCCGGGCGCGAGCGGTCGCACTGGATGTCGACCTCGAGCGACGGCTCGGTGAACGGGAAGAAGGACGGGCGGAAGCGCATCTTGACCGACGGCACCTCGAAGAACGCCTTGCAGAACTCCTCCAGCACCCACTTCATGTTGGCCACGTTGGCGGTCTTGTCGATGACAAGGCCCTCGACCTGATGGAACATCGGCGAGTGGGTGGCGTCCGAGTCCTGCCGGTAGGTTTTGCCCGGGATGACGATGCGGATCGGCGGCGCTCCCGCCTCCATGGTGCGAATCTGCACCGGCGAGGTGTGGGTGCGCAAAAGCTTGCGGTCGCCGTTCTCGTCGGGATGGAAGAAGAACGTGTCGTGCATCTCCCGCGCCGGATGGCCGACCGGGAAGTTGAGCGCGGTGAAGTTATAGTAGTCGGTCTCGATGTCCGGCCCTTCGGCGATGGCGAAGCCGAGATCGCCGAAGATCGCCGCGATTTCGTCGATGACCTGGCTGATCGGATGGATACGGCCGCGCTCTGCGGGCGACGAGCGCACCGGCAGCGTCACGTCGACCTTCTCGGCGGCGAGGCGCGCCGTGGTCGCCGTTTCCTTGAGTTCGGCCTTCCTTGAAGCCAGTGCCTCGGTCACGCGCGCCTTCAGCCCGTTGATCGCCGGGCCTTTGGTCTGCCGCTCTTCCGGCGACATCGAGCCCAGCGTCTTCAGGAGTTCGGACACTGACCCCTTCTTGCCCATCGCCGCGACGCGCACGGCTTCGAGCGCCGCCTCGTCGGGCGCCGCGGCAATGTCGGCCAGCAGCGCATCCTCGATCGATTCCAGTCCGGTCATCTGTTCGCTCACGGCCTACGCCCTGTTTCGTTCGATCCGACAGAAAAAACCCGCGCCAGCCGTGCCAGCGCGGGTTTCCCAATTGGTGTTGCCTGAAGTCCTGGGAAAACGCTGGTCGTTTAAGCGACTGCGCCTTCAAACTCGTTCGGCATGCCGTCCTTGAGGTATTCGAGCGCGGCCTTCGACTTGGCGACCAGCGCGACGAAAGCCTGCGGCTCGTGGATCGCCAGATCCGAGAGCACCTTGCGGTCGATCTCGATGCCGGACTTGTTCAGCCCGTCGATGAAGCGGCCATAGGTCAGGCCATGCTCGCGGACCGCGGCGTTGATGCGCTGGATCCAGAGCGCGCGGAAGTTGCGCTTCCGCACCTTGCGGTCGCGGTAGGCATACTGCATCGACTTTTCGACCGCCTGCTTGGCGGTGCGGATGGTGTTCTTGCGACGGCCATAGAAGCCTTTGGCGGCATCCAGGACCTTCTTGTGCTTGGCGTGGGCGGTAACGCCTCTCTTTACGCGTGCCATGTCATGATCTCCTTAAATCTGTTCCAGGTCCGACGCGGCTCAGAGGCCGTTCGGAAGAAAATTCTTGATGACCTTCTTGCCGTCCGGTTCAGCCAGAACCATCGTGCCGCGGGCATTTCGAATGAACTTGTTGGAACGCTTGATCATGCCATGGCGCTTGCCGGCGGCTGCCGACAGCACTTTGCCAGTGCCTGTGATCTTGAACCGCTTCTTGGCGGCCGACTTGGTCTTCATCTTGGGCATTTTGCTCATCCTTCCAGGTGCGCGCTATCGCGCTTGTTGTTGCTCCGGACTGACCAAAGTCCAGAAAGCATGCAAAACCGCCACGGCATGCCCTGCCGGGCGGTTTGGGACGCGGCCTTATACAGATGCGCCCGAAAAAGAGCAACACCGATTCGCCGGATTGTCAGCTGCGCATGGCGCGCCGCCGCCGAAGGATCACTTCGGCGAAAGCACCATCATCATCTGCCGGCCTTCGAGCTTCGGCTCGGCCTCGACCTTGGCGATCGTCTCGACTTCCTGCTTCACCTTGTTCAGCAGTTCCATGCCGAGTTCGAGATGCGCCATCTCGCGGCCGCGGAAGCGGAGCGTCAGCTTGACCTTGTCGCCTTCCTCGAAGAAGCGGCGCACCGCCTTCATCTTGGTCTCGTAGTCGTGCGTGTCGATGTTCGGGCGCATCTTGATCTCCTTGATCTCGATGACCCGCTGATTCTTGCGCGCTTCCGCCGCCTTCTTCTGGCTGGCATATTTCAGCTTGCCCAGATCGGTGATCTTGCAAACCGGCGGTTCGGCGTTGGGGGAAATCTCGACGAGGTCAAGACCTGCGTCCTCGGCAATCTGCAGCGCCTCCTGAATGGTGACATTGCCGCGATTGGCGCCGCTTTCGTCAATGAGCTGCACCCGGGGAACCCGGATGTCGCGATTGGAGCGGGGGCCGTCCTTCGTAGGGGCCGCCGTCTTGAATGGTCTGCGAATGGTCGTGATCTCCTCGGTTATTGTCACTAAGGGTGGGCCGGCGCGGCTTTCGCGCCGGTGAAAACGGCAGATGTGTCATCCGCCCGGCCGGTTCAATACCACAACGGCGCGAAAAAAACAGCGTTTCGCATCCGTCGTGGCCCAATCCGGACAATAACCCGGCGGCTTTTCTCGCGCGCTCGCCTGTGCCAGAACGCCGGGCCTTGCAGGAGCGCGTCCATGGCCTCTCAGCCTGAATTCCTCGACGTCGCCGGCGTGCCGATCGCGGTGCGCAGCCGGCCCGGCCGTTCGCCGGGCCTGGTGTGGCTCGGCGGCTACCGCTCCGACATGTCGGGCACCAAGGCGCAGGCGCTGGACGAATGGGCGGAGCGTACCGAACACGCCTGTCTTCGCCACGATTATTCCGGCCATGGCGAGTCGGGTGGTCGCTTCGATGAGGGCACGATTTCGCGCTGGCTGGAGCAGAGCCTCGCCGTCTTTCGCCGCTACGCGCCGGAACGCGCCATCCTCGTCGGCTCCTCGATGGGCGGATGGATCGCGCTGCGCATGATCCAGGAACTGCGCAAGGCGGGCGAGGGGGAAAGGGTTGCAGGCCTGATCCTGCTCGCGCCGGCGCCGGACTTCACAGTGGAGCTGATGGAGCCGAACCTCACCCAGGCGCAAAGGCAGGAGATCGAGGAGAAGGGGTTCTTCTCGGAACCGTCGGACTATTCGGACGAGCCGAACATCTACACGAAGGCGCTGCTCGAGGACGGCCGCCGCAACCGCGTGCTGGAGGGCATCATCGAGACCGGCTGTCCGGTGCATATCCTGCAGGGCATGGAGGACCCGGACGTGCCCTATACGCACGCGGAGAAACTATTGCGGCACCTGCCCGTCTGCGACGTCACGCTGTCGCTGATCCGCGACGGCGACCATCGCCTCTCGCGCCCGCAGGACATCGATCTGATCCTGCGCTCGGTCGAGGGCATGGTGGCACAGGCCGGTTGAGGAGTTACGCATGCGCCTCTCGATTCCGGCCTCTGCCTTCGTCGCGTCCATCGTTGGTTTCGGCGGCACGCTGGCGCTTATCATCGCCGCCGCCAACGCGGTCGGCGCGACGACGCTCCAGACGGCAAGCATGGTGACCGCGCTTTGCCTCGCGATGGCGGTGGAAACCGCCTACCTGTCGTGGAAGACGAAGATGCCCGTGATCAGTGCGTGGTCGACGCCGGGCGCGGCCCTCATCGCCGCCTCCACCGGTTTCAGCATGGGCGAAGCGGTGGGAGCGTTTCTCGTCACGGCAGTTCTGCTGGTCGCGACCGGCCTGTTCAAGCCGCTGACGCGGCTCGTCTCGCGCATCCCGGCGTCCGTCTCGTCCGGCATGCTGGCGGGCATCGTCGTCGTATTCGTTTCGGGCGCGTTCAAGACGGTGGCGGTCGATCCGCTGCTGATCCTGCCCTTGCTGGCGGCCTTCTTCGTCATCCGCCTGGTCAATCCGGCGCTGTCGGTGCTGGCGGTGCTGGTCGGCGGCGGGGCGCTGGCGGTGGCGCTGGGGCGTGTCGGCGACTTGCCTGCGCCCGAACTGTCGACGCTCACCTTCGTCGCGCCGCAGTTCACCACTGCGGCGCTCGTCGGCCTGGCGATTCCGCTCTACCTCGTGACCATGGCCTCGCAGAACCTCTCCGGCCTCGCCGTGCTGAAGGCGGCGGGCTACGAACCGCCCGCGGGGCAGTTGATCGCGGTGACGGGCTTCGTCTCCCTGTTGACCGCGCCGCTCGGCGCGCTGACCACCAATCTCGCCGCCATCTCCGCCGCGATCTGCACCGGACCGGACGTCCATCCGGACCCGGCGCAGCGCTGGAAGACCGGGCCGTTCTACGCGCTCTTCTATCTGCTGTTTGCGCTTTTCGGTGCGTCGCTCGTCGCCATTTTCGCCGTGCTGCCACCGTCGCTCATCGCACTCGTCGCCGGGCTCGGCCTGATGGCGCCGCTGGCCAACGCGCTCACCATAGCGCTCAAGGATGAGGCGGAGCGCATTCCGGCCGTGACCGCCTTCGCCGCCACGGCGTCGGGTCTGGTTTTCGCCGGCATCGGGTCGGCCTTCTGGGGTCTGCTGGCGGGGCTGATCGTTCTTGGTCTCGACCGGCTGCGGCGCTGAACCCTTCACATAACTTTACATTGCCGAGTCTTGAATCGGGGGGTGGCCGTGGCCACATCGAAAACAGGCAGCCGGATCGGTTGCCCGTAAACGAAGGAACAGAAACTGATGAACGCGACTGCACTGATCCGTCCGGCCTGGACGCCGGCGACCATTGCTCTCATGGTGATCGGCTTCATGGTATTCTGGCCGCTCGGCCTGGCCATGCTCGCCTATATCATCTGGGGCGACCGGCTTGACGGCTTCAAGCGCGACGTGAACGGGCGGACGGACCGCTTTTTCGGCTCCTGCCGCAAGGCCGGCTCCTGGAAGGCCCACGCTACCCGCACGGGCAACGTCGCCTTCGACGACTGGCGCGAGAAGGAATTCGAACGCCTTGCCGAGGAGCGCCGCAAGCTCGACGAGACGATGGCCGAATTCGACGACTATGCGCGCGAACTGCGCCGCGCGAAGGACCAGGACGAGTTCGACCGCTTCATGGCTGCCCGCTCGCGCAACACCCCTGCTCCGACCGGGCAGACGAAGCCCGCGAAGCGCGGAAAAGGCCCGGAAGGTCTTCTCGACGACGTCTGATCCGGGCTGAGCCTGGCTGAAGATGACGGCGCCGCCCAAAAGCGGCGCCGTTTTCACGTCGTTCGCCGACTTTCGCCGAATGACGCAAGGGCAGACGTGAGCAACGCGGTGTTGATGCGGGCTCGTATCGGCATTAGTGATTGGAAGACCGGCATGCAGGGCGCCGGCGGGAAACGCGGGGACTGCTCATGGAAGCCGATCTGGCGCGTGGAGAGCGGGCACGGTCCGCCAAGGTTTCGCGCGAGGAGTTGGCGGAGGCAGTGGCGGAGAATTCGCCCGCCATGCTTTGGCTCGGCGACCAGTACGGCAAATGCGTCTTCCTGAACCGGGCGCAACGCGATTTCTGGGGCATAGACCCGCAGGACCTGTCCCAGTTCGACTGGGGATCCACTCTCCATCCCGACGACATCGAGAAACTGTCGGCGCCCTTCGCGGAGGCGATGGCTGAACAGAAGCCTTTCTCCGTGGAGGCGCGATACCGGCGCGCCGACGGCGCATATCGGACGCTGCGGACCGAAGCGCGGCCGCGTTTCGACGGGAGTGGTGCGTTCCTTGGGATGACGGGGGTCAACACCGATATCAGCGACCAACTCGCCGCGGAGGAGCGGACGCGCATGCTGATGGGCGAGCTGAATCACCGGACGAAGAACATCCTGACCGTGGTTCAGGCGTTGGCGCGGCAGACGGCCAGAAACTCCACGTTCGAGGACTTCGGCAAGGCCTTCGACAGTAGGTTGCGAGGGCTCGCGGCCTGCAACGATCTTCTCCTGCGCAACGACTGGTCGAGCGTTGACCTTGCCGATCTCGTCAGCTCGCAGCTTGGTCATCTCGGCGAGGACGCCGGCGGCCGACTGCAATCGTCGGGGCCTCGCGTCCGGGTAGCGTCGCAGGCCGCTCAGACCCTCGGAATGGCGCTGCACGAGTTGTCGACGAACAGCCTGAAATACGGCGCGCTGAAAATGCCGGGCGGTCGCGTGACTCTCAACTGGTGGCGCTCGGCCGGTAACGCGCTTACGCTCGAGTGGGCCGAATCCGGCGTCGGCCCCCTCACCCCGCCGTCGCGGAAGGGATTCGGCCATTCCGTGATCATCGACATGGTTGCCAGCGCTCTCGACGCCGATGTCGAGGCGGAATTCGGTGATGACGGCTACAGGTGGAGGGTATCGACACGGTCAAACGTCGGTCTCTTCTGACAGATGGGATCAATCCATCTCGACGAATCTCTGCCTCATCCTGAACTCGTGCCGCCGCTCGCTCTTTCGGCGCGATCGAGCCGCTTAAGCAGATCGGAGAAGATCTCGCCTGAATTCGTCTCAACGCGGAAGGCCGGCATGCGCGCCAGGTACTGTCGGTTCGCCGGGTCACGCAGCTGATCGCGGATCAGCGCCGACAGTTCGTCGTCACCCCCTCTGCTCCTGCCGCTTTTGGTCATTGTCCAAGCCTCTCGTTTTGAAAGGTGAACTCATCCTGCGCGCGATCGTTCCGGGTGGATACCGATCGTTCAAATTACGGTAAAATTTGAATGAATGGGCGGACGCAAGCCCACGCCCCGCAGGCACGGACGAAAACGGGCGGCCGAAGCCGCCCGCAAGCGATGACGATGTGCCCGCGATCAGCGCACACCGGACTTCTGCGCGATCCAATCCCTGTATTTGGCGATACGGGTGTAGACTCCGTAGGCATTGCGATGACCGCACGGCATTTCGGCGTCGAGCGGACCCTCTCCCCAGCTGACGATGCCGATCTGCACCGGGCCGGAGGAGCCTTCCGAGAAGAGCGGACCGCCGCTGTCGCCCTGGCAGGAGTCGCGCGCGCCGTCCGGCTCGCCGGCGCAGACCATGTTGCCGGTGAGCGGATCGCCCATCGCCGGTTCGAGCGCCGGGCCGAGCTGGTCGAGCGCCTCCTCGGACATGCGGAAGCGGCCGACATAGCGCGACAGCACGTATTTCATGTCGTCGCCGTAGATCTTCTTGATGCCCGAATTGCACGTTGCGTTCGGGAACAGCCGCATCTGAGCCTTGAGGAGATTGCGCGGGAAGCCGCCGTTCTCCATGCGCCCCCAGCCGGTAACGGTCACATGGCCGTCCTCGACGTTGGACTTGGTCAACTTGACCGGCCTCTCGCTTGCCGGCGTGGCGAGCTTGATCAGTCCGAGATCGTTGTCGAGCGCGAACTGGTCGTAGTTCTCGTGAACGATGATCTCTTCGACCTGGTGGCGCGTGCCCTCGGCGAGGTCGGTGGCGCCCGAGAGGACCACGACCGTATCCGGGCTGATCGGTGCCCCGGCCTGGACGAGGCAGTGCGCCGCCGTCAGAACCCATTGCGGCGCGATCAGGCTGCCGCCGCAGAACTGTGCGTTGAGCTGCGATTCGGCGGTCTCGTCGAGCGAGCCGCTGAACAGAAGCGCGACCTGGAAGGGATACTCGCCCTGCTCGGTCGCATAACCGCCCACCACGCGGTCGTCCTCGGCCTTGGCGCGGGCCTCGGTGACCCGCGACATTGGCGAAAGCTCGGGCCGCTCGGCAGCATTTTCGGCGGCGGCGGGCAGTGCCGTCAGGGCAGTGCCGCCAGCGAGCACAAGCAGCGCAAGGCTGCGAGTCAGTCTATTTGAAACCTGCAAGTTCGTACCTCCTGAGACGTTGCATTGCGGCGGGACGCGACCTGCGAAGCCGCCCGCCCTTTGCCTTCCAAGACCCAAAGCCATCAAATACTTGTCAGGCAAAGCCGACAAGATTGATTGGCGCCAATGTGGGAATATTTGCGGCACAAACTTCCCCAGGGGCATATGATACCTATAGCCTTGAAATGTCGCGGATATCTGTATCGGGAATGTGTCGGCGAGAGCACGGCCGCGGACGCGGATGCCGCGATCTCGACATCATTGGCGGGCGGCGGTTGTTTTGCCTGACCGGATCGCGACGCTGATCGCGAAAGAGGCCTCCGCCCCTGACGCGATCGCGACGATGCCGGGCTTGTCGAAAATGTCACCGTCGAAGCCGGCCGGATCGGCGTGACCCGCCCACGGCTCGATGCAGAGGAAGCCGGCGCCCGGCTTCATCCACAGGCCGAGCGACGGCAGGTTTCGGAAGCCGACATCGATCGCAAATGGCGCTCCGGGCGCGGCGAAGCGGATGTTGCGGCTGCGCGGCGATATCAGCACCTTCGCACCAAGGTCGAACAGGCACTCCGATAGAGGCAGGACCGCGTCCCGCAGTTCGACGGGGCAACTTTTGGGAAGGATCAGGCCGTCGCGGGCGCTGAAGACGTCGAGGCGGTCGTCCGCGTCGAAGACAAGGACATGCGCGTCCTTGGCCAGGTCCGGCGCCAGGGGCCAGCGGAAGCCGGGGTGAAAGCCGAAGCTCGCGGGCAGGACAGAGCCGCCCGGATTGCGGACTATGGCCTCGACGTTGAGGCTCTCGCCGTCGAGGCGGTAGGCGAGGTCGAGCTCGAAGGCGAATGGATAGTGTTGCCGCGTGGCTGGCGTATCTCCGAGGCGCAGGAGGCACCGGTCGGGCGCGCGCTCGACGACCGCGAACTCCGTCGAATGTGCGAAACCGTGCAGAGGCATGGGATAAGTGGCTGTCCCGACGCGGATCCGGTCGTTGGCGCAACGGCCGACGACGGGAAACAGGACCGGGCTCGAACGCCCCCACCATCTGGCGTCGCCATGCCACAATAGCTGGCCATGATCGCGGTGCATCAGGCCGACCAGCTCCGCACCGAAGGCCGACACGCGCGCGGTGAGCTTGTCCGAGATCAAGTGAACGTCGAGTGCCATGAAGTACCAACGTCCGGAGAGTTTCCTAGGGGCCCGGGGAGTGTGATATGAAGCTCCCTATCCGAGGCATGCGGGGTTGTGCAATTTGAAGTCGATGCGAGCGGTCGAAATGGGGGGTCTTCGCCCGCATGTATAGCTTTCTCCAGCCGATTGAACGCACGGGACGAGGTTCCACGACGGAGCGCGTCTACGGAGCGCTGCGCGATGCGATCGTCCACCGCCAGTTGCGGCCGGGCGAATTCGTCGACAAGAACCTTATCTGCGAACGGCTGGGTGTTTCGCGCTTTCCAGTCTCCGAGGCGCTCGGCCGGCTGGCCGCGCAGGGCTTCGTCGAGGTACTGCCGCAGCGCGGTACCCGCGTCAGCCGCATCAGTCTCAAGGATGTGCGGCAGAACCTCCTGATCCGGCGCGCGCTGGAGGCGGAAACGGTGCGCGAACTCGCGCGCCGCACTCCGCCGGCTCTGGCCAAGCTCGACGCCAACATCGCGGCGCAGAGGGCCGCGCTGACGGCGGGCGACGACACCGCCTATTACAATCTCGACGTCGAGTTCCATTCGATCCTGCAGCAGGAGCTCGGCTACCCCTATGTGACGGCGACGATCGACGCCGCCCGGGCCGGGCTCGACCGCGTGCGCCGGATGCTCGGCAAGCTGCATAGGATGGAGCTCACCTTCGAGGAGCACGCGGCGGTGGTCGAGGCGATCCGCGCCGGCAACAGCGAGGGCGCGGCGGACGCGATGCGCCGCCACCTCGACAATGTCGACGTGCTGCTGGCCTCCTTCGCCTCCGACAATCCCGACCTGTTCAGCCGGTAGCTTCCACCTTGCGCGGGGCCGCGCCCCTGAGGTTGAGCAGGTTGCCGAACAGGATCAAGGCGGCCCCGGCGACGGTCCAGACGTCGAGCATCTCGCTGTAGAGCAGGTAGCCCAGCGCCGCCGACAGCGGCACGCGCAGGAAATCCATCGGAATGACGATCGTCGCGTCGGCATAGGTCATCGCCTTGGCCATGCAATAGTGCGAGAAGGTGCCGCAGGCGGCGATGACGACGATCCAGGCCCATGCTTCGGCGGACGGCCAGCGCCAGACCCACAGCGCCGGCAGCAGGCCGATCAACCCCTGGATGACCAGCATCCAGAACATGATCTTGACCACGCTGTCGTGGCGCGTCAGCCCCTTGACCATCGTCACCGAAATGCCGAAGCCGACAGCCATGACCAGCGCGATCAGCTGGCCGGGGTCGAGGTGGTCAAGCCCGGGCCGCACGATGATCGCGACGCCCAGGATGCCGAGCACGATCGACACGATCTTCAGCCCGCCGATGCGCTCGCCGAGAAAGAGCCCGGCGAAGATCGCGGTCCACACCGGCATGGTGAACTCGATCGAGATCAGCTGCGCCAGCGGAATCATCGTCAGCGCCAGCAGCCAGGCATACTGCGCGAAGTAATGCACGACGTTGCGGCCGATGTGCTGGCCGAGCACGTTGCTCTTCATCGCCCTGAGGCCGCCGGCCGCGTGGACCAGCGGCCAGAGCAGGGCAAGCCCGATGATCGCCCTGAGCTCCATGATCTGGAAGATGTCGATCTCGATCGTCGCGGCCCGCCCGGCAACGCTCATCAGGAGCATCAGGCTCAGCCACCCCGCCATCCACAGGGCGGCCTTCGCGAGCGAAGGATGTGCGCGCATGCTTCTGCTTCCTTCCCTTGGCCGGCTAACCGGCCCCGCTTCCCGGTTCAGACGCCGAGATAACGGTCCTGCAGTTCCGCGGTCAGCTCGTCCGGCCGCCCTGTCCACGCGGTCTTGCCCTTTTCGAGTACGACGCAGCGGTCGGCGACGGGTAGCAACTCCACCATGGTCTTGTCGACGACCAGAATGGATTGTCCATTGGCCTTGAGCGCGCGGATCGCGCGCCAGATGTCGCGGCGGATGGTGGGAGCGAGGCCCTCGGTCGCCTCGTCGAGGATCAGCTGGCGCGGGTTCGTCATCACGGCCGGGCGGGTGGCGAGAATCTGCTGCTCGCCACCCGACAGCGTGCGCGCGTATTGACCCAGGCGCTCGCCAAGCCGGGGAAAGAGTTGGGCCACTGTGTCGAGCGTCCATTTGCCGGGCCGCGCGGCGGCGAGGAGGTTCTCCCGCACGGTGAGGTTGGGGAAGCAGCGGCGGCCTTCCGGCACCAGGCCGATGCCGAGCCGGGCGATGCGGAAGGATTTCTCGCGGATCACGTCGCGCCCGGCGAAGGTGATTGCGCCGGAGCGGTTCGCCATCAGGCCGCAGACGGCGCGGATGGCGGTGGTCTTGCCCATGCCGTTGCGGCCCATCAGCGCCACGACCTCGCCCTCGCCGACCGCGAGGTCGACGCCAAACAGCGCCTGGCTGGCGCCGTAGGAGGCTTCGAGCCGTTCGACGGACAGCAGGCTCATGCGCCGTCTCCGAGATAGGCTTCGCGCACGGCGGGGTCGTTGCGGATCTCTGCCACGGAGCCGGTGGCGATGATGCGGCCGTAGACGAGCACGGAGACGCGGTCGGCGAGCGCGAAGACGGCGTCCATGTCGTGCTCGACGAGGAGGATCGGCGCCTCGGCGCGCAGCCGGTCGAGGAAGGCGGTGAGCGTGCGGGAGCCTTCGGGACCCATGCCCGCCATCGGTTCGTCGAGCAGGAAGGCCTTTGCGCCGAGGGCAATGGCGATGGCGATCTCGAGCTGGCGGCGCTCGCCATGCGAGAGCTCCGCCGCTGCGACGTTCGCCCGGGCCGAAAGGCCGACGCGGTGCAGCGCAGCCTCCGCCGCCTCGATCAGCGCCCGGTCGTGCATGACGTTGCCCAGGAAGCGGAAGCTCGACCCTAGCCGTGCCTGCACCGCCAGCATGACGTTGCGCAGCGCCGAGAATTCGGGGATCAGCGACGAGACCTGGAAGGTGCGGCCAAGCCCGAGCCGTGCGCGCGCGGCGATGCCGAGGGATAGAATGTCCTGCCCGAGGAAGCGGATCGAACCGGCGTCGGGCTTCAGCGCGCCGGAAATCTGGTGCATGAGCGTGGTCTTGCCGGCGCCGTTCGGACCGATCAGCGCGTGGATCTCGCCGGGCTTCAAGGTCAGAGAGACGCCGTCGGTCGCCTTCAGCGCGTCGAAGCTCTTTGCGAGGTCGCGAATTTCGAGCACCGGCTCAGCCATGGCGGGGCCTTCCGGCGACGAGCCCGACGAGGCCGCCGCGCGCGAAGAGAACGACGCCGAGCAGCGTCAGGCCGAGGAAGAACTGCCAGCGCTCAGTGAGCGCGCCGAGCCAGTATTCCAGCATGACGTAGAGCATGGCGCCGGCCACCGGGCCGGCAAGCCGTCCCGTGCCGCCGAGGATGATCAGCACGATCAACTCGCCCGACATCGGCCAGGCGAGCATCGACGGGCTGGCGAAGCGGTTGAGCTCGGCGAACATGGCGCCAGCGACAGCCGTGATCATGGCCGACAGCACGAAGGCGACGAGACGGATCGGGAAGGGCTCGATGCCTATCGCCGCGACCCGCAGCTCGTTCTGGCGGGCAGCCTGGACTGCTGCGCCAAAGCGCGAGATGCGCACGCGCCAGAAGATCACGAGACCGGCGAGAAGCAGGGCGAACGCGACCAGGAAGAGGTCGCGCGGCACCGCCGTGTTGAGGCCGGGAAAGCCGTTGCGCAGCGCGATCGACAGCCCGTCCTCGCCGCCATAGGCCTTCCACGAAATGGCGAAGTAGAACACCATCTGCGCGAAGGCGAGCGTGATCATGATGAAATAGACGCCCGACGTCCTGAGGCTGATGGCACCGGTGACCGCCGCGACGAGACCCGCGGCGAGCGCGGCGACGATCCAGACGATGGGCATGGAGGCGGGGACCGTCATGCCGAGCAGCGGCTCGGCGTTCATCGCGTGGGACGCGACGATTCCCGCCGCGTAGCCGCCGATGCCAAAGAACGCAGCATGGCCGAAGGAGACGAGCCCGCCGAGCCCGAGCGCGATGTTGAGGCCGGTTGCCGCCAGCGCCAGGATCGCCATGCGGGTCGCCAGCGTGGTGTAGAACGGATAGCCGGCTGCCTGCGTGGCGAAGGGGAGCGCGAGGAGGGTTGCAAGGAGGGCAAGGGTGAGGAGGCGCTCGCGGATCATGCCATCACGCCCCCGCCGCGAACAGGCCTTTCGGCCGGAACGCCAGGATCGCCGCCATGACGATGTAGATCAGCATCGACGACAGCGCGCCGCCGAGGCTGGCGGCCGGGGCCGGGCCGAGCAGCGCGGTGAGCAGTTGCGGAAGAAAGATGCGGCCCATCGTGTCGACCACGCCGACCAGCAGCGCGCCGAGGAAGGCGCCCTTGATCGAGCCGATGCCGCCGATGACGATGACGACGAAGGCGAGGATCAGGACCGGCTCGCCCATGCCGACCTGCACGGATTGCAGCGCACCGACCAGCGCGCCCGCGAGGCCGGCGAGCGCCGCGCCGAGCGCGAAGACCACCGTGTAGAGCGTGCGGATATCGACGCCCAGCGCGCCGATCATTTCGCGGTCGCTCTCTCCGGCGCGGATGCGCATGCCGAGGCGAGTGCGCGAGATCAGCAGGTAGAGGCCGAGGGCGACTGCCAGGCCGACGATAATGATCGCCAGCCGGTAGACGGGATAGTGGACCCCGCCCGGAAGCGCCACCGCGCCGGTGAGCGCCGGCGGGATGTCGAGATAGAGCGGGAATGAGCCGAACAGCCAGCGCGTGCCTTCCGAAAAGACCAGGATCAGCGCGAAGGTGGCCAGCACCTGGTCGAGATGGTCGCGTTCGTAGAGCCGCCGGATGACCGTGATCTCGACGATCGCGCCCGCCGCCGCGGCCGCTGCGAGGCTGGCGACGAGGCCGAGCCAGAATGAGCCGGTCCAGCCTGCGACCGCGGCGCAGGCGAAGGCGCCGACCATGTAGAGCGAGCCGTGCGCCAGGTTGATCAGGCCCATGACGCCGAAGATCAACGTCAGCCCGGCCGCCATCAGGAACAGCATGACGCCGAGCTGGAGGCCATTGAGGAGCTGCTCGATGATCAGGGCTGAGGGCAAGGGCAGTTGAACTCTGTGGAGGTCTCCCCCTCATCCGGCCTTTCGGGCCACCTTCTCCCCGAGGGGAGAAGAGACCGACGGCGCTCGACCATCTCCTCTCACCTTGGGGAGAGGGTGGCCGAGCGAAGCGGAGGCCGGGTGAGGGGGCCGAACCTTACATCTTGCACTGGGCCGCGTAGGCGTCCTGGTGGTCGGTGAAGGAGGTGCCGACGATCTTGTTGGTCAGCGTTCCGTCAGCGCCCTTGTAGACCTCGCGGACGTAGAAATCCTGGATCGGATGGTTGTTGGTGTTGAACTTGAACTTGCCGCGCACGGTGTCGAACTCGGCGGCCTTGAGCGCCGCGCGGAACGCGTCGGCGTCCTTGACGCTGGCCTTGCCCTTGGCCGAGATCAGCAGGTTCGCCGTATCGTAGGCCTGCGCGGCGTAGATCGACGGCAGGCGGTTGTATTCGGCCTTGAAGGCCTCGACGAAGGCCTTGTTGGCGGCATTGTCGAGGTCCGGCGACCACGACGCCGTGTTCTTCGCGCCAATGGCCGCGTCGCCGATGGCGCCGAGCACGTCCTGGCTGAAGGAGAAGCCGGGACCCATGACCGGGATGCCGACGCCGGACTGCGCATACTGCTTCATGAACGCGATGCCCATTCCGCCGGGCAGGAAGAAGAAGACGGAATCGGCGCCCGAGGCGCGGATCTGCGCGATCTCGGCGGCGTAGTCGGTCTGGCCGAGCTGGGTGTAGACTTCGCCGGCCAGCTCGCCCTTGTAGAAGCGCTTGAAGCCGTTGAGCGAATCCGTGCCCGCCGGATAGTTCGGCGCCAGGATGAACATCTTCTTGATGCCCTGCGTCTGCGCGTAGTTGCCCGCCGCCTCGTGGAAATTGTCGTTCTGGTAGGCGACGTTGAAATAGTTCTTGTCGCACTTGGCGCCGGCCAGAGGCGAGGGTCCGGCATTGGGCGACAGGTAGAACTTGCCCTGTGCGACGGCGTTGGGCACCACCGCCATGGCGAGGTTGGACCAGATGATGCCGGTCAGAACGTCGACCTGCTCGGCCTGGATCATCTTGTCGGCGATCTGAACCGCGATCTCAGGCTTCATCGCATCGTCCTCGACGATGACCGAGATCTCGGCGTCGCCTGCCTTCTTGATCGCCAGCATGAAACCGTCGCGCGCGTCGACACCCAGTCCCGCGCCGCCGCCGGACAGCGTGGTGATCATGCCGATCTTCAACGGCTCGGCCATCGCCAAACCGGAGACGCCCAGCGTCAGGCCGAAGGCGATCGTTGCAAGAACCTTACTCATCTCGTTACTCCCGTCGTTATCGTTGTCATTCGGCGGGGCCCCCGCCCGGTCTTCTCGTTCCACATCGCACTTTCCACAGTTCCGCGAAAACTTCCACCTCCACATGCGGATCGGGTAAGGGAGATCGAGACGAGGGAGAACCGCGCATGTTTCTGCACCGCATCGCCGACTGGGACGACGCCTACGCCAACTGGCCGAACATTCCGCGCAGCGAGCGTTGGCCGGACGGCTGGATCGAGCCGGCGAAGGCGTTCCGCGAGAGCTGGGCGGAGCGGACGCGGCTCGATGTGCCCTACGGACCGGCGCCGCGCAACCTGATCGACTTCTACCTGCCCGAGGGGACGCCGAAAGGTCTCGTCGTGTTCGTCCACGGCGGCTACTGGATGCGGCTGGAGAAGAGCTTCTGGTCGCACCTGGCCGCCGGTCCGCTGGCGCATGGATACGCCGTCGCGATGCCGTCTTACACGCTCTGCCCGGACATCCGCATCGCCGGGATCACTCGCGAAACCGGCAAGGCGATCGAATTGGCCGCGGCCGAGGTCGCCGGCCCCATCCATCTGACCGGACACTCGGCGGGCGGACATCTGGTGACGCGCATGGCCAGCATCACCTCGCCGCTGCCCGAAGCGGTGCGGGCGAGGATCGGCAATGTCGTCTCGATCTCCGGCGTCCATGATCTCAGGCCGCTGATGCGCATCGCCAACAATGAGATACTGAAGATCGACGAAGCGGAGGCGCTCGCGGAAAGCCCGGCGCTGCTGCGGCCGCTGCCCGGAACGCGCCTGACCTGCTGGGTCGGCGGCAACGAGCGCTCCGAATTCCTCCGCCAGAACGCGTTGCTCGCCTCGATCTGGAAGGGACTGGGCGCGGCGACGGCTGCCGTCGAGGAACCCGACCGTCACCATTTCAATGTGGTCGACGGGCTTGCGAGCCCGGATCACCCGCTGACGAAGGCGCTGCTGGCGGATTGAACCGCGTCAGTCGCGGTAGTTCGAGCCTTCCTCGTCGAGGATGAGCTTGAGTTGTTCGAGGTGGCGCGAGGCGGTGGCAACCGGATAGGCGTCCATCTGGCGGGCGACCGTCTCGGCCACCGCGTCGGAGAGGACGCGCAGCGGCCGGCCGGTCCACAGCGCCTTGACGTAGTTCTCGCAGGCGCGCTCGAAATAATAGAGCCGGTCGAACGTGTCGGCCACGGTCTCGCCGATGACGAGCAGGCCGTGATTGCCCATCACCATGATCTTCACCTTGGGGTCGGTGAACAGCCCGGCGCAGCGCGTGCCCTCCTCCTCGAAGGCGAGCCCGCCATAGCCCTCATCGACGACGACGCGGCCATGGAACATCGCCGAATTCTGGTCGACCGCTGGCAGGCGCGAATCCGCCAGCGAGGCGAGCACGGTGGCATAGCGCGAGTGGACATGCATGGCGCAGCGCGCATGGGGTACCAGCCGGTGCAGCGAGCCGTGCAGGCCCCAGGCGGTCGGGTCCGGCGCGTCGGGGCGCTCCATCGTCTTCGGGTCATTGGCATCGACCAGCACCAGGTCGCTGGCGCGCACCCGGCTGAAATGGACCATGTTGGGGTTGATCAGGAACTGCGTGCCGTCGTCGTTGACGGCGAGCGAGAAATGGTTGGCGACCGCCTCGTGCATGTCGAGCCGCGCCGTCCAGCGCAGGGCGGCGGCGAGGTCGATGCGCTGATCGAAATGCGTGATGTTGGCCCCGATGCGGCGGGCGGCGACGTTCATGGGCGTGGCTCCTTGCAGAGCGGCAGGATGCAACGTCTCCGACAAGGCTGCAATCGGGTCCCTCAAAACGAAAATGGCCGCCACGGTGGAGGGGGGTTCCGTGGCGGCCTTGCTCGAAACGATGCGGCAGCCCGGAGAGGGGGGATGAGGCTGCCGCAGTGTCCGGTATAGGCGGGGGACGAGCCTTCAACCGAACTCGGCGTTAATTGCCGATGACCGAGATTTGGGTCCCGGAACGTGGCGATTCAAGGGCACGAAGATTACAAGTTTGTAACGAGCGCGTGATTATCGGGGAGGAGTCGCTTTGGTATGCGGGAAAAGCGACCGATCAATCATGAACCGCAACATCAGCATATCTTCGACATCAACCAGCGTGTCGTGGGACCAGTCACCTGACGCCACACGACGCAAGGCGCTGCTGCCCGTCCGTACCCGCTTCTCCCACAGGGTGCCTACGAAGAGAGCCTGAAGCCTATCCGCCATCACCTGTAGATCGTTCGGCTCGCCGAGTAGGCCGTGGGGCAGTTCGTGACATGCGTAGTCAAGCCAATCCAGAAGGACAAAGACCAGCATCGCTCTAGCACGATTGTCTGTCGGGTCGCGATCGAGTGCCTCGGCGAGCAATATCTGCTTGTTTGGCTCATAGTGCCGGTAAGGCCCATGCCGATGGCCAAACAGAGAATGGAATTGTGCCATCCACCTCGAATAGTTCGGGCGTCGTTCGGAGCGACCCTCTTCCAATATGTCGGCAAAGACCTCGCGAAAGAGCGGCAGCCGCATCCACTGGCCGTTCCCGAGGCTGATATCCGATGGCGCCGCGCCGTCGAGATGTTGGCGACAGAACCATTCAACAAAAGCGATCTGCTCTGACTGGCTCCGACTGCGGATGTCGGCAATGAATTCGTCGAGCGCTGCGAGCTTTTCAGATCGCGCGCCGTTCGCCTCTTTCGCGAGATAGCGGCTCCACGCGGGCTCAAAAGCAAGTGGGCCGGATGTCTCAGTCATAGTCCGGAAGTTGTCATCAGTATCGAGGCGAAGCATGGACCGGACGCGCCGCAGGCGCTATCCCTTCGCCATGAAAAAAGGCGATCACCTCTTCCTCATCGACGGCTCGGGCTACATCTTCCGCGCCTACCATGCGCTGCCGCCGCTGACCCGCAAGTCGGACGGGCTGCCGGTCGGCGCCGTCTCCGGCTTTTGCAACATGTTGTGGAAGCTGATGCAGGATGCCCGCGACACCGATGTCGGCGTGACGCCGACCCATCTGGCGGTGATCTTCGACTATTCGTCGAAGACGTTCCGCAACGAGCTCTATCCCGAATACAAGGCGAACCGCTCGGCGCCGCCCGAGGACCTGGTGCCGCAGTTCGGCCTGATCCGCCAGGCGACCAAGGCCTTCGACCTGCCCTGCATCGAGATGGAAGGCTTCGAGGCCGACGACCTGATCGCCACCTACTGCCGGCTGGCGCGGGAAGCGGGAGCGGACGCCACGATCATCTCCTCCGACAAGGACCTGATGCAGCTCGTCGGTCCGGCGGTGTCGATGTACGACCCGATGAAGGACAAGCAGATCGGCATCCCCGAGGTCGTCGAGAAATGGGGCGTGCCGCCGGAGAAGATGATCGACCTGCAGGCGCTGACAGGCGATTCCGTCGACAACGTGCCGGGCGTGCCGGGCATCGGGCCGAAGACGGCGGCACTCCTGCTTGAGCAGTTCGGCGATCTCGATACGCTCCTGACCCGCGCTTCCGAGATCAAGCAGGAGAAGCGGCGCGAGGCGATCGTTGCCAATGCCGAGAAGGCGCGTATCTCGCGTCTGCTGGTGACGTTGAAGGACGACGTGCCGAATGTCGATCCGCTGGAGGATTTCGTGCTCCAGCCGCCGAACGGGCCAAAGCTGATCGCCTTCCTCAAGGCCATGGAATTCACGACGCTGACCCGCCGCGTGGCGGAGGCGAGCGGCACGGAGGCCGCCGAGGTCGAGCCGGCCGCGGTGAAGGTCGAACTCGGCGAGGCAGCGCATGGGCCGGATGTCGGGTCGGGCGCGACCGCGGCGCCATCGACGGGCGGTGCCGAAATATCGGTCAAGGTGGAGCCCACCGGCGCCCCTGCCGGCCAGCCCGTCCTCAAGGGAGAGGGAAACACCCCGCAATCGCTTGCCGCAGCCCGCGCCGAAGCCGCCGGCTCGGCTAAGTTCGACACGGCCGCCTATGCCTGCATCCGCGACATCGCCGAGCTCTACCGCTGGATGGACGAGGCGCGCGAGGCGGGGATCGTCGCCTTCGACACCGAGACCACCTCGCTCGACCCGATGCTGGCGGAACTGTGCGGCTTTTCCATCGCCACCGCGCCGGGCCGCGCGGCCTATGTGCCGCTCGCCCACAAGAGCGGGCGCGGCGACCTGCTCGGCGGCGGACTAATCGAGAACCAGATCCCGATCCGCGACGCGCTCGCCGCGCTGAAGCCGCTGCTGGAGGACCCGTCCGTCCTCAAGATCGCGCAGAACCTGAAATACGATCTCGTGGTGATGAACCGCCATGGCGTCGACGTCAGGCCCTATGACGACACGATGCTTATCTCCTACGTCACCGACGGCGGCACGAATGGCGGCCACGGCATGGACGCGCTGTCGGAGAAGTGGCTCGGCCACAAGCCGATCGCCTTCAAGGACGTCAGCGGCTCGGGCAAATCTTTTCAGACCTTCGACATGGTCGAGCTCGACAAGGCGACCGCCTATGCCGCCGAAGACGCCGACGTGACGCTCAGGCTCTGGCAGGTGCTGAAGCCGCGCCTTGTCGCCAAGGGGCTGGTCTCGGTCTACGAGCGGCTGGAGCGGCCGCTTGTGCCGGTGCTGGCCAACATGGAGCAGCGTGGCATCTCGATCGACCGGCAGATCCTGTCGCGGCTGTCGGGCGAACTGGCGCAGGGCGCGGCGCGCATCGAGGACGAGATCTACGCGCTGGTCGGCGAGCGCGTGAACATCGGCTCGCCCAAGCAGCTGGGCGACATCCTGTTCGGCCGCATGGGCCTGCCCGGCGGCTCGAAGACCAAGACCGGCCAGTGGTCGACCTCGGCCCAGCTGCTGGAGGATCTCGCTGCGGAAGGCCACGAACTGCCGCGCAAGATCGTCGACTGGCGCCAGCTGACGAAGTTGAAGTCGACCTACACCGACGCGCTGCCGGGCTTCGTCAACCCGGAGACGGGCCGCGTCCACACCTCCTACGCGCTGGCCTCGACGACCACCGGGCGGCTGTCGTCATCCGATCCGAACCTGCAGAACATCCCGGTGCGCACCGCCGAGGGCCGCAAGATCCGCACCGCCTTCGTCGCCGAACCCGGCCACAAGCTGATCTCGGCCGACTACAGCCAGATCGAGCTGCGCGTGCTGGCGCATGTCGCCGACATCCCGCAATTGAAGCAGGCCTTCGCCGACGGCGCCGACATCCATGCGATCACTGCGTCCGAAATGTTCAACGTGCCGGTCGAGGGCATGCCGTCGGAAATCCGCCGCCGCGCCAAGGCGATCAATTTCGGCATCATCTACGGCATCTCGGCCTTTGGCCTCGCCAACCAGCTGTCGATCCCGCGCGAGGAGGCCGGCAGCTACATCAAGAAGTACTTCGAGCGTTTCCCCGGCATCCGCGACTACATCGAGGAGACCAAGGAGTTTGCGCGGCGCGAAGGCTATGTCGAGACGGTGTTCGGCCGGCGTATCCATTATCCGGAGATCCGCTCGCCGAACCCATCGGTGCGCGCCTTCAACGAGCGTGCCTCGACCAATGCACGTCTGCAGGGCACGGCGGCCGATATCATCCGCCGGGCGATGATCCGCATGGACGCAGCGCTTGCGAACGCCGGGCTCGACGCGGTGCGCATGCTGCTGCAGGTGCACGACGAACTGATTTTCGAGGCGCGCGAGGACGATGTCGAGCCGGCGATCCCGGTCATCCGCGAGGTGATGGAGAACGCGGCGATGCCGGCCGTCGCCATGTCGGTGCCCCTCAATGTCGACGCGCGCGCCGCGCACAATTGGGACGAGGCGCATTGAGCGCCGTTTTCAGCCGAACGGCGATCTGAAGCGTTCCCGCTACGCACCCGCCGCGCAGCTTGCGCAGGTGCCGCGGAACTCGATCACGGCCTTGTTCGGCCTGAAGCCGCTCGCCTCGGCCCAGGCTTCGAGCCGCTCGGTCACGACCGGATCGGTGAACTCGGTCACCTGGCCGCACGTCTCGCAGATGGCGAAGCCGGTCATGCCGTGGTCGTGGTGATGGTGGCCGTGGCAGGCGACGAAAGAGTTGATGCTCTCCAGCCGGTGCACGAACCCGCTCTTCATCAGCGTGTCGAGTGCGCGGTAGACCTGGAGCGGCGCGCGGAAGCCGTCGTCGCGCAACTGGTCGAGCAGCGCATAGGCGCTGAGCGGGCCTTCGGCCTTTTCGAGCCTGCCCAGCACGAGCGTCTGGTTGCGCGTCAGGTCTGTCTTGGTCGCCATGCTCTCTTCAACCATTCCGGCCGCGATTTGTGAAGCGGCACGGCAAAGATATGGGGGCTGCGCCGGCGCAAGCCAAGCCGGTCAGGCCGGCTGGATCGCCGCGAGTGCCGCGGGCAGGTCGGCGAGCGAGCCGATGACGATGTCCGCGCCGATCTCGTCCACCGGGACGGAAGTATATCCGCCATGCACGGCGACGACGGGGATGCCGGCGGCGCGGGCGCAGCCGACGTCTGCCAGGCTGTCGCCGACCATGACGGCATCCTCCGGAGCGATGCCCAACCGCTCCAGCGCCGCGAAGATCATGTCCGGCGCGGGCTTCTTTTCCACCACGCTGTCGCCGCCGATAACCGCGCCGAGACGGGCGGACAGGCCGAAATGGTCGAGGATGGCCTCGGTCGGCATCTGCGGCTTGTTGGTGACGACGGCCATCAGGATGCCTTTCGCCCGAAGCTCGTCGAGGATTTCCAGCACGCCCGGCATAAGTACGGTCAGCACGGTAAGGTGGTCGGCGTAGATGCCGATCATCGCCTCGTATTCGCGTTCGAGTTCATCCGTATCCAGCGGCTGGCCGACGGCGATGAAAGCCCGCTCGACCAGCTTCTTCACCCCGTTGCCGATCATCGACACCACGTCGGGCAGCGACAAGGGACCGAGCCCGTGCCGCATGAGCAGGATGTTGACCGAGGCGTGCAGGTCTGGGGCGGAGTCGATCAGCGTCCCGTCGAGATCGAACAGGACCGCGCGCGGCCAGGGGTCACTCACGTTGCGTCCTTCCACTTGATGGAGCAGCCGATCGACGCGACCTGTTCGCGCGGCCCCTTGCCGGTCCGCGCGACTTCGACCATCGCTTCGTAGAGATCGCGGCGCAGGTCAGCGGGTCCAGCCTCCTTCCGGCTGGCGTCGAGGCGGCCGCGATACTGCAGCTTGAGATCCTTGTTGAAGCCGAAGAAATCGGGCGTGCAGGCTGCGTCGTAGGCGCGGGCCACGTCCTGCGTCTCGTCGTAGAGATAGGGGAAGCCGAAACCGTGCCGACGCGCGAACAGCTTCATGTTGTCGAAGGAATCCTCCGGATAAGTCGTCGCGTCATTGGAACTGATCGCCACGAATCCGATGCCCTGCACCTCGAGATCGGCCGCGTTGCGCACGATGCGGGCGATCACCGCCTTCACATAGGGGCAGTGGTTGCAGATGAAGGCGACGACGAGCCCATTCGGCCTTGCCAGGTCGAACAGCCGGTGCGTCCTGCCGTCGATGCCGGGAAGCGTCGCGTCGACGGCCGGCAAGTCGAAATCGCAGACAGGTGGGATCGCGGCCATGTCATGTCTCCAACGAAGCGGACCGAGGTCGCGGATTCTTGCCCCGTTTGCGGCGATTTTTTAGGCAGCCCGCTTCATGGCTCCATCCGAGGCGGTACGGATCGCCTCAATGTTGGCGCGGTAGGAGGCTTCGGAGCCGCCCTTGAACACGGCCGAGCCGGCGACGAGCACATTGGCGCCGGCGGCCGCGACCAGCGGCGCGGTCTCCGGCGTGACGCCGCCGTCGATCTCGATGTCGATCGGGCGGGCACCGATCATCGCCTTGACGCGCTTCACCTTCTCAACGACGGAGGGGATGAACGCCTGGCCGCCGAAGCCGGGGTTGACCGTCATCAGGAGTACGAGGTCGAGCCGGTCCAGCACATATTCGATGACGCTCTCCGGCGTCGACGGGTTGAGCGACACGCCAGCCTTCTTGCCGAGGTTGCGGATCGCCTGCAGCGAGCGGTCGAGGTGGGGGCCGGCCTCGGCATGGACCGTGATGATGTCGCAGCCGGCGTCGGCGAAGGCGGCGAGATAGGGATCGGCCGGCGTGATCATCAGATGGCAGTCGAAGATCTTGTCGGTGCGGCCGCGGATCGCCTTGATGATCTGCGGACCAAACGTGATGTTTGGCACGAAGTGGCCGTCCATGACGTCGAGATGGATCCAGTCGGCGCCGGCGCGGACGATCGTCTCGACCTCTTCGCCGAGTTTCGAGAAGTCCGCCGAGAGAACCGACGGCGCAATGATGGTCCGGTTCATGCGTCTTTCCTCGCTGTATTCGTGGTTGCAGACGTTTGCCCGCGCAGCCGGTTGCGGGTCAAGGCCATTTCGCCCTCGACCACGACTGTCCCGGTTCAAAAATCGGCCTCAATCTGCCATGAACCTTCCCTTGCGGATAATATGCCGCATGGGCTTGGGAGAGAGATATGGTTCGCAGACGCGCGGGCAGCCTGCTTGCGGCAGCGGCGCTCGCCGCTTTGTGCGGCGGGACGCTGGAGGCCGAGGCGCGCACCAATAGGGCGCTGATCGTCGGTGTCTCCGAATACCCCAACCTGCCGAAGGGCGACTGGCTGGAAGGGCCGAAGAACGACGCCGGCCTGGTGCGGGATTTTCTCGTCGGCAATCCGACCTCTCCGTTCGCCGCCTCCGACGTGACGGTTCTGGCAAGCAATACCGAAGGCGCGGAAGCGCCGACACGCAACGCGATCCTGAAAGCTCTTTCGGACCTGACGGCGAAGGCCGAGGCTGGCGATTTCGTCTATATCCAGTTCTCCGGCCATGGCTCGCAGCAACCGGCAGCCGACCCGTCGACGGAAATCGACGGCAAGGACGAGATCTTCCTCGCCGCCGACGTCAACAAGATAGATCCGGCGACGAAGACGGTTCCCAACGCGATCATGGACGACGAGATCGGCGCGGCGCTCGATGCGATCCGCGCCAAGGGGGCGTTCGTCTGGGTCGTCTTCGACGCCTGCCATTCGGGCACCGCGACGCGCGCGGTGGGGATGGGCGTCGAAGAGAAGGAGCGCAAGATCTCCCCTGAATCGCTCGGCTTCACACCGGAGATGATGGCAGCGGCCCGCGGAGAGGCCACGCGCGGGACAGGGGGCGATGCGGAGCGCGAGAATGCGCTTGGCCTGTCCGACGATGATGACGGCGCAGGCGCAACGGAGCGCGGCGGCATGGTCGCGTTCTTCGCCGCCCAGACGGTGGAGACAACGCCCGAATTCCCGCAGCCGGCGACCGACCCGGCCGGCAGGATTTTCGGCCTGTTCACCTACACGCTGATGTCGAAGCTGGCGGAAAACCCGAACGTCACCTACCGCCAGCTCAGCCAGGGCATCCTGCAGCACTATTCGGGTCTCAACCGGACCAAGCCGACGCCGCTGTTTGAGGGCGACCTCGACGCGCCGGTGTTCGGGATGGAGCCGGGCGACGCGGTGCTGCAGTGGAAAGTGGCCGTGAAGGACGGGGTCGTGGCGCTTCCGGCCGGCATGCTGCACCGGGTCGAGCCGGGAACCAAGCTTGCCGTGCTCAAATCGCCGCTCGACCCGATCGACGATGCGGTCGGCTATCTCGAGGTGCGTTCGGCGACCAGCCTGACGAGCCAGGCGCTGCCGGCGAACTTCGCCGGGCGCTCGGCAATGCGCATGGAAGAGATCCCGGACGGCGCTTATGCCCGCATTGCCGAAATGGCGATCAATTTCGAACTGGTGGTCGCCAAGGCACCGCCCGTCGACGGCCTCGCCGGGGACGTCGCGCGCGCCAACGCGGCGCTGGAGACGATCGCGGCCGACGGTAAGACTCCGCTGAAGCTGCGCTTGGTCGAGCCAGGTGCTCCGGCCGATATTCGTTTCGCGGTGATGCGCGAGAGCGACGTGCCCGACGCTCCGGAAGGTGCGTCGAAGGAGCCAGCACTTTGGCTGCTGCCGCCCTCGGGAGAGATCAGTCTGGAGAAGGGCCGCCGCCCACCGTCGATGTTCACGGCGGATGCCGAGAAGCTCGGCGCCAAGCTCTCCGACGACCTCGTGGTGATTTCGCGGGCGATGAACCTGTCGCGCCTTGCCGGCGCGTCCGACTTCCGCCGCGGCGACGTGAGCGTCACCTTCTCGGTCCAACGGGCGGACGAAGAAGAGCTGACCCCCATCGAGGCGGGCAACGTGCCGATCCTGCATCCTGGCGATTCGATCTTCGTTTCGGCGAAGAACGAATCCCGCAAGCCGGTCGACCTCAACGTGCTCTATGTCGGCAGCGACTACACGATCAGTTCGGCGGAGGCGCCGATCCGCCTGCACGAGCGCGACGAACTGGAGGAGACCGGGCTGTTCACCGTGTCGGAGGGGAGCTTCGGCAACGAACGGCTGATCGCGGTGCTGACCGAGGCGGAGCAGCAGTCGTCGACGCTCGACCTTGGCTATCTGGCGCAGAAGGGCGTGCGGCAGGCGACGCGCTCCGCCGCAGCGCCCGAGGGCTTCGCCGGCCTGCTCGACGACATCGCCAAGGCGCCAGCGACCCGCGACGTCAAACGCTTCCAGGACAAGCGGGGCTCGAAGGGCGCGGTGCTGGTCTTTCCGATGGAGACCAGCCCGGCCACGAAATAGCCGGCTTCCTCTTGTGGGAAACCGCGCTTATGAATCCAGGTGCGCGCGACCGCGTCCCGGAACGATCAGGACGAAAACGGACATGACGGGCATCAGGCAACTCGGATATGCAATCGCGGCGCTGACGCTCGCGTCCGCCTCGCCTCTCCAGGCCGCGGACTGCGTGATCTGCGCCAATTCGGTGGTCATGAACGAGGATCTGGCGACATGCTTCCTCGAGATATATGGCGATCCCGAATCGGTTGCCGGTGAGACGGTCGCGGTCGACCTCAGCCGCTGCGAAAGGAGCCGCAGCATCGTTCTGGCGCTGCCCGAGCCCAGGGCCGCGGTCGAGGAGCCGGACACCAAGTTCCTGCTGTCGCGCGGCCAGGTCGAGTGCCTGAAGGACAGGCTGCAGTCCGACGAGATCGACCTCGATCCCTCGGCGCGCATCGATCTCGGCACGTGCCGATGAAGCGGCCGGCCAAGCTTCCCGACACGGGCACCGGAATACCCCTGCCGAATACGCAGGAGCCGAAGGACGAGCCTAACCCGTTCAAGGCGACCGATTGGCGGCTGTTCGTGTTCGCCTGGAGCGGATTCGCACTCAGGGTGCTGCTCTGCGTCGGTGCTGTGTTTTCGGCGGTGCAATTCCTGCAATCGCGTCAGGACAAGCGCGTCGAGCGCACGCTGGCACTGGTCGAACTGTGGGAGAAGCCCGAATACCAGGAAGCCCAGAACGCGCTGAAGCGCCGGCTTGGCGAACTGAACCGGCAGTCGGCCGGTCTGGTCACGCCGCAGACCTCGCCGGAACAGATGGACATCATCATGGCGAGCATCGGCTCGAAGGCGATGACCGACGAAGGCGGGACGATGCCGCTCGCCGACTTCCAGGAGCAGTTCGACCGGATCGTCTATTTCCTGAGCCGGCTTGCATCCTGCGTGAACACAAAGCTATGCGACCGCGGCGTGGCCGACGAGTTCTTCCTGGACTACGCTCGCTCGTTCTGGCGCTTCTTCTCGACCCATATCGAGCGCGAGCGTCGCAGCAGATCGGCCAACCTCGCCGTCGGCATCGAGACCTACGTCAAGGCGCCGCGATGAGGCTGCTCGACACCGACCATCCCTTCTTCCGGCCGCTGTGGATACGCATCGCGACCTTCGGCTTCACCGCGGGCTGGACGATCTTCGAATTGTGGAGCGGCGCGATCCTGTGGGCCTGTGTCGTTGGCGCGCTGGCCATGATGTCGTTCCATGGCTTCTTCATTGATTTCAATCCGGACCGGCATCAGCTCAGCCGGAAGGACGATGAGACGCCCTGAGCTTCATCCTCGCGCCTTCATCAGGGTAGCGAGGTCGGATCCGGATGCCTTTACCGCCTCGAGCGTCACCGGCGACGGCTGGCTCAGCAGCCGGCGGGCGGCCATGTGGTCGCCGGCCACATTGACGGTCTCCACGCCGATCAGCTCGCCGCGTCGATAGCACTGTACGGAGAGCTTGCCCTCGTCCAGGCCGCCCTTGATCTCGTGATGGTCGGCGCCGGCCGTCAATCCGGCGATCTGCAGCTTGTGCGGCCCCTGGTCGCTCCAGAACCAGGGCAGCTTGTCGTAGCGCTCGGGATGCCCGACCAAACGCCGCGACAGGCATTTCGCCTGGTCGACCGCATTCTGAACCGATTCGAGGCGGGTCTGGAGACCCTCCTGGCCGAAGGGGAAGGAGGCGCAGTCGCCGATGGCGGAGATGGCGGGATCTTCCGTCGCGAGCAGGTCGTCGACGCGGATGCCGTCATGCACATAGAGGCCGGCGGCCTCGGCGATCTCCGCATTGGGCACCACGCCGGCGGAGACGAGGACGAGATCGGCCGGCACGCGCTCGCCGTCGCCGAGCTCGACGCCGCCGGCTTTCCCCGTGCCGTCGTCGAGGATGGCGCGGGCAAGCGAATTCAGCCGCACGTCGACGCCGCTCGACGAATGGAAGGAGAGGAAATAGTCCGAGATCGGCGGTGAGACGACGCGCGACATCAGCCGCGCGGTCGCCTCGAGAACGGTCACGTGCAGGCCGGCCGCTCGGGCCGTCGCGGCCACTTCCAGGCCGATGAAGCCGCCGCCGACCACTACCAGGCGCGACGCCGAGGCGAGTTTCCCGCGCAGCAGGTCGGCGTCCGCCAAAGTGCGGAGGCCGAGCACGTTGCCGAGATCGATGCCGGGCAGGGGCAGGCGGCGATTGCGGGTGCCGGTGGCAAGCACAAGGTGGCCGTAGCCGATCGTCCGGCCGTCCGAGATCGTCGCGGTACGTGCGGCGCGGTCGATGGATGTGACGGTCCGCCCGTCCTCCAGATCGATCCTGTTCTTCTCGAAGAAGTCGGCGTTGCGGAAGAGCAGCCGGTCGGGATTGGGATCCTTGATATATCCCTTTGACAGTGGGGGGCGCTGGTAGGGCAGCCCGGGCTCCTCGCCGACGATGACGATCTCGCCCTCGAACCCGTCCTGGCGCAGGCTCGCCGCGGTCTGGAAGCCGGCTTGGCCGCTGCCGGCGATGAGAATTCGGTTGGTCATGATCAACTTCGCCTCGCGCCATTCATTCTTCGATCACGGCGTGAGGTGAACCATATTCGGATCAGGATTCCAATCCGTCGCCGCCGCGACATCATCCGGCGCGTGGCGCGCAGCCCGCGAACGAAAACGGCCCCCGGACAAACCGGGGGCCGCAACGATTGAGGTGCCGATCAGGTCAGCAATAGGCCGGAGCACCGGTGCAGGTGTAGTTGACCATGAAGCCGATATTGCCGGCGCCACGCCCGTTGTAGTTGGCAAGCGGGAACTCGGCGTTCTGGCCGAACCAGGATGCACCCTGCACGTTGATGCCGACCGAGGTGTAGCCCCAGCTGGTTACGCCGACCACGACGTTGCGGACGGCGGCGTTGCCAAGGCTGGCGCTGCCGGTCACGACCGGCGAGGTGCCGAAGTTCACCAGCCACGGACCGCCCGACGAACCGCCGGTCATGGCCGAGCCCAGCTGCGTGTTCTTCAACAGCTTGCCGTTGGCGCCCGTCATCGCGATATACTTGCCGTAAGAATCGCCGCGCAGCATCTGGTAGCCGTTGTCGATCGCGACCGGATAGCCGATCTGCGTGATCTGGGCGACTGTCGCATTGCCGAAGACCGGAGTCGCCAGGTAGCTGTAGCCGTTCCAGCCGTAACCGTACCAGCCGCCGAGCGTCGTGCCGGCGTAGACACCGCCCTTGGGTGCGAGCGTGACCGTGGCCAGGTCGTTGTTGCAGACGACGCCGCTCGCGCCGGACTGGCAGGTGTCGGTGCCGTTGTAGTAGACGGTCGGGATGCGCCAGTTGACGCCCTGATAGTAGCCCCAGGGACCGCCACCGGCCGCATAGTTCGCCGGATACCAGCGGACCTCGTTGGCCCAGCCCGCGGCCTGCTGGCCGTAATTGTGCACGCAGTGCGCAGCCGTGATCAGCACGCCCTTCTTGATGAGCGAGGCGGTGCAAACATACCAGCTCGAGCCGAAGCGCATCCACAGCTTGCCCGAATGGCGATACGGACGGCTGGCGACCGGAACCAGGGCACCGTTCGTCGTATTGAACGGCGCACCCGTCACCGCGACGCGGGCGATCGTGTAGGGCCATTTATACGACGCGTTGAGGCCATAGGCCTCACTGCCGACGCCGGTGTCGTTCGAAGCGCCGGCCTTGTCGCCGGCTGCCGGCGTGCCGCCGGACGAGAGATAGGGCACGATGCTCGGCGTCGTCGTCGGCAGGCGGCTCAGGCCAGGGCCAACCGGTCCCGATGCGGAAGCCGCTCCGGACGGCCCGCCGGTGACGGCTGCCGCGCCGTTTCCGATCTGGGCGCTGCCCGTCTCCATAAGCGCCAGCGTGATGCCGAGCGCGATCGATGTGAGCTTGGCTGCTCTCAGCAAGCTAGACATACTGTCCTCCAGGGTTCGACTTCATTGCGGCCGGGAGAATACCCCCGCCACATGCTTACGCAAGGGAAAAAGATGGTAAAAAGGAGGCGAAAACTATCATTTCACCAAAAACAGAGAAAATAAATAGTCGGCGAACTGTGAGATATTTCATAGTGCCCGCGGACGGGAGCTTTTCGTAGGCGATATAGATTAAAAGAGATGGAATTATATATAAGAAATAGCGACATATTGTCGAGTGCGTTTTTGTAGGGCTTAGCATTCGTCAAATCTCTTGGTGTCACGCCGCGGCAAGGTGCCGCTTTCGAAGCATCGTGGGCTGCGGATTGTCTTGAAGGCAGCGCTTAGTCCGCGTTTGCGTCGACACGAGATACTTGCATCAAGGTGAGCCGCCCGCGGCGATGCGGGCTACCAGCGTCTTTATGCTCAAACAACACAAATGAGCCGCCGGGCGAACAGCCATGCGAGTCAGCCGGTCAGATGCCGCGAGATGTGCCGCGTTCGATTGGCGGGGCGCCGCGGCCGCTTCCACGGCCGCCGGCGCGAACGGCCTGTCGCTGCCATTCGCACGCCCGCGACGGCGTCCAACCCGCTACGGGCCGGATCACCGACATCAACACCAACTGATCGGCTGGATTCCAACGCACCGCCTCGGACAATGCCGGACGACCGAGAAACAAAAAAGCCCGGAAAACCGGGCTTCATTTGGCGCTTCTGGACTTAATTGAACAGTCTGAAGCGAGAGTTTGGTGCCCAGGAAAGGACTCGAACCTTCACGCCTTGCGGCACACGGACCTGAACCGTGCGCGTCTACCAATTCCGCCACCTGGGCAGGTGTGCGGCCCGCATGTATGCGGGCGGTCCGCTTGTGTCAACGCGAAAATGCGTGTCCCGACAGGAGATTGCAGGTGGCTTCAGGCCGCCAGCATTTCCTTCGAGGCGACGGTGGAATCGGCGTTGAGCCGGTAGACGACCGGCACTCCGGTGGCGAGTTCCATCTTCACCACTTCCTCGCCGGTCAGCCCGTCGAGCGCCATGATCAGTGCGCGCAGAGAGTTGCCGTGCGCCGCGACAAGCACGTTGCCGCCGGACAGGACATGCGGCTGGATGGTGTGGATGTAATAGGGCCAGACGCGGGCGCCGGTGTCCTTCAGGCTCTCGCCGCCCGGCGGCGGCACGTCGTAGGAACGCCGCCAGACATGCACCTGCTCTTCGCCCCACTTGGCCCGCGCGTCGTCCTTGTTGAGGCCGGAGAGGTCGCCGTAGTCGCGCTCGTTGAGAGCCTGGTCGCGGAGCGTCTTGAGACCCGTCTGGCCGAGTTCGGCGAGGATCAGCGCACAGCTCTTCTCGGCGCGCTTCAGCACGGAGGTGAAGGCGATGTCGAATTTCAGGCCCCTGGCCTTCAGCCGCTGGCCAGCCGCCCTGGCTTCCGCCGTGCCCTGCTCGGTGAGGTCGACGTCGCGCCATCCTGTGAACAGGTTCTTCAGGTTCCATTCGCTCTGTCCGTGGCGGACGAGCACCAGCGTGCGCGACATCGACTAGTTCTCCCGGTTTCCGGCTCCCTCGAAGGCGTCGCCGACGCCCATCGCCGCGGCGATCAGGGCGAAGTCGCCGCGCTCGATCGAAAAGAGCGATTTCCTGAAATACATGCCCCAATGGCCTCTGTCCCGTACGAAGGAGAAGCGGTCAAGCAGGGGATAGATATCGGCGCTTTTGGCGGGGAGCCATTCGGCGTTGCGCCGCCAGCCGGTATCGCCGGACGCGGTCATCTGCCGCTCGTGAGGCTCGCCGGGAAGGATGCCGCCGATCGCGGTGAAGGCGCGCACCTCCGCGCCCTCGTTCATGCCCTCGCGCGGACTGTAATAGGCGACCCAGTCGCCCGGCTGCGTGCGCAGCGCGGCAGAATGCCTGCCGTGGGCGAACATGGCGAACCCGTCCTCCACTGCGATCCGCACATGACGCGCCGCGGCTACGCCGATCCAGCAGCGCGGCATCAGGGCAGGCCGAGCACGTCGAGCATCGAGTAGAGGCCTGACTTGCGGCCATGCGCCCAGAGCGCCGCCTTGACCGCGCCGCGCGCGAAGATCGCCCGGTCCTCGGCATGGTGCGACAGCACGATGCGCTCGCCGGCGCCCGCGAGAATGACCGAATGGTCGCCGACGACCGAACCGCCGCGCAGCGTTGCGAAGCCGATTGAGCCTTCGGGCCGGGGACCGGTATGCCCGTCGCGTACCCGGACGCTGTGGTCGGCGAGGTCGATGCCGCGTCCTTCCGCCGCCGCCCGGCCGAGCAGCAGCGCGGTGCCGGAGGGCGCGTCGACCTTGTGCCTGTGGTGCATTTCCAGGATCTCGATGTCGAAATCGGCGTCGAGCGCGCGCGCCGCCTGCTTCACCAGCACGCCGAGCAGGTTGACGCCGAGGCTCATGTTGCCGGACTTGACGATGGGAGTGTGGCGCGCGGCAGACTGGATCTTCGCCTCGTCGTCGGCCGAACAGCCGGTGGTGCCGATGACATGCACCACATGCGCCTGCGCCGCATAGGCGGCGAAGCCGACGGTCGCGGCCGGCGAGGTGAAGTCGAGAACGCCATCGGCCTTGGCGAAGACCGGCAGCGTGTCGGAAGAGACCATCACCCCATTTGGCCCTGTTCCGGCCAGAACGCCCGCATCCTGCCCGAGATGCGGCGAATCCTCGCGCTCGATCGCACCAGCCAGCACCGCGCCTTGTGTCTCGGCGATGATGCGGACGAGGGTTCGGCCCATGCGTCCCGCCGCACCCACCACAACAAGCTTCATGTCACTCATCGCACTCCTCCCGTCCGGCGCCGGCGCGGCTTGTCGGCGACGACCTCGGCCGCTTCGCCCGCGCGGTCCTGCATGAAATGGAACCGCGCATAGGCTCCACCCGGTTTCGCTAGAAGGCTGCGGTGCGTGCCCTCCTCGACCAGCCGGCCGCTTTCGAGCACGATGATATGGTCGGCGTTGACGACCGTCGACAGCCGGTGCGCGATGACGAGCGTCGTGCGCCCCTGCATCACCGTGTCGAGTGCCCGCTGGACCTTGGCCTCCGTTTCATTGTCGTGCGGGGTGGTTGCTTCATCGAGCAGCAGGATCGGCGCGTCGCGCTGGATCGCGCGGGCGATCGACAGGCGCTGGCGCTGGCCGCCCGACAGCGTGACGCCGTTCTCGCCGACCATCGTATTCCAGCCATGCGGCTGGACGGCGATGAACTCGGTGGCCTGCGCCAGCCGCGCGGCCTCCTCGACCTCGGCGTCGCTCGCCTCGGGTCGGCCATAGCGGACATTGTCGCGGATCGTGCCCTCGAAAAGGTAGGGCTGCTGCGAGACATAGGCGATGGAGCGCCGCAGCGACTGCTTGGTCACGCCGGCGATGTCCTGGCCATCGATCTCGATGACCCCGGTGGTGGGATCGTAGAAGCGCTGCAGCAGCGCGACGATGGTCGACTTGCCGGCGCCCGAGGATCCGACGATCGCCGTAGTCTTGCCGGCCCGTGCTTTGAAGCTGACGCCGAGCAGCACCGGCGGACCCTCGGCATAGGCGAACTCGATATCGCGGAATGCCACCTCGCCCTTGCCGACCTTGACGTCGCCAGCGCCGGGTCGGTCGCCCTGCTGCGGCTCGATGTCGAGGATCTCGTAGATCATGTGCGCGTTGACCAGGGCGCGCTCGAGATTGGCCTGCACGCGGGCGAGGCGCTTGGCCGGCTCGTAGGCCAGCAGAAGCGCGGTGATGAAGGACATGACCGCGCCGGGCGATTCCTGCGCGACAGCGGAACGATAGCCGGCATAGGCGATGACGCCGGCGATCGCGAGCCCGGCGAGGATCTCGGTGATCGGTGTCATCCGCTCCGAGATGCGCGCGATGCGGTTTGCCCGCGCCTCGGCGAAGTCGATGAGCACGCCGATCTTGTCGGAGAGCTGCTGCTCCATCGTGAAGGCCTTGACGATGGTGATGCCTTGCGTGGCCTCCTGCATTGCGCCGATCAGCCGCGAATTGACCTCGACGGCCTCGCGCGTCGCCCGCCGCAGCCGCCGCATCAGGTAGTTGATCGAAAACACGATGGGCGGGCCGATCACCAGTGCGACCACCGACAGGACCGGATCCTGGTAGACCATGACGCCGAGCAGTGCGATCAGGGACACCGCGTCGCGCGCGATCGCGGTCAGCGTCATCGACAGGATGTCGCGGATGCCGGTGACGTTCTCGTTGATCCGCGCCGCGAGTTGCCCCGAGCGGGTGGCGGTGTAGAAGCCGACACCGAGGCGCATCAACTGGTCGACGATGCGGCGCTGGTAACGCGCGACGAGATTGTTGCCGATCTTGGCCAGAAGCACGGCCTGGCCATAGGTGGCGAGCCCGCGGATCACGAAGGCGACGACGATGGAGCCGCAGATGATCCAGATCAGGTCATGGCGTTTTTCCGTGAACAGCAGATCGACGATATCGCGCATGATGTAGGCGGTGAACGCGGTCGTCGCGGCGAAGGCCACTAGGCAGACCACTGCGAGCCCGTAATAGCCGAGATACTCGCGGCCGTTCTCGGCAAGCATGCGTTTCAGGACGGTAACGACTTCGCCCGCGCCCACACGTCCACTGGTGCTCTCTGCCGCCAAGTCGGTCCTGTCCTGCTGCCCTTCGACGCGCCAGTTGCGACCCTGCGCCGTGGCAAGCTCATAGCGGCATGCGCCGCGCTTGCCTATGGCAGCGATGCCACAGATGACCCGCTATGGCCGCCAGCGACGGCCCGACGTCTCGACCCCGAAGCGTCCTGGCGTCCGCGCATAGGCGGCGAGGCCGAGAAGTGCCGCCATCGGATGGATGATCACATAGACCGGCATGTCGCGCATCAGCGCGGAGTGCGGGGCCTTGTCTTCGAAAGCGGCGCGGAAGTCGCTTTTCAGGAGCAGCGGCACGATCTTCTGGGCGATGCCGCCGGTGAGATAGACTCCACCCTTGCTCATGAACACCAGCGCCAGGTCGCCGGCGATGCGCCCGAGGCAGGTGCAGAACATCGAAACCGCCTCGGTGGAGGTCTTGTCCGAGCCGTCGAGCGCAGCACTGGTGATCTCGGCCGGCGTCGTGAACGGCGTGGCGGTCCCGTCTGCCTTGCCGATGGCGTGGTAGATGTTGACCAGGCCGCGACCACACAGCAGCTGTTCGCCCGAAATGCGCCCCTCGATCCGCTCGAGATGCGGGAAGACCTCGAAATCGCGGGGGCTGCGCGGACCCATGTCCATATGCCCGCCTTCGCCGGGCACCGGGATCCACGTGCGCCGCGCATGCACGAGGCCGGCGACGCCCAGTCCCGTGCCGGGACCGAGCACGACGCGGCTGGCGGCGGGTTCAGCGGTACCCGAACCGATGCGGATCATGTGTTCGTCGCCGAGCGCGACGACAGCCAGCGCCTGCGCCTCGAAATCGTTGAGCACCACGATGTCCTGCAGGCCGAGTTCGACCTGCATCGCCTTGGGTCGCACGACCCAGGGGCAATTCGTCAGGTGGATTTCGTCGCCGTCGACGGGTCCCGCGACAGCGAGCACGGCCGAGCGCGGCTGGACCGAGGTGCGGTCCAGGATCATCGTCTGGATCGCCTGATCGATGGTCGCGAAGTCGGCGGTCTGGACGACCGGGAACTCCTTCGGCTCGGCATAGGAATCGATCAGGATCGCGAAGCGCGCATTGGTTCCTCCGATATCCCCGATCAGGACGGGGAAGTTGAGGACCGTGTCGGTGTCGGTGATTCGGGCCATACTTTCCCCTTCTGCAATGGCCTTACGCCTGCGCCGCCTTCGTGCCGGTCAGGATGATCTCGGCGGTGGCGCGATTCAAGGCCATTGGAATATCGTAGACGATCGCGAGCCGCATCAGCGCCTTGACGTCGACATCGTGCGGCATCGGCGTCAGCGGATCGACGAAGAAGATCAGCGCATCGACCTGGCCATCCGCGATCAGCGCGCCGATCTGCTGGTCGCCACCGAGCGGGCCGCTCTTCAGCCGCCGGACAGCGAGTTCCGGCCAGGCCTCGGCGACGCGCCCGCCGGTCGTGCCGGTGGCGACCAGGTCGCAACGCTTGAGGAAGTCGCGGTGGGCGCCGGCGAAAGCGACGAGGTCGTCCTTCTTCTCGTCATGCGCAATGAGGGCGATACGCACGCGCGAACCATCCGGCTAAATCGTTTGAAGTCAGCGGATGGCATAGCCCACAAGCCTGCCGGAAGGAAGCGGTAAGTTGATGCCTCACTGCCCCGGATCGGGCCGGAACATCGGGATCGGGATACGGTCGAGCGGAATCTCCGTGAACGCGTTGGCCGTCACCGGCGTCGAAGCGCTGGACGACGCCGCGATCGTCGGCGGCGGGCTGCCGACACCGCGCACGGTCACAGCGGCCTCCGAGACCGGCGAAGGCGCGTTCAGCACCGCGACGCAGGCCGCCGGCAGGCTCTTCATCGTCATGATATCGCGCGCCTTGGGAGCGTCGGGGTTCTTGTTGGGGCGCCAGGGTTCCTCCGTGAACCACCAGGCAAGCGACTTGTCGCAGCCGTCGCCTGCTTCGACCTTCGCCTGGCCGCGGCACTCCGCCGAGCCGGGCTGGCAGCCGATGCGGATATGGAAGTGGTAGTCGTGGCCCCAGAACGGCCGCACCTTGCGCAGCCAGGAGCGGTCGCCCGTGACCGTGTCGCACAGTTTCTTCTTGATGCCGGGGTTGACCAGGATGCGCTCGACCTCCGGATAGGTCGCCGCCCGCTTCAGCAGGTTGGTGTGCGCCTGGGTCCACAGCTTGTCCTTCACCAGATGCGTCCGCTCGTCGACCATCAGCGTGGCGCTCATGTTCTCGCGTTCGCTCGCGCTGAGGCGGCGGTCAGGCATCGGCGTCAGCCAGATGTCGGCGTCGAGCCCGATCTGGTGCGAGGCATGGCCGGTGAGCATCGGGCCGCCGCGCGGCTGCGAGATGTCGCCGAGCAGAAGGCCAGGCCAGCCGTCCTTGACGGAATCGCGCGCGAACTTCTCGATCAGGTTGATCATCGTCGGGTGGCCCCAGCGCCGGTTCCGCGACAGCCGCATCGCCTGCCAGTTCGGACCGTCGGTGGCTATGGCGACGCCGCCCGAGAAGCAGCCCTTGGAATAGAAGCCATAGGATTTGGGCGCGATCGCCGCCGGAAGGGTCTTGGCGCCGAAGAGGTTCTTCGCCAGTTGTTCGGCGCCCGCCGTCGCCGTTCCACCGGCCACCGCGAGTGCCGCGATGAGGCCAGCGAAGGCGCTTCGCATAAACTTGCTCATAGTCCAGTCCCCGATGTCCGAGGCCTTCCTGCCCGATAACAATGGCAAAGCGTGGGCGGCGAAGGGTTAATGGAGGGTGAATGCTACGAAACGAGCAGCGCGGGTGGAAGGCCGCGCGGTCGTCGTTTCGATCAATCTCGGCGCCAGTTGCCTTTCTCCCACATCGCGGTGAGCGCGGCGCGATAGTTCGGGTGCACGAAGCGGTAGCCGGTCGCCTTCAGCTTCGCGTTCGAGACACGCTTGTTCTCGCCGTAGAAGGATCGCGCCATGGGCGTGAGGTCGGCGGTGTCGAAGTCGATCTCGGGCGGCGGCGCGACACCCATCAGGCCGGCGGCGTAGGCGACGACGTCCTGCGGCGGGGCGGGCTCGTCGTCGGTGACGTTGAAGACACCCCCCGCCTCGTTCCGTGCGAGGTGGAGCAGGCTGCCGGCGATGTCGTCGACATGAATGCGGTTGAAGATCTGGCCCGGCTTGACGATGCGGCGCGCGGTGCCGTTCTCGAGGTTGACCAGCGCGTTGCGGCCGGGGCCGTAGATGCCCGAGAGCCGCAGGATCGCCAGCGGGACGCGGCGTTCCCGGGCGAGGTCGCTCCACTCCTTCTCGGCCTCCAGCCGGTGGTCGGAGCGGCCCGGGCGCGGCCGGCAGTCGGCTGTCTCGTCGATCCAGGCTCCGTCATGGTTGCCGTAGACGCCGACGGTGGAGAGGTAACCGATCCAGCGCAGCTTGGGCGTGGCGCCGACGAGCGGGTCGCGCGCCGCCGCAATCACCGGATCGCCGGCGTCAGTTGGTCCGGCGGACACGACGATGTGCGTCGCGCGGGCGAGTGCGGCCGCGATCTCCGGCGAGACGGGCGTGCCGTCGAACGCGAAGGGTTCGATCCCGGCGCCGCGCAAGGCACCGAACTTGCTTTCGCCGCGTGTCGTCCCGGCGATGGACTGCGCTTCGTTTCCGGCGAGCCTGGCAAAAGCGAGCGCGGAGTAGCCGGCTCCGAACAGGAAGATGCGCATGCTCATGCAGAGAGCCTTTCACGTCGCTCGGCGAGCGCCAGCGTCCATTCTTCGCGGACCGAGGCGTCACTTTCCCCTGCCTCATGGCCGTCGGCGAAAGCCTCGAATGCCTGATCGCCCATCAGCTGCGACAGCGCCCACACCGCCGCGCCGCGCACCAGGGCCGAGGGGTCGCTGGCGAGGTCACGGCAGCGTGCAGTCAAGTCCGTCTCGCCCGAATTGCCCGCCGCGATTAGCACGTTGCGGAGGAAGCGGTCGCGGCCGATGCGTTTGACCGGCGACCCGGTGAACAGGGCCCGGAACGCCGGATCGTCCAGCATCAGCAGGTCGGCGATGCGCGGCGCCTTGAGATCGTCGCGCGCCACGAGCTTCGCCTCCGAGGCCGCCGCCGCGAACTTGTTCCAGGGACACGCGGCCAGACAGTCGTCGCAGCCGTAGATGCGGTTGCCGATCGCGGCGCGGAACTCGCGCGGGATCGGTCCCTTGTTCTCGATCGTGAGATAAGAGATGCAGCGCCGCGCATCGAGCCGGTAGGGCGCGGGAAACGCATCAGTCGGGCAGATGTCGAGGCAGGCGCGGCACGAGCCGCAATGGTCGACCTCGGATGCATCCGGCGGCAGCTCCGCAGTGGTGAAGATCGAGCCGAGGAAGAGCCAGGAGCCGAATTCGCGGCTGACGAGATTGGTGTGCTTGCCCTGCCAGCCGAGACCTGCGGCTTCGGCCAGCGGCTTTTCCATCACCGGCGCGGTATCGACGAAGACCTTGACGTCGGCGCCGGCGCGGGCGGCGATCTTGCCGGCCAGTTCCTTCAGCCTGCCCTTGATGACGTCGTGATAGTCGCGGTTGCGGGCGTAGACGGAGATCGCCGCCCTGTCCTTGCGCGCGAGGATGTCGAGGGGGTTCTCGTCGGGCCCGTAGTTCATGGCGAGCATGACGACGCTGCGCACGTCCGGCCAGAGCGTGGATGGCGCCGCGCGGCGCTCGAACGTCTCGGCGAGCCAGTCCATATCGCCGTGATGCCCTGCCGACAGGGCCGCGGCCAGCCGTTCGCGGGCATGCGGGATCGTGTCAGGCCTGGTGACGGCAACGGCCGAGAAGCCCAGCCGCTTCGCCTCGCGCTCGATGAACGGCCGCAGCGTCTCCGGTCTGGCCGCCGCTGCCGCGCCCATGGCCCTAGAAGTCGAGATTGGCGTAGTGCGCGGCGGGAGACAGGCCGCGCACGCGGTCGTTGAGGAGCGGCCGGAAGGCGGGCCGCGACTTGATCCGGCTGTACCAGTCGCGGGCCGCGACGTTCTCCAGCCAGTCGACCTCGCCGAGATAGTCGAGGATCGACAGCGTCGCGGCGGCGGCGAGGTCCGCGTAGCTCATACGGGTTCCGGCGAGCCAGTCGCGCGTGCCGGCCAGCCAGTTGGTGTATTTCAGGTGCTGCTTGATGTTGGCCCGCGCCGCGCGGATCGCTGCCGAATCGGGCGAGCCGCCGCCCTGCGAGGTGGGCATGTGCGGCTTGAAGACGCGTTCGCGCACCAGGTGGCGCGTTACCTCGCCCTCGGTCTTGACCAGGTACCAGTCGCACAGACGGCGGATTTCGGCGCGCCCGATCGAATCCTCGGCAAACAACCGCTTGTCGCGCTTCAGGACGCCGCGCGTCTCGTCGACATATTCGGCGATCACACTCGCGCCGACGACAGGGAAATCGCCTTCCGCCAGCAGCACCGGCAAGGTGCCCGCGGGGTTGAGCGCCAGGAACTCCTTGCGGCGCGCCCAAGGCTTCTCCTCGATCAGCTCCAGCTCCTCGCCGTACTCGCCAAAGGCGAGCCTGACGAAGCGGCTGGCGGCATTCATGGGGTGATGGAAGAGCGTCAGCATCGATCCGGTCTGGGCGCTTCGGCGAGGCTGCGGAATGCCTCGGCGCGGCACTGGCGTTTTGCGGTCGGGGCGGCTAATCCTGCGCCACCCGTCGAGGTCGGGATTCGAGCCGACCTATACGGGCTCGACCCGTCGATGACAAGCAAGCCGCCTGGCCGGAGCGCTCCATGCAGGATCAATCCATCGTTTCGGCCCTGTTGCTGGGCCTGCTTGAAGGGCTGACCGAGTTCATCCCGGTCTCGTCCACCGGGCATATCCTGCTGGCGGGACACTTCCTCGGCTTCGAATCGACCGGCAAGGCCTTCGAGGTGCTGATCCAGCTCGGCGCGATCCTCGCCATCCTGTCGGTCTATTTCGGCCGGTTGTGGAAGCTGCTGGTCGACCTGCCGCGCGACGGGCGCACGCAGCGTTTCGTGCTCGGCATTCTCGTCGCCTTCCTGCCGGCGGCCGTTGTCGGCGCGCTCGCCCACGACTTCATCAAGACGGTGCTGTTCGAGACGCCGATGCTCATCTGCGTGATGCTGCTTCTCGGCGGCGTGGTGCTGCTCTGGGTCGACCGCTGGGCGCTCCAGCCGCGCTACACCGACATCATGGACTATCCGCTGTCGCTCTGCCTGAAGATTGGCCTGTTCCAGTGTCTCGCCATGATTCCGGGCACGTCGCGGTCCGGCGCCACCATCGTCGGTTCGCTCCTGATGGGCGCCGACAAGCGATCGGCGGCGGAATTCTCGTTTTTCCTCGCGATGCCGACCATGACGGGTGCCTTCGCCTACGACCTCTTCAAGAACCGCGACATCCTCTCGGCGGCGGACCTGCCGGTCATCGTGGCGGGTTTCGTCATGGCCTTCATCGCCGCCGTCATCGTCGTGCGCTTCCTGCTCGACTATGTCTCGCGGCATGGCTATGCGCTGTTCGGCTGGTGGCGCATCGCGGTCGGCGGCGTCGGCCTGATCGCGCTGCTGATGCTTGGCTGACGATAAAAAAGGGCGCAGCTCTCGCCGCGCCCTCTTAGGTTATGCGTCGAAAGCGCCTGTCTCAGACCTTGTCCATGCATATCGAAGCATGGCCGCGCGAGATCATGCCGATCTGCTTCGCAGCGCCCTTGGAAAGGTCGATCACGCGACCCTTGATGAACGGTCCGCGATCGTTGATGCGCACGACCACGCTCTTGCCGTTGTGCTTGTTGGTGACGCGCACCTTGGTGCCGAAGGGGAGCGAGCGGTGCGCCGCGGTCATGGCCGAGGGGTTCATCCGTTCGCCCGATGCCGTCTTGGAGTGAAGCGCATACCATGATGCGCGTCCGCACTGGGCGAAGGCTGGATTTGTTGAAAACGTCGCCCCCGCGATGGCCACTGCCAAGACAACACCGAAACCGTTCTGCATCCGTAGGCACCCTCTGCCGTTGATCCTGACTCCGGCGCTAGGGGCGAAACGGGGGCGGAATGTGGAGCGAATGCGGCTGCGAGGTGGCGGAGAGTTAACGAATGGAGTCGCCCTGACACATCGCGTCAGGCGGGTCCGGCACGAGACGGCTCAACCGAAGCGGGCGCGATAGGCCGGCAGGACCTCGGGATTTCTCAGATTGACGGGCAGTCCGCCGCCAAGAATGCGCACGACTTCGCCGGCAGCACCCGTTCCCATCCGCATCATGCTCTCCTCCGTGATGCCCGCCATGTGCGGCGTGACGATCACATTGTCGAAGGAGAAATAGGGGTGGTCCGGTGGCAGCGGCTGCGTCGCAAAGACGTCGAGCGCCGCCCCGCCGATCCGTCCCTCGCGCAGGGCGGCAACCAGTGCCTCGTCGACGATGACGGGCCCCCGCGCGACATTGACGATCAGCGCGCCGGGCTTCATCAGTCCGATCCGCCGCGCATCGATCAGGCCGCGCGTCTCCGCCGTCAGCGGGCAGCAGAGCACCAGGATGTCGCTCTTCGCGACCAGCGCGTCGATGCCGAGGAAGGCGGCACCCGAAAGATCGTCAGGCTGGCTGCGGCTGTTGATCGCGACCTCGAGGCCGAAGCCGTGCGCCGCGATCGCATGGACCTGTCGGCCGACCGCGCCGTAGCCGACGATGCCGATACGCCGGCCGGACAACTCGTTGGTGCGCTCGGCATGCGCCCGCCCGGCGAGCCAGCCTCGGCCGCGCAGGTCGCGGTCCATCATGCGGAACCGTCGCAGCAGCGCCATCGTCACGAAGAAGACATGCTCCGCGACCGAGCGCGCGTTGACCGCCGGTACGTTCGCCACCAGAACGCCGGCCGTAGTCGCGGCCTCCATCGGGATCATGTCGAGGCCGGCGCCGTGGCGCACGGCTGCGCGCAGCAGGGGCGCCCCCTCGAAGATCGCCTCGGGCAGATTGGCGCGCACGATGATGGCGGTTGAGTCGCGCGATTCGGCGATCAGGGTCGCCGCGTCGAGCGCACTCGCAACCTTGAGCCGGCAGGTGTTGCCAAGCGCCGCTACCGCTGCGGGATGTAGCGCATGGGTCGAGAAAACGACCGGAAGCTTCGCGTCAGGCATGTTCCAGCCGCGCATTTTCCTTCTGGTCCATCTCGCTGATCAGGCCCTTCCAGTAGCTCTCGGCGCCCTGCAGATGCGCATTCATCAGCGCCTGGGCGAGGTTGCCGTCGCGGCGCAGCAGCGCCTCGAAGATCTGCAGATGCTCGGCGTGCGATTTGCGGCCGCGCTCCGGGTCGTTGAAATAGATCGGCAGCCGGCCCTCTCCCATGACGTAGTAGAGCGTGCAGATGCGGTAGAAGACGCTGTTCTTGGTCGCGCGCACGATCTCGAGGTGGAAATCCTTGTCCTCGACATGGATCGGCTCGCCGGCCGCGATCTTAGCTTCCGACGCGCGCAGGATCTCGCGCAGCGCCTCGTAGTTCTCCTCGGTCGCGCGACTGCAGGCGAGTTCGGCCGCCTTGATCTCGTGGATCTTGCGCAACTCTACCGTCTCGTAGATCTGCACCGGATCGAGGGGCAGGCCGGCGCGGGCGAACAGCGCCATCGCCTCGACGCTTGCCTCGCGCTTGGTGAGATAGATGCCGGACTTGGCGCGGCGTTCGACCAGCCGCATCGCCTCCAGGATGGCGAGCGCCTCCCTGATCTGGCCGCGCGACACCTGGAAATGCTCGGCAAGCTCCCGCTCGGACGGCGTGCGATGGCTCTCCGCGTCCGATTTCGCGATCAGGTAGGCCGCGAGATGCGGCAACAGGTCTTTTTCTGCCATGCGATCAGCCACCCATTGAGTAGGCTCTCAGGAAATCCTCGTCGATCGTGATGCCTAGCCCCGGCGTATCGGGAATTGCAATGGTTCCGTCGGCGACGTCGAGCTTCTCCACCACCAGATCGTGCAGCATCGGATTGGCGCCGAGCGAGTATTCCAGGATGAAGCTCGCAGGCGAGGCCGCGCAGACATGCAGCCCGGCATAGAAGGCCGGCGCGCCGGCCCACAGATGCGGCGAAAGGCGGATGTTGAAGGCTGACGCAATCGCACCGATCTTCATCGCCTCCGAAATGCCGCCGCAGAAGCCGAGATCCGGCTGGAACACGTCGGCGGCGCGCGCGACGGCGAGATCGCGGAAGTCGAACCGCGTCGCCTCGCTTTCGCCGACCGCGATCGGGATACCGCAGGCCGCGCGCACCTCGGCGATGCCCTGCCTGTCGTCGGCCGTCACGGGCTCCTCGAACCAGGCGAGATCGCAGTCGCGCACCATGTGGGCGAAGCGTTTGGCGTCGGCGACCGTGTAGGTGCCGTGCGCGTCGACCATGATCGAGACGGCGGGCCCGAGTGCGGCGCGCGCGGCGGAGACCCGGGCAGCGGAAACGTGCGGCGCGCCGTCCATGGAACCTACCCGCATCTTCACCGCCGTGAAGCCGCCCTTGTCGATATAGGACTGGAGTTGCGCGCCGATCGTCTCGGCCGGAGCCCAGCCGCCGGAGGCGTAGGCGGGCATGCGCGGCGATTTCCTGCCGCCGAGCAGCTGCCACACCGGCACGCCGAGCGACTTGCCGAGAATGTCCCACAGCGCGATGTCGACGGCGCTGATGGCGGCGATCGTCAGCCCCCGCCGCGCCAGCGCGGGCATGACATGGCCGGACACGGCCGCCTTCTGATGGCGGACGCCATTGTAGAGCATCTCCCAGATGCCGTTGATGTCGCGGGCGTCGCGGCCCTGGATCGCCGGGCCGACCTCGTCGTTGATCAGCGAGACCAGTGCGCCGTAGGTGCCGGCGCTGCCGGCGGCGTTCTTGCCTTCGCCCCAGCCGACGATGCCGGACTCGGTCTCAACCCGCACGATCGCCGCGTCGAACGTGGCGATCTGGCCGAAGTCGCTCTTGTGCTGCTGCGCGGCGTCGATCGGGATTCTCACCCACCACGCCTTAACCCGTGCGATGCGCATGTCTTTACCTCGGACCGCTCCGCCGCGGATGGCGCGGGGCGGCCTGTCCTGAACGGATCACTTGATCAGCGGCAGAAGCGTCTCCGCCGTGATGCGCATCTGGTCGGTGTAGAACTTCTCGGTCAGCACCGAGGAGCCGTGATCCTGGATGAACTTTAGCTGCTCCGGCGAGATGTCGACCGGGTTGCGCTCGACCATGTCCGGGTAGCGGTTGGCCGGCGTGCGGTCGACCGGTGCGACGAACTCGTTGGTCAGCGCGCCGTCATAGCCGACGTCCTTGAGGATGCCGACGAGCTTCTTCCAGTCGATCGTGCCGAGGCCGGCGGCGAAGCGGTTGTTGTCGGCGACATGGAAGTCGAACAGGCGCTTGCCGGCCTTGCGGATCGCCTCCTCGACGTTAAACTCCTCCATGTGGATGTGATAGGCGTCGAGGCAGACGCCGCATTCGGGCGACACAGCGTCGGCCAGCGCCAGCGCCTGTTCGCCGCGATTGAACAGATAGGTCTCGAAGCGGTTCAGCGGCTCGACCGCGACTCGTACGCCAACCTTCTTCGCATGGCTGAAGCACTCGCGGGTGGCGTCCACCACCCATTTCCACTCCTCCTCGACGGTGCCGTCCGGCACGACCTTGCCGACGGTGGCTGGTACGAGGGTGATGATCTCGCCGTCCAGTTCGCTGACCATGGTCAGCACGTCCTTGACATATTGCACCGAGCGCTCGCGCTGGCCCTGGTCCTTGGCTGCGAGATTGCGCTCGCCGAGCATCAGCGTGACCGAGCCCCAGCAGCGGATGCCGTGTTCCTTGAGCAGCGCGCGCGTTTCCTTCGTCTTGTATTGCTCCGGTTCGCCGGAGATCTCGATCGACTCGTAGCCGAACTTCTTGATTCGCCTCAGCGTCGTTTCCAGCGGCTCGGCGCGCATCCAGTTGTGTGTCGAAAGATGCATGATGTCTCCTCTCCGAATGTCTCGAGCGGGCAGGGCGCGCGAAATTCGCGTCGGAACCGCTGCCCGAATTCCTCCCAGGGCCAAGCAATTCGAAAACTGGTTGGACCAAATTCAAGCATTGTGACGAGTAGCCCATTTCGACCAGCCTCGCAAGCATGCCGATTGTTCGGGTAAGGGCGTCGAATAAAGTGCTGGAAAAATGGCAATGAAGCCGGAATCTGAACGGGAAACGGCGGGCCTGGTCGTGGGCGAGGTCTTGACCCGGTCGCCTTCATTGGTCATACCAGAGTGGACGAGGGCACCTGTCGCGGCCCCTGCGCATTTCGATTGCGCGCCCGCGGTCCGGCCTTCTAGAAAGATCGTCTGGGAGGACAATCACATGCCGAAGACCATGAAGGGGCCGGGAATCTTCCTGGCGCAGTTCGGCGGCGACGCCGCGCCGTTCAACTCGCTGCCGTCGATCACCAAATGGGCCGCCGGCCTCGGCTACAAGGGCGTGCAGATCCCGACCTGGGACGGTCGGCTGTTCGATCTGAAGAAGGCGGCGACCTCCAAATCCTATTGCGACGAGGTCAAGGGCATCTGCGCCGACGCCGGCGTCGAGATCACCGAATTGTCGACCCATCTCCAGGGTCAGCTCGTGGCGGTCCATCCGGCCTACGATTCGATGTTCGACGGCTTCGCGCCGCCCGAGGTGCACAACAACCCTAAGGCGCGCCAGAAATGGGCCGTCGAGCAGATGAAATACGCCGCCAAGGCGTCGAAGAACCTCGGGCTGACCGCGTCCGTCTCCTTCACCGGAGCGCTCGCCTTTCCCTATCTCTATCCCTGGCCGCAGCGGCCGGCCGGCCTGATCGAGGAGGCCTTCGCAGAGCTGGGCAAGCGCTGGAAGCCGATCCTCGACGCCTATGACGAGGCCGGCGTCGATGTCTGCTACGAGATTCATCCCGGCGAGGACGTGTTCGACGGCGCGACCTTCGAGATGTTCGTGGACGCGGTGGGCGGCCACAAGCGGGCCAACATCAACTACGACCCGTCGCACTTCCTGCTGCAGCAGCTCGACTATCTCGCCTTCATCGACATCTACCACGAGCGCATCAAGGCCTTCCACGTGAAGGACGCCGAGTTCAATCCGGACGGCCGCCAGGGCGTCTATTCGGGCTACCAGGGCTGGGTCCAGCGCGCCGGCCGCTTCCGCTCGCTCGGCGACGGCCAGGTCGATTTCTCGGGTATCTTCTCCAAGCTCGCGCAATACGATTACGACTCGTGGGCAGTGCTGGAATGGGAATGCTGCCTCAAGCACCCCGAGGACGGCGCGGCCGAAGGCGCGCCTTTCATCGACAGCCACATCATCCGCGTCACCGAAAGGGCCTTCGACGACTTCGCCGGCGCCAAGCCCGACAAGGGCGCGCTGCGCAAGCTGATGGGGATCTGAGCCATGGTCAGCGGCAAGACGATTGAATCCGGCAACGGCCCGATCCGGCTCGGCATGGTTGGCGGCGGGCAGGGCGCGTTCATCGGCGGGGTGCACCGCATCGCCGCACGCATCGACGGCGAGTTCCAGCTGGTCGCCGGCGCGCTGTCGTCGAGTCCGGAGAAGGCCAAGGCGTCGGCGGCCGAACTCGGGCTTGATCCCGCGCGCAGCTACGGCTCCTTCGCCGAGATGGCCAAAGCCGAGGCGAAGCGCGCCGACGGCATTGAGGCGGTGTCGATCGTCACGCCCAACCACATGCACTGGCCGGCGGCCAAGGCCTTCCTCGAGGCCGGCATCCACGTCATCTGCGACAAGCCGCTGACATCGAACCTGGCGGACGCGAAGAAGCTGGCGGCGCTGGTCGAGAAGTCCGGCAAGGTATTCGTGCTGACGCACAACTACACCGGCTATCCGATGATCCGGCACGCCCGCGAGATGGTGCAGAAGGGCCAGCTTGGCGAGATCCGCGTCATCCAGGCCGAGTATCCGCAGGATTGGCTAACCACCAAGGTCGAGGACACCGGTGCCAAGCAGGCGGTGTGGCGCACCGACCCCAAGCAGTCGGGCGCCGGAGGTGCGACCGGCGACATCGGCACGCATGCCTACAATCTCGCCCGCTTCGTCTCGGGCCTCGAACTTGACAGCCTTTCGGCCGATCTGAACGCCTTCGTGAAGGGCCGTCTGCTCGACGACAACGCGCATGTCATGCTGCGCTTCAAGGGCGGCGCCAAGGGCATGCTTTGGGCGAGCCAGGTGGCGCCGGGCAACGAGAATGCGTTGAAGCTGCGCGTCTACGGCACCAAGGGCGGCATCGAATGGAGCCAGGAGCAGCCGAACCATCTCTGGTACACGCCGTTTGGCGAACCGAAACAATTGATCACCCGCGCTGGCGCCGGTGCAGGCCCTGCCGCTGCGCGCGTCAGCCGCGTGCCGTCCGGCCATCCGGAAGGCTATCTCGAAGGCTTCGCGACGATCTACGCCGAGGCCGCCCGCGCCATCCGGGCAGCCCGCAAGAAGAACGGCAAGCCGGCGAAGGATGTCGTCTATCCGACCATCCATGACGGCGTCGAAGGCGTCGCATTCGTCGAGGCTTGCGTGAAATCGTCGAAGAAGAACGCCGCCTGGACGAAGCTGTAAGCCGGCAAACATCGATGGCGCCGTCGCGAGCGCTGGCGTTGCCGCGTCCCGCCTGAGCGGCGCCCCTATTCCTCCTGGAAATATTCCTTGTTCAGGTCGCGGATCTGGTGGATCTGCGTGTCGATCTTGCGCAGGTGCTTGCGCATCTGCGCCTCCGCGAGGTCCGGATTGCCCGACAGGATCGCCTCGCCGATATCGCGGTGCTCGCGGATCGTCGCCGGCATGCCTAATTTGAGCGACAGATAGCGCACGCGGTCCATCTGCACCTTCTGCGCGTCAATCAGCTTCCACACGAACTCGTTGCCCGACAGCTTCGCAATCAGGCGATGGAAGGCGTCGTCCCTGGCGTGGAACGCGCGGTAGTCGTTGGCGTCGGATGCGGCCATCTGCTCACGGAACAGATCCTCGAACGTGTCGGCCGGCATGTTGGCGCATTCAGCGGCCGCCTTGCGCACGACCGCCACCTCCAGCGCCTCGCGCACGAAGCGCGCGTTGAGCACGTCGCGGATCGAGATGCGCACCACTTCCGTCGACCGCTGCGGGCGGATGCGCAGCAGGCCCTGCTCGGCCAACTGGATGAAGGCTTCGCGCACGGGCTGGCGCGAGACGCCGAACCGTGCGGCGATGTCGCTCTCGGAAATCGCGTCGCCGGGCTTCAGATCGAGCGAGACGATGGCATCCCGCAGCGACTCCGCGATCCGCTTGGCGATGGTTGGACGCGCCTCGGCGTCGAATTCAAGCTTGCTGATATTCATCATACAAATTTCGCCGGAATCGATGTTGACATAACATGTATACTTCCATACCAGTTTCCCACAAGGATCTTTCGGGAGGAAATGTCCGGCGTGCCCCTGCTGAACCACGACAGACTTTTTCCGGCCGATCCCGCGACGCGCGCATTAGCGCGTCAACTCCACGCATCGGTCAAGGACCTGCCGATCGTCAGCCCGCACGGGCACACGGATCCGCGCTGGTTTGCGGAAAATGCAAACTTTCCAGACCCAGCCCAGCTCATCGTCGTTCCCGACCACTATCTGTTCCGCATGCTCTACAGCCAGGGCGTGCCGCTGGAGAGCCTCGGCGTGCCGCGCGTCGACGGCGGCGCGGTCGAGACCGATCCGCGCGCGATCTGGCGCCTGTTCGCGCAACACTACCATCTGTTCCGTGCGACGCCGTCGCGGCTGTGGCTCGACCACACTTTCGAGACGCTTTTCGGAATCGACGTGCCGCTCTCGGCCTCGACCGCCGACCTCTACTACGACGCCATCGACGAGAAGCTCCGCCAGGATGACTTTCGCCCTCGTGCCCTCTTCGAGCGTTTCAACATCGAGGTGATCGCCACCACGGAAGGCGCGCTCGACGACCTCAGATGGCACGCCCAGTTGAAGCAGTCCGGCTGGAAGGGACGGGTGGTGACGACCTATCGTCCGGACTCCGTCGTCGATCCGGATTTCGAGGGTTTCCGCGACAATCTGCGCGCCTTCGGCGAAATCACCGGCTGCGACACCGGCACCTGGCAGGGCTATCTGGACGCCCACCGCAAGCGCCGCGCCTTCTTCCGCGAGCATGGCGCGACCGCGACGGACCACGGCCACCCGAGCGCCGACACCGCAAACCTTTCGGCCGAAGCGGCGGCGAAGCTCTACTCGATCGTCGTTTCGCGTGACGCCACGCCGGACGAAGCACGTCTCTTCCGTGCGCAGATGCTTACCGAGATGGCGAAGATGAGCGTCGAGGACGGCATGGTGATGCAGATCCATGCCGGCTCGCGCAGAAACCACTCCGCCGACATCTTCGCCCGCTTCGGCCGCGACAAGGGCTTCGACATTCCAGGCCGCACCGACTACGTCCAGGCGCTGAAGCCGCTACTCGACGCGGTCGGTCTCGAGCCGAACCTGACCGTCATCCTCTTCACGCTCGACGAGACGGTCTATTCGCGCGAACTGGCGCCTCTGGCGGGCGTCTATCCCTGCCTCAGACTCGGCCCGGCCTGGTGGTTCTTCGACAGTCCCGCCGGCATGCGCCGCTTCCGCGAGCTGACGACCGAAACCGCCGGCTTCTACAACACTGTCGGCTTCAACGACGACACCCGCGCCTTTCCCTCGATACCCGCCCGGCATGACGTCGCCCGGCGGGTTGATTGCGCTTACCTCGCGGACCTCGTGGTCACGGGCCAGCTTCGCGACGACGAAGCGGCCGATCTTGCCCACGATCTCGCCTACCGCCTGGCCAAGCGCGCCTACAGACTTTGAACTGCAACATCAGGAACCTAAGGGAGGAACTCATGAACCTGATCCGCAAATTCGCGACTGCCGCCGCGATTACCGCACTGATGACGGCGAGCGCGCTCGCGCAGACCGTGCTGAAATCGTCCGACACCCATCCGGATGGATATCCGACCGTCGAAGGCGTCAAATACTTCGGCGAACTGGTGAAGCAGCGCACCAATGGACGCTATTCCGTCGAGGTCTATCACTCCGCCCAACTCGGCCAGGAGAAGGACACGATCGAGCAGGTACGCTCCGGCGTCATCGAGCTCAACCGCATCTCCATGGCGCCGTTCAACGGCACGGTGAAGGAGACGATCGTTCCGGCGCTGCCCTACATCTTCCGCTCGGAAGAGCACATGCACAAGGTGATGGATGGCGCGATCGGCGACCAGATCAAGGCGGCGTTCGAACCGGCCGGGCTGGTGGTGCTCGCCTATTACGACGCCGGCGCGCGCTCCTTCTACAACCGCACCAAGCCGATCAATTCGGTCGCCGACCTGAAGGGCCTCAAGTTCCGCGTCATCCAGTCGGACATCTTCGTCGACATGGTCGCCGCACTGGGCGCCAACGCGACGCCGATGCCCTATGGCGAGGTCTATTCCGGCATCGAGACGGGCGTCATCGACGGCGCGGAGAACAACTATCCGAGCTATGACACCGCCAAGCATTTCGAGGTCGCCAAGAACTACTCTCTCGACGAGCACACGATCCTTCCCGAGGTTTTCGTGATGAACAAGGCGGCCTGGGACAAGCTGACGCCGGAAGACCAGGCGATCTTCAAGGCCGCGGCTACGGAGAGCGTCGCCAAGCAGCGCGAGCTGTGGGCGGCCAAGGTCGAGGAGTCCAAGGCCAAGGTCATCGCCGCCGGCGCTATGATCACGACCCCCGAGAAGCAGGGCTTCATCGACGCCATGGCCCCGGTCTACGCCAAGCACGTCACCGATCCGGTGCTGCAGAAGATGGTCGAAGACGTCAAGGCAGTTCAGTAAGCTGATACTAACGCTTCCGCCCGGCGACCAGCCGGGCGGAGCATCTGCGTCCCCGCAACACAAGGGCCGAACGTGTCCGCTCCATCCGACAATCGACTGACAGGCGCCGTCCGCTTTCTAGGCCTGCTCAGTAAGCTCGCGCTCTGGGCGGCCGGGATCGGCCTGGTCGCCATGACCGCCTTCGTCGCCTGGCAGGTGTTCTGCCGCTACATTCTCAACGATTCGCCCAGCTGGACGGAGCCAGGCGCCGTTCTCCTGATGAGCTGGTTCATCTTCCTTGGCGCGGCCGTCGGCGTGCGCGAAAACTACCATCTCGGCTTCGACGTGCTGCTCTACGTCTTGCCAAGTGCCGGCAAGCGCGTGCTGCGCATGATCTCCGACATCGTCATCCTCGCTTTCGGGATCGGCATGGTCTGGTACGGCTCGCAGCTCGTGGCGCTGACGTGGAACACGACCTTGCCGTCACTCGGCATTTCCGGCGCGCACGATTACTTTCCCGTGGTCGGAGGCGGCTTTCTGATCTGCCTCTTTGCCGCCGAGCGCATCGTCAAGCGCCTGTCGGGCGTGCCCATCGACGACGTCGCCGACGAGGTACCGGCCGAGGTCGCCGCCGAACTCGACAACGCCGACATTCCTTTGAATTCGAAGGCCTGACGCGATGGAACTCTGGATCCTCTTCGGAACCTTCACGCTCCTGATGCTGACCGGAACGCCGATCGCGTTCTGCCTCGGCGTCGCCAGCTTCGCCACAGTGCTCTACATGGGCCTGCCCCCGCTCGTCGTGTTCCAGCGGCTGAACTCGGGCATGAGCGTCTTCTCGCTGCTCGCCATTCCCTTCTTCATCTATGCCGGCGACCTGATGGTGCGGGGCGGCATCGCGCAGAAGATCGTCGCCTTCGCCGCTTCGCTCATCGGCCATGTCAGAGGCGGCCTCGGACAGGTCAACATCGTCACGGCGACGCTTTTCGGCGGCATCTCCGGCTCGGCCGTCGCCGAGGCGGCGGCCGTCGGCGGCCTGATGATCCCGCAGATGAAGGCGCGCGGTTACGGCGTCGACTATGCCGTCAACGTCACCTCGATGGCGGCGCTGATTGCCCTGCTGATCCCGCCCTCGCACAACATGATCATCTATTCGATCTCGGCAGGCGGGCAGATCTCGATCGCCGACCTGTTCACGGCCGGCATCATCCCCGGCATGCTTTTGGCACTGTCGCTGATGATCACCGCGTACATCGTTGCGCGCAGGCGCGGCTATCCGACCGAGCCCTTCCCCGGCTTCATGATGGTGCTGCACCTTCTCGTCGTGGCGCTGCCCGGCCTGCTGCTGATCGCGATCATCTTCGGCGGAGTGCGCTCGGGCGTCTTCACCGCGACGGAGAGCTCCTGCATCGCGGTCATCTACGCGCTGCTCGTCACGATCCTGGTCTATCGCCAGATGACTTGGGAGGGCTTCATCCATGCGACGATGGGGGCCGTGAGGACGACCGCGATGGTGCTCATCATCATCGGCATGGCGGCCGCGTTCTCCTGGCTGATGGCCTTCCTCAAGGTTCCCGCGGCGCTTGTGGCCTCGATGAACGCGGTGTCCGAAAACCCGCTGGTCATCCTGCTCCTCTTGAATCTGATCATGCTGCTGCTCGGCACGTTCATGGACATGGGACCGACGATCATCATCGTCACGCCGATCTTCCTCCCCGTCGCCCAGGCCTACGGCATCGATCCGGTCCACTTCGGCGTGATCATGATCTTGAACCTCGGCATAGGCCTGAACACCCCACCCGTCGGGGCCGTACAGTTCGTCGCCTGCGCGGTGGGCAAGATCAGTGTCTGGGAAGCCATGCGTTCGATCTGGCCGTTCTACGGCGCGGGGATCGTGGTGCTCGGACTGGTCACCTACATTCCGGCGCTGTCGCTCTGGCTGCCGGCACTGTTCCGCTGAGGCGTTGATGGAGATCGCGCCCATCTCGCTGCGCAGGCCCAAGCTCGCCGACAGACTGGTCGACGAGACCCGCGCCAAGATCAGCTCCGGCACGCTGAAACCGGGTGCGCGGCTGCCGACCGAGCAGCAGATGACCGAGGAACATGGCGTCAGCCGCACCGTCGTGCGCGAGGCCGTGACCAGGCTTGCCGCCGACGGGCTCGTCACGGCGCGTCAGGGCGCGGGTGTCTTCGTCAACGACCGGCCCGAGGCGCTGCTGGAGACGCTGCTTGCCGATATGACCGGCAAGGTGTCGATGGTGCTGAATGTCCTCGAGGTCCGCATGGCGATCGAGATCGAAGCGGCGGCGCTGGCGGCGCAGCGGCGGACGGCCTCGCAGGAAGCCGACATCCTCGCCGCGTTCTCCGAGTTCGACAGCCAGCTTACCCGCGGAGAGCCGACCGGCGCGGCGGATTTTGCCTTTCACCGGGCGATCGCGGCCGCCACCAGCAATCCGTTCTATGTCGAGATCCTTGACGTGCTTGGCCGGCGGACGATCCCCCGCGACATCGTCACGACCCTGTCCGCAGGCCTGCTGCACTCGTCCGACTATCAGCAGCGGCTGCAGACGGAACATCGCGACATCATGAACGCCATCATCGACGGCGACGCCACCTCGGCGCGCGACGCGATGCGCCGGCACCTGTCGGCCAGCCAGCGCCGCTACCAGAGCCTCCTGCACGGCAGCACGGCCGGGCGTGTGCCCGCCGCCGCGGGCTGAGCGGCCTGTTCCATAATCAAGTCAGGGAAGTCGAACCAATGTATGTTGAAACCAGACCGGCGATCGATCCGCGGGCGGCCGCGGGCTACGGCACCGAACAACTGCGCGCCGAGTTCCTGATCCAGAACCTGTTCACGCCGGGTGAAGTGAGGCTGACCTATTCGCATCTCGACCGCCTGATCGTCGGCGGGGCGACGCCTTTAGGCAGCATGCTGAAGCTCGACCCGGTCAAGCCGACGGGCACGCCCTCCTTTCTCGACCGGCGCGAACTCGTCGCGGTCAATGTCGGCGGCAAGGGCACGATCGCGGTTAGCGGCGAGAGCTACGCGCTCGACCATCGCGACATGCTCTATCTCGGCATGGGCGCGGGCGAAGTCTCCTTTGCCAGCGGCGATCCGGCGAACCCCGCCAAGTTCTACCTGCTCAGCGCGCCGGCGCATCACTCCTATCCGAACCGCCTCGTGCGCATCGCCGAGGCTAACCGGCTCGACCTCGGTTCGCAATCGACGTCCAACGAGCGCTCGATCTACCAGTTCATCCATCCGGACGTGCTCAAGACCTGCCAGCTCGTCGTCGGCATGACGGTGCTCGCGCCCGGCTCGGTCTGGAACACGATGCCCTGCCACGTGCACGACCGGCGCTCGGAGGCCTATCTCTACTTCGCGCTGGACGACAACGCGCGCGTCTTCCACTTCATGGGCGAGCCGACGGAGACGCGCCACCTGGTGATCAAGAACGAGGAGGCGATCCTGTCGCCGGGCTGGTCGATCCATTCCGGCGCCGGCACGTCGAACTACACATTCATCTGGGCAATGGCGGGCGACAATGTGGACTACAAGGACGTCGACATGGTTGCGATGGGAGATCTGAGATGAGCAATCCCTTCAGTCTGGAAGGCCGCCGCGCCATGGTCACCGGCGCCAACACCGGCATCGGCCAGGGCATCGCAATCTCGCTGGCGGCGGCCGGCGCCGAAGTGCTCGCAGTCGGCCGCTCGTCGATGGCGGAGACGGAGGCCGCAATCCGCGGCGCGGGCGGCAAGGTGACCCCGATCAAGGCGGATCTCGGCAAGACCGGCAGCGTCGGCCCGATGCTCGACGCGGCCTGGGACGCGCATGGCCCGATCGACATCCTCGTCAACAATGCCGGCATCATCCGCCGCGCCGCCGCTGTCGACTTCACCGAAGCCGACTGGGACGACGTGCTCGACGTCAACCTGAAAAGCGTCTTCCTGCTCTGTCAGGCCTTCGCGCGGCAGGTGTTTGCCGCCGGGCGCACCGGCAAGGTCGTCAACGTCGCCTCGCTGATGTCCTTCCAGGGCGGTATCCGCATCGCCTCCTACACTGCCGCCAAGAGCGGTCTCGCCGGCCTCACCCGCATCCTCGCCAACGAGTGGGCGGCGAAAGGCATCAACGTCAACGCGATCGCCCCCGGCTACATCGTCACCAACAATACGGAGGCGTTGCGCAACGATCCGGAGCGCTCGGTCGACATCCTCAAGCGCATTCCGGCGGGTCGCTGGGGCAGCGCCGCGGACATCGGCGGTACCGCGGTCTACCTTGCCAGCGACGCGGCGAACTATGTTCACGGAGCTATCCTGCCGGTCGATGGCGGCTGGCTGGCGAGGTAGGATACGTTGATGACAGCGAGTCCGAACTTTGTGCGCCCGTCCGAGACCGACTGGACGCCGACCGAGCCCGGCGTGAAGCGGCGCATCCTCACCTACAACGACCAGCTCATGGTGGTGGAGGTCGCCTTCGACAAGAACGCCGTCGGAAAGCTGCACCAGCATCCGCACATCCAGGCAAGCTATGTCGCCGAAGGCGCCTTCGAGGTGACCATATCCGGCAAGACCGAAATCCTCGCAAAGGGCGAGAGCTTCATCGTGCCGAGCAACGAATGGCACGGCTGCCGCGCGCTGGAGGCCGGCGTTCTCCTCGACACTTTCACGCCGATGCGGGCCGAATTTCTCGAAAAATAGGCCTGGCAGCACGTTTCTGCATGGTTTGCATGCATCATGTTGCGTTGACGGAACGGTGCGCGCCCGTCCATCATTCTTCCAAGCTCGCAAAGAGTACCCAGAAAACTCAAGGGAAGAAGCGATGTCGCATGCTGAAATCGGATTGATCGGGCTCGGCGTGATGGGGTCAAACCTCGCGCTCAACATCGCCGAGAAAGGTCATCCGATCGCGGTCTACAACCGCACGGCCTCGCGCACCGGCCTGTTCTTCGAGAACGCAGAGGAACTGCGCGAGAACATCATTCCCTGCACGTCTCTCAAGGATCTCGTCTCCGCGATCCGGCCGCCGCGCCCGATCATCATCATGGTGCAGGCCGGCAAGGCCGTCGACGAGCAGATCGCCGCGCTGCGCAAGCTGCTCTCGCCGGGCGACATCATCATCGACGCCGGCAACGCCAATTTCCGCGACACGATGCGCCACTTCGCCGAGCTTGAAGGCTCGGGCATCGAGTTCCTCGGGGTCGGTGTGTCGGGTGGCGAGGAGGGCGCGCGCCACGGCCCGTCCATCATGGTCGGAGGGGCGAAGGAGTCCTGGAACCGCGTCGAGGGCGTGCTGACGGACATCGCCGCGCGCTTCCAGGGCGAGCCCTGCGCCGCCTGGCTCGGACCGGACGGCGCCGGGCATTTCGTCAAGACGCTGCACAACGGCATCGAATATGCCGACATGCAGATGATCGCCGAGGTCTACGGTGTCCTGCGCGACGGGCTCGGCATGCCGGCAAAGGAGATCGGCCAGGTCTTCGGACGCTGGAACGAGGGACCGCTCAACTCCTACCTGATCGAGATCACCGCGGCCGTTCTGGCGGCGGACGATCCGAGGACCGGCAGGCCGATGACGGACGTGATCGTCGACAGCGCCGGCCAGAAGGGCACCGGCCGATGGGCCGTGATCGAAGCGCAGATGATGGGCATTCCCGCCACCGGCATCGAGGCGGCCGTCGCCGCGCGCGGCCTGTCCTCGATGAAGGAGGAACGCGAGGCGGCCGAGCGCACCTACGGATCGCCGGTGAGGCCGATCGAAGGAGCCGATCGCGCCACTTTGCTGGCGGACCTGGAACAGGCTCTGTTCGCCGCGAAGATCGCCGCCTATGCGCAGGGCTTCGCCGTCATGCGCGCGGCTTCGCAGGAGTTCGGCTGGGACCTGCCGATGGCGACCGTCGCCCGCATCTGGCGTGCCGGCTGCATCATCCGCTCGCAGTTCCTCGACACCATCGCATCGGCGTTCGAGGCGCGTCCCGATCTCGCCAATCTGCTCGTCTCGCCGGCCTTCGTGTCAATGGTCGCCAGGGCCGAGCCGTCGCTGCGCCGTGTCGTCGCGGCCGCGGCCTCGCATGGTCTCGCGGTGCCCGCCATCTCCTCGGCGCTGGCCTATTTCGACGCCTATCGCCTCGGGCGCGGCACGGCGAACCTGATCCAGGCGCAGCGCGACTTCTTCGGCGCCCACGGCTTCGAACGGATCGATGCCATCGGCGCGCATCACGGCCCCTGGGGCGGACATATGGCCGGCTAGACTTGCCGGGTGCTCTCCCGCACGATCAGCGTCGCCGGCAGCGTCCGTATCATCTCAGGCGCTTCTCCATTGAAGGCTTCCAGGAACGTCGCGAACGCCGCCTCGCCGATCTCGTGGCGCGGTTGCCGCACCGTGGTCAACGCCGGGATGTAGCGCTCGGCGATGTCAATGTCGTCAAAGGCGACCACAGACAGGTCGCGCGGTACCTCTACGCCGTGGCGGTGCAGTTCCGAGATGAAGCCGAACGCCATCTCGTCATTGGCGAGGAACATTGCGCTTGGCCGGTCGGCAAGGTCCAGCCATGCCCGGGCAGCCCGGACGCCGGATTCGAGCGTGAAATCGCTCTGGAGGATCCAGTTTCCCCGGACCGGCAATGCGTGCCTCGCCATGGCCGTCGTGAAGCCGGCAAGGCGCGCGCCGGTCAATACATTTCCGGCCGGGCCGAGCAGGTGACCGATGCGCGAATGGCCGAGCGAGACGAGATGGTCGACCGCGAGTATCGCGCCGCCTTCATTGTCGAACCGCACCGAAGGAATGCCGAGCCCGTCCTGCCATTCGCAGGCGAAGACCAGCGTCGGCGTGCGGCGGCCCGCCGAAGCTGCCGGAAGGATCTGCCGCGGCAGCACGCCGTCGAGCGAGATGAGGCCGTCTGCCCGGTTGTTGCGCACGAAATCCATCAGCATGCCGCCGCCGGCCAGCGGACGGGTATCGGAGATCAGCACGGTATAGCCGGCGCGGCTCGCCGCCGACTCGATGCCGGCGAGGATGCGCGAGAAGAACTGATTGCCGATATTGGGCACGAGCACGACAATTGTGCCCGTGGTGCGCCGCCTGAGGCTCCGGGCGACCTGGTTGACGGCATAGCCGGTCTCCTGCACGGCCCGAAGCACGGACAGTCGCGTCGCCTCCGAAACCTTGTCCGGAAAGGACAGCGCGCGGCTCACCGTCGCGGCCGAGACACTGGCAGCGCGCGCTACGTCCCTGATCGTCGGCAGGCGGTTCGGCATTTCCCCTCACAGGCTCGGCCGACTGTTCCGCGCCGGGCCGAAGAAATCAATGTAATCGATTGCGCCAGGGGTGACTTTTACTGCCGGAAGGCTGGAGCGCAGCCTCCTAACCGATTAGAACCATGCATTGACGGATCGGCTGAAGAGCCGGCGAGACACGGGAGACGACGCAGATGGCCTGGCAGCCGGCGGAGAACCGCTATGAGACGATGACCTACAACCGCTGTGGCCAGTCCGGCCTCAAGCTGCCGGCGTTGTCGCTGGGGTTGTGGCATAATTTCGGTGACGACACGCCGCACGCCACCAAGCAGGCGATCGTGCGCACCGCCTTCGACCTCGGCATCACCCATTTCGATCTCGCCAACAATTACGGTCCGCCGCCGGGCTCGGCCGAGACGGCCTTCGGCGAGCTTCTGCGCACCGATCTCGCCGGCTATCGCGACGAGCTGGTCATCTCGACCAAGGCGGGCTACGGCATGTGGCCGGGCCCCTATGGAGAGTGGGGCAGCCGCAAATATCTGCTCGCCTCGCTCGACCAGAGCCTGAAGCGGATGGGGCTCGACTATGTCGACATCTTCTATTCCCATCGCTTCGACCCCGACACGCCGCTCGAAGAGACGATGGGCGCGCTCGACCATGCGGTGCGCTCCGGCAAGGCGCTCTATGTCGGCATCTCGTCCTACAATTCGCAGCGCACCCGCGAGGCCGCCACCATCCTGCGCGAGATGGGCACGCCTTTCATCATCCACCAGCCGAGCTACTCGATGATCAACCGCTGGGTCGAGGAGGACGGCCTGCTCGACACGCTGGACGGGCTGGGCATCGGCTCGATCGTGTTCTCGCCGCTGGCGCAGGGCATGCTCACGAACAAGTATCTCAAGGGCATTCCCGAGGGCAGCCGCGCGACGCAGGGCAAGTCGCTCAGGCAGGAGTTCCTGAACGACAGGACCGTCGAAAACATCCGCGCACTCGACGCGATCGCCAAGCGCCGCGGCCAGACGCTGGCCCAGATGGCGATCGCCTGGGTGCTGCGCGGCAATCGCGTGACAACGGCGCTGATCGGCGCGAGCCGGCCGGAACAGGTCGAGGACTGCGTCGCGGCGCTGAAGAACCGCGACTTCACCGCGGCCGAACTCGCCGAAATCGATACCTATGCCAAGGAGGCTGACATCAACCTCTGGGCCGCGTCGGCCGAGCGCAAGGGACCGCAGAGGAAGTAGGGCGCCGCAGGCGTCGGAGGGGAAGCTCTGGGAGGAGCCGATATGAACGCAAAGATCCGCAATCCGATCCTGCCGGGCTTCAACGCCGACCCGTCGATCTGCCGTGTCGGGACCGACTACTATATCGCGACCTCGACCTTCGAGTGGTATCCGGGCGTCCAGATCCACCACTCGACCGACCTGGCCAACTGGACGCTCGTCAAGCGGCCGCTCGACCGGGCGGCGCAGCTCGACATGCGCGGCAATCCCGATTCCGGCGGCATCTGGGCGCCCTGCCTGTCCCATGCGGACGGCCTGTTCTGGCTGGTCTATACCGACGTGAAGCGGCTGGAGGGCAACTTCAAGGACGCGCACAACTACATCGTCACCGCGCCCTCGATCGAAGGTCCGTGGTCCGACCCGGTCTACGTCAACTCGTCGGGCTTCGACCCCTCGCTCTTCCACGACGAGGACGGGAGAAAATGGTTCCTGAACATGCAGTGGAACCACATCTCCCACGGCGTCGGCGGCAGCCCGAAGCACCCGTCCTTCGACGGCATCCTGCTGCAGGAATACGATGCGACGGCTGGAAAGCTGGTCGGGCCGATCCGCAAAATCTTCCCCGGCTCGCCGCACGGGCTGGTCGAGGCGCCGCATCTCTACAGGCGCGCGGGCTGGTACTACCTCACCACCGCCGAGGGCGGCACCGGCTACGGCCACGCCGTGACAATGGCGCGGTCGCGCGACATCGGCGGGCCCTACGAGCTGCATCCGCTCGTCCATCCGATCACCTCCAAGGACGCGCCCGACGCGCCGCTGCAGCGCGCCGGCCACGGCCAGATCGTCGAGACGCCCGACGGCGAGGTCTACCACACCCACCTGACGGGGCGGCCGTTGCCCGGACTGCGCCGCTCGCCGCTCGGCCGCGAGACCGGAATCCAGAAATGCGAATGGCGCGACGATGGCTGGCTCTACCTCGCGCATGGCGGCCAAGTCCCGGCGCTCGAGGTCGACGCGCCGAAGGGCAGTGCCGGAAGCAACCCCGACAGGTCCCTCTCGATCCGCCACGACTTCACGGGCAAGACGCTGCCGCTCGACTTCCAGTGGCTGCGCACGCCTGTGCCGGAGCGCATCTTCGCGCTGACAGGCAAGGGCCTGCGCCTGTTCGGCCGCGAGTCGATCGGCAGCTGGTTCGAGCAGGCGCTGGTCGCCCGCCGGCAGGAGCATTTCGTCTATCGCGCCGAGACGATGCTTTCCTTCGATCCCGACACCTACCAGCAGGCGGCCGGGCTGGTCAGCTACTACAACCGCCACAAGTTCCACTTCCTGCCGGTGACGCGCACTCCGCAGGCTGGGCGCGTGCTGATGATCATGTCCTGCCTTGGCGACTGGCAGAACGGCAAGCTGACCTTCGGCCTCGAAGAGCCCATCGCCCTGCCGGCGGAAGGCGAGATCGGCCTGCGCGCCGATGTCGACGGGGCTTCGTTGCAGTTCTCGTATTCCACTGGCGGCGAGTGGCTCCGCGTCGGGCCGGAACTCGACCAGTCGCTGATCTCCGACGAAGGCGGGCGCGGCGAGCACGGCTCCTTCACCGGCGCCTTTGTGGGCATGGCAGCCTTCGACACGTCCGGCCGGGCAAGACCGGCGGATTTCGGCTATTTCGCCTATGAGGGGACCGGCGACTAATTCCCCAGGATGCCCGGGAGCCTCAGCCCCTTCTCCTTGGCGCAGTCGAGCGCGATGTCGTAGCCGGCGTCCGCATGGCGCATGACGCCGCTCGCCGGGTCGTTCCACAGCACGCGCTCCAGACGCCGCGCGGCATCGGCCGTGCCGTCGGCGCAGATCACCATGCCGGAATGCTGCGAGAAGCCCATGCCGACGCCGCCGCCATGGTGCAGCGACACCCAGGTGGCGCCCGAGGCGGTGTTGAGCAGCGCGTTGAGCAGCGGCCAGTCGGACACGGCGTCGGATCCGTCCTTCATCGCCTCGGTCTCGCGGTTGGGCGAGGCGACCGAGCCGGAATCGAGGTGATCGCGGCCGATGACGACCGGGGCCTTCAGCTCGCCCGACGCCACCATCTCGTTGAAGGCGAGGCCGAGCCGGTGGCGGTCGCCGAGGCCGACCCAGCAGATGCGCGCGGGCAGCCCCTGGAAGGCAATGCGCTCGCGCGCCATGTCCAGCCAGTTGTGCAAATGCGTGTTGCCGGGCGTGAGTTCCTTGACCTTGGCGTCGGTCCTGTAGATGTCCTCGGGATCGCCGGAGAGTGCTGCCCAGCGGAACGGACCGATACCGCGGCAGAACAGCGGTCGAATGTAAGCCGGGACGAACCCGGGGAAGGCGAAGGCGTTGTCGAAGCCCTCGTCCTTGGCGACCTGGCGGATGTTGTTGCCGTAGTCGAGCGTCGGCACGCCGGCGTTCCAGAAGGCGACCATCGCCTCGACATGCTCGCGCATCGACGCACGGGCGGCTTTCTCCACCGCCTTCGGGTCGCTCTCCCGCTTTTCGCGCCATTCGGCGACCGTCCAGCCCTTGGGCAGGTAGCCGTTGAGCGGGTCGTGCGCCGAGGTCTGGTCGGTGACCATGTCGGGTCTGACGCCGCGGCGGTAGAGTTCGGGCACGATCTCGGCGGCGTTGCCGAGCAGGCCGACCGACTTCGCCTCGCCGGCCTTCGTCCAGCGGTCGATCATCTCAAGCGCTTCGTCCAGCGTCGTCGCATTCTCGTCGACATAGCGGGTGCGCAGCCGGAAATCGATGCGGGTCTCGTCGCACTCGACAGCGAGGCAGCAGGCGCCTGCCATGACGGCAGCCAGCGGCTGGGCGCCGCCCATGCCGCCAAGGCCTCCTGTCAGGATCCACTTGCCCTTGAGATCGCCGCCGTAATGCTGGCGGCCGGCCTCAGCGAAGGTCTCGAACGTGCCCTGCACGATGCCCTGTGTGCCGATATAGATCCAGGAGCCGGCGGTCATCTGGCCGTACATCGCGAGCCCGCGCTTGTCCAACTCGTTGAAATGGTCCCAGTTGGCCCAGTGCGGCACCAGGTTGGAGTTGGCGATCAGGACGCGCGGCGCATCGACATGGGTGCGGACAACGGCCACCGGCTTGCCCGACTGGACGACCAGCGTCTCGTCCTCGTTGAGTTTCTTCAGACTGTCGACAATCATGTCGAAGTCTTTCCAGGTGCGCGCCGCCCGGCCGATGCCGCCATAGACCACCAGCTCGTGCGGGTTTTCGGCGACATCGGGATGCAGATTGTTCATCAGCATGCGCATCGGCGCTTCGGTGAGCCAGCTCTTGGCCGTAATCTCGGTGCCGGTCGGTGGATAGACGTTGCGCTGGTTGTGTCTCGGATTGGTCATGATCGGCCTCCCAATGATGCTGCAAGGTCAGCAACTGAATTCAGAATGGTCTTGAGGTGAACGCGCAGCCGCCCGGCCTTTTCGACGTCGAAATCGTAAGGCCGGGTCTCGCTCACAAGGTGGGTGCTCTGCGCGAGCTCCATCTGGATGGCGTGGATTTTCTCGCCAGGCCGGCCGTAATGGCGCGTGGTCCAGCCGCCCTTGAAGCGCCCGTTGAGCACGCTCGAATAGCCTTCCGCACCGGCGCAGATTCCGGCCACAACCGATTCGATGACCGGTGCGCAG